>CAVPFC010000063.1:0-187704 GCA_963703605.1 uncultured Actinomycetes bacterium
GGGAAAAGATGCCGGGACCCCAAGATGACCTCCAGTTCCATTCTTCAAATGCAAAGGTCCGAGTGGCCTGAAACCCTGGGTGTATCCTTTGTCTGACGATGGTTTCCAGGTATGCTACTGGAAAAAAGCAGACGTTGCAATGATTTCACGCAGAAGCTAGCACGATTTTCCCTCACAAGAGCTGGTGGCGTGACACCTTGAACAATGAACAGGCGTACAAACACGGTAGAAGCCGACCAGACGGGTATTGAGTGGGCTTCGCAATTCCTGCGCATGCTGCTGAGTGTGGATGGTATGGCATCGACATGTGGCAAGAGGCCCAAACGGGGGCGTTGCTCGAACCAGCAGCACGCGACCTGTGCCCCACGGCAGTCACCTGCATAGAGACCATTCCAAATTAGGGGCAACCAGAAGGCTTGCTAGAAATGGTGGCGACCTCCGGTGGTGAGTAAGCGCGTGGAAGATCACCACAATGGGCCTGGCTAGACTACCCCATTGTGGAATGGTCTCCTATAAGTCTCGTTTAGGGGAAGGACCGCAAGTCTACAGCGCTGCACTGAGGATGACGAAGGTCGACGATGATGACAATAGTGTCTCCCGCTGTAGGTGTCTTTGCAACGTCGTCGGACCAGACGTTGCTGTAAGAGGTGCAGCTCTGCCTTGTCTGAGGATGCAGCCAGTGAGCGGTCACGTCATAATACGTCTGCCAGGTTTTTTGCCTGACGAGGCTTCCATCCCATGGGTCGCGCTCCCACTTCTTTCCATACCGCCACCCCTGCCTGATTTGGACATCCGTGATGGTGGCCATGACGCGCATTCCACCGCGCTTGGGCCCTTGCACGTCGTCACGTGCGTTTCTCGCCTGCCGTATCACGGCGAGAGCAAGAGCAGCAACAACTAGCAGGCCAGCGACAGCAGTGATTCCAATCATCAAGGGCAACATTGCTCTCCTCCCTTACACCTGCTCTCCGTGATTGAGCTGCCAACGGAGTTGGTTCGCATTGCCCAGCACTCGCTCCAGGATGGTGCGCCGCAGACGAGTGATCTCCTGGACATCGCTCCACTCCTGTGGGTAGCAATGCACAATCTCCCTGGGACCAAGGCCACAGCGATAGAGCAGGTAGGCCAGTCGCTGCTCACGCTCGTTGAGAAGCAGTGCTTTGAGGAGTTCCCAAACTTCGTCACTCTCAGTGCTGTCTTTTACCGGTGGTTTTCCTGGCTCATCAGGCTCTTGTAACGAGATTTTTTTTAGTTGCGAATATGCCCGCAGCGTATCAACCATGACCCCATTCAGGCATGCGCGCAAGTACAGCAACACTGCAGAAAGTTGACCAAATTCCAATTTTTGGGACGTGGTTGCCTGCCAGAACCGCTCGAAGGCAAGAGCCACGTGGTGCTCCTCATTGTCCAGGTGACACGCCGCCTCCCTGTTGGGATGTTGGCGTAGCCAACTACGCACGGATTCACCGAAGCAGTGCTGCACCTCCGCCCAGGCCTCCTGATCGCCATGGCTGGTCGCACGACGAAACAGCTCAACAGCATACTGATCGCTCGATGGATCTTCCCAACGAAAGTGGCTCATTTCTTGCTCACACTGCTCTGCTAGCTCCCAGGCGCTCATTGCACCAAGAGGCGATCTTTCAGAAGCTACATTGAGTGGTTCTTGCATCAAGCCAATTCTCCTTGTACTCCAGAGGTGCATGTTCACCTCGGCTACAGCACCCAGAAGCTGTGTGGAAAGTATCTCGCCGCCGCTTGAAAGGGCATCGGGCTCGATGTTGCGAGTATTCGATGAAATCACTCACTAGAGCGGATCGAGACGATCTTTTCATACAGCCTCTCATGCCAGTGCTCAGACTGACTCATTTGTGTACCGAGCGCCAAGAAGCGCATACTGCAGCTTCCAATCAGCCGTTGAGTGCGGCTCGAATGAGGCTTGCGCAGACGAGTCAGCAGTAGCTGCTATTCTCATTCGCGCTGCCACTGCTCGGTTCTCTCAAACATGAGTTGCTCCTGGATATGGATGTTCGGCATCATAGTTTTTGTCCTTTCAGCGCGTGCCTCATACGTCTGTGCGAACTCACCGACGACTTCAAGTGTTCCACTATTGGGTATCGAGAGGGAATGCTCCTCTGTTTGTTACCCGGTTACAATCAATCAGCGGAGAAGCGGTTTCTCTGTTACTACTGTGCCAGAAGTTCCCCTCAATTACCAGAACAAGTCTGGGCATGTTCTAAACTTTTATTGACGAGTTGCATGAATTTTGTGTTTTCCCCCATTTTCTTGTATACTTCTGGGTAGTAAACTATCTCTACGGCTGAAAGAGTGTGAGTGCGTGCGTCCTCTCTCTTGTAGCAGCGATCCCGTTCTCTCCAGGTGAACAGCGAATGGATGTTTTTCCAATGCACTTACCTAACGCGCTGCTAGCAGTGCTGAAGGGGATGCACAAGGGGTGTACCGGCTAAGGAGCGCCTGATCCATCATGAGCATAGAAGAGATCATTCCCAATGAGCGCTTGAGGCGTGCCCGTGACCTCAAGGGATGGACACAAAGCGATGTAGCTGAAGCATTGGGTACGGACTCTGAAACGATCAGCCGATGGGAGCGGGGCATCACCATTCCCAGTTCCTACTATCGTTTGAGGCTGTGCACTGCCCTGGGCAAGACGGCCGAAGAACTTGGGTTACGTGCCGATAGCGATGACCCACTCCTGGCAGCCACGCATCCTTATGTGTTTCTCGCTTCTTCCTATGCCAATGCAGACCACGAACTCGTGGCGCATCTCAAAGCGCACCTGCATGCACGGGGGATGAGCACATTGAGTAGCCGCACGCTCCGCAGGCAAGGAGTAGAGAACCAGAGAAAAGCGCTGCAAGAGGCTATTCGTAGTGCGCAGGCGGTCCTCCTGATCGCTTCTCCTGAAGCGCGAGTCCTCACACCATGTTCAGAAAGCGCTGCACATTGCTGGCATCTATAGGAGTCAGGTCTGCGCCGTTTGGATAGATGGGGAGAACTGGCAGGAGTGCGTTCCCAAGGACTGCGGCGAGTTCTTTGCCACGATTGACGCCCGCGAGCATACCGATGCTCGTGTGTTCGATGAGCTCGTAGTGACGCTTGAAGAGATCCGGCTTGCTTCCAATGCGACTGCGGTCTCTGTCACCACGACTACCGAGTCCGCAGAACCCCCTGGCGAGCCACGCAACCCCTACAAAGGCCTGAAGGCGTTCGGAAGTGAAGATCGACACGATTTCTTTGGGCGAAACACGTTGATTAACGACCTGGCTGAGACACTAAGTGGCTCGCTGATCGCAGATGAAAAACAAGTCCAGAGCGCACGATTTCTAGCAGTCGTTGGCCCGAGTGGGTCAGGCAAATCGAGTGTCGTAATGGCCGGTTTGCTTCCTCACCTGCAGGCAGGTGGGTTGCCTGGGAGTCAGCAATGGGTCTATCTGGATCCCATTCTACCTGGTGCCCATCCCATCGATGCGCTTGCGCTCGCGTTTGCGCAGCAATTGCCCGATAGGAGTCTCAAAACGATTCGCGAGGCTACTGGAAGACAATTCAGCCTATGGTTTGCACCTCCTGGCGAGCTACCTGGGAAAGCGAGTGATGCTGTTCGTTGACCAATTTGAGGAAGTGTTCACACAGACAACCTCAGAAGAGGAGCGGCGACATTTCATCGACCTGCTGGTGACGGCGGCGACCGGGTTACAAGGCCCAACCATCCTCATCCTGACGCTGCGTGCTGACTTCTACGACCGGCCGATGCACTACCCAGAACTGTTTCAACTGATCGAGGCACAGCATACCTTCGTGCTCACGATGGATCTCAAAGGGCTACGGGAGGTGATTGAGAAACCTGCTGAACTGCCTGATGTCCAGTTGACGTTTGAGGGTGATCTCGCACGTGACCTGCTCTTCGAAGTGCAGGAGCAGGTGGGCGCCCTGCCGCTCTTACAATTTACGCTCGATCAACTCTTCCAACGGCGCAGCGGGCACACGCTGACCTTGCAGGCCTACCACGAGATCGGAGGGGTGAAAGGAGCCGTAGCAAAACACGCCGAGTCGACCTACACGGCATTACCATTAGAGGAGCATCGCAGGCTGGCCCGTGCGTTGTTCTTGCGCTTAATCGAAGGGGGGCTAACCGTTGCGCCAAGCGCTCGCCGCCTGCCGCAGCGGCGACACGCTCGTTGTGACAAAGCTCGACCGGCTCGCCCGGTCTGTTCCGGACGCACGCGACATCGTTGACGAACTCACCGCCAACGGCGTCAAGCTGAACATCAGCGGCTCGGTGCACGGTCCGGGCGGATGACTGCCTGCCCATGCCGAGCCTGAGTGTGATCCGGGGGGCCGTCAGCGTCGCCGGCCGGGCCGTGAGCGCGATTTTGCGAAGCGCCGGGCCTGCTTGTGGGGAAGGCCTACGCTACTGTCGCGGGTCGCTGATTTCACAGTGGGCGAGCGGCCACGGAGGTGGTGCTCGATGCGACGGGGTTGGGTGGTGGCAGTCGCCGTCATCGCATGGCCGGCGCTGCGTGCGGCGGTGGCGGACCAAGCCTTCAGCACCACCGTGCCAAATCGTGCCCCACGTCGATCTCACCGCCATCGCCCGGGACCGCGTCAACACCGGGGACATCCTGCCCGTCCAGCCCGCCGGTCAGCACTGGCAGGGCACCGTCGACATGGTGGAGCACGAAACGGGGGACTATGGCGACTGCTCCAAGAGCCAGAAGGGACAGGTTGACTTCGTCGTCGACAACACTGGCCAGGTCCTTGGCACTGCCACGGGCGATTACATGAACAACGAAAACGGCTGCGGTAATCCGAAGGCCAGTTTTTCGGGCAGTGGCCCGTGGCATGGGGTGATCGGGCGGCGTACCGGGCAGGAATTTCAGCTCACGATCTATTCGCCGGCCTGCGGACGGGGCCCTCGCGATGCCGGTCACCGTGCCGATCGTGGGGAAGACCGCTTCGGCACAAGGAACCGACCTTCAACAGTCGTCCGCTAGCGGGCCCAGCTACCGCACGTATGCGATCGACTTGACGTGCACCAACTGCTGAGGGAACTGCACCCCGCCGCGGTCCACCCGGATCTCGCCTTGACCGTTGACAAACCCGACCGATCAACGGGGTCAGGTCATCGCCGAGGGTCCACGCCACCGAAATTGCAATGTGAATCTGGACGACCTGCGCTGGGATCGTCCAGACGTAGATCGCGAACCCCAGCAAGAGCCGGGCATCTATCGCAACCTTCAACTGGACGAGACAATGGGTTTGGCTTGCGCTCGACTGGCTTCTTTCATGTAGCGGCGCAGCAGAGTGTTTGCGGTGTCGAGGTCGTCGTGTTGTTGGCCGGCGAGTTGGGTGAGCCGGGTGTTGGTCTCGACGAGGTCGTTGTTCTCACAGCGCAGCTTCGCGACGACGGTTTCGAGATCGTCGATGCGCGCAACCCACTCCTTGGCGGGCCGCCGGCTGGCCGAGCGGCGCGCGTTGAGGCACCGGTTGGTGGCGATCCGGTAGAGCCAGGTGCGGAGCGAGGCGCGCCCCTCGAACTCGCCAAGGCCTTGCCAGGCGGAAACCAGCGTGTCCTGGAGGGCGTCCTCGGCGTCCTGGAAGGATCCGAGCATCCGGTAGCAGTGCACCTGCAACTCCCGGCGGTACGGCTCGGTCAGCTCGCGAAACGCGTCGCCGTCCCCGCCCTGTGCCCGTGCGATCAGGTCGCCTGTCACCGGCTTCACTCTAGCCTCGCCCCTTTCCGGTACCTTGTCGGGTTTCCACCCGTAGAGACACCGGAAGAAGGGGAAACTGGGCGGCCGACTGATCGGTACCGCGGGGCCTGCCAAAAACGACTTGTCGCCCGGGTAGCCGGGGTGCTCGGCTGACGGGCACCGGGGCTGGCGGCCAAAAAGCAACCCGGCTGATCGGGTAACAGGCAAGCCCGGATACCGGGCCCGACTTTCGCCGGCGAAAGCCGGGATGTGGAACCGGGGCCGGCGTGGTGCCAGATGCAGACGGCTGGGAAATTGTGGCCGTTAGGTCTGCTGGGAAACCTTGCGCCAGACGGCGGCGGCGGCGGGGTCGGAGTCGATGAGCACGGAGAGGCGCTCGGCGTCGATGACCAGCACACGTGAGCGCGTCGCGAGCTGGACCGTCAGGCCCGATGGGGGCAGCGGGCGCCCGCCCTGATCCACCAGGCCGACGAACGTCCCCGCGCCCAGCTCGCGGAGCCGGTTTCCCGCCACCTCGACGGTGGCCGACCCCTCGATCAGAACAAAGCACTGCCGTCCGGGGCGGGACTCGTCGGCGAGCCGGATCCCGGCCGGCAGGATCGCTTCATCCCCGGCCAGTTCCAGCAGCGCCCATGATGGTTCTGGCGTCGCTTCCGCCGCCCCGTCGCTCATAGAGCCGTTGTGCAGGATGCGCGTTACAAAAAGCTGACAACCACGTCCCTGGTCGTGTGGCTGCCGAGCCGGTATATCCCGCTCGCCCGTGCTCGGGCGTCATCGTCCGTTTACGATGGGCTCTGGTCCGCACGCTCAGGTGAGGCAGTGGCGCGCTCGTGGAGTTCCGCATACTCGGCTCAATCGAGGCCGAAGACGACGGACGGACACTGGATCTCGGCGGGCTGCGCGAGCGGACGCTGCTGGCCAGGCTCCTGCTGTCGGCGAACCACGTCGTGTCGGCGGACCGCATCGCCGAGGATCTATGGTCGGGCAGCCCGCCGGCACACAGCACCGCCACGCTGCGGGTCTACATATCCAGGCTGCGCCGGGTCCTGGGCCGGCACGCCGGCACCCTGCTGACCCAGGCGCACGGTTACCGGCTCAACGTCGGCAAGGACCAGCTCGATGCCGCCCGCTTCGAGCGCCTGGTCCGGGCGGCCGATGCGGACATGGCGGCCGGCCGGCCCGAAAGAGCCGCCGCTACCCTGCGCGAGGCCCTTGACCTGTGGCGCGGCCCGGCCCTGTCGGACGTGGCCGAGATGGCCTTCGCGCAGGCCGACGCCGGGCGCCTGGAAGAAGCCCGGCTGGCCGCCCTGGAAAGCCGGGTCGATGCCGACCTGGCGTGTGGCCGGCACGCCAGCCTGGTCGCCGAGCTGGAGGGCCTGGCCGCAGGTCACCCGCTGCGGGAGCGCCTTACCGGGCAGCGGATCCTGGCCCTGTACCGGTGCGGCCGCCAAGCGGACGCGCTGAGCGCCTACACCGAGCTCGGAGACCAGCTCCGGGCGGAGCTTGGCATCGACCCGAGCCCGGAGCTGCGCCGCCTTCAGGAGCGGATCCTGCGCCAGGACCCCGGGCTCGACTGGCATCCCGGGCCGGCCGGGGACGCCGTCGAGGACGGCCGCGGCGCGCCCGTGGCCGAGGCCGCCGCGCAGCCACTGGCGCAAGCTGAAGAACCCGGTAGGGCGGCCCGCCAGCAGGGCCCCGTGCCGGTCCCCGGGCTGCCGACGGAGACCACGTCCTTCATCGGCCGGGAAGCCGAACTGGACACGATCGAAGAACTGCTGCGGCTGTCCCGGCTGGTCACCCTGACGGGGCCGGGTGGCTGCGGGAAGAGCCGTCTCGCCCTGCGGGCCGGCGCGCAAGCGGCGGGGCGGTACCCCGGCGGGGTCTGGCTGGTCGAGCTGGCCCCGGTCACCCAGCCGGATCTGGTGGTGCCCACCGTCGCGCAGGCACTGTCGGCCAGGGAGGAGCCGGGCCAGAACCTGCTCGGGAGCATCACGGCCAGGCTGCGCGACAGCGAGGCCCTGCTGATCCTGGACAACTGCGAGCACGTCAGCGACGCCGCCTCCGACATGATCGCGACGCTGCTGCGTAGCTGCCCCCGGCTGCGGGTCCTGGCGACCAGCCAGACCAGGCTGGTCGTGCCGGGCGAAGCGACCTGGCCGGTCCCGCCGCTGACCCTGCCGGGACCCGACGTGCGGGATCCGCAGGCCGCCGCCGAGGCGGAGTCGGTCCGGCTGTTCTGCGACCGCGCCGCGCTGGCAAGCCCCGGCTTCGGCCTGACCGTCGGCAACGCCGGGGCGGTGAGCGACATCTGCCGCCAGCTGGACGGCATCCCACTCGCCATCGAACTGGCCGCGGCGCGGGTGACCGCGCTGACCGTGGCGCAACTGTCCGCCCGGCTCGGCAACAGGTTCCGGTTGCTGACCGGGGGCAGCCGGGCCGGCCTGCCGCGGCACCGGACGCTCGAGGCGGCCATCGAGTGGAGTCACGACCTGCTCAGTGAGACCGAGCAGGTGTGCTTCCGCCGGATGGCGGTCTTCGCCGACGGCTGCACCATGGACGCGGCCGAGGTGGTCTGCCCGGATCAGGAACTGCCTCCCGACGCGGTCTTCGAGACCGTCACCGCTCTCATCGACAGGTCTCTGCTGACTACCGAGGAGCGGTTCGGCACCATGCGCTACGGCATGCTCGAATCGATCCACCAGTACGCTCTTGGCCGGCTGGCCGCCGCCGGAGAGGCCACCGCGGTGCGCCACCGTCATCTCGGCTGGCTGCTCGACTTCGCCGAGAAGGCGGACCTGGCCGGGCCGGACCAGACCGCCTGGCTGGACCTGCTGGAAGCCGACCAGGACAACTTCCGGGCCGGCCTGGAATGGAGCCTCGCGCCGCCGGACCGCAACCCCCAGCGGGATCCGGCGCTGGGGCTGCGGCTGGCGGGTGCGCTGGCCCCGTTCTGGGTGGTGCGCGGCCCGGTTGCCGTCGGCCGCAGCGCGCTCGACGCGGCGCTGACCGCCGCGGGGCCGGCCGCGGACAAGAGGCTGCGCGCCATCGCGCTCGACGGAGCAGGACAACTGGCGTCCGTGCAGGCCGACCAGGACGCCCAGCGGGCCTACCAGGAGAAGAGCCTCGCGATCTGGCGGGAGCTCGGCGACGGTGCCCGGGTCGCAAGCTGCCTCTGCGACCTCGGCTCGGTGGCGCACATCAGCGGTGACTACCCGACCGCGCAGGCCACGTACGCCGAAGCGCTCGACCTTGCCGAGCGCGCGGGGGACGCGCAGCGGATGGGCCAGGCGCTGAGTGGCCTCGGCCGGCTGGCCCTGCACCAGGATGACCAGGATGCGGCCGCCAAGTACTACGCCGAAGCCATGGCCCGGTTCCGGGACATCGGCGACCTGCGCCGGGCCACCATCATCCTGGGCAACCTCGGGGTCGTGGCGCTCAACACCGGCGACCTGCCCCTGGCGGAGCAGCGGCTCACCGAGCACCTCGACAACGCCCAGCGGCTGGGTGATCACAAGCTGACCGCCGGCGCGCTGACCAACCTCGGCCTGGTCGCCTACCGGGCCGGTGACCTGGACCGCGCGGCCGGCCTGCACCAGCAGGCGCTGGAGCTGACCGGGCAACTGGGCGACCGCAGGCTGGAGGTCGTCGCCCTGGGCAACCTCGGCCTGGTCGCCGCGCGGCGGCAGAACTACGCCGCCGCCGCGCAGTACCACCTGCGCAGCCTCGATCTGGCCGAGGCGGTGGGGGAGAAGCGGTCGGTCGCGGAGATCCTCGAAGAACTCGCCGCCGTGGAGTCGGCCGCGGGCGACGCCAGGCGCTCCGCCATCTTGTTCGGCGCGTCCCAGGCGATCAGGGAGGCCATCGGCGCACCCGTCATGGAGCCGGACCAGGCCAGGCTAGGTGACGCGATGGCCGTGGCAGAGCGGGCCCTGGGAGAGGCGGCGTTCACCGCCGCGCACCAGGCCGGCCTGCGGATGTCCCTCGACCAGGCGGTGACGCTGGCCAGAGACCGGTCCTGGCCCCCGATGGCCCAGGCCAGCCGGGGAGCCGGGCGCTGACGGGACCGCAGTAACGGGTTTGAAAAGCCCCGTAACGGGATTGCAACGCCTTCGCAACGGCGGCGGCCGACGATCGAGCCGTCTCATGCAGTCCCCAAAAGGGGGGCGGCTGCACAGAATTTCCGGGAGACCGCCATGTCCCACACCCGCGCCGTGCGCCGTGGCCTCGCCTTCGGCAGCACCCTGACCGTGCTGGCCGCGCTCAGCGCGGCCACCGCCACCTCGGCGTCGGCCTCGGCCGGAGCCACGGCCAACTGGGTACCGACGGCCACTCTGGCCACCTCCATCCAGGGCGCCACGCTGGCCGGCGACGCATCGCCGGCCACGCGGGTGCGGCTTGCCGTAACCCTCGAGCCGCAGAACGCCACGGCCGAGCAGGCGGCGCTGCGTGCGATGTACCAGGTGGGGAGCGCCACCTACCACAAGTTCCTCACCCCCGCCCAGTGGGAGGCCGCCTACGCGCCGACCACGGCACAGGTCGGTGGGGTCGAGAGCTATCTGAGCGGCAACGGCTTCACCGGCCTGTCGGTGCAGAGCGACCGGCTGCTGATCAGTGCTACCGGTACCGTCGCGGACGCGGAGCATGCCTTCAACATGACCATCGGTGATTACACGATGCCGAACGGGAGCACCTTCCGGGCGAACATCGCGGCCGCCGAGGTGCCGTCCACGCTGGCCGGGATCGTGCAGGCCGTGGTCGGGCTGTCCAACTGGCGGCTCCCGGCGCCGCAGCCGGTCCTGATGACCCAGAACGCCGGCAAGCGGCGGGCCGCGAAGGCACGCTCACGGGCGGGATCGGCCGCGGGCAGCCCGGTCGTACCCAACGAGATACCGCCGGGGGACTTCCAGAACACCTATGACGCGGCGGGCACGCCGGCCGGGTCCAAGACGGCGGTTGCGCTGTTCACCGAGGGCGCGGTCACCGGGGCGGTCAGCGACCTGCGCCAGGCGGAGGCCGCCTTCAAACTGCCCCAGGTGCCGGTGTCCATCATCAAGGTCGGCCCGCAGAGCACCGACACCTCCGGTGCGGACGAGTGGGACCTGGACACCCAGAGCTCCAGCGCGATGGCGACCACGCTCAAGCATCTGTATCTCTACAACGTCGGCGCGCTGAACGACACCAACCTGGACACCGCCTTCGCCGCGTTCGTCTCCCAGGACAAGGCCGTCGCCATGTCGGCCAGCGTCGGCGGCTGCGACATCGGCCCGTACCTGGACGGGTCGATGATCAGCACCGACAACGTGCTGACCGAGGGCACCATGCAGGGCCAGACCCTGTTCGCTTCGTCCGGGGACAACGGCGACGGCTGCGCCTTCGTCGCGGCCACCGGCGTGCCCAGTTCCTTCCCCGGCACCAACTGGCCCGCCTCGGGCATGTACACCACCGGGGTCGGCGGCACCAGCCTGATCTCCGACGCCAGCGGCAACCGGGTCGAGGAAGTCGGCTGGGCCGGCAGCGGCGGCGGCGACAGCGAGACCGAGGTTCCCGGCTTCTGGACCGCCGACAGCGACCCGTTCTACAGCCAAGGGGCGGTCCAGGGCGGCCGCGCGGTACCGGACATCGCCATGGACGCGGATCCAAACGTGGCCACCGCGGCGGAGATCTACGTCAACGGCACCCCGACCGGGGTCGGCGGCACCAGCCTGTCCTCGCCGCTCGCGCTGGGCTCCTGGGCCCGGCTCCAGTCCGCGCACCGTAACAAGCTGGGCATGGCCGCGATCGACTTCTACGGCCTCTACGACAAGGTCAACCCCGCCCTGGGGGACACCAGCGCGGTGCCCGGCTTCACCGACATCGTCGGCGGCAACAACGGCGGGTACACCGCCACCCCCGGCTATGACGAGGTCACCGGCATCGGTGTCCTCGACGTCGCCGCCTTGAACAAGGTGATCGCCAGTTCGTGATCACCGCCAATCCCCGCAGCCGGGGCCGGGCCTTTGCCATGGGGGGGCCGCCCCGGCTGCGGGCCGTCCGGGTACCGGCGCGACGCCGGCACCCGGGTCTGGCCGCCGGTTTGCCAACGGTCCGCGCGGTGGCCGGTTGCCGGTGAGATTGCGTGACCGGCCCGCTTGGTTCCGCGGGGCAGAATGGCCTGGGACGGAGTGCCATGCCTGAGCTGCACCTGAGGTACCTGAACCGCCTGGACGTGGCGGCCGCCGCCCTGGCGGACGAGGAGATCCTCGCGACGATCGAGGCCAGCCTGGCGATGCAGGGACGCGGCGAGACGGTGATCGAGCCGCGCGTGCACCTGGAGCCGAGATCCGGCGCCGAGGGGCACTTCAACGTGCTGCGTGGCTTCATTGGCGGCGAGATCGGCCTGGCCGGCGTCAAGGTGGTCGGCGACTTCGTCGCCAACTACAGCCACGGCCTGCCGTCGGAGCTGGGGCTGCTGTGCCTGTTCGACCCGCGGACCGGAGCGCCGGTGGCGGTCCTGGACGCGGCCGGCCTCACCGATATGCGCACCGGCGCGGTCACCGCGGTCGGCGCCAAGTACCTGGCCCGGAAGGGCGCCAGGACGCTGGGCCACATCGGGGCGCGGGGGACCGCTTACTGGAACGTGCGGCTCCTTGACCGGCTGTTCGGCTTCGAATCGATCCGGGTGCACTCGCGGCGGCCCGCCAGCCGCGCCGAGTTCGCCGAGCGCCTTGCGCGTGAGCTTGGCAAACAGGTGGTCGCGACCGCCGACTGGCGGTCCTGCGTCGAGGGCGCGGACATCGTGGTCGAGGCGTCCCGGCTCAGCGCGCCGGAGCCGCTGCTGCGCACCGAGTGGATCAAGCCCGGTGCGCTGGTGATCCCCTATGGGACCATGAGCGCCGTGGAGCTGTCCCTCACCGACATCATGGCCAAGATCGTGGTCGATGACTGGGGCCAGTGCCGGTCCGGGAAGTTCGGGGCGCTGCGGCCGCACGTGGCGGCGGGCAAGCTGACCGCGCAGACCCTGCACGCCGAGCTTGGGCAGATCGTGGCCGGGCGGAGGCCAGGCAGGGAGAGCGAGGAGGAGACGATCCTGTTCTGGCACCGTGGCCTGTCCCTGTCCGACATCGCGCTCGGTCACGCGCTGCTGGCCAGGGCCACCGCCATCGGAGCCGGCCAGATACTCAGGTACTCGTGAGGCAAACTCCAGCCGCCGCCAGGGTGCTGGTGGAGACTGCTCCTGATGGGGTCTGAGGTGTCGCTGACGGTCCGGCCGAGGGCATTCCCTGCCCTCGACGTGCGGGCGTCCAAGCGCTGGCCGGGCGACATCCTGGCCGTCGTCGCTCTGGTCGCGCTGCCGGTCGCTGTGTTCGGGGTGCCCGCGCTGCTCGGCCATGCCGTGCTTCCCGGCGACGACCTGACCCAGAACTTCCCCCTGCGGGTGCTGGCCGGCCAGCAGATCCGCGGCGGCCACCTGCCGCTGTATGACCCTTACATATGGAGCGGCGCGCCGCTGCTCGCGAGCTGGAACGCCGGTGCCGCGTACCCGCTCACCTGGCTGTTCGCCGTGCTTCCCGGCACCGCGGCGTGGACACTCAACCTGATCATCACCTGGGCGGTCGCCGGGCCGGCCTGTTCGGGTTCCTGCGGGCGCTTCGCCTGGGGAGCTTGCCCGCCTTCCTCGGCGCGCTGTCGTTCGCGTTCGCCGGGGCCATGTCGGCGCAGGTAGCCCACTTCGGGCTGGTGGCCGGCATGAGCTGGGTCCCGGTGCAGTTGCTGGCCGTGCTGCGGCTGTCCCAAACCCGCGGCGCGGCGTCCCGGCTTCGCTGGACCGGCGTCCTGGCCGGGGCGTTCGGCCTCACGATCCTCGCGGGCGAGCCGCGGGCGATCGCGGACGCCAGCGTGATCTTGGCCATATTCGCGACCTGGCAGGTCGCGCGCCTCGGCCGCCGCTGGGGCCCGGCGGCCGTCTCGGTGGCCGCGGGCCTGCTGCTCGGCGGAGCCCTCGGTGCGGTCCAGTGGCTGCCCGGCATCGCCGCGATCGGTACCTCGCAGCGGGCGGCGAGCACTGTGGCGCTGTTCAACTCGGGCTCGCTGCCGCACAAGTGGCTGCTGCTGATGCTGGTGCCGGACCTGCTGGGCGGCTCGGGCTCGTTCGGCCAGCCGGCGTACTTCGCGCACTACAACCTGACCGAGGTGACCGGCTACGTCGGGGTCTTCCCGCTGATCGCGGCCATCGTGCTGCTCGGCCGGCTCCGGCTGCGGCCACGGCCGCCCGAGTGGGCCGTGTGGCACATCATGGCCCTGGCCGGGATCCTGCTGGCGCTCGGGGGCAACACGCCGCTGGGGGACCTGTTCGTCCGGCTGCCCCTGTTCAGTGATCAGCGGCTGCAAAGCCGCAACATCCTCGTCGCCGACCTGGCGCTCGCGGTACTTCTCGCCTACTGGGCCGAGCAGCCGTTCGCCGGCCATGGCGGCCGGTTCCTCCGCGTCCCGGGCGGCCGCCGGGTGGGCCTGGAGACGGTCCTGGGCGTGCTCGCCCCGCTGGCTATGATCGTCGCAGTCGTGCTGGGCCTGACCTGGGGCGCGGGCTTCCTCCATTGGCTGGGGGTGCTCCCCGGCGCCGAACGCATGACCGGCCGCCTCCAGCCGTGGCTCGTCCCGTACGCGCTGATAGGTGCCTGCGCCATCGGGTTCGTCGTCGCCGGGCCGCGCCTGCGGCCCGAGGCGCGCGCCCGCTGGCTCGGCTGGTTCGTGCTGGCCGATGTGGCCGTATTCACCCTGCTCGCGGTCGTCGCGGTCGGTCCGGCCTGCCCGCGGCGCCGGGCCAGGGCAGCAGGCCGGCGCGGTCCGGGCCACCCGCCCGACCGGGACGCACACCCCGGCCGTGCGGCCGATCGCGGCCCTGGGCGGGGCGGTGGGGTCGGGGCCAGCACCGCGCGGGGCGGTGGGGTCGGGGCCAGCACCGCGCGGGGCGGTGGGGCCGAGGCTGGTGCCGCGTTATCCGGGGCGCTTCGCCATCTATGACCCCGGCGAGATCGATGACCATGGCCTGTCGCTGCTGGGCCCGCCCGACCTCAACGCGACCACCGGTACACCGTCGGTTCAGGGCTACTCGTCGATCGTCGATGGCCGCTACGCGGCGGCGACCGGGGCACACCGGGCCACCGGCGAAGGGCAGGACGAGCTCGCGCCCAGCGCCCTGGCCAACGGGACGCTCGATCAGCTCGACACCACCAGGCTGCTCACCGTCCCCGAATACCTGATCACGGCCGCGGGAGGATCCGGATCCGTACCCGGGCCGCCGGGGACCGGGCAGCGCGAGGTAGCCGCGGATCACCAGGGCACCTGGTACTTCGGCGCCGCGCTGCAAGTGTCCAGGGCCGAACTACCGGACCCCGATGCCAGGCCGGACGCGGCAACCGGGACCAGGATCGGGCTGATCACGCCCTCCGGCCAGACGCGCTGGTTCCGGGCGCGCGCGGCAAGCCCGTCACTGCTCACGGCCGGTCCCTGGCAGCCGGTGACCAGCGTTGGCATGATCGGCGCGACCGGCGGGGCACCCGGCCGCCTCGGCCCGCCTTCCGTCCGCGACGCGGCCGGGCGCGTGTTCACGGCCGACGGTGAGCTGCAAAACGTCCTGCTGCCGCCCCGGTGGGGGTACGCCGGTCAGGACGGACCGTTCGCGGTCTTCGTCGACCGGTTCGCCCGTGGCCCGCTCAGCCTGCAGGCGCTGCCCGGGCGGCCGGATTCGGGTGCGTCGGTGCGCGCGGTGGCCGGGCCTGCCGTCGCGCCGGCGGCGGCGGCGGTCTTCTCGCCGCACGGTGTCCGCGTCGTTCGCTCGGTGGCCGCGCTTGCCGGCTGGAGTGCCACCTGGCAGCCTCGCCTCGGCCAGCCGGTCACCCTGGCCATCCACCGCGCCGGCCTGGTCCAGGCCGTTGACGTGCCGCCCGGGCAAGGCGTCCTGGCCTGGAGTTACGCACCGCCGGGCTTTGCCGTCGGCGGCGCGGCGTCCCTCGCCGCCACCGCGGTAGTCCTGCTCCTGCTGACCGGGGCGGTGACGTCCCCTCGATGGCGGCGCCGCACCGGCCGAGCGCCGCGGGGGCCTATGGACCAGGACAGGGCGCCCACTGGGGACAACCCTCCTGGGCCGGGTGCGACGTCGGCCCACGGCCGGATTCACGGGAAACACGATGACCCGCCGGGCGTGAACTAGCCCCAGCCTGGTGCCGGTCAGGGCGCAGGCACCCACCGGATCGTCAGCCCGTCCAGCATGTAGCCGAAGGCGTTCACCGTCGGCTGGACGAAGTTGTCCCGAATGGTCTGCGCGGCCTGCGCCTCGGCCGTGCTGACCAGCGGACGGGTGATCTGCGGCGCGTGCGCGGCCTTCCAGAACGCGATGTGCTGCGCCTCGGCGTACAGCACCGACTCGGCGAACTGGGGCCTGAGCAGCACACCACAGCCAAGGCCCGGGTACGTCCAACTGTGCTGCGAGGCGATCGGCCTGGACGGCAGGTTGTCGATCGTCACGTCATGGGCGGACTGCGGAAGTTGCGGCCGCGGCAGCGTCATCACCACCGTGACGTGGCCGGGCTTGCTTCCCTGCGGGCGGCTGAGCACCTGGAGCCGGTAGTGGCCGGTGGACGGGGCCCACCAGGCCGGGCCGGGATTGAGATCGACGGTGGCGGACGCGTGACCAACGGCGTAGAAGGTGCTGGAGTACCAGCACGGCCACGGGCCGATGCTCTTGGACACCTTGTGGGTGAAGTAGAAGTCGAAGTTCGCCTGGCCGAGGGCCGGCCTGGAGATGCCCTCGATCTTCTGCAGCACCCACGGGCCCAGGTCGGTGTTGGTGGTGTGACCGGCGCTGATCGTCTGCCACGGCCAGGCGAGCTTGATGCTGCGGCAGGTGAACGTTGAGGCCGATCAGGTGCAGGGTGGCCGACAGGGCGAGCAGAACCAGCGCGGCGATCGCCCGGCGGAAGATCAGGCCGGCCACGACCAGGACGGCGGTCCACTTGATCCAGCAGCGGCACGCGCCGCCGCCGGGGGTAGCGGCCGGGTCCGAGGCCGCCGGGGCCCGCCGGGATCGGCCGGTGGGCGCGCCGGGATGCCACGGCGGCAGCGGCGCCGTCTGGCCCGGCCAGCCGTTGCCGTCCGGAGGCGCGGCGGCGTCCGGGCCGGCCGTGCCGGGGCCGGACCCGCCATTCAGGTCCTGAGCCTGGTACCTGGCCGGGTCATACTGCGGTTGCCTGGAGGCGCTGAGCGTGCCCAGCAGCAGGAGCAACAAGCGGACCATGCGATTCCCACCTTCTTTCTCTGGCTGGCTCGGACGGCTGAACGGCATGCCCTGGCCCGGCAGGCCGGGCGGCTGGGCGCGGCCAGAGGGTAGCGCAGGGCTGGGGGAAGCTGACGGGCGTCCACGACGCGGCCTAGACGGTCGCCGGATAGTGCAGGCTCAGCACGACCGGCACGGCGCCGAAGGGCCTCCGGAACCGGCCCCCCGGCTTGTCCGGGGTGTTCGGGTCGTCGATCTTCGGCCAGCGCATGTTCAGGTGCTGGACGGTGAGGCCCGGCCACCGAGTAGGGGAACTCCATCGCGGAGGTGTGGTGGATGCTTCAGCAGCCCGCCCCACCGGAACGCGGCGAACACGCTGGCCAGATCGCGGATGGACAGCTCTGCCGCGGTCCGTCAGGTCGATGTGATAGACGGTCCCGGCAAGCGCCACCAGGTCGTCGGCGCACTGCGCCAGCGCCTCCGACTTGGTGTGGTAGATGGTGCCGTCCGCGTTGAACGTGCCCAGGCGCTCGCCGTGGACGGGTGAGTAGCCCGGCCGGGCCTTGCACTGCATCCAGTCGCAGGCCGCGAGCAACTGCCAGCCGACCCCCCGCTGGCTGCCGACGTCTCGGTACACCGGCTCCGCGCGCCGCAGCGGTGCCTTGGCCGTGGCGACCAGCGCGGTCCACACCGACGGCGGAATCCGGTGCTGGTAGCGGGCCCGGCCGACCTGGACGGCCGGGCCGATGCGCTGGTGCCCTCCGGCTGCCGCCCGCTGGGGCGTGGCCTCGGCGGCAAGCAGCGTGACCGCCGGCGGCTTGTCGTGCCGGTGGGCCTGGGGCTGCCCGGCGTGGCCCGGCGCGGGCCGCGGCGACGGAACGGGCGCGGCGCGCGGCGACGGGGCCCGTGCCGCGCTTCGGGGCCGGGCCGGCGCGCCGCGCTGCGGCGTCTGCGGAGCCACGCCCGGCGACCTGGCGGGCGCGGCCTGGCCGGCCCGGCCGGCGCGGTGCCGCGCGGTGCAGCCGCGCCGGTGCCACCCGGCCGCGCAGGACTTCCGTGCGAGGGATCCGCCGAGGTGCGCTGCGACGGGACCGCTCCGGTTGCCGGCGGGCGCGCTGGCGACGTGCGCGGCGGCCGGGAAGGCGCCGCGCGGGCTGATCCGGCCGGGGCGGAGGCAGGAGCAGCGGCCGGGGACGTCCTCGCCGAGGGTGTCGGTGAGCCGCTCGCCGTTCCGGCCGGCGCGGTGCCGGTCGGCTGGGGAAGCGACGTGCTCGGTGCCGGCGCCGGTGCGGCACCCGGCGTGGTCTGCGAGATCTTTGGCGACCGGATGGCATGCGGGCCGGGCAGCCCCGGGATCGCCGCCTGGCCCGGTGCCGCCAGCCGGACGGGGGCCGGTCGCGGATCGCGCTGCGGCGTCGGCGTGCCCGCACCGCCGGTGCCCGTGCCAGCCTGCGGGGCCGGGGGCGGCGCCGGTGCCGCGGCGGCGCCGCCCGGCGCCCGGGCCGCCGTGTGGTTGTTGAACCGGTACAGGTGGTAGCGCTGCATCAGCGCGATCAGCTTCGAGCCGTACTGCGGATCCGTCGCATACACCCCGGTCAGGGCGGCGGCGAAGGCGTTCGGGTCCCGCCGCTCGGCCATCGCGCGGCGGTAGTACGGGCTGGTCGCGAGCAGCTTGCCGTGGTCGTCGACGCTCTCGCCGAGGTTGTAGTAGACGCGGAACTGGCTGTTTGTCGGCACCAGCCGGCCGTTGGAGAATTCGTGGGTCGGCAGCACCGCTCCGCCGGCCGGGCCGGTGCCCTTGATGCCGAACAGGTTGTGATCCTGGACCGCCAACTGGCTCAGGCCCCAGCCGGACTCGTCGATGGCCTGCGCGATCGTCACGGAGGCGGGCACGCCATAGCGCCGCTGGGAGGCGATCGCCCAGGGTGCGACCTCGTTGATGAACGCCTGCTCGGCGCGAGCATCGGACGCGGGGGCGGCCGCGGCCGGATTGTGCCTGCGGTAAGGGTTCGCCGCCGGCGCCTGGCTCCGCCCGGCAGGCGCCGCGCCGGCCGGTTCTCCGGTGCGGCGCGGTTGCCCGGCCGGCACCCCCGGGATGGCCGCTGCTCCCGGCGCGGCCGGCGCGCCGAGCGCAGCGGCCTCGGCCGGGCTGACCGCGCTGGCCTGGTCGGCCGGACGGGACGCAGCCGGGCTGGGGGTCACCTCGACCTTCTGTGCCCGCCGGCTGCTGCGCACCTGCTCCTGCCCGGGCTGGTCCGGGTGATGGGGCCGGCGTGCGCCGCGCACTCCGGGGATCGCCGCCTCGCCGCGCGCCCGGGAGGGCCCGTGCCGGGCGGCGCCGCCATCGCGAGCGCCCGGAATCGAAGGCGCCGCGCTCACTTGCCCGCCCCCGTGATGGCCGCCCGCCGGTGCTCCGGACACGCGCTCGCCACTACCCGCCGATCCGGTAGTCATGCCCGTGAGCGTGCCGTTGTCGACGAACCCGGCGACGCCCTGGGCGCCGAGCGGCCCGGGGTAGCGGTGTGCGTTCACCGAGAAGTTCGGCAGCGAGTCGCCACCGATCGTGTGCAGCACACCGCCGCCGTACTTGGTGACGACCTCGACGTGCCCGTCGAACAGCACCCAGTCTCCCGGCTGCGGGCGGTAACCGTCGCCCAGCGGATGCCACCGGCCATGCGCCTGCGCGTCCTGGAGGACCGAGGTGATGCCCGGCGAGGCCGGGTTCGGGTCGACCCGGACGTCTGCCCACTTGTGCAGCGGCCACGGGTAGGTCGTGCCGCCGGTGACCCAGCTCTGCTGGCCCACCATCTGCGCGGCCAGTTCCAGCGTCAGGCTGGCGAAGGCCGCGCAGGATTCGCCGTGGTCGACGCCGTCGACGCTGTCGTGCTGCCAGATGATCGCCTCCATCTCGGCCGGCGTCTTGCCCTGCGGCCATCCGCAGGTAGTAGCTCGGCGACGTTGACGATGGCCGACGCGGAGCATCGGCGTCGTCTGCGGGCGCCGGCTGGTGCCGACTTCTGCCAGGGCCAGTCAGCTGAATCGGCATGCTGGTCGGCGACTGTCAGGTCGGCGGGCGCCTTCGGCACGAACGAGAAACCGGTGATGGCCCCGCTCGCGCTGAGGCTGACCAGCGCGGTCGACCTGCTGCCACCATGGCCGTGCTAACTGAGTTGCACAGGTTCACCTCCGAGCTCTCCCGTGCGGATGCGGTTGCGATGCGGGACCAGAAAGCCGGAAACAGATCCGGCACTGGGTCACGCGCGTGCGCGGCATTCGGGCAGGTGCTTGAGGATGGCCTGGACCTGCGCATGCCGGGGTTATTGGCGTTCTCGAACAGCACCGCGGCGTTCTGCGCGGCCTTGGGCGCGGCGCCGACGACCCACCGCTGGTAGACGTCCGACACCAGCGCGCCCTGTCCCGCCGGGCTCGATGATCGGCCTGGCGCACAGGCCGGGAAAGCCCTTGCGCGAGGTGACCGCCGCCGATCCGGTGTACCGCAGGCAGTTCGCCGCGCTGGCTCTCCAGCCCGGGCTCGACCACCGCGTTGCCGTAGGCGCCGGTAACCGTCGCCCCGCCGATGATGTCGTTGATGGCCCGCGCCGCCACCTGGAGGCTGTCGATCGGGTTGGACGGGTCGTACGGGTGATGCAGGTTCAGCGACCGCGGCGACCGCGCCGCCCTGCTTGGGCGTGATCGGCTCAAGGCCCACCCGGCCGGTCGTGGCGTCGCGCGAAGCTCGGGTCGTTGCCGCTGGTCAGCAGCGCGAACACCCAGAGGACCTGGCGGGTCGCCTTGTCGCAGGCGAAGTTGACCTGGCCGGGCTCGGACACCGACGTCGGGGTTCTGGCACGCCTTGGCGATCTCGCCCTGGACCCTGGCCACGCTGGCGGGCCAGGTGGCGCCCCGGCCCCGGCAGCATCATCACGACGAGCGCGATCACCAGCGCGACCGCGGCCAGCACGCCGACGGAGATCTTGTGGCCGCGTGACAGCCGGCGCGGGGCCGTTGACCGGCCGCGGTTGACGAGGATCGCGGTACGCGCCTCGGGCGCGTACACGTGGCCCCGCGGGCTGGCGGTGGCGTAGCTGCCGAGCGGCACCGGCGCGGGCGCCGCGAGCGGTGCGCCAGCGTGCGGGTACGGCTCGCGGTCATCCCCACCGTAGTCCGCGCCGGCGCCGTCATCGTCCGGCCCGAAGTCCAGTGAGCCCTGATGAGCTGGCCCGCCAGGTTCGGGCCCGCCCCCGGGTGGCCCGAAGCCGGCCGCTCCGAACTCGGCCGTGGCGAAGTCCGCCGCCGCGAAGCCCGCCTCGCCGAGGTCGTCCGGGCCGAGGCCGTCCTCGCCGAAGTCCTCCGGGGCGTAGCCGCGCATCTCGGCGGCGTCGTCCGGTTCGGTCCCCCACGCCTCGGCCGCGCGGGCCATCTCCCGGTCCAGCGACCGGCGGGCGTTGAAGAGCTTGCGTTCGAGTTCCGCAGCCTTCCGCTCGAGGTCGGCCAGGCGGTGGCCGTTGGCCCCGGCATGGTTGTCCAAGTGGGTTCTCACTGTCTTCCCTCTGGCGTGCGGCGGCGGCCGGGCGGCGCCGGTCTGCCGCGAAGCGGTATGCGACTTGCCTGGGAAGCCCCTGGGTGGCGAGTGACTCTGCGTGCAGCGCACGGGCGGATGGGCCCTGGGGGGAGGGCATTGGCCGACCGGGGGGTAGCGTACGAACGGTGTTCGCCAGCGCGGTTGAGCAGGGGCACCGTCTAATTAGAACACATGATCGATCCCGCTGTGAAGTGGCTTGCTTGACTCGAACATGTGTTCGCTTCAAGCTGATGCCATCTCACTCGCCCGATCGGGCGGAACCTGGCTAGCCAGCACCCGCGCAGCTCAGCCCGGTGCTTGCGCGGGCAGCGTGGCGCCCTCGGGGCGCAGGTCGTCCTCCGCTCCTGTGCCTACCCCCATTCCCATCGGTGTCCCGCCGACGCCGCCATCATCCCGCCCGGCTCGGACATTCCGTGGCAGACGGCTCATCGCGGACAGGGCGGCCGGCCGCCCCGGCGAATGGGCGGCCGGGCGAGCGGGAGGGGCCAGCGAGGCCCGGACCTGACATGCTTGGCAGATGGCAGACCCCCCGCCAACGCCTGATACCAGGCGGGCCCGCCTGTGGCGGGCCGCCTCATCCCGCGGCGTCCCGCTGCCGGCCATCCTCGTCACGGTCGGCGTCGTGGTCGTCACGTATATGGCCGGCAAGCTGCTGTTCCGGCTGCGGGACGTCGTGCTGCTCGTCGCGGTAGCAGGCTTCGTCGCCGTCCTCCTCAATCCGATGGTGGTGGCGCTCCAGCGGTGGAAGGTACCCCGCCGGGGCTACGCCGTCGCGATCGTCACGGTGTGGGCGGTGGCCGTCTTCGCCGGGCTGGCCTTCGCCTTCGGCTATCCGCTGGTCAACGGCATCACCCACCTGGCGAACGGGCTGCCCTCCTACGTCAACAAGGCGCAGCACGGCCAGGGCTGGATCGGCCACCTGATCCGCCGCTACCACGTGCAGGCATGGGTGCAGAAGAACACCGCGAAGATCGTCAGCTTGGGCGAGGGCCTCGGGAAGCCCGCCCTGGCCGTCGGCAAGGGCGCGGTGTCGCTGCTGATCGCCCTGGCGACCATCTTCATCCTTGTGCTGCTGCTGCTCCTGGAGGGCCCGAAGCTCCGCACGAGCCTGCTCGGCGCGATGTCGCCGGAGCGCAGCGCCGAGCTGAGCAAGGTGGCCGGCCAGGTCAACCGCGCGGTCACCGGGTTCATGCTCGGCAATATCCTCACCTCGATCATCGCCGGGCTCGTGGTGTTCGTGACGCTGCTGGTCCTGGGCGTCCCGTACCCGTTGCTGTGGGCACTGTGGGTAGCCCTCGTCGACTTCCTCCCGATGATCGGCGGGGCGCTGGCCGGCATCCCCACCGTGTTGTTCGCGGCCGGGCACTCGCTCACCGCCGGCATCGTGACGCTGGTCGTCTTCCTCGTCTACACGCAGGTGGAGAACCACATCCTGAACCCGGTGATCATGAGCAGGACGGTGCGCATCAACCCGCTGCTCGTGCTGCTGTCGATCCTGGTCGCGGCCTCGATCGGGAGCTGGATCGGCGGGCTGTTCGGCGGCTTCGTGGCGGCGCTGCTCGCGATTCCGGCCGCGGGCGCCCTCCAGGTGGTCGTCGCCGAGATCTGGCAGGCCACCGAGCCACAGCCAGCACCATCGGCGGAGGCTCCCGGCCCCTCGGACGGGCAGGCGGAGGCGCTGCCGGACGAGCAGCCCGATAGCCCGGCGCAGCCGGCGGCGGCGCCCGGAGCGACGGCCGGCCGCCAGGCCGCCACGCCGCCGTGAACGCTGCGGCCGCGGCCTGACCGAGAATGGGTCTGTGATCGAGATCGATCCGGACAAGTTCGAGGAGATGGTGGCCAGCGCGCTGGACGGGCTGCCCGAAGAGTTCGGCCAGCTGATGCGCAACGTCGCCGTCACGGTGGAGAACGGCCCCGGCCCGCGTGGCCTGCTCGGCCTCTACCAGGGGGTGCCGCTCACCAGCCGGACCACCGGGTACGCCGGGGTCCTGCCGGACCGGATCACGATCTTCCGCCTTGCCATCTGCGCGATCTGCAACACCGAGGACGAGGTGCGCGACCAGGTGCGCCGCACCGTCATCCACGAGGTCGGGCACTACTTCGGCATCGGCGACGAGCGGCTCCGCGAACTCGGCTGGTAGCCGGGCGGGCCACGCCGGCGGGCCGGCCAGGCTCCTCGGCGCGGCCCGCTTGGGCCCGGCGCTACCCCGTACGGGCTCATCTTCGGGAACCGCGGCTGCACGACGGCGTCGTTCGCCAGCCCCGGACGGCGGGATACGGTCGGCAGGTGGGTTGAGCGCGACAGCCGTTGAGAAAGGAAATGCAGGTCTGCCATGGCATCAGCGCACGACCGCGGGAGCGGGCCCTTGCAAAACCGGGTCACGCCGGCCGGCGAGATCGTCGCCGTTCCGGCCCGCGGCACGCTGATGGGCAACCGCGGCTGCCTGCACCGGCCGGACCGCACGCTCGGCGCCTCGCGCTGGCGGTCGAAGCTATGGATCTGCTGCGTGCTCGACTGGCGGGGCCGCCGCCGCGATCCGATGCCGCCGGGCCGCTGGACGGCGCTGTTCTTCCTGGACGAGGCGACGGCGCTGGCCGCCGGGCATCGCCCGTGCGGCTACTGCCGCCGCCCCGAGTACCTGGCCTACGCCGAGGCGTGGCGGGCGGCCCGCGGCCTGGCCGAGCCGCCCCGGGCGGGCGAGATGGACGCCCGGCTGCACGCCGAGCGGGTGGACCCGCGCTCGCGGCGGCAGCGCACCCATCGCGCCGTACCGGCCGGCCTGCCCGACGGGGTGATGATCCGGCACGACGGCGGCCCCGGCGTGCTGGCCGGGGGACTCGTCCGGCCGTGGTCGTTCGGCGGCTACCTGCCTCCGGTGGCGCTGCCTGCGGGCGCGGCCGTGGAGGTGCTGACCCCGCCGTCAAGCGTCGCGGCGTTCGCGGCCGGATACGCGCCGCTGCTGCACCCTAGCGCTTGTCCGGGGCCCCCGCCAGCCAGCGGATGAGGTTCGGCCACAACACCTGGTAGCCGGGCCAGTCCAGGAACGGGGGCGGGGCCCAGTGCGGGGCGCAGTCGGAGGTGAACACCGCGCCGCGGCCGGCCCGGTGCTGGCCGCAGGCGATGAGCGGATCGGCGCCGCAGCGCACCACGACCTCGGCGCCGGGCCTCGGGGTCACCCGGTTGTAGCCGAGCACCGCTGGCCACGGCGCCGGGACGCCGTCGAGCACCGGGTGGCCGGGCAGCGCCGGCTCGGGGATCGCGCCCTGCGGCACCTCGACCCGGTCGTCCACCTCGGCGATCAGCACCGGCAGCGCGTCCTCGACCGGCGTGCCGTGGTACCGCGCCTTGCCCTCGATGCCGGCGAACGACAGGTAACCGCCGATCATCAGCAGCCCGCCACCGGCCGCGACGTAGCTCTCGACGGCCGCGAGCCGGTCCGGCGCCGGCTGCGAGCGCTCGAACGTCTGCGGGGCGAGCAGGATGCTGTTCGCGCCGATGTCGGACAGGATCACCGCGGCGTAGCCGGCCAGGTCGGCCGCCGAGGCGGGGAACCTGCCCGGCACCAGGTGCCCCGGCAGGTAGTCGACCTCGATCCCGCCGCCGGTGAGCGCCGCGCGCAGGTGGTCGGCGCCCTCAACGTAGGTACTCGTCGTGAACGAGTCCACGCCCTTGATGTGCAGCCCGTAGGTGACCCAGCTCTCGCCGCACAGCAGCACGCGCATGTCGGGAACCTCGCCCTCAGGTAGCCGTGGTGGCCTGCGCCGCCGGTGCAGCGGCGGAGTCGCGGACGATCAGCTCGACCGGGAGCACCTCGGTGCGCGCCGCGGCCTCGGTGCCGGCGAGCCGGTCGAAGAGCAGCTCGACGCCCGTCTGGGCCAGCCGGTCGACCGGCGACCTGATCGTGGTCAGCCGCGGCTGCACGTACTGGCTGAACCTGATGTCGTCGAAGCCCACCACCGACAGGTCCTCCGGCACCCTGACACCGTGCGTCTCGGCCGCCGACAGCATGCCGAGCGCGATGTAGTCGCTGGCGACGAACGCCGCGGTGGGCGGCTGCGCGGCGCCGAGCAGCCGCGGCAGCGCGCTGGCCCCGAACTGCTCGGTGAAGTGCCCGGAGAGGCTGACCTGATCGTCCGGATCGATGCCGCCCTTGTTCAGCGCGTCGCTGTAGCCACGCCAGCGTTCCTGCACCGACCCGAGCTCGGCCGGGCCGGAGACGAAGGCGATCCTGCGGTGACCGAGCGCAACGAGGTAGCTCGCGGCCTGGTACCCGCCCGAGTAGTCGTCCATGACCACGGTGTGCACCTCGGGCAGGCAGGCGATCGGCTCGTCCACCACCACGACCGGCAGCCCGCCCCGGATCGCCGCGGCCAGCCTTTCGTTCGACCGGAACGACCCCAGGTAGAGCATCCCGTCGATGGCACCGGAGGCGAGCAGGTCGATGTAGCTCGACTCCTTGACCGCCTGGTTCCTGGTGGAGCACAGCAAGACGAGCAGGCCGCGCTGCTCGACCGCCTCGACCACGTGGTCGGCGATCGCGCCGAAGTAGGGATTGCTGATCTCGGGCACGACGAAGCCGATGACGCCCGAGCGGCGCCTGGCCAGGTTCTTCGCCTGGGCGTTCGGCACGTAGCCGAGCTGGTGGACCGCGTCGCGCAGCCGCGCCTCGGTGGCGGGGGCCACCTTGAGCTGGCCGTTCAGGTACCGCGACACGGTGGACGCGGCCACCCCGGCCGCCCTGGCGACGTCCTGGATCGTGGCCAACTTACCTGACCCGTTGCCGCGATCGATTGCGTAGCGCGTTCCCCGCGGTCATGGTCCGAGCCTACCCCGCTGCCTATTGACGTTCCGCAACGGCGATTCGTAATATTGCGAAACCGGTTGCGTAGATCTTTGGAACCACCACCGGCAAGGGAGGTTCCCGCCGATGAGTGCCGAGACAGCCAGCAACACCAAGACGCCACAACTGCGGCGCGGCGCCCTCGGCCTGCCGCAGGTCGTGTTCCAGGGCATCACTCACATCGCGCCGTCGCTCAACATCGTCTTCACGTTCCCGATCATCGCCCTCAAGGCCGGGCCGGCCATGCCGATCTCGTTCCTGCTGACGACGATCGTCTGCTTCTTCATCGGGAACACGGTGTCGCAGTTCTCCAAGTACATGCCGTCGAGCGGTGGCTACTACTCGTTCGCCACCAGGGGGCTCGGCGACCGCAGCGGCTTCATGACGACGTGGAGCTACCTGATCTACGACATCATCGGCCCGGCCGGCGCCATCGGGTTCCTGGGCTACCTGATCTCGAACACGATCCAGCAGGCCTCCGGCGTGGACGTCCCGTGGTGGATCTTCGCGCTGGCGATCTTCGCCCTGGTGTGGGGGCTGACCCACTTCGGGATCAAGCTGTCCCTGCGCACGACCATCATCTTCGGCGCGATCGAGATACTGATCATGCTGGCGCTGGCGATCACGTTCCTCGTGGTGCCGGGGCACGGTTCCTCCTATGCCGCGCCGCTGCAGCCGAGCCTGGCGCCGCACGGCTTCGGCGGCGTGCTGGCCGGGATGGTCTTCTCGGTCCTCGCGCTGAGCGGCTTCGAGGCGCCCGCGCCGCTGGCCCAGGAGACGCAGCGGCCGGCCAAGTTCATCGGGCGCGCCGTCATGGTCTCGCTGTTCGCGATCGGCGGCTTCTACATCTTCACCTCCTACGCCAGCGCGATCGGCTGGGGCACCGGCAACATGGCCGCTTTCGCGTCCAACGCGAACCCCTACTACGCGCTCGGCCACGCGCTGTGGGGCGCGGGCTGGTGGCTGGTGGTGATCGCCCTCATCAACAGCGCCATCGGCGTGGGGCTGGCCTGCACGAACGCCGCGTCCCGCGTCCTGTACACGATGGGCCAGGCGGGCACGGTGTCCGCTCGGTTCGGCCGGATCAACCCGAGGTGGCAGACCCCGACGTTCGCGATCGCCTTCATCCAGCTCTCCGGGATCGTGGCGATCCTCCTGGTCGGCCTGCTCTTGCAGCCCGCGGACATCTTCGGGTTCCTCGGCACGATCACCACGCTCGCGGTGATCATCCTGTACATCATGGCGAACCTGGCGCTGACCGCCTACATCCGCAGGGAACGCCCGGGCGACTACAACTTCTGGCGGCACGCCGTGCTGCCGTGGATCGGCACGCTGGCGCTGCTGCCGGTGCTGTTCGTGACCGTCTACCCGGTCCCGTCCTGGCCGTACAACATCACGCCATACGTGTTCATCGTCGCGCTGATCGCCGGCTTCGGGTACATGCAGTGGCGCGAGGCGCGCAACCCGGGTGCGCTGCGCCGGGGCGCGACCGTGCTGGTGGGCACCCGCAGCGACGACGCGGGTGACGTCGACTGGGACGCGCCCTCGCCGCCCGCGCCGCAGGCGCGGAGTTGACCCGGGTTGACACCGGCCGTCTGGAGGCGGCCGGTGTCGAGCTTGCCGACATAGGGGTTCCTGACTTCGGGCTGCCCGCCACCGAACCGTCGGTTCCCCTGGCCACCTACCGGGCCCGGCTGGCGGCGGCGGCGCAGGCGGCGGCCGGTGCCGGGCTCGACGCGCTGCTCGTCTACGCCGACCGGGAGCACTTCGCCAACATCGCCTACCTGACCGGCTTCGACCCCCGGTTCGAGGAGGCGCTGCTCATCATCGTGCCGGGCCGGCCGCCGGTGCTGCTGGTGGGCAACGAGGGCGTGGCCTACGCGGCGGTGGTGCCGGCCGAGGTCGAGGTGATCCGCTACCAGAGCTTCAGCCTGGTGACCCAGCCCCGGTCGGAGTCAAGGCCGCTGGGCGAGCTGCTGGCCGCGGCCGGCCTGGGCGGTGGCGCCGGCGCGGCCCGGCGGGCCGGCGTCGCCGGCTGGAAGTACTTCGGTCCCGACGACGGGGAGCGCGCGGAGACCTGGCTCGAAACGCCGGCCTACCTCGCGGCCGAACTGCGTGAGCTCGGCTGCGAGCCGGTCAACGCGTCCGCGATCTTCGTGCGGCCCGGTTCCGGCCTGCGCCTGGTCAGCGACGCCGACCAGATCGCCTGCTTCGAGTTCGCGGCCACCCACGGCTCGGAGTCGATGCGGCGGCTGCTGCTCGGCATCGAGCCGGGCATGACCGAGCACGACGCGTTCTCCCTGTTCCGCCCCATCGGGCTGCCGTTCTCCTACCACCCGCTCGTGCTGTCCGGCGAGCGGGCCGCGCTCGGGCTGGCCAGCGCGTCGTCCCGGGTGCTGCTGCCTCGGCGACCCGATGAGCGCGGCCCTGGGTTACTGGGGCAGCAACATCGCCAGGGGCGGGTTCCTGGCCGGCTCCGCCGCGGACCTGCCGGCCGGGGTGAGCGACTACGTGGACCGCCTGGTCGCGCCCTACTTCGCCTGCGCGTGCGCGTGGTACGAGACGATAGGCATCGGCGTGACCGGCGGCGAGCTGTACGACCTGGCGCGGCGGCACCTCGGCGACCCGTTCTTCGGGGTGTACCTCAACCCGGGGCACTTCATCCACCTGGACGAGTGGCCAAGCTCACCGGTCTTCCCCGGCTCGGGCGTTACGCTGCGCTCGGGCATGACGCTGCAGCTCGACATCATCCCGGCCACCGGCACGGCCTATCACACGACGAACATCGAGGACGGCGTGGCGCTCGCCGACGATGCCGCCCGGGCCGAGCTCGCGGCCCGCTACCCGGAGGCGTGGGCGCGGATCTGCCGCCGCCGCGAGTTCATGGCCGGGCAGCTCGGCATCCACCTCAAGCCGGAGGTGCTGCCCCTGTCCAACCTGGCGGGTTATCTCCCGCCGTACTGGCTGGCACCGAACCTGGCGATGCGGAAGGCGTAGCCGCGGCAGGCGGCGCGCCGGTGGGTGTGACGCCTGTGGTCGTTGCGCCGGCGGGCGTTGCCCCGGCGGGCACGGGGCCTTCCAGCACTTCCTCGGCGCGGTGGCAGGCGGCCATCCGGCCGGGCGCCACCTGCCGCAGCAAGGGGACCTCGGCCCGGCACCGGTCCACGGCGAGCGGGCAGCGAGGGTGGAACACGCAGCCCGCAGGCAGCCTGGTCGCGTCCGGCGGCTCGCCGGGCAGGACGAGCCGGGGCGGGCGGGCGCCGCTGCCGAGTTCCGGCACGGCCGAGCGAAGCGCCCTGGTGTACGGGTGCGCCGGGCGGTCGAGCAGCACGCCGGTCGGCCCGCTCTCCGCAACCCGGCCGAGGTAGAGCACCGCGGTCTGCTCGCAAAGCTCGCTCACGATGCCGAAGTTATGGGTGATGAGCAGGTAGGACAGGCTCCGCTGCGCCCGCAGCGCGCCGATCAGCCGCAGGATCGCCGCCTGCGCCCGGACGTCCAGCGCGCTGGTCGGCTCGTCCAGCACCAGCAGCCGCGGCTGCACCGACAGGGCCCGGGCAATCGCGACCCGCTGCCGCTGGCCGCCGGAGAGCTGATGCGGGTACCGGGCCACGAACGCCGGGTCGAGACCCACCTCGGCCAGCAGCTCCCCGGCCCGGTCCCGCGCCTGCCCGCGCGGCACGATCCGGTGTGCCGCCAGTGCCTCCGCGACGGACGCGCCGACCCGCATCCGCGGGTCGAGGCTGTTGTCAGGGTCCTGGAACACGATCTGTGCCGCGCGCCGGTAGCTTTTCAGGTCGCGGCCCCGTAGCCGCGTGATGTCCTTTCCTTCATAACGGATGGTGCCACCAACCGCAGTGACCAGCCGCATCGCGGCCCGGCCGATGGTCGTCTTGCCGGAGCCGCTCTCGCCGACAAGCGCCAAGCCGTACGGCCCCGGGGGGAGTTGCAGGCTCACCCCGTTGACCGCCCGGACCGGGCCGAACCGGACCACGAGGTCCGCGATGTCCAGCAGCGGTGCCGTCGCCAGGCCGCCCTCGTCCGGGAAGACGCCGTTGTCCCCGGGGCTGGCGTCGCTCATGGAGCACTCTTTATCCGGGGCACCGCGGCGAGCAGGTCGGCGGTGTAACCGTCCTTCGGGGCCGCCAGGACGGTGGCGGCCGGGCCCTGCTCGACGATCCGGCCGCCGCGCATGATCGCCACCCGGTCGCACAGTTCGGCGACGACGGCCAGGTCGTGGCTGATGAACAGGACCGACATGCCCTCCCGCTCGCGCAGGTCCCGGATCAGCGCGAGCACCTCGGCCTGGACCGTGACGTCCAGGGCGCTGGTCGGCTCGTCGGCGAGCAGCACCTCGGCGCGCAGCGCCAGCGCGATCGCGATCGCGACCCGCTGCAACTGGCCGCCGGACAGGTGCGCGGGGTACCGGTCGAGCAGGTCGGGGGACAGCAGCACCTGGCGCATCGCCCGGCTGGCCGCCTCGGCCGCCTCGCTCTTGGTCATGCCGTGCAGCCGCAACGCGCGGTGCACGACGCTGCCCACCCGAAACACCGGGCTGAACGCCATGGACGGGCTCTGGAAGATGGCCGCGATGCGGCGCCCGCGCACCTCCCGCAGCCCTTGCTGGGACAGGCCGGTGAGCTCGGTTCCGTCCAGCGTGATGCTGCCGCGGACCGTGGCGCCCACCGTGTGCGCCAGGCCGAGCACGGCGAGCGTCGTCATCGACTTGCCCGAGCCGCTTTCCCCGGCCAGGCCCACGATCTCGGCGTCGTCGAGGGACAGCTCGCCGATGTCGACGACCTGGCGGTCGCCGAACCTGACGTCGAGGTCCCTGATCGCCAGCCTCATCACAGGAACGTCCGCTTCGGGTCGAGCAGGTCCCGCAGCCCGTCACCGAGCAGGGTGAACGCGAACGCGGTCAGCAGGATAGCCAGGCCGGGGAAGGTAACCACCCACCAGGCCGTGGTGAAGTAGTTCTGTCCCTCTGCCACCATCAGGCCCCAGTCCGGGGTCGGGTCCTGCGCGCCGAGGCCGAGGAACGACAAGGCCGACACGGTGAGGATCACCCCGCCGAAGTCGAGCGACACCTGGACGATCAGCGGCGTGATCGAGTTGGGCAGGACGTGCCGGAGCAGGATCCGGTGCGCGGGGATGCCCAGGGCGCGGCAGCTCTCCACGTAGGGCCGCCCGGCTACCGAGGCCGCCTGGCCCCGGATCAGCCTGGTGTACCAGGGCCACCAGGTGACCGAGATCGCGATGATGAGGCTGGTCAGGCTGGGTGGCAGTACCGACGCCAGGGCCAGCGCGAGCAGCAGCGGCGGGAAGGCCAGGAAGATGTCGGTGATCCGCATGATGACCTCGTCCAGCCAGCCGCCGAAGTAGCCGGCCAGGGCACCCAGCGGGATGCCGATGACGCAGGCGATCAGCAGCACGAAGACGGCGATGACCGGCGAGATCCGCGCTCCGTAGATCACCCGGGAGAGGATGTCCCGGCCCACGTTGTCGGTGCCGAACCAGTGCGCGGCCGAGGGCGGGCGCAGCACGATAAACGGGTGCGTGGCCGACCCGGCGTCCCCCGGGAACGGCGCGAGCACCGGCGCGAAGACCGCCACCAGGACGATGACCAGGGACATGACCGCCCCCGCGACGAGCAGCGGGTTGGCCCGCAGCCCGCGCCGCAGCCGCTCGCCGCGTGGGATGGTGCTGCCCTGGACGGGCAGGGTGGTCGGCGCCTCGATCATCGCAGCCGGATCCTGGGGTCGATGACCGCCTGGACGATGTCCACGACCAGGTTGGCGCCCACGTATACCAGCGCGACGAACAGGGTGACGCCGAGGATGGCTGGCGTGTCGAGCGCCGTGATCGACGCGGTCGCGTACTCGCCGAGGCCGGGCCAGTCGAAGATCGCCTCGACCAGGAACGTGTTGACCAGCGAGTAGCCGAACACCAGCGCCAGCGCGGCGGCGACGGGGTTCCAGGCCAGCTTCATGGCGAACCGGCCGTACACGGTCCGTTCCCGGAAGCCGAGCGCGCGCACCATCTGCACGTGGGTCTCGCCGATGGTGTCAAGCACCTGGGCCCTGATCATGCGGGTGAGCAGCCCGGCCGGGTAGGCGGCGACGACCACGGCGGGCAGCAGGAGGTGGGCCAGGATGCTGCCGAACATCGGCCAGTTGCCGGTGAGCGGCGCGTCGATCAGGCCGAATCCGGTCACCCGGGTCAGCGGGTGGGTGAACAGCAGGTTGGGGGAGAACTCGCCGGCCGCGGGCACCAGATGCAGGTGATCGGCGAAGACGAGCTGGAGGATGAGGGCCAGCCAGAAGATCGGCATCGAGACGCCGAGGATCGAGCCGGCCCGGATGGTTTGGTCGGCAGCCCGGCCGGGCCAGCGGGCGGAGATCAGCCCGAGCGGCACGGCGACGAGCAGCGCGATGACCAGCGCTACGGTCACCAGCTCAATCGAGGCGGGGGCGGCGGTCCCGATGTCGGAGAGGACCGGCCGGTGGGTGTGGATCGACAGGCCCCAGTTGCCGCTGAGGATGCCGCCGAAGTACGCGGCGAGCTGGACCGCCGGCGGCCGGTCAAGGCCAAGGAACCGCCGGGCCGCGGCGATCTGGGCGGCCGAAGCGTGCGGGCCGGCCCACGTCGCCGCCGGGTCGCCGGGGACGACCCGGGCGATCACGAACGTCAGGACGATGACGCCCGCGACCACCAGGATTGCCGTGGCGATCCGGCGTGCGACATAGACGATCAACTGCCGGTTGGCCTGAGGTTGTAGGTGAAGACCACGTTCGCGTAGGCCGGGTTGACCTGGAAGCCGGTGAACGAGTTGCGCATGGCGTACTGGTAGTTCACGTTGTACAGCGCGGTGACCGGCGCCTGCTGGAGCGTCTCCACCTGCATCGTCCGGTAGAGCTGCGCCCCGGCGGCCTTGTTGGTAGCGAGCACAGACTCCACCCGGTTGATCTGGCCGTCCATCGCCTTGTTGGAGTAGTAGGACAGGTTGTAGTACGGCTGCTTCTGCGTCTGTAGCAGGTTGGTGAACCAGGTGTACGGGTCGGCGTAGTCCGGCCACCAGTACTCGAGGAAGATGCTCTGGTGGCTGGCGGCGTTGGCGGACTTCGCCTTGGCCCACTGGGTCGGCCAGGCCAATGACGTGATGCTCAAGGTGATGTTCAGGTGCGCCAGGCTCGACTTAAGCAGCGTCGCAACGACCTGCTCGTTCGAGTCACCCGAGGTGTAGGTGAGCGACAGGTTCAGCGGCTTCTTGCCCGGCCCGTAACCGGCCTGGTGCAGCAGCGCGATGGCCTTCGCCTGGTCGTAGGTGTAGTTCGGCAGGTTGGTGTAGTGACCGAGCAGGCCCGCCGGGACCAGGCCGCTGGAGGGGTAAGCCGCGCCCTGCAGCGCCGCGATGATCCCCGGGTAGTTGATGCCGTACAGGATGGCCTGGCGCACCGGCAGGCTCAGCGCCTGGCTGTTGAGCTGAGCCAGCAGATTCTGGAAGGACGGGGCGCTCACCGTGTGGATGCCGGGGCTGCCCTGGAACGACTTCCAGATCGACGGGCTGATCTGCTCCACGAAGCTGACCTGGCCGGACCGCAGCAGCTGGGCGGCCGTGGTGTCCGCGGTGACCACCCGGTACACGACCTTCTTGTAGTGCGGCCCGGCCCAGCCGCCCCAGTAGCCGGGGAACGCCTTCAGGATGACCTCGAACTCCTGGCCCTTGTTCCAGGTTTGCAGCTCGTACGGGCCGGTGCCCGCGTCGTGCGGGGTGTTCAGCCACTTGGTCAGGTTCCCGCCGGGGCCCGCGGCCTGGGTGTCGTAGATGTAGGCGGAGTAGGCGGCCGAGGCCTCCAGGTCCAGCGGTGAGGCGTACTTGAGGTGGAAGACGAGCGTGTACTGACTGGGGGTGCTGATGCTGCTGACCGCGCCCCAGACGTAGGCGGCCCCGCCGTTCAGCTTGATGGTGCGCAGGATGGCCGCCTTGGCCGCCTGTGCGGTCATCAGCCGTCCGGTGTGGAAATGTACCCCGTGCCGCAGCTGGAACGTCCACAGCTTGCCGTTGTCCGCGGATGACCAGCTCGTGGCGAGCAGGGGTTCGACCCGGTGGGCCGCCGCGTTGTACCTGGTCAGCGTCTCGTACATCTGGCTCATCGCGAGGATGCCGTCGGAGTACTCCGTCGCCGGATCGAAGCCGTCGTCCATGACCGTGGCGGTCGTGTCGTAGGTGAACACCTGGCTGACGGCCTGCTGCGGAGCCGACGAGTTCGAGCCGCCGCAGGCTGCGAGGATCAGGGCCAGCGCGGAGCCGGACGCGAACAGCAGCCCGGCGCGGTGGGACTTCATCGGTGCCTCCGTGGTGCTTGTTGGTAGTCAGGCGCTGGCATGGGCGAGCTCCTCCACCGGCCGGTAATCGAATTCATAGCCGAAGGCGCGCGGCCCGGCAACGGCGATCCCGCGCTCGGTCCGCCAGACCGGATCGCAGGCGAAAGCGATCACCGTGACCCGCTGGCCATACCGCAACACCTCGGTGGCGATCGCGTCGGCCGTCTCGCTGTCCAGCACCGTGATCAGGTCGGGCACCGAGGCGAGCACGCGCCCGCGGTCCAGCGCCACCAGGTTCTCGTTCTGCAACTCCAGCCGGATCAGCCGGCCTGCGTCCTCCCCGAGCCCTTCGATCACCACGCTGCCGCGGACGAACCCACTGGTGGTGCGCCGCTCGACGTCAAGCACCTTGCCGCTGATCAGCTGGAACGCGCCCATCTCAGCGATCAGGGCGGCCACCGGGCTGGTCGCCGCGGCCGCGATGACCGCACCGATCCTGATTGCCTTCGAGACCGAGTTCCGCACGGTGGCCCCGCGCGCCTGCGCCGCGGTGAGCGAGAACTCCGCCGAGGACGCCGCCCCGCCGAACTCCACCGCGGCCGCCCGTCCCAGGCGCTCCATCCAGTCGCCGGAAATCGTCCGGAACACCACCAGGTTGCCGCGTTCGTCGGTCAGCACCGCCGGGCTCGCCGAGATACCGGCCAGATGCATGGTGACCTGCGGGATCTCGGGGAAAGCGCGGCCGATCCCGTCGGCGTCCACCACCGGCAGCCCGATCCGCGCGGCCCAGGTGATGGGCAGCAGGGCGTTCCCGCCACCGATCTCGATGGCCATCAGCGCCGCCACCCGGCGGCCGGTCATGAACTCCAGATACTCCAGGAGCCGTGCTCCCTCGTCCCCGTTCTCGAACTTTTCCAGGATGACCGTGGTCGCCCCGATGCCCGCGCAGGGCATGATCAGCGCGTCATCGGGCAGTTCGTCCAGGTCGACCAGGGGCACCGGCCCGAAGTCCTCGGTTGCCTGCAACGCCTGTAGCAGCGTCACGTGGGCATCGCCCCCGCCACCTGCGCCCAGAATGGCGGAGCCCCGGGACAGAGCACGCAATGCGTCGGGGTCGAGGAGTCTTTTCATGGTCACCGGCGTTGGCGGGTACGTGGTCATCGGGCCAGCCGGTCAGGTGGTCGCCGAACCGGCCGGGGTAGCAAGGCGGGCTTGCTGGGCAAGGCCCGCTCGCAGGTGGTGCTGGGCCATACCGCCGAGCGAGCCCGCGGCCTTGACGCGGATCCGGACCGACGGCGAGGTGAGGTAGGCCAGCGGAATCTCTTCGACCTCCACGATCTGCACGGTGCCGGGGTCGGCACCCGCGGCGACGGCTTGCTCGGTCGCCTCGCCGTAGGCCTCATCGAGCGCCCCCTGGCGGCCGGCCGCGCCAAGGTGGAAGATGCGGTCCACCTGGCCGCTGACCGAGGCGATGGCGGCGCCGACGGCGTTGGCAGCGTCGAAGTGCTCGGGTCTGATGATCTCGCTGACCCCCGGAATATGCTCCGGGACCAGGATGCTGCCGCCCCCGACCGCGACGAGTGCGCGGTCCTCCTTGGAGGTCTTCATCCGGTCGATCGCGTCGGCAAGCATCTGGTCGGCCAGGGCCAGCGCGCCCGCGAGCAGCTCCCGGTGGCGGCCGGTCCGCTTCCGGTCCCCGAGGGCGGCCCGCCCGGCCGCGACCGCGCTGTCGGTGAGCGTGGGCGTATCCCCGCCGAAGACCAGCGCCTCCCGGGTGAGCAGGTAGCCGACGCTGCGTGGCCCGAGACGGGAGCCGCCGGGCTCCGCCGTCACCACGGTGCCGCCGCCGAGCGCCATCGTGACCAGGTCGGGCATCCGGAAGTTGGTCAGGACGCCGCCGATCTCCACGCCCTGCGACGACTCCCGGGGGAACCCGTTGACCAGCACCCCCACGTCGGTGGAGGTGCCACCCACGTCTACCACGAGCGAGTCGGAGTTGCCGGTCAGGAACGCCGCCCCGCGGACGCTGTTGGCCGGCCCGCTGCCGATGGTGAGCACGGGATGCCGCAGCGCGTGCTCGAGGCCCATCAGCGTGCCGTCGTTCTGGGCGAAGTACGTCGCCGGCTCCAGCCGGTGCACGGCCAGGGCCCGGCGCATGGCCCCGGCCACGTCGCCGGCCACGCCGACGAGCGCGCCGTTGAGGATCGTGGCGTTCTCCCGCTCCAGCAGGCCGATCGAGCCGATCTCGTGGCTGAGCGAGACATGCACCTCGCCAAGCTCGCGCTTGACGATCTCGGCCGCCTCCAGCTCGTGCCGCGGCGACACCGGGGCGAACACGCTGGTGATCGCGACGCCCTGGATGGCGTCACCGATCCGGCCGAGGAACCGTGCGATCGCCTCGGTGTCGAGGGGGGACAGGTCCCGGCCGTCGAACTCGATCCCGCCGTCCACGATCGTCGCGCCGACCGAGACCGCGTCGGCCAGGTCGGCCGGCCACCCGTACATGGGCCTGATGCTGTGCGTGGCCGGCCCGCCGAGCCTGATCACCGCCACCCGGCGCAGGTTCCGGCGCTCCAGCACGGCGTTCGTCGCGTGGGTGGTGCCGAGCATGACGTGGGTGATCCGCTGGGGCGTGATCCCCGGCGCCTTCAGCACGGTGTCGATCGCCGCGGTGATGCCGCCGGTGATGTCGGGGGTGCACGGCACCTTCGCCTTGGCGATGACCCGGTCGGCGGCATCCATGATCACCGCGTCGGTGTTGGTGCCACCGACGTCGATACCGAGGCGGCAGTCAGGTCGTGGCACCGGCCAGCTCCTCCACAGGTGTGTAGTCGAAGTCATAGCCGAACATACGCGGCCCGGTAGCGGCGATGCCCGCTTCGGTCCGCCACACCGGATCGCAGCCGAACGCGATCACGGTCACCCGCTGGCCGTACCGGAGCCGCTCGGTGGCGACCGCGTCGGCCGTCTCGGAATCGAGCACCGTGATCAGGTCGGGCACGGAGGCGAGCACCCTGCCGCGTTCGAGCGCCACGAGATTCTCGTTTTGCAATTCAATGCGAAGCAGCCGGCCTGTGTCCGCCCCGAGGCCCTCAACCACCGTGCTGCCCCGGACGAAGCCGCTGCGGGTCTGCCGCTCGACGTCCGTTACCTTGCCGGTGACCAGGCGGAACGCGCCGATCTCGGAGATCAGCGCCTCGACCGGGTCGCCCGTCGTGCCGGCCGCCGCCGCGCCGATCCTGATCGCCAGCGAGACCGAGTCACGGATGGTCGCGGTTCGCGCCTCGGCGGCGGTCAGCGAGAACTCCGTGGAGGACGCGGCGCCGCCGAACTCGGCGGTGGCGGCGCGCTCCAGGCGTTCCATCCAGTGGCCCGAGATGGTGCGGAACAGGGCCAGGTTGCCGCGCTCGTCGGTCATCACCGCCGGGCTCGGTGAGATTCCGGCAAGCTGCATGCTGACCTGGGGGACCTCGGGGAAGGCGCGGCCCATGCCGTCGGCGTCCACCAGCGGCAACCCCATTCCCGCGGCCCAGGCAACGGGCAGCACGCCGTTCCCGCCGCCGATCTCCCCGGCCATGAGCGCGGACACCCGGCGCCCGGTCAGGAATTGGAGCTGCTCCCTGAGCCGTTCGCCCTCGTCGCCGTTCTCGAACTTCTCGATGCTCACGGTGGGGGCGCCGATCCCGCCACACGGCATGATCAGCGAGTCGTCGGGCAGCTCGTCGACGTCGACCAGGGCCACCGGGCCGTAGTCCTCGGTTGCCTGTAGCGCCTGGAGCAGTGGCAGGTATGTGTCGCCACCGCCGCCGGCGCCCAGCACCGCGCAGCCACGGGCCAGGGCGCGCAGCGCTTCGGGGTCGAGCAGTCTCTTCATCGGCAGGGCGTTCGTCGTACCACGATGCAATCGATTTAAGGCTCTTCCCATGATTCCCGAACCTCGCGCGGGATGGCCACTATCTGGGGCTTTTTCTCACCGATGTCAGCCGACGGGGACGCCGCAGCGCATGTCTGTCCCGGCTGAGCACGCTTGCCCGTCGCCTCGGCGAAGACCCGGCGGGCACCCGTTGCGACCGCCGCGGTGCCCACAGGACTACGGCCCGGCCAGCGCAAACGGGCGGGCGCACCGGAACGCGTGCGCGCCGCGGGCACCGGAGGGCCGTGCAGGGCGGCTGCGTAGGTCAGTGGAGCACTTCTGCCTGAATGATCCGATCGCGAAGGGTCGTCAGGTCTTTGCCGCGGACGACCTTGGGCGGACTCGACCTGGGCCGGCGGGCATAGAGCAGGCCCGCGACCCCCCGCCAAACGTGCCAGTGCGGGAACTGCTGGGCGTATGGCCACCAGTCCGGAGTCTCGGTGACGGCCGTGGGCCCAGAAGCGGTGTCACACTCCATTGCTCTCCTCTGGACGGCCGGGTCGGCGTGGCATCGGCACGCCTCGGGTTGCCGGGATTTCTGCGATGCAACGCCATGCTCGCAGTCGCCGATGCCGACGTGAATGGGCATATTGCACCGCGATCGTGACTGATGTGTGCGGTCCGCATAAGGTGGGTCACCATGAGCGCCTTGCGGCCGGGCGCTGGCTTTACGCTTTTGCCATGGCCTTCGTCGCGGCGAAGGCGGCATGTTGGGCGACCGTGCCGGCTGAGGAGGGGCAGCTTATGCCCTCGATCGACGAGATCCTGGCTAGCTCACCGCTGGCCGGGCTGCGGCGGGTCAGCCACAACGGCGGCGACCGCGATGTTGCCCTGGTCCGGCTTGCCGAGACCTTCACCGACCTGGACCATGCCCCGCCGGCGAGCCTTGTCGTCCTGTCCAAATCCGCGTCCGCGCAGGTCACTGACTATCGTCTGGACATGGCGCTGCGCTGGGCCGCGATCCACCAGGTTGCCGCGGTGGCGGCGTTCGCGGACGGGAAGTGGCAGCCCACGATGACGGCCCGGGACATCGCCCGGCGCGCCGACATCGCGCTGGTGTCCATCCCCCGTGACGCCGAGCTTGCTGAGCTGATACAGGCGATCATCCGCGAGATCGGGGGAGGCGCCGAGCGGGCTCTCGGGCGGGCGCAAGAGGGGCTCGAGGCCGTGCTCCGCGCCGAGTCGGCCGGTGCTGACCTGGACGGCCTGCGGGATGCGGTCAGCGAGGCGCTGGGCACGGCGATCGAGTTCTGGCCCGTCGCCCCGGCGGTCGCCGGGCCCGGTCCCGAGGCCAACGGCGACGCCGCGGCCGGGGACCATGGCGGCCCGCACGCCGAAGCCGGTGCCGTGGCCGGTGCCGTCGGTCCGCCCGCCGAAGGCGGCCTGGTCTTCGGTACCGGCGGCGACCGGACGGCGGTAACCGCCGGTGACCCTTTCGCTGGCCGCGCGGCGGCACTGGCAGCGAATGGCGACGGCAACGGCCCCGCCGCGACCCTGATCAGCGCGCCCGTTGTGGTGGGCGAAACGACGGTCGGGCATTTCGTCGCCCCGGATGCGCGCGGCGACTTCGGCATTGCCGTCCGGCTCGTGCTGCACACCGCGGCCCTGGCCGCGGCGCGTCTGCTCGACCTGGCCCGGCGGGCCCATGAGGTGCCGGTCAGGTCACGCAGCGAGTTGCTGGCCGAACTGCTGATGTCGGAAGCCGCGATCAACGAGGACCTGCTGGAGCGCGCCCGGCAACTCGCGATTCCCATCGCCGGCTGGCACGTCGCGGTCCGCTTCGAAGCGGACGACCTGGAAGAATCCGGGCGCGACGAGGTGCAGCGGTTCGAGCTGCTCGAATCGGTGGGGCAGGTCGCGCTCCAGGCCGCGGCCGCGACCGGGGGGACCTGGTATCTGTCCCGAGTTGCCCGGGCGATCGTGCTGATCCGGATGACGACCTCCAACCCGGGCCCGCAGGCCGGTGCCCGGGCGGCCAGGTCGGCCGAGCGTGCGCTGGGCGCGCTCGCCGGCAGGCTGCCCGCGCTCCGGTTCCGCGCCGGGGTGGGGGCGCCGCACGAGGGCCCGATGGGGCTGCGCGCGTCGGCCGCCGAGGCCAGGGGCGCGCTGCTCGCCGCGCGGGGCGCGCACAAGCCGGCCGGGGTGGCCGCGCACGACGCCGTCGGCGTCCGCCGGATGCTCATGGAGTGGTACTCGTCCGACACCGCGCGGGCATCGGTGCGGGATCAGCTCGCGCCGCTGGAGAAGCTGGGCGCGGCCCGCGCGGAAACGGCGATCCGCACGCTGGCCGCCTACCTCGACGAGCAGGGGTCGATCATCAAGACCGCGCAGAAGCTGCACCTGCACCGCAACGCGGTGGCCAACCGGCTGCGCGGCATCACCGAACTGCTCGACATGGACCTCGACGACCCCGATCAGCGGCTCGCCCTTCAGCTCGCCTGCCGGGCCCGCCTGCTGGAGTAGGGCGCCGGGGACGGCTCAGGCAGCAGGAAAGCATCCGGCCCGGCTCATGTGATGGCACCGGCGCCGGCGGCCGGGGACGGCTCAGGCGGCAGGAAAGCATCCGGTCCGGCTCATGTGATGGCGCCGGCGCCGGCGGCCGGGGACGGCTCAGGCGGCAGGAAAGCATCCGGTCCGGCTCATGTGATGGCACCGGCGCCGGCGGCGGGGTCCGGCCGCCCCGTCGCGGTTCCACCGTGATCAAGAACTTGGCAGGGCTGCTGGGGCCCTAGGGCAGGTGCAGGGCCGCCCACACGGCCTTTTCGCCGGTGCCCAGCATCGTCCACCCCCAGGCCGCGGCGAGGGCGGCCACGATCTGGAGGCCGTGGCCGGACTCTGCCTCCGCGCCGGCGTCGACCGGCACCATGGCCGGCGGCTGCGCCGCGCGGTCGGTGATCACGCAGATCAGCCGGCTGACCTGGTAGGACCACGTCAGCTCCACGTACCCGGCCGGGTCGTCCGGCGGGACGCCGTGGCTGATCGCGTTGGTGACCAGCTCGGAGGCGATGAGGACGGCGTCGGAGATGAGCGGGTCCAGATGCCATCTGCGCAGCGCGGCAACGGTGAACTCGCGTGCGGTCCGGGCCGACTGCGGCACCGGGGGCAAGCTGATGCGGCACAGCCGGTCGGTGGTGTCGGACAGCATTGACTGTGCCGCCTCCGGGTGCCCGGCGGCATAGCGCTGGCCGAGGACTTGCGTCAAGGCCAACTGTTGTCCCTCCATGGTTCGACCACCGAGCCTGAAGTAGGGCGCGGCCGCCAAGAGCCGGCGCATCGGCTACGATGCCACTTCAGGTGTGCAGATGCAAGTGCACTTGCACAGGATGCCCACGATGGGCGGTCGGCACATCCCGGGGAGCCGCAGAACTGCCTGGTCACAGCCAGCAGGCAGCATGCGGCAGCGACACGTTTAATCAGCGCAGTAAAGGCAGAAAGGGATGCACGGTGGATCTGGCCTACGGGGGCACGCTGCCCTTGGACGTGCCCGGTGCGGCATGGCGTAAGAGCAGTTACAGCAATCCCAGTGGCGACTGTGTGGAAACGGCCCGGCTGCCTTCCGGCCGGGTAGCGGTGCGTGACTCGAGGAGTCCCGGCGGCCCGGTCCTGGTCTTCACCGCCGCAGGCTGGGCCGCGTTCCTGCGCGCGGTGGCCACGGGCCACACCCCCTGACCTGGCGCCCCAGGCGCAACGGCAGCGCCAAAATCCGGGCAAATGAGAATGTCACATGCGTCCAGTTATGGCGCTAACACGCTGCGCGTGGGAGACTTCCGTGGTCGGGATTTCCTTGGGGAGGGCGCATGGTCAGAGCAGCCGATCCGGTCGGCGGCGAGGGCCGGACGTCGATCGCCCCAGCCGCCGGAGGGCCCACGGTTCTTCGGATACTCCTTGGTGCCCAGCTAAGGCGGCTGCGCGAGGCGAAACGGATCACTCTTGAGGACGCGGGCCGGGCAATCCGCGCGTCCCATTCGAAGATCAGCCGGCTCGAAACGGGCCGGGTGGGCTTCAAGGACCGCGACATCAGTGACCTGCTCACGCTCTACGGCGTGACCGACGAGCAGGAACGCGACTCGCTCCGGGCACTCGCCCGGCGGGCGAACGTTCCGGGCTGGTGGCACGACTACTCCGACGTGCTGCCGTCCTGGTTCGAGGCTTACGTCGGGCTCGAGGAGGTTGCCATCCAGGTCCGGACCTACCAGGTCCAGTTCGTGCCCGGCCTGCTCCAGAGCGAGGACTACGCGCGTGCCGTGACGCTCCTTGGTCACGACGCCGGCAACCCCAGGGAGATCGAGCGGCGGGTCCGGCTGAGAATGGCCCGCCAGTTGGTCCTTGAGAGGGCGGAACCGCCGAATATCTGGGCGGTACTTGACGAAGCCGTGCTGCGCCGCCCGGTGGGTAGCCCGTCGGTTATGCAAGGGCAGCTCAAGCACCTGCTCGAGATGGCGCAGCAGCCGAATGTGACCATTCAGGTTATGCCATTCCAGGCCGGCGGTCACTCCGCGGCCGGGGGGCCGTTCAGCATCCTGCGGTTCGCCGAACCCGACCTCCCCGACGTGGTGTACCTCGAGCAGCTCACCAGCGCGCTGTACCTGGACAAGCCCGAGGTCGTGGACAGCTACCTGACGGTCATGGAGCGGGTGTGCATGGAGGCCGCGACCCCGGCCGACAGCACCGACGCAATCCACAAGATCCTGGCGGCCTAGCCGCGGGGTGGGCCTCTGCCTGCCGGGTTAGTTCTTGCGGGCTACGCCGGCCCACAGGGTGGCCGGGCTCTCGGCCTCGGTCTCGTTGACCGGGCGCCATTGCGAGGTCTGCACGACCCCGGGCGGCACCAATTCCAGGCCGTCGAAAAACGCGACGATCTCAGCATGGGGACGCAGCGTGATCGGTTCCGCCATGAGCAGGTTGAGCCGCTCGGCCATCCGCGCCATTGGCTCGGCGTCGATATCCTTGGCGGGATGGGAAAGGGCGAGATAGCTGCCCGGCGGCATGGCATCCATCAGCGTGGCCACGATCTTGCCCGGGTCGTCTTCATCATCGATGTGTTGCAAGATCGTCATTAGCATGATCGCCACCGGCTGCTCGAAATCCAGCCGCCGCGCGGCGTCATTGATGATCCGCTCCGGGTCCCGCAGGTCGGCTTCGATGTATTCGGTCGCGCCCTCCGGCTTGCTGGCCAGCAGCGCACGGGCGTGTGACAGCACGAATGGATCGTTGTCCACGTAGACGACCCGGGACTCCGGCGCGACGAACTGCGCCACCTCGTGGGTGTTGTTTCCGGTCGGGATGCCGGTGCCGATGTCCAGGAACTGCCGGATGCCGGCCTCGCCGGCCAGAAAGCGCACCGCCCGGGCCAGGAAGGCGCGGTTGGCCCGGGCCGACACCGCGATATCGGGGAAAGCCCTGATCGCCTGGTCACCCGCGGCGCGGTCGACCGCGAAGTTGTCCTTTCCGCCCAGCCAGTAGTCGTAGATCCGGGCGAAGTGCGGCAGGCTGGTGTCGAACAGCAGGGGCTCGTGGTGACCAGCGATAATCTCGCGGCCCCACTCAATCGCCATTAAGTCCCCTTCCCAGCCCCCCTCTGAGAACTAGGGTACCCCGGCACCGGGCTGGCCGGAGGCGCAGCGGAGAACGGCCGCGACGCTGCGGTCGATGTCGGTTTCGGTGGTGTTCCAGCAGCTCACGCTCACCCTCATGGCCGTACGGCCGCGCCACGTGGTCGGCCCGCACCAGCAGGTTCCCTCGTTCTGGACCGCGGCCACGGTGGCCGCGGTGCGGGCCGGATCGCCGAAGTCCACGACCACCTGGTTGAGCACCACGTCGTTCAGCACCTCGTATCCGCCGGCCCGGATGCCGTGCGCGAACCGCCGCGCCAGCCGGCACGTCCGGTCCACCAGCTCGGCCAGGCCTTCGCGGCCGAGCGCCGCGAGCACCGCCCATACCTCGGCCCCGCGGGCCCGCTGGGACGACTGCGGGGTGTACTGCATGGGCTCGCGGGCCCCGTCCTCGGGCAGGTACGCGGCGCCGGCCTCCATGGCCGCCCGGAGCGCGGCCGCGTCGCGGACCAGCACGATGCCGCAGTCGTAGGTCGTGTTCAGCCACTTGTGCGCGTCGGTCGCCCAGGAGTCGGCCGCGGCGACGCCGGCGACCTGGCGGGCCGTGCCGTGCGCGGCGGCCGCCCAGAGCCCGAAGGCGCCGTCAACGTGGACCCAGGCGCCCTGCTCGTGCGCCCAGTCGATCAGCGGGACGAACGGATCGCTCGCCCCGCCGTTGACGTTGCCTGCCTGCAAGCACACCAGCGCGGGCCCCCGCAGGGCCGGCAGCGCGCGCGGCTCGATCCGGCCCTGGTCGTCGGTGGGCAGCACCACGGCCCGGTCACGGCCCAGACCGACCAGCCCGAGCGCCTTGCGGACCATGGAGTGGGCCTGAGCGCCCAGCACGACGGTGACCGGCGGCGCGCCGACCAGGCCCTGGCCCGCGGCGTCCCAGCCGTGGCTGCTGAGGACCGTGTCCCGGGCGGCGGCCAGGCAGGTCGCGTTGGCCATCGTGGCGCCGCTGACGAAGCCGCCGCCGGTGCCCGCGGGCAGGCCGAGCAGCTCGGTGACCCAGCGCAGCGCCACGGCGTCCAGCGTCGTGGCGGCCGGGGACATCACCGAGAGCGCCACGTTCTGGTCCCACGCGACGGACAGCCAGGCGGCCGCCTGGGCGATCGGGAGCGCCCCGCCGGTGACGAACCCGAAGTACCTTGGCCCGCCGTTGGCCACCGTGGCGGGCGAGCCGAAGTCATCCAGCATGGACAGCACGATGCCCGGGTCAATGCCGGTCCGGGGCAGCTCGAAGTCCAGCTTGCGCAGCGCGGCCACCGCGTCCGGCGTGGGGGCCACCGGCCGATCCGCCAGCCCATCGAGGTAGGCCAGCGCCCGCCGCTCAGCATCCTGGAGCAGCGCGGGCCTGCCCGCTAGCTCGGCGCGAATGTCCTGGCCGGCCTTTGCCATCGCCGAGTCATACAAGGTCGCCGCCCTCGACGCCACCAACAAGATGCGCCAGATCGAGCGCCTGTCCTGATTCCGCGACCGGGTTCCAGAGCAGCGCCGCGGCGCTGTCCTGCTCGGTCCAGGGCCGCTCGGCCGTCCGGCCGAAACATTCCTTGACGGCCATCCCCACCAGCGCGGGGACCAGGTCGGTGGACCGGCGGACCACCCACGCCGTGCCCTTGGTGGCCATCCAGCCGAACTCGGCCAGCCGGGACGGGGGCCGGTTCTGCGGCTCCGCGCCGGGGGCTTCGCCGACCGCGAAGCCCGTGGCGGCAAGCTGCTCGTGGAAGCGCCGGGCGATGAACCGGTGGCCGCGCTCGCTCGGGTGCAGCCGGTCCACCGCCCACATCCGCGGATCGTAGACCTCGGTATCCCCGGCGGCGTCGAAGTGCACCGTGCCGAACCGCTCCGCCACCGCGTCCATCACGGCGTTGACCTGGTGTGCGCGCCAGGCCAGCGGCCTGGCAAAGGCGTTCGGCAGCCCGAGCATCCGCCCCGGGTCGGGCAGCCGCATGGTGAGCACCTGCGCGCCGCTGGCCCGCAGCGCGCCGACCGTGTGCATGGCCGCCCCGGCGATCCGGTCCGGGTCGAACCCCGACCGGAGCGTGTCGTTGACGCCGAACACCACGCTGGCGACGTCGGGGCGCAGTTCGAGCGCCCGGGGGAGCTGAACCTTCTCGATGTCGATGGCCAGGGCGCCGTTGCCGGCCAGCTTGTGCAGCGTCGGCTCGCACAGGCCCTCGGCGAGCAGCGACGCCCAGCCACGCCACGTCATGCGCTGGCCTGGCTCCCGCATGGGATCACCAACGCCGAGCGTGATCGAGTCGCCCAGTGCCGCGAATGTGGTCATGCTGGCGCTCCTGCCGGGATGGGAACTCGTCGCGCGGTGCCTTCGAGTACCGCATAGTAATGATCTATCAGTTCGTCGCCGAGCGCGGACCACGTCCGGCCCAGCATGCCGCGGCGGGCCGCCTGGCCCTGGGCCGCGCGCAGCGCCGGGTCGCGCACCAGCCTGGCCACGGCCGCGGCGAGCGTGCCCGCGTGGCCCGGCGTGACCAGGAACCCGGTGACCTGGTCGTCCACCAGGTCGATCGGGCCGCCGGCGGCAGGCGCTATCACCGGCAGGCCGCTGGCCGCGGCCTCCTGGAGCGTGTTGCCGAACGTGTCATGCGGCCCGGCGTGCACGAACAGGTCCAGGCTGGCGTAGAGGGTGGCAAGCTGCTCGCCGTGCCGCGGCCCGAGGAACACCGCCTGCGGCAGGGCTCGCCGTGCCGCCGCCTCGGCCGGCCCACCGCCGACGATCACCAGCCGGACCCCGGGCAGCGCCGCGACCCCCGACAGCAGGTCCAGCCGCTTCTCCACGGCCAGCCGGCCGACGTAACCGACGATCAGCCCGCCGCCCGGCGCAAGCTGGTCCCGCAGCGCGATGCTGCGCTTGGCCGGGTCAAACCGGACGGTGTCCACGCCCCGGCCCCAGATCCACACCCGCTCGATTCCGTGCACCCGCAGATCGTCTGCCGCGGCGCTGGACGGGGCCAGCGTCCGGTCGACCGCGTTGTGGATCCCGCGCAGCCGTCCCCAGGCGATCGCCTGGCCGGGCAGACCGGTGTGATAGCTCCGCGCGTATGCGGCCATATCGGTTGCGTACACGGCAACCGTCGGCACGCGCAACTTCTTCGCTGCCGCGCCGGCGCTCGCACCCATCACGAACGGCCCGGCGAGGTGGACCAGGTCGGTGCGGTGGGCGTCTATCGCGGCACGAATGCGCGGCCCGGGCAGGCCGACGCGCAGCCCGGGATAAAGCGGCAGGGCGAACGATGGCACCCGCACGACCGGGTACCCCAGCATGCGGTCCGGGCGCGCCTGCCCGTCGGCGGGTTCGGGAGCGACGATGAGGGGCTCGTGACCCCGCTTGACCAGGTGCTCGGCGACCCGGAGTGCGGTCTGGGCCACGCCGTTGATGTCCGGCGGAAACGACTCTGTGACATATGCGATTCGCACGCTTACAGGCTCGCCGGCGTTCTGCCAAAAGATCCACGCCACGCCATGACATACAAGAAAACTATGAGTGACATCTCTTCGCAAGAGGGGCAGGCTAACCAGACGCTGCTGCCCGGCCCATCCAGGTCCCTATCAGCGCTCCGCCTCCCGGCCATACCCCTGCCGGTGTTTAAAGCACACTATGCCCAACGCAGCCGTCGTGGACCCCGAATCCGCCCCACAACCGTCTCGCCACCGCGGGCTTGCCGGGGCCAGAGGCTGGTTGGGATCAGGCCAGGCTGGCGGAGCCAGCCGGGTTTAAGGCCGCCCGCGCCCTGACGGACGGGAACCTGTCCAGCCGGCCGGTAGCGGGGTCGTGGGGGTCCGGGGGCTCGGCCCCCGGGCTAGCATGAGGTCTCGGCCCACGGCGAGGCGGCCGGAGGCCGCCGAGCATGGTTCGCCCGGCCGAGGGCGGCGGCGATGGCGCTGCCCATGGCCCTGGCCACCGGGGGCGGGAACGCGTTGCCGACCTGGCGGTAGGCGGCGGTCTTCCGGCCGGTGATCGTCCAGTCGTCGGGGAACCCCTGGAGCCGGGCCACCATTCCCACGGTCAGCTTGGGCGGGCGGTCGGCCGGGAACTCCGGCCCGGGCACCTCGTCGGCGATGCCGAGGCCGTCGACCCCCATCTCGCGCCAGGCCGCCCGGGCGCGGGTCGGGCCCAGGTCCGGGCCGCCATGCTTCTTGCTGCCGCCGACGATGGTGGGCGCGATGCCCGCGGCCCCCCGCGCCCACGCCGCGGCGCCCGGCCAGCCACGGGACCCCATCAGGTCACGCAGCGTCTCACCCACGGTCGGCGGCGGCCCGGGCAGCGGCTCGGGCCAGCGGAACCCGGCCGCCCACGGGGGCTTGATCGCCACGAGCACGAACCGCGGGCGTAGCTGGGGCACCCCGTGGTCGCTCGCGGGCACCAGGTCCCACCAGGTTTCGTAGCCCAGCGCCTGGAGCCGGCCGAGCACCTGCGTCCGGTAGCCGTCGAACCGGCGCGTGCCGAGGCCCCGGACGTTCTCCAGCAGCACCGCTCGCGGGCCGATCTCCTCGATCAGGCGCAGCGCCTGGGGGAACAGGTCGCGCTCGTCGTCCTGGCCGAGCTGCTTGCCCGCGATGGAGAAGGGCGGGCAGGGCACGCCGCCGGCGAACAGGTCAACCTGCTGATAGGCGCGCCCGTCTACGTTTGCCACGTCGCCCTCGATGACCTTCCACTCCCGGTTGAAGCGAAGGGTCTCGCAGGCATCGGGGTCGATCTCGACCACGGCCTCGTGGGCGAACCCGGCCTGCTCCAGCCCGAGCGCCTGGCCGCCGGCCCCCGCGCAGATCTCCAGGGAAGTTAGCCCGCTCACGCCGCCTCCCGTGCTGCCGCCCCGCTGCCTTAACCGCTGATTCTGCCCGCATGGTCGGACAGCCGCGGGCCGAACACGCCGGCGTCATCGCGAAGCCTGGCGGGCCAGGTGCCGGATCACCACAATGCGAGCGTGCCTGCCAGCAGCGCGTAGTCGAGAACCCGGCGCTGGCCGGTCACCTCGCGCCAGGCCTCCGCCTGTTCGGGGTTCGCGTTGGCGGCGACGCTGGCCGCCATCGCGTCGTAGGCGATGTGGTAGACGGCGTCGACCTCGCCGGTCCCGCGGGCGATCGATGTCAGCCGGCTCGGCAGCGGCTCCGCGGTCACGGTCACCAGGTGCGGCTGCCGGCCGCGGCGGTGCCGGATCATCTGCAAGCACTCGTGCCGGATGTTCTGCACGCGGTCGGAGCGGATCGTCCACTTGCACGAGATCGCCGCGTGCAGCGGCGGCAGGCCGGAAGCGGTCGCCACCGCGCCCATCCCCACGGTGACGTCCGGCCTGATCAGATAGTCGGTCCCGATCGTGATGCGCAGTTCCGGGTTGCCACGGACCAGCTCATCGATCTCGCTGAGGTGCGCGTACTGGTCGAAGCCGGAGATGACGGCGCCCCGGCCGACCAGCCAGATGCGGTCGGGATCGCGGTAGGCCAGATTGCTCAGCAGATGGTCATGGACCGCTTGCTCCAGCGGACCCCCCGGGTCTTTCGGCACGTCAGAGCTAACGTCCCGGGCCACGCCCAGCGCGTCGAGCACCCCGGCGGCGATCCGCATCGACTCGGCGTTATCCACGTCGGCTGCGTTGGGTACCAATGTCCAGTCCAGCCGGTTCTTGCCGCTGGCCTTCCAGCCGAGAAGCGCCGTCGCGAACGGTGCGGCCACTGCTTTCTCCTGGGTGAGCGGGCGCGGGGCGGTCAGCTCTTCTTGGCCCGGCTGGGCGCGACGCGGGACAGCTCGCCGGGCTGCTTGGGGTAGACCGGCGGCCAGGGCGCGTCGGGCAGCCCGCCGGCCTGGTCCCGCTCGTGCAGGACGAGCAGCGGCTCGAGCGACTGCGGGTCGTCGTTCATGGCCGACCACGGGTCGCCGACGCTCGCCAGCCGGTCCGGCAGCGACGCGATGGTGAACTGGTCGGGGTGGATGTCGCCGATCTCGTCCCAGGCCACCGGCGTGGACACCTGGGCGCCGGGCCGGGCCCGGACCGACCAGGCGCCGAAGACCGTCTTGTGCGGCGCGTTCTGGTTGTAGTCGACGAACACCCGTGCGCCGCGCTCCTCCTTCCACCAGGCGGCGGTGATCAGGTCGGGCCTGCGCCGCTCCAGCTCCCGGGCGAGGGCCACGGCCGCGGCCCGGACCTGGTAGGAGTCCCATCGCGGCTGGAGCCGTATGTATATGTGCAGGCCGCGGTTGCCGGTGGTCTTGGGGTAGCCGGTGATGCCCAGCTCGGTGAGCAGACCGTGCACCTCGCCGGCCGCCAGCTGGATGTGGCTGAAGTCGACGCCGGGGGAGGGGTCGAGGTCGATCCGCAGCTCGTCGGTGCGCTCCGGGTCGTCGGCCAGGTACGGCCAGACGTGGAAACCCAGGCAGCCCAGGTTCACCGCCCACAGCACATGGTCGGTGTCGGCGGCGACGAGCGCCTGCGACGTGGTGCCGTTGGGCGTGGACACCGTGGTTGTCCGCAACCAGTCCGGGATGTTCTTCGGCACGCGCTTCTGGAAGAAGGACGGCCCGGTGGCGCCCTCGGGGAAGCGTTGCAGCAGGACCGGCCGGCCGCCCATCACCCGCATCAGCGGCTCGGCGACCCGCAGGTAGTGCTCGGCGAGGTCGGCCTTTGTCTCGCCCCGCTCGGGGAAGAACACCTTCTCCCCGTGGGTGATCAGCTCGCGCCCCACCCGGTCACCTCCCGCCGTCTCCGGCGTATGTCCTGGTTGCCACGGCCACGACATAAGTGTGTCCTGGTTGCCGCAACCTGGCCAAATAAGCAGCAGGCGTGGCGCGCCACACCCTCGTGCCAAGATCAGGAAGGCCTGACCGCCTTCCGGCGATCAGGCCCTTGACCTGCACTTACTCGGTAGCGGGGACAGGATTCGCACCCGCGGTCTCTGAGTTATGAGATAGCCGGCGGCCGTCTCAGCCGGTGGACCCGGCCCAATTCGGCGGACTCCTACGTGTGGGCGGTGCCCTGCATGTCCACGGAGGCGCCCAGGGTCTTCATGGCGGCGATGGAGGCCGGGTTGCTGTCGATTTTGAAGCTACAGAGAGCACCGACGTCGTCCCAGTACATCGCGGCCTTGATCTTCTTGTGGTTGGTGGTGAGGTAGGTCTGCATCTCGGCGATGTACGCCGCTTGTGTGCTGGGCAGCCCCGCGTAGCTGGCCCACTCGGCGATGATCACCGGCAGCCCGCCATTGGCCGTGGCGAAGCTCAGCAGCGGGCCGAAGATCTGAGCCGGGGTCTGGTTCGACTGGCCGGCCTTGCAGCCATAGGCGTTGTAGCCATCGGCGGCGACGACGTCGACCTCACCAGGCCCGGGCCAGTACCCCTTGGCGTTGGTTCCCATGCCATAGCTGTTGTGGACCAAGATCAGCGTCCACATCAGCCGTCCGCCGAGGTGCTGGTTCCAGTCCAGGTCGGCGGAGGCGGCAAGCTGGTGGACGTGGTCCCACGCCTGGATGAACTGTGCCGCGGTGCCGAGCCCGGCGACCTGCTTGGTGTCCGGCTCGTGCTGGAAGGTGAAGAAGATCGAGGAAAAGCTGTACTTGATCGCGGCCTGGTTCACCTCCGCCAAAAAGGCGCTGATCTGGGTGTCGTATTGCCCGGCGGCGATCGAGGCGTAGCTGTGCTTGTTGGCGTCCAGGCTGACCAGCATCGTGCTGCCCGCGGCCATGTGCTCGTTGTCGGTGAAGGTCGGGAAGGCGTTCCCGCCGAGCTTGTAGTAGGTCCGGGTGATGGCCAGGTTGCGACCGAGTTGCGTGGTCAGGTTGGCTATCCCGTCGTTACCGCCGAACAGGATGCCACCCCTGGTGGGGAAGGTGCTGACCGCCGGCGCAGCCGGGGCCTGCCGTAGAGCCAGCCCGGAACGCCCGGCGGCAGGCGCCGCGGGCCTTGGCGGGCGGTGTGCCACCGCCGATGCCGAGGCCATCGCGGCGGATGCCCCCACCATCGTGGTGGCCGTCGCGGCCGCCACGGCCAAGGCGAGCACCCGCCCCCAGGCCAGGCAACGACGCACCCTACGCACGCTGCTAGTTCGCATAAATAACCCCTCCAGAGAGCGCCCAGAATCGGCCCAGCAGCGCGCTCCCCACCGCCGCGGGCCCTAGTTTCCGCCCCCAGCGGCACCTCGGAGCCTCAAGCCGACAGCGCTGGCGAGCACGGGGCGATGGTGAATCAGGCGTGCAGCAGCTACCCCGCTCGAGGGAAAACCCTTTCGCACGAACGTCCACAATTGCCCCGTCGCGGGTTGATGGTGACATGGGGATAACGCAACCGTCAACGGCACCGGGGCAGATTCACCCCGCGTGCTCACGGCGCCGGAAGGCCGGGAAAGCGCTGGCGCTGCGGCCCCGGATCGGGCTGCCGTGGGCTAAGGCCGGACCGGGGCCGTCCTGGCCGGGCTAGGGTCGGCAGCGGCGACGCGGAGGTGGTTCTCATGAGCGATGCGGGGATGGACGGTCGCACGGCGATCGTGACCGGGGCCAATCACGGGATCGGCGCCGCAACCGCGCTTGCGCTCGCGCGGCGCGGCTGCGCGGTGCTGTGCACTTACCTGCGGGTGGACGACGACGCCCCCGGCTTTCGCCCGGCCTACCGGGCCAACCGGGCCCGCGACGGTGCCCAGGTGGCCGACGAGATCCGGGGCGGGGGAGGGCGGGCACTGGCCGCGGAGGCCAACCTGTCCGACCCGGCCGCGGCGGCCGCGCTGTTCGACGTGGCCGAGGAACACCTGGGCCCGGTGGACATCTTGGTGAACAACGCCTCCGGGTGGGTGGCCGACACCTTCCTGCAGGCCCACACCGACGCGTTCGGCCGGACGGTCCAGGTGGTGAGCCCCGGCACCTGGCTGCAGCAGTTCAGCGTGGACGCGATGGCTGCGGGCCTGCTGATCGCCGAGTTCGCCCGGCGGCACATCGCCCGTCACGGGACCTGGGGCCGGATCATCGGCCTCACCTCGGGCGGGGACATCGGCTTTCCCGAAGAGGTCTCCTATGGCGCGGCCAAGGCGGCCCAGAACAGTTACACGATGTCGGCGGCCATCGAACTGGCCGGCTACGGGGTCACCGCGAACATGGTCCACCCGCCGGTGACCGACACCGGATGGGTCAACGACGCGGTCCGCAAGCTGGTCGCCGACAGCCCCATCATGTTCCACGTCGTCGCCCCGGCCGAGGTCGCCGAGGTCATCGCGTACCTGGCCTCCGACGCCGCGGCGCTGATCACCGCCAACGTGATCCATCTTCGCTGACGGCGCGGCCGGGCCGGCCGCGCCCGCCCGGCCGGGCGAAGGCGGCAGCGGCGCCCGCGCCGCACCGGTACGCGGGCACCCCGTGCCGCCGAGGGCGGCTACCGGGAATGCACCGCGCTGGCGGGAGTGTTGCGGCAGGCGTGCCTGCTGTCGTGATCGCCGCGAGTTATGGCGGCCCCGAAGTGCTGTCCGTCGTCGACGAGCCAACGCCGCAGCCCGGTCCCGGTGAAGTGCGGATCGAGGTCCGGGCCGCGGGCGTCAACCCGATCGACTACCGGGCCTACAGCGGGGCGTTCGGCCGGGATCCCGCCCGGCTGCCGATCCGGCCCGGCGCGGAGGCCGCGGGTGTGGTCACCCAGGTGGGCCGTGATGCGACGGGCCCGGCCGGGCCGGTCGCGGTGGGCGATGAGGTGATCGCCTTCCGGGCGCCGGGCGCGTACGCCGCCGAACTGGTGGTGCCGGGCCAGGCCGTGGTGCCTAAGCCGGGCACGCTGGACTGGGCACAGGCGTCCGGGCTGATGGTCACCGGGGCGACGGCCTGGCACGCGCTGACCGTCACCGACGTCCACGCGGGCGACACCGTGCTGATCCACGGCGCCTCCGGCGGGGTGGGCGTCATGGCGGTGCAGCTCGCCGCCATCCGCGGGGCCACCGTCGTGGCCACCGCGAGCCCGGCGCGGCATGATTTCCTCCGCGACCTCGGGGCGATTCCGGTGGCCTACGGCCCCGGCCTGGCCGGCCGGGTGCGCGCCGTCGCCCCTGGCGGTGTCACCGCCGCGCTGGACCTGATAGGCAGCGACGAAGCGATGGAGGTCTCCCTCGCCCTGGTTGCCGACCGGGCCCGCGTCGTCACCATCGCCGCCCCCGCGAAGGGGCTGGAGGCCGGCATCAAGGTAATCGGCGGCGCGCCGGGCGCCGACCCCGGCACCGAGATCCGCAGCGCCGCGCGTCTTGACCTGGCCCGGCTTGCCAGCGAAGGAAAGCTGCGCGTCTTCGTAACGCAGACGTTCCCGCTCACCGAGGCCGCCGCCGCCCACCGCGCGATCATGACCGGCCACTCCACCGGGAAAATCGCTCTCCTCCCCTGAACCGGCGGCCCCGCTGCCGCCGGCTTATCCTCGTTTCCGCGAGTCTTGTAGGGGCCGTTTAGTTAGGATACTGTCCTAACTAAATTGGGCAAAACGGTCACGCCGGTGGAGCCGCCGGTGTCATGCCCGGCTCTGCCAGGCCAGCCTGCCTGTGCCGCACCACCCGGACAGGAGGACCAATCCGCATGAAGCGCACCTCGCTCCGCCCGCGAACCGCCCTGGCGCTCGGTGCGGGCGTTCCGCTCGCCGTCGTCCTGGCCACCGGCGCCTGCGGCGCGTCGGCGTCGGCCACCGGGCCGGCCACGGCCACCCGCCCGGCCGCCGTGGCGGGGCACGGCCACCGCCTGGTGCCGCGCCAGGTGTACGCGCCGTACTTCGAGACCTGGACGAAGGACAGCATCGCGGCGGTCGCCCGCGCCTCGGGTGCCCACTACCTGACCCTCGCCTTCCTCCAGACGCCCAAGCGGGGATCCTGCTCGGTGGCCTGGAACGGCGACCCGAAGCGGCTGGTCGGCCCCGGCGACCCGTACCTTGCCCAGATCCGCAAGCTGCGGGCCATGGGCGGCGACGTGGTTCCCTCGTTCGGCGGTTACAGCGCCGACCAGGGCGGCACCGAGATCGCCGACTCGTGCCACAGCGTGGCGAAGATCGCCAAGGCCTACGAGAAGGTGGTGACCACCTACCACGTCACCCGGCTCGACATGGACGTCGAGGCCAGGTCGCTGGGCGACGCGGCAGGCATCACCCGGCGCAGCGAAGCGATCAAGATGCTCCAGGACTGGGCCGCGCGGACGCACCGCACGGTGCAGATCGTGTTCACAATCGGCGTCGAGCCCAGCGGCCTGCCCGGCAACAACCTGAACGTGGTGAAGAACGCGGCGCGGCACGGGGTTCGGTTCACCGTGAACATCATGGCGTTCGACTACTACATCAAGGCCAGCAAGACCGGCATCGAGATGGGCACGGCTGCGGTCAAGGCGCTGCGGGCCACGCACGTGCAGCTCGCGCGGCTCTACCCCAGGCTTCGCCAGTCACGGCTTTGGGCTCTAGAGGGCATTACGCTGCTGCCGGGCATCGACGATTACCCCAAGAAGACCGAGGTTACGTACCTGGCAGATGCCAGCAAGGTCGAGAGCTTCGCGGCTGCCCACAGGTTGCCCGAGGTCTCGATCTGGGCCATCCAGCGGGACAACGGCGGCTGCCCGGGCACGATCGACAGCAACCACTGCTCCGGCGTCAAGCAGTCGGTCTGGGCGTTCAGCCACATCCTGGAGCCGTTCACTAAGCGGGGTTAGCGCGGGTCACGGGTGTCGGCCGAGCGCTCATACGGGCGCTCGGCCGGCGGCTGCGTGCGGCCCCTGAGCCGGAGCGTCAGCAGGGTCGCCAGGCAGGCGGCCGCGAGCAGGATGAACGGGACGAGGTCCGATGTGGCCTGGGCCAGCGCGCCGCTCGCCGAGGCGGCGAGGGCCTGCCCGGCGGCCCAGGCCAGGTTGCCGAGGCCGAAGCCGAGGCCCTGGTTGATGCGCAGCCGGCTCACGCCCGCGCTGAGCAGCGCCGTCGCTGGGGCGAAGAGGGCGCCGTAGGCGGGCATGCCCACGATGAGCAGCGTCACGAGCGAGGACGCCGACGGCAGCAGCGGCACCAGGAGGCTGACCGCGACCGCTATCGTCAGGGCGATCCGGATGGGCAGCAGCGCGCCGCGGCGGTCCGACAGCCGGCCCGCGAGCGGGGACAGGCCGGACTCGAGCGCGGCCGACGCCAGGAAGGTTCCGGCAATGACGGCCGCGGAGGCGCCTAGCTGGTTGAGGCGCAGCGGCGCGAGCACGTCCAGCACGCCAAAACCAAGGCCCGCGAGCATCGTCAGCCACAGGCCGGCGGTGACCCGGCGGTCCCGCAGCGCGGGCCAGGCCTCCCGCAGCCCCTGCGGCTCCGCGGCACGCGGCGGCGGAACGAGGAAGGCCACCACGATCAGGACGGTGCCGGCCACCGCGGCGCCGGCGAACGCGGGCCCGGTGCCCACCTGGCTGCCCACCGCGCCGATGAGCGGGCCGAACAGCGCCCCGACGACGGCCGCCCCGATGGCGGTGCCGAGCAGCTCGCCGCGCCGTTCCTCGGGCGCCACGGTGGCCAGCCAGGCCAGGCCGGCGGCCCAGGTGCAGGCTCCGCCCAGCCCCTGGACGAACCGCGCGGAGTCCAGGAGGACCGGGCCGGATGCCCAGCCGAACACCAGGGTGGACACGCTCATCAGCGACAGCCCGAGCACGGCCACCTTGCGGGCGCCCAGGCGGGCGGTGAGCACCCCGCCCGGGAGCGCCCCGATCAGCGTGCCCAGCGGATAAGCGGCGACGAGCAGCCCAGCGCCGGCCTTGGACAGGCCAGCGACGTGCACGTAGTGCGGCAGCAACGGCGTCAGCGCGGTGAAGAACGCGGTGTCCACCAGCACGATCGCGCACACAAAGCCGAGCAGCGCCAGCACCTGAGGTGCCAGCTTCAGCCGCGCCCGCGCCACGTCCGCCCTCCCTGATGATCGCTCGCCCGAGGGGCCCGGCTTGACCCGCCCGGGGATGGTCCTTCCCGCTGATCTTCTCCCGAGCGCGGCTCAGGGCCGAAATCATTTGCGCCGCCCGGCGATGAGAGGCTGAACCTGCGGCGCCGCCGTCAGACCGGCCGACCCGGTGCCGGGTACCTGGTAGCTTTCGCCAGTACCCGGAATTGAGTAGCCGCTACTCAGGCGGACCATGGGGCGGGCGGTCTAGAACTGTGAATACAGGGTCCATTTCAGGAGGGCAGTGACATGGCCGCACAAAGCCGTGCTCGGTGGGGATCCGCCGTCATCGCCGCGGTGGCGGGCACGTGCCTGGCGCTGGCCGGGTGCAGCAGTAGCTCGACCAGCACGCCGTCGGTGAGCCTGCCGAGCAATGCGGTGACCACCGCGCCGGCGGGGCAGGCGGGCTCCGCGGCGGGCGGCGTCGGCAAGCTCACCGGAAAGTTCTGCAACGACTTCAAGAACATCGGCACGAACTTCCAGCTGCCGGCGTCCGCCCAGGGCAGCGTGGGCGCGGCGCAGCACCAGGGTGTGCAGTACCTCAACAAGCTGGGCGCTTACTTCAACGGCCTTGCCAAGGAGGCCCCGCCTCAGGTGTCGAAGGACCTGACTACGATCGCGGCCGAGTTCCAGTCGACGGCCTCGGCGATCACCAGCAAGAGCCTCAACTCGATGTCCAAGATCGACCAGCAGCTGTCGAACCTCACCACCAACGGCGCCAGCGGCACCGCGTTCCGCAACCTGATCAGCTATCTGGTGACGAAGTGCAAGTTCGGCGCTTAGGGACGCCCCAGGCGTTAGGCGTCCACGCTGGCGAGGAACTGGGTCGCGGCCAGCTCGGCGTAGAGCGGGTCGCTGGCCACGAGTTCGGCGTGCGTGCCCGCGGCCTTGACCTGGCCGGCGTCCATCACGATGATGCGGTCGGCCATCGTCACCGTGGACAGCCGGTGCGCCACGACCAGCACCGTGATCAGCTGGGCCGTCTCCGCGACGGTCTCGCGCAGGGCGGCCTCGTTGATCGCGTCGAGCTGCGAGGTGGCCTCGTCGAGGAGCAGCAGCCGCGGGCGGCGGAGCAGCGCCCGCCCGATCGCCACGCGCTGCCGCTCGCCGCCGGACAGCCTCGTGCCGCGATGCCCGACCGCGGTTTCCAGGCCCTGGGGCAGGCGCCCCACCAGCCCGGTGAGCCGGGTGATCCGCAGCACGTCGGCGACCTGCGCCTCGCTCGCATCCGGCGCGCCGAGCAGCAGGTTCTCCCGGAGCGAGCCGGACAGCACCGGGGCGTCCTGCTCCACGTAACCGATCGCGGCCCGCAGGGCGGCGACCGGCCAGTCGCGCACGTCCGTGCCATCCAGCAGGACCCGGCCCGACACCGGCTCGTAGAACCGCTCGATGAGCGAGAACACCGTGGTCTTTCCCGCGCCCGAGGGGCCGACGAACGCGGTCATCCCGCGCGGCGGGATGACGAAGCTGACGCCGTGGTGGACCTCGGGCAACTCCGGCCGGTACCGGAAACGCACCTGCTCGAACGTGACGGCGGCCGGGGCGGCGGGTACCACGCCGCCGGGTTCCGCCGACCGGGCCGGGCAGGCGGGCTCGACCGGCAGCCCTTCGGCCTCCTGAATCCTGGCCACCGCGGCCGCCGCGACCTGATACTCGCGCGCGGCGCTCACCAACTGCTGGATCGGTGACATCAGGTAGTACACGTACAGCAGGAACGCGACCAGGGTGCCCACGCCGATCGCCCCGGAGGCGACCCGCGCGCCGCCGGTGGCGAGCACGGCCAGGAACGCGCACTGCACCGCCAGGCCCGCCGTGTTTCCCGCTATCGCCTGCCACTTCGCCGCCCGGATGTCGGCTCGCCACGCGTCCCGGGCGGCGGCGTGGATCCGGTCTCCCTCGCGGCCTTCCGCGCCGGAGGCCTTGATCGTGCGGAACGCGCCGAGCATCCGCTCGAGCGCCGCGCCCATCACGCCCACCGAGTCCTGCGCCTGGCGCGCGGCCCGGCCGATCTTGGGCACCACCAGGCCGATGATCACCGCGGCCAGGCTGAAAACGCCTAGGGTGACGCCGAACAGCACGATGTCCATGAGGCTCATCAGCACCAGCGTGGCGACGAGGGTGACGCTGCCGGTGACGACGCCCACCAGCGAGTCCGTGGTCACGTCGCGCAGCAGCGTCGTGTCCGAGGTGACCCGGGACATCAGGTCGCCGGGCTCGGCCCGGTCCAGCCCGCCGATGGTGAGCCCGAGCAGGCGGTCCACCAGCCGGTGCCGCGCGGCCAGCACCACCGACTCGGCGGTCCGCTGTAGCACGTAACTGCCCAGCGCGCCCAGCGCGGCGTTCGCCACCACCAGCGCCGTCATCAGCAGCAGGATGCCGGCCACGGCCCGGTGGTTGCCGAGGTTGCCGATCAGCACCCGGACGACCAGCGGCAGGGCCAGGCCGGTCGCGCCGGTGAGCAGGCTCAGGAAGCCGCCGGCCACGAGCGCGAGGCGGTGTGGCCGCACGTAGCCGTACATGACCCGCCATCGGGCCCGCTCCGCGCGGGGGAGTGCCTCGGCTGTCACCCGGACCTCCGCTCATCGGGGATCCCCCAGTCTCACCTGGGCAGCCCCGGGCCGCCAAAGTCTTATCAGCCAACACACAGGCAACGGGCGGCCGCCCGGCGGCGCGGCTCTGGGATGCCCCGGCTCGGCGGGGTTAGAGCCAGTTGTCGCAGTAGTAGGTGGCGGTGCGGTCGTAGTCGAGGTTCTCGCCGCACTTCATCCGGACCATGGCGCCACCGGCCCGGTACCCGCGGCCGGCCAGCGCGTCCATGGTGGCCCAGGCGGAGCCGGAGGTCCTGGTGAAGAACGAGGTGCACCCCGCCTCGCGGCTGACGTGCTCGGCGGCGGCCAGCAGCGCGTCGAAAGAACCGCGGCTCCGGGCCGCCAGGAACGGCAGGTAGCCGGTCTGCGGCCCCTGGAACGTCTGCTTGAGGTGGCACAGCGCGACGCCGTCGCCGGTGGTCAGCACCACCCCCGCCGCGGCGGCGAGCGTGGCCGCGACCTCCCCGGACACGTTCAGCCCCGGGTACAGGTACGACAGGTCCGGGAGGAACCCGCCGCCCTGTACCTCACCGGGCAGCCCGTCCACTCCGACGTCCGCCGGCATCGTGGTCTCGCCGAGCGGGCGGGAGAAGGCCACGCCGGTCCAGGCCGGGCGGAAGCCAAGCTTGCTGTAGAGGTGGATGTGGAACGGGCTGTCGCCGAACGTCTCCAGGCCCATCAGCCGGACGCCCCTGGCCCGCCACGAGTCCAGGCACGCGGCGGTCAGCGCGCTGCCGAGCCCGCCGCGCTGCGTTCCGGGGAGCACGGCGAGCGGCCCGAACCAGCCGAGCGTGCCCCGGGCCACGGAGAACAGCGCCCCGGTGAGCCGGGCGGGATCGCCGGGGCTGACCGACACGAAACACCCGGCCGGGTCGGCGGCCAGCCGGGTCTGGAACAGCAAGTCCGGGAACCGCTGGCTGTCCGGGTCCCCGCGCAGGGTGCCGAACGCCCTGTTGGTTACCGCCGCCACCGCGGCCAGGTCCGCCGCGGTCATCGGCCTGATCAGTCCCGGTGAACCTGTCACGCCACCCCTCCTATACGGTCTGGGCCGCCCGCCCCAATTCATGATCCGTTCGGATTTTCGCCCTCCCGAGGGCCAAAATCTGAACGGATCACGGAAAGCCGCCCCCGGCGGCGGGTCAGGTGGTCGCCGTTACCTTGCTCAAGTGCGCGGGGGCATCCGGGTCGTAGCCCAGGGCCAGCGACAGCTCCCGGGCGAGCTGCTGCCCGCGCACGACCGACGTGATCACGTGCGCCGTCTCGGGCAGGCCCGGCGGGATCGGCAGGCATTCCGCGTCGGCCTCGCGGCTGGCCAGCAGCGCGCGGAGCTCGGCCAGATCGGAGTCCGCCGGGCCGCCGCCGTCCACCAGCAGCACCGGCGCGCCCGCGTAGACCGCGGCGATGGGGCCGTGCAGCAGGTCCGCCGTGGAGATGCCCTCGGCGAGGATGCCGGTGGTCTCTTTCACCTTGAGCGCGGTCTCCAGGGCTGCGGCGTAGGCCAGCCCCCGGCCGGCCACGACGAGCCGGTCGATCCCGTGCCAGCGGTCCGCCAGCCGGCGTGCCGGGCCCGGGTCGCCGAGCACGGCCGCCACCGCGCCGGGCAGCCCGGCCAGAGAGGGGGCGGGCGCGGAGCGCGGGGGCGGGGAAAGGAAGCCGCCTCCGGCGGCGGGATCCGGGCTCAGCCCGGCGGCCACGGTGACCAGGGCGGCGAACTGGGCGGTGACGGTCTTGGTGGCGGGGATCGCCAGCTCCGGCCCGGCCGCGGTGTCCAGCAGCAGGCCGACGGCGTCCGCCAGCGGGCTGTGCGTCTCGTTGCTGATGCCGAGGACCCGCGCCCCCGCATCCCGCATGTCCCGGCAGGTGCTGACGATCTCGGGAGTCGCACCGGACTGGCTCAGCGCCACCACCAGGTACCCGCGCCAGTCCACGGTGGCGTGGTAGCGGGTGTAGATGCTGGGGGCGGCCAGGCCCGCCGGGCGGCCGGCCCGCAGCTCCACCAGGTAACGGCCGAATACCGCCGCGTTGTCGGACGAGCCGCGGGCCAGGAACACCACACCGGCCAGCGGATCCGGCACCAGGGCGCGGACGGCGGCCGCCTCCGCGGGCGCCCGCGCGGTGACCCGCGCCAGCACCTCCGGCTGCGCGGCCATCTCGGCCGCCATGAGCTCCCCGTTCACCGGGCCTGCACCGCCATGAGTTCTCCGTTCACCGGGCCTCCGCCTGGCCCGCGTTGCCGGGCGCGGCGATGCTGACGGTCAGCTGAGCCCAGGCGATCTCGGCCCCGGCGGCCAGGCACCCGTCGACGACCGCATCGGTGCCCAGCGCGCTGACCCGCACGTCCGGCATGACCGGCGCGATGTGCCGCAGTTCCCTGGTGACCGCCGCCGCGAACCCGGGTGCCTGGCCGACCCCGCCGCCCAGCACGATCAGCTCCGGGTCCACCACGGTCACCACGGCACACAGCACCCTGGCCACCAGCGCCGCCTCCTCCGCCACGACCTCGGCCGCCCGTTCGTCGCCGCGCGCCGCTGCGGTGAACACCCGGCGGGCCGAGACCTGCCCGCGCATGCCCGCCCGGCGGGCGGCGCGCACCACGGCGGCCGCGGACGCCGCGGCCTCGAACACGCCGCGCTTGCGGGCGTCCGCCGGGTCGGCGCCGTGGCCGCCGGTCATCGGCATGTAGGCGATCTCACCGGCCACGCCGTGCGCGCCGCGGAACAGTTGCCCGCCGAGGACCAGGCCCATACCGATGCCGGTGCCGACCGAGACGAAGGCGAAGCTGTCCACCTCCTGGCCGTGGCCGTGCGCGCGCTCCGCCAGCGCCGCCGCGTCCACGTCGTTCTCCACCACCAGCGACTGCCCGAACGCCTCCCGCAACTGGGACAGCACGGCCGGGCGGTCCCAGCCGGGCAGGCCGCCGGTCAGCGCCATGGCGTTGCGGCGCGGGTCGTAGACGCCGGGGCTGCCGATGACCGTCTGGGTGATGTCGGCCCTGGTCAGGCCCGCCTGCGTGCACAGGTCGTCGGCCAGGCCGACGAGTTCGGAGACCCGGCTGCGCCCGCCGGAGGCGTGCGACCGGGCCGACGACCGGACCCGGACCTCGCCGGCCAGGTCAGCCAGCGCGCCGCGGACGTACTGTGCGCCCACGTCGAGGCCGAGCACGAAACCCGCCTCGGGCCTGATCTCGTACAGCAGCGCCGACCGGCCGGGCCGGCCGATGCGCTGGCCGGCCTCCTGGACCAGCCCCGCCTGCTCGACCGTGGCCAGGGCCAGGGACACCGTGGGCTTGGACAGCCCGGAGAGCCGGGCCAGATCGGCACGGGAGCAGGGGCCGTGGTCGCGGATGTACCCGAGCAGAAGCTGCTCGTTCAGGGCGCGGATGAGCTGGGGCCGCGCGGCCGACATCGCGCCGGGCATGCCAGCCGACGTGACCGTCACTGCCACCTCCCACATCAAATCCTGCCTTATACATAGGCGCCGCGCACGCGCCACGCACACGGTTGCCGGCCCGCCCGCCCCGCGCCGGGGTTCCGCCTGGCGCCCGGTGCTGGGTACCCTGCGTCTGGGGTGACATCCAGCGTCCGGCCATCCGGACGAGGCCGGCTGCCGCCCGGGTTGCTACCCGACCCACCCGCCGTCCCGGGCGGAGTTGCCCAGCGGTCTTGTGGCCGCTTGATAGTTAGGATACTGTCCTAACAAAATTGGGCAAGGGGGGTATCGGCGTCCCCGGGAAAGGTCCTCCGTGGCAGACTCGCCTGTCGTGCTCGGCCTGGACTTCGGCGGCACAAAGATCGCCATGGCCGTGTGCGCGCTCGACGGCGAACAGATCGCGTCGGCGACGGTCTCCAGCGGCGGTGAGAGCGGCGCGCGTGCGAGCTTCGCGCGCGGCGTCAGCTCGGCCCGTGACCTTCTCGCGACGGCCGCGCCAGGCTGTGAGCTGGCCGCTGTTGGCGTGTCCACCTTCGGGATCCCGTTCGACGACCGGGTCGAGCTCGCCCCGGCGATCGACGGATGGAGTGAGCTCCCGCTCGGCCGGGAGCTACGGGCCGCCTTCCCCGGGGCTGCGGTCCGGATGGCCACCGACGCCAAGGCCGCGGCCCAGGCGGAGGCGCGCTGGGGCGCGCTCGCGGGCTATGACCCCGCGATTTATCTGAATCTCGGTACCGGCTTGTCCGCCGCCATCGTGGTGGGCGGGCAGGTGCTGAGCGGGGGCAACGGGGCCGCCGGCGAGATCGGGTACAACCTGCGCGCCGCGTCCGACGTCGGTGTGCCACTGGCGGCCAGGGTGATGCTGGAGGACATGGTCAGCGGCCAGGCGCTGGCCCGGCGTGCAGCCGCCGCTCATGGCCAGCCGATCGAGGCTGGCGAGGTCTTCGAAGCGAGCCGGGACGTTCCCGGCCTGGATCGCCTCGTGACCGACTTCGTATCCGAACTCTCCTTCCACGTGGTGAACCTTGCCATCTGCATCAATCCAGCCCGTATCGCGGTCGGGGGCGGCATGGTCCAGTCCTGGGAACGCCTGCGGCCGGGCCTGGAACAAGCCCTTAGCGCGGGCGTACCATTCCCGCCCGAGCTCGTAGTTGCCAAGTTCCCTTCCGAGGCGCCGCTCATCGGCGCGATCGCCCTGGCCCTGGACGCCATCTCGGCCCGCGACGACCGCACCGACGGATACGGCGTCAACATCTCTTCCGTCATGCTCAGTGAAGGAATGCCCACATGAGACATCTGACCTCCAGATGGACGGCCCTGACGGCGGCGCTTGCCGCCGCGGGGCTGCTCGCCGCTGCATGCAGCAGCAGTTCCAGCTCCAACCCGAGTTCCAGCTCGGGCTCCAACTCCTCGTCCGCCAGCGCCAGCACGCTGACCATCAGCGATGAGTCGGGAGGCACCTGGGCCTGCGACTTCAACCCGTTCCTGTCCAGCGACACCTGGTTCGGCTTCGGCCCGGTGTACGAGCCGCTGATGTTCGTGAACAACCTGGCCCCGCAGCCGCTGGCGCCCGCGAACATCAAGCCGTGGCTGGCCACGTCCTACAAGTGGAACCCGACCTACACCCAGCTGACCTTCACTATCCGTCCCGGCGTCAAGTGGAGCGACGGCACGCCGATGACGGCGGCTGACGTCGCGTACACGTTCAACATGCTGAAGGCCCACCACTCCATGGACCTCGAGTCCGTGTGGAGCAACGTGGGCGGCCCGGTCACGGCCGTCACCGCCAGCGGCAACCAGGTGGTAATGACGCTCAACAAGCCGTCCCCGCTGTACTTCTACAACATTGCGGACCAGGTCGCGATCGTGCCGCAGCACATCTGGTCCAAGATCGCGAATCCGACGACCTACAACGACAAGAACCCGATCGGTACCGGCGCCTACACGATGCACGCCTGCACCCCGGCGAACATCCAGTACAAGGCCAACCCGAACTACTACCAGGCGGGCCTGCCGAAGATCAAGACGGTGAACTTCCCGTCCTACCTGACCAACCCGCCTGCGAACGCCGACCTGGCCAGCGGCGCCGACCAGTGGGGCTCGCAGTTCATCCCTGGCATCCAGGCTGCCTACCTCTCCAAGAGCCCGGACTACCACACCTACAGCCCGCCAGTGGCCAGCGTGTCCATCGTCATCAACCTCGGCCTTGGCAAGAGCTCCCCGCTCAGCAACCCGCTGGTCCGCCAGGCGATGGCGTACGCGATCAACCGGCCCAAGGCAGCACAGATCGGCGAGGGTGGCGAGGAGCCACCGTCGAACCAGACGGACATCATCACCGCCGCCGACAAGGGCCCGTACGCCTCCTCCTATGACACGACACAGGCAGCGGCGTACGGCAACGCCTACGCCTACAACCCGGCCAAGGCCGAGGCACTGCTGAAGCAGGCCGGCTACACCAAGGTGGTAAACGGCGTCCGGCAGAACAGCGCTGGCCAGGCGCTGTCGTTCTCGCTGGTCAACAACGGCGGGTACAGCGACTGGGTGGCCACCCTCCAGGACGTGGTGCTCCCCGAGCTCGCCGCGGTGGGCATCCAGGTCAAGCTCAACGACCTGTCGCAGACGTCCTACGAGTCCGCGCTCTACACCGGCAAGTACCAGCTCGGCTACTACGCCCAGACCGGCGGGCCGGGGCCGTTCTACGAGATGCGCCAGTGGCTGTTCTCCGGCAACACCGCGCCGATCGGGCAGGTCGCATCCACCAACTACGAGCGGTACTCGAACAAGAGCACCGACGCCCTGATCAACGAGTATCAGGCGACGCCGCCCACGGACACGGCCAAGCTGGCCGGCATCCTCAACCAGCTCCAGCTGGTCATGCTGAAGGTCGTGCCGATCATTCCGGTCACCGGCCAGGTCGACTGGTACCAGTGGGACACCGCGCACATCACCGGGTGGCCCACGCCACCGAACTGGTACGCCCAGCCAGCGCAGTACGCGTACCCCGACTGGGGCATCGTGCTGCTCCACCTGGCGCCCAAGGGCTGACGCCAGCGAGCGTTGCCGGTGGTGGCGGCGGGCCGGCGCCCGCCGCCACCACGGGATCGCCGGGCCCGCCGGGACGAAGTGCGGAGGCTGAGGGTGGCAAAGCGAGGAGGCGGGGGATGAACGAGAGGAGGAGGGAGCCATGAGGTTCGCGCTGCGGCGGCTGGGGTTCTTCGCGATCACCCTGTGGGCGGCTCTCTCGCTCAACTTCCTGCTGCCCAGGATCATGCCGGGCAACCCGGTCGAAGCCGCCATATCCAGCCTGCACGTCCCGCTCACCACGTCCGAGATGAACGCCATCGCGGCGCAGTTCGGGGTCAACTCACACCAGGGCCTGGTGAGCGCGTACTTCACCTACCTGGGCCACACGCTGACCGGCAACCTCGGCGTCTCCTTCGTGCATTACCCCGAACCGGTCGCCAGCTACATCCAGACCGGCATCTGGTGGACGCTCGGCCTGGTCGGCACCACCACGATCCTGGCGTTCGTCGTCGGCACCGCCGTCGGCGCCATCGCGGCGTGGCGCCGGGGCAGCCGCCTGGACAGCACCCTGCCCCCGCTGCTGGTGTTCACCACCGCGATCCCGTACTTCTGGGTCGGGCTGATGCTCATCCTGGTCTTCAGCTCGGTCCTCGGCTGGCTGCCCAGCAAGGGCGGGTACTCTCTCGGCGCGACCCCCGCGCTCACCCCCGCCTTCATCGGGGACGTGCTGGAGCACGCGATCCTGCCGGCGGCCGCCCTCCTCATCACCAGCATCGGGGGCTGGGTGCTCACCATGCGCAACACCATGGTGGGCACGCTGACCGAGGACTACGTGCGGATGGCCCGGGCCAAGGGGATGAAGTCGCACCGGATCATGACGCACTACGCGGCCAGGAACGCGATCCTGCCGAACCTGACCGGCTTCGCCATGTCGCTGGGGTTCGTGGTCAGCGGCGCGATCCTCGTGGAATACGTGTTCAACTACCCCGGCGTGGGCTTCATGCTGCTCCAGGCCGTCCAGAGCAACGACTATCCGCTGATGCAGGGACTGTTCCTGCTGATCACCGTGGCGGTGCTGCTGTGCATCGTGCTCTCCGACATCGCCACGGCCGTCCTTGACCCCCGCACCAGGACAGCGAGCTAGCCATGGGGATGCCCCCCTCCGTCAGCAGCGGGCCTGCGTCGGCCGTCCTGCCTGACCCGTCCGCGCTTCCGGCCGCGCCGGCCGCCCGGGGCCGCACCGCCTTGAGCCGCCTGACCTCGGCGATCCGCCGCAACCGCAAGGCCACCGCGGGTGTGATCCTGCTGTTGCTGTTCACCCTGATCGCCCTGTTCCCCAACGTGATACCGCACTACAACCCGGCCGAGATCTTCTACGGGCCCAAGTGCGCGAGCTGCTACTCCCGGCCCGCCCTGGTCCAGGCCTGGCCGTCGTCGGCGCACTGGCTGGGCACCGACCTCGAGGGCCACGACGTCTTCTCGCAGGTGGTCGTCGGCACGCGGCCGGTGCTGGTGCTGGCGGTGGTCACCGGGCTGCTCACCACGCTCATCGCCGTGATCGTCGGCGTGGCGGCGGCCTACCTTGGCGGGATGACGGACAGCCTGCTCAACCTGCTCACCGACGTACTGCTGGTGATCCCGCTCTTCCCGCTGCTGATCGTCATCGTCAAGTACGCCGGGCAGTCGGGCAACGCTGTGCTGATCCTGGTGCTGACCATCACCGGCTGGTCCTACACCGCGCGCCAGCTCCGCTCGCAGGCGATGTCGCTGCGCAACCGGGACTTCCTGCTGGCCGCCAGGGTCCGCGGGGAACGCCCGTTCTACGTCATCATGGTCGAAATGATCCCGACGATGACGTCGCTGCTGCTCGCCTGCTTCCTCGGCAACGCGCTCTACGCCGTGCTCGCGGGCTCCGGGTTGCAGTTCCTCGGGCTCGGCGATCCCAACATGGTCAGCTGGGGCACGACGCTGTACTGGGCCGATTCCCAGGGCGCGCTGCAGAGTGGCCTGTATCTGTGGGAGATCGTCCCCGGGCTGTGCATCGCCCTGCTCGGTGCCGCGTTCGCGCTGCTCAATTACGCCTTCGACGAGATCAGCAACCCGGCGCTGCGGCCTTTGCGGGCCCGCAAGAAGCCGAAGCAGGCGAAGGCGGCGGCCGCCGCTCCCCTCGGGAGGGGGCTCGCCACCGATGACGCACACGCTAGCTGACGACCCCCGCGGCGTGACCAGCTCCACGCCCCCCCATGGCCCCCTGCTCGAGGTCCGCGACCTGTCGGTCGAGTACATGCTGGAATGGGGCGTGATCAAAGCCGTCGACCAGGTCAGCCTCGACCTCGCCGCCGGCGAGTTTCTGGCGATCGTCGGGGAGTCGGGCTGCGGCAAGTCCACCCTGCTGTTCGCCATCGCGCAGCTCCTCAACGCGCCCGCCGCCATCACCGGCGGCAGCGTCACCTTCCAGGGACGGAACCTGGTCGGGCTCACTGAGAGCGACCTCACCGCCGTCCGGTGGAAGGACATGTCGGTGGTCATGCAGAGCGCCATGAACGCGCTCAACCCGGTCCTGTCTGTCGGGGCGCAGTTCCGCGACGCGATGCGGGCACACGGTGTGACCAGCAAGAAAGAGATCGCCGACCGGTCCGCAGAGGTGCTGCGGATGGTGAGCATCGACCCAGTCCACCTGAAGAGCTACCCGCACCAGCTGTCCGGCGGCATGCGGCAGCGCTCGATGATCGCCATGGCGATGCTGTTCACTCCCGAGCTCGTGATCATGGACGAGCCCACGTCCGCCCTTGACGTGGTAGCGCAGCGCTCGCTCATGGCCCAGATCAAGGAGCTGCAGCGGCAGTTCGGCTTCGCGGTCATCTTCGTCACCCACGACATGTCGCTGGTCAGTCACTTCACCGACCGGGTGATCGTCATGTACGCCGGGCAGGTGGCCGAGCTCAGCCGCACCAAGCAGCTTTTCGACGCCCCCAAGCACCCCTACACGGTGGGGCTCATGGACGCCTTCCCCTCCATCAGGGGGCCACGGGTTCGGCTGTCGGGCATTCCCGGCAGCCCGCCAGACCTGGCCAGGCCCCCGGCGGGATGCCGGTTCGCCGCCCGCTGCCCCAAGGTCATGCCGCGCTGCGAGACCAGCGAACCGCCCTTGTACCAGCTGGCGGACGCCGACGTGCGGTGCTTCCTCTACGAGACCGGGGGCCCGCGGTGACCGAGCTGTCCACGCAGGCGGACCGGGCGGCCCAGCCCAGCACCGAGCCACTGCTGCGGGCCGACCGGCTGAGCAAGCACTTCAAGATCGGCAACGCCATTTCCCGCAAGACGCTGCACGCGGTCGATGACGCGAGCTTCTCCGTCGATGAGCGGCAGATCGTGGCGGTGGTGGGGGAGAGCGGCAGCGGCAAGAGCACGCTGGCCCGGGTGCTCGCCAAGATCTACAAGCCCACCAGCGGGGAGGTCTACTTCCAGGGCAAGCCGCTGTCGGCCTTCAGGTCCCGCCGCGACCGGCTGCGCTACAGCGGCGACGTGCCCATGGTGTTCCAGGACCCGTTCTCCTCGATCAACCCGGTGTTCCGGGTCTCCCACGCCATCATGCGCGGGCTGGAACTGCACCGGCCCGAACTGACCAAGAAGCAGGCTCAGGCGGAGGCGGTACGGGTCTTCGACGCGGTCGGGCTCAACCCGGGCGCCGACGTGCTGCAGCGCTATCCGCACGAGCTGTCCGGCGGCCAGCGGCAGCGGGTCGGGTTCGCCCAGGCCCTGTCGATGCGGCCCAAACTGATCCTGGCCGACGAGCCTGTGTCGATGCTGGATGTGTCCATCCGGATCGGGCTGCTCAACGTGATGGGGAAACTGCGCGACACCGAGGGCGTGTCGATCCTCTACATCACGCACGACCTCGCCAGCGCCCGCTACGTGGCGGACCGGCTGATCGTCATGTACGCCGGGCACATCGTGGAGACCGGCCCGCTCGAAGACGTGCTGACCAGCCCCCGCCACCCCTACACCGAACTGCTGCTGGCCGCCGCACCGGACCCGCGTGCCCCGCTGAACGTCAGCTCGGACGCCGACCTCGGCGAGCCGCCCCGGGTGATCGACCCCACCCCGGGCTGCCGGTTCCGCTGGCGCTGCCCGCTGGCCATCGACGAGTGCCACAAGGTCACCCCGCCGCTGCGGGAGTTGCTGCCCGAGCACAGCGCCGCGTGCCACGTCGCCCAGCCGAACACCCCCACCGGAGCCTTCCAGTGAAAGGCCCTTCTGCTGACCTCCGGCGGTTGCCAGGACCAGCCTCCCGCTCTGCCGGACGGCGCGCCTCCGGCACGACCAGGCGAAGCGCCCGCGAGGGAGGCAGACAGCTGAGACGTCCGTGGACCTGATCGCCTTCGGCACCGTCTTTCTCGAGGTGGTCTTCGGCGACGTGCCAGCGCTGCCCGGGCCCGGCGAGGAGATCTTCGTCGACCAGTTCGCGTTCTCCTGCGGCGGGGGCGCAGTGACGGCGGCCACGGCGGCCACCCGGCTCGGGGCGCGCGCGGGGATAGCGGTTGTCCTCGGCGACGATCTCGGCTCCCGGGTCGCGGAGCAGCACTGCCGCCGGGCCGGCGTGGACCTCACCCCCGCGCGCTACGTCAGCGGCCCGGCGACCGGCGTCAGCGTGGCCGTGAACTTCGACGGCGACCGGGCCTTCATCTCGCACATCCCGCCGCGCCCGCCCGACCTCCGCCCCGGCGGCGGCCACTGGCTGGAGGTCCTCCGCGCGTACCGGCCGCGGTGGTGCTACCTGCACGCGCGCCCGGGGGTGGAGCCTTTCCTGCGCGAGGCGCGCTCGCTCGGCGTCAAGGTCGCGGTCGACGTGGCGCTCAGCGACATCACCGACGACAGGGACGCCCTCATCGACTGCGCCCGCCTGGCCGACGTCTTCCTGCCGAACGAGGCGGAGGTGCTGCGGATGACCGGGGCGGGCACCCTCGCCGCCGCCGTGGACGCCGCGGTCGCCTGGTGCCCGTGCGTCGTGGTGACCCGGGGCGCCGACGGTGCCGTCGTGGCCCAGCGGGACAGCACCACCTACGTCCGGGAGGGCATCCTGCCGGTGCTGGCCCGGGACCGGACCGGGGCCGGAGACGCGTTCGCCGGCGCGCTGATCGGCGCGCTGTGCCAGGGCGCGTCGATCACCGAGGCGGCCGCGGCGGGCAACACGGCGGGCTCGCAGACCGTCAGCGTGCTCGGCGCGGTGGGCGTGGTGCCGATGGACGGGCTCTGGGCACAGGAGGCCCCGGTCGGATGAAGCTGGCGGTCCTCGGCGGTGGCGGCGTGCGGGTGCCGCTGTTCGTGCGCGGCGTGCTGTCCCGGCCCGCGGTGTTCGACGAGATCGTCCTGTTCGAGCCGGACGGCCGGCGCCGGGAGACGATCGGGCGGCTCGCCGCGGAGCTGGCCGGCCCGCTGGGACAGCCGGGCGTGGTCCGGGTCACCCCGGACGTGGCGGAGGCCTTCACCGGCGCGGACTTCGTCTTCTCCGCGATCCGGGTCGGCGGCGACGAGGGGCGGGTCATCGACGAGGACGTGGCGCTGCGCCGCGGCCTCGTCGGGCAGGAGACCACCGGGCCCGGGGGCTGCGCCATGGCGCTGCGCACCATCCCGGTCGTGCTGTCCTACTGCGAGCTGCTCGCCAGGTACTCGCCCCGGGCGGTGCTGATCAACTTCACCAACCCGGCCGGCCTGATCACCCAGGCGCTGTCCCAGCACGCCACGGTCCGCGCGGTCGGCGTGTGCGACACGCCGTCCGGCGCGGTGGACCGGCTGGCCCAGTTCCTCGGCGCGGACCGCGCGCAGGCCGGCTACTCCTACAGCGGGCTGAACCACCTCGGCTGGATCTCGTCGTTCACCGTCGGCGGCGAGGAGCGGATCGGCACGCTGCTGGCGCGTTACGAGGAGCTCCAGCGGTTCGACCACCGGTTCGCCCCGTTCGACCCGGGCATGGTGCGGATGCTCGGCGCCATCCCCACCGAGTACCTCTATTACTTCTACGAGCCGCAGCGCTACGTCGACGCGGTCGCACGCGCCGGAGCGAGCCGGGGCGTCAGCGTGCGCCGCCTCAACGCCGAGCTGATGACCGGCCTCGCCAAGGCGTTCGAGGCCGGTGACGTGCACGACGCCTGGTCCGCGTACCTGACGCTGATGGGCATCCGGCGCGACTCGTACATGCGCGCCGACACCACCGGCGACAAGATGCCGGAGCCCCCCGGCGAACCCGGGGCCGGAGGCGGCCGCGTCACGCCCGCGGACGCGGACGCCGGTGGCTACGAGCGGATCGCGTTGCAGGTGATCGGCGGGCTGGCCGGCCGCCAGCCCGGCCGGGTGATCATCAACACCCGCAACGGCGGCACGCTCGGCTTCCTCGACCCCGGCGACGTCATCGAGACGCCCGCGCACATCGACGGCGGCGGCATCGCCCCGCTCGCGGCCGGCGAGCTGCCCGGTTCGGCCCAGGGCCTGATCACCCGGGTCAAGGAGTACGAGCGCCAAGTCGTCAGCGCGGCGGTGACCGGCGACGCGAACCTCGCGGCGCTGGCTCTCGCGCTGCATCCACTGGTACCCGGCGTTACCGTCGCGAAGGAGATGATGAGTGAGTACCGCGAACGGCACGGTCCGCACCTGGCATACCTCCATTAGGCCAGGAGCCCCCTCATGAAGCTCGCGGTCATCGGTGGCGGGTCCACCTACACGCCGGAGCTTGTCGACGGCATCGCCAGGCTGGCGGACGACGTCAAGGTGGACGAGCTGGTCCTGGTCGACCCGGACGAGGCGCGGCTGTCGGTGGTGGGCCCGGTCTCGGCCCGGATCATGCGCGCCTACGGGCACCCGGCCCAGCTCAGGTGGACCACGGACCCCGACGACGGCCTCGACGGCGCCGGGGCGGTGGTCATTCAGCTCCGGGTGGGCGGCCAGGCCGCGCGGCAGCGCGACGAGACCTGGCCGCTGGAATACGGCTGCATCGGCCAGGAGACCACCGGCGCCGGTGGGTTCGCCAAGGCGCTGCGCACCGTCCCGGTCGTCCTTGACATCGCGGAACGGGCCCGGCGCCGCGCCCTGCCCACCGCGTGGATCATCAACTTCACCAACCCGGTCGGGATCGTGACCCGGGCCCTCCTCGACGCGGGCCACCGGGCTCTCGGGCTGTGCAACGTGGCGATCGGGTTCCAGCGGGGGTTCGCCGCCCTGCTCGGCGTCGAGCCGTCCCGGGTCATGCTCGACCACGTCGGGCTGAACCACCTGACCTGGGAACGGGCCGCGACGGTCGACGGCGTCGACGCCCTGCCCGGCCTGATGAGCGCGTACGGCGATGAGGTCGCGGAGCACACCGGGCTGCCCGCTGCCGTTATGCATGATCTCGGTGCGGTGCCGTCGTACTACCTGCACTACTTCTACGAGCACGACGCCGTGGTCGAGCGCCAGCGCCACGAGCCGACGCGCGCCGAGGTGGTCGCCGGGGTCGAGCGGGAGCTGCTGGCCGCCTACGCCGACCCGGCGCTGGACCACAAGCCGGAGGCGCTCAGCCAGCGCGGCGGCGCGTTCTACTCCGAGGCGGCGGTCGCGCTGCTCGCGTCGCTGGTCAGCGACGCCGGGGACGCCCAGGTGGTGAACCTGCGGAACCAGGGCACGTTGCCGTTCCTGCCCGACGAGGCGGTCATCGAGGTGCCCGCGGCGATCGGCGCGGGCGGCGCCGTGGCGGTCCCGGTGGCCCCGCTGCCCCCGCTGATGAGCGGGCTGGTCGCGCACGTGTCGGCGTACGAGGAACTGGCCGTGGACGCGGCGCTGCGCGGCGGGCGCAAGCGGGTCGCCGACGCGCTGCTCGCCCACCCGCTGGTGGGCCAGTACGAGCTGGCCGGGCGGCTCGCCGACCGGCTGATCGCCGAGAACGCGCGCTACCTGCCCTGGGCCGGGTAATGCACGCCTCCCGGCCGGCGGTGCTGGCTATCGACGGCGGCAACAGCAAGACCGACCTGGCCCTGGTGGCCGGGGACGGTGAGCTGCTCGCGGCCGTCCGCGGGCCGGGGGTGCGCTCGGCCGACGACCTGGGGTCGTGGCTGGAGGCGATGGGCAGGCTCATCGCCAGGGCGCAGCACGACGCGGAGCGGGAGGGGCAGGTGGCGGCCCGGCACATCTCCGCCTGCGTGGCCAACGCCGACTTGCCCGAGGAGGAGGAGCGGCTGGCCGCGGCGCTGCGCGCGCTGAGCTGGAGCCAGACCGTGACCGTCGCCAACGACACCTTCGCCGTCCTGCGCGCCGGGCTCGACCCCGCCGTGCAGGGCGACTCCGCGCACTGGGGCGCCGCCGTGACCTGCGGCGCGGGCATCAACTGCGTGGCCGTCGACCCCGACGGGCGGCAGACCGGCTACCTCGCGCTCGGCGGCATCAGCGGTGACTGGGGCGGCGGCCAGGGCCTGGGTCAGGAGGCCCTGTGGTGGGCGGTCCGGGCCGAGGACGGCCGCGGGCCGCAGACCGCGCTGCGCGAGGCCGTCGCCGCGCATTTCGGCATGGCGTGCGTGCGGGACGTCACGATCGCCATCCACCTGGGGAAGATCAGCGAGGACTCGCTGCTGGAACTGGCCCCGGTGCTGCTGGCGGTGGCCCGGGCCGGGGACCAGGTCGCGCAGGACATCGTCCGCCGGCTGGCCGGGGAGATCAGCGTCATGGCGCTGACCGCGATGCGCCGCCTCGGGCTGATCGGCAGGCCCACCCCCGTCGTGCTCGGCGGCGGGCTGCTGACCGCGCGCGAGCCGCTGCTGACATCGGAGATCACCGACCGGATCACGGCCGCGGCCCCCCAGGCGGCGGTGATCATCGTGGCCGTCCCGCCGGTGGCGGGCGCGGCCCTGCTGGGGCTCGATCACGTCGGGGCGGGGCCAGAGGCGGAACGGCGGCTGCGCGCCGCCTACGAAGAAAGGGCTATGTCATGAGGCAAGCACTGGCAACCCGTGGCTACGTCCAGCCTCCCGAAGCCAGCGCGCCGCTTGCTGGCGCGCCTCCGGCACACGCCGCACACTGTGCGCCTCCGGCGCGATGGCCCGCGAGGGAGGCAAACAGATGAGGCACGGACGCAGAACGACGCTGGTGGCCGGGACGGCCATCGCCATGGTGAGCCTGTTGTGGACGGCAGGGGCGGCCGGTACCGTCGCGTCCGGCGCCGCGGCTTCCGGCCGGGGAGCCGGGGCGGGTGCGGTCCTGCCCGAGGTCAGGGTCAACCAGGTGGGGTACACGCCGGGCAGCCCCAAGGTGGCCTTCGCGATGCTGCCCAGGCGGGTGCGCCAGGTCACGTTCTTGGTGACCGAGAACCACCGGCTGATGTTCCGCGGCCGGTCGACCGACGACGCCGGGAGCTGGAACTCCGGGTACCGCGCCGTCTACGTGCTTGACTTCACCGGGCTGCACCGGGTGGGCCACTTCCGGATCACGATCACCGGGCCCGGTGTCGTCCCGACGCAGTCGCCCACGTTCGCGATCGCGCCGCCGAGCCCGCTCTACCACCAGTTCGTGCTGAACGGCGTGCGCTACTTCACGTCGGAGCGGGACGGCGGGGACGTCGTGCCGGCCGTGCTGAACCGCCGGCCCGCGAACCTCACCGACCGGCGCGCCTTCGTGTACCGGGACCCGCGTTACGACTCCAACGACAACCTGCTCGGCACCTTCCACCGGATCGCCGGCCCGGTGAACGTGGGCGGCGGGTGGTTCGACGCCGGCGGCGGGTACGAGAAGTTCGCCTACACCGGCAGCTACGCCGACGGGCTGCTGCTGCTGGCGGCGCGTGACTTCCCCGGCAGGTACCCGACGCTGCTGCCCGAAGCCCATTTCGGCATGCGCTGGCTGGCGAAACTCTGGCGCCCGGAGAAGAAGATCCTCTACATCCAGGTGGGCATCGGCAACGGCAACGCGAGCAACACGATTCAGGGCGACTACAACTTCTGGTTCCTCCCGCAGGCCGAGGACCGCATGGACGTCAAGCGCGGCGGGAACCCCGGGCCGAGCGCGTACTACGTGAAGTACCGGCCCGTGTTCGAGGCGGCGCCCGCCGGGCACAAGATCAGCCCCGAGTTCGCCGGCCGGTTCGCGGCCGACTTCGCCCTCGGCGCTCAGCTTGCCACGCGGCCGGCGCACGCGCGGCACCTGCTGTCGCTGGCCCGCGGCATCTTCGCGATGGCCAGGACCAGCCACGTCGGGCAGATCATCACCACGTTCCCGCACGACTACTACCCGGGCACCGAGTGGAAGAGCGCCATGCTCTGGGGCGCGGCGGAGATCGCGCTGGCCGACGAGGCGCTGCGGGCTCCCGCCTCGCGGGTGCGGGCCGACCTGGCCGTCGCGGCGCACTGGGCCCGGGCGTACATCGCGCAGGGGCACCCGGCCGGCGGGGACACGCTGAACCTCTACGACAACGGCGCGATCGGCGAGGCCGAGCTGCTCCAGGCGATGCGCGAGGCGCACCAGAAGCCGGTCGTCGCGCCGCGCCTGCTCCTCGCCGACATGGCCGCGCAGCTGCGGGTCGGCGAGGGCTGGGCCAAGGGCGACCCGTTCGGCCTCGGCACCCAGCTCGGCCCGGCCGACGCCTCGCCGCACGCGTTCGGCCTCGCCGTAACCAACGCCCTCTACCAGCACTACGGCGGGTCGGACGCCTACCAGGCGTTCGCCCAGCAGCAGCTGAACTTCGCCCTCGGCGCCAACGGCTGGGGCAGCTCGTTCGTTGTCGGCGCCGGTGACACGTTCCCGGACTGCATGCAGAGCGAGATCGCCAACCTGGCCGGCTCGCTCAACGGCCGGGGCGACATCCAGGTGGGCGCCACCACCGACGGGCCGAGCAGCATCGGCAACTTCGTCGGCCTGGGCACGGTCACGGGCATGAAGGCGTGCAGCGCCGGCCACTACAAGCCGTTCAACACCAAGACCGCCGGCTACGAGGACAACGTCGTGAGCTGGCCCTCGGTCGAGCCCGCCGCCGACTACTCCGCGATCTCCACCCTGGCCTTCGCCCTCGGCGCCGCCCAGGGCAACTGACGCCCTCGGGCGCGATGAAGGTGAGTTTGCTGTCCTTCCATGGACAGCCAACTCACGTTCATGGCCGGTGAGCGGGGGCGGCCCGGCGGTTACCGGACCGGCGCGGGGACGTCGGTGTTGGCGACGTTCCAGCCGTAGACGCTGATGACCGGGGTGGCGCCGCGCAGGCTGGCCGCGTCGTAGGTCACCGTCAGCGTCTGCGACTCGCCGGGGAACAGCGTGATGTCGTTGCCCTGCCAGGTAGACGTCTGGAGTTCGTTGTCGCCGGGCAGTTCGTGGCCGGCTTTTGTGCCGCGCCGCACGTCGGCCCGCAGCAGGAACGCGACCGCCGACCGTGCCGTGTTGCGGATGGTGACCGTGGTGGCCAGGTCGGCGCCGTCCGGCCCGGCGCGGCGGGTGGTGCTGGCCTTGACCGACACGCGCGAGGTGGGCAGCGTGCGCAGCCCGCGCAGGTTGGCGTACTGGGTCATCACGCCCTGCGGGTTGTCCAGCGTCCTGCGCCAGTTCACCACGTCCCGCTGGGTGGACAGCCAGTACACGTTGCGGTCGACCACCGACCCGTGCTGGCGCAGGAGCAGTTCGACGAAGTAGACCCGGGCCGGCTTGCCGGCCGGCACCCTCGGCCGCATTACGCCAGTGCGCACCTGCTGGCTGCCAAGGCTGATGCCATGCACGGTGCGGGCGTAAAGCAACTTACCCGACAGGCTGTAGACCTTGGCCGCGACCGCGAGCCCGGCCTGGCGGTGGCCGCTCAGGTTGTCCACGGTCACGGTGCCGGTGTCCAGCGCGTAGAGGGCATGCAGCGGCCGGTTGGCCTCCTGCGTGCCGAAGTAGCTGCCCGCCTGGTCACCGTCGCTGCCGTAGAGGTTCCACAGCAGGCTCGGCCAGCCCTTGTTCGTCTGCCAGTAGATGGTGCCGGTGGACGGCAGCGGCTTGTGGTTGGCGTGGTCGATGAACGCCTCGAACTGCGCCCGGGTGTCCTCGTAGCCCTGGGCTTGTGCCTCCTCGGCGTACCGCCGCAGCCCGGACCAGGCGCCGTACCTGGCGCGCAGCGCGGCGTCGAAGTGGCACAGCGTGCCGAAGCTGTAGTTGATCACGCATTGCGGCTCGTAGTTGGCGTGGTACTGGTTGTACTTGGGGTTGCGCCACAGGTTCGACAGCTCGGTTGCCGACATGAACCGGTGCAGCGAGTCCAGGGTCGGAATGGTGTCCCCGCCACTCTCCTCGCTGTCGTAGCCCCACGCGCCGCCCGCGTTCGTCTGGGTCGAGTCGTGCTTGTCGACGCGGGTGCTGTACCAGTAGCTCGGCGGCACCCAGTCGTAGGGCCCTTCCCTCTCCCCGGACGCGCCGAGCTTCGGGCTGCTGTTGTACTCGGCCGAGGAGATGAGCGGGTCCTGGAAGTCCGCCCGGTGGAAGGCGGCCAGCGACACGGCCTCTTGCTCCCGGGTCGGCTGCGAGTCGCTCCACTGGAAGCTGAACACGCTGGGATGGTTGCGCAGGTTCTGCCCGATGGTCAGCGCCGAAAGCGCCATGATCTTGAAATCGGCCGGGCTGGTCAGGTGGCTCTGCTGGAGCTGCCACCCGTCGCAGCACTGGTACCCGGCGTTGACGAGGATGCCGGCCCGGTCCATCTGCTGGAAGAAGCCGGCCGGCATGATGTGCCCCTCCAGGCGGATCGCGTTCACGCCCATGTTCTTCATCAGCGCGATCTGCCTGGCGGTGTCGGCCGCCGAGTAGTGCAGGAAGAGGTTGGGGGACCAGCCGCCGCCGCGGATCACGATGGGCACGCCGTTGATCGCGAACGCGCGTGTGCCGGCGGGCTCGGCCGGTGCGGAGCCGATCAGGCGGGACTTGACAGTCCGGATCCCGAACGTCTCGGCGGTGGAGTTCAGCGTCCTGCCGTGCTGCGACACCGACGTCGTCAGGCGGTACAGCGGCTGCGCGCCGAGCTGGTAGGGCCACCAGACCTGGGGATGGTGGATGGTCAGCCCGGTGAACACCACCGTCTTCGTGCTGTTCGCGGGCACGGTCACCGAGCCGACGGCCCCGAGCCCGTGGTGGCCGTCCGGCGCGGTGATCATCGCGGTGACCCGCCCGGTCTGCGGCGTGTTGGTGTTATTGGTGATGTCGGCCTTCACGGTCAGGCTGGACCGGCTGAGATTGGCGGTGTTGTTCTCCAGCACGTGGGCGTTGCTGTCGGACAGCGCGCCGTCCACCGCGAGCTGGACGGGGAACTGGATTCCGGTGTTGTTGTCCGGCGGGACCTGGTTCCAGTCCACGTCGTCGATCGTGAACATCGTGTTCGGGTTGTTCGGGTTGACCTCGATCGCCAGCGAGTTCGTGCCCCGGCGGACCAGCCCGGTGATGGGGAAGCCGAACCTGGTGTAGCTGCCGGTGACCGTGCTGGACCTGGCTATTTCGTGGCCGTTCAGCCAGACGTTGGCCGAGCCGATCACGCCGTTGACGATCAGCGTGGCGTGCTGTCCGGTGCGCAGGCCCGGGGTGAAGTCCGTCCGCCACCACCAGGGCACGTCGAACCGTGGCACGGAATCGTGGCCGATCCGGTTCTGGTACCCGTAGCACCGGCGCATGTTGTCGGCGAAGAAGACGCTGTGCTGGCCCGAGCTGCGCTGGTTCACCGGCTGGAGGGACGGGTCATCGGGGCAGCGGCCGTTCTGTGCCAGGGCCTCGACCTCGGTGCCCGGCGCGCCGGCCCCGTCGTCGCCGACCCGCAGCCAGGAGCCGGCGTTGTACCCCGGCCGGGAGATCTGCGCGCCGGACTGCGTGGCGACCGCGCTGCTGACCACCCGCCAGCCGTGCGTGCCCAGATCGGAGACGTCGCTGGCCCCGGTGGGCGTGGCGGCCGCGGCGGCCGGCGAGGCGGTCGTGGTGGTCGCGGCGGCCGGGCCGGCGGGCGCGACGGGGCTGGCCTGCGCGCCCGCGGCCAGGCTCACCACGGACGTGGCCACAAGGGCGAAGCAGGTACCGAGGGCAAGGCGGGGACGAGCGATCCGGTTCACGGTCGGCAACTCCTGACTGTGCTAGCCCGGGGAGCGTCCCCCGGAGTCCCCCCGGGGCGCTGGGTGCGTCGTGCTGCCTCTGTCGAATCAGTTAGTTCGTATACTTTCCAAACAAATCTTGTCAAGAGACGCGCGCGGGGCGGCGGCGGGCCAACCCGGGCCGCCCAGGCGGCCACTCCCGCATTGTGATCATGGGCTTGCCGCGGTGCTTCCATGATCAAGGCCCCGGCGGGCGGCTGGCGCTGGTCAGGACGGGAGCGGGACGCCGACGATGGGCGTGAGGGTCGGCTGGATCGTTCCGCCGGCCGGCTCGACGGTCACCCCGAAGGTGTCCCCGGCGAGCACCCCGGAGATGAGCACAGGCCCGGTACGGCCGTTGTGCGGCGGGCCCAGCAGGCCTTCCGAACGTATCTTGTTGGGCGCCTTGCCGATCAGCCATAGCTGGTAGACCTTGCCCGGGCCGAGCTTCGGCAGCCCGGACGTCCGCAGCACCAGCTGGCGCAGGGACGCCGACGAGGTCACGGTAACGATGCCGCCGACCGACGTGCGCTTGACGATGACCTTGGCGTCCGTGGCGGTCTGCACCGCGGTGATCGCCGCGAGCTGCGCCTGGGCCTGGCCGAGCTGACGCCTGGCCTGGCTGAGCTGGTGCTGGGTGTTGACCAGGACGACCGCGAGAACGATCGCGGCGGCCGCGGCGAGCGCACCCGCCACCGTCGCCAGGCGGGTGACCGGGCGCACCCCCCGCGCGGGGCGCGCGTGCCTGGCGTGGTCCTCGGCGGCCGGTACCTGCCTGGTCCTGGCCACCGCGGTCATGACCCTGGCCCGCATCTCCGGTGGGGGCTCCTGTGCCGCGGCGAACCCGAGCCTGGTGGCGGTCGCCCGGAAGCCGCGTACGTCGTCGGTGCAATCGTGGCACCGGTTCAGGTGCCGCTCGAAACGGTTCTGCTCGGCGGCGCTGTCCAGCGCGTCGAGGGCATACGGGGCGGCGAGGCTGTGCAGATCCTGGCGCAGCGCCATCACCAGCTCACCCCCAGACAGTCACGCATCCGGGTGAGCCCGTCCCTGATCCGGGTCTTGATGGTGCTGAGCGCAACGCCGAGCCGCTCGCCGACCTGCCGGTAGCTGAGGCCACCGTAGTAGGCCAGCGTGATCGACTCCCGCTGCGGTGGGGTCAGGCTGTCCAGGCACTGCCGCACCCGGTCCCGGTCGAGGCTGGCCGCGACGGTGTCGGCGACCTCGTCCCCGTTCTGGGACGGCACCTCAGCGGTCTTGACCTCGCGCGCCGCGGCCGCCGTGGCGGAGCGCACCCGGTCCACGGCACGGCGGTGCGCGATCGTCATCACCCAGGTGGCAGCGGTCCCCTTGGCCGGATCGAAGCGGGCCGCGGTGCGCCACACCTCGAGCAGGACTTCCTGGCTTACCTCCTCGGACTGGGCCGGATCGCGAACCACCCGGTTGATGAGGCCATACACCGGCCCGGCGAGCGTGTCGTAGACGGCTTCGAAGGCTGCCTGGTCCCCGCGCGCCACGCGGGTGAGCAGGTCATCCAGATACTGCTCGCCGCCTTCGGAGCGAGCGGATCCCCCCTCGGATACACGCATCGCGCGTGGCCTCATGCCCTCCATTCGGCGCCCCGCCGGAAACGGATGGCCCCACCCCGGCCTGTTGGGCTCTCTCTGTAACCCTTGCGCGCCCATACGTGGTCAGTCTGGCGCATTCTGTAACGGTTTGGTAACGACCGGGCCTGTGTGGCGTCCGCTTGGCCCGGGACCCCGAACAAGCGACGAGACCGGGCCTCACCGGGGGCCCGGCCCGGGACGGCGGTGGTTGCCCCCGCACATCCAAGGAGGGGAGATGTGCGGGGGCAAACCGCGCCGGAAGGGATAGTTATGTCCTCCACTAACGGCATGGATCGGTCGGTAGAAGGCGTGACGGAGGGCGAGCAGCACGCTGAGCCTTCCCGGCGGTCCATTTTGCACGGTGCGGCAGGCCTCGCCGGGGCGGGCCTGGCAGCCACCGTAATGGCTGGCACCCTCGCCGCCCCAGCGTCCGCCAGCGCTGCGCCGCGGACGCACCCCGGCCGGGCGGCGAGGGTGTCCGGTTCTGATGAACCGGTCATCGTCCACGTGCGAGACGCCCGAACCGGCGAGATGGATGTGTACGCCGGGGAAAGCCAGGTCAGGCTCCGCGACCCGGGCCTCGCGGCCAGGCTCACCCAGGCTGTCCGCTGACCTCGTACGCGATCCAACGACAATCCTGAGAGGAAATCGATGTCTTCCCATCGAGAGGCCCCGGAAATCTCTCGCGACCCGGTCGCGGACAGCACCGATCTTTACGCCTTCGTCAGCCCCGATCAGCCCGACACCGTCACGCTGATCGCCAACTACATTCCCCTCCAGGAGCCCGCGGGCGGCCCGAACTTCTACTCGTTCGGCGACACGGCACAGGGCGTCAAGTACGCGATCCACATCGACAACGACGGGGATGGCCAGCCGGATGTGACCTACCGTTTCGATTTCGAGACACGGCTGCGGGATAAGCAAACGTTCCTGTACAACACCGGCCCGATCACGGAATTGGACAGCCCGAACTGGAACAACCGCCAGTTCTATTCGGTCACCAAGCGAATCGGCAACGAATTGCAGGGGGGGACGCCGCTCGGCAGCAACCTCGCCTGCCCTCCATGCAACATCGGCCCGTTGTCCACCCCCAAGTACGCGAACCTGGCCGAGGAGGCGGTGCACGATCTCGGTGGCGGCATCAAGGTCTTCGCCGGCCAGCGGGCCGAGGGCTTCTACGTGGACCTCGGCGCGATCTTCGATCTGGGCGACCTGCGCCCGTTTGAGAACCTGCACGCGCAGTACGGGATGCATGTGTTCAACAAACCGGCCGCGGGCGTGAACGCCACCAACCGGCTCAACGTGCACTCGATCGCCATCCAGGTCCCGATCAAGGATCTGGTCCGCAAGGGCGCCAGCGGCGAGGGCGACCCGCGCTCCGTGATCGGCGTCTGGACCTCCTGTTTCCGCCAGTCCGTAAGCCTGATGGACGCGGACACCGGCAAGATCGTCAATTCGGGGCCATGGCGCCAGGTCTCCCGGCTCGGAAACCCGCTGATCAACGAGGTGATCATCCCGCTGGGGGACAAGGATTCCTGGAATCACCTGCACCCCGCCGGGGACAAGGCGTTCGCCCCGTTCTACGCCCAGCCCGAGCTGGCCGGCCTGCTGCCAGCGCTCTACCCGAACGTGTTCCCCAACCTGGCCGCCCTGGTCAAGTCGGGCAAGCCGCGGGCCGACCTGGAAGCCATCCTGCTCACCGGCATCCCCAGCGGGATCATCACCGGGTTCCAGAACAGCACCGGGTCGGGCCTGTACGACATGCTGCGGCTCAACACGGCGATCCCGCCGTCGTCGAACCCCAACATCCTTGGCGTGCTCGGCGGCGACCTCGCCGGCTACCCGAACGGCCGGCGCGTCTTCGACGACGTCGTCACGATCGAGTTGCGCGCGATCGCGGGCCTGACCTACGCGCTCGTGGACAAGAGCTACACGCCCGACGCGGCCGCGGGTGAGGTCACCGACGGGCTGACCCCCTCCAGCGTCAAGGCACCGTTCCTGGACTCGTTCCCCTACCTGGGAGTCGCGTACAGCGGGTTCAACAACCCGTCCTGATCGTCTCCCGCGTCAGTGACCGGGGTGCTGGTCCGGGAGCGGGCCCGGCCCGGCCCCCGGTCACTGTCAAGCCAGCACCGCGAAGCGTCGGCCAGCGCGAAACGCCGGCCGGGGCGAACGACCGAGGAGAGGGCAGCCGGACATGACCGAACACGCCTACGGCCCGACCCAGGTGGGCACCGTGCTGCTGGACCTCGGGGCCGGCACCGGCGCCCTGGTCCTGTTCACGCAGGCCGGCCTGGTGGGCCGGGAGATCGAGATCAGCCCCGGCGGCCCGCAGGCGCCGGCCGCCCGGCGCACCCACGCCGCCGTGCGTGAGCGGCCCGGGCACCAGGAAACCAGGTACGCGGCCGTCTACCCCGGGCTGGCCGAGGGCGACTACACGATCTGGCGCGACCACGACACCCCGGCCAGCACGGTCACCATCACCGGGGGCCAGGTCACCAGCCACGACTGGGTGTAGGCAGGGCCGCCGGACGCGGCGGCCCTGCCCACACCCTCGTGACGACCGGGTTGCGGCTCCGCGGGCCGCGCCCGGAGCGCCCCAGCACGATGGGGCCTGGTTCTTCACCACAGAGACCGGGTGCAGCCGGGCTGTGCCTGCCCGGGGGCCGACCCCTCCCGTGCCCCTGAGTACAGCCTGGCTACACCCCACGACCGGGTGCAGCCCGGCCGCCGAGCGGAGCGGCCGGGCTGCACCTTGGTGTGCCAGCCCCTGTCGCCGGTCAGCCCTTGAGCGCATCATCCGCCGAAGGAATAGGTTTTCTTCCGTCAGGTACGATGCTCAGGACCAGGCGTCAAGACCGGTCAAAGGCCTATCTTTTGCGAGTGCGGCCGGTGCCGGGCGGGGAATCGATGGAGCAAACGTTTGTCACCGCACGAACCTAGCCTTCGGCGGGTCACCATCCGCGATGTCGCCGCCATGGCGGGCGTCTCGATCGGGACCGCATCGAAGGCCCTGAACGGCCAGGGCAAGCTGCGCGCGGAGACCAGGGACCGGGTCGCCGCGGCCGCCAGGGAACTCGGCTTTGCCCCCAACGTTCTGGCCCGCGGGCTGCTGGCCGGGCGCACCTACACCGTCGGCGTGATCACCACCGACAGCTTCGGGCGGTTCAGCATCCCGGTGATGCTCGGTGCCGAGGACGCCCTGGGCGTCGGCCAGATCTCGGTGTTCATGTGTGACACGCGGGACGAGCCCGAGCGCGAGCGCCGGTACCTGGACATGCTGCTCAGCCGGCAGGTTGATGGCCTCATCGTGGCCGGGCGGCGGATCGAGCCGAGGCCGAGCATCGGCGCCGGGCTGGGCGTTCCCGTGGTGTACGCGATGACGCAGTCGCTGGACAGCGACGAGCCCGCCGTCCTCCCCGACGACCTCGGCGGCGGGCGGACCGCCGCCGAGCACCTGATCTCCCTTGGCCGCCGCCGGTTCGGGCACATCACCGGGCCCGAGCGGTTCCTGTGCGCCCGCAAGCGGGCGCGCGGGTTCTGTGATGCGATCGCCACGTCCGGGGCGGGTGAGTTCCGCGCCGACGACGTTCTGTACGGCGAGTGGAGCGAGGGCTGGGGGCGGCAGGCGGCGAGCCTGCTGCTGCGTACGTCCCCGGGCGTGGAGGCGATCTTCTGCGGCAGCGATCAGATCGCCCGCGGGGTGTCCGACTCGCTGCGGCTCATCGGCTGCCGAGTGCCCGACGACATCGCCCTGGTCGGCTACGACAACTGGGATCCGATGACGCTCGGCGCCGACCCGACGCTCACCAGCGTCGACATGTGCCTGGAGGACGTCGGCCGGGTCGCCGCCGAGCACCTGCTGGCCGCGCTGAACGGCGAGCCGACCTACGGCGTGCACAGCGTCCCCTGCCGCCTGGTCGTCCGCGGCTCCACCATCGCCGGCGCCGCCGGAACGTAACACGGGCTCACCGGGCCGACGCCGTTGCCCCCGGCCCGCACCGACCTGGCCGGCCGCCCCGGCCCGCGGCTACCCCGGCCGCCCCCGGCCCGCGACTACCTCGGCCGCTGCCCCGGCCCGCGGCTACCTCGGCCGCTGGCCCCGGCCCGCGCCTACCTCGCCCGCTCGCCCCGGCCCGCGGCTACCTCGGCCGCTCGCCCCGGCCCGCGGCTACCTCGGCCGCCGCACTGCCATCGCGACACCCCGCCGAAGCCCGCCCTCAAACGGCGCCTCTCCGACACCATCTGCCGCGCTCTGCTCGCTGACACCCCAGCCACCACCCACCACGGGCACACCGCTTGCCCATAGCGAACAACTTGCTTACGGCTTGCGTGCCTGGGTGGTCAGTGTGCGCAGCCCACCGCCGTGACGTACTGGCTGGGCGTCATCCGGTACAGCTTGACCGCGTCGGGGTTGCTGAGTACCAGGTCGAACACCCAGCGGCGGCGCTGGTAGAACCAGTAGTCGGTGAGCTGCTGGCCGCCGATCTCGTAGTGCACCAGCCACGCCCCGTGCGGGCCGCCCGGGCTGGCGCTTTCGGTCTGCCCCTTCTGGGGGCCGCTCGGGCAGTCCTTGTGCCGCCGGATGTAGTCGGCCTCGCCGATGATCGCCTGGCTGCGCGCATCCCAGCGCGCGTACACCGGCGCGTAGTTGCCGGTGTCGTAGTCGGAGTTGAACGCCGTGGCGATCTTGAGCAGGGCCGACTTGGTTCGGCGGTCCGGCGGCAGCGCCGCCGCGGATCCCGCCGGATGAGGTGCGGGCGATGCCGCGCGATGAGACGCCGGGGATGGTGCCGGATGGCTGGTGCTCGCGGTGCAGCCCGCTGCGAGGAAGGCCGCGATGCCGGCGGCGAGCACGGTTACCGGGTGCAGGCGCCTCACCGGTGCGACGCTAGCACCGCGTGGTGATCGGCACCCGGCGCAGGCTGCGGGTCGGCGTGCACCAGCGCGGCGGCCAGCCGCGGCAGCGCGTGCAACAGGTTGTGCTCGGCGTCGACGGCGGCCTGATGGGCCTCGATCGCGCAGGCGTCCGCGGCGGCGATGACCACGCATTCGGCGCGCCACTGGTGCCCGACCCACCGCAGCCGGACCTGGCCGGCCTCCAGCACACCGGGCGTGCCGCGCAGCGTCTGTTCCACCTGGTCGACCAGGGCCGGATCGACGGCGTCCATCAGCCGCCGGTAGATCTCCAGGGCGGGCTGGGGTCAGCTGGTGATGGTGAAGGGGGTGATCGCGCCGGCGCTGCTGCGGGTGCCGACCGCGAACAGCAGATGCCTGCCGATTATGGCCGACGGGATCGTGACCGTGCCGGTGAAGGTGCCGGACGCGGTGGTCTTGGCGCGGCCGAGGATTGTCCTGTCGTCCAGGGACAGCACGACGGTCTCGCCGGCGTAGAAGCCGTTGCCGGTGACGGCGACCTTCGTGCCGGCCGGCCCCTTCGCGGGTTTCGCCGACACCAGCGTGGGTGTGTACAGCTCGGCCGTGGCGATCGGCTGACCTGCGGGACGATGGTTCCCGCCCACGACGAGTACGTTCCCGCCGGGCAGCAGCGTGGCCGTCTGGGAAGTCCGGGGCTGGGTCATGGAACCGACCGGGAACCACCGGCCGTCGATGTACACCTCGGTGCTGGACAGGGCGTTCTTGCTGCGGCACGCGCCGGAGCAGCCGCCGGCCTCCAGGACGCTGCCATCGGGCAGCAAGGTGGCGGTCGCGCCGCCTCGGCTGACGCTCATCGACTCGGTCGGGTGCCAGGTCCCGGTGACCGGGTTGTACAGCTCCGCGGTGGCCAGCGCCTTGCGGTTCGAGCCGGGCGTGACGCCGCCGGCGAGCAGCACCTCGCCGTTGCCGAGCAGCGTGGCGGTGGGGGAGATCTGATTGACCCGCAGGGAGCCCGTCGCCGCCCAGCGGTTCGTGGCGGGGTCGTACAGTTGCGCGGCCGGCGTGCCGCCGCCGGCGAGGAGGACCTTGCCGTCCCGCAGCAACGTGGCGGTACCGAAGAACTGCGAGGCGGTCATTGGCCCGGTGTCGGTCCAGGTTCGCTTGGCCGGGTCGTAGACCTCGGCGGTGCGCCCGAACGCGAGCCCGGCGACCAGCACCTTCCCGTCCGGCAGGAGCGCCGAGGTGATGCCGTAGCCCGCCGCGTGCATCGGCGTGGTGACCTTCCACCTGCCGGTCGCCGGGTTGTAAAGCTCGGCGCTGGCCAGATTGGCCAAGTTGCCCATGCCGCCGGCGACCAGCACCTTGCCGTCGGGCAGCAGCGTCGCGGCGGCGGAGGACCGCCCGGTGTGCAGCGCCCCAGTCGCGGAGAACGTCCGGGTCGCCGGGTTGTACAGCTCGGCGCTCGCGACGTTGTTCGACGGGTTGTTCTGGCCACCGGCGACCAGCACCTTGCCGCTGGGCAGGAGGGTGGCGGTGAAGTTGTCGCGGGGCGTGGTCATGGAGCCGACCGGGACCCACGCGTCCGGCCCGCCACCGAAGCCGTCGACGGTGACGTTCTGCCGCGGATCGGGCGAGTTGTCGGATACCGCGGCCGCCGCCGTGCGCAGCCCGGTGAACGTCGGCACAAAGCTGACCAGCACCGTGCACGTCCCGCCCGGCGGGACCGGGGCCTTGGCGCAGTCTGTCATGGCGCGGAAGTCGCCGGGGTGCGGCCCGGTCAGCGCTACCCCGGTGGCCACGAGATCGGCCGAGCCCTCGTTGGTGACCCGGTAGCCGCGAGCGGGGCTGGCGGTGCCGACCTGCTGGCCGCCGAAGGCGATCAAGGCGGGCCCGATGGTCACCAGCGGCCCGCGCCCGGTGAGGAACTCCTCGGCCGTTGACTGTGCCACGTTGTCGGGGCCGCCGCCGCCCGTCACCAGCACGTGCCCGTCGGGCAGGAGTGTCGCCGTCTGATGGCTGCGAACCGTGGTCATCGAACCCGCCGTGACCCAGATGGCCCGCTTCGGCTCGTAGATCTCGGCCGCCCGGGTGTGCCCACCCGCGACAAGTACCCAGCCGTTGCGCAGCAGCGTGGCGGTCTGGCCGAAGTGCGGCGTCGCCATCGGCGCGGTACGGGTCCATCTCCCGGTCGCCGGGTGGTACAGCTCGGCGTCGGTGGGGCTGCCGCCGCCCGAGCCGTAGCCGGGCTGGGAGAGCCCGCCGGCCACCAGGACGTCACCGTCCGGGAGAAGCGTCGCGGTGTGCTGTTCGCGGACCGTGTGCATCGATCCGGTGGCGGTAAACGTCCCGGTGCTGGGGTGATACAGCTCCGCGTTCCTGGCGTCGGTGCAGACGCCCTCGTCACAGCTGCTGAGCCCGCCGGCGACCAGGACCTCGCCGCTGGGCAGCAGGGTGGCCGTCTGGTACTCGCGGCCGGTCGCCATTCCGCCGGTCAACCGCCAGGTCCCGGTGGCCGGGTTGTAGAGCTCGGCGCTGGACAGCGTGCTCAGGCTCCCGTCGGGGCTGCAAACCGCCAAGGCGCCGTTGCAGCCGCCGCCTGTCACCAGCACCTGGCCGTCCGGCAGCAGAGTGGCGGTCTGCCCGGACCGGGCCACCTTCATCGATCCAGTGGCGGACCAGGCGCCGGTGGCCGGGTTGTAGAGCTCGGCGCTGGTTACCTGGTGGCCGTTTCGCCGTCCGCCGGCCACCAGCACCTTGCCATTGCGGAGCAGCGTGGCCGTGGCGTAGGCGACCGCCCCGGGCATGCGGCCGGTGACCGAGAACGTCCGGGTGGCCGGGTCGTACAGCTCCGCGCTGGCCGGGCCACCGCCGGCCACCAGCACCTTGCCGCCGGGCAGCGTGGTGGCGGTCTGCCCGGCCCGGGGCGCGTCCATCTGGCCGGTCGCGGCCCAGGTGTTCGGCGGCCCAAGTCCGTGGGCCCGCGGCGCGGCCGCGGCGCCGCCGGCCGGCAGCGCTAAGGTCGTGGCGAGGATTCCGGCAGAGACGGCCGAGGCCAACCGGCCGCGGCGAGCCCAGGGCAGCGACGTCACGGTCTCCTCCTGGCAGGCGAGTTCCGCGGTTCCGCACGGCCATCGTAGTGAGTTTGGTCCGCTTATGTCCTGTTCTGGCAACGGGATTCTAAGAGGGCGGCTTCCTGCCTATGACCACCGGGGCTCGGTCATACTTGCCGAAACCTGGACACAGCGTCCGCTCGCCAGGGTTCGGCGCCTATCGGCGAAGCCGGAGCGGGCCGGACGAGGATCTGCGCAGCGGCGCGCGGTGACCGGGTTCGCGGGGACAGGTTGGCGCCCGGGCCAGGGCCGCCCGGCGGCCGGGTTGCCCAGAATCCGGCGGCGGCTGGCCGGCTGGGTGGCGCGTGACCCCGGCTTGGCGGCGGGCTGGCCTTCGGGACCGGGCCCGTTAGGGGGCTGGGGCTGGGTCAGGGGTTTTGGTTGTAGGCGGCGCGGAGCAGGTGCAGCACCTCGTCGTCCACCTCGGCGGCGCTGCGCAGCGCGATCTTGTGCGTGGCCTGCCCCGGGCCGGTGGCCGGCTGAAGACGGGCCACGGCCGGCGGGTCGGTGAACCGGAGTCCCAGGTCCACGCGGTCTCGCGCCGCCGCCGCGACGGCCGCGAACTGCCGCCCGCGCACGAACGGCGTGTAGCCGCCGCGGCCCTCGACGGTTACGTCGTCGCCGAGCGACGTGACGGCACCGGCGATCGCGTCATAGATCGGGCGCAGCGCCGCCTTAGCGCCGCGGTACTGGCTGGCCACGTACTCGTCAACGGTCGGCCGGACCCAGCCGGCGGCCCGCGCGGCGGCATCGGCGATGGCCCACTGGCTGTTCTGCGGGACGCCGTGCTCGGCACGCAGCCAGCGCCGGACGGCGTTCTGGTCGAGCGGGTCGATGCCCGACGCCTGGACGAGGGCGACCCACTCGTCCAGTGCCCGCCCGGTCCGGGCCGCCAGGGACTCGGTCACCGCGCTCATCATGTCATCCGGCGACTTCCCCACGGCGACAGCGTAACCCGCAGGCAGCCCGGGCCGTGGGCCACCGGGCCGCGGTTGGCCGGCCCCGGAAGCACTCCGTGCCGGGGCCGTCACATTGCGGCCCACCTGGCGTAATGCATGGGAAAGAGAGAGCCTTGAAGAACGCGTAAGTAGTCGCTAACGTGTATTGGTGCCTGACCTGGTGGCCGCGGTAGCGGAACCCAACCGCCGTCGGCTGCTTCAGCTGCTGGGGCACGGCGAACAGACGGTGAACGAGCTGGCCGGCAATTTCACGGTGAGCCGCCCGGCGATCTCGCAGCATCTGGGCGTGCTCGCCGGGGCCGGCCTGGTCATCAGCAGGCAGGAGGGAAGGTTCCGGTACTACCGCCTGCACCCCGGGGGGATGGCGGCCCTGCGCGCCGAACTCGATGCGTTCTGGACACGTGAACTCGACCAGCTCGTCAGCGATGCGCTTGCCATCGCGGACGGGTCCAGGCCGGAAGGAGACCTCTGATGCCCTACGAGAAGTCGGTCCTCGTGCCGCTCGGCGCCGACGAGACCTTCGCCCTCATCACCCAGCCGGACCGGCTGCGCCGCTGGCAGGCGATCACCGCGCGGGTGGACCTGCGCGCCGGCGGTGCGTACCGCTGGACGATCATCCCAGGTCACACCGCTTCCGGCAGCGTCACCGAGGTCGAGCCCGGCAAGCGGGTGGTGTTCACCTGGGGCTGGGAGGACTCCGCCGACCTGCCGCCCGGCGCGTCCACCGTGACCGTCACGCTGGAACCGGCCGAGGGCGGGACCCTGGTCCGGCTGGTGCACGAGGGCCTCACCGCCGAGCAGGAGGAAAGCCACGCCCAGGGGTGGTCGCACTATCTCGGCCGGCTGGTCACGGCCGCCACGGACGGCGACGCCGGAGCGGACGAGTGGGCCGCCGTGCCGCAGCCGCTCGACGCCCTGTCCTCGGCGGAGGCGACGCTGGCCGTCTGCCAGCTCGTGCTGCGCGGCGTCCCCGAGTCCGCGTACTCGGACCCCACGGTCGTCTGCCCCAAGTTCACCGTCGCCGAACTGGCTGACCACCTGATCGGTTCGGTCCAGTTCTTCGGCTACGAGGCCGGGGCGCAGTTCCCCGACGCCCCGGCGGCAACCCTGGAGGCACGGCTCGCGGCCGTGGCCCAGCCGACCCTGGAGGCGTGGCACGCCCGTGGTCTGGACGGCATCCTCAGTGTTGGCCCCCAGGCGATGCCCGCCGCCACCGCCCTCGGTATTCTCTCCATCGAGTTCCTGGTCCACGCGTGGGACTTTGCCCGGGCCACCGGCCAACGGGTCATCGTTTCCGACGAGCTCACCGAGCACGTACTCGGCATCGCGCACACGATCATCACTCCAGAAGTCCGCGGGGGCGGCACCAGCTTCGCCGACGCGGTGCCCGTGGACCCGGGTGCGCACGTACTGGACCGCCTGATCGCTTACACCGGGCGCGCCGCATAGGCCGCGCCCCAGATAGCCGGCTCTAGATAAGGGGAATGGCATGCCAGAACGCACGTCGTACACGCAGGGGACACCGAGCTGGGTGGACCTGCCGACCACTGACCAGGACGCGGCCAAGGCCTTCTACGCGGGGGTCTTCGGCTGGACCTACGACGACCAGCCGATGGGGGAGGGGGCGGTGTACTCCATCGCCAAGGTCCGCGGCCTTGACGTCGCCGCGATCTCGCCGCAGCCGGCGGAGATGGCCGCCGCCGGGGCGCCGCCCATGTGGGGCACCTACATCACCGTCGACTCGGCCGACGACGCGGCCGCCAAGGTCGGCGCGGCCGGGGGCAAGGTGCTCATGGAGCCGATGGACGTGATGAACGCCGGGCGGATGGTGCTCGCCATGGACCCGGGCGGGGCCATGATCGCGTTCTGGCAGCCCAACGAGCACATCGGTGCCCGGCTGGTGAACGAGCCGGGGAGCCTCAGCTGGAACGAGCTGATCACCACCGACGCGTCGTCCGCCAAGTTCTACGAGCAGGTGGCCGGGATGACCACCTCCACCATGGACATGGGCCAGGGCGAGTACACGCTGTTCCACGTCGGCGACGCCCTGGTCGGCGGGACGACCCCGCCGATGATGGAGGGCATACCCAACCACTGGCACGTGTACTTCTCCGTCGATGACGCGGACGCGACTGCCGCGAAGATCACCGAGCTGGGTGGCACGATCTTGGTGCCGCCGTTCGACACCCCGGTCGGCCGGATCGCGGTGGCGCAGGACCCGCAGGGCGCGGCGTTCAGCATCATCAAGAACGCCCCTCAGCCCGGCTGACGGAGCCCGCGCATGGAAATACCCAAGCCCAGCGAGGCGGACAAGGACTTCTTCCGCTCCGTGCTGCCCGATGACCCGGCGGTGGAGGTCAAGCCGATGTTCGGCAACCTCGGCGCGTTCGTGCACGGGAACATGTTCGCCGGGCTGTTCGGGTCCGCCGTTGGCGTCCGGCTCGGCGACGCCGCGCGGGAGGAGCTTGAGGCCATCGACGGGACCGGCCCGTTCGGGCCCGCCGAGCGGCCGATGGGCGGCTACACCAGCCTGCCCGGGGCCTGGCACGAGTCGCCCGACCTCGCCGCGAGCTGGGTCGAGCGGGCGCTGGCCCACGTCAGCACGCTGCCGCCGAAGGTCAAGAAGCCGAAGGCGGCCCGCAAGTAGACAGCGCGGGGGCCGGGCCCCACCGGGCCCGGCCCCCACTGACGTCACCGGTCAGAGCTGCGCGGTGACCGCCTTGACCTCGGTGTAGGCCTCGAGCACCTCGTGGCCCATCTCGCGGCCCCAGCCGGACTGCCCGCGGCCTACAGGCCGCCTCTCAGTGCGTAGTCTCAATGAGACTACGCTGTGCCTGGCCGGCGCAAGGGGTTGACCCGAGGGCGCGACCGGCCTGGACTAGGGAACGACGCATCACTCCTGGGACAGGAGGGCCTGCCATGCCGAAAGTACTGATCCTCACCGGTGACGCGGCGGAGTCGCTGGAGGTCATGTACCCGTACCAGCGCCTGCTCGAAGAGGGCTACGAGGTGGACATCGCCGCACCCTCGGCCAAGAAGCTCCAGTTCGTGGTCCACGACTTCGTGGATGGCTACGACACCTACACCGAGAAGCCCGGCTACACCTGGCCCGCGGACGTCGCCTTCGCGGACGTGAATCCCGCGGACTACGTGGCGCTGGTCATTCCCGGCGGCCGGGCGCCCGAGTACATCCGCAACGACCCCGACGTGCAGCGGATCGTGCGGCACTTCATGGATGGCGACCTGCCGGTGGCCCAGCTCTGCCATGCCCCGCAGGTGCTCGCCGCGGCCGGGACGCTGCGCGGCCGCCGGACCGCCGCCTACCCGGCGCTGGCCCCCGACGTGACCGCGGCCGGAGCCGAGTTCGTCGACGGCGCCGCGGTGATCGACGGGCAGATGGTCTCGGCGCGGGCCTGGCCGGACCACCCGGCCTGGATGCGCGAGTTCATCGAGATCCTGCGCTCGAAGTCGCCCGCGTAACGTCCTCGAGGAAGCTCATGGTCGCCGCGGCGGTCGCGCGCCGCCAGGCGAGCAGGGTCGCGTCGAACCCGCCCGAGGCGGCGCTCTCCGCGTTGATCGCCTGTGCGATCGGCGCCAGGGTGGCCTTCTGCCGCTCCAGCAGCCCGGTGGGGTCGCCGCCGATGCGGTCCAGCAGCGCGAGCTTGACCAGCAGGTGCGACCGGACCTCGCGGACGTGCTCAACCGGCGTGTCCAGCCAGCGCGCCACCGCCTGGTGCCCGCGCGGGGTGGCCGAGTAGACGGTCCGCTGCGGGCCCCGGCCGGACTCCACGGCCTCGGGGACGAGCAGGCCGAGTTCGACCAGCCGCCCGATCGCCCGGTACACGACGGGCCTGGGGATGTGCCAGATCCGGCCCAGCTCACCGCTCGGCGCGGTGAGCTGAGCGATGGCGAAGCCGTGCGTGGGCCGTTCGCTGACCACGGCGAGCACGGTCCACTCCGCCAGGGACAGCGAGGGCCACGCGCTCATGTTCCGAGCCTAGAGGAGACCGCGCGCGGGGGCCTTACCCTCCGCTGGGGCCGCGGGACCTGCGCCGTGGCTGGTCAGCCACGCCGCCAGGGCAACGGCAGGTGTACCCGGGATACCGGTGACGGGTGAGCCCCAACTGGGTAGTCTCTTTGTGACTAGCTAGCCTCGCCCGGGAAGGCCGGTCATGCTCGTCCAGACGACCAGCGCGGACTTCCGGTCCCGGACGCCCGTGGGCGTGCTCGGTGACGGCACCGTGTTACATCGTCCAGCACCAGACCGTGAACGCGATCGCCGCGGAGGTCGGCCTGACGCACCACACCGTGGCGAACTCGCTGCGCCGCCACGGCCTGGACCGGGTGGCCCATACGGCCAGGCGGCACGCGGCGAGCCAGCGCGCGGAGCAGGTCGCCGCCGGGCTGGGGTTTGACACCATGGCCGGCTACATCGCGGCCCGCCGGGCCGGCGGCTGGACCTGGCGGGCCATGGCCGAGGAATGCGGCCAGCCGGCGTCCTGGTTGCGGCGGCAGGCGCAGGGTCATCGCCCGGAGGCCGGCCCCAAAGATCATGCATAACGCCTGGCGGGTGGCCCGCCGCGTCCCCCGGGTGATCCGCCTCCGTGATCAGGTGCCGCTCTTCTCGCGGCGGTGGCGATAGCGTGAGGACCGCAACACCGTCGATCACGCCACGGGAGTGGTCACTATGCAGCTCAGCGCGCGAAACCAGATCCCAGCCCGGGTGCGGAGCATCCACTCCGGGGAGGCGATCGCCAATGTGGAGCTGGAGGCCAACGGCGTGCGGCTGGTCGCCTCCATCACCGTCGAAGCGGTCCGCCAGCTCGGCCTGGCCGAGGGCAGCAACGTCACCGCGGTGATCAAGGCCTCAGACGTAATCGTCGCCGTCCCCGACTAGTACGGCAGCATCCATTCGGCGTGTGACCTGCGGCGGAGTGCGGAGCCCTGGATTGATTGGCGTGACTGGCTGGCTCCGCCGTTTGCGGGTTCCGCGGGCGGCTCCCGCGATCGAGGCGCTGTGCCCCGGCTGGGCAGGCGGTGGCACGCTCGGCCGGGGCGCATTCAGCGGCTTGAGCTACCCGGGGGTCTGTCCCGCGTGGTCGACGAAGGCGCGCTGCAAGACGGCGGCCTCGCCGGCGGTTGAGCCGTTAGCGAGGTTGATATCGCGTTCGCCGAGGTAGCGGAGGGTCTGCTTGCTGAAGATCCACTCATATTGCACGCCCTCGACGGTCATGGCCACCGCGACGCCGTGGCGGCCGGCTGCGTCGGTTGCGTCCGCGACCACGGTCACGCCGGGGATCAGGGCGGCTGCGCGGTAGAGCGCGGCGCTGACCGGGGGCGGCGCGATCGCCTCGCGCAGCAGGTCGCCGATGGTGGTGAAGGCTTCCTGCGGGGGCGGCTGCTGGCCCGACATCTGCCGCTCGATCAGGCTGAGCAGCGCGTGTGGGTCGGTGGGCAGCGACTGCAGGAACCGGTAGGTGGGGTCGTTCACGCCGCCCCGGTAGGGGCAGTGCAGGTAGTTGCTGCTGAACTTCAGCGGGGTGTCTTGCCCGTCCTCGCGCAGCAGGCCGGTCACGCATAGGTTGGACACCGACTGCCAGATCTGCCGTTCGTGCGGCGTTTCCAGGACGCACTTGGCGTTTGCGCTGCCGCCGTTGCAGGATTGGTAGGCGACCCAGCTCTTGATGTACCAGAACTGGCTGTCGCGCACCGGCGGGCTCGGCTGCCGGGCGGCGGTGGTGGCGATCTTGGCAAGCAGTCGCACGGCGGCCGGCGAGGCACCCGGGGTGTTCCCGGGCAGCAGGATCAGGACGATCGCGGCTGCCAGGGCGGCGGATCCGGCGGCTGCGATGACGATCGCCGGCTTGCGGCGGCGCGTGGCGGGCCTGCCCGCAGGTGGGCTGGTGGCCAGGCGCAGTTCACTGATCAGGTGCTCCTTGAGGGTGTGCTGGCGGCCTGCCGGGAGGTCCCGTTCGGCCGGGGCCGGCAGCAGCCGGGCCAGCTCGGCCATGTCCTTGCGTCGGGGGTCATCGGCGTTCATCGGTTCCCTCCGGTTCCGGCTTGGCCGCGTTTTTCGCGGTCGCCCAGTACCTGTCCGCGGCCGCCCTCCGGTTCCGAGCCGGCGGGCAGCAGCTTCCTGAGCTTGCGGCGTGCCCGCGACAGCCGGGACCGCACGGTGCCGACCGGCACCCCCAGCGCCCTGGCGGCCGTGGCGTAGTCCAGGCCGGACCAGACGCACAGCGCGATGACCTCGCGCTCGCCGCGGCGAAGCCCACCCAGCGCCTTCCCGGCCTCGCGCAGCCGAGCGGTGTCATCCAGGCGCCTGGCCAGTTCTTCGGCGAAATCCGGTACCGGGGGCGGCGGTGGCAGCCTGCTCAGGGCCGCCTGGTAGCGGCGGGACGCCCGGGCCATGTTGCGGGACAGATTCGCCGCGATGCCCAGCAGCCACGGCCGCAGCGGCTCGCCGCCGGGGTCGATCCTGCCCCTCAGGCGCCACGCCTCCAGGAAGGTGAGCGAAACCACCTCCTCGGCGGCAGACCAGTCCGCGGTCAGCCGGAAGCCCAGGTTGTAGACCGCGTGGGCGTACTCATCGAAGAGCAGGCCGAAGGCATCTGGATCTCCGGCGCGAAGACGTGCGCGCAGATTCGGCTCCACATACCTTCCTGTCCGCTCGTTCCGCTGCGGTTCCCGGGCACGGGCCGAGACCGCGCCGGCTCTCCAGCCGCAAGCGAGACCGGGCCCCCGCCCGGCCGCCAGCAAGGAGACGCTAGCCCTACTTGTGTTCATCTCCTGCGTTCGGTCCCGGTCGCTTGGTTACCTTCCAGCGGCCGGGCCGAATAGCTTTTGCGCGAATATCGCCCGTTTCCCGCTGCTTTCGAGGCAAGGCCCGGCTTCTATTCACTCACCGAAACGATAGCTTTTAGGAGATTAGCGGGTTTCCCCCTGGCGCGGGCGGCGGTAACCACGGCACCTGGCGATATGGCTGGCCAGCGGGGTGGACAGGCCGGACAATTGTCCTCAAAGAGACTCTCTTCGGTATAACCTGTGAAATTCTTGGCCGTGCGATGACCGGCCAGGCCCGGGTTGTTTAGGAAGACAAACAGAAGCTAATCCGAAAAGCGGCTGGCGCGGCATCCAGCGTGCTATACATCTTTATTGCAACGGTCGGAATTTTGCCGGGGAGGGCGCCGTGGCGATGAAGGTAGTACGCATGCGGCACAGCGACTTCGTGCCGCGGGACACGCGGCCGGTCATCATCCCGCCAGCCGAGGTGGGGCAACCAGCGAGCCGGGAGCGGCTTCGCCTGCTGCCCACGGTGCCAGCGGGCGAAGCCCGCGGGGAAGAAGGGGAAGGCGGGACGCGGGCGGACGACGGCGGAGCCGGGGCAATGCCGCGCCCGCCCGCGTCCCCGTCGATCCGGTCCACCGAACGGCGCCGCTGGTCGGCCGACCTGGTCGGCCCGGCAACGGCCGGGCTTGTCCTGCACGGCGCCGGCGGGATCGGCAAGTCCGCGCTGGCCGCGGAGATCATGGCGCGGGCCGGCTCCAGCCCGGGCGGGTCACCGCCGTCCTGTCCGGCGAGGTCTGCGCCGACCGGCTTCTGGCCGGCCTCGCCGCGGCGCTGCGCCGTCACCCGGTCGCCGGGTCCTGGACCGGGGAGCGCGCGGCGGCGGTCGCCGCCGCTGGCCAGCTCGGCCTGCCCGCCGATCACCGGATGGCCCTGCTCCGCCAGTACGTGCTGGGCGAGGTGCCCGTTCTGGTGTGCCTGGACGACTTCGACGACAACCTGTCGGCCGAATCCGGTAGCTGGACCGTGGCCGACCCGGCTCTGGCCGCCTTACTGGCGGACTGGGTTGAGGCACCACAACTCGGCCGCCTGCTGATCACCTGCCGCCAGCCGTTCACGCTGCCCGGCTCGGCCGGCCGCGCGCTCGGGTGGCGCCGCCTCGGCCCGCTGTCGCGGTCCGGTGCGGGCCGGCTGGCGACGTCGCTGCCCGCGCTCGGGCGGCTCAGCGAGCAGGATCTGGACCGCGCGTGGCGGCTGCTCGGCGGCCATCCGCGCGCCATGGAATACCTCGACGTCCTGCTCGGCGCGGGCCAGGCCGAGTTCGGCGACCTGGCCCGGCGGCTGCGCACCGCGGTCCAGGCCAGGACGGGCAGCCCGGTGGCGCGCACCGGCCCTGACGCGCCCACCGGGCTGTCCCCGGCGGCCGCCGACGCGGTCGCGCTTGCCGCCGCTGACCTGCTGTTCGGCGATCTGTGGCGGCGGCTCAGCGACGGCGCGCGGGACCTGCTGACCGGCGTGTCCGTCTACCGGGAGCCGGTCGGCTGGCACCCCCTGCTCCTCGGTGGCCAGCCGGGGCACAGCGCCGCGCTCGCCGCGCTGGCCGCCGAGGGCGAGGCCGCCGGGCTGCTCACGGTCGACCACCGCAGCGAGCCGCCCGTGGTCTTCGTGCACCGGTGGACCGCCAGCGAAATGCACGGCCGGCTGGCCGCGGAGGGACACGGCGCCGAGGTTGCCGACGCGCACCGCCGGGCCGCCGAATACTGGCGCCAGCGGGTCGCCGCCGCACCGCAGGACCGTCATGCGCTGCGCGAGGCCGGCTACCACAGGCTGAGGCCGGCGGCCCGCCCGGCCGGGAACAGCTGACGCCCGGGCGGACGGCCCGCCCCGGACGGGGGCGCCTGCTCGCCGCCGCGGCCGCCGCGGCCGTGACCGGAGCGGCGGTCGTGACCGCCGCGGCGGCCGGGGCGTTCCCCTCGGGCGGCCCGGGGCCGGACCGGGGCCCCCGGCCCGCCCAGACGGCGGCGCTGGCCGGCCGGTCGGTGGCCGTGCGCGACCAGGCGGCCGCCTGGATCGCCCGCCAGGTGAGCGGCGACGCGATCGTGGCCTGCGACCCGGCGATGTGCGCGGCCCTGCAGGCGCACCGGGTCGCGCCCACGAACCTGCTGGTGCTGCGCCCCTCCGCGCCGGATCCGCTCGGCTCCGACGTGGTGGTGGCGACCGCCGCGGTGCGCAGCCAGTTCGGCAGCCGCCTGGCCAGCGTGTACGCGCCCACCGTCCTCGCGAGCTTCGGGGCCGGCCTGCTGCGCATCGACGTGCGCGCCGTCGCGCCGGACGGGGCGGCGGCGTACCGCGCCTCGCTGGCCGCGGACCTGGCCGCCCGCCGGGAAGCCGGGCGGCAGTTGCTGGGGAACCGGCGGATCACCGGTTCCGCGGCGGCCCGCGGCGAGCTGCTCACCGGCCGGGTCGATCCCCGCCTGCTGATCACGCTGGCCGCGCTGGCCGCCGCCGGGCCGGTGCGGGTCACCGCCTTCACCGACTCCGGTCCCGGGGCCGGCCCCGGCGCGCCGCTGCGGGGCGTGGAGCTGGCCCTGCCGCCCGGCGCGGTGGCTGGTCCCGCGCGGGACGGCTCCGCGGGCGGCGGCCACGGGGGCGGCGCGGCCGCCCGGAGCATCCTCGCCTTCGTGCGCGCGCAGCGGCCGCCGTACCGGCCCGCGCGGGCGGGCATCGTGCCCGGCCCCGGCGGCGCACCGGCGCTGAGCATCCAGTTCGCCGCGCCCAGCCCGGTGGGGCTGCTGGAGACCCAGCCGCGCTCGTGACCGCAAGCAGCATCCCGTTCGGCGGCAAAAAGCAGGCCCGTGCCGCCGCGCAACGACCCAGCAGAAATGAGGAAACGATGAGGTTGCCTTACAAGGATCTCCGGCTGGCCCTGCTGGCCCTGGTGACCGTGCTGATCACCGCGCTGTCGGCCGGGCCGGGCGCGGCCCCGGCGCTGGCGTCGCCAGGCACCGGGTGGGTGCGGCTCGCGCACCTGTCGCCCAACGCCCCGGCGGTGGACGTGTACCTGTACTCCTTCGGCGACCCCCGGGCCCGGCTGGTCCTGCACCACGTCAGCTACGGCATGGTGTCGCCGTACGAGCAGCTCCCCCAGGGGGACTACACGGTGTCGATGCGCGCCGCGGGGGCCGCGCCGGCGTACCAAGCCGCTGCTGTCGACCGGCTTCTGGGTCGGCCCGGGGAACGCCTACACGGTGGCCGGGATGGGGCCCGCGGCCGGCCTGCGGCTTCAGGTGCTCAAGGACACGCTGGCCGTGCCGAAGGGCCAGGCGCTGGTCCGGGTGATCCAGGCGTCGCTGCGCCAGCACGTGGTCCGGGTGACGCTCGGCGGCCGCGTCCTGGCCCGGCGGCTGCGGTTTGCCAGCACGACGCCCTACCAGGCGGTCGCCGCCGGGGCCACGATCGCCCGGGTGGCGGGCGGCGCCGAGGCGGCGTCCCTGGGCGTGACGCTGCGCGCGGACACGATCCACACGCTGGTCGTGCTCGACGGCACCGGCCGCCTGCGCGTCACCGACCTGGAAGACGCGGCGGGCAGCCAGGTGCGGCCCAGCGGTGGCGCGGCGACCGGCCTGGGCGGGACCGCTCCCCGCCCCCCGTCGTCGCCCACGCCCTGGGTGGCCATGATCATCGGGGGCGCGATGCTGGCCGCCTCCGGCGTCCGCCGGCGGGCCCGGCCCACCGGGAGCCACGCGCGTTGAGCCAGCACCGGGCCGACCGGGACCCGCGGGCCGCGATCGGCACGTTCGTGGTGGTCGCGGCCGGCCTGGCCGCGATCGTGGCCGGGGTGGCCGGCCTGATGCTGACCCGCGGCGGGGCGGCGCCGGAGCCGGCCGCGGCGCGGATCCCGGCCCCGGGCGGCCCCGCCGCCGCCCAGCCCTGGCCCGGGGCATCCGGCCAGGTCGCCAGGCCGGTCCGGCTGATCATCCCCGCGATCGGCGTGCGCACCCGGCTCATCCGCCTCGGCCTTACCGCGGCCGGGACCTTACAGGTCCCGGGCAGCACCGGCGTGGCCGGGTGGTACGACGGCAGCCCCCGGCCCGGCGCAACCGGTTCGGCGATCATCGCGGGCCACATCGACAGCCTGGCCGGACCCGCCGTCTTCTTCCGGCTGGCCAGCCTGCGGCCGGGCGACCGCGCCTACGTCCGGCGGGCCGACGGCACCCTCGCGGCGTTCCGGGTCACGGCCGTGCGCAGCTACCTCAAGGCCAGGTTTCCCACCGCCACGGTCTACGGCCCCGCCCCCGACCCGCAGCTCCGCCTGATCACCTGCGGCGGCACCTTCGATCCCGCGCTCGGCTCCTACCTCTCCAACGTCGTCGTCTACGCCACCGAAACGGCCCGCTAGGCGATAACGTGACTCCGCTGTCCATGGACAGGGCAGCAGACTCACATCGATCATGCTCCGGGTCTCTGGGACCGCAGGCCCGCGTGGGCCAGCGCATCCTGACTCCAGTTGAACCGTGGTGCCCGCCCGGTCCGTACCCCTGCCCTGGAGGCGGGGCGGGCCTTCCGTGCGCGGAAGGCCCGCCCGGTGCCCGTCAGAAGAAGTGGAGGTCGGGGCGGCCGTGGCGCCACAGGAGCATGACGACCCTGCCGATGATGCTCGAGCCCTTGATCGGCCCCCAGAAGCGGCTGTCGCAAGAGATCGCCCGGTTGTCACCCATCATGTAGAACTCTCCGGGCGGGACGTGAAAGGGATGTTGCCTGCTGGCGCCGGGTATCGGCGGCCCGAGCGGGTCGTACGGCGGCAGGTACGGCTCGCGGAGCCGCCTGCCGTCGACGTAGAGGATGCCGTCCGCCGAGTAGATGGTCTGGCCCGGCAGCCCGATCACGCGCTTGACAAGGTCGGAGTCGGCCGGGCCGGGACAGTGGTCGCGCGGCGGATGGGTGAACACGACGATGTCGCCCTCGCGCAACTGATGCCAGTTGAAGAACGCCTTCAGCACCAGGATCCGGTCATGGACATCGAGCGTCGGCACCATGGAGGTGGTGGGGATCGAGAAGGCCTGGAACGCGAACGCCCGGATGCCGAACGCCAGCAGCAGCGCCAGCGCCAGACTGACGGCCCATCCGGCGAGGACGCGGCGCCGCGACGGCGGCGCCTTACGCGCGGCGATCGGTCCGCCCGCCGCGCGCCCTTCAGGCCCGCCCAGGTCATCGGGGGCGCCGCCGACGTCAGTGGTCACGGCCTATCGGTCCACTGTTCCGCGCCTCCACTGGACCGGCGGGCCGTGCGCCCGCCGTGCCGCGGGTCGGCTGGCCGCGGGTCGGCTGGCCGCGGATGGGCCGTGCGGGATTGGGCGGGGCGCGAGTGGGTCACGCTCGCCGCGTTGGCCGGTGCCGACGAGGACAGCAGCGCCAGCGGGACACCGAGGGAGCCTGCCGCCAGCAGCAGCGCGCCCACCGCCGCACCGACGCGCCGCCGCGGCCCGATCACCAGTCGCGCCCGGCCCGCGCCCATGAGGTAGCTCCACGCGACCGACCACGCGGGTGTCCCGTCCCTGATGAGCAACGTGGCGATCTCGGCCGCCTCGGCGCCGTGACGGCTGCGCCACTTCCGGGGATAACAGCGCAGCGCGGACTCCACCAGGCGCATGGACCGCGAGCCCCGCATCAGATTCCTCCCAGTCCAAGCCGCAGCCGCCCGACGCTGGTGACCCGCTCGATCGAGTCGAGGTGGGCGCGCAGCGCCACCACCCCCGCCGCCGTGATGCGGTAGGGCTGGCGACGGTCCTCGGCGGGCAGCGCCTCGATCAGCCCCATGCGTTCCAGCCGGTCGAGCGCGCCGTAGAGCGTCCCTGGCCCCAGTTGCACCCCCGCGAACCCGTTGATGTCCTGGATCAGCGCGTAACCGTGCTTGGCGCCGTCGGCCAGGCTCGTCAGAATCAGGACCGACGCGTCGCCGGCCCGGCGCAGCACGTCCTGGCCGCTGGCGTCCCGTTCGCGAGCTGTCATCGCGCCCCCTAGTACGCTGGCTAGTACGCTGACCAATATATCAGCCAACGTACTAGTGGCAAGACCCCGATCTCTCCCGGCGGCCGGCCGCCGGACGGCTGCCGTCGGCACGCCGGACCGCACTCAGCAGGACGGCAAACTCACATCGATCATGCTCGGGAGCTTCACCGCGCCACTGACGACCGACCCGGTCAGCTGGCCTCCGTTGCCGCCGGTGTCGTAGGTACCGGCCAGGGTGAGCGCGCCCGAATGCGACCGGTGATAGGCGACCACTTGGTTGCCGGCCGTGTTATCGGTCTGCACGAACACGGTGTGGCTGGCCCGGCCGGGAAACCTTCCGTGAACCGTGGCGGCGCTGGCCGGTGCGGCGAGCGCCGCCGTCGCCAGGGTCGCCAGCCCCGTGGCGGCGAACATCGCGCTGGCGAGCACCTTCGCCCGGGCATGGCCAGAGCGAGTGCGGATTAGCATGCGTTCTCCTTGGCAGGTTGATGGGGCGTACCCCCTTTCAGTCCCGCCAGGAGCCCGCGCGTTACGCGGGACCGGCCGGGCGGCCCGCCGCCGATCTTCGTGGCCGTGCCCGATCAACCTGACGTCCACTCAGCCTCGCCCTACGGCGGTTACAAGATGAGCGATCACGGCCGGGAGACGGGCTTCGCCGTCATGGACGCCCTCACCCAGGAGAAGTCCGTCTGGGTCAGCCTGCGCTAACCGCGCTTGCGGCCGATACCGGCCAGCATTCCGGCAGTCGCCGGCGTCGCCGGCACCTGCCGTAGTTGCTGCGGGGCGCCCGGTATGCTGAGCGGCCACTCGGTAACCGGCACGATGCCGGGTGGCTCCGTGTCGAAGTCGCCGAAGAGGGCGGCGACCTGGGCCGGCGAGCGGCCGGTCAGCACGGTGCCCGAGCCGTAGGCGGCCCGGACCTGATCCCGCACCGGATGGCTGCGGTCGCTGTCCGCCCCGACCGAGATCACCAGGTAGCTTCCCGGCGCCATCCGCTCCCGGAACGCGGCGACGGCGGCGTCCGCGTCGCTGATGGGCAGGAAGTGCAGCATGCTGACGAACAGAACGCACACCGGCTTGTCGAAGTCGATGAACCCGTCAAGCTCCGGGGCGGAGAGAATCGCCTTGTAGTCCCGCACGTCCGCGCTGATCACCCGGACAAGACCGTCGGTGGCCAGCAGCGCGCGGGCGTGGCTCACCACGACCGGGTCGTTGTCGACGTACGCCACCCGGGCACCGGGGACGGCCGCCCGCGCGCACTCGTGCACGTTCGGCGACGTCGGCAGGCCCGCGCCGATGTCCACGTACTGGGCAATGCCGCGGCTGGCCACGTACCGGACCGCGGCGGCCAGGAACGCCCGGTTGGCTTTGGCGACCTGGGCCGCGTCGGGCAGCGCGCGGACAAGCTGGTCCGCCGCCTCCCGGTCGGCGGCGAAGTGGTCCTTCCCGCCGAGCAGGTAGTCATAGACTCGCGCCGCGTTCGGCCTGGTCGGGTCGAAACCCAACGCGCCCGCGACCTCCTCGGGTCCCGCTGAACCGCCAGTCACGCTGGTCGCTCCGGATTCGGTGGGGTTATGCGGGCGGCGGCATGCCGCTCGGGTCGAGTGCGACCATACCCTACGAACTCCGGCGGCGACGGCGCCCCGCGCCCGGGCGCGGGGCGGTGCATAACGCTCTGGTACCGCACGGGAGCGACGGCCGCCCGGGCTCCCACAAGCTCCGGGCGGCCGCCGCGGCTACTGCCCTCCCCGGCGATCGGCTAGCTGCCGCCGCCTCCGTCGCCGGTTCCGCCGGCTCCTCTCAATTAGTAAGGAAAGTATCCTAACTAGCGCGCCGGCAAAGTACTCCGGGCGCGGCGAGGGCGTCAACCCCAGGTCCTAGGGGAATCTTGTAATTCAATCTTGTAATTCCGGCCGCCCGAGTGACGAAAGGTGCGTAAGTTTCGCTGAGCTAGGTAGTAGTCATGGAGTGCCGGAGCGGGGTAACAGCGTCTGCCACGAAGGAGAGTGAGATGCCCCAATCGGTGACGGCCAGCGGCAGCCGGCTGCAGCCGGCCGCTCGGCCATCGCCAGGCAAGCGAGCGCGCACCGGACGGGCGCGTCGTCTGGGTCTACGCCATCACCGATGATCTCAAGCCCGGGCAGCTGACCGGCCTCACCGGCGTGGCCGGGGAGCCCGTACGCGCGGTGACCGATGCGGGACTCAGCGCCGTCGTCGGCTCGGTGGACGCCCGGGTGTTCGGCGACGAGGCCCGCGCCAGCCTGCTGTCCGATCTGGCGAGCATCGAGCGGCTGGGGCGCGCGCATCATCAGGTGATCGCCTGCGTCGCGGCGGAGAGCCCGGTGCTGCCGCTGCGGCTGGCTACCGTCTATCCCGACGACCCGACCGTCCGGGGCCTGCTTGCGGGGGGCAGCGCCGAGTTCACGGTCACGCTGGAGTCGCTTCGCGGGACGGAGGAGTGGGGCGTCAAGGTCTACCTGGGCCCGGCGGGGCAAGCCCCGGACGGTGCGGCGGACGCGGTGACCGCCCCGCAGGACGCCGTCCCCGGCCCGGATGCGGAGCCGTTCATGGGTGCGGACGGGCCGTCGCTGCCGGGCGGTAGCCCGGCGAAGGCGGCACCGGACCGGAACGACGTGGCAGCTTGCGCCGAGGTGATCGACCGCGCGCTCAGTGGCATAGCGGTCGCCGCGCGGCGGGAGCCCGCCGCGGATCCGCGTTATGACGGCCCGGAGCAGTGGCTGGTGCTCAACGCCGCCTACCTGCTCAACAGCGACCGCGCCGGGGAGTTCACGGCGCTCGCCCGGGCACTAGGGCGGGTGCACGAGGGGTTGCGCGCCGACCTGACCGGCCCGTGGCCGCCGTACTCCTTCGCAGAACTGCATCAGGCCTGACCGAGTGCCCGGGCGCCCGGGCCGTCAGGCGACGAACGGCTCGGGCGCCCGCCCACGGGCCCCCGCGAACTGGCTCTCCGGGCGCGGGATGCCGTAGTGATCGCGCAGCGTCTGGCCGGTGTACTCGGTGCGGAACAGCCCCCGCTCGCGGAAGATCGGGATCACGTGGTCGGCGAAGGCCGCCAGCCCGGAGGGCATCGCGGCCGGCATGACGTTGAACCCGTCGGCCGCGCCCGAGGAGAACCACTCACCGATCGTGTCGGCGACCTGCTCCGGCGTGCCGGCGAACGTCCGGTGCCCGCGCCCGCCGCCCAGCCGGGCGATCAGTTGCCGGACGGTGAGGTTGTCCCGGCGGGCGAGGTCGGCGATGAGCTGGTAGCGGCTTTGCGCGCCCTCCACCTTGGCGGGCCTGGCGTAGACCTCGGGCGGCAGCGGCCGGTCCAGGTCCAGGCTCTCGGGCGGCACCTCGAGCACGTTGGCGAGCTGCGTCAGGCCATGCTCCGGGATGATGAGCTGCTCCAGTTCGTCATCGAGCGCACGCGCCTCCGCCTCGGTCGAGCCGATCACCGGGACGATCCCGGGCAAGATCTTGATCATCTCCGGGTCGCGGCCGTACCTGCGGGCGCGCTCCTTCAGGTCGGCGTAGAACTCCTGGGCGTCGGCGAGCGTCTGCTGCGCGGTGAACACCGCCTCGGCGTAGCGCGCCGCGAAGTCCCTGCCGTCCTGCGACGAGCCCGCCTGCACCAGGAGCGGCCTGCCCTGCGGGCTGCGGGGCACGTTCAGCGGCCCGCGCACCCGGAAGTAGCTGCCCTCGTAGTTGATCGGGTGGATCCGATCGACGTCGGCGTACCGGCCGGCCGCCTTGTCGCCCAGCTCGGCGCCGTCCTCCCAGCTGTCCCACAGCCCCAGCGAGATGTCGACGAACTCGGCGGCGCGGTCGTAACGGTCCCGGTGGCTGGGCCGGTCGTCGAGGCCGAAGTTCTGCGCGGACAGCGGATCGGCCGTGGTGACGATGTTCCACCCGGCCCGCCCGCCGCTCACGTGGTCCAGCGAGGCGAACCGGCGGGCCAGGTTGTACGGCTCGTTGTAGGTGGTCGACGCGGTGGCGATGAGCCCGATGTGGCTGGTGTTCGCGGCCAGCGCGGTGAGCAGCACGGTCGGTTCCAGCGCGCCCGCCGGGCGGTACTTGGCGTTGCCCCACAGGACCGGCCCGTCGGCCAGGAACACCGAGTCGAAGGTGCCGCGCTCGGCGATCCGCGCCAGGTTGTGCCAGTGCGCCAGATCGAAGTTGGCGAACGGGTCACTGTCCGGCAGCCGCCATGCCGCCTCGTGATGTCCCGAGCTCATCAGGAAGGCGTTGAAGTGCAGCTGTCGACGGCTTTTCATGCTTTACGACCTCCGGCTGGTACCGTGCCGCCGCCAGCGCGACGGGTCCCCGGCTGATGCCAGGACTGCAACGCCGATTCTAGAGTATTCCTATCGGAATCATCAACATTGCGAACGAGCACGCCCGAGCTGGCTCCGCAGACGGCCAACCTTGCTGATCGGGCTGCTGTTCGTGGCTATCTCGGTGGGGGCAGGCGGCCAGATCGGCGGCGGGGGCGGCAGTAGCTCGCACCCAGGGCTCACGGAGTACGGATATCAGCCATTCGGGCGGTCAGAGCTGACCTCCCAGACATCAAGGGCCAGCTGGTGCTGGAGGTGCCCGCGACCTTGCGCGCCGGTCTTGCGGTAGATCGCCTTGAGGTGGTCGTGGACGGTGTCGTTGGTGATCTGTAGCTGCCGGGCGGTTTCCTTTGACGTCATGCCCCGCATGGCGAGTGTGGCAACGGTCTCCTCTGCACGGGTGAGCCCGTAGGCGCGGGAGAGGAGTGGCTTCAGCTCGCTGGGCCTGGCCAGCTGCACTACTAGCGTGGCAGGTGTGCCAGGGTCCGTCGCTGCGGCGTGTACGGCGGTCCATCCCGCCGGGGTGGTGATGTGCACGGTGACGGGACGGGCGGGGTCTTGGGCCCGGGCACTGATGGCCGCGCCCGTGAGGATTGCCCGCGCCCGGTCCTGCCCAGCCGCGCCCCCACTCAACAGGTCGAGCCATCCTTGACCAGGTTGCGTCAGTGCCACCGGAGGGCAGCCATCGCTGAGGGTGATGACCCCGGGGCCCGGGGCTGCGGCGGAGGGCGCGGCTTGCTGAGCGGCACAACGGGCGAGGAAGGCTGCGGCCACGCTGCAGGCCCGGGCGATCCATCGCTGTTCGGGGTTGGAGAAATCATCGCCGCCGGCCCGGTAGAGGGTCACGGTTCCCCAGCATGCGCCTCGGTGGACGAAGGTGGCCCGCAGCTCATGCCGGATGCCGGCGGGGGCGAGCAGTTCACGGTAGCGGCGGCTGGTGGCGAGCAGGCCGTTTGTCGCATGGTGCAAGGTGGCGACGGGAACCGGCTGGCGGGCAAGCACGCGGAACGGGTTGGCGTCGCGGCCGAACTGCTCGATCTCGCAGTGGGCCAGGCGGGACTCCCACGGCACCGGCTCGGTGGAGGCTCCGGATACGGGGACCATCGCCAAAGGATCGTAGAGCTGCCAGTCCCGCCAGTCGTTGGCCACCACGGTGCCGATGATCCCTGCGACGTCGCGGAGCAGCGCTTCGGGGCCAGGCGCGGCCCCGCACGCCAGTTGGATCCGTCGGGTGGCTTCCGCCCGCGTCTGCGCGATGGGCATCGATGCCCGGCCTCCAAGTCCATCCCGAGTTGTGGGGATAGATACGAGCGATAGGTCGTTGCCAGGCTACCCATATGACCGCTGATCAGGTTCGAACAGGTGCGGCTCGCACCGCTAGCAGGGCCATCACGCTGTGTGTCGTCAAGGCGTCCCCTGCGGCGCTGGCGCACCAGTCGCGGCGGACGATCCGAGTCACCACCACCATCCGCGGTGGCACCGCCGTCCTCGGATGCGCCGGCATGGTCAATGGGGAGCCGCTGGTGCGGGGCAGCGCCGTCGCCAGACTCCGGAACGCCGAGGTCGCCGCCCGGACGGGGGACGGCCGGGCCGTCCGGCCATGGATATGAGCCGGCAGACCGCGCTGGTTACTGGCGCCACTGCTGGGATCGGTCGCCAGGCGGCAGGTGACCAGGCCAGTCGACAGCAAGGCACGATGCGCGGATTCTCCCTGGCCGCCGAGTCCCGGAGCAGCCGGGTTCGGCGCGAAGTCGGCCACGTCCAGCGTCGCCGCATCCTCGGCCTCCACGCCAGGCCAATACAGACGACCGCGCGAGCGGAACTGGGCGCCCGCCGGCCGCCCAATTTTCCCCGCTGGCCGCCGTCTAGATCAGCGGTACCGGAGTTCTGCTCGCCCGTAAAGGAGAATCCAGATGTCTGCTCAGCACGAATCACCGGCCGTCGCCGTCGCCCGCGCACACGTCGAAGCATGGAGCAACCACGACTTCGACACAGCACGAAACGGTCTCGCGCCCGGCGTCAGGGTCACCGCCACGACGACGCAGCCGATGCCGCCGGCCACCGACCTGACCGGCGCCGACGACTACATGATCGGCCTGATCCAGTTCGCGCAGGCCGTCGTGCCCGGCAGCCTGCGCATCCTCGCCAGCATCGGTGACGAGCGCAACGCTCTGCTCATGCTGACCGTCGAGGCGGATTTCGGCGCGGGGAAGGCCGCGCTCCCCGGTGCCCGGCTCTACCTCCTGGACGAGAACAACAAGATCAAGACCGAGCAGGTCATCTTCTACGCAGCGCAGAACTGACCAGGCGCGGGGCCGGGGTGATGCCACCCCGGCCCCCGCTGGCCACCGAAAACACGCGCGCCCGAGCCTGGAAGCCGGCTTCGGCTCCGGCGGATAACTCCGGCCGGAGAAATCCTCGGCGGAAGAAATGTTGTCCGCGGCTGTCTGCGCCGGGTAGGGCTGTTCGTCACTACGGCAGATCCGCCCACAGCGATGAAGGCGTGCATGGGCACCCCGGTTCCCGAAAGGACGATCGACATGGCGAAGTTCATCTACCTCTACCGTGGCCCGGCGACTCCGATGTCCGACCGCACGCCGGCGCAGGGTGCCGAGCGGATGGCCGCGTTTGGCGCCTGGATGGAAAAGGCCGGCGCGGCGCTCGTCGACGCCGGCAGCCCGTTCGGGTCCAGCGCGTCCGTTCGCGATGACGGCACAGAAGGAACAGCCGGCGACCTGATCGGCTACACGATCGTCGAGGCCGACGATCTCGCTGCGGCGAAGGCGCTCACCGACGGCCTCCCGTTCCTGTCCAACAGTGACGGGAAGTACGCGGTGGAGATCTTCGAGCTGGCGCCGATGTAGCAGGTACGGTCCGCCGCATTGTCAGGCTGGTTCCTGAGGCGTCGTGGCGGGCTTGTTGCCCAGGCAGCAGCGGACGAGTCCTGGACGACGGGGTTGGTGTCGTTGGCGGGCGGCTGAGTCACGGGCTGCTCGTGAAGGGACCGGCGCGGCGGGTCAGGCGGGGCCTAGGGCGATGAAGGACCAGGCGGTGGCGGCCAGGACCGGGTCGGTGGCCACGCCGTCGCGGGCGGCGCGAAGCGCCTCGGCGAGCGTCGCGCCGCGGCGCAGGTGCCCGTGCAGAGAGCGCATCAGCGTGGCCGTGGCCTGGTCGTTGACCGGGACCACGCTCGCCACGATCCCGGCCGTGCCCAGCGGGGCGAGGGTGTGCGCCAGGCCGAGCAGCTCGTCGGCGCCGGCCGGGGCGAGCACGCCGGAGTCGCAGCTCGACAGGATCACCCGGTACGGCGCACGGCGCAGCCGCTCCAGGTCGTGCACGGTGAGCGGGCCGTCGTCCATGCGCAACGACGAGAACTGCGGGCTGTCCGCGCGGAACGTCCCGTGCGCCGCGACGTGGGCCAGGCTCGCGCCGTCCATGGCGCCGAGCACCGCTTGCACGGTCGCGGTCCCGGAGCCGAGCACCACGGCGCGGTCGTAGTCGGCCGCCAGCTTGGCCGCCTCGCCGCCGGTGCCGAGGCCCGGCCCGGTCACGAATACCGGGTCCCCACGATCCGGCGGGGCCGTGCTGCAGGCATGCAACCAGGCCCGGGCCGACGGGGCCACGCTGACCACCCGGTCGCGCAGGCAGGGCAGCAGCGCCCAGGGCACGGCGTGGAGCCGGCCGGGCGGGACGACGATGACCGGGCCGTCGCCGAGGTGGCCGCGGGCCGGGCCGAGCAGGATCTGCTCCAGTGCCCGGCCGCTGGCCTCGACCGCGGCCAGCCCGCCGGGGCGGCTGGCCGCGCGGCCGTAGGCGAGCCTGCGCAGGCCGAACCGGGCGAACTCGACCTCGCGGGCCGCGTCGTCGGCGCGGCCGGCTACCCAGTGCCGGACCCGGCCCGCCCCGCACACCAGGATGTGCAGGTCACCGTCTATGGCGACGATCTGCACCAGGCTCGCGTCGCCGAGCCGGCCGAGCAGCGGCGCGACAGCGAACCGCCACCCGTCGCCCCGGTCCTGCTGCTCGCGGCGCGAGGTCAGCACACGGGCCCGGACGGCGGCTTCCAGGCGCAGTTGCTCGCGCTGGAGGCCTTGCACCGGGTCGCCCTGCGACCTGGCGCGCTCCAGCCGGCCGGTGACATCGCGCAGCGCCGTCAGGTCGGCCTGGAGCGCACCGTCCTCGGCCGGCCGGGCCGACGGCACCGCGTGCGCCGTGGCCCGCCACCGTTCGCTCCAGGTCAGCAACAGCCTGGCCCGGCCCGATGCCAGGGCGGCCCGCTGCGCCAGCGCGGCCAGTTCGGCGCCGTGCGCGGTGGCCTGGGCCCGTAGCTCGGCAGCGCCGAGGCTGAGCTGATGCTCATCGAGGATGTCGAGGCCGCGCCGGCAGGCCGCAAGCAGCCGCCGCCGGTCATCGGCTACGTCGGCGCGCAGCGCCTCAGCGAGCCACCCCTGGGCGCGGGCCAGCGCGGGCGCCCGGCGGCGCCGGACCAGCGCGGCGGCGGCGAGGTGCCGGTCCGCTTCGCCGGGCCGGCCCAGGTCCCGGGCGAGCCGGCCAGCAGCCGTGCCTGCACCGCGTCGCCGGAGGCGGCCGCGTCCAGGTCGGCCGCGGCCTGTACCGCGTCGCCGAGCAGCCGGGCCGTCGGCGGGTGCGCCGCGCAGCGGGCCTGCAGCAGCAGCAGCCCCGCGTGTGCCTGCCACCAGCCGCGCCCCTGCGCGGTGAACATGCGCCGGGCGGCCCCGGCCCGGGCGGCGGCCAGCTCGGGCTCACCCGCGGCGAGCGCGGCCCTGGCCGCACCGAGCAGCAGCTCGGCGCGTTTCGTGGCCCACGCCCTGGTGCGCGGGAGAGCCTGGACCGCGGCTTCGGTCTCCGCGAACGCGTCGGCCGGCAGCCCGGCGGCCAGCAGCACCGCGCAGCGGTCGGCGACCAGGTCCGGCATGGGCATGGCCAGCGGCTGATAGCGGCGGCCGGCCTCGTCCAGGCAGGCCAGCGCCGCGGGCAGGTCGCCGGACCGGAACGCGACGAGCCCGCGATTGTGCCAGGTGTAGGCGACCTCCAGGTCCTGGCTGGTTGTTGCCAACAAATGGTCGGCCCGGCCCAGGTCGAGCTCCGCGCGGTGCGCGGAGCCGCTGGCGAGATGGACAAGCGCCCGCGTGGTCAGCGCCCGCGCCTCCCAGATGGTGTCGCCGGCCGGGCGCAGGATGCGGACCGCGCGGCCGAGGTCGTCCAGTGCCTCCCGGTGCCGGCCGAGCACCCACAGCGCGATGCCGCGGCGCAGCAGGACCCGGGCCGCGGCGGGCCCGGTGACCAGCGCCAGCGAGGAGCCAAGCGCCGCCAGGCCGCGCCGGCTGTGGCCGTGGTAGACCAGCGCGACGCCCAGGGTCGCCAGGACATTGGCCTCCCGGTCGCCGTCGCGGGCTACCCGCGCGAGGCGCGCCGCGACACGCAGCTCACCGATGGCGGCGGCGGTGTCCCCGAGCTCCCGGAGCGCCATGCCGGCGGCCTGGTGCGCGACGGAGGCCTCGTAGGGCGCGGGGCCCGCGGCCAGCACCACGCGCGCCTTCGTGAGCGCCTCGCCGGGGCGGGCGCCGACCAGCCGCAGCAGATCCAGTACGCCCCCGGCTGCAGTGCTAGCTCTCACCCCGCCTCCCCGCGCTGTGCTGGCTCTCACCCCGCCACCCCGCCCAGGAGCTCCGACGGCACGGACGCCACCCATGTTATTGATGTTAAGCCTGGCTATCGGGGTGGGCCACCACCATAATGGGACGGCAAAGAGTGCCTGGTAATAGGGCGCATGACCGCTCTGTTGCCGGATGCTCCGGGCCACCGGTCCGCCGGCATCCGGCTGGTCGGCCGGGGGGCAATGGCGACCACATGCGAGCTTCGAAGGTAGCGATGGATTCTGCTGAGGCGGCGCACGAACACGAGCCCGCAAAGATGGACATTCAGGTCGATCTCATTGTGGCTGCCTTCCGGGAGGAAGGCATCCTCGTCAAGATGGCGACTCGTCCCGATGGGACCCTGGACTTCCTCTATCAGGAGGGCGTGATCCTGGTCCGCGACGCCTATCTGCGCGACGTGGCCGCGTTCCTGCATGAGCGGCAGGTGGCCAGGGCCGCCGAGCGGCCCGCTACCACCCCGGGGGCCGTTCCCGGGGTCGAGGGAGTCCTGCCTGGGGTGAGCCTCTACTCGCTGGCCGGCTCGGACTTTCCCGAGGCCCTCGATGCCCTGGACGCGATCGATGCGAGGTTCGGGGCCGGGGTTGCGACGCCGAACCACATCCTGTCGGTCACCCCGGTCTTCGCCTGCCCGGCGACCGAGCCCGAGGAGGTGGCGCCGGAGGCGCTGCCCGACCCCGGCGAGTGCGACGGCGGCGGCAACGGCGTGTTCATCTACGTGACCGACACCGGGCTGCTGGAGGACGCCGGCGATCACTCGTGGCTGGCCGGCGTGACCGGGCAGCAGGACCCGCCGCAGGGGGTTTCCGCGTCGCCGATCCCGCAGTACACCGGGCACGGCACGTTCGTGGCCGGCGTCGCGCGGTGCATGGCTCCGGCGGCGAAGGTCCGGGTCTCCAGGGACTTCGACAGGGCCGGCGCGCTGTCCGAGCACGAACTCGTCAAGCGGCTCGGCCAGGCGCTCGGCCTGGGCCCGGACGTCATCAACCTGTCCGCGGGCGGGACGACCCGCAAGGACCTGCCGTTGCTGAGTTTCGTCGCATTCTGGGACACCTACCAGCACTACAAGGGCGTGGTATTGGTCGCCTCGGCCGGGAACAACTCCACCCGCCGGCCATTCTGGCCCGCCGCTTTCCCCCAGGTGGTCGGGGTTGGTGCGATTGCCGCCAACGGGCGGGCCCGCGCCTATTTCAGCGATTACGGACCGTGGGTCGATGTGTACGCACCGGGTGAAGGGCTGGTCAACGCCTATGCGCACGGTGGGTACATCTGCCGGGAACCGCCCCATATTGGCCAGGTCCGCCACTTCCACGGAATGGCGCGGTGGAGCGGGACGTCGTTCGCGGCGCCGCTGGTGGCCGGGCTCATCGCCGCGAGGATCTCGCGGACCGGCGAGGACGGCAGGCAGGCGGCCGGCGCGCTGCTGGCCCAGGCGCGTGCGCAGCGGCTGCCCGGGGTAGGGCCCGTGCTGTGGCCGTGCGACAACGGCGGCAGCGGCTGCGGGCCGTCCTGCGGCTGTGGGCAGTCCGATGGCCGCCGCCAATCGTGCGGGTGCGGGGCCGCCTGCGGGTGCCACGGGTGACCAGCGGCGGGGACGGCTGGGGACGGAAGGCGAAGCGTGGAACGGGGTGACGTCGGCCGGCTGGTCACGGACGCGGCCGGCGGCGACGCGGCCGCATGGGAGGGGCTGGTCGAAGGGTTCAGCGGGCTGGTCTGGTCGGTCATCCGCGCCTTCCGCCTGAGCAACGCCGACGCGGCCGACGTGTTCCAGACCACCTGGCTCCGCCTGGCCGAGCACATCCGCCGCATCGAGCAGCCCGACCGGGTGGGTGCCTGGCTGGCGACCGCGGCCCGGCGCGAATGCCTGCAAAGCATGCGCTCGGCAGGCCGGACGGTCCCGACCGGCAACGTCGACCAGCTCGAGGGCCCGCCCGGCCTGGACAACCCCACCGAAGAAGCCATCCTGCGGGCCGAACAGGAAAAGGAGGACGCGGACCGGGCGGTGGCCCTGTGGCGCGCGGTGAGCCGGCTGCCTGCCCGCTGCCGGGAGTTGCTCAGGGTCCTGATGGCGTCGCCGCCGCCCAGCTACGCGGAGGTCGCGGCCGCGCTCAACCTGCCGCTCGGCAGCATCGGCCCGACCAGGGCCCGCTGCCTGCGAACGCTCCGCGAAGAGTTGGTGGCTGGTGGTATCTCAGACAGCTTCGCGCCCTCATAACGACGAGAGGGCTGGCAGCACCTCGCTGAATCGCGTGTCGCCTGCCGGGCGCCGCGGCCTACCCGGCATCATGACGCTGGAACAGGGCACCGGGGGCGGCCGCGGGGCAGTGCAGCTACCATGCGCTCGCCGGCCAGGGAGGGGCGGACATGCGCGACGAACGTGACGACGACGAGCTCGAGGAAGAGCTCAGGCGGCTCGCGGCCCGGGTGGACCCGGTCCCGCCCGAACTGCTGCGCGCCGCGGCCGGGGCCTTCACGTGGCGCGACATCGACGCCGAGCTCGCCGAGCTGGTGTTCGACTCGTTGCTCGACGCCGACGAGGCCGCGCTCGTCCGCGGGTCGCCGGACCGGCGGCTGGTGTCGTTCGCGGCCGGCGGGCTCACCATCGACGTCGAGGTGACGGCCACCGGGCCGGACCGCACGGTCATGGGCCAGATCGTCCCGCCGCGGCGCGGCCAGGTCGACCTCCGCCGGCCTGGCGAGACGGTCACGGTCGACGCGGACGAACTGGGCCGGTTCCGGTCCGGGCCGCTGCCGCCGGGGCCGCTGAGCCTGCGGTGGCGCACGGACGACGGTGCGCCGGTCGTCACCGACTGGCTTGCCCTCTAGGGCGCGCCCCGCAAACCCCCTGCCCGCTGCGCGGCGCCCGGGGGGTGTCTCGCTGCGTTGTCGTCGTCGCCCATAGAACCACTATGGGCTCCTCCTCCGCCTTGCGATCCGATCCCCCTGGGACCGCCGCTCGCGACGGCAAAGATCTACGGGACGCGCCCTACCGGCTCCTGGTGCGGGGCGAACCGGGCCGGCGGCGGTGATTCGAGTACCGCCTCGCTGCGTTTGGTATTGAAATCCGCCGTGGCACGCGCGGGCGGTGATGCCGCCTTCCAGGTGACGGCGAGGACCCCACCGCAGACCAGCACGGCGCCGCCAAGCTGCACCGGGGTGGGCCGCTCGCTCAGCACGATCGCGGCCAGCACGATCGAGGCGGCCGGCTGAAGGAGCAGCAGCAGCGAGGAGATCGTGGCGGGCAGCCGCGGCAGCGACGAGGTGATCAGCAGCCAGCCGGCGGTCTGGCTGATCATCGCGAGCAGCAGCAGCCAGCCGAGCGACGGCAGCGGTACGTGCACGGAGAACCCGCCGAACGCCAGGCCGAGCAGCAGCGCGCCGACCGCGGCGCCCGCCGTCGCCTCGGCGAGCGGGCCCGCCACATGCTGCGTGCCGGACGTGGACTGCCGCAGGATGAGCAGGAAAAGCGCGTACGTGACGGACATGCCGATCCCGTACTCGATGCCCGCCACCGGGTGCATGCCGGGCTGCCTCGCGCCGACCAGGCCCGATACCAGCACGACGCCCGCCAGCACCACCGGCAGCGCGAGCAGGAACCTGCGCCCGGGCCGTTCATGGAACAGCGCCCAGGCCGCGATCGTGACGACCAGCACCTGGAGGTTGCCGAGCACGGTGGAGATACCGGCGCCGACAGCGGCGATGGCGTGGTTCCACAGCACCAGGTCGATGGCCAGGAACAGGCCGGCGAGCACCGCTCCGGCCCGGGAGGCCACGGGCCGCCCGCCGCGGCGGCGCTGCTCCAGCACCGCGAGGGCGATGAGCACCGGCAGGGCGAACGCGCAGCGGTAGAACGCGGCGTTCGCCACGCCCGTGTTGGCCAGCTTGATCAGCACCGGCGACGTGGAGATGCAGGCCGCCCCCAGGGTGGCCAGCAGTACCGGCGGCCGCCCGCCGCCCGCCGCGCCAGGCCCGGCGTCGCGGCCGGCCGTGCCGTGACCGCGGGCTGTAATGACCGTCCTGGCATTTGGTGCTGACATGGGTTCCACCCTACGGGAGCGCCCCGACTGCCCGCTTGGCTATTACGGCGGCCCGGCCCGCCCGCGTGGCCCTTATCGGCGGCCGGGTAGCCACCCCCGGCGGCGCGCGGGAGCGGCCGGAGCCGCGGCCGTCAGCGGGCCGGCCGGGCGAGCCACACCGACACGTGCGCGGGCTCGAGCGCGGCCTGCACGGCGGCGGCCAGGTCGTCGCGGACCGTGTCCAGGTCGACGGAGCCTTTCAGGCTGGCGGCGAACGCGGCCACCGTCCGGTCCGCGTCGTACCTGGCCCGGTTGAACTTCCGGTCCACCGCCCGCTGCACCCGTTGCCGCAGCGGGGCGAACAGCGCGGCCGCGATCAGCGTGCAGGCGGCCACCGCCACCGGGCCGGTCACCCCCAGCACGTGGGTGGCCAGCAGCACCAAGCCGGCGTAGACGCCCACCAGCAGCGCGGTGATGATCGCGTAGGCCAGCGTCCGGCTGATGATCCGGTCGATCTCGTACAGCCGGTACTTGAGGATCCCCACCCCGATGCTCACCGGCAGCGCCGCGAACCCGAACCAGGCGGCGCCGCCCACCGACCGCACCAGCGCCGATGGCGCCGCCTGGGCCGCGACGCCCACGATCAGGCAGGCGACGGTGATGGCGGCGCCGCTGGCCAGCCACTTGAGCTGCTGGCGCCGCTCACCGGAGGAGCGCCGCCAGCTCAGCACCTGGCGGCCGATGAAGCTCAGCATGAACGCCAGAAGCATCAGGCCGCCGATGTGGAAGGCCGCCGCGTACCAGCCGCTCGGCGTGTCGGTGGCGGCCAGCCCGCCGGTGGAGTCCACGTGGACGGGGCCCCCGGCGAGCGCTTGCCCGGTCGCCACGGCCAGCGCCACGACCTCGAAAACGAAGATCGTGCAGTACGCCCACAGGGCCCCCACCCAGAACCGCGAGGCGAGCCTGCCGTCGGGGAAGAGCAGGATCACCAGCCCCAGGAGTTCGATAGCCGGCGTCCAGAGCTGGTTCAGGCCGAGCGCCAGCAGGCCGAGCGGGAGATGATAGCCGAGCCGGTAGGCCAGCAGCGCGTAGTCCGAGCCGTCGTTGGCCACGATGAGGCACGTGCCGATGGCGAGCAGGAGCCAGCCGAGCGGGTTGCGGGGCAGGCGCCGGGCGACCACGATTCCTACGGCGGCGGCGGGGATGCCGATCACCAGCGCGATGGACCCGTCGACGTTCTCGCGGGCCAGGATCGACAGCGGAATCGTGGCCACCGTGCAGAGCGCGGCCAGGCCGCCGAGCGCCCAGGCCCACGCCCTTGCCGAGCGCGGGCGGACCGCGCCGGCCTCGGCCGGCGCCGTCACGGGTTGCCCCCGGCGATCCACAGCGACACGTGCGCCGGTTCCAGGGCCGAGCCGACCACCCCGGTCAGGTCGGCCCGGACGGCCTCCAGGTCGACGGCGCCCTGGAGGCGGGCCGCGAACGCGGCGATGGTCTGGTCGGCGTCGTAGCGGGCGCGGTTGAACCGGCGGTTCACGATCCGCTGGACCCGGCCGCGGAGCGGGGCGAACAGGGCCGCGGCGGCCAGGGTTGAGGCGGCCACGCCGACCGAGCCGGTGAATCCCAGCACGTGCGTGGCCAGCAGCACCAGCCCGGCGTAGACGCCGACCAGCAGCCCGGTGATGATCGCGTAGGACAGGGTCCGGCTGATGATCCGGTCGATGTCGTACAGCCGGTACTTCATGATGCCGATCCCGATGCCCAGCGGCAGTGCCGCGAACCCGAGGATCAGCACCTCCCAGATCGCCGAGTTGGTGGCGATGGCCCAGATGCCGAAGACCCCGCACACGGCGGCGCCGCTGGCCAGCCACTTGAGCTGCTGGCGCCGCTCGCCGGTGGAGCCGCGCCAGCTCAGCACCTGGCGGCCGATGGCGGCCAGCCAGAACGCCCCCACCGCGATGAAGAACGGTGCCTGCAGCGGGTTCAGCCAGGCCGTGCTCCCGCGGCCGAGGCCGGCCAGGTTCCCGTTGGGGTCGAGGTGGACGTGGTGCCCGGCGACGAGGCTCACCGTGGCCACACCAGTGGCCAGCGGAGCCGCGAGGGCGGCGGCCAGGTAAGCCCAGAGCACCCAGCGCCACCGCGGCGAGGGCAGCCTGCCATCGGGGAAGAGGAGGATCACCAGCGGAAACCCGATCAGGCAGTAGCTGAAGAGCTGATCGAGCACCAGCATCTCCGGGGCCAGTACCCCCAGGCTCCGGTGGCCGAACTCGTACACGAGGCTGGCGTAGGCTCCCGCGTCGATGCTCAGCAGCATGAACGCCGCCTCGCCAGCCAGTAGCCAGCCGATCGGGTTGCGGGGCTGGTGCCCTGCCACCACCAGCCCGGCCGTCGCGGTCACCAGGATCACCACCAGCAGGCCAACGCCTGCCCAGAGGGGCGTCTGCTGGGAGGTCAGCGGAGCCATCGCGATGAGCAGGCCCACGAGGACCACGATCAGGCCGGCCAGCCCTGCCGTGATCGCCCGGGGCGTGAGGCGGAAGCGGGGGTCCCCCGTCGGCGGGGTCACCGGTCGCTCCCGGCGAGCCACATCGACAAGTGTGCGGGCTCCAGCGAGGTTCGCACGACGGTAAGGAGCTCGCTGCGGACCGCGTCGATGTCCGTGGCGTCCTTGAGCCGGGTGCTGAACGCGGCGACCGTTCGGTCGGCGTCGTAGCGGGCCCGGTTGAACCGCCGGTCCACGATCCGCTGCACCCGCAGCCGCACCGGGGTGAACAGCGCCACGGCGGCCAGGGTGGAGGCGGCCACCGCGACCGGGCCCTTGAACCCCAGCACGTGCGTGGCCAGCAGCACCAGCCCGGCGTAGACGCCAACCAGCAGCCCGGTGATGATCGTGTAGGCCAGGGTGCGGCTGATGATGCGGTCGATCTCGTACAGCCGGTACCTCAGAATCGCCACACCGATGGATACGGGCAGTGCGGCGATGCCGAACCAGGCGAGACCGGTTACCCATCCCAGGGGCGCCGCCAGGGCGCCTGCCCCAGAGGTTGCGACGATCACGCTGAGGAGGCTGACGGCTGCGCCGCTGGCCAGCCACTTCAGCTGCTGCCGGCGTTCGCCTGACGATCGCCGCCAGCTCAGCGCCTGGCGGCCGATGAAGCTCACCGAGAGCAGGACGAGCGCGATGGTCATCGGGCCCTGGATGGCCTTGAACCAGCCGGCGGGGTTGTCGACGGCGGACAGCCCACCCGAGGAATCGACCCGGACCGGGTGCCCGATCAGGGCACCGGCCGTCGCAGCGGCCTCCGTGGCCAGCAGCGCGGCGTACAGGATGCAATACGCCCGCAGGGCCCACCGCCAGAACCGGGAGGGCAGCCGGCCATCCGGGAAGAGCAGGATCACCACGAACAGCAGTTGGAGGCCGGGCCCCCATATCTGGTCGAGCAGCACTGCCACGACGCCAAGGGGAAGGTGATGCCCGAGGCGGTAGCCGAGGTAGGCGTAGTCCCCACCATCAGTGCCGAGGAACAGGCAGATGGCGATCACCAGGAAGAGCCAGCCGATCGGGTTCCGTGGCTGGCGCCGGGCGACGAGCACGCCGACCCCCGCACAGGGGACACCGATCACCAGCGGCACCGCGCCGTTGAAGACCTGGTTGGCCAGGAAGGACAGCGGGATCATCGCCGCCAGGGACAACACCGCCAAGGCGCCGAGGAACCACACCCAGGCCGCTGATGGCGCCAGGCGCGAGCGGCCCGCGGTGCTGGCCGCGATCATCGCTGGGCTCCGGCGAGCCAGACCGAGGCGTGCGCGGGTTCGAGCGCCTGGTGCACGGCGGTGAGCAGGTCGGTGCGGACGGTGTCGAGGTCGACGTCGTCCTGGAGGCGGGCGGTGAAGGCGGCGACGGTGCGTCCGGCGTCGTAGCGGGCCCGGTTGAACCGGCGGTCCACGATCCGCTGGACCCGGCTGCGCAGCGGGGCGAACAGGGCGGCGGCGACCAGCGTCGAGGCGGCCACCGTGACCGGGCCGGTGAACCCCAGCACCCGGGTGGCCAGCAGCACCAGCCCGGCGTAGACGCCGACCAGCAGCCCGGTCACGATCGCGTAGGCCAGGGTGCGGCTGATGAGCCGGTCGATCTCATACAGCCGGTACCGCAGGATCGCGACCCCCATGCAAACCGGCAGCGCCGCGATGCCGAGGGTAGCGACCGTGCCGATCGTGCGGACCAGTGTCGACGGGTGGGTGTCGAGGCTGCCGACCACGATGATCGCCGTGGCGGCTATCGTCACCGCGGCTCCGCTCATCAGCCACTTGAGCTGCTGGCGCCGCTCACCGTCGGCCGACCGCCAGCTGGCGACCTGGCGGGCGACGAACACGAGCCAGAACAGCGCGATCGCGGGTAGCACGACGCCTTCGACCGTGCCGAGCCAGGCGGAACTGCCGGCCGGAACGTCCACCGCCCGCAGGTCTCCGCCGGACATGGTGCGGATGTCATGGTTGGCGATGGCACCGATGGCGACGGCGTAAACGCTCACCGGCCAGCATGCGGCCACCGCGATATAGGTCCCCATCACCCACCGCCAGCGGGGCGACGGCAACCGGCCATCGGGGAAGAGCATGATCGTTGCGGGGAAGATCACGAGCAGTGGCGCCCAGTAGAGCGCGAGCAGCGAGGCGACCGGCGCGAGCGGCAGGTGGTGGCCCAGGCGGTAGGCCAGCACCGCGTAGGCCCCGGCGTCGAGGCCGACGGCGTTCAGCGCAGTCAGGACCAGGAAGAGCCAGCCAATCGGGTTCCGCGGCTGACGGCGGGCGACCACCAAGCCGACCGCGGCCAGTGGCAGGACGATCAGGACGTTCGACCAGAACTGGCTGAACGACAGCTCCCGCGCGGCGATCGCCAGCGGCACGAAAGCGGTCAGGCACAGCAACGTCAGGGTGGCCAGCGCGGCCGCCGTGCCCGGCGAGGTGAGCCGGCGTGCCGTCCGGCGCGCCGTGGTCATGGCGCGCCCCCGGTGAGCCAGACCGAGGCGTGGGCGGGTTCAAGTGCCTGGTGCACGGCGGCGAGCAGGTCGGTGCGGACGGTGTCGAGGTCGACGTCGTCCTGGAGCCGGGCGGTGAAGGCCGCCACGGTGCGGTCGGCGTCGTAGCGGGCGCGGTTGAACCGGCGGTCCACGATCCGCTGGACGCTGCGGCGCACGGGGGCGAACAGGGCGGCCGCCGCCAGGGTAGCGGCGGCCACCGTGACCGGGCCGGTGAACCCCAGCACCCGGGTGGCCACCAGCACCACCCCCGCGTAGACGCCCACCAGCAGCCCGGTCACGATCGCGTAGGCCAGGGTGCGGGAGATGATCCGGTCGATGTCGAACAACCGGTACTTGAAGATGGCGACGCCCATGCAGACCGGCAGCGCGAGCAGGCCCGCGACGGATACGACGCCGCGCGCCAGTGCGAGCGGCCCGGTGCTGCCGCCCAGTGCCGCGCTGAGCGGCAGGAAGGCCACGGCGGCCACGGCGCCGGTCAGCAGCCACTTCAACTGCTGGCGGCGCTCGCCCGAGGAGCGCCGGTAGCTGACCGCCTGGCCTGCGACCGACGCCAGCCAGCACAGGGCGAGCACGGGAAAGAACACGTCTTGGACCACGCCGAACCAGGCGTCCGACCCGATGGTAGTGCCGCTCAGGGCCAGCAGGTTCCCGCCGGAGTCCACCCGGACCCCGTGCCCGGCGATGGCGCCGAGGGAGGCCACCACCGTGCCGCCGATCCACAGCGCCGCTATGCCGAGGAAGGTCCACAGCACCCACCGCCAGCGCCGCGACGGGAGCCGGCCGTCCGGGAAGAGCAGGAGGGCCACCCCCAGGAGCGCGATCATGGGGGCCCAGCCGGGCTGGGTGAGCACCGCGACCCAGCCGAGGGGGAGGTCACCATGGTGCAGCCGGTAGTCCGCCACCATGTAGAAGCTGGCGTCCTCGCTGAGCATGCCGAAGCCCGCCACGGCAAGGAAGACCCAGCCGAGCGGGTTGCCCGGCTTGCGCCACGCCACGACCAGGCCCACCGCGCCGTAGACGGCCGCGATCCAGACCGGCACCGAGCCACCGCTGGAGTTGATGCTCTGGTGGGCCAGCCGTGATAGCGGCACGGCAGCGACCGCCAGGGCGAGCAGCAGACCGGCGAGCAGGCCGGCGGTGCCCGGCCTGGCCAGCGGGAAGCGGCGCGCCCCGGTCTCGCCCGTCACCGCGAACTCCGGCTCCCGGTGGCCGGGCTGGGCCGCAACACGTCCAGGTCTGGCGGCTTGCGGACGCCGAACACGTCGCGGAGCGCGGTGAGCGCGGCCAGTTCGCCGCAGCGGCCGTGCACGGCGGGGCCGGGCGGGGTGGCCGACGAGCACAGGTAGACGCCGCGCAGCGGGGTCCGGTACGGGTTCCACCGCGGGACCGGGCGGGCCAGCACCTGGCGCACGGTCTGCGCGCCACAGGCGATGTCGCCGCCCACGTAGTTCGGGTTCGACGCCTCCTCGTCGGCCGCGGTCCGGACGCTGCGGGCCAGCACCAGATCTTTGAACCCGGGTGCGAACCGTTCGAGCTGCGCCTCGATCCGCGCGGTCATGTCCACCGTCGACCCGGCCGGGACGTGGCAGTAGGTCCACAGCGTGTGCTGGCCCCGGGGGGCACGGCTCTGGTCGGCTACACCGGCCTGGACCACGAGCACGTACGGCGAGTCCGGGTGCCGGCCCCGGGCCACCTCGGCCTCGCCCGCGGCTATCTCCTCGAAACCGCCACCGAGGTGCAGCGTCCCCGCCTTCCTGGCCGCGTCGTTGCGCCAGGGGACCGGGCCGGACAGCGCGTAGTCGACCTTGCATACGCCGGCGCCGTAACGGAACCTGGCCAGGGCGTCGCGGTAGTCGGCCGGCAGCGTGTCGCCGGCGAGGCTGATGAGGGCACGCGGCGACACATCAAGCAAGGTCGCGGCCGCGGGCGGCAGGTCGGCCAGCGACCGCACCCAGGTGCCGGTCTCCACCTGGCCGCCGGCCGCGACGATGGCCTCGGTCATGGCGTCGGTGAGCCGGGCGCTGCCGCCCTCGACCACCGGCCAGCCGACCGCGTGCGCCAGCGAGCCGAGCAGCAGGGCCACGCCCGCCGTGGGGGAGGCGTCCAGCGGCAGCATCGTGTGCGCGGCGACCCCGGCGAACAGGCCACGGGCCTCCTCGGTCCGGAACCTGCGGACCAGCCCGGCCGCGGAGCCCAGGCCCAGCCGGGCGTAGCTCGCCAGCGCGCCGGAGTACGGGGGCGGCCGGCGCATCGAGGACAGAACCGCGTCGGCGAGCGCGGTCCCCCCGTCGGCGAGCGGCTGCATCAGCCGCCGGTACGCGGCCGCGTCCGGGCCGAGCAGCGCGGCGGTTTCGGCGACCGACCGGGTGACCACACCGGCCCGGCCCCCGTCCAGTGGGTGCGCGTACACCACCTCGGGGTGCGCGAACCTGACCCCGCGCGCGGCGGGGCCGAACCGCCGGAAGAACGGCGACGCAAGCGCCAGTGGGTGGGCGGCCGAGCAGACGTCGTGCCGGAACCCGGGGAGCGTGAGCTCCTCGGTCCGGCACCCGCCGCCGGGGGTGGCCGCCCCCTCGATCACGTGCACCCGCAGCCCCGCCGCGGCAAGCGTCACCCCCGCAGCCAGCCCATTGGGCCCACTGCCAACGATTACCGCGTCTGCGGACATAGGTATTCCCCGTCGTGGTTAGCCTGGGTTCGAAGGCCAGCCCGATCCGCGCCGGCCTTCCTCCGGAAAAGCCGGCCGGGGTACGGGGCCAGCCTGACGATCAGGGCAGGCCCCGGCCGTGTCAACGCTGGCCCCGGGTGGTATCGGCCTCAGGCATCAGCTTCCCTGGCAGCCAGTCTGTGTTTTTACCCCGGCCCCGGATCCGGGGCCTTGCGCCGGCGCTGGAACATGCTGCGGACCATTGAGTTGTGCCACACGTTGTTCGCGTGCTTCCACTGCCTTCGGTTGTCCACGCACGTGCTGCGGGTTTCGACCTGGGGGTCCGGGACGCCGAGCCGGGTGCCCAGCGCGGTCAGCGTCTCCGCCCAGAAGCGGTCCTCCTTGGCGTGCCCGCCGAAGGTCATGCCGACCTCGTACAGCGGGTCGTTGGCCCGCATCAGCACGTGCGCCCGGATCATCGTCGCCTCGCTGGAGCGCTCCGCGGAGAACGTGATCCAGCCCGCGAACATGTGGCCCTGCGGGGTCATCAGCGTGAACGACTCCTCGTCCGCGTAGAGCACGAACACTCCCGTGGACAGCTTCACGCCGCCGCCGATGGCCAGGTCGAGCAGCGCAACGTCGCCGGGGCTGATCCCCGCCAGCGCGCCGGCGAACCGGTTGCCCTTGGGCCAGAACTCGGGGAAGTGCGCCTTCCAGGTCGCGATCGCGTCCTGGGGGGTGACCACGTCGCCCGCGTTCAGGCTGTAGCTCTTCTCCCACATCTTGCCAAAGCCCTGCACCGGCCCGGTGAGACGGCGGCCGGCCACGTTGGTGCCGCGCACCCCGTCCCGTTGCTCCACCTCGAGCCGGTCGACCTTGGCCGCCCAGCTACCCGCGTCGCGCGGTTGCACCGCCGCCTGGGCCTCCCGTGCGGCCAGCCCGATCTGGTCGGCCGGTGGCACGCTCTCTGGCACTGCCTGCTCGCTCATGACAACCCTCACCTCACCGCGTTGGCCAGGGCGGACGCCTCGTCGGCGTAGATCGCGATGGCCTCGTCGAGCCGGGTGAGTTCGAAGATCTCCCGGTAGTGCTCGGACAGGCCGCACGCCGCCAGTTGCTGGCGCTGCCGGCCCGCCCGGACCAGCAAGGTCACGAGCATCCCGATGCCGCCACTGTTCATGTACTCAAGGCCGGCGAAGTTGAGCAGCACCAGGGCCGCGCCCGCGCTGCTCGCCTCCTCATACGCTGACATCAGCACCGGTTCGCACGCCGTGGTGACATCGCCCTTGATGTCCACGACCGCCACCGAGCCGCCCGCTTGCCGGACGTCCATGCTCACTGCTTGCTCGCCCATCTGGTCCCCTCCCTTATGCCCTGACCCGGCGTTCAGCCGGCTGCTTCCGTTAGCTGGCTCACCGCTCCGTCGAGGCTGGGGAACAGCTCGATGAAGTCCGAGAGCCTGGTGATGTCGAAGATCTCCCGGTAGTGGTCGGACAGCCCGCTGGCGACCACCTTGCGGCCGTGCGCGCGGGCCCGCGCCAGCACGCTGACGATCAGCGCGATGCCGGTCGAGTTGATGTACTGCACGGCCGCGAAGTCGAGCACCACGGTCGCGGGGTCACCGTCGGCCACGGCACGCTCGTAGCCCTCAGTCAGGGCGTCCGCCGCGTGGCCGTCGATTTCCCCGGACAGCGTGATGACGGCACCGCCGGGAAGAATCCGGACGTCGGCCTCACACGTGGTCTTCACGTGCACCTCCTTCTCTGTCGGCACCCGTCCGCATGATCAGCGTGACCGTGTGCCGCGTTCCCTCGGTCGTCACGTCCATGGCGTCCACCATGTGACGGATCAGGAACAGTCCCCAGCCGCGCGGGGCCTGCTCGCCCACGAGCTTGCGGGCGAGATCGGGTTCCTCTGTTTCTCTTCCCGCCCCGGGCAACGGCTCCGCCGCCGCCCTTCCACCCCCTGCCGGGCCGGCCTGCTCGGGAGCGCCGCCCTGGTCGGTGATCGTCACCACGATTTCGCCGTCGGCGGCCACCACCTCGACGTCCACGGGAATCTCAGCCTGGTTCCTGTTGCCATGCTCGATGGCGTTCATCGCCGCCTCGGCGACCGCCGTCTTGAGCCGGTCCAGCCTGCTCTCGGACAGGCCCTGGCCCGCCACGGCCTCGGCGACCTGTGCCAGGGCGATGCGCTCGTTACCGGGCTCGCTGCGCACGGTGAACGAGGTGAGCCTGTGGTAGCTGGGACTGGCCATCGATGTCATAACTGGCCTTCCGCGTAGATGGCAGAGTGCCTGCGCTCGATCATCACCAGGGTGATGTCGTCCTCTTGCTCGTGGTCAGGGCCGCTGAACGCCGCGAGGGCGCCGAGGCAGTCGTCGATCAGCCCCTCACCGGCCGTGCTCGCGCCGACGAGCGCGGCTACCCGCGGGAACCCGAACATCTCCCGGCCGGCGTTGTGCGCCTCGGCCAGGCCGTCGCTGTGCAGCAGGACCGAGTCGCCGGGCCGCATCTGGAAGGTCTTCTCCTCGTAGGCCATCCCGGGCATCAGCCCGAGCGGCATGCCCCTGGCCCGCAGTTCCTTCACGCCGCCCTGGGTGTGCACGTACGGGACGTCGTGACCGGCGTTGGCGAACTCCAGCCGGCCGGTCGCCGGGTCCAGGACGAGCGCCAGGCAGGTGACGAACATGTGCGCCGGGATGTCCGCGCACAGCAGGTCGTTGACGTAGGCGAGGACCTCGCCCGGCGAGATCAGCCGGGGTCCCGCCCCGCGCAGCAGGGCGTGCGTGCTGGCCATCACCAGCGCCGCGGGCACGCCCTTGTCGGTCACATCGCCGATGACCACCATGAGCCGGCCGTCGGGGAGCGGGATGAAGTCGTAGAAGTCGCCGCCGACCGTGCGGGCCGGGCGGTAGAACGCGGCGACGTGCCAGCTCGGCAGGTCCGGCACGGTCTTCGGCAGGAACTGCTGCTGGATGAGCTGCGCGACCTTGAGCTCCTGCTCGATCCGCTCCCGGTCGCGGGCCTCGGCCTGCTGCTGGCGGACAAGCTGGCCGACCCGCATCGCGGGCGCGGCGTAACCGGCCAGCGCGCTGAGCAGCCGGCGGTCGTCGCCCGAGTAGCCGCGCTCGGACAGCCGCGGGCCGAGGTTCAGCAACCCGATCAGCTCACCGGACGACACGAGCGGGACGACCAGCGCGATCCCGGCCGCCTTGAGCGCGGCGAGAGCCGGCGACGCCAGGTCGAGCCGGGAGATGTCGACCGCTCCGGCCTGGCTGAGCAGGAATGCGCGCAGCGGGTCCTGCGGCGGGAGGCTGAAGTCGTCGGGCAGCCCGGCAACGGCGCCGGCCTTGGCGGGCTGCCCGCCATCAGCGCCGGGGGCGCCGGCCTCGGCGGGCTGGCCGCCAGCTCCTTGCCCGGCCCGGCCGCCCGCGGGCGGGCCGGCCGTGTGGGCCCCGTCCCCCCCAGCCGCGGCGGCGACGGTGACCGGGCCGCCGTCGGCTACCACGCCTACCCGGGCCCCCTCCGGCCCACCGCCGGACGGGTCCCCCCTGCCGTCCAGTTCGCTTGCCCTGGCTTCCGTGCCGCCGGTGTCCCCCCCGGCAGACCGGGCCTTGCCCAGCCGCTGAAGCATTCCGGCCCCCTCCGCCCTGATAGCTCCATGTAGTGACCACCCTACGGAGTTGCCGCTACGGGATCGTTACGGAAACTGCCTCTGCCGGGCCGGCTTTCACGGCTTTGCGTTACGGTGAGGGTGCGAATCACCAAGGGGGGGCCCGGTGGCGGAGCTGAGCCTGGCGTTCCTGGGGCCACCGATCGTGGAGCGGGACGCCGTCGTCGTCGGTTTCGACACCAAGAAGGCCGTCGCGCTGCTGGCCGTCCTCGCGATCACGGGGCGTGAACAGAGCCGGGACCGGCTCGCCGCCCTGCTCTGGCCGGAATCCGACACCGCCCGCGCCCGGGGGTCGCTGCGCCGGACGCTCTCGGTCACGGCGGCCGCCATGGCTGAGGGCCTCACGATCACCCGCACCATGGTGGCGCTCCGGCCGGACCGGATGCGGGTGGACGTGACCGACTTCGAGGCGCTGGCCGTCCGGCCGGACCTGGCCTCCCTGGAGCGCGCGGCGCGGCTCTACCGGGACGACTTCCTCGCCGGGTTCTCGTTGCGCGACTGCCCGGAGTTCGAGGACTGGCAGGCGTCGGCGGCTGATGGGCTGCGCCAGGTGCTGGCCGGTGCGCTCGAACGGCTGGTCGCCGGTTGCGTCGGCGCCGGCGAGCCCGCCCGGGCACTCGACCACGCCCGCCGGTGGCTGGCCCTCGACCCGCTGCACGAACCGGCCCACCAGGCGCTGATCCGCGTTCTGGCCTGGTCCGGGCAGCGCGCCGCCGCCGTCCGCCAGTACCGCGAACTCGTCCGGGTGCTCGACCGCGAGCTTGCCGTGCGGCCGCTGCCGGAGACCACGCGGCTCTACGACGACGTGCGCGCGGGCCGCCTGGAGCCGGCGCCAGAGCGGGGGCGGGCGCGAAGCGCGGGGGCGGGACAAGCAGAGCGGGTGCGGGCCGCGCCCGCCGGGGCGGACCGGCGGGCCACCGGCATCGCGTGGCCGATGGCCGGCCGCGCCGAGGAACTCGGCGTGCTCGCCGCGGCCTGGGCGGAGGTGACGGCGAGGTCCGGCGGGCAGGTGGTCGCCGTGGTCGGCGAGCCAGGCTGCGGCAAAACCGCGCTGATCGAGGCGTTCCGGGCCGGTGCCGAGGAGGGCGGGGCCACGGTCATGCACGGCCGGTGCCACGATGGCGAGAGCGGCCTGCCGTTCGCGCTGGCCGCGGACCTGCTGCGCGCGGCCGGGTCGGCCAGCCCCGGCCTGGCGGCCCGGCTGCCCGCCCACGTGGCGGCCATGGCGGGCAGGCTGGCCCCCGAGCTCGCCGAACAGGCGCCCGAGCAGGCGGCGCCGCTGTCCAGCCCGATGGACCTGGCCCGCCTTTACGCCGCGATCAGGACGACGTTCCAGCTCGCCGCGGGTGGCGCGGCCCAGGCCGGGATCGTGGTGGTCGAGGACGTGCACTGGGCCGACCGGCCCTCCCTCGACCTGCTCGCCTACCTGGTGCGCCGCCTCGCCGGGTGGCCGGTGCTGCTGATCCTGAGCTGGCGCCCGGAACAGGCGGAGCGGCTGCGCGGGCTACAGTCCGCGCTCGCCGAGGCCACCGAGTCCGGGCAGGGCCGGAGCGTGACGCCCCGGCCGTTGCGCGCCGACGAGGTCGCCGAGCTGCTGCGCGCCGCCGGCCTGCCGCAGCCCGACGTGCCCCGGATGCTCGCGGAGACGCGCGGGCTGCCGATGCTGGTCCGGGAGTACGCCGAGGCGCTGCGCTCCGCGGGCGGCGCGAACTCCGCAGCGCAGTCCGAGGTGGAGGGCTGGTCCCCCCCGGAGTCCGTGCGCGGGCTGCTCAGCCGCAGGCTGCGCGCGGCCGGCGAGCCCGCCGCGCAGATGCTGTCCACCGCCGCCGTGCTGGGCAGCGGCTGTGACGCGGACCTGCTGCGGGCGGTGAGCGGGCGCGGCGAGGCCGAGACCGTCGAGGCGCTCGACGAAGCGGTGGCCCGGTTCCTGCTTATCGAGATCCCGCCCGCAGGCGGCCGGGGCGCGCCCAGCTACGACTTCCCCTACGAGGCGCTGCGCCGGGTCGCCTACGAGTCGGCCAGCCTGGCCCGGCGGCGGCTGCTGCACGGGCGGGCGGCCGACGCGCTCGGCGCCAGGTACGAGCGGGATCCCCGGTCGGTGCGGGCGGCGGTCATCGCCGGGCACCTGCAACGGGCGGGCCGGGACGCCGAGGCGGCCGGGTGGTGGTGGCGGGCCGCGGCCCGGGCGCGCGAGCTGTACGCGCACGCCGAGGCGCACGCCTGCCTGCGCCAGGCCCTGGCGCTTGGCTACCCCCAGGTGGCGGGCTGCATCGCGGTGGGCGACGTGCTCACCGTCCTTGGCCGCTACCGGGAGGCGCTCGCCGAGTACGAGACCGCCGCCGCGGGCAGCGACACCGACGACGCCACCTCGGCCGTGATCGAGCACAAGCTCGCCGAGGTGCACCACCGGCTCGGCGACTGGGACCTCGCCGACACGCACCTGGCGGCCGCCGCGGACCTGCTCGCGGCCGGCGACCTCGGCGGCCTGGCCCTGGTCGACGCGGACCGCGCCGTGGTCGCCTACCGGCGCGGCGCCCACGAGGAGGCGGCCCGCCGCGGCCAGGCGGCGCTGGCCGCCGCCACGCAGGCCGCCGACCCGGCGGCCATCGCACAAGCCCGCAACGTGCTGGGGATGCTCGCGGCGCGGGAGGGCGACCACGCGGCGGCCGAAGAGCACCTGCGCGGCAGCCTGGCCCAGGCGCGCGGGCTGAACGACCCAGGCGCCGCGGCGGCCGCGCTGAACAACCTGGCCCGGCTGCTGGCCGACACCGGCCGTACCGCCGAGGCGCTGGACTGCGCGCAGGAGGCGCTCACCCTGGGCAGTGAGCTCGGCGACCAGCACCGGGTGGCCGCGTTGCACACCAACCTGGCCGACCTGCTGCACGCCAGCGGGCAGCAGGACGAGGCGCTCGGCCACCTGAAGGAGGCGGCCCGCCGGTTCGCTGCGCTGGACGCCGGCGGGCCGCCCCGGCCGGAGATCTGGATGCTGGTCGAATGGTGAAACCGCCCGGCCGCCGGGGCCGGCCCGGCACCCATCCGGTCTCGCCGCTTGGGGCCTCAGTCTGAGGTAGCAGGAGTGTCCGGGCTGTTTGCCTGGCCCGCTGCCCATGCCTCCCGCTGGCGGCGTGGCAACAGGTTGGACGCGTACCTCATGGCGATCATGCGCGCTGTGGTAATAGCCGCCCCGAGTAGCAGCGTCCAGGCGACAGCCCGGCCCAGCGGAACCTGCTGGTCGTCAGGGGCCGCCGGCGGCTCCCCGCCGGTGACCCGCCTCCAGCCGACCCGCACCACCTTCGAGGCCGCGAGCACCGCGAGCATCCCGGCCGCTTGCTCCAGCGCCCGGACCGAACGATTTTCGCCCTTTTCTGCCATCGGAGTCCCCCGGGCGGCTGCCATGACCGCGGCTATCCGCGGCGCCTTTGCGCGCAATCATCTCACAGCACACCGCGACCGAAGAAAACGCCTTAAATGGCGGGACTGCGGCTGATCCCGCGGTTCCTGGCAGCGCGAACCAGGAGGCACAAGCTAGGGCCGCCTCCGCCACGCCAGCACGGCAACAACCATCAGGTAAGGCAAGCCCGGTGCCTCCGGCTGAGGCAACTGCTGGCCGGGGCTGTCAACCTGGCCCGGTTCCGGCCGGCCCTGCCGCTGGGCACTAGGCAGCAGCAACGAGGACACATACCTGCTGGCGATCATGCGCGCTGTGGTTACGGCCCCCCCGAACAGCGCCGCCCAGGCCACAGCCTGGCCAAGCGGAACCTGTTTATCGTCAGGGGCCGTCGGCGGCCCCGTGCCGGTGACCAGCTTCCAGCCGGCATGCAAACCCCTTCGGACGGCCACCGACGCAACTATGGCAGCAGGCGCTTTCAGCATCCGGCTGCTATGAGGCTCACCTTTACCTGGCATCGGAGTCCCCGGGCCGCCATGAAGCACCGCGGGATTTCGCGGCGTCCTTCGTGCCGCCATCTTCTCACAGCCGCGCCCCGGCCGCCCCGGCCAGCGGCACCGCAGGCACCGCCTTGAGTACACCCGGCATGGCCGATCACGAGTCGGTGGGACATCGGCCGCCTCCCGGCGGGAGCGCTGTGCCCGGCCCAGGCGGCTCGCGCGTGACGGCCCGCCCGGTGCCGGTGATGGCTTCTTCACGCTGCCCGGGGCACGTTGGCCGGACAACCCGCGGCCCGGCTGTCGGGGCGGCGGCCCAGGTCAGCGCCGTGCCCGGCACCGGCCCGCCATGAAAGCTTCGCGGGCCTGGCGGCGGCTCGGTAACCTGGGCGGATGGATGATCTTGAGGGGGCCCGGCGGTTCGCGCTGTCGCTGCCGGAGACGACCGAGGAACCGCACTTCGACATGGCGTCGTTCCGGGTGCGCGGCAAGATCTTCGCCACCGTCCCGCCGGACGGCGAGCACCTGCACGTGTTCGTCGGGGAGGGCGAGGTTCACGCCGCCGTGGCCGAGGACCCGGCTGCCTTCGAGCCGCTGTTGTGGGGGAAGCGGCTGCGCGGGCTGCGGGTCCGGCTGGCCGCCGCGGGCCAGGACCGGGTCGAGGAACTGCTGGAGGAGTCCTGGCGGCGCAAGGCCCCCGCCCGCCTCGCCGCGGGCTGGGAAGGGCCCGGGCGCGGCTGATCCCGCCGCGGGCAACGACTCGAACACGACTGAGCCCGCGGGATGGCGCGAGCCGGCTCGCCAGGATGAGGATGAGGAACGGACGAGGGGAGCATTTCGGGCGCGACACCGAGGAGGCCGGGATGTCCGGGCGCTGGCTGAGGTTCACGATCGCGGCAACGAGCGCAGGGCTGGTCCTGCCGGGGCTTGGGCTGGCCTCCCCGGCCGGCGCCGCTCCAGCGAGCGCCGCCGGGCACTGCTCCGCGGGCGCGCACACACTGGCCCCGGTGGGGTCGCGCCTGTACCCCGACACCGGCAACGGCGGCTACACCAGCCTGCACACGCTCGTGCACCTGGTCTACGACGCGGTCACCAACCGGTTCCTGCCGGGCAACAGCGTGACCCTCACCGACCAGGCGACCCAGTGCCTGACCAGCTTCAGCCTGGATTTCGAGCGGAAGTCCGCCAACAAGCGCGCCGGGCCGGACATGAGCGTCCAGTCGGTCACCGTGAACGGCAAGCCCGCCGCGTTCGCCTTTGTCCAGCCGACCTACCCCGGCGACCCGCACGGGCAGAACGACCCCGACCCGGCCGCGCACGAGGCTTCGCAGACCAACCCGGTCGGCGGCCCGCAGCACAACCCGCTGCCGCCGGCCTGCTCGCCCGAGCTGGCCAATACCCGCGTGCCGCCCGATTCGCTCGACGGCACCCAGTGCCCGGCCAGCAAGCTCGTGATCACACCGTCGGCGCCCGTCAGCAGCGGGTCGCGGTTCACGGTGACGGTCCGGTACACCGGCAGGCCCGGCGTGCACAACGACGGCGACGGCACCACCGAGGGCTGGTTCCGCTCCCGGGACGGCGGGTTCGTGACCACCGAGCCGGTCGCGTCCGAGGACTGGATGCCGCTCAACGACTACCCGACCGCCAAGCCCACCTATTACTTCTCCGACACGGTCACCGCCGGCCGGGCGGTGACCGCCAACGGCGTACTGCGCTCGGTCAAGCACAACCCGGCCAGCGCACAGTTCCCCGGCGGCTCGGTCACCTACGACTGGTACTCGCGCGCCCCGATCGCCAGCTACCTGGTCGAGGACAGCGTCGGCAAGTTCCACCTGACCGAGCGGACGGCCGACAACGGCACCCGCTACTACGAGGCGCAGGACACCACGATCCCGGCCGCCAAGCGCAAGAAGAACTTGGCGATCATGAACATGCAGCAGAACATCACCGAGTTCGAGAGCCAGTTCAACGGGGCGTTCCCGTTCACCTCCGACGGGGTGGTCATCGGCACCCCGCCCGCCAGCTTCGAAGAAGAGATGCAGACGATGATCACCTTCGCCGGGGGGAGCATCGACACCGACACCCTCTACCACGAGAACATGCACCAGTGGTGGGGCGACAACGTCACCGAGGGCGGCTACAACCTGACGTTCTACAAGGAGGGGCTGGCGACGCTGGCCGAGTTCCTCTACCACGCACGGCTGGCCGAGGACCGCGCCGGCGGGCCGCACTCCCGCACGGGCCAGGCCGCGTTCCAGGCCAGCCTGGTCAAGACCTTCAACGGGATCTACGCGCAACGGCACGGGTTCTGGACGGCCGCGCCGTCGAACCCGGAACCGGTCGGCCTGTTCTCTGGTTCGGCCACCTACAGCCGGCCCGGCGCCAGCTACGTGGCGTTGCGCCAGATCCTCGGCCACGGCAACTTCATCCAGGCGTTGCAGCAGATCCAGCGCACCTACGGTGGTTCCCACGTCACCGAGCCGGAGCTCGAGGCCATCTTCCAGCAGTGGCTGCCGGTGCCCACCAGCGCCTGCCGCGCGCGGCTTGGCCAGTTCTTCAGCCAGTGGTGGGACACCGCCTATCCGGCGGGCGGCCGCAAGAACCGTCCCAAGATCACCGGCCCCGGCCTGGCCGGCCCGGGTTTCTACAACTCCCACGGCGGCTGCGGCTAGCGGGCGCGCCGCTGCCCCCGTGGGGGGTCAGGGGTAATCAGGGCCCAGACGACCTTGGCACCGGGCTCGGTCAGCGCCTGGCCGGGGGCCGGCGCGGCATGGGAGACACCCGGGTTGAGGTAGTAACAGCCCCACCGGGCGCTCACCGCCTCGACCAGTAAAAGGCCGCGCCCGCCGTCGCGTTCTGGATCCGGCGTGGCCGGGGCGGGCGGGCGCGGATCGCTGTCGCCGACCTCGACCAGTACCTGCCGGTGGTCGGAGGCCAGGTGCAGCCGCACCACGGGGAGGCCGGCCGGCTCCTGCGCGGCGGGCCGGGCCTGCGGCTCGCGGGACGCCTGGACCGCGTTGGTGGCCAGTTCCGCGGCGACCAGTTCGGCGGCGTCGGCCAGCCCGGTCAGGTGCCACTCCCGCAGCACGAGCGTCGTGTGCAGCCGGACGCACGGCACCGCGCTGGGCAGCGCGCCCAGTTCCAGGATCGAGTGCTCCGGCCACCAGGCGGCGCTGGCGGCGGGGCTCGCCAGCTGCGCCGGGGCGTCCGGATCACAGACGGTGTCGGTCCCGGCCATTATCCTGCGTCATCCCCTCATCACATCAGCCACTACCGTCACGCTGGCCTTATCAGTTACAGGCAGCAAGTCCGTCACGGTAGCCAGTCCATACCCGTGTCACCGGTGCATGCCCACGCCACGCCGGTCCATGCCAAATGGCGGCCCGCCATTCTTTTCGCTGCGTATGATGCGAATCAGTATCACCCCCTAGCATGCACGAAGTCTAGGTATACGCGCAAGATACTCAGGCGTATGATGCATAACCGGCGAACGGGACCTCTTTGGACAGGCGCAGGCCGGCCCTGCCCGATGATCTAGCGGAGGAACGATGGCGACTCCGAGCCCTACCGTCCGGCGCAAGCGGCTTGGCATCGAACTCCGCCGCCTGCGCGAGCAGGCGGAGTTAACCTGCGAGGACGTCGGGCAGCGCCTGGAATGTTCGGGCACCAGGATCAGCCGGATGGAGACCGGGCGAATCAGCGTCCGCCCCGGCGACGTCCGGGAGCTGCTCGAGGTCTACGGCGTCACCGGCGCCGAGGCCGACTCGCTCGTGCAGCTGGCCCGGGAGGCGCGCCGCAAGGGCTGGTGGCACACCTATGGCCGGGCCCTGCCCACCTGGTTCGAGGCGTATATCGGGCTTGAATCCGAGGCCGCCCGGCTGCGCGATTTCCAGCCGCTGGTCATTCCTGGCCTGTTGCAGACCGAGGATTACGCCCGCGCGGTGCTGCGCGCCGCGCCGCACGCGCGCAGCAACGCGGAAATCGACCGGCAGGTCGCGCTGCGCATGCAGCGGCAGGCCATTCTCGCCCAGGACAGCCCGCCCGACCTGTGGGTGGTGCTCAGCGAGAGCGTGCTGCGGGTCCGGGTCGGCGGGCCGGCCCTGATGCGGGCCCAGCTCCGGCGGCTGGCCGAGGCCGCCGACCACGTCACGCTCCAGGTGCTGCCGTTCACCAGCGCCGCGCACGTGCACCCGGTCAGCCCGTTCACGATGCTGGAGTTCCCGGACGCCGCCGACCCGGCCGTGGTCTACCTGGAACACCTCACCGGCAGCCTGTTTTTGGAAAATGAGGACGAAGTCCGGCGCTATAGAGTGGTTTTCGACCACCTGTGTGCCGAGGCGCTCGGCACCGGCCAGTCGGCCGACCTGATCGCGCGGGTGGCGGCCGAACTGACCTGAGCCCAGCACGGGAGATGCGGGATGACCCCTCCGGACGCCGATCTGTCCTGCGCCGCCTGGCGCAAGAGCAGTTATAGCGCGAGTAACGGCGGCCAGTGCGTCGAGGTCGCGCGGAACCTGCCCGCGGTCGTGGCGGTCCGCGACTCCGCTGACCCGGACGGCGCGCGGCTCGTCCTCACACCCGCCGCCTGGGCCGCGTTCGTCGGCCGGGTGAAGCGCGAAGGCCGGTAACCGGCCGCCGGCGCCGGTGCCTTCACATGAGCCGGACCGCACGCCGTGATGCTACCTGAGCCGTCCCCGGCGCCTCACCGCCACCATGTGCCGGCGTGGTACGTCCAGTCCTTGATAGTGGAACTGTCGTAGTCGGCCCCGCTGGCGTACTGCGTCGCCCGCACACCCGCGTGGTTGTACATGAACGGGCCGATGCCCGCGTAGTCGGCGACCCAGTAGCCGTTGAGGCCCGGGTTGTTGAACACGGTCGACGCCGACCCGTAGACCCAGACCCGGTAGCCGGCCGCCTGGAGCACGGCGCCGAAGTTGTCGAGGTAGGTCCGGTCGATCCGGGTCTCCATGTCCACGGCCGTGTAGGACTTCGCCGGGACGCGAAGGGCCCGCAGGGCGCCGACCGCCTGGTGTCCCTCACCCGTCCCGTCCAGGCCAGCCACCCAGATGGGCAGCTTCCGGTTGCGGGAGAACCGCTTCCATTCCCCCTCTGCCCAGACGTTGTAGGCCTCGGGACCGCCGTAATACCCGGCGACCGCCCGGCCCCAGGGCTCGCCGATGTTCCCGGAAAACGCCGCGTCCCTCATTCGCTCGTCCATCACATGCTCACATCGTCGGGAGGTTCAGAACCGGCCGCGATCCGCGGCACCCTGTCCGGGCCGGCCGGTCTTGGTCATGGCTCACCAGTGTCCAGGCTGGGATCTTGGCTGTCGCGGCGTTTGCCGAACCTTTCTCGCCGGGGCGGCCCGCCAGGCGCTGGTATTCCGGTCTAGCGGGCGGCCGGCTCGCCGTAGCGTGGTTGCCGTGCCGGTACGGCTAAGGTTCGTCAGCTTGTCTTCAAGCGCTCGACAGGCTGCCCGGTGATCTGCGCCACCACGTCGAAGTCCTTGTCCAGATGCAGCACCGTAAGGCCGGCGAGTTCCGCGGCCGCGGCGATGATCAGGTCGGGCACCGAGGGCGCGCGGTGCTGGCCCCGATCGGCAAGCAGGGTGAGGACTTCAACCGCCCGGTCCTCGATCGCCGGGGTCAGGTACTCAACCGGCATCGATGACAGGGGCGGCTGCCGGAACCCGGCGCGCAGGTCAGTCCCGGATCGCGCCGAATAGCCGACTTCGAGACGGGTGACCGTCGTGATTCGTACCAGCCCGCGTTCGATCCGGTCGGCCCATTCAGCGGCATCCGGGCTCGCGGCGAGCCGGGCGAGCGCCGACTTGTCGATCAGCCAGGTAGTCACCGCCAGGCCCGCGACATCACGTCCGGGTCGGCCAGATCTCCAAAGACTTCGGTGAACCGCGCCAGATCCTGGACGCTGACGGGGGCGCCGGACACCGCGTCCTGCGCCAGGCGGCGGCGCACGTACTCGCTGCGGGATAGCCCCAGCCGTTCCGCGTGCGCGTCCAGAGCCGCGATGACATCGTCGGGTACGTCACGAATCAGCACATCCGTCAAGCTCCCACCTCCGATGATATCCCATGATAGCGCGGCGGGCTGGGCGCACATCGAACGCGGTGCGCCGCCCCGGCTGTGATCGCCTAGCGAGCCCAGTTGCCTCGGTAAGGCGGGCGCTGGGATTGCGCGTTCTGCCCTCGCGGGCCGTGTGATCACAGCTCGCCGCCGTGTGCGCCCCGCCGCTGGGTCAGCTCGTGGCGGGCGCTGACCGCACCCAGCCCCATCGCATGGTTACGAACCCCGGGCCGACGCCGTTGGGCACCACGTACCTGCCGCTGGCGGTGGGGTGGACTCCCAGCGACGCGAGCGCCGTCAGCGTCTCGTTGGACGCCCCCCCGGCATCGACGAACGCCCGGTCGGGCATCTTGAGGTAAGTCCCGTCGGACAAGGTGAAGAACGCCGAACCCTGCCCAACCCCATTTGGCTGGACGCTGGCGGTATCAATCGCGTCCCAGCAATCGCCGATGGTGATCCGAGTATCGGCTGGTTCGGTCACGGTACCCGCCTCCTGCTCTCCAGCGGCCAGTCCGGCCAAGTCTGGCACGGATGAGAGGATACGGGGCGGCGGGCGGCCGCTAGGCCCTATTCGGCGGGGAGGTGGCGGCGGGACTGGACGACGCGGAACCGGCCGGCCACGAAATCGCCGTCGGTGTAACTGGCGTTCGCCGCGGGATTCGCCCCGGTCGCGTGGAAGTCGGAGAACGCCGCCGACTGGTTCACGTACACGCTCCCGGTGAGGTTCTCCGACAGCGCCACGCCCGTCTCTAGGGCGGCGTCGCGCACCGCGGCCAGGTAGTCCTCGTCGGTGCTGTACACGGCCGCGGTCAGCGCCCCCTTCGCCCCGGCGACCTCGCGGAACAGCGCCACCGCGGCGGCCGCGTCCGGCGTGGACACCAGGTAGGACACCGGCCCGAAGCACTCGCTGGCGATCTCGCCCGCGTCGCCGTCCCCGTTGGCGCCGGCCGGGCCCGGCCCGGCCACGGCGCTGATCACCAGCGGGGTCCGGACCCGGGCACCGGGGAACGCGGGATGGCTGATCGCCCTGCTCGGCACCGCTACCTGCCCGGCGTCGCCGGCCCGCGCCGCCGCGGCGTCCAGCCGGCCGAGGACCCCGTCGTTGACGATCGCGCCGAGCAACTCCACCGCCTGGGCGTCGGGGCCGAGCAGCGCGTCGATGGCGCCGCCCAGGTCGGCGGCGATGTCCGCGGCGCTCTTGTGGCCCTGGTCGGTATCGATCCCGGCGGCGGGCACCAGCAGGTCCTGTGGGGTCGTGCACATCTGGCCGCTGTAGAGGACCAGCGAGAACGCCAGGTTGGCGAGCACCCCCGCGTAGTCGTCGGTGGACTCGATCAGCACCATGTTCACGCCGGCCTTCTCGGTGTAGACCCGGGCCTGGCGGGCGTGCTCCTCCAGCCAGTCCCCGAACGCCGTGGACCCGGTGAAGTCGACGATCTTTATCTCGGGCCGCACGGCGAGGACCGCGGCGAGGCGCTCGCCGGGCGCCTCGGCGGCGAGCAGCACGGTGTTCGGGTCGAAACCGTTCTCGGCCAGCACCTCGCGCGCCACCGCGACCGTGATCGCGAGCGGCAGCACGGCGCCCGGGTGCGGCTTGACGATGACCGCGTTGCCGGTGGCGAGGCTCGCGAACAGGCCGGGATAGGCGTTCCAGGTCGGGAACGTGGTGCAGCCCACGACGAGGGCGATGCCCCGCGGCACCGCGGTGAACGTCTTCTCCATCCGCAACGGCGGCCGCTTGCCCTGCGGCTTCTCCCACACCGCGGAGGCGGCGTGCCGGGTCTGCTCGCCGTAGGCGTACGCGACCGCCTCCAGCGCACGGTCCTGGGCGTGCGTGCCGCCCGCCTGGAAGGCCATCACGAACGCCTGCCCGCTGGTGTGCATGACCGCGTGGGCGATCTCGAAGCTGCGCGCGTTGATCCGGTCGATGATCTCCAGGCACACCGCGGCGCGCACCTGCGGGCCCGCGGCCCGCCAGCCCGGCAGCGCGGCGTTGGCCGCGCCGATCAGCGCGTCGGCGCTCAGGTGCTCGTAGGTGACGCCGAGGGCGGGGCCGTACGGCGAGACCTCGTCACCGACCCAGCCGTCCGCACCCGGCTGGCCCAGCGGGAACGGCTTGCCCAGCAGCGCGTCGAAGGCGGCCCGCCCGGCCTCGGCGGTCCCCTCCCCGTAGACCCGCGGGCTCGGCGACTCGGGGTACGCCGACCAGTAGCGGCGCCCGGCGATCGCGGCCAGCGCCGCGTTCAGCCGCTCTGAGTGCTTGGCCACGAGGGCGGCGGGTCCCGGCGCGGCCGGGTCCGCCACGGACTGTGCGTTCGGCGTGGTTGTCATGGAAAGGGCCTCCCGTGGCTCGTGGCCGGCGCCGGACAGCGAGCGGGTCGCGCGCTGCTCGTTGATTTATTCGCGAACATAACGCAAGTACCCCAGCCCGCCGTCCCCCACCGCAGCCGATCCGGGGCGGGCGAGGAGCGGGCGGTTTCGGGGCGGTCGGCCGTGCGCGGCGGCCCTGGCTCCGGGCGGGGCCTCCCGAGTAGTCCTGCTACGCCGTAACGCGACTATATTGCGCGCGAACTCCCCCTATTCTCAGGCGCATGCGCGCATTGCGATTCAGCGAGCATGGGGGGCCGGACGTCCTGTCGGTGACCGACGTGCCCAGCCCGCGCCCGGGTCCCGGCGAGGTGCTCGTCCGGGTGCGGGCGGCCGGGGTCAACCCGGTCGACGCCGGCCTGCTCGCCCATCCGCACACGGCGTAGCCGAGCCGATCGACTACACGACCACAAGCGATGTGCTGGCCGCGGCCGCACCGGTGCATGGCGTGGTGGTCAGCACCTCCACGGACATGCTGCGGCGCGCCGCCGAATCCGTCGAGCCCGGCGGCTTCCTCATCTCCATCCTCCCCGACATCACCCCGGACATCGCGGCGATCGCCGACCGGCGCGGGGTGCGCCACGCCGACTTCCTGGTCGCCGCGGACGGGGCGGGCATGAGCCGGATCGCCGGCCTGGTCGCCGGGCACGAACTCGACGTTCACGTCGCTCGGTCGTACCAGCTATCCGAGGCGAAGGCCGCCTACGAGCAGGTCGCGGCCCGCCATACCGTCGGCAAGGTCGTGCTCCTCCCGTAACGGTTACCCGGCGGCCGCCTCACGGAGCCGGGCGAACTCGGCGGCCAGGGTGGCCGCGGTCCAGTGGGCGTTCAGGCCGCTGGGGTTGGGCAGGACCCAGAGCCGGGTGGCGCCCATCAGGTCGTCTTGCGGGCCGGTCTGCGCGTCACGGCGGGCGAACGCGGTCCGGTACACGGTGACGCCGACGACCGCCAGCCACCTGGGGGCGAGCCGGGCGACCTTGGCGGCCAGCACCCGGCCACCGGCCCGGATCTCGGCCGGGGTCAGCTCGTCGGCGCGGGCGGTCGCCCGGTCCACCACGTTGGTGATGCCCAGGCCAAGCGGCAGCAACTGCTGCTGTTCGGCCGGGCAGAACCGGCGCGGCGTGAACCCCGACGCGTGCAGCGCGGGCCAGAACCGGTTGCCCGGCCGGGCGAAGTGGTACCCGGTGGCCGCGGAGTACAGCCCGGGGTTGATCCCGGCGAACAGCACCCGCAGGCCCGGCCCGGCCACGTCCGGGATCGTCCTGTCCCGGGCCGCGTCCAGCTCCCAGGACGACGGGCGGTGGGCGCCGGTCACTGCGTCTCGCCTCCAGCCGGGGTCCTCCCGCAGGCTACTGCGCCTGAGGTCACGCTTAGCGCGGCGCGCCTCGGCGGGAGAGGACGTCGATGGCCGCCGCCACGAGCAGCACCGCGGCGACGACGACGTCAATCCACTGGCTCGCCACGCCTAGCAGGTAAAGGCCGTTGTAGATGGCACCGATGATGAGGCCGCCCAGTACGCCGTGGATGGTCTTGCCCCGGCCGCCGAAGAGGCTGGTGCCGCCGATGACCGCCGCCGCCACCGCGAGCAGCACGTAGCTGTTGGCGGTCTTGATGATGTTGGTGGTCAGCGAGACCTGCCACGAGGCGAACAGCACGCCGGCGATCCCGGAGGTCAGGGCGGCGAGGACGAAGCCCCAGGTTCGGACGGTGGGTAGCTTGACCCCGGCTCGCCGCGCCGCCTCGGCGTTGCCGCCGATGGCATACACGTAGCGGCCGAAGCGGGTCCGCTGCAGCAGGACCGTCGATGCCGCGAGCACTACCAGGACGATCGGAATGATGTAGGGAACCCCCTCGATCGTCCCGGAGTGGGCTCGGTTGACGTTGCAAATGGCGACGAGCGCGATTCCCGCCACCGCCATGAGGACGATCTTCATCGCGGTGAGGCCCCGCGGCGGAGTCTCCAGGCCGGCGCGGCGCTTGCGGACGTCCCGCAGCCAGAGCCAGGTGCCAGCGGCTCCGACCAGTACGGCCAGCAAGATCCAGCTGACCACCGGGTCGAACTGTCCATAGAAGATGTCGTAGAGGACGACCTGGTTGGTGAACCGCGGGTTGCCGATGCTGACGAGCGACCCGCGCAGGACGATGATCGCCACCCCCTCCAGGATCAGCAGCCCGCCGAGAGTGACGATGAACGACGGCATCCTCAGCCGGGCGACGAGCGATCCCTGGATGGCGCCAAACGCGGAGCAAACTAGCAACGCCGCTATGATCGCCGCCCACCACGGCCAATCAGGACCGGTCGGCTGCACAAGCTGGGCGACCAGAACGCTGCCGAACGCCATGACCAGGCCGACGGAGAGGTCGATCTCCCCGAGGAGCAGGGCGAAGATCTCAGCCATCGCCAGCACCATGTAGACGGTGCTCTGCTCGAAGAGGTTGACCAGGTTCAGCGCCGACAGGAACTGCGAGTTCGCGACCTGGAAGCTGACGGCGACCACCACGATGGCCAGGACCACCGGCAGGACACCGCTGTTGCCACTGCGGACCCGGAGCCACCAGACCCGGAGGTACTGGCCCAGCGACTGGGCGAGGAGCTCGGGTGGGACGTCGGCCGCGGCGGCCTCAGGGGCGGCGGTGAGGTCGACCACCTTCCCGGCATCGGCCGTCCCGCTCGGGGTATCTCCCGAGTCCGCGGTCACGGGGAGGTCAGACACGGTTCACGCTCCCGGTCCCGCGCCGTGACAGCACATCAACCGCCACTGCGGCCAGAAGCACGCCGCCCGGCACGATGTATTCCAGCGGCGTGGCCAGTGTGCCCAAGCTGAGAAGGGACACTCCGTAGGCAATGCCGCCGATGAGCAGGCCGCCGAGAACACCGTGGACTGCCTTGCCCCGGCCACCGAAGAGGCTGACCCCGCCGATGACGGCGGCGGCGACCGCGTACAGGACGAGCTGACCGGGGTCCGCCGTATTGGTGCTGTACTCACCGAAGAAAAAGGAACCGAGCAGTATGCCGCCGAGGCCGGCGGTCGCCGAGCACAACGCGAACCCCCAGGTGCGGATGCCGGCGAGGCTGACCCCGGCGCGGCGAGCCGCTTCCGGGTTACCACCGATGGCATAGACGTAGCGGCCAAAGCGGGTCCGCTGGAGCAGGAGCGTCCAGGCGCCAAGGACGACGAGGACGATCGGGATCACCCATGGAACCCCCCGCACCGCTACTGCAGGCGTACCGCGGTTGACCGTGCAGATTGCCATCACGGCTACCCCGACGAGGGCCACCAGGGCGATTCTGATCACTGTCAGGCCAACCGGGGGAGCCACCAGGCCTTGGCGTCGCCTCGCGGCCGCGCGCAGTGAGAGGGCCACGCCAGTGACCCCGACCACCACCGCCAGCGCTACCCAGCCGGCCACGGGGACGATCACCCCCTGGACCATGTAGTAAATGACGCGCTGGTTGGGTACCGCCGCGCTGACGGTCAAGAAGCCGTTGGCCCCGCCGAGGACGACGACGAGGATTCCCGAGAAAAGAAGGAACCCAGCCAGGGTAACGACGAAGGATGGGATCTTGAGCCGGGCAGTCAGCATCCCCTGGAGCGCACCGATCAGGCCGCAGCAAGCGATCGCGGCGAGCGTCGCTGCCCACCATGGCCAGCCAGGCCCGGGGTGCTGGACCAGCTTGAAGGCGATCACCCCGCCGATAAGCGCGACCGCGCCGACCGAGAGGTCGATCTCTGCGAGGAGCAGGACCACTGTCTCAGCCATCGCCAGCATCATGTACACGGTGCTCAGCCCGAAGATGTAGACGAGGTTGCTCGGCCGCAGGAAGGCGTGCTCGGGGGTGACGATCTCGAAAGTGACGGCGACCAGCACCATGGCCAGGACCACGGGCAGGACACCGCTGTTGCCACTGCGGACCTGGAGCCACGTGGCCCGGAGGTACTGGCCCAGCGACTGGGCGAGAAGGGCGGGGGGGACGTCGGCCGCGGCCTCAGCGGCGGCGGTGGGGTCGGCCACCATCGTGGCGTCCACCGTCCCGGCCGGGGGCTCGCCGGGGTCCGCGGTCACAGCGATTTCTCGATCCAGGCCATGGGCTCAGCCCTCGCCACTAGCGGATCCGGCAGGCTCGAACGGCCGCCCGTTGGAGCTACCCGTCGTCATATACTCCACCACGCTCTGCCGGTCGAAGCCCGCAGCCGGCCCCTCGGCCACCATCCGCCCCAGGTACAGCACCGCGATCCGGTCCGCGACCTCGAAGACGTCGTTGAGGTTGTGGGAGATCACCATCACGGCCAGCCCGCGGTCCCTGAGCCGTTCGATCAGGTCAAGCACTACCCGGGTCTGCACCACCCCGAGGGCGGCGGTGGGCTCGTCAAGAAGTACCAGCTTTGAGTTCCACATCACCGCCTTGGCCACCGCCACCGACTGCCGCTGACCTCCCGAGAGCGAGGCAACCGGCTGCCGGATCGAGCGCACCGTGGTGACCCGCAGGGTGCTCAGGGTCTCGGCCGCCTGCAGCTCCATCGAGTCCTCGTCGAGCAGGCCGCGGCGCAGACGCTCCCGGCCGAGGAACATGTTCTGGACGATGTCCAGGTTGTCGGCCAGCGCCAGATCCTGGTACACGGTCTCAATCCCCAGCGCGGCGGCGTCCCGGGTGCTCCGAATGTGTACTGGTCGCCCCTCGAAGTAGATCTGACCATGGTCCGGCTGGTGCACGCCAGCGATGCAGCGGGTGAGCACAGACTTCCCGGCACCGTTGTCCCCGCACAGGCCGGTCACCTGGCCGGCGGGCAGATCCAGGTTCACCCCGTAGAGTGCCTGCACCGGCCCGAAGTGCTTGTCGATGCCCCGCAGCTTCACCAGGGGTTCCGCCCCGTCCCCGGGGGGGCTCGCGTCTTTCGGGGCCTCGTTCATCTCAGTCATCTTGCAGACTCGTCAAGTAGCCCTTGCCTAGGTTGGGCTCCGCCACTCCGGTATCCCGGTGCCCGCAGAGCATAGCCGCGCTCCGCTTCCCGCCCTTCCCGCCGATCCGGGGTGGGCGGACCCCCTTGCTGAAGGGTCCGCCACCCCGGCTGGGGAGGAGCGTTCGGCGAAATCCCGCCGAGGTTCCCCGGGTCAGATGATCAATGGATCCCATCTTTGGCGCAGAGGGTCGCACCCGCGATTGTGCAGATGTCCGTAGCGGTGTCGAAGCCGTCCGCGACCACGGTCGACTCCATGTTGGCCTGGGTCACCCACACGGGGGTCAGCAGGGACGCCGGCTCGGTGATGCTCGGGTTGGCCGGGTCGACGGTCTTCCCGTTCAGCAGAGCCGCAGGCGGCTTGTCGCCGGCGAGCAGGATCGTGGCCAGGGCCACGGCGTCCTGGGCCTCCTTGTAGACCGCCTTGTACACGGAACCGCACTGGTAGCCCTCGAGGATCCAGGCCATGCCCTGGGCGGTCGCGTCCTGCCCGGTGGTCGGAATCGTCTTGGGCTTGACCCCGGCCCCCTTGAGGACGGTGATCACCGAGTTGGAGAGCCCGTCATTGGCCTCGATCGTGGCGTTGATCTGCTTGTGAGCGGTGAACGCCTGCTGGAAGATCGTGCCGCCCTTGGTGTTGTCCCACCCAGGGGCGAAGTTCTCGCCAACCAGCTTGTAACCGAGGCTGTTGGTCGCGCCTGCAGCGACCGTCTTGGCCGGCTTGTTCCAGACCACCTGGTTGTAACCCGTGGCAAAGGAGATGGCGTTGGGGTCGGTGTCCTCGCCGCCGTTCAGCACGTAGACCTGGGGCTTCTTGATCCCCCAGGAGGAAACGCAGGCCTTAAAACCGTTGCCGATCAACCGGCCCACGAGCTGGTTGTCGAAGCTGACGTAGTAGGTGTTGTGGCCCTGGAAGGTGGCGCGGTCGTAGCTGATCAGGGTGACGCCCTTGGACTCGGCAAGCTGCGCGATCGCCACGCCAGTCGGGCCATCGAGCGGGTCCATGATCAGGACCTTGGCACCCAGGTTGATGTCGGCGGTGGCATCGTTCAGTTCGGTCGCGTCGCTTCCCTGCGCGTTGTCGATCCGGTACTGCGCCTGGGTGTACCCGGCGTCGGCAAAGGCATCGTTCAGGTACGGCTGGTCGAAGTTGACGTACCGCGTCGACGACGTGGTGTCGGGCAGGATCACCCCCACCTGCAGGGTGTTGGCTCCCTTGGTCGCGAACTGGGTCAGCGGCTTGAACCTGGCCATCGTCGGCCCGATGTTAACGGTAAAGGAGCTGATGCTCAGCCCCGATGGAACCGTGTTCGAACCGGTTGACGCCGCTGTCGACGAGGTCGACGGGGTCGACGAGGATCCGCAGCCCGCAGCTATCAGGGCAACTACGGTCGCCAAACCCACCCAGCCCACCCGGCCAGATCTGCCGTGGCCTTGCGAACGGGAGGGCCGACCTCCCTTACCTCTGTTACCCAATCGCATTACCCACGCCCCTTTCACCCGAAGGCACCCACATAAGCGGACGTTGCACAACGTATGGCACGTGTGCCTCGTAGATACCAAGGACCGGAGTCCTCCTGTCAGCTGCGCTTCGCGCGCTAGCCCTGATCATTCACGCTGGCCAAGCAGCACACTCCAGCCCGGGCAGGGCGAGTCCCGTGCCCGTTCCAGCCATCGCTGCAGTCGCAGGCGTTGCCCTGAGACTAGGCCCACGGAAATTAACACGGCCTTAACATCATGGCAGCCCCGTAAAAATACTGTGAACGGCGGGGCCGGAACAGAGCAGGGGTGGGCGCCGAGCGGGGGTGGGCGCCGAGCGGGGGTGGGCGCGAAGCGCGGGGGCGGGAAAAGCAGAGCGCGGGGGCGGGAAAAGCAGAGCGGGGGGCGGGAAAAGCAGAGCGCGCGGGCAGCGGCTCACCCGGCTTACTCCGGCGCGAAGCGGTAGCCAGCCCTCGGCTGGGTGAGGATAAGCGGGGTGCTTCCGTCGGCTTCCAGCTTGGCCCGCAGCCGCCGGACGTACACCCGCACGTACTCGGTCTCGGTCTCGTACCCGTGCCCCCACACGCGCCGCAGCAGGTGCGCGTGGGTCAGCAGCTTGCCGCGGTTGGTGGCAAGCTCGCGCAGCAGGGCGAACTCCGTGGGGGTCAGGTGCACCGGCTGGCCGTCCCTGGTCACCTGCTGGCTGGCCAGGTCGATCTCGATGTTCCCCGCGGTGACGATCGGCGGCCCCGGCTCGGTCGAGGCAGCGGGCCTTGTGCGCCGCAGCGTGGCGGTGATCCGGGCCAGCAGTTCCTCGATGCTGAACGGCTTGGTCATGTAGTCGTCGGCGCCAACGTTGAGCGCGGTCACCTTGTCCCGCTCCCCGCCGCGGGCCGACACCACGATGATCGCCACGCTGGACTGCTCGCGGATCTGCCGGCACAGCTCGAAGCCGTCGACCTCGGGCAGCATCAGGTCGAGCAGGACGATGTCCGGCTCCTCGGTCTCCAGCAACTGCAGCGCCCGGGTGCCGTCGGCGGACACCACGCTGTCAAAGCCCCGCACGGCCAGGTTCGACCTGATCAGGTCAACGATGTTCGGGTCGTCCTCCACCACGAGCGCGCGGGTGTTCTTGGTGTTCTCAGTCATGACGGCCCAGTCCCTGCCGGGCATCCTCGGTCTCGCGTGCCATGGCCATGCCCTCATCGGTGAGGCCGTCCCGTTGCCCGTCGTCGGTGCCGGGACGGTCGCTGGTCTCCACCGGCAGGCTGATGCGGAAGCACGTGCCGCGGGCCGGGCGGCGCAGTTCGATGCTGCCGCCGTGCGCCTCGATGATGGCCTTGGCGATGGACAGCCCGAGCCCGGCCCCGGCGCTGGGGGCGCGGCGCTGCGGGGTGACGTCGAACGCGGCCGCCAGTTCCCCCGGCATGCCGGTGCCGTCGTCGATCACGCTGATCACGACCTCGGCGGGCGCCATGGGAGCCGTGGCCCGCGCCGTGACCGCGGTCACCCGGACCTGCGTCCCGGGCGGGTTGTGCCGGACCGCGTTGCTGAGCAGGTTCACGAACACCTGCTCCATCCTGTCGTGGTCGGCCCACACGACGGGCAGGCCGGGCTGGCTGTCCATGGACACCGCCGCGGCGTCGGCCGGCGGCAGGCACGCGATGGCCGCCTCCAGCACCAGCGGGATGTCGCACCAGTCCCGCTGCAGCCGCATGACGCCCGACTCGATCGCGGAAAAGTCGAGCAGGTCCTCCACCAGGCGGCCGAGGCGGGCCGACTCGGCGGCGATCCGGTCGAGGAAGCGCATCTGCGAGTCGGTGTCCCAGGTCACGTCCGGCTGCATCAGGCTGGAGGCGTAGCCGCGGATGGCCGTCAGCGGGGTGCGCAGCTCGTGGCTCATCCGGGACAGGAAGCCGCGCTGAAGTTCCCGCGACCGGCGTAGCGCCGCGGCCTCCTGGTGCGCGAGGCCGGCCTCCTCCCGTTCCAGCGCGAGCCGCAGCGAGTGCGCGGCGTCCTCCATGAGCGCGGTCTCGTCCTTGGTGGCGCGAAGCTCCTTCCAGCTTGCCAGCAGCACGGTGGGCCCGCCCGGCGCCGGGAACGCGGCCGCGAGCACCCGCCGGCCGCGGCTGCTGAGAACCGGCCTGGCCACGCCGTCCTGCCCGGCCACGCCGTCGCGGTACGTCCCGGCCAGGAACTGCTCCGCCGTGCCGCGCAGCGACGGCGACGCCGACGCGGGATCCCGGCCCATGGGCCCGGTGAACGCGCGCCACCGGGGGGCGGCGTCCGGCGGCTGGACGAGCAGCGCCACCTCGTCGGCGCGTAGCCCGCGCCGCAGCAGTTCGACCGCGGCGAACAGTCCCTCGGCGACCGGGACGGGGCCGGCCAGCGTCTCCAGCATCTCGCGGATGGTTTCCAGCACCCGGTTCCGCGCGGTCACCTGGTCCAGCAGCCGGTCGCGCTCGAGCGCGCTCGCCGCGTACCCGGCATAGAGCGTGACCAGGTCCAGCTCGTCCCGCTGCGGCGGGCGGGTGTCGGTACGGAACACGGTGATGACCCCGCTGAGCCCGCCCGGGCCCATCACCGGGACCGACCAGGAACTCGTGATGCCCGCCGCCAGGTCGGCGTGGCCCGTACGGGCCGCGCTGGCGCGGACGTCTGGCTCGGCCACCGGCCGCTCGGTCGCGGCGGCCATCCCGACCGGGCCCCCCGCGGGGCCGAACGGGAGCGCCGACCACCCGGCGATCTGCCCGGGTGAGAATCCGAGCGAGGCAGCGCATATCAGCGTCTGGTCGCTGACCAGGTGGATGCACAGCCGCTCGGTGTCCAGCGCGGCGCCGAGCGCGGACAGGATCAGTAGCAGGCTGGCGGAGGGGTCGGCCGACACCAGCCGGTCGGCGAGCCGGTGCAGCCGGGTGAGCTGGTGGCGCGCCGAGGAGTCCACCTGCTGGCCGGACAGCAGCGCGACCACGTCGTCGGGGTGGGTGCTGCGCGGGTCGAGGTCGCCCACGATCCGCCCCTGCCGCAGCACCACGATGCGATCGGCCAGCCGGAACATCTGCTCGATGTCGTGACATGCCAGCAGGATCGTCGTGCCTTGCTCTCGCAGGCCCATGATGAGCGTCTCGACCTGAGCTGACTCCTTCACCCCGAGCGACGCCGTGGGCTCGTCCAGCACGAGCAGGCGCGGCCGCTGCCGCATTGCCCGGGCCACGGCAACCATCTGGCGCTGGCCGCCGGATAGGGTCCGGATGCTGCGGGTAGTGTCCCGCAGCGGGATCCGCAGGCTCTCCAGCACCTGTGCCGCGGCCGCGTGGAACCGGCTTTCCGAGAGCATGAGGCGCCGTGGCTCCTGCCCCAGCAGGATGTTGGCCGCCACGTCCAAGTTGTCGCACAGCGCCAGGTCCTGCCAGACCACGCCGATTCCCTTGCGGGCCGCGGCGCGCGGGTCGGCGGGCACCTTCCGGCCCGCAAGGAGGATCTCACCGCTGGCCGGGGCGATGTCACCGGCGATGCACCGCACTAGTGTCGTCTTGCCCGCGCCGTTCTCGCCGGCCAGGGCGATAAGCTCGCCCGGCTGCACGGTGAGGTTGACGCCGTGGAGAGCGCGCACCGGCCCGAAGCTGGCCTCGAGCCCGGACACCGTCAGCAATGGGGGCGGTGTATCTTCCACGGCCCACGGGAGAAGCGCGGTCATTGCAGAGCACATCCTCCTGATCCAGCGCCTGCTACCTGGGCACTCTAGAACATTGTGGGACTCGCAGCCCCCGCCTGGCCATCCCCGGCAGGCCGCCGTCCGTACCGCTGATGCGCACCGATGACGGTGCAATAGGGCAGGGTTCTGCCTAGAGGAAGGAGGCCGATGGCGGCCCAGGTGCTGAGCCGGCGGGCGCTGAACCGCGCCCTGCTCGACCGGCAGATGCTGCTGCGCCGGGTGCCGCTGCCGGACGGCCGGGGCCGGCCCGGGCGGGTCATCGAGACGATCGAGCACCTGGGCGGCCTCCAGGCCCAGGCGCCGTTCCCGCCGTACTACGGCCTGTGGTCGCGGCTGGACGGCTTCCGCCCGGACGACCTCGCCGGCCTGCTGCTGAACCGGTCGGTGGTCCGCATCGCGCTGATGCGCAGCACGATCCACCTGGTCTCCGCCCGCGACTGCGCGATCCTGCGGCCGCTGACCCAGCCGGTGCTCGACCGCCCGCTGAAGGCCCTGTTCGGCGCCCAACTGCCCGACGTGGACACCGGCGCCATCGCCGCCGCCGGGCGGGCGCTGGTGGAGCAGCAGCCCCTGACGTTCAGCGAGCTCGGCACGCTGCTGGCCGAGCGCTGGCCCGAGCACCAGCCGGGAGCGCTGGCGAACACGGTCCGGGCGCTTGTTCCGCTGGTCCAGGTGCCGCCCCGGGCCGTCTGGGGCCGCGCCGGGCAGGCCAGGCACACCTCGGCCGAGTCATGGCTCGGCAGGCCGCTCGACCGGCAGCCGTCGCTGGCCGTCCTGGTGCGGCGCTACCTGGCCGCGTTCGGCCCGGCCACGGTCGCGGACATGCAGGCGTGGTCCGGGCTGACCCGGCTGCGCGAGCCGGTGGAACGGCTGCGGGACGAGCTGCGCACGTTCCGGGACGAGGCCGGCCGGGAACTGTTCGACCTGCCCGGCGCGCCGCGCCCGGCCGGGGACACCCCGGCGCCGCTGTGCCTTGCCGCCGAGTTCGACAACCTCGTCCTCGGTCACGCGGACCGCACCCGCATCGTCAGCGACGAGGACCGGGGGAGGATGTTCACCCGCAACGGCATCTTCCCGGGGACCGTCCTGCTCGACGGGTTCGTGGCCGGCATGTGGCGGATCGACCGGTCGCGTGCCGCGGTGACGCTGATCGTCGAGATGTTCCGCGACCGGGTGAGCCCCGGCGATCACGACGCGATCGTGGGTGCGGGGCTGCGCATGCTGAGCTTCGCGGACCCGGGTACCCCGGCGGAGGTCCGGTTCGGCCCGCTGGTCCCGTGATCGGCGCTGGGTGCCGGCCGGCCACGGCTGGCCGACACCGAACTAGTCCTCGGTCAGGCCGAGGATCTGGGCGGCGTTGGCGTAAAGCACCTTTCTGAGTACGTCGCCGGGGAGGCCGAGCGTCCCCAGCTCGGAGAGGCATCGCTCGGGCGAGATAAACGGGTAGTCGCTGCCCCAGACGAACTGGCCAGACAGCCGGCCGCGCAGCTCGTTGATCAGTTCCGGCGGGATCCGGCGCGGCGACCAGCCGGAGATGTCGATGTAGACGTTGGTCTTGTGCAGCGCCATCGCGACCAGCTCCATGTGCCACGGCCAGCCGAAGTGCGCGGCGATCACGGTGAGCCCGGGATAGGCGGCGGCGATGCTGTCGAGCCTGATGGGGCGCGCGTAGTCCAGCCGGATCCCTTGGCCGCCGGGCTGGCGCGCGCCGATCCCGCTGGTGCCGGTGTGGAACAGGGCGGGCAGGCCGTGCTGCTCGCAGGCGGCGAACACCGGCCAGTAGGCGGGGTCATCCGGGGCGAACGCTTGCAGCGACGGATGGAACTTAACGCCGCGCAGCCCCAGCTCGGCGATCCTGGCGACCTCGGCGACGGCCGCGTCCCCCTTGTGCGGGTCCACCGAGCCGAACCCGGTGAACACGTCCGGGTGATCGCGGCAGGCGGCGGCGACGGTCTCATTGGGTACCCGGGGGCGGCCGGTCGCGGTCTCGGCGTCCCAGGCCAGCAGCACCGCCCGGACGTTCAGGGCCCGGTACCGGTCCGCCAGCTCGGCCAGCGAGATGCGGTCCACCCGGGAGCGGAAGTACGCCTCGGCCGCTTCCACGTACCCCGCCATGCTGCCGTCCAGCCAGTCCGGGGTCGGCAGGTGCACGTGGCAGTCGATGGCGCGGGCGGGCATCCGCCCATCGTAATGGCGGCCGCTGGGGCGGTTCCTGGCGGCCGGTCCCGTCCCGGAGCGGGCCAGGGCGCGCCGGCCCGGCGCCGGCCCGGCTGGTCAGCCGCGCAGCTCGGCCACCAGGGCGTCGGACTGCTCGACGGTCATTGACGTGGTGGCGGAGGTGAAGGGCGCCGTCCGGCTGCCGCCGGCCAGGAAGATCACCTGGTCGGTCATGCAGGCGCGCAGGTCGGGATGCCGCTCGGCGATCGCGATCTGCTGGCGCAGCATCGCCTCCTGCTTGGCCATCATGGCGGGCACGGCCGCGTTGAACTTGCTGCCTATCTTGCGGGCGGCGGCCCGGCCGGCCCACCGCATGGCCGCCCCGACGACGGCACCGGCGATGTCGCCTTCCAGCGCGGACAGGCCGTCGCCGGAGGAGTAGTCGGCGCTCGTGGTGTCCCGCATGGGCGGGGTGTAACTTGGCCGTCCCCCGGGACCGGGCAGCGGCCCCGCCTGCGGTTCGGCGGCCCAGCCCTGCTGCGATCCGCCCCCTGGTCCCGGTTGTGGCATCCCGCCGCCGCCGGGCTGCATCTGGGCCAGCCGCATCCGGGCCATGCCGGCCAGTTCTTCGATCGAGTGCACGTTGGCCGCGTTGCCGCACCGCGGGCACACCGCTCCTACCTGCCCATCAGTCACGGCTACATTGTGCTCTCCCGGCTGGCCGCTGGGAAGACGCCGGGTCAGCTGGGCAGGAAGTCGAGCAGCAGCGCGTTCACCCGGCCGGGAACATCCAGCTGCATCCAGTGGCCGGGGCCGTCCAGGCGCTCGTACCGCCACGGGCCCGCCATGTTCGCTGCCGAATCGGTCATCTGCACCTCGGTGAGGGCGGGATCACCCGTGCTCCACAGCCCCATGGCCGGTGCCTGCACCGGCGGGAGCTGCAGCGGCGGCCCCACCCACGATTCGGGGCCGATGTTGGCCCGGTACCAGTTCAGGCCCGGCGTCAGCGAGCCGTCCGCCTCCAGTTCCGCGATCACCTGGTCGGCGTCGGGGTGGCCGCCCCAGCTCCGGAAGTTGGCCCAGTTGTCCTCGGTCAGCCAGCGTTCGGCAACGCCGGGGAACTGGAACAACAGCATGTACCACGACTTTTGCCGCTGCTGCACCGTGCGCAGGAAGGTGACCGGGTTGCCGACCGACATGACCACCAGGTGGTCGACGTTGCCGGGCGCCAGGGAGGCCAGCGCCCAGGCCAGGGCGGCACCCCAGTCGTGCCCGACGACGTGGGCCTTGTCTATCCCGAGTTCGGCGAGGATCGCGAGGACGTCCCCGGCCAGGACCGGGATCGAGTAGGCGTCAACCGGTTCGGGCTTGTCCGAGCGCCCGTAGCCGCGCAGGTCGGGCACGATGACCCGGAACCCGGCATCGGCCAGGGCCGGTACCTGATGCCGCCAGAGCCGGCCGGAGTCGGGGAAGCCGTGCAACAGCAGCACCGGGCGCCCCTCGCCAGCGACCTCGTACTCGATCCCGACCCCGTCGACGTCCACCCTGCTCATCGGCGCTCCCTTCACATGTGCCAATGCCGCCACGTTACGCACACCCGGCCGGCCCGGCGGCACCAGGCCGGCGGCACGTCACGGTAACCGGCGGTCAGCGACCGCCTGATGGCGGTGCTGGCTAGCGGGGTGCGGCGGCCCCGCCCGAGGGCGGCGGTGTGTACCGCGCGGTGGCGAAGACGCCACGGGCGGGTGTGCCGTCCGGCAGCCGCCAGGTGGCGTGAAGGCATGGCCGTCCTGCCGCACCGGCCGCCGTGGAGCCGCGGTCGGGCCGCAGCACCCTGTTGAGCCGCACGACGAGGTGACCGCCCGGCCGGCCGGGCGGGCCGGTGGTTTCCAGCCGTAGCTCGGTGCCGGACGGCCCGCTGGCCACGGTCGCGGGCCCGCTCGCGGTCAGCGTGGCGTCCGTGACCGGCTGGCTGGTCACCGTGGGATCCGGCGTGTTGCTCTTGCCCTGCGCCTGCGGCTCGGCCGCACCCTGCATCAGCGAGACAAGCTGGGCGACGAGCGCCGGATCGTGGGTGCCGTCGTAGATCCAGCGGCGGCCGAGCACCCCGTGCTCGGCCGTTCCGATCAGCCCGGCGGCGGCGCTGGCCAGCGCCTGTGCGCGGTAGGTCATCGGCACCTGGTAGGCAGCGGCCCGGCCCCCGGATGCGTCGGTCACCACCATGAACTCGATCCCGACCTCGCCCTCCGGATCGTCGAGCCGGAACCCGCCGGCCTTGGTTAGCTCAGGCGCGCGGCCGGTGCCCTGGTACCAGGGCTGCGCGGGCAGCCATTCCGTGAGCAGCTCCAGCTTGCCCGGGCGCATCGTGGTGTCGTGGATGATGGCCATGCCTCGTCGGATTCCTCTCGCCGGTACTGAGCCGAGGCTACTGGCCGGTGCCGACGATGCACGATGCGACAGGTGTGGCACGTGATAGCCGTATTGATCGCTTTCTGCCGATCGATAGCGATACGATCACCGCCATGAATCCGCTGTCGGGCGTGCTCGACGAAGCCTGGCGGATGTACCGGGCACATGCGCGGCATCTGCTGGCGATCGCTTTCGTCATCTACCTCGTCGCCGCTGTCATCGCGGCACTACTCGGGCTGATCGGCGTCATCGGCACGCTCCTCGGTGCCATCGTGGAGTTCTTCGCCGCCTTCCTGCTGCAAGCCACCCTGATCAAGGCGGTGCAGGATGCGCGGGACGGCCGCGTCGACCTGACCATCGGGGAGACCGTGTCCGCGGCCACCCCGTACATCTGGGCGGTGGCCGGCGCGTCCATCCTGGCCGGCATCGCGATCACGATCGGGCTGATCCTCATCATCGTCCCCGGCCTGTACCTGATCACCATCTGGGCCGTGATCATCCCCGTCATCGTGATCGAAGGATCGGGCGTGTTCGCGGCGTTCGGCCGCAGCTACAACCTCGTCCGGGGCAACGGCTGGCACGTTTTCGGCACGCTCGTGCTGGTGTTCATCATCTTGATCGTCGTGGACATCGTGCTGGGGCTCATCTTCATCGCGCTGCCGCTGCTGCTGCGCAACGGGCTGAGCACGGTGATTTCGGGAACCCTCATCGCCCCGTTCCTCGCCCTCGTCGTGACGCTGATCTACTACCGGCTCCTGGGCGCGGGCAACGAGCAGGGACCAGCGGACGGCGGATACCAGCCAGGCCCCGGAGCGGTCTAGCAAGGGGGCGGCCCAGCCCACGGGGCGGCATGCATTACGCACCGCCCGCGCTGATCTCACCGTGCGGCTTGGCCCCGCTAATGTCGGCAGCGGTCATTACGCTGGCGGCGTGGCTAACTTCGCCGTGCGGCTGATCCACGGCCGGGGCTGGGATCCGTCGCGCCCGATCCGCGAGCAGGACGACTGGGATGAGCACGCCGCGTTTATGGACGGGCTCGTCGGCGATGGGTTTCTCATCCTCGGCGGCCCGGTCGGCGACGGACATGAGACTCTGCACGTCATCGAGGCGGCGGACGAGAACGACATCCGGCGCCGCCTTGCCAAGGACCCCTGGGCCGTTGCGGACCTGCTTCGGATCGGCGCGATAGAGCCCTGGGCGCTATGGCTCGACGGCCGCCCGAGGCCGGCCTAGAACGCCGCGGATGGCTACCGGTAGGTATGGTTCGGCTCATTTGATGGCACCGGCGACCGGCGGCCGGAGGTACCGGTTGCGGCAGCGCCCGCCCACGTGAGCGCAGCGGAGCCGGGCGCGGCCGGCGGCCCCGGCGAGGAGGGTGCGTCGTGGATCAGCATGAACTCAAGGCGGCGTGCCTGGCGCTGCCCGGTGCGGTGGAGGAGTTCCCCTTCGGGGACGAGGTATCGGTCTTCAAGGTCGCGGGGAAGATGTTCGCGCTGAGCTCGCTGGACGGCGAGCCGCTGCAACTGAGCGTCAAGTGCGAGCCGGAACTCGCGGTCCAGCTCCGCGCCGTTCACCCGGCGATCGCGCCCGGTTACCACCTGAACAAGCGGCACTGGAACACGATCACGCTCGACGGCTCGCTGCCCGACCAGATGGTGACCGACCTGTTGTGCGACTCCTACGACCTGGTCGTCGCGTCGTTGCCGAAGTCGCGCAGGCCAGGCTGACCGGCGGCTCCGTATGGGCCGCTCCACGCGCGACGCTGCTTGACTATCCTGATACCACATACTTATCATACTGATATCTATTTATGGTTCGGTCAGGGCCACCGGTGCGCGGCAGGCGCGCGGTGCACTCGGCGGGTGGCCGCGGCAGGGAGGCAGTCATGGGTCTACCTCGTAGTGCGGATGCCCGGCGGCTCGGCGCCCGCGGGCGGCCCGTGGCCGCCGGTGTGGTCCTGGTGCTGGCCGCAGGCCTGGCCGCCGGTGGCTGCGGCGGCGGCGGCACGGAGCCGCTGGCCTGCCCCGTCGGCCCGGCGGCAAGCTCGGGTGGGGCGGCCGGCTCCGGCGGTCCGGCGGCGGGCAGCCCGGGCGCTTCGGGGGTGGCGGCAGGCTGGGCGCTGCCGGGCGCGACCTTGCAGAACACGCGGGACGTTGCGAGCCCGATCAACAGCTCGAATGTCGCCAGGCTGGGCGTGGCGTGGACCGTGCCGCTCCCGATATCGATCTCACATACCGACGGGGCTTACGCGACCACGCCGGTGGTGGTGAACGGCGTCGTGTACGCGCAGGACCTGGAGTCGAACGTGATGGCGATCAGCCTCGCCACCGGCAAGGTCCTCTGGAAGCACACCTACAACTCGCCCAACGGCGGGCCGGACGGCGTCAACGTGGCCAACGGCGTCGTGTACGCGGCGACCAACCACGCCGCGTTCGCCCTGTCGGCGGCCACGGGCAGGCAGTTGTGGCTGCGGACGCTGATCGGCAACGACCACGAGGGCATCGACATGGCCCCCGGGTACAACCACGGCACGGTCTACGTCGCGACCGTCCCGGTCAACCCGCTCGTAGGTGAGTATCTCGGCGGCGGCAAAGGGATCTTGTGGGCGCTGAACGCCGCGACCGGCACGCCGGAGTGGAGCTGGGACGAGGTGCAGAACCTGTGGGGGAAGCCCAGCATCAACTCCGGCGGCGGCCAGTGGTATCCGCCCTCATTCGACAGCCAGGGCAACGTCTACATCGGCGTGGCGAACCCCGCCCCGCTCGGCGGTGTGCCCGGCTACCCGTATGGGACCAGCAGGCCCGGCCCCAACCTGTACACCGACTCGGTGGTGAAGCTGAGCCCCCAGGGCAAGCTGCTCTGGTACTACCAGCTCACCCCGCACGACCTGTACGACTGGGACCTCCAGAACTCGCCGGTGCTCAGCAGCGCGAACGGGCACCCGGTGGTGATCGACGGCGGCAAGGCCGGCATCCTGATCGAGCTCAACGCCCAGACCGGAAAGCTGATCTGGAAGCTCCCGGTCGGCGTGCACAACGGGCACGACAACGACGGGCTGCTCACCGAGAACGCCAAGCCCACCTCGCACGTCAAGCTGCCCAGGCAGCTCTGCCTCGAGCCCGGCTTCTACGGCGGCATCGAGACCCAGCTCGCCAGCAACGGCTCGACCACGTTCGCCGCCGTCAACGACGTCCCGCTGCCGGCGTGCCCGTACGGGAGCGGCTGCTCGATATCGGCCTCCGCCACCATCGAGGGCGTGCTCAAGGGAACCGGTGAGATGGTCGCAGTCAGCCAGGCCAGCGGGCAGGTCGAATGGGACACCAAGCTGCCCTCCACCCCCTACGGGGGCGCCACGGTGACCAACAACGTCGTGTTCACCACCACGTTCCACGGTGACCTGTACGCGCTCAGCGCGGCCACCGGCGCGATCTTGCTGAAAACGCCGCTGTCCGCCGGATCCAACGCGCCCGTGGCCGTCGACGGCGACTACGTCATCGCCGGGGCGGGCACCCCGCTGTCGGCGAGTCAGCAGCCAATGATCATCGCCTACAAGCTCGGCGCCACGGGCAAGCTGCGGAGCACCGTCGGCTCCTAGCTCGGCTAGTCCGGGCCCCTGGCCAGGGAGGCAGGCAGGGGGCCCGGCGCCGGGTGCGGCACCGGCCGCAAGGGGGGCTTGGCCGCCAGGGCGCAGGGGTATGCCAGACGCCGGAGTCCCCCTCCCTGTCGGCCGATTGGCCGGTGGCCATACCTGGACAGGAGGCTCGGCTCATGACTGATGCCAGCGAGGCAGCACCGAAGATCCTCGACCTGCCGATCGGCCTGGACGCCACCGGGATGCGGCGGGAGTTCGACAGCCTCGGCGACGTCGAGGTACCCGCCAACCGGTACTGGGGCGCGCAGACCCAGCGCAGCCTGGAGCACTTCAACATCGGCAACGACCGGATGCCGAAGGAGGTGTATCACGCCTACGGCTACGTCAAGAAGGCGGCGGCCGTGGTGAACACCCGGTCCGGCGAGCTGCCGGAATGGAAGGGGCAGCTCATCCAGCGGGTCTGCGACGAGGTCATCAGCGGGGCGCTGGACGAGGATTTCCCGCTGTACGTGTGGCAGACCGGCTCGGGCACCCAGTCGAACATGAACGTGAACGAGGTCATCTCCAACCGCTGCATTCAGCTCGTCGGCGGGACGCTCGGCTCGCAGGAGCCGATCCACCCGAACGACCACGTGAACATGGGGCAGTCCAGCAACGACACGTTCCCGACTGCCATGCACATCGCCGCGTACACGATGGCGACGGACAAGACGATCCCGGCGCTGCGCCGGCTCCGCGACGCCTTCGAGCGCAAATCGCGGCAGTGGGCCGATGTGGTCAAGATCGGCCGGACGCACCTGGAGGACGCGGTGCCGCTGACCGTTGGCCAGGAGTGGTCCGGCTACGTCGGCGCCCTCGATGACGCCATCGCCGAGGCCGAGCACGCCACGCGTGGCCTGCTGCAGGTGGCCATGGGCGGCACCGCGGTCGGCACCGGGCTGAACGCCCCGCCCGGCTTCGGCACGCAGGTGGCCGAACAGATCGCCAAGATGACCGGCGCCCCGTTCGAGACCGCCGCGAACAAGTTCACCGCCCAGGGCACCCTGGACCGGATGGTGCGGGCGCACGGCGGGCTCAAGGCCGCCGCGGTCACCCTGTTCAAGATCGCGAACGACCTGCGCTGGCTGGGCTCCGGCCCCCGCACCGGCATCCACGAGCTGATCTTCCCGTCCAACGAGCCGGGCTCCTCGATCATGCCGGGCAAGGTCAACCCGACCCAGGCCGAGGCGATGCTTATGGTCGCCATTCAGATCATCGCCTCCGACGTGGCGGTGACGATGGGCGGCGCCGAGGGCAACTTCGAGCTCAACGCCTTCCGCCCGATCCTCATCGACAACTACCTCCACTCGGCCCGGATCATGGCCGACATGTGCGACCACTTCCGCGAGTTCATGGTCGAGGGCACCAAGCTGAACGAGGCCAAGCTGAAGGAGAACATCGACCGCTCGGTGATGATGGTGACGGCGCTGTCCCCGGTCATCGGCTACGACAAGGCCGCGGCCATCTCCTACTACGCCATCGACCACGACCTGACGCTCAAGCAGGCGGCCCTGGCCAACGGGGTGAGCGAGGAACTCTTCGACCGGGTCGTCGTCCCCATCGCGCTGACCCGCCCCGGCTCGGCCGGCAGCCCGTCCGGCAACAAGAAGGCCTGACGTGCAGCCCCCCGAGGCGGGCCACGCGGCCCCCGGCCGCGAGATGCCGGTCGGCCGGGCGGCGCTGATCGCGTCGGTCGGCGGCCAGCGCGGCTGGGCAGACTGGGCCAACCCCGACCACCGGGCGCGCCGGCTGCTGGCCGAGTTCATCGGCATGGCCGGGCTGACCTTCGTGCTGTCGGGGGGCGCGGCCATCCTGGTCCGGTACGGCGGTCACACGCTGCAACGCTGGCAGGTCGTGCTGGTGCTGTCCCTGGTGTCGGCGCTGTGGCTGGTGGTGGCCGTCTACTTCCTCGGCGACATCTCGGCCCACTTCAACCCGGCCACGACCCTGGCGTTCGCGTTGCGGCGGGACATGGGCTGGGTGATGGCCTGCGCCTACTGGGTCGTCCAGTTCGCGGCCGCGGTGTGCGGGTCGCTGCTGGCCCGCGCGTTCTTCGGCCCGGCGGGGAACCTGGCCGCCACGATGCCGCAGCCCGGCCAGTCCTGGCAGGCCGCCGGCTTCGAGGCGATCATCACCTTCGGCCTGGTGCTCATGGTGCTCAACATGGCCAACGGGCCCAAGCTCAACGGGCCGTTCGTGCCGCTCGCCGTCGGCGCCTACATCATGGCCTGGGGCACCATGGGCGGACCGTACGAGGGGGCGTCGATGAACCCGGCTCGCAGCTTCGGGCCCGACGTGGCCATCGCGAACCTGTCCACCTGGTGGGTGTACCTGATCGGGCCGGTGGCCGGCGCCGTCATCGCCGTCGGCGTGGCGCACGTGCTGCGCGGGCCAGCCAGGGTCCAGGAGGCCAGCGCCGCGGTGGGCACCCCGCTCGACCGCGGCGCCTGAACCCCGCCGTACGCCCGCGCTGCGGCCGGGGCAGGCCGCCCTTCGGGCGTTATGCGGAAGAAAGCGGCGGCCAGTTGACAATCCCAGATTGGTCTGCGCAGACTAATCTGCGATGAACTTGAGCCGCCTCATGATCCTCGGCCTGCTCGCCGAGCGCGGGCCGATGCACGGGCACCAGATCCGGCGGACCGCCGAGCTGACGAACGCCGAGGTATGGGGCGGCATCACCGGCGGCGCGCTGTACGCGGAGCTGCGCAAGCTGGACGGTGAAGGCCTGATCGAGGCCGTCCGCGAGGAGCGGGTGGGCCGGCGCCCGGCCCGGACCGTCTACCAGATCACCGCCGAAGGGCGGCTGGAGCTGGTCGTCCAGCGGGAAGCGGCGCTTGACGTCATCTTCGGGTCCGCCGACTCGGTGTCGGTCGTGCTGCTGTTCGCCGCCGGTGCGGACGCGGCCGAGCTGAGCGAGCAGCTGGCGAACCGGCGCCGGCGGATCGCGGGGCAACTGGAGGCGATGACCGGGGAGCGGGAGCGGCTGACCGCGCAGGGCGTCCTGCCGCCGCTGGCCGTCGCCGCGTTCCGGCGCGGCGAGCTGCGGCTCGAAGCGGAGCTGCGCTGGCACGAGGAGTTCGAGCGCCAGCTCGTGGCGGGCCTGCCGGGCCGGGCCGCGGCGGTGCACGCGATCAGCGGAGCGGCCGGGCGGCCGGTGCGTGTCCCGCGTAACGCCGCCGGACCGGGCGGAGACCAGGGATGACCCAGCGGGTGGTGGTCGTCGGCGCGACCGGCCAGATCGGCCGGCCGTTGTGCCGGGAGCTGATGCGGGCCGGGCACGCCGTGGTCGTGTTCAGCCGCGACCCGGACCGCGCCCGGGAGCTGGTTCCCGGCGCGGCCGGCTACCTGGCCTGGAGCCCCGGCGGCCTGTCCACGGACTGCGCCGCCGCGCTCGGGTCGGCCGATTCCGTCGTCTACCTGGCCGGCGGCCCGCTGTTCGACGGGCGGCGCCACGGCCGGCCGGACATCATCGCGGAGAGCCGGGCGCGGCAGCGCGCGCTGGGGCACCTGGTCACGGCGCTGGGCGGCGGCCGCCCGCGCGCGCTGATCGCGGCGTCCTCGGTCGGCTACTACGGCTACGCCGGCGACCGCGACGCGCCGGTCGACGAGACCCGCCCGGCCGGGCCCGACTGGTGGGGCCAGGACAGCGCGGCGACCGAGGAGGCGGCGCTGGCCGCCCAGGCCCACGGGGTGCGCACCGTGGTGTTGCGGACCGGGTACGTGCTCACCCAGGAAAGCCTGGCCGCCCAGGTGGCGCAGTTCCGGCGTCACTTCGGCGGGTGGATCGGCACCGGCCGTGGCTGGACCCCGTGGATCCACATCGCCGACGAGGTCGGCATCATCGCCTTCGCGCTGCGGGAGCCCGCGGTGGCCGGGCCGGTCAACCTCACCGCGCCCGAGCCGGTCCGGTCCCGCGACTTCGCCCGGAGCCTGGGCCGGGCGCTCGGCCGCCGCGCGTGGCTGGCGGTCCCCAGCCCGTTCGTCCGGATGGGCCTTGGCGCGGTCACCGACATCCTGGTCCGGGGCAAGCGCGTCGTCCCGGCGCGGGCGGCCGCCCTGGGCTACGAGTTCAGCTATCCCGCCCTGGACGCGGCGCTGCACGACCTGCTGGGCCGGCCGGACGGCGCCGCCGTGGTGGCGCGATGACGGCCGCCCCGGCGGCCGCCGGGCCGCCTGATCGGCCGGCTCCGGCGGCGCGGCTGCTCGCCGTCAACTTCGCCGCCTGCCTGCTCCTGCTGATCCAGTACCTGCTCGGCATCGTGGTGAACCTCTACGTCGTCCTCCCCGGCCGGCACCCGGGCGCCGGGGCGCACAACTACTTCACCGGCGCGGCATCCGGCCTTACCTGGGTGATCGCGCACGGCCCGGCCTGGGCCGCCGTCCACGCCGCCTTCGGGCTCGCGCTGGTGCTCGCGGCGTTCGCCAGCCTCGCGCTGACCCGGGGACAGCACAGCCGCCTGGCCACGGCCACCTCGGTGCTCGGCGCGCTGGCGATCCTGGGTGCCGGGTTCAATGGGGTTAGCTTCCTGGACTACGGGCACGCCTTCAGCTCGATGATCATGGCGGGACTGTGGGCGCTGGCGCTGGCCTGCTACCTCACCGGCATGTACCTCGCCGCCCGCCGGGCCGGCCCACGGTAGGGGCGCCCACGCGCCGGCCGGGCCAGATCGCGCGGGCACCCGGTGCCGCGTCACCGGGCGGCGTCCAGCCTTGCCCGCTGCTCCGCGGTCAGCTTCAGGTCCACCGCGGCCAGGCTCTCGTCAAGCTGCGCCACCGAGGAGGCGCCGACCAGCTGAGCACGCTCACCTCGCGGCGGGTCTTCGGGTCGGTGCCAATCGTGCGGTATCTCACGTGGGTCCTCTCCAGCCGCCCGGTCCGGCCCGGGCGCTGAGCCCGAGTCTGGATGCTGGAGTGCGCTCTAGGTCAAATCACGCGAGGGCAAGTTGGCGCGCGCCCCGCGTGGCGGTCCGGCCGGTGCGGCCGCTCTGGTTACATTCGTGGTTATGTTCGAGTCGGCGGGCGTCCTGGACGGGCTGAACGAAGAACAGCGCCGGGCGGTGGCGCATCCGGGCGGGCCGTTGCTTGTCCTGGCCGGGGCCGGCACCGGGAAGACCCGCACGCTGGTGGCCCGGGCGGCCTGGCTGTGCGAGCAGGGGGTGCAGCCCGGCCGGATCCTGCTGCTGACGTTCACCCGCCGCGCCGCCGACGACATGCTCTCGCGCGCCATGGGCCGGTCCCGGCCGTCCGGCGGGCGGATCACCGGCGGGACCTTTCACGCGATCGCGCACCGGATCATCCGCCAGCACGCCGAGTCGTTTTCGCTGCCGCCAGAGTTCACCGTGATCGACCCGGCGGACGTGACCGACCTGCTCGACTCCCACCGGGCCGAGCACGGCCTGGTGGGCACGGTTCGCCGCGCCCCGCGTGCCTCGGTGTGCGCCGACATCTACACCAGGTGCGTGAACACTCAGGCCACGGTCGCCGACGTGGTGAAGGAGGACTTCGGATGGTGTACCGACTACACCGGCCAGCTCGCCGAGCTGTTCCGCGGTTATGTCGCGCACAAGCGCAGCCACGCCCTGGTCGATTTCGACGACCTGCTGCTGCTGTGGCGGGCCGCGCTGGCCGATCCGGCCGCCGGGCCGGTCCTGCGCGGCATGTTCGACGCGGTCCTTGTCGATGAGTACCAGGACGTCAACGCGATCCAGGCTGACATTGTGCGGCTGCTCGTGCCGGAAGCGGGCTGCCTGACCTGCGTCGGAGACGACGCCCAGGCCATCTATGCCTTCCGGGGCGCCGACCCCGGGCACCTGCGCCAGCTGGCCGGCACCTTCCCCGGGCTGACCGTCGTGCGCCTTGGCCAGAACTACCGGTCGAAGCGGGCGGTGCTGCGGCTGGCCAACGCGGTGCGCCCGCAGTCATCCGGGCTGGAGCTCGCGCTCACCGCGGCCCGCGACGGCGGGGCGGCTCCGGTGCTGGTGCGCTGCTACGACGAGGCGACGCAGGCGCGCGAGATCTGCGCCCGGGTGCTCGACGCCCACGAGGCCGGCGCCGACTTGCGCGACCAGGCGGTCCTGGTCCGCGCGGCGCATCACAGCGACGTGCTGGAGATAGAACTGGCGGCCCGGAGCATCCCGTACATCAAGTACGGGGGGCTGCGGTTCACCGAGGCCGCGCACGTCAAGGACTTCCTGGCGGCCGCCCGGATCGTCGCCAATCCCGCCGACGACCTCGCCTGGTTCCGGCTGCTCCGGCTGCACGAGGGCGTCGGCTCGGTGAGCGCCCGGCGGGTCATCGACGTCCTGTGCCCCGCCGATCCCGGCCCGTTCGACCGGTGGAAGGAAGCCGTCGAAGCCGCGCCGCGGCGCGCCCGCGAGGACCTGGCCGCGACCATCGGCGGCCTGGCCGCGGCCGGCGCCGTGGAACCGGCGGGCCAGCGGGCAACCGCGATCCTGGCCGCCCTGGACGGCCCGCTGCGCGCACGCTACCCCGACGCGGACGTCCGGATCGCCGACCTGGAGCGGCTGGCCGACGCGGCGGCGAGCAGGCCGTCGCTGCACGACGCGCTGGTCGAACTGGCCCTCGACCCCCCGGTCTCCGCGTCCGATCTGGCCGGCCCGCCCCGCAACGACGAGGACTTCCTGGTCATCTCGACGGTGCACTCGGCCAAGGGCCTCGAATGGCCGGTGGTGCACCTGCCGCACCTGGTCGACGGCGCGGTGCCCAGCGACATGGCGCTGGCCACCCCCGAGGGGCTGGCCGAGGAGCGGCGGCTGTTCTACGTCGCCGTGACCAGGGCCCGCGACCAGCTCTTCCTGTACGCGCCGCTGCGCCTGCACCACCACCGGATGGCCAGCGACGACCGGCACAGCTACGGACAGCTCACCCGGTTCCTCGACGACCAGGCGCTGGCCGCGTGCGACACGGTCCAGGCCGAGCCGCCGCAGCCGGTGCTGCCCCGCACCGGGCAACTGGCCGCGCGGATCGCCGCTGACCTCGACGCGCTCTGGACCGGCTGACCCGCCGCGGCTGACCGCGCCCGCGGGTTCGCGTGTTAGTGATCGTTGCCACATTGATCACGTTCTTTGCTGATCGCCGTCACATCGATCGGCAACCAGGCAGCATCGGCCCCAGCAGTAGGCGGCCCGGCCGCCGGGCGAAAGCCATGCCGCGTTGACGGAATGTTAACGCTGGACGACGCCCTCGTAGCTGCGCCGGGCGTCCCGGGCGGGCTGGGGGACAGTAGGGTTGCAGGAAGTCAAGCCCGGGCTAAATCCCGGTACCGTACCCCCATGCGGAGCCGTGGTTGACGCAGCTGAAGATCGACACCTCGAAACCGCATGCCGCGCGCATGTACGACTACCTGCTCGGCGGCAAGGACCATTTCGCGGTGGACCGGGAGATCGCCGAACGAGCCATTGCGGCCATTCCCACCGGGCGCACCGCCGCCCGGGAGAACCGGGCCTTCCTCGGCCGCGCGGTGCGCTACCTGGTCGCCGAGGCGGGGATCCGGCAGTTCCTGGACATCGGCACCGGCCTGCCGAGCGCGAACAACGTACACGAGGTGGCGCAGGCGGCGGCGCCGGAGTCCCGGGTGGTGTACGTCGACAACGACCCGATCGTCCTGGCCCACGCCCGGGCGCTGCTGACCAGCACACCGGAAGGCCGCAGCGCCTATATCGAGGCGGACCTCTGCGAGCCGGACAAGATCCTCGCCGCCCCGGCCATCGTCGAGACGCTCGACCTCACCAAGCCGGTTGCGCTCATGCTGGTCGGCATCCTGCACTTCGTGCCGGACGAGGCCAACCCGGCGCCGGCGGTGACCACGCTGATCGATGCGCTGCCCCCGGGCAGTTACCTGGCCGCCTCGCACGGCACGCCGGAGTTCAACCCGGACGGGTCGGCGGCCTGGACCCGTACCTACCGGGGCAGCGGGGTGCCGTTCCAGCTCCGCACCGCCGACGAGTTCGCGGAACTCGCGTTCGGTGGCCTTGAGTTCGTCGACCCCGGGATGGTCCTGGTCTCGGACTGGCGGCCGGAAGGCCCGGACCCGCGCCCGCTGGCCGGGGAGGTCGGCATCGTCGGCGGGGTCGCCAAGAAGCCCTGACCCGGCCGGGGACTTACCAGGCCTCGGACACCTCGCGGTTAGCGAACCCGGTAGGCCGTAGCGGTATCAGCCGCTCGGCGCGCAGCCAGCCGTTGAACTCGTTGGTGCAGCGGAGGTTGCAGGTACCGCCGTGTGCCAAGTCCGAAACGCCGCCCGCGCTCCGCTCCTCCATCAGCCGTTTGTCGTGGTGGGCGCCACCACGACACAGAGCGTCGTCAAGGCGCCCTTTATGACAAACACCTGCGCTACATCGGCGGGGCCAGCGCCTCGTGCGCGGCCTCGGGTATCCCGGCCGGCCCGGCGCCCGGGTCGCGCTGGGTGAGCGGGCCGCGGCGCAGCAGCACACCGGCCACGACCGCGCCGCAGGCGAAGATCACGGCCGACCACCAGAACGCGGTCGTGTAGCCGTGCACGAGCGCGAGGCCGAGCAGCCCGGCGCTGGGCCTGCCGTGGATCACGGTGGCCGGGCTGGCGTGGCTGGCCACGTCGCCGGCCGCGGCGCTGGTGGCGACCGTGTTCAGCAGCGCGGTGCCCACCGAGCCGCCGAGCTGCTGCCCGGTATTGACCGACGCGGAGGCCACGCCGGCGTCGGACGGGCGGACGCCGAACGTGCCGGTGTTGATCGACGGCGCGATCACCTGGCCGAGCCCGAGACCGAGGACCATGAGCGCCGGCAGCACGGCGGTCACGTAGCTCGAGTGCAGCCCGATCCTGGTCAGCCACAGCATGCCCGCCGCGGCGATCAGCATGCCGGTGGTGACCAGCGGCTTCGGGCCGAACCTGGGCATCAGGACGATCGTCGCCACGTTGGCGGAGATCATGATGCAGGCGACCATCGGCAGGAACGCGAGCCCGGTGACGACGGGGGAGTAGCGCAGGGGATACCGTAATAGCAAGTCGACGCTGTTGCCGATCAGATTGGTCGTCGTCTCGTGCCCGGCGTTGAGCAGGAAGATGCAGTTGTGAAGGAGCTCGAGCTCCGACAGGCGCTCGCCGCCGCGCGCGGCCGAACCGGCGGCAAATTCGCTGGCATTGATCAGGATCGAGAGAATTTCCCGGCCGTCCGTGCCCGGGCTTTGCTGCCGCTCGGCGATGAGCTTGGTCAAATAGTCCTTGAACTCGGCGACCGAATTGACGCCCGCATCGAATTGTTCGCGCTTGAGGACTGGCTCGAGCGCGCCGAGGATCGTGAGCGACCACTTGCGCAGCGGGCCCCTTTCGCTCTGCGGTACACCGAGCAGATCGCCGATGAGCTGCATCGGGATCGCGGCGGCAAAGTCATCGATCAGGTCGATGACGCCTGACTGAGCAGCATGGTCCAACAGCCGATCGACCAGCGCCTCAATCCTAGGCTCGATCGCCTTGAGCGCGCGCGGCGTGAATACCGGCGCCAGCAGCTTGCGGACCCGCGTGTGCACTGGCGGATCGTTGAACACGAGGCTCGTGGTGTGATGTTCGTAGAGCAGGCTGTCGGCAAAGGCCGGCTTGAAATCGATCTTCTTGTCCGAGCTCCAGGTCGCCGTGTCGCGATAAACCTGCGCCACATCGTCGTAGCGGGTCAGAAAGAACGAGCCGTCAGGCAGGCGGTGGATCGGCGCATGTTCGCGCAAGGCCGTGTAGGTCGGGTAGGGGTCGTTCAAGAACGCCGGGCTGAGGCGCGCGAGATCGAAGCCACGGATCAGCTCCGCCGCTTGCTGGTCCGCGATCCGCTGCACCGGAGCCGCCGGCATCGCCGTCTCCCTGATCCCGCCCTCGGTCCGTGCCGCGTGTGGGGGCGTTTGCCGATCTGGTGCGGTCCGCCTTGTGCGGTCGGCGTCGGCTGTCGACTTCAGTAAAGTTTACCATTGGGGTATTTAATTCTGCAATAGCCAATTCGATGGCGTGGCGAAGCAGTGCTAAGAAACCCTGCGTCTCGTAGAATCGACGGCATGACGAAATCACAGCGCGGCATTCAATCGGTCGAAATCGGCTTGCGGGTTGCGAAAGTCCTTGCCGAGTCGCCTGGCGCGCTTCAGCTCAAAGAGCTGGCAGCGCGTGCCGGGCTTTCCGCCAGCAAGACCCACCGCTATTTGGTCAGCCTGGCTCGCGTCGGTCTGGTTCAGCAGGTTGACGGCCGTTACGACCTCGGCGGCATGGCGCTCGGCTTCGGCCTGGCGGCGCTGGCGCGCATCGATGTGGTGCGCTCGGCGTCGCCGGCGCTTGCTTCGGTGCGCGACCGGACCGGCGCCACAACCTTCCTCGCCGTGTGGGGATATAACGGGCCGACCATCGTCCGCTGGGAAGAGAGCAGTCATCCGGTGACGCTCAATGTCCGCGTTGGTTCGATCATGCCGCTTCTGACCTCGGCGACCGGCCGCTTGTTCGCAGCGTTTCTTCCGGCCGAACAGACCGATGCGATGCTGCGCGGCGAGGTACAAAGTCTGCGCAAGCGCGGCGCCGCTGCGTCGCGCCGCGTCTTGAACGACTTTCGGCGCCTGCAAGCCAAGATTCGCTCGACCGGCATCAGTCCGGCCGACGGCACCCAATTGGCGAGCGTCAGCGCCTTGAGCGCGCCGATCTTCGATGTCGACGGCCGCATCGTCGCTGCCATCACCAGCTTGGGGCCGCGCGGCGATTTTGATTGCTCGACCAACGGTCCGCCGGCTCGGGTGTTGCTCTCTGTGACCCGCGAACTGTCGGCAGGGTTGGGCTACACCGACAAGCGAAGTCCGGCGTGACCGGAATGCGTGACCGCTCTACGCCGCTTTCGCGGCCTCGCGCCGCCGCTCGAATTGCAGCGCCGGGTCGTCGACCGCGCCGAACCGCAGGCTCAGCAGGTCGCGCACGTAATTCTGATAAAGCCGCCACGGCTTTTTCGAGCCCTGGCGCGGGAATTGATCGATCGCGCGCTGGATATAGCCGGACGAGAAGTCGATCAGCGGCTCGGGCTTGACCGACGGATCCTGGCGCGGCGTGCACGCGACGTAGCCGCGCCGGTCCATGTAGTTGATCAGCCGCGCCACATAGGCGCAGGTCAGATCGCATTTCAGCGTCCAGGACGCATTGGTGTAGCCGAACGCCGCAAACAGGTTCGGGAACGTCGCTGAACATGACGCCCTTGAAATTCATCGTGTCGGAGAAGGTCACCGGCTTGCCGTCGACGGCGATGTTGATGCCGCCGAGCAGAAGGAGCTTCAGCCCGGTCGCGGTGACGATGATGTCGGCAGCAAGCTCGCGGCCGGACTGCAGGCGGATGCCCTTTTCGGTGAAGCTTTCGATCGTGTCGGTGACGACGTCAGCCTTGCCGGATTTGATCGCGCGGAAGAAATCGGCGTCCGGCGCGAGACACAGCCGCTGATCCCACGGATTGTAGCGCGGGTTGAAATGCGTGAGCACGTCGTAGTCCGGGCCGAGCTGCGCGCGCACTTGGCCCACGATCCATTTCTTCACCGCTCTCGGATTGCGGCGTGACAGATTGTAGAAATAAAGCCCGAACAACACGTAATACCAGCGCGCGAAGGCATACGCGGTCCGCGTCGGCAGGTACCGGCGCAGCACCGTGGCAAGCTGATCGTTGGTCGGCCGCGCCACGATGTAGGTCGGGGAACGCTGCAGCATGGTGACATGCGCCGCCGTCTCGGCGATCACCGGAATGATCGTCACCGCGGTGGCGCCGCTGCCGATCACCACCACGCGCTTGCCGCTATAGTCGAGGCTTTCAGGCCAGTGCTGCGGATGCACGATCCGGCCTGCGAATTTTTCCACGCCGGCAAAGTCGGGCGTGTAGCCGTTGGCATAGTCGTAATAGCCGGTGCAGCCGAACAGAAAATTACAGGTGAAGCGAACCGGCTCGCGCTCCTCGCCGCGCTCGGCCTCGATCGTCCACAGCGCATCGGCGGAAGACCACGACGCGCTTGTCACTCGGTGGCGAAAGCGGATCTTGCGGTCGATGCCATAGGCTTCCGCCGTTTCACGAATATAGCTGCGGATCGCGGGGCCGTCGGCGATCGCGGCATTCGATAGCCAGGGCCGGAACGGATAGCCGAAGGTGAACATGTCCGAATCGGAGCGGATGCCGGGATAGCGGAACAAATCCCAGGTGCCGCCGATGGCGTCGCGGCTTTCGAGGATGACAAAGGATTTGCCCGGGCACGACGTCTGCAGATGATAGGCGGCGTCGATGCCGGAGAGCCCGCTGCCGACGATGACGATATCGAAATGCTCTGGCGTCATGATCTGCTTACGCCGGTAAAGGCGCATGCGACGGCCGGCGTTTCGATCCTATCCTACCGGCGCCAGCGGCGCGTCGGTAGCCGCCGCGCGGTGCGCGATGCGGGCGACGAAGGCGGCGACCTGATCGGCCGAGGAGATCAATAGCATATGTCCGGCGCCTTCGAGCAGCTCCAGATCGGTGCCCGGCACTTTCGTCACAAACCCTTGAGCATGCAGCGCGGGATCGAGGATGCGGTCCTCGGTTCCGTACAGGATGCCGACCGGCATGGTGAGATCCTTGTAGCGGGCCGGCATGCCGACAAGGTCTTGTTCGGCGGCCGTTACGTCCATCGATGCGCCGATGAAAGCGCGCGGCCGCAAGCTCAACAGCCCGCCGCCGCGGGTTGCGAAATCGGCCGGAACCGGCTGCGGGCCGAACAAGGTGGTGAGCGCGCGCTCACGATTAGCGATCGCCAACGGCGTCGCCACCGTCCACGCAATCAGGCGCCGCAGCAGCGGCGAGCCGATAGCGAGACCATCAAAGGGCGGCGGCACGCTCTCCGGCTGGTGCGTGACCGGCGCGATCAGCGCCAATGCGCCGACCTGCTCGGGATGATCGAGAGCAAGCGCGAGCGCGATCGCGCCGCCGAGCGAATGCCCGACGATCACCGGCCGTTCCAGCCCGAGCGCCTGACAAAAGCGGCTGATGATGCGCGCCTGCGCGGCGAGCGGCGCCAGCGTCGCGTCCGGCCGCAGCGAATAGCCGCTGCCGGGCCGATCGAGGATGACGACGCGGAAGTCGTGCGTGAGCCGGCCGAGCAGCGAGTGCGTGAAGTTGAGGACTTGGCCGGCGAGTCCATGAATGAGCAGCAGCGTCGGCCCGCTGCCTTTGTCGATATAGTGCAGCCGCACCCCGTCGATATCGATGAATTTTCCGCGCGGCGGCAGGTTCGTTTCCACCTGATGCGCGGTCCACGCGGTAAACAGAACAAGCCCGAGCAGAACCAGGAGGATGAGCGCGACGGCGATGCCCGCAATCCAAACAATCATTTCTTGCCTCCCCGCCCGAGCCACTTCCAGTAATTCACCGGCATCAGCCGCTCGACGAGTGCAGCATACTTGGCATCCGAGCCGACCAGAATACGGGCCTTTCGCCGTTCGACGCCGCGAACGATGATTTCGCCGGCCGTTTCCGGCGGCATGGTGAGGAAGGAATCGAAAAAGGTGCGGCGCTTGGCGGCTTCGTCGTCAGAAAGGCTTGCCGGCATGCGCGCATTCTTGGCGATCGACGTGGCGATGCCGCCGGGGTGCACCACGGTGACGCCGATGCGGGTGTCGGCAAGCTCGTGGCGCAAGGATTCGGAAAAACCGCGCACCGCGAATTTGCTCGCCGCGTAGGCGGTCTGGCCGGGCGGCGCGATCAAGCCGAACAGGCTCGAAACGTTGACGATGCGCGCTTCCTCGCTGTTGGAAAGGAGCGGCAGGAACGCGCGCGTCATCTGCACCACGCCCCAGAAATTGATGCCGAGGAGCCAATCGAAATCGCTTTCGGCAACTTCGAGAAACGTGCCGCCGAGCGCCACGCCCGCATTGTTGACCAGAATATCGACCGCTCCGTGCGCCGCCATCACCTGCGCCGGCAGCGCCGCAACGGCGGCACGGTTTGCGACGTCAAGACGATAGTGGCTGACTCGCAGCGACCGCGCGCTCTCCTGACCCGCGATCTCGGCGGCGGTGCGCGCCAGCGCCGCCTCGTCGATATCGGCGAGCGCGACGTGGCAGCCGCGGCGCGCGAGCGCGAGCGCAATTCCGCGGCCGATGCCGCCGGCCGCGCCCGTCACCACCGCCGTGCGGCCTGCAAGTTTCAGCACTGTCGAACTCCTTTCGGCCGCGCCCGGTTCTGTCGGCGAGCGGTCTAGCTTATCCGGAAAGCCAGCCCTTGCGACTGGCCGGCGGCGGGGGTGCGGGCGCTGCCCAGCCCAGGGAGGAATTCAGCCGTCCCATCAGGAGCCGCAGCTCGAAATCGCGAAATTGCGTGTAGAGATCGGCGATCCAGCTATGGATTTCGGTAGGGCCGCCCGGCTGGTGGGCCATGTAGGTGTTGAAGGAGAAGCTCGGCCGGTCGACCACGCCGCGCACGACCTGGGACAAACGCGGCATGCGGACGGTGCCGCATTCGGGGCGCGTCGGCGGAAAATCCTCCGATCGAGGTCATCAACGAGGCGGACTCGTTGTGCACCGGCTGGAAGATCGCCGCCACGCGCTCTTGCAGCTTGGCATAAATGCGCACGGTGGCGATCGCCTGATCGGTGAGAAAGAACACGATCGTGTCCATGCCGCGCCGCCGCGCCTCCTCGGCGAAGCCGATGTCGCCGATGACGGCGAAGAATTGCTCGAACGGCCCGTAGCCGACATCGATGACTTTGGTGCTCGCAGTGTCCGCCACCAGCCGGTCGAACAATTCCATCTGTCCGCGGATGTCGCCGATATCGACCGGCCAGACCAGCTTGGGAAAACGGCCGGCCAGCATGGGCTCGCGCGGATTGAGGTCGAAACCGACCAGCGGCCGCCGGTTGTCGAGGAAATATTCCATCAGCAGCCGCGCCAGCAGGGTCTTGCCCACGCGCGGGCGCGGCGAAGCGACGATGTAGAGAGGCGCCGGCTGCATGGCCACAGCCGCGGGGTCTTACGAGCGGCCGGCGACCTGTACGCGCGGTCCCGCTGGCGCGGCGGCGGTCGCCACGATCTCGTTGAGCTTGACGCGGTCGTACTCGCCCCAGACATTGCCGAGCCAGTGCCGGACATAGCCGCGCAACACGAACGAATAATTGGCGGCATCGCCGCTCGCCAGCTTGTTGGCGACGAAGGTGAGGAACGGAACGGAAGCGAGCTCGACCTGCTCGTAAGCCATCTCGTTGAGCTTCGGGATGGTGATCTCGATGGCGTCCTTGAACTTGCGGAAATACGAGGCGTGGGTGGCCTGATCCCACTCGAAGAAGCTCGTATTGTTGATGAAGTTCTTGACCAGGAAATACTTGGCGTCGGTGGTGAAGACCGAGGTGTCCTCGATCTCGTTGAGCGAAGCGATCGACGAGCCGAGGATGTGGAAGACCACGAAGGTGAGCTGCCCCTTCTTCACCGCGTCGAGAAAGCCGATATCCCGCAGCGAACGGAGCGTCGGCGAGAGCAAGCCGGCGCGCACGTCGATCACCGTGACGCTCGCGTCCGTGCTCGAGAGCGTATCGAAGATCCGCATCTGGTCGGCGACCGAGGTGACGTCGACGATGTCGGTGATGTCGGGATGAAAGCGCTTCAACGTGCCCTTGGGCGATTCGGTATCGAAAGCCCGTGTCGGCACGTGGTGGGCTGTGAAGTAATCCAGCAGCGTCCGCGATACCGTGGTCTTGCCGACGCCGCCCTTGTCCGCTCCTACAACGACCACCGTTGGCTTGGCCATGGCCGATCCTTTGGTAACCCGGCGCCGCCTGGAGCTGCGCTGTGCTCTGCAAGCTTAATCTACTGGATAGCTGCGGCTCGACGTAAGCGCGTTACGTCGTTTTCCCCAAGTCGAGTTCGCCGAGTCCAGCGGTTCTACACAGGCCGGGTGCTGTTTGGGAAGCCTCGCCCTGTGATTAACTGCGGCCGAACGCGGCTAGCGCTGAATTTGCAATCTGTTTTGCTTCATTGTGACCCCCTTGCGACGCGTCAACGTGCACGCAAAGAGGTCAACGCGTGCTGCGCGGCCCCCAAGGACCGGGCGGTGATTTGGGTGGCGCGCCCGCCTCCGCGCCGGATGCGTTACCCGCCGGCGCGCCGGTCGCCGGACCCCAAGGACCGTTTTGTGCGCCACCCATGGGCTCGCCCTGCTGACCGCTCGCCGGCGGCTCCGACCACGGTCCCTGCGGCGGCGTTTCGCCGCCGGCCTCGGTATCCGCCTCATCGGGTTGCGGCGGCAACGCGATGGGGCCGGGATCGTGCCCGCCGGCATATTTGACCAAAGCGGCGACGCGGCTTTCGACCGACGGGTGGGTGTCGAACAGCTCGCCAAAGCCCTGGCGCGGATTGTCGACGCACATTTCCATCACCGCCGAGGTGGCGCCGGGCAGTTCGCCGCGGCTCTCGATCTTGCGCAGCGCCGAGATCATGGCGTCGGGGTTCTTGGTCAGTTCGACCGAGCCGGCATCGGCGAGGAATTCGCGCGAGCGCGACAGCGCCAGCCGGATGACGAACGACAGCACATAGGCGAGCACCAATAGCCCGATCGCTATCAGAATGGCGACGCCGGCGCCGCCGCCGCGGCGGTCGTCGGAGCGGGAGCTGCGGAAACTGAAGCCGTTCCAGAACCAGAGCCGGAATACCAGCTCGGCGACGAACGACACCACGCCCGCGATGATGACGGCGACCACCATCATGCGCACGTCGCCGTTGCGGATATGGGTGAGCTCGTGGCCGAGCACCGATTCGATCTCGGCGTCGTTGAGCCGGCCGAGCAGGCCGGACGTGACCGTGATCGAATATTGCTTCTGATTCATGCCCGTGGCGAAGGCGTTGAGCGCCTCCGTATCCATGATCTTGAGCTTGGGCATGGTGATGCCGCGCGAGATGCAGAGATTTTCCAGAAGATTGTAGAGCCGCGGCTCCTCCCGCCGGGTCACCTCGCGCGCGCCGGTGACCGCGTCGATCATGCTCTGATGGAAGAAATAGGCGATCACCACCCACAGCGCGGTGCCGATCGTCGCGAAGGGCGCGGCGCTGATCAGATCGCGCCAGGCGCGCTGCATGAGGATGTCGAGATCGGCGTTGACGGTCAGCGCCTCGCCCACCAGCGCGCCGGCATAGACCAGCACATAGATGAGAAAGAACAGCCCGATCAGCAGCGCGATCGACCGGCGCCGATTGGACTGGATATGGCTATAGAGCCCGTAGGCGGCCATCGTTATCGCGTCATTCCGGGGCGCGGCTGAAGGCCGCGAGCCCGGAATCCATAATCACGAAGCGTGAGGTTTTCGGCGGATCGTCTCATATCTGATACGGCCGTGGTTATGGATTCCGGGCTCCTCGCGTTGCTCGGCCCCGGAATGACTACGCATAAAACTTCACTTGCGGCGCTTCGCCGACGGTCTTGCGTTCTTCGCCGAGATCGAAGAACTCCTTCGGCGCGAAGCCGAAAGACGAGGCGAACACCGCGGCCGGGAAACGCTGGATGCCGGTGTTGTATTCCTGCACGGCGTTGTTGAAGAAGCGGCGCGCCGCGGCGATCTTGTTCTCGATGTCGGTCAACTCGGTCTGCAATTGCTGGAAGTTGGTATTGGCTTTGAGGTCGGGATACGCCTCCGACAGCGCAAAGAGCTGGCGCAGCGCGCCGCTCAGTTGATTCTCGGCCGCCGCCTGCTGCGGCGTGCCTTGTGCGGCGACGGCAGCATTGCGCGCCCTGACCACTTCATCGAGCGTGCCGCGCTCGTGGGCGGCATAACCCTTCACCGTCTCGACCAGGTTCGGAATGAGATCGTGCCGCTGGCGCAACTGCACGTCCACGTCGGCGAAGGCCTGATTGACCCGCTGCCGCATGGAGACCAGGCCGTTGTAGATCCCGATCGCCCACAAGACCAAAACAACGATGATGGCGAGAACAATCAGCGTCGATGTACCCATCGGCAAAATCCTCCGGCTGGCTTAGAGCGGGATGACGCTTCTTCGAATCGTCATCGCTCTCTGGCGCTCTATTTGAGCATGATCTTTCCGAAAACCGGTCTCCACCCCGGATCAAGTCCGGGGCAGGCTTTTTCGGGATCATGCTCCAGGCACGATCTGATAGTCGCAACACACCGAACGGCAATACCGGCAGCATAGCGGCAAACGGCTGCACCTTTTGCGTCACATAGGCTGCCGCGCACAGTTTTCCCGCAAAAAATAAGACAAATCCGTGGCACGTTAAGGTTAGCTCGGGATGAATATCGCTGGGCGCGGCTGTCTCGGATAGGAAGATGGACGCGTAAAGGTGCCACCATGCCGGATCAGCCACTCGATTTTCTCTCGCGCGATGCGGCCGCCGCAGCGGCGGCTGACACAGCGGCGCGCGACACGGCCACAATCGACCGGCGCGCGCGTGGGGCTGCCGATCCTGATGACTCTGGCCTGTTGGCCGCGGCCGATCGCGAGCACCTCGAGCGCGAAATCGCAGCCATCGAGCGCGCGTCGGCGGCCTTGCGCCGCGCCGAGCCGGAGCTCGAATCTTGGGTCGATTCGCCGCCTGCGACCTTGCGTAAGCCGCGGCCCATTTGGCTTCTGGTCGGCGCGCTGTGGCTCTCCACGGCGCTGGTGACGCTCGGCGCCGCTTTCGCCATCTCGGTGCTGGTGGGGTAGCGGCGCGAGGCCGCTCGTCCCCGCGCAGGCGGGGACCCAATGCTCGCGTCAGCGAAAATCGGAGCCGTAGTCTGAGGCCACGCAACCCAAAATGCGACGCCCGATGCGGGCTTCGCAATCCGGGTACTCGTCCAATGGCGGCAAGAAGCGGAGATCAATCAGTCCGCTGAGTGCGCAGGTGGATTGACTGTCTCCGTTACGATACCGGGATGGGAAATCTCGCCCTTTTTCGATTGTTCCTGAAAATTAATTGTGGATCGTTTGAATGCAGGCATCACCTCGGAGGAGGATGTCTCATGTCATCGATTTTCAAAATCTTCGGGTGCAGTCGCTTGTGCGGTAGTGCTGTCTTCGAACGCCAGCGCGCAAGGTCTGGTGAGCCAAAAGAACATTCCATTGGCGATGGCAAAGACGATTGCCGAAGCCGCGATGGATAAGTGCAAGGAATTGGGCTTCAAAGTCTCGGTGGTCGTGGTTGACCGCGCCGGTCTGCCGCTTGTGATGCTGCGCGGCGATGGCGCCGGCCTTCACACCCCCGAAGGCGCCGATCGCAAGGCCTACACCGCCCGCACGTTCGGGACCTCGTCGACGGATTTCGTCAAGCGGATGCTGAACGACCCGGCCTCGGCCGGCTCCAAGGAATACAGCCGCGTGCTCGCGATATCCGGAGGTTTGCCGATCAAAGTCGGCGATGACATCGTTGGAGCCGTCGGCGTTTCCGGGTCGCCGGGCAGGGACGACGAATGCTCCCAAGCCGGCATCGACAAAGTGGCCGCGGATCTGAAGTGAAAATTTGGGTCCGGCCGAGGGCCGAAACTCCACAATCACCAGTTTGGTGCCTCGGCTCTTGGGAGCCGTATGCGTCGGCTTTAACAACATTCGTCAAGAGGTCGGCAACCATTCCGCGACGTTTGCGGCTAGCCGGTGTACATGCGGCACTTGGCACGGTGGAATCTTAACGGCTTCGACCTCCAGATGATTTTGCTGGTGGCTTTGGAGGGAAAATCATGCGCGGTAGTTTGCGATTGAAGCGCCTGATTTACGCGACGATGGCGTCTATTGCGCTTGCGGGCGCGATTGGAACGGCGAGCGCAGGCGACCTGCCGGACTATATGGAGCCGATCGCCGGCCACACCGCCTCCACGCCGGCCGAAACCGCGACGAAGAACGTGCTGACGCTCAATTCCGGCATGTTTGAGCTTTACGGCGATGCGGCCAAGGTCTTCCAAAAGAACATTCTCAGCAAGCACCCGGTCATCCTCGGTCTTTTTTCCGGAGCGGGCGGGCGTTTCATTTTATATCGGCCGGGTCAGCCCCCGCTCGATGCGCCGTCGGTGCCGATCGTCTATCAACTGCTGAAATCCGTCGGCCACAGCACGATGGCGCTGGCCGAAGTCGTCGGGCCATACATCGACAATCCGGACGATCAGTCGTGGCGCGGCTCGATGCTGGCCTATCGTAGCCGCATGAAGTCGGCGCTGGACGGCCTGGACTTGACGCCAATGCCCCCGGAATGGCGGGACAACAACCGCGTCATCCTCGAGAACAACATCACGTTCATGGACGAGTGCTTGACGAAGGACGCGATCCCGTTCGCCGCGCTGAAGGCGTTTTCGGAGAAGCAGGCTCCCTACCTGAAACTTAATATCGCGTGGGCCGCGCAGACCCAGATTGGGCATTGGATGGGAGTGATCGCGGACTGGAAGAAGCTGCTCGGCAACGATTGGGACAAGACTTATGCCGCCAGCAACACGATCTACGTGGCGCGCCAGAACAATATGCTGTTCAGCGTGCTGGCGCAGTTCTTCGGTCCGGAAGCCATCAACGACCGGTTGATCCTCATCGAGACGATGTCGTTCACCACCACGCCGTCAGAGATGCTCGAATCGCTGACCCGCATCATCGCCGACCGCTCCGTCGGCGCGCTGTTCTTTGGCAACTATTATCTGATGGACTACGAATTGATGGGCGGCAACGGACGGGCGGCGATCATCGCGGAAGATGCCAAGCGTGGAATAAAGCCGTTCCTGCCTCCCGCGGTGCCGTTCGGCTCCAAGCAGTGGCCGACCCTGGTCACCCCGGGGCCGGGACCCGCGTCCATCGCCGACCTTCATTGAAAGCGGCGGTCGCGACGGCAAACAGACCATTTCCGCGCGCCTCACGAGCGAGTGACGAAAAGTTGCCTGCCAGAGAGTGCGAGCAGTCTTAGGATACGCGAAGAGGTAACAACGCATGGGCATGTCACGCCGCCAGTTCGTCGCGTCGGCTACATCATGCGGCATCGCGCTCAGTCTCTCGCGGGCGGCCTTTGCGGCCAGCCCGGATTTCGAGACGCGGGAGACGCTGCCGGGCCGTCGCAACTGGAATCCGGCCGCCACTCCCGGCGGCGGCCGCATCGATGGCCCCGCCAAGGTCGCAGGCGCCAAGCTTTATGCCTCCGATTTTCGCGCCGCCGACCTTCCGGGCTGGCCCTCGCGGACATCGCACGCCTTGCTTATCCGCGCGACCGATGCGACGCATGTCTTCGCCGGTCTTGATCTTTCACGACTGCAAGGTGCTCTCGCGCCATCGCGCGTGGTCACCGCCACGGATCTCGCCAACGCCGGTATCCGCGTGCCCGAATTTTACGAGGGCGATCTCTTCTGCCCGGTGGGAAAAACGCCGCTGTATTTGGGCCAGCCGCTGGCCATGCTGATCTTCGAACAGTTCGACACCTTCGATCAGGCGCGGCTCGCCTTGCGCGAGCCGAGCTGTGCCAAATACGGCGAGGAGACCGGTCCCGTTGCCATTCCGCCTTACGGCTCGCATCGCTTCGTACGTGTTGCCGGAGCAACCCCGCAGGCGCCGGATATCTTCTCGCCGCTGGGCGACGGTTGGGTGACGCCGCGCAGCTTCCGCAACGTCGACATCCCGGTCTGGGCGCCGGCCGATCGGCAAGGGCCCGTGGACGCGCAGGCGTCTTTCTACGGAGACGGGATCCGAGCCGAGCTTGCTGCCGGCAATCCAGACCTGTTTGTTCTCGATCGCGTGTTCGAAACGCAATCCGTCGACCCGATGTTTCTTGAGCCGGAGGCCGGCATCGCCTGGTACGACGCGAGCGGGCGAAAACTCGAGATCGTGGTCGGCACGCAGTCGCCGCAGGAGGCGACGGAGTTGCTTGCCTATCTGCTCGGCGAAGCGCGGGCTGAATTCAAGCCGGTCAAGATCCACACCCATTTCGCCTATCTGGGCGGCGGCTTCGGCGGCCGCGATCACACGATCATGCCGCTCTACATCGCGCTCGCCGCGATGTTCTTTCCCGACCGTCCGGTGCGGCTCGCGAACAACCGCTATGAGCAGTTTCAATCGGGGATCAAGCGGCACGCTTTCAAAATGCACTCGCGCATCGGCATCGATCGCACCACCGGCCGCATCCGCGCCTTTGCGGCCGACCATGTCCTTGATGGCGGTGGGCTTGCCAATTTTTCCGCCAGTGTCGCCGACGTCGCGGCGACGGCCGCGATCAGCATCTACGACATACCTAAAGTCGACGTTACGACCGTTGCGATCCACTCGCGCGGCGTCACCGCAGGCTCGATGCGCGGCTACGGCACGTTGCAGACGATGACGGCGCTCGAGGTCTTGATCGACGAAGCCGCGCAGGCGCTGCGTCTCGACCCCATCGCGTTCCGGAGCAGAAATGCCTTGCCGACCAACGGCAAGACCATGACCGGCAACTCGCTGGTCGGGATTACCCGAACAAACGAAGTTCTCGACAAGCTTAGCCAGCATCCGATCTGGCGCGAGCGGGCAGCCGCGAAAATGGGCGCGCAACAAAAAGCCGGAATCCTGGTCGGGACCGGGGTGGCCTGCGTGACCAAGGACTTCGGCACCGGCGCCGACTGCACGCTGTCACGGGTCGCGATTTCGCCCGAGGGCCGGATCACGATTCACTCCGATGCGGTCGAAATGGGGACCGGCGTCGGCACCGCGCTGGCCAGTCGCGTGGCCGCGGTGATCGGCGGCGTGGCTGACGAAGTGACGGTGGCCAATGTCGAGGCGTACGCGCCGCTGGCGCTCGTCACGTCCGGCGATCCCTACAGCATCACGCAGTCGGAGCAGGATGCCGCATCGCCCAACCCGCGCTGGGTGCCGGCGATCAGTTCGGTGTCGAGCGCATCGATCGGCGCCCATATCAGCACGCACGGCGCATGCGAAGCGGCGCGCGTCATCTTCCGCTTCGGGCTGTGGCCGGCCGCGCTCGAGCTTTGGGGAATTCCCAAGACCGACCCGCGGGCCGGGCAATGGGACAAAGCGCAATGGCAAGAACGCCGGCTGATGATGCCCGGTCTGGCGCCGTTGGATCTCGCAGCTCTCGCGGCGAAGGCGCACGCGCACGGCGGCGTCACCGGAGCGATGGTGCACGGCTTCAATCGCTGGGAATGGTCGCGCGCATCCTTCGCGGTGGCCGGCGAGATCTGGACTGCCGATATCGACGCCCTTGCGGTGCGTGCCGGCGCCGGCGCTTTCGTACGGCTCGATCGCGCCAACGTGAAATTCCCGCCGGCCGTGAACGAACGCATCGGCACCAGCTACTCCTCGGTGTGCGGGACGCTGGTGCGCATCGAGATCGACCGCAAGAGCGGCCGCGTGCGGGTCGCCAAAGCCTACAGCGCGGTGGAATGCGGTCAGGCGCTGGTTCCGCAAGTCGTCGTCGGACAGGCGCAGGGCGGCTTCGCCATGGCGGTCGGCTATGCGCTCACGGAATCGCTGCCGCTCTATGAAGGCGGGCCCGGCGACGGCAAATGGAATCTCGGCCGTTACCTGATCACCCGCGCGTCGGACTTGCCCATGCATGATCTCGAGATCGAAGTGCTGCCGCCGCTCACCCCGAACGACACACCGAAGGGCATTGCCGAAGTCGTGATGATCCCCGCGGTGCCGGCCATCCTCAACGCGATTTACGACGCGACCGGTCATCGCTTCCAATCCTTGCCGGTCACCGAAGCCATGATCAAAGGAGTGCTGCAGTGACGACGATGAGCCTCTCGATCAACGGCAAGCCCTACGGACCGTTCGAGCTGCGCGACGAATTGTCGATGAATGACTTCCTGCGGGAGTATCTGGGACTCACCGGCACGAAATTCGGATGCGGGGTGGCGCAGTGCTTAAGCTGCGCGGTGATCGTCGACAATCCCGACGGGACCAGCCAAACCAGCCCGACATGCATCGTCCCGGCGGTGAGCTTTGCCGGCAAGTCGATTCGCACGATCGAAGGCCATGCGCAGAACGGACAACTGTCGGCGCTGCAGAAGGCTTTCGTCGAACATTTCTCGTTCCAGTGCGGCTACTGCACGGCCGGTTTTTTGAACGAGGGCCAGGTGCTGTTGGAACGCCTGGCGAAATCGCGGGTGTCGCGCGCCGAGCTCGACCAGACTATCCAGGATGCTCTCGACGGCCATCTTTGCCGTTGCACGGGCTACATCAAATATCATGAGGCCGTGCGCGACGTGATTCTCTCCGATCCGACGCGCTACCTCAGCTAGAGCATGATCTCGAGCATCGGGTGCCGGTCTTCGTCAAAGATCATGCTTCAACAAAACAACAAGAGCCCGGCCATGAATTGGGCAAGCCGCCTGGCGCTGTTGGCTGCGCCGATGGCGGGGCTGGTCCTGATGTCCGCGACGGCCGTCAAATCCGCGGGGCCGCAAGCCACGCTGGCGCCGCCAGAGAGTTTTGCCGGGATCAGCGACACGGCGGCACGGTCGGCGGCGCTGTTCACGGAAGCCGGCAAAGTGCTGACCTCGCCGCGTTGCGTGAACTGCCACCCGGCCGGAGATCGCCCGCTGCAAGGCGAAGCGGGCCGGCTGCATCAGCCACCGGTCGAACGCGGCGTCGACGGCTTTGGCGCTGCGGCGATGCGTTGCTCTACCTGCCACCAAGCCACGAACTTCGAGCCCGCAGGCATGCCCGGCAACCCGCACTGGCACTTGGCGCCCAGGGAAATGGCGTGGCAGGGCAAAACGGTCGGCGAGATCTGCACGCAGATCAAGGATCCGGCGCGCAATGGCGGCCGCTCGCTGCAACAAATCCTGGCGCATCTCGCCGACGACCCGCTGGTCGGCTGGGCGTGGGCGCCGGGCTTCGGACGCGAGCCGGCTCCCGGCACGCAAAAGCAATTGGCCGCACTTATCGAAGCGTGGCTGAACACCGGAGCGGTGTGCCCGAAGTGAAGTGAGGTCCAGCGCAAGCTTGGACCCGCCCCGGCGCAAAGGCGCTCATTTCGGCACGGCGGCCTTGAGAATGGCGTCAGTGTCGGTCAGCCAGACCATGTCATCTTTCTTGAGGCGCGCAAGCACGCGCCGCATGGCCGCTGCTCCATCGGGGGTACCGACGACGAACGGGTGGATGCCAATCACGACTGTCGTTGCCTCTCGCCCGGGATCCGCGCGCGCCTCAGTGGCGAGCTCCGAGACGTAATCCACCCACAGCGCCTCGATCTCCGAGGGCGTTTTCATCCGCGCCAGGTATTGGCCCATGTCGACCGTCACGGTCGGATATGGCAGCAGCACCAGCGCGCCGTCCGGCGTCTTCAGTCTCGAAATGATGTCGGAATCCATCTGATCGAGTGTCGAGACGATCCCTTCGGCCGCCATCGCCTGCATCGTGTCGCCATTGGAATAGACGCTTGGCGACGACCAGCAGCCAGGTCTGACCCCGGTCGCGGCAGCGATCTGGTCCAACGTCCGACGAATGTAGGCTTTTTGCTCGGCGAGCCCGCGCCCAAGCGGCAACATGTGGCTGGTATTGTTCATGCCGTGCGCGACGATGGGCGCATCGGGTTGGGCGGCGCGGAATTCCTTCCATACGGCCGAATGTGCGGCCGGAAACTCCGAGTTCAGTACGATCGTGAGCGGAACGTTCGATTCCTTGAAGACGCGACCGACGCGCGTGATGCCCCAGTCGATCCCGTATTGGCGGAAGGCCTCGTTCACGAGGTCCGGATTGCGGTTCGCCAAGTCCGGCCGAAGAACAGGCCCTTGGCCGAAACCGAACTCCTCGACAAACAGGGCGAAGCTGACGGCGACCTTTTTGCCCCCGGGCCAGGCGGCGACGTGGATCGCCTCACGACGGAGCCCGGTGACCGGGTCGCTTCCCTCCTGCGCTAAAGCCGCGGAAGCAAAGTGAACGGCGAACAACAATACCGTCCCGGCGACAAAATCGGATGCGCGATTTTTCCCAGCCATCAGGCGCCTCCCGAATCAAAAACAGGCATTCGCCTCTCAGGCTCAGCCCATAGCTCCTCGATTTCAAATTATTGTTTGGAGCTAAAGCGTTGATGAAGAAAGATACGGAAAATCCGGACTTTGCGACGGATTTTGCTCCATAAGCCCGGAGAACTGCGGCAGCAGCTGAGGCGCTGGATGCCGCCTTTGGGTCAACGCGGAAATGTCTATCGAAGCATCGGGTCAAAGCCCGAGGGCAAGCTTTTCCGGATCATGCTCCAATATGCGTTCCGACAGGCGCTGCGCGACAGCACCGTGCGCACCATGATCTTGAAGTCGAGCCAGAGCGGCCAATCGGTATAGTACAGAACGTACGCCGCAAACGAACAGCAGCTCATTTGGATCGAATATTTGGCAGGCTATTTTTGACCGCCCGCCAGGTTAGTTCGTTGGATTCGCGGTTCGGGCTTCGAGGTCCTTTCCTGAACCGAAGTTTCTTGCCGCGCGCTCCTCCACGGTGAGATCGTATCGATTATTATCTTGAGACCGGCGAGCGCATTGTCGATATCGCGTTGCACGCGCTCAGTCTCCGATTTGAGGAACTCCTGTAGTCCTTGGAGTTCGAATGTTAATCCCTCAAGTTCCTTGATCGACTTTGAGGTGAATAGCGCGACCGACGATATAATTCGCTCGCTGTCGCCTCCGATCTTGGCGGCACGCTCGCCGTATTCATGTTTCACCACACTGCCGATTTCAGTTTCCGAAGCCGCATCCTCAGAGGGCGATCTCTCAGCGGCTTCCGAATATGATGGAGCGTTCATCTGAGCCTCTAACGGTATCGTGATGTTGGCTGATTCACTTTCAAGAATATTAGCAATCGGGTTAACAATCTCTTGGTGATCTATGTTCGCGAACAGACTTGTCCGGCGAGCGCACCGCGAGCAAAACTTTGCAAGCGTGCGTCAAGACGAGAATGGCGGCGATGCATGTGGCATAAACGTCGGATCCATGTTTGCTGCTTTGTGATAGCAGCTTTCACGTTGTCGGTGACGGGCGCCGCGGCGCAGTTGCCGCCGCCGGTGGTCGTTCCGCCTGTACCCATTTTGAATCCAAGCAGTTCACTCGTTCTGCCGCAGCCTCCACCGCTCCCGGTATCGCCTGCCCCTGGCGGAAGTCCACACCAGCCGTCATCGCTCCAACCGTATCCGCAGCCGTGTAGCGTCTTCAGCGGGCATCCGTGCAATCCATCGTTCTGCAGCGTTTTCCACCATGGGCCGTGCTTTCCCTATTATCTGCCGCCGCTCGGACAAGACTTACGGCTCACAATCGTTTCAATCGATGGAGACGACTCTGCTCGTCGAAAACGCTCGAGAGGGGGACGAGCATGCGCTCAGTTCGATTCGCGACATGTTCGCGGCGCTTCGCGCCTGCTGGGTGCCGCCCCCGAAACCGGAGGCGCGACATGGTATGGAATACACCATCCGCTTCGCCCTTAAGCGCGATGGCACCCTGATTGCCCCGCCACGCATGACGTACGCGAGCCACGACGCGCCGGCCGCAAAGCGCGACATATATCGCATCGCCATCGATGCGGCATTGAAGCGCTGCACCCCGCTACACTTCAGCATGGGCATGGCAGGAGCCGTGCAGGCCGTTCGATTGCCATTCGCTTTGTCGACGAACGGACCATCGGCGATTAGCTTGAATTGCATCCCTTGATCACGACGATCGTCGGAATAGTCGCTCCCGCTGGTTTACTGCCGGTCGGGAAGCAGCGCGCAAGCTGACTGCTATCTTGGCTGGAGGTCAATATGGTGCCGTCACGCTTGCGTCTTCCGATCTATAAATGTGGGGTGATCATTGGCCTGGTCGGGCTTACCCTTTTCATCCGCTCGCACGGATCGGCCTCGCCCCATGATCAGGACGTTTTCGTCACTGTTACATCGCAGCCCATCAATGTCGGCGATGCCAAAGCTGCGGCCCTAGCTTATTACAATTCCGGTGCGTATCAGCGCGACCTCGAAGCTGTCGCCACCCTGGCGGCCAGTTGGCTCGACAGCCGGGCTGCGTCGGTGAAGCGACCCGCGCTCGCCCTCGACATTGACGAGACTGCACTTTCCAACTGGAGATTTTGAAACGCGATGATTTTGGCCGCCCCATTGC
>CAVPFC010000064.1:0-39059 GCA_963703605.1 uncultured Actinomycetes bacterium
GAAGTGTCCGGTACCGCCCCGCCCGCTCATCCGGGTCGGCTGGTATAGCCGCCGAGTCCAGCCCGAAGTCTCGCAAGAACCGGGCCAGGACCTCCGCCGGGTCCACCGGCAGAGTGGCCGCCAGCAAGTTCACGTACAGCTGGCCATCCGGAAACTGGGGTGCCAGCAAGCGCGCAACACGCACCGCAAAGGTCGTCTTCCCCAGCCCGCCGGTGCCCGTCACCAGCGCCAAACGGACGGCCGCTGGCCCCTGCTCTCCGCGAGAACTCGACAAGCGCGTGCACAACTCCTCCACCTGGCTGGCCCGGCCGGTGAAATCAGCGATGTCTGTCGGCAACTGTGCCGGTACCGGGCGCCCGTCGGGATGCCGATCATGAGGCAGGCGCACAGTGTCCGTGGTAGGCGACCGGTGAGATGCTCCCAGAAGTTGCGCACGAGCCCGCTCAGGCAGTTCGAGCACATCTGCCAGGAGCTCTAATGATCTTCGATGTGGCTTTGCCGTTAGGCCACGTTCGAGATCACCAATGGCTCTGACGCTCAGGCCCGTATTCGCGGCCACCTCTTCCTGCGTCAGCCCCGCCCTTTGCCGGGCCCGCCGCACGAGGGCACCAATCGCCTTTCCATCAGTCACGCTGGCGTCCATAACCGCCAGGGTAGTACCGGTATCCGCTTGTCTCCACGTATGTACCGCATGGCGCTGCTCAGCTTCCTGCTCCCTGTAGTCCTCGGAGGCCGGTTGTGCGTGAATAGGGTATGGGAAGCCAGCGGCTGGACTTCGCGGACTTCTACCGCAGATCCAGGGATGATTGCCTGCGCGCTGTCTTGGCGAGCGTCGGTGACCGGGATAAGGCTCAGGACCTTGTGGACGAGGCCTTTGCCCGGGCATTGGCATCGTGGCGCACCGTCGGCAGACATCCGGCGCCGGCGGCGTGGGTGGTGCGCACCGCGCTAAACGAACGTGTCTCCCGGTGGCGGCGCTCCCGCCGGGAGGTACTGGTACCCGACCCTGGCCTGGTCGCGGATCCTATTACGGCTGTTACGGTCGCTGACGGTCCTGTCGATCCCCGGATCATGGCGGCGCTGGCCCGCCTGCCAGCCCGGCAGCGGCAGGTGATCGCCTTGCGGCTGTTCCTCGACCTGGACACAGAGCGTACTGCCGAGGTGCTGGGCATCGCCTCCAGCACGGTCAAGGCGCACCTGGCCCGTGCCATCGCCGCGCTGCGCGATGACCTCATCCCCGAGCGACAGCAGGAGAGCCCATCATGAACGACGACGAACTGATGACGGCGGTGCGGGACTCCTTCACCGGCGTTCATTCGGCCACCTCGGTGGAGCAGATCGTGCGCCGCAGCCGCACGGTACGCACCCGGCGGCGCATTGCCAGCATGGTCGGCGGACTTGCCGTGACGGTTGCTGGAGCCATCGCCGTGACCACGCTGCTGGTGGGCCACCAGCCCGGCCGCCCGGCCACCGCCCAGCTCGCCGCCTGGACGGTGACCAAGCATGCCGACGGCAGCATCACTGTCACCTTCCGCGAGCTACGTGATCTGGCCGGGCTGCAGCGCATGCTGCGCGCCGACGGCGTCCCGGCCAGCGTCACCCTCTTCGGCAAGCAGAACCCGACCTGCCGGCCCTACCCCCCGGGCCAGCCCCGCAGCGAAACCCGCAGGCAGACCATCATCATCGCGACGCTCGGCGGGAAAGGTCCTTCCAACCTGGTCATCAGCTCCGCCTTCACGAGTAACAGCGTGATCATTGATCCCTCGGCCTTGCCCAGCGGCGTCGGCCTGCAAATCGGGGCTGGCCCCGTGCGGTCGCTCGGGGGTGGCCCCGAATTCTTCCCAATTTGGGCCGGCCTGGTGCGGACTAGTCCGCACTGCACAGGTAGCTGACCCGTCAGCTGGAGAACCCGGCGGCTCCTCCGCACTCCCGTGGGGTTTGCACAGCAACTGGGCAGCCCCATTACGGCACCGAAGGTGCCCTAGCCAATGAAGAGGCCCCCGCTTGGCGGCGGGGGCCTCCCTTATCGCGTGTGCGACCGTGCTAGCAGTTCCTGAGGCAGGTCCCGATGTGGTACCACGACCAGGTTGACCAGGTGCCAGGGCGGCTGTCTGGCACCACGTACAGGAAGGCTCCATCGGTGTTGCGGGTGGTGGCCAGGCCCCAGAAATCGCTATGAACGTACTCGTAGTAGTTTATATAGTCGTAATTGCCCTTGCCGCTGTCAGGTGAAAAGAGCCATGAGGCAAAGTCATTGCCGAAGCAATTGCTGGTCAGATAGGCTCGGCTGTTACGATCGCTGAGTGGGTTGGCTGCATCAGCCAGGCACTCATGGATACCGCTGCCTTTTCGGTGCTTGCCCTTGTAGGGTCCTTCGGACTTGTCGGTCGTTTTGCTCCAGCCTGCTTCCGGTGAACGGCAGAGCCAAGGAGGTATCGGTGGCGAAATAGCTGGGGATTTCGCCGATCGTATAGCCGCAGTTGCCGGGCACGAGTGCGCTTTGGGGCGGAGGAGTTACCGGCAGAATCGGCAGAACCGGCAACGCTCAGGTAGCGACTATCGATGTCCGTCGGCTGCGCCGCCGGACAGACCTTCGATGCTCGCTGGCTGCCGACCGCCACCAACCATGTGAGTGGAGTCGTTGCCGCAAGTAACGTCGCCAAGACGAAGGTCAGGCCGTGCTGTCGCTCGCCATGATGTCGTTCAGGCGCTTGAGCTAGGAGTGGCGGGTCAGCTTTCTGCGGACGCGGGCGCGGCGGTCGGTGAGGGCCTTCTTCATCCGGACGCGGAGCAGGATCCAGGTGGCCTCGACGCCGTCGCCCCAGGTGAGCTTCTTGCCCTCCTCGCGGCTGCGCGCCTTGTAGTGGATCGGCACCTCGTACGGGCGCACGCCACGGGCCAGCAGCATCGCGGTCAGCTCGGTGTCCAGGCCGAACCCGTTCTCCTTCACCGGCAGCTCGCGGAACATGGCCAGCGGAAGCATCTTCAGGCAGCTGTGGAGGTCGCTGATCCAGGTGTTGAACAGCGCGTTCGCGGTGAACGTGTTGACCCGGTTACCGATCACGAACCAGAACGAATGCGCGGTCGACGCCCCGAACGTGCGTACCCCGTACACGACCTCCGCGTCGCCTCGCTGGAGCGGGGCGAGCAGGCTGAGGATGTCGTCGGCGGAGTACTCCAGGTCGGCGTCGAAGACGAGCATGTAGTCGCCGGTGGCCAGGGACGCGGCGGTCCGCACCGCGGCGCCCTTGCCCCGGTTCACCGGGTGCTCGGCGACCACCACCCGTGGGTCGTCGATACTGGACAGCACGTCCATGGTGTCGTCTGCGCTGCCGTCGTTGACGATCACCAGTTCGACATCGCAGGGGTAGCGAATGTCAAGGAGTCGCTTGACTGCAACTCCTACGGTGGCTGCCTCGTTGTAAGCAGGTATCAAGATAGACAGTTTCAACCGTCTGCTCCTGGAATCGCCGGTTTAGGCTAGCCAACACTCTACTTGACTCTAGTTGCCCAGCTTGGCAAGGGAATGGTGAATGCGCAGATTGCCGGGCCCATCGGCTCGCTCGCATGATCATGACGGCCGCCTGGATGAACCAGGGCCGCCATCGAACAGCCAGATCCGTTCCGTGTCCCCCCGCCTCCGCACGCTCGCCGCGGTCGGGGCCGCGGGCGCCGTCTACTTCGTGCTGGCTTGCCTCATCTATTGGCCGGCCACCCCGCTTGACGCCAATCGTCTGGCCGGTTGCGCGTGCGGCGACCCCGAACAGCAGACCTGGTTCCTGGCCTGGACGTCGTTCGCGCTGACGCACGGGCATAACCCGTTCCTCACCAGCTATCTCCACGCGCCTATGGGGGCAAACCTCGCGATCGACACGTCGATGCCCCTGCTCGGGGCGCTCGGCATTCCGATCACCCTGACCGCCGGGCCGGTCGCCGCGTTCAACCTGCTGCTCCGGCTCGGCCTGGCCGCGTCCGGCGCGTCGCTGTTCGGCGTGCTGCGCCGGTACACCTCCTGGTGGCCCGCGGCCTTCGGGGGCGGGCTGCTGTTCATGCTCTCCCCCTACGTGGCCAACCAGGGTATCCGGCACCTGTTCCTCAGCTTCGTGCCGCTCGTGCCGCTGTTCATCCCGATACTCGACGACTGGCTCATCAGCCGCAGAAGATCCGCGGTACGTTCCGGGCTCCTGCTCGGGCTGGTCGCCGCGCTCCAGTACCTGATCTCGGCCGAGATACTGCTGACCAGCGCGATCATGGCCGTCGTGGCGCTAGCCTACCTCGCCCTGAGGTACCGCTCGGGGGTACGCGAGCGCTTGGGTGCCCTGTTGCGGGGGGCCGCGGCGGCCATCCCCGCCTTCCTGCTGATCGCCGGTTACGCGATATGGATGCTGCTGGCCGGCCCGGACCGGCCGAAGGGCGCGGTGCATACCCTGTCCGGCCTCGCCCGCTATCACGGGGACCTGCTGTCGCCGCTCTATCCGACCGGCCATCAGCTCATCGCCCCGGCCGCCCTGGCCGCGATCGGCAACCGCCTGGCCACCGGGCTCACCATCGAGGACGGCTTCTACCTCGGCTTCCCGCTGCTCGTCCTGCTGGGCTACCTCGTCATCCGCTGCCGCCGGATACCGCTGGTGGGAGTGGCCGCGACCGTCGGCGTGGCCGCCTTCATCCTCGGCCTGGGCTCCCGGCTGACGGTCGACGGCAAAACGCTCAGCGTCCCGCTGCCGTTCGCGATCCTCCAGCACCTGCCGGTCGTGCAGAACCTGGAGGCGGCGCGGTTCTCGCTCTACATCCAGCTGGCCGCGGCCATCATCTTCGCCGTCGGCCTCGACCGGGTCCGCGCCCGCGGATGGCTGCCCGCCTCGGCACGCGCCGCGCGCCATGCCATCAGCCAAGGGCAGCCCCCCGGCGCGCAGGGTACACCCGAACCACAGGGCATAGCCGCAGCTCAGGGAGCGGCCGCGCCGCCGGCCACGGCCGCGCAGCCGGGCGCGGCCCCGCCGCAGCGTGACGTCCCGGCACCCGACGGGCACGGCTGGGTGCGCCCTTTGATGGTCGGGGCGGTCGGCCTGGTCGCGTTGCTCCCGCTCCTGCCGCACCTCCCGCTGCCCACCGCCGACAACGACACGCCGGGCTTCTTCAGCAGCCAGAACGTCCACGTGGTGCCGGCCGGAGCCGTGGCGCTGACCCTCCCCTTCGACCTGGCCCCGCAGAACGACGCCATGATGTGGCAGGCGGCCTCCGGCATGCGCTTCCGCATCCTGGGCGGCGACGCGTTCGTGCGCAAGCCCAACGGGCTGACCACCTGGCACTGGCAGCCCGCCGGGCCGCAGGTGCTCTTGCAGGTCCTGCGCGCGGGCCGGTACCCGAAGACGCCTCCCCCGCCCATGACCCCTGCCGCGATCGCCGCCGTCCGCCGGCTGATCGCCACCCAGCACGTCTCCGTGGTGCTGGTCGACCGGGCGGTGCGGGACGGCGGCGCCCTGGCCATGGTGATCAACCGCGCGTTGCGGGCCCCGCCGTTGCAGCGGGGCCGGATGGACATATGGCTGAACGTCCAGCGTGACTTGCACCGGCATCCGGCTTAGCCGAAGTCGGCTAGAATCGGTCGCGCGCCCCGCAGGCGGCCCGTGCCATACCGGGCTGGGCCAGCCTGTCGGCCGACGAGCCAGGCGCCGTGAAGCGTGAATTCGTTAAGGAGCCCCACCGTGCCCGAGGTCCGCATCGTCGCCGAACCGCGCACCGAGTTCGGCAAGGGAGCCGCGCGCCGTACGCGGCGCGCGGGCCGGGTGCCCGCCATCCTCTACGGGCACGGTACCGACACCCGGCACATCACCCTGCCCGGTCATGAGCTGCTGATGGCGCTGAAGACGCCGAACGTGCTCATCAACGTCGACGGCCTGAAGGGCGGCGGCCAGCTCGCCCTGCCCAAGGCCGTGCAGCGCGACCCGATCAAGGGCCTGATCGAGCACGTGGACCTGATCCTGGTCCGCCGCGGCGAGAAGGTCACGGTCGAAGTCCCGGTGCAGGTCACTGGCGAGATCGCCCCCGGCGGCCTGCTGGACCAGCAGATGGTTCGCCTCGCGGTGGAGGCCGAGGCCACCCGCATTCCGCAGGCCATCGAGGTCAACGTGGACGGCATGGATATCGGTTCCTCGGTCCACGCCGGCGACCTGAGCCTGCCTCAGGGAGTCACCCTGGCCGCCGAGCCCGACGCGCTGGTGCTGCACGTGCTGGCCGCGCCGACCGCCGAGCAGATCGAGGCCGACCTGGGCGAGGGGCCGGCCGAGGAAGCGCCCGAGGCGGCGCCGGCCTCGGTGCCCGACGCTTCGGCGGACGAGCAGTCCGGCTGACGGGCTGGCTGCGGTTCGGTCGTGCCGCGATGACCGGGGACCGGTGGCTGATCGCCGGCCTCGGCAACCCCGGCCCGTCCTACGCGGGTAACCGGCACAATGCCGGGTACATGGTCGCCGACCTGCTTGCCGAGCGGGCCGGGACACGGTTTCGCGCCGGTAGGTTCCGGGCGATGACCGCGGAGGGCCGCCTGGCCGGGTTCAGCGTCATCATTGCCAAGCCGCTCACGTTCATGAACGAGTCAGGCATCGCCGTTGGCGGCCTCAAGGGGTACTACCGGCTCGAGCCCGGCCAGGTCGTGGTGATCCACGACGAACTCGACCTCCCGTACGGCACGATCAGGCTCAAGCGCGGCGGCGGGGACAACGGGCACAACGGCCTCCGGTCGGTGACCGCCCATCTGGGCACCCGCGACTACTACCGGGTGAGAATCGGCATCGGCCGCCCCCCGGGCCGGATGGATCCGGCCGCCTACGTGCTGCGCGACTTCTCGGCGGCCGAGCGTAAGGAACTGCCTCTCGTGCTCGAGACGGCAGCCGATGCGGTGGAAGCACTCCTCACCAGCGGTCTCGCAGCCGCCCAGAACGCTTTTCACGGTGGCAGCCCAGCAGGAACCGGCCCGGACCTTGACTAAGTTCGACGTCGTCATCGTCGGTGGCGGCATCGTGGGCCTCGCCGCGGCGCGGGAGATTCTCACCCGCCGCCCCGGGACCTCGCTGGCGATCCTCGACAAGGAGGCCTCCGTCGGCACGCATCAGACCGGCCACAACTCCGGGGTGATCCATTCGGGGATCTACTACGCGCCCGGCTCCCTCAAGGCCAGGCTGTGCACGCGAGGCGCGCGCCTGATGTACGAGTTCTGTGAGCGTCACGGCGTGCGGGCCGAACGATGCGGCAAGCTCATCGTGGCGACCACGGACAGCGAGCTTCCTGCCTTGGACGAGCTGTACCGCCGGGGTACCGCCAACGGCGTGCAGGGCCTGGAGATGGTCGGCCCTGCCGGGATTCGTGAGCACGAGCCGCACTGCACCGGGATAAGGGCGATCTGGTCACCTGCCACGGGAATCGTCGATTTCTCGCGGGTCGCCGAGGCCATGGCGGGCGAGGTCACCCGGCTCGGCGGGGTGATCCTCACCGGTCACCTGGTTGTCGGCCTGACCATTCGGGCTGGGGCGATCTCGGTCATGACCGGCCGGGGTGAGTTCACCGCCGCCCGGGTGCTTACCTGTGCTGGCCTGCACTCCGACCAGGTGGCGATGCTGTCGGGCGCGCCGCGGGAGCCCTGCATCGTGCCGTTCCGCGGTGATTACTGGCAGCTCCGGCCCGAGTGGCGCCATCTGGCCCGCAACCTCATTTATCCGGTCCCGGACCCCAAGTTCCCGTTTCTTGGCGTGCACTTCACGCGGCGGATCAGCGACGATGCGGTCTGGCTCGGGCCGAACGCGGTGCTGGCCCTGGCCCGCGAGGGGTATCGCCGTTCGGCGCTGCGGGCAGGCGACCTCACCCAGACCCTGCGTTACCCGGGGCTGTGGCGGATGGCGCGCAGGTACTGGCGCACCGGGGCGGCCGAAGTGTATCGCGACATTTCCAAGCGGGCTTTCGTCGCAGCTTGCCAGCGGTTCATTCCAGAGCTGACGCACGCTCACGTCATGCCAGGGCCTTCGGGGGTGCGGGCCCAGTCGGTGGCCCGCGACGGTGGTCTCGTGGATGATTTCATCCTCAACGTCCAGGGAACCCAGCTCATGCACGTCCGCAACGCCCCGTCGCCGGCCGCGACCTCCTGCCTCGCAATCGGCCAGCGGGTCGCGGACGAGTGGGACCGCGCCGCGTGACCATGTGCCGGGCAGCGGGCGCTCGCGGCCAAATTATAACGAAACGATAACGTCCCGTTCCGTACGTATTTGTACCTCACCGCCGCGCGTCCTATGGGGGTAACTCCAGGAGGGGGCTTGGTGGAGATCACGGTTGTCGGCATGGGCTACGTGGGGACCGTGGCGGCCGTGTGCCTCGCGGACAGCGGCAACGACGTCGTCGTAGTCGATATCAACCCGGTGAAGATCGCGCAGTTGAACGCGGGCCAGTCACCGGTCATGGAGTTCGGCCTGGCCGAGCTGATCGCCCAGAACGTCGACCGTGGTCGGCTTCGCGCGACCGACGACCTCCAGCATTGCTTCCTCAACAGCGAGGCCACCATCATCTGCGTCGGCACCCCGAGCGGGCCGCTCGGGGACGTCCGGCTGACGGACCTGGACCGGGTGGTCGATCAGCTTGGCGTCGCGCTTGCCAAGGCCGATTCCTGGCACCTGGTGATGCTCACCTCGACCGTCCCGCCGGGGACCACGGAAGGCCGGGTGATCCCGCAGCTCGAGCAGCTATCCGGTAAGCGGTGCGGCACGGACTTCGGCGTCGCTTTCGTGCCGGAGTTCCTGCGCGAGGGGTCCGCGATCGACGACTATCGTCAGCCGGCGAAGACCGTGATCGGTGCCAGCGACCCGCAGGCACTGGAGTGCGCCACAGCCATCTACCGCCCCTATGCCAGCAGGATTGTATTCACCGACATACCGGCGGCGGAGATGGTCAAGCTGACCGACAACTCCTGGCACGCGCTCAAGATCGCCTTCGCGAACGAGATCGGGCGGTTCTGCGGAGCGCTCGGCATCAACAGTCACGCGGTGATGGAGATATTCAATTCCGACACCAGGCTGAACATATCCCCGGCGTACCTGACGCCCGGTTTCGCGTTCGGGGGCTCTTGCCTGCCGAAGGATCTCCGTACCTTGGTCTACCGTGCCCGTCAGCTGGGCGCCGAAGTCCCTGTCCTTGAGTCCATCCTGCCGAGCAACCGCGCGCACATAGGCGCGGTGCTGCGGCGTGTTCAGAGGCTGCCCGCGAAGCGGATCGCCCTGCTGGGAGTGGCTTTCAAGCCCGGCACGGACGATTTGCGCGAGAGCCCGATGCTGGAACTCGCCGAGCGGCTGATCGGGAAGGGCTACGAGATCGTCATCCACGACGAATACGTCAACCTCGACCGGCTCGTCGGCGCGAACCGCGAGTACGTCGAGAAGGCACTTCCGCATATCGCCTCGCTCCTCAGCCATGACCTTGAGATGGCCGTCAAGGACGCTGACCTGGTGATAGTTGCACAGCCGAACCCGGCTTACTCGCGGGTCTGCGAACTGGTGACCGACCGCCCGGTCCTCGATCTGGCGGGCGCCGCCCGCCCGGCGGTCGCCGCTGCCAACTACCACGGGCTGTTCTGGTGAGCAGGCACGGTTTACCCACTGAGGTCAGCAGTTGCTGAACACAGGAGGTGTGAAGGCTGGACTATATCACGAAGGTTATGCCGGGAATACCCGGCTGAGCGAATCGTGTCGGAAAGATATCAAATGACCGAATCATGCCCGGAGGACACGATTCGGTGGCTTGCCCGATGTTACTCGCCAGTCTGCGTGAACCAGTTGTGCCGGCCGAGCGTCTCTCATATACGTGTAAATGCTGATTCGTTACTGGGGAGCATTCGTACAGGCTGCGGTGGGGAGCCGTATTCCCTGGGGACTTGGGGGGAAGTTGGCGTGACTGGCCAACGCAATAGTGTCGGCTACCGCCTGCCGGAGTCCGCCAGGCGCTGCGGCACACAAGAAGACGCTGGGGACTCGGGCGTCGCGCTGCTGGTGCGGCGCGCCACTGAGGGGGACCGGTGGGCGTGGGAACGCCTGGTCGATCAGTACGCCAGGCTTATATGGGCGATCACCCGTGACTTCAAGCTCGCAGAGAGCGACGCCGCTGACGTCTTCCAGGCGACGTGGCTGCGCCTGCTCGAACATATCGACCGCCTGGAGCAGCCGGCCCGGGTCGGTTCCTGGCTGGCGGCTACCGCGCGAAACGAATGCCTGCGCAGCATGGCGGCGCGCAAGAGGGTCATGCTGGTTCAGGATGACGCCACTCTCAAGGACGATGTCACGGCCGAGTCCGAGGTCGACGAGAGGCTTCTCGCCGAAGAGAGCGCCCAAGCCGTTCGTGACGCTCTGTCCTGCCTTCCCGGGAAGTGGCGGCGGCTGGTCGAGTTGCTCATGGCCGATCCGCCAGCTTCCTACGCGGAGATATCCGACCAGCTGGACCTGCCCGTGGGGAGCATCGGCCCCACCCGTGGGCGATGCCTGGAGCGGCTGCGCGTCTTGCTTCAGACCTCCTGAGCTGCGGCTGCCGGGCAAGCCCTCAGCCGGACGAGCCGTATTGGATGGGGACGTACATTGCCTGGCTGGCGTGCCAGGTTGAGGTACGTGGACTGAGCTGCCAGACGGTCAGCCGGTTACGGTGGACGGCCAGCGCATCGAACGTGCCGTCAGCCGCTAGCGCCAGCGTTGCCGTGCCGTAGGGGAGTGCAGGAAGTGTCCGCCATGCTGAACCAGGACCCACGATGGCATGTGCTCGATTTCCACTCAGCACTATCGCGACGCCGCCTGCAGGCCCAAAAGAGGTCGAGGCTAGCTTCGCGCCGTCGAGCGGGAGAGCCGGCGACAAGGCCCAGTGGCCGCCGTTGTCAGCAGACCAGGCGGCGAGCAGACTCGCGGCGCGGCCATTACCCACTCTGAGCAGCGCGGTAGTCCGCTTTGTCGTCCTGGTCAGCCGGACAACAGCTATGGGCTGGCGGGCCACTGTGACGGGCAGGGGCGGTCCTGCGGACTGCCAGGTGCCGTTCCTGTCGGCAAAAATGCCCGCGGTCCCGAGACGGCTGCAGGCTCCGCCGAGCAGCGGCATTCCTGAGGGCGTGAACGCGGCGGCGGTAAGGCCGCGCAGGCCGCAGCGGCGACCCGGTGGGGTGGCAGCCACGGCTCGCCGGGTGGTAAGCATGGTCCACCGGGTGTAACCGGGGGCGGCGGCGAGCTTTGCGGCACCGGTGGTGAGCAAGGCGAGCAACCGACCGGTATCGGGTGCAACGGCCAGGGCATCCGGGACATTGGCTACCGCCGCGTCGAGCGGCCCGGCCGTTGACCACGCCTCACCACCGTCGCGGGTCGTGATCAGCGGCGTATAGGTGAGGTACTGGCTGGGCCGGAATCCGGTGATCAATGATTGCCCGCCAGCGTCGGCCACCACCAGGCCGCCGTTGTCGGCTGCCCCCGGCGGGGTGACTAGCTTCCACTGGATGCTGCCAGCCGGGCGGACAAACAACTGCCAGAAGTTGTTGTGCGAGGCGGCAGATCCGCCCATCACCGCAACGGCCCAGGTACCGGTGGCAGTGGCCAGCGAGGTGGCGAGAAACGGCGCACCGCCAGGCGGAGCCTCCGCTGCCACGCCGCCGGTGGACGGCGCGGTGTTGCCGCAGCCCGCGACAAGCGCCGTCGACGCCATGACGAGCGCGACCGCAGGCGACCAGGCGGGCATCCTCATGCCTGCCCCAGCAATTGCCGCGCCGCGTCGGTCAGCTCAGCGGCGAACGAGGACTTGGTCGCCTGGGTTCCCGGGCCCGGGTTGAAGCCCAGTTCCCGGCGCACATTTCCCGCCTGGTCGATCACGAAGGCATAGTCCCCGTGAGCCAGCATCGCCCCGGCCGGAAGGAGCTCAGGCGAGATGACGTTGTAGACGCTCCACACGTGCTCAAGCTGGGCACTGCTGCCGGTTAGGTATAGCCAATGTGGCTGCCCCGCCAGGCCCTCCTGGTTGTCGAAGGCCCGGATGTAGCTCAGCTGGGTGTAGAGCGGGTTGTAGTTGATCGCAACCAGCTCTACATGCTGGAGGTCCGCGCCGAGCAACTGCCCGGCTATCCGGAACTCTTGCGCGATCAGCGGGCAGTCCACCGAACATGTGTCGTCCAGGAAGGTCAGCAGCACCACCTTGCCCCGCAGGTCGGCCAGGGTCACGAGGCGGCCATGCTGGTCGGTCAGGCTGAATGCGGGCGCAGGGCCATCAAGCGGCACACCCTGCCCGCTGATGGCCTGTGCCAAGATCGGGTCGGCGACCGGGTTGGCCTGCGCGACGGCCATCGGCGCCGCGCCGAGGACGATTATGCCGACCGCACATACTGACGCCACTGTCCGGAAGCTTGCCCCCGCGACGGACCCACGCAGCGACGCAAGCCGGAACCGGTCACGCCAGTTCGCCGGTACGGCAGTGACGCTCGCTTCCGCTTCAGCCGGACGGACATTCACCAGCGCCAGATAACCGGCCGCGGCCAGCAGCATGAACGGGATCATGCTGTTGGGGTCGGTGCCAAGCCCGCCCAGGAAACCAAGATCCTGAATGAGCACCCAATCCGCCACGGACAGCACCGCGAAAACGATCAGCGCAGGGCGGATCAGCCGAGGCCGCGCGGTCAGGAACGCTACTCCGATGAGAGCCAGCGCGGTTACTACGAACAGGTTGACCGCAAACCCGTACGCGGCAGTGAAGGAGGCAAAGCTTCCCACCCAGGCGGACAGGAAATGAGGCTGCGGTGTTGTGGCCATCGTCCGGGCCATGCTGGTGAGCGTGCCGGCCTTGCCATTCGGGACGCCGTGCCAGAACCCTCGTCCAGGCCAAGCCTGCAAGACAGCCATCCCCACCAAGAACAGCCCTATCCCGGCCAAGACCAGCCTGCCTAGCCGCGGCAGGTACCACACGCGTTCAGGCAAGGCGATCAGGGCTCCCGCCACGCAGTAGAAGAGAACCGCGCCTGGCGCGCCGAACAGCCAAGTCAGCCCGGGAGCGAAGATCCCGCCGAAGGACTCACCAAACACCCAAACCACAAGTCCCCAGCCGAGGCTGGCCACCCCGGCCAGCCGGGACCAGGCGCCACGCGCTGCCACCAGCAACCACACGCCGATCCCGACCTGGATCCACACTGCCGACGCCGCGGCCTGTATGGGGTGATACGACCAGGTTGTCGCGGCCCAGTTCACCAGATGCTGCACCCATCCCGGGGAACTCGCTGTAGCCGGCTCGATGACCTGAGAGGGAAGACCCACCGCCATCTTCGGCTGGGCCTGCAAGATGCCGTCGAAAACCCACAGCAAGCCAAACCCGATCCGCAGCAGCTGCCGCCAGGCTGGCTCAGCCAAGATGGGTGCCGACCTGCCGGATGCCTGTGCCCTGGTGCTGCTCCCGGCGCCCGTCCGCAGCCGTGCCCGCACACTGATCCAGGCCAGCCCGAGCACCAGAAAGATCAGCAGTGCGATAAGCCCCTGGTGAAGCACTGCCCCTCTGAACGCCGCGACCACCACCGGGTCGTTGATATTGACGCCGGAGTTCATCCCAGGCATGACGCCACCCGCTGCGCTGATCCCGGCAGGCCCCCAGGACTATCGCGCCCGGTGGCGGTGGCCCGCGCCATGAGCACCGCTTCCCCCCTGATCGGCTGGGCAGTCAGTTTAGCCCGAGTAATGTGAAGACGCCGAAGCTGGCGCGGTGGTTGTCAGGTACGGCCGGGTCCGCCGGCGCCATTCTTAAGCGGGGCCCAGGGTTCACAGCCGCAGGTGGCTGTGGCCGCGGCAGGCTTTCCTGGAGGTTGTGACGATCATGCTGGCCTGCGGTGGACCGCATCGTGCATGGTTCCAGGGTGCCCGGCCATGACCAGGCTCGACGTCGTGGTCGTGGGCGGCGGCATCCTGGGCATTGCCGCGGCGCGTGAGCTCCTCCTGCGCAAGCCCGGGATCTCCTTGGCGGTCCTCGACAAGGAAGCGTCGATCGGCGAGCATCAGACCGGCCACAACTCCGGAGTGATCCACTCAGGCATCTACTACGCGCCCGGTTCCCTCAAGGCCCGGCTGTGCACCAAGGGTGCGCGGCTGATGTACGAATTCTGCGAGAGCCAGGGCGTGCCGGCCGAGCGCTGCGGCAAGCTCATCGTGGCGACCACGCACAGCGAACTCCCCGCCCTGGACGAGCTGTACCGCCGGGGCAGCACCAACGGCGTGCCGGGCCTGGAGATGGTCGGCCCGGCCGGGATACGCGAGCACGAGCCGCATTGCGCCGGGATACGGGCGATCTGGTCACCTGCCACGGGAATCGTCGACTTCTCCCGGGTCGCCGAGGCCCTGGCAGGCGACGTTGCCCGGCTGGGCGGCATGATTCTCACCGGGCACCGGGTCGTCGGCCTGACCGCAGCGCCCGGGTCGGTCTCGGTCAGGACAGACCGGGATGAGTTCACCGCCGCCCGGGTGCTCACCTGCGCCGGCCTGCAATCAGACCGCGTAGCGATGCTGTCGGGCGCCCCGGAGGAGCCGAGCATCGTGCCGTTCCGCGGTGACTACTGGCAGCTCCGGCCCGAGCGGCGCCACCTGGCCCGCAACCTCATCTACCCGGTCCCCGACCCCAAGTTCCCGTTCCTGGGCGTGCACTTCACCCGGCGGATCCGTGACGACGCGGTCTGGCTCGGCCCCAACGCGGTGCTGGCTCTGGCGCGCGAGGGCTACCGCCGGTCGGCCCTCCAGATCGGCGACCTCAGCCAGACCGTGCGCTACCCGGGGTTCCGGCGGATGGCGCGCAGGTACTGGCGCACGGGGGCGGTCGAGGTGTACCGCGACCTGTCCAAGCGGGCTTTCGTCGCGGCGTGCCGGCGGTTCGTCCCTGAGCTGGCACACACCGATGTCATGCCCGGGCCCTCGGGGGTCCGGGCCCAGTCGGTCGCCCGCGACGGTGGCCTCGTGGACGACTTCGTCTTCAACGTCCAGGCGGCTCAGCTCATGCACGTCCGGAACGCGCCGTCACCGGCCGCGACCTCCTGCCTGGCGATCGGCCAGCTCATCGCGGACGAGTGGGATCGCGCCGCCTGATCCCGCCCGCCGCGCGGCCCCGGAGGGGCGCTAAGGCATGCGAATGTCAGCGGTTGCGTTGTAGAGCATCTTTGATCCGGCGGCGAACTCCGCCCGCGACAGGTTCAAGAGCGTGTCGCCTGCCGTGTCTTTCTCTCTGCCCCCCACCAGATTGACGCCCGGCGAACCGCCCCGGTTTACGCCACACGGCCTGCGGCGACCGTCGGCAATGAAGGGATGGACGCTGCGGACCTCGGGTAGCCCCCCGCCTGATGTGTCAACCAGCTGGCCAGACTGGGCGTCTTCTACGTAGACGTAGGCCAAAGACAGCAAGCCGGGGGGGCGAGGCCGCGACGTCACCCCCGGGTGTCACTGCGCCGCTGGGCTCCGTTGCCGCCAGCGGTGCGGTCATCGATACTTTAGGAGTCCGCCAGAGGGAGGTGAGGTCCCGGGATCGAGGCACCGGCTAAGTGATGAGAGCCATGTTGCCAAGCGTCTCCAGGTCACGCGGCTTAGTCTATGGCTATGGAGGCGCCAGGCAGGTAGCTCCCACGGCAGTTCAGAGCGGGGGGTCATGACTTACCAACTGGCGCGGTCGGCGTGTGCGTGTATGCCCAGGCCGGGTGGTTGCGTTCTCTCGCCCCTGCCTGAGGCATCTGGCCCGGCATGACGACCACTGCTAATCCGCCGCCTCGTGAAGTTTCCGGCCCTGAGCCTGCCGGAAGCGACACACGATCGCTTTCCGCAAGCGTGCGGAGGGGCGCCCTCTGGGTCGTCGCAAGCAACCTGCTGCTGCGCCTCGCCAATGTCGCGCTCACAGCCATCGTCGCGCGTATTCTGTCGCCGCACGACTTTGGTGTCTTCGCGGTCGCGATGACCGCCTACGTCATCGTGTCCAGCATTGGCGAACTCGGGGTCTCATCCTGCTTGCTCCGGGCCGACCTGGATATAGACAGCCTCGCGCCCACCGTCGCCACCATCACGCTCGTCTCCAGTGCGATACTCGCATTCGCGATGGCAGCCTTCGCCGGTCCCATCGCGGCCGCGATCGGGTCGGCGGCGGCCGCCGGCCCGATCCGGGTCATGTCCCTCGCCGTGCTGCTCATCGGCGTGCTTGCGGTGCCCAACGCTCAGATGATGAGGGACTTCAAGCAGGACAAGATCTTCCTGGCCAACGCCATCGCCTTCGTCCCGTCCACCGTGCTGCTCATCTTCCTGGCGAAAACCGGGAGTGGCGCCATGGCCTTCGCGTGGTCCCGGGTCGCCGGGCAAGCTGCTCTGACCTGCGTGCTAATCGCCGTAGCGCCGCGGCACTACCGGCCCGGCCTCACCCGCAGCGCCCTATCCGTGACCTTGAGGTTCGGAATACCGCTGGCAGGCGCCAACCTGGTCAACTATGTCCTCCTGAATGTCGATTATGTATTTGTCGGCCACCTCCTTGGTGCTACCAAACTTGGTGTGTACGTGCTGGCTTTCACTCTGGCATCCGCACCGTACGGTCTTCTGGGCGCAGTGATCAACAATGTAGCGATGCCCGCGTTCTCGCGCGTTAAGCACGACCCCGCCCTACTGAAGAGTGCGATGGCCACCGGGCTGCGCGGTGCCTGTTTGATCGCACTGCCGATGTGTGCCATGACGATGGCGCTCGCCCGTCCGCTCGTCCTGACGTTTTACGGCGAAAAATGGGCAGCTTCGGCCGACGTGCTCGTAGTTCTTTCGCTTTACGGGGCGGTTTTCATCGTATGCCTCCTGTTCGCTAACATGCTCACGGCCCTCGGCCAGACCAAATTCCTTCTCCTGCTCCAGCTGATCTGGATCAGCGCCCTGGTTCCCGCGATGGTGCTGGGCGTGCACAAGGACGGCATCGTGGGTGCGGCGTACGCTCACGTGGCGGTCATTGCACCGATTGTCTTGCCGAGCTACCTGTTCATCCTCAAGCGCTTCACCGGCGTCCGCTTCACGGCGCTGGGGCGGGCCGTCCTGCCCCCCTTGCTGGCTTCGGCGGCGGCGGCGCTCGCGGCTCACAGCGTGGCCTCCCAGCTCAACAGCCCGCTAGCCCAGCTCATCTCCGGGCTCGCGGCCGGCGGGCTGGTCTACCTGGTGTGTGCCGGACAGCAAGCCGCAGCCTTGTTCGGGCAGGGACGGTCGGCGGAGCGTGTCCTGAACCTCTATAGCTCCGCAGGCCGGCTACTGGGCCTGTCACCCGCCAGCGGGGCAAGACACGCTGCCAGGCGCCGCACAGAACGTGCCCCGGAGGCGGTCACCGAGACCGACCCTCGCGGCCGGCCCATCCTCGCAGGCGGGGTGGGAAGAATGGGCGCCAATGGCCTCGAGGACCTAGCGTCCCGCGCCAGCCTTACGTCTGCGCACCGCCAGGTGAGCTGGATGGCGGTGGCGGTGGCGATGCAGGAACGCACCCTCGCCGACCGGGAGCGGCGGTTTGGCCCTGTCCACCCCCAGACGACGGCGTGCCGCGCCAACCTGGCCTATGCCTACCGCCAGGGAGGCTGGCTGGCGAAGGCGATCCCTCTCTACGAACGAGTCCTTACCGACTGGACCCGCCTGCTCGGCCCAGACCATCCAAGGACCTTGCGCTCCAGCAACTACCTCGCCAGCGCCTACTACGAGGCGGGACGGCTGGCGGAGGCGATCCCCCTCTATGAACAGACCCTCGCTCACCGGCGGCGCCTGCTGGGCCCGGACCACCCCAGCACCCTGCGCTCCAGCAACTACCTTGCCAGGGTCTACCGCGACGCGGGACGGCTGGCAGAAGCGATACCTCTCTACGAACAGGTCCGGGCACGCTGGCGCACGCTGCTGGGCCCGGACGATCCCAGCACCTTGCGCTGTAGTAACCACCTCGCCTGCGCCTATGGCGAAACGGGACGCCTCACAGAAGCAATCCTCCTGTATGAGCAAACCCTCGGACGCTGTGCCCGGGTGCTGGGCTACGAAGACGCCCTGACACGCAAGGTGCGCCACAATCTCAGCGTGGTGAAAGAACTGGCAGCCAGCCGCGCGAAGCCATCACCCAAGTTGTCCTGGGCCGAAGGACCCAGCGCATCATCGGAGCGACGCTGAGAGCTGCTTGCCAGCGGCGTAAGCGTCGCCCGGCCGCCCGTGGCCGATCCCGGGCGAGGCTGGGCGTGCCCTGCGGGTCTCCTGACCTGCCCCTGATGACAGACCGGCACGGATACCGTGATCATTTCGTTATCTACTTCCTGCCACCCGCCGTGTACCACCTGCGCGTCTTCCTGTAATAAAGAGGAAATAGGGTGACATCGCCCTGGGGGGAACCGACATGTCAGTTACGGGGCGTGTGCCGCACCGGGCCTCGGCGCGACGCACGATCATCAGCCTCGGGCTGGCGGTGATCCTGGGCCTGGCCCTCTTCGTCAATGTGCGGCCCGCCGCCGCGGCCAACCCGTGTGGCCCACCCGTAGTGAACGTGATCGCCTGCCAGAACTCCTTGCCGGGTGACCCGCCCAGCGACTGGCGGGTCAGCGGTGCGGGGGACCCGATGATCCAGGGCTTCGCCACATCGATGAGCGTGAACGTCGGGCAAGCCGAGTATTTCAAGATCAATACCCCGTCGAAGTCGTACCACATCGACATCCTGCGCGTGGGCTCCTACCAGGGGGACGGCGCCCGTCTCGTAGCCGAAGGCATTCTGCCGACCGCCAAGCTGCCGCAGTCCCAGCCCGCCTGCAAGAAGGACCGCGCACCCACCGGGCTCACCAACTGCGGCAACTGGGTCGTGTCGGCCTCATGGCCAGTGCCGCTCGACGCCGTGCCCGGCTTGTACCTCGCCCATCTGAAGCGGAACGACGCGACCAAAGGCAACGGCAGTCTCATACCGTTCGTCGTCCGCAACCCCGCCGGCCACGGCACGAAGCCGCCCACCTCGACGATTACGTCACCGGCCTCGGGTGACACTCTGTACCACGGTGCGACCGTAACCATCAAAGGGACCGTCAGAGACGCGCGCGGCGGGGGGATCGCTGGCGTCGTGATATCGACCGATGGCGGTGCGACCTGGCATGCAGTGACCAAGATGTCCGCGGGCCGCACTTCCGTAACCTGGAGTTATTCGTGGATTGCTCATGGCCGCCACGCAACGACGCTCGAAACCCGGGCCGTCGGCGACAGCGGCAACCTGGAGAAATCGGGGCCGCGCGTCACGGTCAACGTGACCAGGCGGCCGAGGCCTCCCACTCTCACCGGTGGCCCTGATCAGACCGGCCAGTGGGGCAGCCTGATCAACTGGCCCACCGTCGCGATGCACGGGGAGCTGCTGCCTGACGGCAACGTCTTGACCTGGGGGGATAGCAGCCAGGGCGACACGGCTGTCGTGTGGGATCCGGCGACTGGCAACTTCGCGAGCATGCCGGACCCGTTCGCCAACCCATCATGCGGCGGCAATAACGCACTGCCCGACGGCCGCATCATCACCGTCGGCGGCGGAGGCATAGACCCCGCCGACGCCAATACCAACGTCACCGGATTCAACGAGAACAACCAGACCTGGGCGAAGCTCGCGAGCAACGCCTTCCCGACCTGGTATGCCTCGACGACGGTGCTGCCCAACGGCAACCTCCTCCGCCTCGGCGGGGTGGACGGCTGCAACAACTGCAACCCCGAGGTCCCCGAGGAGTTCTCGCCGGCCACCAACCAGTGGACCACGCTGCCCAACAACCCGACGCTGCTGCCGATGTACCCGTTCACCTACGTCCGGCCCGACGGCACGGTGGCGGTGACCGGCGCCTCGGAGGTGCCGGAGCCGCTGATGATCTATAACCCCACTACGCAGACCTGGACCACCAGCGATCCGAACGTGGTCGACGGCGGATCGTCGGCGATGTACGACACGGGCCTGGTGATCAAGGCGGGCAGTTCCTACGGCAGCGCCCAGTCAGACAACGCCGTCGGCAAATACCGCCTACATCACCGACCTCAACCAGGCGACGCCGACGTGGACGCAGACCGGGTCCATGGCCTACCCGCGCAGCTACCTCAACCTGACGCCGCTGCCCGACGGCACCGTGCTGGCCACCGGAGGCGGAACCACCACGAATGGCGGCAACGTGAGCGACGGGGTGCTGCCGGCGGAGGACTGGGACCCGGCCACCGGGCAATGGACTACCTGGGCCTCGATGGCGGTCCCGCGCCTGTACCACTCGATCGCCATGCTGATGCCCGACGGGACCGTGCTCGTCGCGGGCACCGGTGACCTCGCGGGCGTCCCAAACGAGCTGAACGCCCAGATCTTCTCGCCCCCGTACCTGTTCAACGGGCCCCGGCCGACCATCACCAGCAGTCCTTCCGTGGTGCAGTACGGCAGCAACTTCCAGGTCAGCACGCCGGACGCCGCCTCGATCACCAGCGTGTCGCTGATCCGCACCGCGGCGGTGACCCACTCTTTCGACGAAAGCACCCGGCGCGTCTCGCTGCCGTTCACGGCGTCCAACGGCGTGCTGAACGTGCAAGCTCCCGCCAACGGCGGCGACGCACCACCAGGCAACTACATGCTGTTCATCGTCAACAGCAATGGGGTGCCGTCGGTTGCGTCGTGGGTGCACCTGCCCGCGCCGTACGCAGAAGACGGGATCCCGCCATCCGCGCCAAGCGGGCTCACGGCGACGGCCACCAGCTCCTCGTCGGTGAGCCTCTCGTGGACGGCATCGACCGACAACGTCGGCGTGACCGGCTACAACATCTTCCGCAACGGCATCCAGATCGGCACCTCGACGACAACCTCCTACACCGACAACAGCCGTCGCCAGCAACACGGCCGTACACCTATACCGTCACCGCCTACGACGCGGCCGGCAACGTCAGCACACCGTCCAACTCCGTCACCGTGACAACGCCCCAGGAGCAGTGCCCGTGCAGTATCTGGCAGGACGGGACGCCGACCGGCTCGTTTGAGTCGACTGATACCAGCGCGGTAGACCTTGGGCGTGCAGTTCCAGGCGGCCAGCAGCGGGTTCATCACCGGGGTTCGGTTCTACAAGGAGGCCGATAACACCGGCACCCATATCGGCAGCTTGTGGACCGCGTCGGGGACGCTGCTGGCCAGCGGGACGTTCAGTAACGAGACCGCCAGTGGGTGGCAGGAGCTGGACTTCTCCTCCCCGGTGGCGGTGACGGCGGGGACGACGTATGTGGCGTCGTATTTCACCAGTACCGGGCATTACGCAGCACACCGGCGACGGGCTGGCGTCGGCGGTGACCAACGGGCCGCTGACCGCGCTGGCCAGCGGCGGGGTCTACGCCTACGGCTCGTCCAGCACCTTCCCCACCGGCACCTTCCAGGCGTCCAACTACTGGGTCGACGTCGTCTACTCGCAGTCGGCGAGCAGCCCTCCGGGGGCGCCGTCGGGGGTGTCGGCGACGGCGGGTAATGGGTCGGCGCAGGTGAGCTGGACGGCGCCGGGCAGTGGGGGCAGCGCGATTACCAGTTATACGGTGACGCCGTATGTCGGGTCGGCGGCGCAGACGCCGGTGACGGTGTCCGGCAGCCCGCCGGCCACCCAGACCGTGGTGACCGGGCTGACCAATGGGACCAGTTATACGTTTACGGTGTCGGCGACCAACGCGGTCGGCACCGGGCAGGCATCGATGCCGTCCAACGCAGTGACCCCCCTCGCACCGACGGTCCCGGGACAGCCGTCGGGGGTGTCGGCGACGGCGGGTAATGGGTCGGCGCAGGTGAGCTGGACGGCGCCGGGCAGTGGGGGCAGTGCGATTACCAGTTATACGGTGACGCCGTATGTCGGGTCGGCGGCGCAGACGCCGGTGACGGTGTCCGGCAGCCCGCCGGCCACCCAGACCGTGGTGACCGGGCTGACCAATGGGACCAGTTATACGTTCACGGTGTCGGCGACCAACGCGGTGGGTACCGGGCAGGCTTCGTCGCCGTCGAATGCGGTGACCCCGAGTGTGCCGCCGGCGGTGACGGCTGTCACGCCTGGTGCCGGGTCGACCGGCAATGCGGTGTCGGTGGTGCCGTCGGCGACGTTCTCGCAGCCGGTGACAGCCGGGCACGGTGTCGTTCACGGTGGTGGATTCTGGCTGGGAACACCGTGGCCGGGTCGGTGAGCTTCAACGCCGCGGACACGGTGGCGACGTTCACGCCGAACAACCCGCTGGTGGCGGGTGTCACGTATACGGCGACGGTGTCGGGGGCGCAGAATGCCTCCGGGACGCCGATGAGCGGCCCGTATTCGTGGAGTTTCACCACTGCTGGGCCGCCGTGTCCGTGCAGTATCTGGCAGGACGGGACGCCGACGGGCTCGATAGACGCGCCTGATACCGACGCGGCGACCCTGGGCGTGCAGTTCCGGCCCAGCAGCAATGGGTACATCGCCGGGGTCCGGTTCTACAAGGAGGCCGATAACACCGGCACCCATACCGGGAGCCTGTGGTCTTCTACCGGGACGTTGCTGGCGACGGGCACGTTCAGCAACGAGACCGCCAGCGGGTGGCAGGAGCTGGACTTCTCCGTCCCCGGTGCCGGTCACCGGCGGGGACCACGTATGTGGCGTCGTATTTCACCAGCACCGGGCATTCGGCGGCGACTACCCAGGGGCTGGCTTCGGCGGTGACGAATGGGCCGCTGACCGCGCTGGCCAGCGGCGGGGTCTACGCCTACGGGTCGTCCAGCACCTTCCCGGCCAGTTCTTACAACAACAACAACTACTGGGTCGACGTGGTCTACTCGCAGTCGGCGGGCAATACCCCGCCGGTGGTGTCGACGGAATCGCCGGCCGCGGGGCGACGGGGGCCGCGGTGTCGGTGGCGCCGTCGGCGACGTTCTCCCAGCCGGTGCAGCCGGGCACGGTGTCGTTCACGGTGAAAGACTCGTCGAACAACATCGTTAACGGCACGGTGAGTTTCAACAGCGCGGACACGGTGGCGACGTTCACGCCGTCGAGCCCGCTGTCTGGGAGCACCACGTACACGGCGACGGTGGCCGGGGCGCAGAATGCCTCCGGGACGCCGATGAGCGGCCCGTTCTCGTGGGGCTTCACCACCGGCGCGGTGGCCCAGTGCCCGTGCAGTATCTGGCAGGGCGGGACGCCGACCGGCTCGGTAGACGCGGCTGATACCAGCGCGGTGACCTTGGGGGTGCAGTTCCAGGCGGCCAGCAGCGGGTACATCACCGGTGTCCGGTTCTACAAGGAGGCCGATAACACCGGCGCGCATACCGGGAGCCTGTGGTCTTCTACCGGGACGTTGCTGGCGACGGGCACGTTCAGCAACGAGACCGCCAGCGGGTGGCAGGAACTGGACTTCTCGTCCCCGGTGCCGGTCACCGGCGGGGACCACGTATGTGGCGTCGTATTTCACCAGCACCGGGCATTACGCGGCCACCACCAACGGGCTGGCCTCGGCGGTGACCAACGGGCCGCTGACCGCGCTGGCCAGCGGCGGGGTCTACGCCTACGGCACATCCAGCACCTTCCCCACCAGCTCTTACAACAACAACAACTACTGGGTCGACGTCGTCTACTCGCAGACGGCGAGCAGCCCGGGACAGCCGTCGGGGGTGTCGGCGACGGCGGGTAATGGGTCGGCGCAGGTGAGCTGGACGGCGCCGGGCAGTGGGGGCAGTGCGATTACCAGTTATACGGTGACGCCGTATGTCGGGTCGGCGGCGCAGGCGCCGGTGACGGTGTCCGGCAGCCCGCCGGCCACCCAGACCGTGGTGACCGGGCTGACCAATGGGACCAGTTATACGTTTACGGTGTCGGCGACCAACGCGGTGGGTACCGGGCAGGCTTCGTCGCCGTCGAATGCGGTGACCCCGAGTGTGCCGCCGGCGGTGACGGCTGTCACGCCTGGTGCCGGGTCGACCGGCAATGCGGTGTCGGTGGTGCCGTCGGCGACGTTCTCGCAGCCGGTGCAGCCGGGCACGGTGTCGTTCACGGTGGTGGATTCTGCTGGGAACACCGTGGCCGGGTCGGTGAGCTTCAACGCCGCGGACACGGTGGCGTCGTTCACGCCGAACAACCCGCTGGTGGCGGGTGTCACGTATACGGCGACGGTGTCGGGGGCGCAGAATGCCTCCGGGACGCCGATGAGCGGCCCGTATTCGTGGAGTTTCACCACTGCTGGGCCGCCGTGTCCGTGCAGTATCTGGCAGGGCGGGACGCCGACGGGCTCGATAGACGCGCCTGATACCGACGCGGCGACCCTGGGCGTGCAGTTCCGGCCCAGCAGCAATGGGTACATCGCCGGTGTCCGGTTCTACAAGGAGGCCAATAACACCGGCACCCATACCGGGAGCCTGTGGTCTTCTACCGGGACGTTGCTGGCGACGGGCACGTTCAGCAACGAGACCGCCAGCGGGTGGCAGGAGCTGGACTTCTCGTCCCCGGTGCCGGTCACCGGGGGGACCACGTATGTGGCGTCGTATTTCACCAGCACCGGGCATTGGGCGGCGACTACCCAGGGGCTGGCTTCGGCTGTGACGAATGGGCCGCTGACCGCGCTGGCCAGCGGCGGGGTCTACGCCTACGGGCCGTCCAGCACCTTCCCGGCCAGTTCTTACAACAACAACAACTACTGGGTCGACGTGGTCTACTCGCAGTCGGCGGGCAATACCCCGCCGGTGGTGTCGACGGAATCGCCGGCCGCGGGGGCGACGGGGGCCGCGGTGTCGGTGGCGCCGTCGGCGACGTTCTCCCAGCCGGTGCAGCCGGGCACGGTGTCGTTCACGGTGAAAGACTCGTCGAACAACATCGTTAACGGCACGGTGAGTTTCAACAGCGCGGACACGGTGGCGACGTTCACGCCGTCGAGCCCGCTGTCTGGGAGCACCACGTACACGGCGACGGTGGCCGGGGCGCAGAATGCCTCCGGGACGCCGATGAGCGGCCCATTCTCGTGGGGCTTCACCACCGGCGCGGTGGCCCAGTGCCCGTGCAGTATCTGGCAGGGCGGGACGCCGACCGGCTCGGTAGACGCGGCTGATACCAGCGCGGTGACCTTGGGGGTGCAGCTCCAGGCGGCCAGCAGCGGGTACATCACCGGTGTCCGGTTCTACAAGGAGGCCGATAACACCGGCGCGCATACCGGGAGCCTGTGGTCTTCTACCGGGACGTTGCTGGCGACGGGCACGTTCAGCAACGAGACCGCCAGCGGGTGGCAGGAACTGGACTTCTCGTCCCCGGTGCCGGTCACCGGGGGGACCACGTATGTGGCGTCGTATTTCACCAGCACCGGGCATTACGCGGCCACCACCAACGGGCTGGCCTCGGCGGTGACCAACGGGCCGCTGACCGCGCTGGCCAGCGGCGGGGTCTACGCCTACGGCACATCCAGCACCTTCCCCACCAGCTCTTACAACAACAACAACTACTGGGTCGACGTCGTCTACTCGCAATCGCCTTGACGGGGGCGCCACGCTTGTGAACGGAGCAGGGTCTTGAAGCGCATCATTCTCATCGTGGCGGCTGCCGCTGCCGCCGGGCTGACCGCCTGCAGCAGCGCCGCCGCGCCCGCCGGCGGCCCCGCCGCGGCGCCCGCAAGCCATAACGGCGCCGTCCGGGTGCCGGCCAGCTGCGGCGAGCAGTACAGCGCCTGGGCGCACAGGCACGGGAAGGGACTTGTCACCACCGTGGCTGCCGTCAGCTCGGCAGCCACGGCCAGCAACCCGCACGCGCTGAAGGCCGCGCTGAAGAAGGCCAGGCCGGCCGTCGCCCTGGCCGCCCGGCACCCGATGCCCGGCTGCGCCGACCCGAGGGGGTACTGGTACGTCCTGCTCATGCACGTCAACGCCGCAGCCGCCAAGGGCAGCTCCGCATCGAGCAAACAGGCGGCGCTGAAGGGCTTGCCACACATCGAGCACCAGCTGACCGCCGAACTCAAGCAAACCACCCAATGAGACGGCAGGCACACTAGCCGCCCGGCACGGACATCGTGATCATTTCGTTATCCACTTCCTGCCATCCGCCGTGCGCCACCTGCGCGTCTACACGTAGTAAAGAGAAGGTTAAGATGACATCGCCCGGGGGGACCGATATGTCAGTCACGGGGCTTGTTCTGCACAGGGCCTCGGCGCGACGCTCGATCATCGTCCTCGGGCTGGCGCTGCTTCTGGGCCTGACCCTGTTCGTTAATGTGCGGCAAGCCGCCGCGGCTGGCCCCTGCGGCCCACCGGTGGTGAGCGTGATCGCCTGCGAGAACTCCTTGCCGGGGGACCCGCCCAGCGACTGGCAGGTCAGCGGTGCGGGGGACTCGACGATCCAGGGCTTCGCCACGTCGATGAGCGTGAACGTCGGGCAGACCGTAGTCTTTCAAGATCAACACCCCGGCGACGTCGTACCACATCGACATCCTGCGCATCGGGTATTACCAGGGCGACGGCGCGCGCAAGGTCGTCTCGGACATGCTGCCGACCGCCACGCTCCCGCAGACCCAGCCCGCGTGCATGAACGACAGCACGCGGCCTACCGGGCTTATCGACTGCGGCAACTGGGCCGTGTCGGCCTCGTGGACGGTGCCGTCCACCGCGGTGTCCGGCTTGTACGTCGCCCATCTGGTCCGCGATGACAGCGGCGGCAGCAACAACGGCAGCCTCATACCCGTTCGTCGTCCGCAACGACGCCAGCCACTCTGACATTCTGTTCCAGACCGATGACGAGACCTGGGAGGCGTACAACACCTACGGCGGCAACAGCCTGTACCAGTGCACAGTTAACTGCCCGCCCGGGAACCCGGAGGCCTACAAAGGCGCCGACATGGTGTCCTATAACCGGCCGTTCAATAATGGGCTGGTTAACAACGGGGCCGAGTACACGTACAGAAGCTGGTTCATGTACGCCGAGTACCCGATGATCCGTTTTCTGGAGGAGAACGGGTACGACGTGAGCTACACCACCGGCGTTGACATGTCCCAGCCCGGTGCCGCGTCCATCATCGAGCAGCACAAGGTCTACCTTACGGCCGGCCACGACGAGTACTGGTCCGGCCAGCAGCGCGCCAACGTCACAGCCGCCCGCGACGCCGGCGTGAACCTGGCCTTCTTCACCGGAAACGAGGTGTTCTGGAAGACCCGGTGGCAACCGAGCATCGACGGGTCTAACACCCCGAACCGGACGCTGGTGACCTACAAGGAGACCCATTACAACGCTCCCACGGATCCGCAGGACCCGCCTACCTGGACGGGTACCTGGATGGATCCGCGGTTCAGCCCGCCAGCGGACGGCGGGAACCCGCAGAACTCGCTGACCGGCCAGCTGTTCGACGTCAACGACGGGCACCACCGACATCACGGTGCCGTATCAGTACAGTAAGCTGCGCCTCTGGCGCAACACCCGCGTCGCCAGCCTGTCAACGGGTCAGTCGACTACGCTCGATCCCGGTGGCAACACTCTCGGCAACGAATGGGACGTCGACGCCGACAATGGGTTCCGGCCTCCTGGGCTGATGGACATGTCGTCGACGACCGTTACCAATACCATTACCCCCACACAGATCTTCACCGACTACGGCGGCACAGTCCAGAACGGCCTCACCGCCACCCACCACCTGACGTTGTACCGCGCCGCCAGCGGCGCCCTGGTGTTCGACGCCGGGACCATACAGTGGTCGTGGGGCCTGGACAACGGGACTGGCGGCGGCAACGCGGGCGGTCCGGTCGATTCGGCCATGCAGCAGGCCACGGTGAACCTTCTGGCCGATATGGGCGCGTCAGCCTGCCACGCTGATGGCGGGGCTCACGGCCGCCACGATGTCGACCGACACGACGCCGCCCACCTCGACGATCACCTCGCCGTCCCCGGGTGCCACCTTCTCCGACGGTGCGCCGGTGACCATCACCGGGACCGCGACCGACGCAGGCGGCGGCGTGGTCGCCGGGGTCGAGGTCTCCACCGACGGCGGCACCACCTGGCACCCGGTGACCACGATGTCGGCGGCGAACACCTCCGTCACCTGGAGCTACTCGTGGATCGCCCACGGGTACCCGACTACGACGATCGAGACCCGGGCCGTCGACGACAGCGGGAACCTGGAGACACCAGGCCCGGGCGTCACCGTTCAACGTGCAACTGCCCGTGCTCGATCTGGGGAACCAACGTCACGCCGGCCACCCCGGATTCGGGGGACTCGGCGTCGATCGAGGTGGGCGTCAAGTTCCAGTCCGACATCAACGGCTACATCACCGGGATCCGCTTCTACAAGGCCAGCGCCAACACCGGGACCCACATCGGCAACCTGTGGACCTCTACCGGCCAGCTGCTGGCCAGCGCCACCTTCACCAACGAGACGGCCTCTGGCTGGCAGCAGGTGAACTTCTCCCAGCCGGTGCCGATAACTAAGGACACCACCTACGTCGCGTCCTATTTCGCGCCCAACGGGCACTACTCCGCGGACGGCTACGTACTTCTACACCACTCCACCGCTGGGGCCGAACCCCACCATCACCAACGTGGACAGCCCGCCGCTGCATGCGCTGCGGAACACCAACGGCGTCGTCAACGGCGTCTACTCCTACTCCAGCAGCAGCACCTTCCCGACCAGCTCAGACAACGCTTCGAACTACTAGGTGGACCCGGTCTTCTCCCCGGCGTTCACCAACCCGCCCGGCCCGGTGAGCAACGTCAGCGCGACCCCGGGCAACGCCTCAGCGAACCTCACCTGGTCCGCTCCGACGTCGGGCGACCCGGTCACGAGCTACACCGTCACGCCCTACATCGGATCGACCGCGCAGACCCCGACCACGGTCACCGGAACCCCGGCGCCGACCTCGGCGACGGTGACCGGGCTGACCAACGGGACCACCTACACGTTCACGGTCACCCCGTCCAACCCGGCCGGCTCCGGGCCGGCGTCGTCACCGTCGAACGCGGTGACCCCGGGAGTGCCGCCGACGGTGACGAGTGTCACGCCGAGTTCGGGGTCGACGGGGGTTGCGGTGTCGGTGGCGCCGTCGGCGACGTTCTCGCAGCCGGTGACGCCGAGCACGGTGTCGTTCACGGTGGAGGACTCCAGCGGGAACAGCGTGGCCGGGTCGGTGAGCTTCAACGGCGCGGACACGGTGGCGACGTTCACGCCGACAAGCTCGCTGGCGGCGAGCACCACGTATACGGCGACGGTGTCGGGGGCGCAGAATGCCTCGGGGACGGCGATGAGCGGCCCGTATTCGTGGAGTTTCACCACCGCTGGGCCACCGTGCCCGTGCAGTATCTGGCAGGACGGGACGCCGACGGGCGCGTCGGACGGCGAACGATACCAGCGCGCTGACGCTGGGCGTGCAGTTCCAGGCGACCAGCAGCGGGTACATCACCGGGGTCCGGTTCTACAAGGAGACCGACTAACACCGGTACGCATATCGGCAGCCTGTGGACCTCCTCGGGGACGCTGCTGGCCAGTGGCACGTTCAGCAATGAGACCGCGTCGGGGTGGCAGGAGCTGGACTTCTCCAGCCCGGTGGCGGTGACCGCGGGGACCACGTATGTGGCGTCGTATTTCACCAGTACCGGGCATTACGCGGCCACCCAGCAGGGGCTGGCGTCGGCGGTGACCAACGGGCCGCTGACCGCGCTGGCCGGCGGCGGGGTCTACGCCTACGGCTCGTCGAACACCTTCCCGACCAACACCTACCATGGCATCCAACTACTGGGTCGACGTGGTGTACTCGCAGATCGGCGGGGGCCACGCCGCCGGCGGTGACGAGTGTCGTGCCCAGTTCGGGGGCGACGGGGGTCGCGGTGTCGGTGGCGCCGTCGGCGACGTTCTCCCAGCCGGTGACGCCGAGCACGGTGTCGTTCACGGTGAAGGATTCCGGCGGGAACAGTGTGGCCGGGTCGGTGAGCTTCAACGGCGCGGACACGGTGGCGACGTTCACGCCGTCGAGCTCGCTGGCGGGGAGCACGACGTATACGGCGACGGTGTCGGGGGCGCAGAATGCCTCGGGCACGCCGATGAGCAGCCCGTATTCGTGGAGTTTCACCACCGGCGCGGTGGCCCAGTGCCCGTGCAGTATCTGGCAGGACGGGACGCCGACCGGCGCGGCGGACGCGAACGATACCAGCGCGGTGACCTCGGGCGTGCAGTTCCAGGCGGCCAGCAGCGGGTACATCACCGGGGTCCGGTTCTACAAGGAGGCCGATAACACCGGCACGCATATCGGCAGCCTGTGGACCGCGTCGGGGACGCTGCTGGCCAGTGGGACGTTCAGCAATGAGACCGCGTCGGGGTGGCAGGAGCTGGACTTCTCCTCCCCGGTGGCGGTGACCGCGGGGACGACGTATGTGGCGTCGTATTTCACCAGTACCGGGCATTACGCGGCCACCCATCAGGGGCTGGCCTCGGCGGTGACCAACGGGCCGCTGACCGCGCTGGCCGGCGGCGGGGTCTACGCCTACGGCTCGTCGAACACCTTCCCGACCAACAGCTACCTGGCATCCAACTACTGGGTCGACGTGGTGTTCTCGCAGTCGGCGGGTGATACCCCGCCGGCGGTGACGGGTGTCACGCCGAGTTCGGGGGCGACGGGTGTTGCGGTGTCGGTGGCGCCGTCGGCGACGTTCTCGCAGCCGGTGACGCCTAGCACGGTGTCGTTCACGGTGAAGGACTCGGGCGGGAACAGTGTGGCCGGGTCGGTCAGCTTCAACGGCGCGGACACGGTGGCGACGTTCACGCCGGCAAGCTCGCTGGCGGCGAGCACGACGTATACGGCGACGGTGTCGGGGGCGCAGAATGCCTCGGGGACGCCGATGAGCGGCCCGTATTCGTGGAGTTTCACCACCGGCGCGGTGGCCCAGTGTCCGTGCAGTATCTGGCAGGACGGGACGCCGACGGGCGCGTCGGACGGGGGCGATACCAGCGCGGTGACCTTGGGACTGCAGTTCCAGGCGGCCAGCAGCGGGTACATCACCGGGGTCCGGTTCTACAAGGAGACCGCTAACACCGGCACGCATATCGGCAGCCTGTGGACCGCCTCGGGGACGCTGCTGGCCAGTGGCACGTTCAGCAATGAGACCGCGTCGGGGTGGCAGGAGCTGGACTTCTCCAGCCCGGTGGCGGTGACCGCGGGGACCACGTATGTGGCGTCGTATTTCACCAGTACCGGGCATTACGCGGCCACCCATAATGGGCTGGCCTCGGCGGTGACCAACGGGCCGCTGACCGCGCTGGCCGCCGGCGGGGTCTACGCCTACGGCTCCTCCAGCACCTTCCCCACCAACAGCTACCTGGCATCCAACTACTGGGTCGATGTGGTGTACTCGCAATCGCCTTGACAAGATCGCCGCGCCTATGAACGGGGGGATGTCCTTGAAGCGCATCATTCTCATCGTGGTGAGTGCCGCTGCCGCCGGGCTGACCGCCTGCAGTAGTAACGCCGCGCCGTCGGCCGCCGCGCCCGCCGGCCATAAAACCGTCGTCCGGGTGCCGGTCAGCTGCGGCGAGCAGTACAGCGCCTGGGCGCACGGGCACGGGAAGGGACTTGTGGCCACCGTGGCGGCTGTCAGTTCGGCAGCCACGGCCGGAGACTCGCACGCCCTGAAGGCCGCGCTGAAGAAGGCCAGGCGGGCCGTCGCCCTGGCCGCCCGGCACCCGATGCCCGGCTGCGCCGACCCGAGGGGGTACTGGTACGTCCTGCTCATGCACGTGAACGCCGCGGCCGCCAAGGGCAACCCTGTCTCGAGCAGACGGGCGGCGCTGCACGGCCTGCCACACATCGAGCACCAGCTGACCGCCGAACTCAAGCAGACCACCCAATGAAGCAGCAGACGCCCTAGGCGGGGATGACATTCCGGGCACACTGGTACCGTTTGGTTCGGCTGCGCCAAAATGACCGTCGCCGTGATCATCGAGGAAGCCGGCGCCAGGGCTCGCGTAGCATGTCTCATTCCGCCCACTGGCCCGAGTCGGGAATCACTGATCCAGGACCCTGGGCAGTCCGAACGACGTATCAGGCAAGCGGTATGAACGTTCTAGTGAGACGTGAGATGCAACGATGACGGCTGTAGTGCCTAACGTGGGGAGCGGCACGTTGGCGGATGCTGTTTCGCCACCACCGGTAATCACGGCAAGCCTCCGGGAGAACGGCAACGGGGGCGTCGACACCCACGTCCGGGAGCTGGGCCGGTATGTAGCAGTGGACACGAACTCCGCGGCCCCGATTGTGGCCGGGGACGCTCGCCTGGTGGGCGTGCCCAGTGAGCCGCGCAGCCGAGCGCCTGTACCGCCGGATGCGCTTCATCCGCCGCTTCGAGGAGAGCCTGCTCGAGCCTGTTCGAGCGCGGCCTGCTCAACGGCACCACGCACGCGTGCATCGGCCAGGAGGCCGATGCGGTCGCGATCATGGAGCACCTCGGCGACGACGACCACGTGTTCTCCAACCACCGCTGCCACGGGCACTTCCTCGCCCGCACCGGCGACGCGCTCGGGCTGATGGCCGAGATCATGGGCAAGCCGGAGGGGGTGTGCGGGGGCATCGGCGGCAGCCAGCACCTGTGTGCCCCAGGCTTCAAGTCGAACGGCGTCCAGGGCGGCATCGTCCCCAACGCGGCGGGCATCGCGCTCGCGAAGCAGCTCGACGGCAGCGCCGGCCTGAGCGTTGTCTTCATCGGCGACGGCACGCTGGGCGAGGGCGCCACTTACGAGACGCTCAACCTGGCGTCGCTGTGGCGGCTGCCGCTCGTTGTCGTGCTCGAGGACAACGAGTGGGCGCAGAGCACGCCCTTCCAGCGCGAACCTGGCGGGCAGCATCCGCGACCGCTTCGCCGCCTTCGGGATTCCCGGTGTTCGAGATCGACTCGACCGACGTCGAGGAGCTCGACGTCGTCGCCGAGCGCGCGCTGGCGCAGGCGCGAACGCACCAGGGGCCGGTGGCGATCGTGATCCACACATACCGTCTGTGCCACCACTCCAAGAATGACGACAACCGCCCCGCCGACGAGGTCGCGGCCCGCTGGGAGCTCGATCCGATCGAGATCCACGGCCGCCGGCTCGACGCGTCTGCGCGCGCGGCGATCGACGCCGAGGTGGAGTCGGCGCTGCAGGACGTCATCGACCGGGCACTGTCGCTGTGATCGCCGCCCGCGCGATGGGGGACGCGCTACGCGCGGCCCTCAACGAGGACGACCGCGTCATCCTGCTCGGCGAGGACCTCGTCGACCCCTACGGCGGGGCCTTCAAGGTGACCCGCGGCCTGAGCACCGACTTCCCCGGGCGGGTCCGCTCGACGCCGATCAGCGAGGGGGCCATCGTCGGCCTCTCCGCCGGGCTCGCGCTCTCGGGCTACCGCCCGATCGCCGAGATCATGTTCGGCGACTTCCTGACGCTGTGCTTCGACCAGATCGTCAACCACATCGCCAAGTACGAGGCGATGTACAACGGCAAGGTGACCTGCCCGGTGATCATCCGCACGCCCTCGGGCGGCGGCCGCGGCTACGGCCCGACGCACAGCCAGAGCCTTGAGAAGCACTTCCTCGGCGTGCCGCACCTGCGCGTCGTCGCCAGCTCGCTCGTCCATGACCCCACCGTCATCCTGCGCGCGCTGCTGGCGCAGGACAGCCCGGTGCTGCTCATCGAGCACAAGCTGCTCTATCCGCTGCACCTGATGCTGCCCGCGGGCGGGCGGATCGAGGGCGACATCGCGGAGGAGCACGTCTCGGCCGACGGCCTGCCGACGGTGTCGATCCGGCCGGTGCCGCGCGAGGACTGCTCGTTCACCGTCCTGGCCTACGGCTACCAGGCGGAGCTGGCGCGGCGCGTGCTCTCGCGGCTCGCGGTCGAGGAGGAGATCTTCGGCGAGCTCGTCGTCCCCAGCCAGATCTCACCGCTCGACTGGGAGCCGATCGACGCCTCCGTCAGCGTCACGCGCAGCCTGCTCGTGATCGAGGAGGGCGTCGAGGGCTTCACCTGGGGCAGCGAGGTAGCCGCGCGGATCTCCTCGCGCTTCTTCGGCGAGCTGCGCCGCCCGGTCGCCACCGCGGCGAGCGACCCCACCGTGATTCCGAGCTCGAAGACGCTCGAGGCCGAAATGCTGATGACCTCCGAGCGCGTCGAGCAAGCGATCCGCAAGGTGGCCGCATGAAGCCGGTCCTGGTTCCGACGACCGACGTCAACAGCGAGACCGGCCTGCTGCTGGCGTGGCACGTCGGCGACCGCAGCGAGGTCGAGGCGGGCGAGACGATCGCCGAGATCGAGACGAGCAAGGCGATCATCGACGTGCCCGCGCCCGAGGCGGGCTTCCTGCTGCACGCCGCGCGCGAGGGCGCCGAGGTGCGCTTGACCGAGCCGGTCGCGCGCCTGTTCGCCGACGTCGACGCCCTGGAGGCGTACGCCGAGGAGGAGCAGCGCCGGCGCGCCGAGGCCGCCGGGTCCGGCCCGCGCGCCACCGAGCCCGCGCGCCGCCGGGCCGAGGAACTGGGCGTCGACCTGGCCTCGATCGGCGGCGACTCGCTGATCACCGTCGGGATGGTCGAGGCTGCCGCCGCGGCGGCCACGACGGCGACGATCGAGCTGCCTGACCCGCTGCCGGGCGTGGCGGCACTGCCGCGGATCGCACTGATCGGCGCTGGCCTCGGCGCGACGCAGGTGATCGACATCCTGCAGGCCGCCGAGAGCGGTACCGCCGTGGCGATCGTCGACGACGACGCGTCGCGCTGGGCGGGCGACGTGATGGGCGTGCCCGTCGTAGGCGGCTTCGAGCGGCTCGTGACGCTGTTCGGCAAGGGCGCCTTCGATGCCGCGATCATCGCCATCTCGACCTCGGTTCCGGCCCGGGCGAGGCTGCGCGAGGCGCTCGCAGCCAACGGCATCCCCTGGCCAACGCGATCGATCCGACGGCGCGGATCGCCGCGCGGCGTGACGTTCGGCACGGGCAACGTCGTCTGCGCCTTCTGCCACTTCGGCGTCGGCACCGTCGTGGGCGACAATAACTTCCTGTCCGCCTACAACTCTTACGACCATCACAACCGGCTCGGCTCGGACATCTCGACCGGGCCAGCGTGCGCGACCTCCGGCCTCGTCGTGCTGGGCGACCGCGTCCGGCTCGGCACCGGCATCTACGTCGAGCCGCACGTCGAGATAGGCGACGACGTCCAGGTCGCGTCTGGCTCGGTGATCGTCACATCGGTGCCTGCAGGCCACGCCGTCAAGCGCCGCGCGGTCACCACCGTGGTCGTGCCGCGGCGTCCGGCTCGATGAGGTCCCCCGGTAGCGGCCAACCCATGACAGCCACGGCAGGGGGGGACCTCGTCGTTATCGGGTCGGGCGGCTTTGGGCGGGAAACCGTCGAAGTGGTCCGGGCGCTGAATGCCACTGGCGCGCGCTGGCGGCTTGCCGGGTACCTGGATGACGACCCGGCGCGTCATGGGACGGCGATCGATGGGGTTCCGGTGCTGGGAGGCACTGGCGAACTCAGCAGCATGCCGGACGTCTCTGTCGTGGTCTGCACGGGTCGGCCCGGCAATTACGTCAGCCGTCCCCGGATCGTGGAAAGGCTCGGCCTTCCGCCAGAACGTTACGCGACGATCATTCATCCCTCAGCCGCGGTGTCGGCTTCCTCGCGGGTGGGACCGGGCAGTGTTCTGCTTGCCCAGACAGTCCTGACCGCCGCGGTGACCGTAGGATCGCACGTCGCGATCATGCCGCACGTGACCCTTACCCATGATGACGTCGTCGGCGACTTCGCCACTCTGGCATCCGGCGTCTGCCTGGGAGGTGGCGTCCACGTCGGCTGGTGTGCCTACGTCGGTGCGGGCGCACTGGTGCGGGAGCATTGCCGCATCGGCTCCGGTGCGCTGGTGGGCATGGGGGCCGTAGTGACGCGAGATATCCCGCCTCACGAGGTCTGGGCAGGTGTTCCAGCGCGGCACGTTCGGGAAACCGATGCAGTCGGCACGTCACCGCCGGCCTCAAGTCACTCAACGGGTCATTAGCCATGGCCGCCGGCTGGCCGCCCACACCGGCAAGGTGCACAAACTGGGCAGTTCGCCGTATCACCGCCGCCCCTTCGGTGCTCATATGTTGGCGAGGCTCAAGGCCCAGTGAGAGTGAACGAGTTAACGGGGGTATGGCGCATGCCGATAGGACTGGCGGTGATCGGCGCTGGCTACTGGGGGCCGAATCTCGTCCGTACCGCGCTAGCCACGCCGGCGTTCCGGCTGGACTGGCTCTGTGATCTCCAGATCGAACGGGCCAGAGCGGTCCTCGGCCCGTACACGACCGTGCGGCCCACAAGCTCCTACGATGAGGTTCTCGCCGACCCGGGGGTCACGGCTGTCGCCATCGCGACACCCGCGGCCACGCACTTCGACCTCGTACGGTCCGCGCTCGACGCAGGCAAGCACGTGATGGTGGAAAAGCCGCTGACGCCCTCGGCGGCGGAGGCAGAGAAGCTGGCAGCGCTGGCGCACCGATCCGGGCTCGTGCTCATGTGCGACCACACGTACTGCTATACCCCGGCCGTGCAGCGGATCCGGGAGCTGATCCGCGGGGGCGAGATCGGCGAGGTGCAGTTCATCGACTCGGTCCGGATCAACCTTGGCCTGGTACAGCCAGACGTCGACGTCCTGTGGGATCTCGCCCCCCATGACCTGTCGATCCTCGATTTCGTGCTTCCCGAGGACGTCATTCCGGTGGCGGTGGCCGCGCATACCAGCGACCCGATCGGCGCCCGGCGGGCCTGCGTCGCCTACCTGTCGGTGTGGCTGTCGAACGGTGCTCTCGCACACGTGCACGTGAACTGGCTGAGCCCGACCAAGATCCGGACAACGGTGTTCGGCGGCTCCCGCCGCACCATCGTCTGGGACGACACCAACCCGGCGAGGCGGCTGGCGGTTCACGACCGCGGTGTGGACACGCTTCACGGCAGGTGCCGTGCCGCAGGACGAACGGCACCAGGCCCTCATCTCATACCGGACCGGGGATACTCTCATCCCCGCGCTGCCCGAGCGGGAGGCGCTCATGTCGGTCATGGCGGAGTTCAGTGCGGCGATCAGCGAGCGTCGGCCACCCCTCACCGATGCTCAGGCGGGCTTGCGGGTGCTCAGGCTGCTGGAGGCAGCGTCGCAGAGCGTGGACAGCGGTGGCTCGCGCATATCCCTGAACGGGGCAACCGCGTGATCGCCGGCCGGCGCTTTCTCGTGACGGGTGGGGCCGGCACGATCGGCTCCACGATCGTCGATCAGCTCGCGGCCGCAGGCGCCGACGAGATCGTGGTGCTCGACGACTTCGTCCGCGGCAGGCGCGGAGAACCTGGCTGGCGCGCTGCAGATCGGCAGGGTCCGGGTCGTCGACGGCGATATCCGGGACCGGGATCTCGTCCGGTCACTCATGCCGGGCGTCGATGTCGTGTTCCACCAGGCGGCGATCAGGATCACCCAATGCGTCACTGATCCGCGGCTCGCGGTCGAGGTACTCGTGAACGGCACTTACGAGGTCGTCGAGGCGGCGGCGGACGCTGGCGTGCGCAAGGTCGTGGCAGCATCCTCGGCATCGGTCTACGGGCTAGCCGAGGAGTTTCCCACGCCCGAGCGCCAGCACCCGTACGCCAACGACACCCTGTACGGTGCGGCGAAGACGTTCAACGAGGGCCTGCTGCGGAGCTTCCACGCCATGCGCGGCCTGGACTACGTGGCGCTTCGTTACTTCAACGTGTACGGGCCGCGCATGGATATCTATGGCCTGTACACCGAGGTCCTGATCCGGTGGATGGAGCGAATCGAGGCCGGGCAGCCGCCGCTCATTCTCGGCGACGGCCAGCAGACCATGGACTTCGTCTTCACCGAGGACATCGCACGTGCCAACCTGCTCGCTGCGACGAGTGACGCGACCGACGAAGTCTTCAACATCGGCTGCGGCACCGAGACCAGCCTGGTGGAACTCGCCGAGGCACTCCAGCGGGCCATGGGCTCGGTCCAGCCGCTGGAATTCGGGCCGCCTCGTGACGTCAACGCGGTCACCCGCCGCCTAGCGGACATCTCCCGCGCCCGCCAGCGACTGGGCTGGAAACCGGAAGTTGACCTGGAGGAAGGCCTGCGGCGGCTGGTCGCCTGGTGGCGTGCTGAGCGAGTCCCCGTTGATGAGGCAGGCAGCCGATGATCCCGGTGATGAGGCCGTGGCTTGGCAAGGAGGAGGCCGAGGCGGCCGCCGAGGCCGTGGCATCCGGCTGGATCGCCCAGGGGCCGCGAGTGCGGGAATTCGAAGAGGCGTTCGCCGCGGCCATCGGCGCCCCGCACGCCGTCGCCGTGTCCTCGTGCACGGCCGCGCTCCACCTGGCGCTGATCGCCGCCGGGATCGGGCCGGGAGACGAGGTCATCGTCCCGTCGCTGTCATTCATTGCCACGGCCAATGCTGTGCGCTACGTCGGCGCGCAGCCAGTCTTCGCTGATGTGGAGCTGGCCACCCAAAACCTCACTCCGGAGACCGTGGAGCCACATCTGACCGCCCGGACCCGCGCGGTCATCCTCGTCGACCAGGCGGGGGTGCCCGCCGACCTGGATGCGATGCGCGCCTTGTGCGATCCGCTCCAGATAACCGTGATCGAGGACGCCGCCTGCGCCGCTGGATCCACCTACCGGGCCCGCCCGGTCGGTGCCGGCGCCGCGCTGGCCGCGTTTTCGTTTCACCCGCGCAAGCTCCTCACCACGGGCGAAGGAGGCATGATCACCACCGCGGACGAGTCAGTCGCGGCCAGGCTCCGCCGGCTTCGCGAGCATGGCATGGACGTCAGCGCGGCCGACCGTCACCGCAGCCAGCAGCCGGTCATCGAGCGTTACACCGAGGTCGGCTTCAACTTCCGGATGACCGACATCCAGGCAGCCATCGGCCTGGTACAGCTCCGCAAGCTCCCTCAGATGGTGACCCGGCGCCGGGCCCTGGCAGCGCGCTATCAAGACCTGCTCGCCGATATCCCGGGGCTAGTCACTGCTCGTGACCCGGAATACGGCACTACCAACTACCAGTCGTTCTGGGTGCTGCTTCCAGAAGACTTTCCCATCGGTAGAAACG
>CAVPFC010000065.1:0-186964 GCA_963703605.1 uncultured Actinomycetes bacterium
AGGTACATAGTGCTTAGGATGAATATGGTCAGGAAAACAGTGGCCGAGTTGCTGGTAGACGTTCTAGTTGATGCCGGCGTCGAGAGGGCGTATGGATTCACCGGGAACTCGCTCAACGGGATTACAGATTTGATGAGCACTCGAAACGATATTGGTTGGGTAGGCGTGAGACATGAGAAAGGGTTTCTTTTGCCGCTCGCGCCGATGCCCCTCTCACCGAGGCATTGGCGGTACGCCGAATCATGGGTCCTCCCCGAAAAATGACTCACCCGCTGGGAGGAAAGAATGAGCGAACGCTGAAAACTGATGGATATGTCGGCAATCGAGAAAGGAGTGTTTCGCGAATGGGGGGAAAAAAAGAGTGGCGGATCTCGTGACAAAGGTCCGAACTGAAGCCGGGGTTCGCAGGATCTATGGAGTTCCTGGTGACTCGCTTAACGGCATCACCGACTCGATTCGCGAGAGAAAAGACTTACAGTGGATCCATGTGAGACACGAGGAGACGGCAGCTTTCGCGGCTGGGGCCGAAGCCCTTTTGACCGGAAGCTTGGCGGTGTGTGCCGGAAGTTGCGGCCCGGGCAGCCTTCACCTGATCAACGGGCTTTATGATTGCCAGCGCAGCCGGGTTCCCGTGGTCGCGATCGCAGCACCGATTCCGAGCGCCGAATTGGGCAGCTCATATTTTCAGGAAACCCGTCCTGAGCATCTATTCGCACAATGCAGCCATTACTGTGGCTGCCGAAGCTGTCGCAAAATTCATATGAGACGCATTTGAAGGAATGTGTTGCGCATTATCGCAAGACGCGCAAAAGTCTAGACGAGTTGGCGACCGGACATCCCGGTCAAGAACCCATTCACCCGCAATATGTCACGCGCGTGCTCGATCAACTGCCAGCCGAAGATGTCATTTTCATGTGTGATGTAGGAACTCTGGTGATTGGGGCCGCGCGCTATCTCACCCCGAACGGCCGTCGCAGACTGCTCGGTTCGTTCAACCCTGGTTCGATGGCAAATGCACTTCCCCAGGCAATCGGTGCGCAGGCTACCTATCCTGACCGTCAAGTGATCACCTTGTCGGGTGATGGTGGCCCGTCAATGCTGATGGGCGATTTGCTGACCCTAAAGCAACACGACTTGCCTGTAAAGGTGATCGTGTACAAGAACGACGCGCTGGCCTTTGTCGAGCTAGAAATGAAATCCGCCGGTGTTCTGAACTTCAGCACCGATTTGCGCAATCCGGACTTCGTAAGAATTGCGGAGGGGGCGGGACTTCTCGGACTGAAAGCCGAAACTGCGGATCAGTGAAACCCGCAATGGCACAGGCACTTGAATACGATGGCCCGGCGTTGGTCAAAGTCTCCGTAGCTCGACAGGAACTCGCCATGCCGCCGACGATTACCTATGACGAGGCGAAGGGTTTCAGCCTCTTCATGCTGAGAGCCATCCTTAATGGACGCGGGCACGAAATCATCGATCTCGCTAAGGAAAATCTGCTTCGGTAATCAAGCTTCGCGCTCTCTCTGCAAGCGTTGCGTCCTTGGGAGTGAGCGGAACAACTGCGCCACAAGGAGCATCTACGGCAATTCAGGATGCTAGTGACGGCGCCCACATAACGAGTAGGAGAAGGTGGTAAGAAAATCTCACGCACGGCATACGACGAAGATATGAGTTTGCATAGACCGCTCTGAAACTCGATTTGCTCAACGGAGAGCAGTTTGAATCAGGGTACGCCCCGGAGAGGTCACTCACCCGATAGGAGAAGGATGACAATGAGCGAACCCCGGAAGGTGGTCATTGTAGGCGGCGGGTTTGGTGGGCTTTCAGCGGCTCAGCACTTGCACTCAAACTCGGTTGACGTGACGGTTATCGACCGTCGGAACTATCAACATTTCCAACCTCTGCTATATCAAGTCGCGACGGGTTCGCTGTCACCGGGAGAGATCGCCTCCCCGCTTCGCAGCGTGCGGAGCCGCCAGAAGAATACTCGCGTCTGGCTGGGAACCGTCGTGGATGTGGATCCTGATTTCAGACGAGTCATTCTCGCCGATGGGACCATCGTTCCTTACGATTCATTGATCATTGCCGCGGGATCTTAGACATCCTACTTCGCGGCCAAAACGATTGGCAACAGTGGGCTTCCGGTCTGAAGAGCATTGAAGAAGCCACGACGATCCGACATAAGATTCTGTACGCGTTCGAAGTGGCCGAGCGCATCCCGGATCTTGAGCAGCGCCGCGCCTGGCTCACATTCGTCATTGTGGGAGCAGGGCCTACCGGCGTGGAACTTTCCGGTGCCATCGCCGAGATCGCGCGTCAAACCCTGAAGAACGACTTCCGCTCTATCAACCCGGAAGAGGCGCAGATCATCCTGCGGGATGGTGGGCCTCGGGTGCTAATGCCGTTTCCAGAAGACCTGTCTGAAAAAGCAAACCGTTCGCTTGCTAACCTGGACGTCCAGGTGCGCTGCGGCACAATCGTGAAACATCTGAACGAAGAGGGTTTGACGATTGGGTCCGAAAAGGGAGCCGATTCGATCGCCGCGAAGACAGTGATCTGGGCTGGCGGCATCACCGCGTCGCCTCTCGGGAGAATCCTGGCTAGCCGCACGAACGCCGAGACGGACAAGGGAGGAAGAGTCAAAGTAAAACCTGACCTGACGGTTCCAAATTGTCCTGACATCTACGTAATAGGCGATCTGGCTTCAGCGACGGATGAGAAAGGAAAACCTTTGCCCGGACTACCCCAGGTGGCGATGCAAGGCGGACAATATGCGGCGACTGCAATACTGCGAAAGGTGAAAGGCCAGCAGGAGCTTCCCCCCTTTCATTACTTCGACAAGGGGTCCCTGGCTGTGATTGGACGTGCGGCCGCAGTGGCCGACGTTTTCGGTGCCCATCTTTCGGGGTTCATAGCCTGGCTGGTATGGGCCTTCATCCACCTTTTGTTTTTGGTCACTTTTCAGCGCCGAGTTCTAGTCTTTGTTCAGTGGGCTATCCAGGATCTGACATTCAGCCGTGGGGCCCGATTAATCACTGGCGCTGCTCCCAGCGACTTCAATTTCAACCAAAGAACTGCCGAAAGTACGGGCTGCGGGAGAGATCAAACCAGAACCGGTGAATATGCCGCGTTGAACGAACTGCGACGTCGTTGTGAAAAAACTCAGCGTTCGCGAGCGTGAAATGAACTTCGTCGTCTCCGGGATGCTTAACAAGCAGGTCGCAACGGAACTCGGTGCCAGCGAAGCGACCATCAAAATGTATCGCAGCCAGGTCATGAAAAAAGATGCAGGCCAAATCGTTGCCTGAGCTTGTCAGGATGGCGGACAAGCTCAGGTCCTGATGACCGTTGAGTCCCGCCTGTCGGCATCGCATCGCCAATCCATCGAAAGTAGCGGTCTAACCGACTAAAGTCTAGTTTTTTCCACCCAAAGTTTGATTGCTCCAGGATGTGCCATCCGCTACCTTCAGGGCATGCCGTTGGATCAAACATCCAAATTGATTGCGATCATTGATGACGATGAGGCCATGCAGGATTCTCTGCGCGACCTTATGGAGGCGGCGGGACTTGCGGCACGGTGTTTCGGATCCGCGGAAGAGTTCCTCAAGTCCGATTTGCATCGTAAGGCCGCGTGCCTGATCGTTGACATCCGCATGCCGAGAATGTCGGGTCTGCAGTTGCAGGCCAGGCTGAAAGAAGAGGAATGCGACGTCCCGATCATCTTTATTACTGCTCATGGAGACGCCCGGATGCGACTTCAAGCCATGAGACGCGGTGCCGTCGAGTTCCTTGCAAAACCGTTCGATCATCAATTGTTACTCAAAAGAGTTCGTTCAGCTCTGAGTATGTGAAAGGCTTCCCCATCGCAGTCGTGCGGAGCCTTAAGCCTAGAGGTTTCTGTGGGAGATCATGCCATAATCACCGACCCTGTGACCGATCAGGTCGAGCAGGCTTTCGAGCGGATCATAGGTAGTAGCGCTGCCCTCGAGTCCGTTCTCGACCAGGTGGAGCAGGTTGCTCCCACAGATTCGACGGTCCTCATCGAGGGAGAAACCGGCACAGGAAAGGAACTCATCGCCCATGCAGTTCACAATGCAAGTCAGCGCTACGGGCGCTCGTTTATCAAACTGAATTGCGCTGCGATTCCGCTCGATCTTCTGGAAAGCGAGTTGTTCGGTCATGAGAAGGGCGCCTTCACCGGAGCGATCGCGCAGAAGATCGGGCGCTTCGAAATGGCCGACAAGGGCACGCTGTTCTTGGACGAAGTAGGTGATATTCCCCCTGCGCTGCAGCCGAAGTTGCTGCGTGTGCTGCAGGAGCAGGAGTTCGAGCGACTCGGAAGCGGCAGAACTCACAAGGTGGATGTTCGGCTCGTCGCTGCAACCAATCGGAACCTAGGCAAGATGGTAGCGCGCGGTCAGTTCCGCAGTGATCTCTACTATCGTCTGAACGTCTTCCCCATCCTGTTGCCGGCGCTCCGCGAGCGCCGCGAAGACATTCCCGCGCTCGTAACGCACTTCGTGAAAATCTTCAGCCGCCGCATGGGGAAACAAATCGATAGCATTCCCTCAGAAATGATGGCTGCCTTCCAGTGGCATTCCTGGCCTGGCAATATACGGGAATTGCAGAACCTGGTTGAACGTGCGGTTATCCTTTCGCGCGACGGCGTGCTCCCGAACCCTCTGCACAAGAGGCAAACGAGCGCCACTATTCTCAGTTCCAACGCACAGTCTTTACTATCGTCGATGAACTGCGAAGACTCAGATCGCGCTCTGGTCGTGGAGACGCTTGAGCAGACCGGCTGGATCGTGGGCGGACCCCGTGGTGCAGCCGCGAAACTGGGACTGAAACGAACCACTCTGCTTGCCAAGATGAGAAGACTAGGGATCTCACGACCTATCGCTCAGCAGGGTACAGATTTTCTCGGCCGGGCAGCGGGAGATGTTCAGATTTGAGCCGAACGCGTGAACGACGCCACCGACGAGCACGACGCCTTCTCGCGCTGGGAACTGTTCTGACTGGAATGCTGCTGTCGGGGCTTCCCGCCGTACTCGCGCTAGATCCGGACCTGCGGATTTCTCAATACGTCCACACCGCGTTGCGCTTTCGTGACGGCACGTTCCCGGGAACACCCACAGCAATAACCCAAACGACGGACGGATACGTGTGGTCTGGGACAGTTGGGGGATTGTTGCGCTTCGACGGCGTCCGCTTTGTACCCTTTGTTCCGCCTGTCTGAAAGCATCTTCCCAACGCAGCCGTGATTTCACTTTTGGGCGCGACTGACGGCAGCCTGTGGATTGGAACAGACTATGGCCTGGCCCAATGGAAGAACGGGGAATTGGTCAATTTCCCGGAGACGGCGGGCCGCGTGAACTCGATCTATGAAGACCGTGACGGCACGATTTGAATGGCACGTTCACGAACAGAAGCCGGAGGCATCTGTAAAGTCGCCGCGTCTGTAGCGACATGTTATGCGCCGAAAGATGGAGTGCCGCCATATGCCCAAGCGTTGATCAGAGACAATCTCGGATTTTTCCTGATTGGAACTCCCACTGGGATTGGGATTGTCCGATGGCAACCAGCTTCTTCCGCTTCATACGAGGTGCCGGGACTAAAGTCAAAACCAGGACTGGCTGGTATATCGGACCTCGATCTCGCTCCCGATGGATCGGTGTGGGGGCATCTGGCGTCCCGGCCATGGGTTGGGCCTGGACCACATTTCATCGATCGGCCCAAGAAATGGACTCTCAGGCGATCGTATAACGTCACTGTTCGAAGATCACGCTGGCCGGCTTTGGGTGGGACTAGACAATGGACTCTTTGTGTACGAGCATGGCATGTTTACATCCGTCCACCGTCCCGACGGTGGACCCGTAGGAATCGTTTTGGCGATGACCGAGGACATCGACCACAATGTTTAGGCATCGGTAATCCGAAATCCACCCGGATGTCCCACAAGATTAATTTGTTTTCGAGATGGCAGATTCATTAAGGAGATTTCGGACCCGGGGCTAGACGTCGTTTCTCTGGCAGCCGATCCGCAGAGTGGCTTCTGGTTGGGTTTGCTTCACGGTGGTCTGGCCCAATATCGAAACGATCAAGTGCAAATCTTTCCCTTCAAGGACGCAAACGCGCGAGTTGGTCAGGTACTGGCAAATTCGGACGGTTCGGTGTTGGCGGCAAGCGACCACGGCCTGGTGGAGCGGCGAGATAGTCAGTTACCCTCGACGACAACCATGGCTTGCCCTGTAACCGAATCTTCGCGCTGGTTACCGACAAGCACTCCGATCTATGGCTCTATGCCGAGTGTGGTCTGATTGAGATCAAGTCAGACGGCCTGCAACGGTGGCGTGAACATCCCGACGTAAAGGTAAGGTTCGATCTGTTCGATGCCTTCGACGGCGCCCAGCCCTATCTGCCTCCCTTTCGCCCGATTGCAACACGGTCAAACGATGGTCGCTTATGGTTCGCAAATGACACTGTGGCGCAAATAATTGATCCGGATGGCCTGCTCAGAAACCCGATTCCCGCCGCCCTTGCATATCGAAGATGTGATCGCTGATCGAAAGACATATTCGCCTCAGAGCAGCCTTCGTCTTCCCGCCCTTACACGCGATCTCGAAATCGATTATACGGCTCTAAGCTTTGTCGTTCCCCAGAAGGTGTATTTCCGGTACAAGCTGGAAGGTTATGACCGCGATTGGCGGGATGCCGGAACTCGAAGGCAAGCTTTCTATAGCAACCTTCCACCACGCCGTTACACCTTCCGGGTAAAGGCTTGCAATGGCAGCGGCGTGTGGAACGAAGCCGGCGCGTCCCTCGATTTTTTCGTCGCCCCGGCCTATTACCAGACGAATTGGTTCCGATTCTTTTGTGTCGCAGCCTTCATTGCGCTGCTCTGGGCGCTTCGTCGCTGGCGCATTCACCAACTCAAGGGTCAGGAAAAGCATCTGCGAGACGTTGTGGAAACAATTCCGGCGATGACTTTCACCACGTTGTCTGGCGGCTCCAGCACGTTTGTGAATAAACGCTGGACCGAATACACCGGGCTTTCTATCGAGAAGACTTCAGGCGCAGGTTGGCAGCGTGCGATCCATCCCGAAGATCTAGCGCGCCATTCCGAAAAGTGGCGCATCTCGGTTGCAACCGGACAACTTTTCGAAGACGAGGCGCGGTTCCGTCGCGCCGCTGATGGGAAATATCGATGGTTTCTGGTGCGCGGTGTCCCCTTTCGAGATCGGCATTGGAGGATTGCTAGATGGTATGGAACCCTCACAGACATTGAAGATCGCAAGCGCGCCGAGGAAACCTTGCAGTTGATGTCTCGCGACTTGCAAGACAGCAAAGCCAGGCTTGAAGAAGCTCAGCGCATCACGCCTGTCGGGTACTGGGAACGGGACCTCGTGACTAGTCGCATCACCTGGTCGGACGAAACCTGTCGCATCTTCGGATTGCAGCCTTCGGAACATCCAATGGACTTGGACGCGCCACGGCAAAAGGTCCATCCCGAAGATTGAGGGTTTGTCTCTCGAGCACTGAACGAAGCGCTCGCGCGCGGGCCTCGCTACAATGTAGAACATCGCCTATTGCGGCCCACGGGCGAACTTCGCATCGTGCACAGTGAGGGCGATGTAAAGAGTAACGCGGCGGGCAGGCCCTACCAGATGTGCGGTACAGTCCAGGACACTACTGACCGCAAGCACGCCCAGGAGGCGCTTCAGCAAAGCCAATTTTATCTCGCTGAGGGTCGGCGCCTTGCCCATATGGGCTCCTGGGCATTCGATGCCACAGGCTTCACTTACTGGTCTCCCGAATTATTCCGCGCTCACGGGCTTGATCCGAGCGGCAAGCCGCCAACACCAGAAGAATATTTGACTGTCGTTCATCCGGACGATCGCGAATTCATAAAACAAGAAATTGCGAAGATGTTGGCCGATCATCGCGCGTTCGACTTCACAAAGCGGATTGTGCGCCCTGCCGGAGAGATTCGTTACGTACGTTGTGTGGGTGTTCCGGTGACCGAAGGGATCACTTTCCAAGGGTTCGTGGGGACAGGGATGGACGTTACCGAGCAGGAGTTGCTTGAACAAGAGAGGGAGCGCCTACGTCAATTAGAGACTGAGCTCGCGCACACTAATCGCGTGAGCATGTTGGGGGAAATGGCCGCGTCGCTGGCACACGAAATCAAGCAGCCCATCGCGGCCGCCATCACCAGTGCCAACAGCTGCATCGAATGGCTGGCGCACGAACCTCCCAACCTTGATCGGGCCCGTGCGGCAGCAGCCAAAATCGATAAGTATGGGAATCGTGCGGCTGAGATTATCGACCATATTCGGTCGCTGTATAGGAAGTCTCCTCCACAAAGTGAACTGATCGACGTGAACGAAATCGTCCACGAAATATTCACATTGCTGCAGGGTGAGGCTATCCGATACTCCATTACCATGCGATCCGAACTTGCTGGCGAACTGCCCAAAATCAACGCAGACTGCGTGCAACTGCAGCAGGTCTTCATGAACCTCATGCTCAATGCTATCGAAGCCATGCGGGACGAGGGCGGAGAGCTTACGGTGAAATCGCGGCGGCAGGATGGTCAACTGCTGTTCTCGGTCAGCGATACAGGCCCGGGACTACCAACTGGGAATGTTGACCAGATCTTTTCTGCCTTCTTTACTACCAAGCCCCAAGGCAGCGGCATGGGATTAGCAATCAGCCGCTCCATCGTGGAGTCGCATGGTGGCCGGTTGTGGGCAACCGCCAACGATGGACGAGGTGCAACCTTTCATTTCACCTTGCCCACCGAGGTGACGAAGCCAAGACCCCTGGTTACGTAAAGTGTTTCCATCGTCCTCGATCCGAGCCGTATGATCTGACATGTTCCGAGTAACTGATGAGAGTTCACGTTCTAGAGATAAGATCGGTCATTCCTTGACAGCTCACTGCTGGCGCGTGCGGACTTTAGTTAAGGCAAATCTGTCAAAGGAGGAACGTTGAGGTGCTCCCAACTCGCGCTGCTTTGGCTTCGAGTTCCTTCACTGTCGCATGCGTCACTGCAATTGTACTGGTGACCGGGAGTGCCTGTCTCGCACAGGTCGCTGGAGGAACTATTTCAGGGAGTGTGAGAGATAGTTCAGAACGCGCGATTGCAGGAGCGCACGTCTCTGTTAAGAACTCCGAGACAGCGATCCTGCGGTCCGTAACCGCAGACAACGACGGGATCTACACGGCTCCGAACTTGGTGGCTGGTACATATCAGGTCAGTGCGTCCAAGGAAGGCTTTGCAACGCTTGTGAGATCGGGTGTTCTTGTAACGGTAGGCTCCGAAGAGGTAATCGATTTCAAGCTAAACCCAGGCGAGGTTAAGACGAAAATCGAAGTTTCAGACGCACCGCCCGCTATCCAATTGGCCAGTTCGACCTTGGAGGCAACCGAGAACTCCACCACAGTTCGCGAATTGCCTCTGAACGGGCGCGACTGGACGACTTTCGCACAGCTGCAAGCGGGAGTCACTGGCGTGTATCAATACCCGCTCGCGCTGAGTAATCAACGGGCAAACCGCGGGCTCGGGACGCAGTTAAGCATCGGCGGAATGCGCCCACAAGGGAACAACTACCGACTCGATGGAATCAGCATAAACGACTATTCCAACGGAGGGCCCGGCAGCGTTCTCGGTGTCTTGCTCGGCGTGGAGGCGATTCAGGAATTTTCTGTCGTGACAAACAGCGCGCCCGCTAGCTATGGCAGGATGTCGGGAGGAGTGATCAATTCCATTACGCGCTCTGGCACAAATGAGCTACACGGCTCTGCTTATGAGTTTCTGCGCAACAGCGCGCTCGACGCCCGCAACTTCTTCGACACAACTTCGTCTCCGCCGCCATTCCGGCGCAATCAGTTCGGAGCCGATGTTGGAGGGCCGATTATCAAAAGCAAGCTGTTTGTTTTTGGCGATTACGAAGGTATTCGCCAGCTGCTTTCGACAACAACGGTGGACATTGTGCCTTCTGCCGCGGCACGCACCGGAAATCTAACCTCAGGTACTGTTAGAGTGGATCCAAGTGTAGAGCCGTACCTGGCGCTCTATCCCCTTCCGAACGGTCCGGTCGAGGGCGATACCGGCAATTTCACGCTTGCCACTCCGCAGAGCACCAACGAGGACTTCTTCACCTCACACTCTGACTTCACAATTGGGAAGGTTGATAGCCTGTTCGGAACCTACATGTTCGACAATGGAAAAACGGACGGACCGGATTCCTTCAATAACAACATCATCGGGACTTTGTCCCGACGTCAAGCTGCCGTTCTCGAGGAAACGCACTCATTCGGTGCCCAAATGGCCAACACGGCACGATTGGGTTTCAGCCGTGTAGTCTCGCAAGCGGCAAAGAGTTTAAAGGCGATTAACTCTGTGGCAGCGGACACGTCGCTCGGCTTTTTGCCTGACCAATACGTGGGAGTTATAACGAACTCGGAACTCTCGACGTTTCCAGGGGGCTTTGGCGCCGTCGGCGAGTTCGATTTTCATTACAACTCGTATCAGTTCTACGATGATGCGTTCGCGACGTTAGGAACTCACTCCCTAAAGTTTGGTTTTGCTTTTGAGAACATCCGGGACAACGAATTGGGCAAAACCAGCCCGCTAGGCCAGTTCGTGTTCGGATCGCTTTCCGCTTTCCTGCAGGACCAGCCGGTTTCGTTCAACGCACCGATCGGAAATGGAATCACGCCACGCAACCTCCGGCAGTCTATTTATGCGGGATACCTCATGGATGACTGGAGAGCGAGACACAATCTGACTCTCAATCTGGGGCTGCGTTATGAAGCAGCGACGGTCCCGAGCGAAGCACATGGGAAACTCTCGAATCTGCCATCGTTGACTTCAACAACCCCACATCTCGGAGATCCTTTCTTCTCGAATCCGACGAAGCTCGATTTTGAACCGAGGGTGGGCTTTGCGTGGGATCCACTAGGCAACGGTAAGACATCCATCCGCGGCGGATTTGGAATATTCGATAACTTACCTCTCCCGTACCTGTTTGGGGCGACGAGCCTGTTGTCGGCTCCGTTTTTCGAGTTGGGTGACGTGACGACGCTGCCGCAGGGGTCGTTTCCGAAGGGAGCATTTCCGCTATTGACCACGCCTACACTTCGTTATGCGTATATTCAGCCGAATCCACCACGCAGCTATGACATGGAGTGGAACTTCAACATTCAGCAAAGCATTGCTCGGGATACGGTGCTGCAGGTGGGGTACACGGGATCGCGCGGCGTTCATCTTCCCTACTTCACGAACAATTTCGACATGGTCCTTCCAACGTTGACGCCGCAGGGCTACGTATGGCCGGTAAATGGAACTCCTCTGAACCCGAATGTAGGCCAGATTTCCGGCACTATGTGGAACGCCGATTCCATTTTCCACGCCCTTGAGGTACAGGCAACTCGCCAACTCAACCACGGTCTGCAAGCCGGGGTGTCATACGCGTGGGGCAAAATTATTGACTCGGGTTCCGAATCGGCGAACAGCAACCCAGGTACCTTCGCGAACAGCGTCCCTACGCTTTGGTTCGACGAAAGAAATGGGCGTGGACTGGCCGACTTCGACATACGTCAAAACCTCTCGGTCAACTACATCTGGGAAATTCCGACTTTCACAGCCGGGCCACGAGCGCTCCAATGGGCATTAAACGGTTGGCAATGGGGTGGGATTCTGCACGTTGCTTCCGGCGAACCATTCACACCTATAATCACCGGAGACCCGTTAGGAATGAAGGGCGATCAGTTCGACCGGCCGGATGTGCTGACCGGACCGGGATGCAGCGGCTCTCGTGTGAATCCGGGAAATCCGCTTGACTACATTAAAACCCAGTGTTTTGCTTTTCCCAACCCGAGCACGCGTTTTGGGGACGCGGGGCGCAATATTCTGGTCGGTCCTGGCATTGTCAATCTGGATGGATCGCTATTTCGCAACATCGGCGCCTTAGAGAAGTTTCATGCGCAATTCCGAGCAGAGTTCTTCAACGTCTTGAATCACACGAATTTTGCGTCGCCGGTGGTCCCGACGAACAATACCAGCCTGTTTGGAGCCAACGGAGCCCCAATTTCTTCGGCGGGCGTCCTCACCTCCACGACGACCACATCACGCCAGATACAGTTCGGACTGAAGCTGATCTGGTAGGCATGCGCTGGAAAAAGCGAGGGCCGATGCTTGGCTCCTTGAATCAGTACGCGTCGGATAGTATGAGCGTATGGGAGGGCCGGCTGTTGGGTTGAGACCTGCGCCGGGCGCGATTTTGCACACAGTTCACGGCAAATTGGCGGGCGCGATGCTGGCGGGCATGCTGATAGCGAGAACTTGTGCGTTCGCGCTGAATCCGGCGCTAGACGTCAGCCAATACGCGCATACAGCCTGGAAGATCCGGGATGGCTTTGCCAAGGGCTCCATTATCGCAATCGCGCAGACACCCGACGGGTACCTCTGGCTGGGAACAGCCTTTGGCTTGTATCGCTTCGATGGCGTTCGAAACGTACTTTGGCAGCCACCGCCAGATCAGCAACTCCCTTCCAACACCATCACAAAACTGGTCGTGGCGCGTGACGGGACCCTTTGGATCGGTACATGGAGTGGACTAGCAAGCTGGAAGAACGGCAGGCTCACTCAGTACGCTGAGCTCGCTGGATCGGCCATCTTTGCTCTAGTTGAAGATCGCGTGGGCTCAATATGGGTTGGCGCGAAGGGGCCCGACGGAAAACTCTGCGAAATTGGGAATGGCAGCGTCCGGTGCGGTCCGGAGATGGGCGGTGTTGACCGCGGCGTCTTCGGGTTGCATAAGGACAGCAAAGGAAATCTCTGGGTCGGATTAGAGACAGGGGTGTGGCGCTGGAGACCCGGACCGCCTGAATTCTATGCGGTGCCAGGCCTGCCAAACGGAAGAATGCAGGGCATGGCCGATAGTGAGGATGGCACTGTCTTGATCGCCGCAACAGGCGCGGTCATGCGCTTAGCTGATGGGAGAGCGAAAGCCGTATATCAGTTCCCCACTGCGAGGCGAGGGTTCCGCGTCCTGAAAATGCTCCACGATCGCGACGGTGGTCTTTGGGTGGGTCCTGCGGGCCGGGGCATCGTGCATATACACCAGGGACGGACCGATGTGTTTTCAGACTCGGACGGACTGTCCGGCAACGACATTTACGATTTGTTTGAGGATCGTGAGGGCAACATCTGGGTCGCCACTATCAATGGGCTCGACCGTTTTCACGAGCTTCCCGTGGTGACGTATTCCAGGAAACAAGGTTTGTCCGATATTCCATGGGGAGGCCTGTTGGCGGCCACGGACGGGAGCATTTGGTTTGCTACTCTTGATGGGCTGAACCGGCTGAGTCATAGCCAGGTTACAGTGTATCGCCAGCATAGGACTGCGGCGAGCAAACAAAAGGCCGTCGGCAACGGATTGCCGGATGAGGGAGTCGGGTCCCTCTTTCAGGACTCTCGCGGGCGAATCTGGGTCTCCACACCGAGAGGAGTCGGCTACCTGGAGACTAATCGTTTTGTTCCTACGTCGGTTCCTGGTGGATTGGTGGGTTCCCTCACCGGGGACGCCTCGGGAAATCTGTGGATCGCTAACCGCGAACTCGGCCTCCTACGATTGTCGCAGCACCGTGTGTTCCCACCTATTCCATGGTCTACATTTGGACGCAAGGATCCTGCGGTTGTTTTGGCTCCGGATCCTTTGCACGGTGGCCTGTGGCTCGGATTTTCGGGGGGTGGCGTCGTCTGGTTTCGTGATGGCCAGGTCCGCTCGTCCTACTCGGCCACCGATGGACTAGGCAAGGGGGCTGTCAATCAGCTTCGATTCGACACTGAAGGCGCACTTTGGATCGCCACTGAGGGCGGAATCACCCGATTGAAAGATGGCCATATCGCCACGTTAACGAGCAAGAGCGGATTGCCTTGCGATGCGGTTCAGTGGACGATAGAAGACGACGCCCAATCGGTCTGGCTCATGATGCCCTGCGGTTTGGTACGGGTTGCGCGCTCCGAGTTGGACCCGTGGGCTAGTGCTGCAGCCAAGACCCCTGGCACGATCCACACTACAGTTTTCGATAATTCGGACGGGCTAAGGACTTTCGCTGTGGTTGGCGATTATACGCCGCGCGTCTCCAAGTCAGAAGATGGGAAACTGTGGTTTATGAGTCCCGACGGCATCAGCGTCGTAGATCCGCACAAGCTTCCCTTCAACAAGCTCCCACCACCGGTGCATATCGAAAAAGTCGCCGCTGACCGCAAGGAGTACGGGAAAAATTTGTCGGGCGATGTGCAATCGAGTCCCCGCCTACCCTCGCCGGTGCGCGAGCTAGAGATCGACTACTCAGCCCTCAGTCTTGTTATGCCGGAGAAGGTATTATTTCGCTACAAGCTTGAAGGCTGGGATCAAGATTGGCAGGACGCTGGCACTCGCCGGCAAGCTTTCTACAGTAACCTTCCTCCGCGCAATTACACCTTCCGCGTGAAGGCTTGCAATAGCAGCGGCTTATGGAACGAAGCCGGTACGTCCCTCAATTTCTCCGTCGCCCCGGCCTACTACCAAACTTACTGGTTCCGTTTGTCGTGCTTTGCAGCCTTCATTGGGCTGCTCTGGGCACTTCATCGATGGCGCATTCATCAGCTCACGGGTCAGGAAAAGCGTCTGCGAGACGTTGTGGAAACAATTCCGGCGATGACTTTCACTGCCTTGCCTGACGGCTCCAGCACATTTGTAAATAAACGATGGACCGAATACACCGGGCTTTCTGTCGAGCAGAGCTCAGGCGCAGGCTGGCAGCGTGCGATCCATCCCGAAGATCTTGTGCGCCATTCCGAGAAGTGGCGCATCTCCGTTGCGACCGGTCAGCTTTTCGAAGACGAGGCGCGCTTTCGTTGCGCCGCTGACGGGGGATATCGATGGTTTCTGGTGCGTGGAGTACCACTTCGGGACCAGCATGGAAAAATTGTTAGATGGTACGGAACCCTCACAAACATTGAAGATAGCAAGCGTGCCGGGGAAGCCCTGCAGCGAAGCGAGCTTTATCTCAGAGAGGGGCAGCGCCTCGCGCACACGGGTAGCTGGGCCTTCAACTCGGCTGGATTCGATTACTGGTCTTCCGAGTTGTTCCACGTTTATGGCCTTGATCCAGACGGGAAGCCGCCAACAATAAAAGAATATTTGGACCTCGTACACCCGGAAGATCGGAACTTCATGGAACAAGAAATTAAAAAGATGCTGGCCAACCATTGCGAATTTGACTTCACGAAGCGGATTGTGCGGCCGGATGGAAATATACGCTACGTACGTTGTGTGGGTGTTCCGGTCATTCAAGGGGAGATTTTCCAGGGGTTCGTTGGGACAGGGATAGATGTTACCGAGCAGGAGTTGCTTGAACAAGAAAGGGAGCGCCTACGTCAATTAGAGACTGAGCTCGCGCACACTAATCGCGTGAGCATGTTGGGGGAAATGGCCGCGTCGCTGGCACACGAAATCAAGCAGCCCATCGCGGCCGCCATCACCAGTGCCAACAGCTGCATCGAATGGCTGGCGCACGAACCTCCCAACCTTGATCGGGCCCGTGCGGCAGCAGCCAAAATCGATAAGTATGGGAATCGTGCGGCTGAGATTATCGACCATATTCGGTCGCTGTATAGGAAGTCTCCTCCACAAAGTGAACTGATCGACGTGAACGAAATCGTCCACGAAATATTCACATTGCTGCAGGGTGAGGCTATCCGATACTCCATTACCATGCGATCCGAACTTGCTGGCGAACTGCCCAAAATCAACGCAGACTGCGTGCAACTGCAGCAGGTCTTCATGAACCTCATGCTCAATGCTATCGAAGCCATGCGGGACGAGGGCGGAGAGCTTACGGTGAAATCGCGGCGGCAGGATGGTCAACTGCTGTTCTCGGTCAGCGATACAGGCCCGGGACTACCAACTGGGAATGTTGACCAGATCTTTTCTGCCTTCTTTACTACCAAGCCCCAAGGCAGCGGCATGGGATTAGCAATCAGCCGCTCCATTGTGGAGTCGCATGGTGGCCGGTTGTGGGCAACCGCCAACGATGGACGAGGTGCAACCTTTCATTTCACCTTGCCCACCGAGCTGACGTAGTCATCGCGTCTGGCTACCTAAAGCGCTTCAGTCCTCCTTTGGTATTTTCCACCAGATCGACTGCCATCTCCTTTTGTAATTCTCGGCCTTTGCTGTAATTTGATTCGGCCAATAACGCACTGGGGACGAACGTTAATCAGGTCGGGAGGCGGAGCTTCTTCAAGAACGCCCTGAGGAAATTGTGTACATGGGAACCACACACAAAATACAGAATAAGAAACTGTACCAATGCGACCCGGAATTGTCGAAACAAAGCATGAGAGTGCATCAAAGACCGCTCGGCGAATTTCCTTTAAGAATCAATAACTTCCTGCTTTCACTGCCATTTCATCGCAAAATCACCGCTGTTCCATTTACACCTGTCCCCCCTTGCGGTGAACAGACGAGCATAGGCGTGATTGATCAAAACGATATTGGGTTCGCGGCATGCCAGGGGACCAGAGGTCCAAGTTGATTGCTATCATCGATGACAATGAGTCGATGCAGGACACCCTGTGTGACCTAATCGAGTCGAGGGGGTTTGAGGCACAATGCTTCGGATCCGCAAAAGCGTTCCTCGAATCCGATTTGTATCGTAAGGCTGCGTGCTTGATCGTTGACATCCACATGCCGAAGATGTCGGGTCCGGAGTTGCAGGCCAGGCTGAAACAAGAGGAGTGCAATGATCCCATCATCTTTATTACGGCGTTTGACGATGCCGAGATACGGGCTCAAGCCATGAAAGAGGGTGCAGTCGAGTTCCTTGCAAAACCATTCGATCATCAGCTGTTGCTTAAAATCCTGCGATGCACCCTCGACAGTGAGACCTACGGCGTCGGCTCATCGCGGTTTGCGATTGCGTCCAGAAGCGCTCGCGATTCTTTATGAAGTCCTCAAGATCGCTTCCCACACTTGAATACGGCTTCCTATACGTAAAATGAAAATGACTTACTCAGGCGCGCTGCCCATCGCATCTTTCCGCTCCCGTTGTGCACTGGCGAATGTTGGTGCGTTCGACAGGTCCCTGGCGGGTTGTCGCGCGGATTCATGCATGTGAATGGCGAGATAGTTATATCGCCCACTTGTGCATTGCGCCTTTTGCGACCATGCCCCACAACGCTTGCCACTGCCGATATAGGCGTGAGCGCGGTCGCGAACATTCAGGCCGACATAGTTGAGCTGTTCTCCAGCCGGACAGCGATAACTGTTGCTTTGGGGAAGATAAGTAAAACGCTCGGGACCGTAGAGTGGGTTGTTCTTGCGCAGAGGACTGTCCCGGGTGCGCATATACGGTGTGATCCCCCGCTCCATTAACCAACTGCAGAAACTCACCGTTGCCGTACGTGGCATCAGCAACCACCGACTCCGGTTCGCGTCCTTGCCATTCGGCGAAACGAGCGATCATGGCTTGTGCGGCTACCGTCTCTTGACTCATCCGGGCTGCAGTTGCTTGCACTCCCACGATCACGCAATTGTGGTTGTCCACCAGATAGTTGTCGTAATACCCTAGCCGGGCCGGAGTTCCACCCTTGGTCGCGTAGGTCGCATCGGGATCAGTGGTGGACACCAGTTTCTGCTCATGCAGCGGCTCTTCGGTCGGATTCTGCTGCTCCAGTTCCACCAGGTACTGGCGCACCGTTTGCTTCACCTGCGCCGCCTCCGCTAGCTGTCGCGTGGAATGCGGCTCTGCTTGCTGGCATTTGCTTCCACGAAACTGCCGTCCACCGACAAGTCATCTCCCCGCACAGTCCCGCTTCCAGACAGCGCGCCCCGATCTCTTCAAACAGCTGCCCGAATAGCTTCGACTCTTGGAATCGTCCGTGCCGATTCTTGGAAAATGTAGAGTGGTGCGGTATCTCCTGATCGAAGCCCAGCCCGGTAAACCAGCAGCAGGCCAGATGCATGCGCAGTTCCGCAGTTCCTCCACCAACTTGCGCTCGCTGGTGATGCCGTACAGATAGCCGATCAACGGGATGCGCAGCAGAAGTTCGGGGTCAATCGACGGCCGGCTGGTCTCGCTGTAACTCCCTTTCAGCTTTTCCCGCACGAAGGCCAAGCTGATGTGCTTTTCGATCAGCCGCAGCAGATCATTCTCAGGAACCTGATCTTCAAGGCGGAAGTAGTAGAACAACGCTTCGGAACGATCCTGTTGCCACATCATGATTAACAAGCCTCCGGGTATCGCGATCCACAGCATGGCAAGCATTCCTCCTTCTTATTACCATGCTTCTGCGGCCATTCCGATCGCTAATCACAGTGACTTTTTCAACACCCACGCCTGATAACAACAGTTACTTCCGGTTAGCCCGTCATCCGCCCACGATCAACAGTGGGTCTCCAACAGGGATTCCAATTTGCCACAACCGGGCTCTTGGGGAGTTAGCGGCACTCGTCCGGTTAGCGCATGAGCCAGGCTCTAAGGCATCTGGTCTTGCGCAAGGATAAAGCTAAAGTCGGAAATTCAGTCGGAAATTCCGGTTGAATTCCGGGAGCTTCGGCGCTAGACTCCCCGGCAACAAGAGGACGCAGCGTATGCAATTCGATCGTCGAGCCTTCCTTGCGACCCTAGGAACGGCAGCCGCTATCAGCGCCATGCCTTCCGAGGCCCTGGCCGACGCGCTTGAGCACCACATGATTGCAAATATCGGCGCGGAGACGACCGCGAACGAGCTAAAGGTTCGGCTCGGCACGGGATTACTGTTCGGCGGGCCCTTGCCGAGCGGCAAAGCGCCGGCGGAGCTGAAGAAGCTGGAGCCGATGCCGGAGAAACCGACATTGGTCGATTTCTTTAAGTACCGGTTCGCACCAGCGACGGCGGCCCATGTCTTGCAGAGCGCGACTGATGCGATGAAAAAGGGCGAGAAAGAGGAATTGATCCTCGCCTGCCTTCTTCATGATGTTGTGCTCAACCTGATCAAGGTTGACCACGGGTGGTGGGGTGCGCAAATGATGGAGCCCTACGTCTCGGAGAAGATCAGTTGGGGCATCCGCTATCACCAGGCCCTACGCTTCTACCCGGATCATTCCGTCGGCTACGAGTACCCAGAGGCGTACAACCAGATTTTCGGCAAGGACTACGTGCCGCCTCCCTACATCAAGCAAGCCTACGAGTATGCCCGCAACCACAGGTCATACATGGACGCGCGCATGATCACTGTGCACGACCTCTACGCTTTCGATCCGACCATGAAGGTCGCGATAGATCCATTCATCGACATAATCGGTCGTCACTTCAAACAACCGAAGGAAGGGCTCGGGTACGACAATAGCCCCGTCGCGCACATGTGGCGGACACTCATTTTTCCTGACACCCCACTTTAGGTACCTGCCTTCTCCAGCATGGTAGATGCCGGGGGGACCGCGAGTCCATACGCGACGACACGCCGAGCCCTCTGCTCGCATGCATGAATCACTCGCCGTAACTGAGAAAGTGTCAGTCACGTGAAATCACTGGATGCTTCAAGTCCGGATTAGTCGCAAACATTGAGGAAGAGCAGGCCAGGCCAGCCGTAGCAGCATTCGTGGCCAGGTCGGTTCCGGGTGAGTTGTCGGCAACTCTTACCTTGGGATTACTTCAGGTTTGCCCGCATCCGGACACAATTCACGAAGGTGACAAGGTGAGCCGCGCATCTGCGTGATTTGCATCACCCTCTGCTGGAACTATCGCTAGGCCCCGCGGAGCGGTCGGGATCGCTTGGATTTACCGTTCTTCGATTTGCTCTTCTTGTCCCAGCCGCCAAGATTGAGAGCGACAGCCGTGCAAGCGGCGCGCAATTCATCCGCAAGAGCGCGGTCGACCATGGTCCGCGCCACGACCATGCCTCCTATGGATAAGGCAGCTATGCTCTGTGCGATGGTGCGGCGAAGGCGGCCTTTCTCGATCAAACTCCGCTCCAAGACGCTCACCATTGCCTTGAAGACGGTCTCGTAAGCGCGCTTTGCACTTACGCCGCTACGCGCGACATCGGTCGGCAATGCGACCATGGGGCAGGAGTTCTCGACGTCCTCGAAATGCTGGCGGGATAGATAGGCGCGGACGACTTGTGGTCCCACGTCGGTCGATGACAGATCCACATGCACACCTTCCCAGCAGCTTTTCCACTGCGGGTCGGTGAAGAAGCAACCTAATACCTCGGCATACAGATCGCCCTTGCTTTTGAAATAGCTATAAAATCCACCGTGCGTTAGACCGACACCGGCCATAATCTGGTTGAGAGAGACACTCTCAAAGCCATGGCGATTAAATAGTTTGCGTGCGCTGTCGACGATGCCTTTCTTTACCGTCGCGCGATGACCAGCGGGGTAAGGCATGACGCCTCCTTGTTCTCTAGGCGCTGAAGTACGCCTCGAAAGGGGTTTGCCTGTCCAAAGAAATATTATCTTGAACATATTTTCGCACAGTGCTGTTATGCGAGGGACGGTTGAACGCAAAATTCGGGAGGACTAAGGACACTGACTATGGCGAGCGATGGATCAAATCTGGGGGTGCTGGCCAATCGGCCCACGCGGCGGCAAGCAATCGTCGGGGTTGCGATGGCATTCGGTGGTTTAACCCTGGGCTCAACTAAGGCTTGGGCGGGAGCCGATGATGAGATTTCACATGCCGCGGAATCCATTCACCAAGAGCCTGTTTTCAAAGCGAGCCGGAAGCGCGTTTACGAAGCGCTGACTGACTCCAAACAGTTCGACGAAGTCATACAGCTCAGTGGAGTCGTGCAAGCCATGCACCTCGGAGACAAGCCCGCGGAGATCAGTCGTGAAGTGGGAGGCGCGTTCACGCTCTTCGGCGGGTACATCACGGGACGACAAGTCGAACTTGTGCCGAACGAGCGAATCGTGCAGGCCTGGCGAACGGGTGGCTGGGCTCCGGGTGTCTATTCGATTGCGAAGTTCGAGCTTGTGGCGCAAGGCTCCGGGACCAAGATCGTATTCGACCATACGGGGTTTCCTAAAGGCGAGGCGGAAGTCCTGGCTTCGGGATGGAAAGCGCACTATTGGGAGCCGATCGAGAAACTCCTGGCGTAGGCGCTGCGCATACCGCCGTTCATCGCCAAGCGAACATCATCGGCCACAGGGTAGGTCGGTGGGGAGCAGCATGCCGCAACGCGACCGCCATTGGATCTCGCTCATCACCGCCAACCCGGTTGTGTTCGGAACCGAGGAACAATGCCAATTACAAGGAGAAATGCCGCACCCCGGAAGATTTTGGGTGTATCGTCGGCAATCCTTCCTTTATCACGTTGTGGAAGGCTTGCCCGTCAAGCGGGCACAACGCCGAGCGGCGGGGCTATCGAGATCACCTTCGGCCCCGCGCCGGGAATCGATAGGTCATGTCGAGAATCCCAATATAATCGTATCTGAATACGCGCCTTCGGGAATTTTCCAAAATGCAGATGCTGGTCGCACTAACGCGCGGAGTATCCCTACGAATTGCCGAATGCGAACTTACCTTCATTGATCGGCGAGCCATTGACTATCCCCGAGCCGTTGAACAGCACAGCCAATATCAGCAGCTTTTGCGCAGCCTGGGAACCAACGTTATTACGCTGCCAAGCGATGACCAGTGTCCAGATTGCTGTTTTCTTGAAGACACGGCACTGGTTCTGGATGAGGTAGCGGTCATAACCCGTCCCGGAAGTGAGCCTCGCCGTCGCGAAGTGGACGGTGTCGCGCCAACTATTCTGAAGTATCGGAATGTGGTCCGGATCGACACGCCGGGAACTCTGGAGGGCGGAGACGTACTCCGCCTGGGCCGTAAACTCTTCGTCGGGCTCTCATCCCGGACCAACCTGCAAGGGATTGAGACGCTACGAAAGGAGCTCAAAGCCTACGGATACGAAGTGGTCGCGATTCCTATGAAAAGAGCTCTGCACCTTAAGAGTGTCTGCACGGCGCTCGACGATCACACCGTGCTTGCGGACCCAAGGCACTTTGATACAACCGAATTTGCTGAATACACGCTGATTGAGGTGCCGGCCGAAGAATCGATGGCAGCCAATATCTTGCGGATCAACAGCGCGATTTGCATCCACGCCGGATTTCACCAAACTGTCGACCTTTTGCGAACCAAGGGGTTCGACGTCCGGACGGTAGATATCTCGGAGTTTCTCAAAGCAGAAGCTGGACTGACCTGCATGAGCATCATTCTTTACGTATCTAATCCCCAAAAGACCTGAGAGTTACATCCCCGCTTTACGGCGGCCATTGTAGAAAAAGAAGGAGCCTAGTCCTAGGAAGAAGAGGCTGCCTGAGAACATCTTAAGTTCGAATAACGATATCGACCCAATTTGCTTTGAAGGCACGAAGACCACAACGATCCCCAACATCGTCGTGAACAGGCCGACGGACCCGATGGTTCGCAACGTGCAATTACTGAAGCGACCGCGTGGACGCATTGCCGCCTTCTCATTGCTCGTCAGCATCAGGATGGCGGCGAAGATGTACAGATACGGCACCAGGTTGAGGACCGCAGAAAGGTCCAGCATGGTGACGAAAGCTTCTTTAACTGCGGCCCCAGTAAAACTCATTGCCAGGAAAAACGCACACACCGTGCTCTGTGCGATCAGCGCCACATGTGGTGTTCTATAGCGGGGATGTAACTTGCCCAGCGCAGGAGGAAGATATCGATCAATGCCGAATACAAAAGGAAGACGCGCGGAGCAGGTAAGCCAAGCCGACGCAATTCCAATCACCGAGATGCTCAAGATAATCGCCAACCCGGGCAGTATCCAAGGTAGGCCGACTTGCTGGCCCATACGAGAGATTGCCTCGACGAAGCCCTGCACGACTCCGATTTGGCCGGCAGGAAGGGCCATGAGCAACGCGGCCGTCGTGCCTAGATAGAGAAGTCCACAAGCGATACCGCTCCAGGTGATAGCGCCAGGCAGTGTGCGCTGAGGGTCGCGAATCTCGTCACCCATAACCGATGCCAGTTCCAGACCGATTAGCGAAAAGCACATGGCGCCGAAAGCTGAGGCCATTCCCCAGTCCAGGTGCAAGTGAACCAAATCAGACGAATACAGGTTCGCGCTGTGCGAGCGAAAGGTCCAAGCGCTCATCCCAATGAGCACCGCTGCAGCCAGAAGTGTTCCAATTCCGCCAAGATTATTCAACCACTTACCGACCCCAGCGCCGACGACGTTGACCACCGTGATTAGCAAGAGGGCACAAAGGACAGCGGGAAACGCGAAGATCGGCTTATCTATCAGCATTCGCGTTCGCGGTCCTCCAACATACAAGCCAATCCCCAGCAGGTACAGCAGCACGAAGGGAATGTAGAAAACATTGGTCGTCAAGTAAGCCCAGCCGGCGATGAATCCGTGAAAATCGCCGAAGACTTCTTTGTTCCACAAATAGAGACCGCCTTCGCCTGGATACCTGTGAGACAGTTCAATGACGGCAATGCCCTGCGGCAAGAAAAAACACAGCAATGCAGCCAGCCAGAGCCACAGGGCCACAGGTCCGCTGGCTGCAATCGACGAGATGGTGTTGAGGTTGAGAATCGCGACGACGAACAACAGGACCAAGTCCCATCGGCCCAACTCGCGGCGCAGGGAATTGGTCGGAGGGGCGCTGAGTGGCCAGCCAGAACTGTCGTTCACGGTTAGTGGGCGCCCCGAGTCTTGCGGCATGTGTGGCCCCTTCCAGGTACTCCCTCACCAAGAAGTCGATGCCTTGATGACGGCCGTCCTGCAGCGACCGCCGACTGGGTCTCACAAGGCCTGAGTTTCGTGCCTGAGGTCACGGCCATCCGCGTGCGCCATTATAGTCCCGCGGAAAGGTGGCGCTCACTTGCCTTATAAGGGGTGCCGGCGGATGTGACCGCACTCGGCATTCGATCCGAGCCGCCACGCCATAACTCCTGGATTGTCGGCAAACCTTCAATTATCGGAAATGGGGTAGTCGGTTAGCTCCTCTTTTGACCTAGAATAGTGCGGTGTTGGTGGCTGGGCAGGATTACGCAAGGACCTATCGTGAGTTCGTAAGGATGTTCCCCGACGATGCAGCGTGTGCCACCTATCTGGAACGGCTACGCTGGCCGGAAGGATTCGTCTGTCCAGCTTGCCGGGTAGCGGCAGCGCCGTGGCGCCAAACGCGGGGTCGCCTGGTCTGTAGCGCCTGTCGACACCAAGCGTCGGTGAGCGTAGGGACGATCTTCGATAAGACGCGAACACCGTTGACGACGTGGTTCGAAGCTGCCTGGCATGTGACGACGGCCAAGAACGGTCTTTCGGCCAAGACACTCGAACGAACGTTGGGTACGAGCTATCGGACGGCGTGGGCAATGTTGCAGCGCTTTCGAGTCGCTATGGTACGCACCGAGCGAGACCGGTTGTCTGGCGAAATAGAGGTTGATGAAACTCTCATTGGAGGCGTCGAACGCGGCGGAAAACGTGGCCGTGGCACGAACAAGTCGCTCGTTGTCATCGCCGTCGAAATCAAGCAACCCAAGGGGTTCGGCCGAGTGCGCATGCGTCATGTTCCCGATGCTTCGGGTGCTAGCCTCACGCCTTTTGTTTGCGACACTGTGAGCCCAGGAGCGACCATTCTGACAGACGGCTGGGGCGGGTACAATGACCTCCCCAAGCACGGATACACGCGCAAGAAGACCATTGTCTCGTCATCGGATGACCCGGCCCACGTTTCGATGCCCGGCGTGCATCAGATCGCCAGCCTGCTCAAGCGATGGATCCTCGGCACCCACCAGGGATCCATCGTTCCCGAACACTTGCAGTCCTACCTGGAGGAGTTCACCTTCCGCTTTAATAGGCGAACCTCAATCACGCGTGGGCTCGTTTTCCGGAGACTCCTCGAACAGGCGGTAGTCACGGGGCCGATCACCGAAGCGAACGTCACCCATGGCTACAACTGGATGAGATCTCAGGTTAATGGGAGGAGGAGCTAACCGACTACCCCATTTTATCGGATTAGGTAAGAGTAGCCCGTCAACCGGCAGGAACGCCGATTGGTGGCGAGGTCACATCGGGGGCACGTCCCTGAGTTGGAGCTATACTTCCAACGGTCGCTGAATTCCGTGATCGGTCGGGCCCAGTGGGAGGTTCCGGCGTTCGTGTCACAGGCTCGAAAATTTGCTGGCTTGCAGCTGAGCGAGCGCGTGTGATGACGGTTCTACAAACAATGTGGGGCAAGGCGGTGGTCGTCCGAATACGGGGCACGTCGCGCTTTCGTGTTGGGCACCGCGGTGGCGAGTCTGTTGCTCGTAGCGCTTCCCCGTGCGCACGCTCTCGATCCGGACCGGCGGATTTCTCAATATGCCCATACCGCCTGGCGCGTGCGCGACGGCGCCTTCGCGGGGGAACCCGATGCGATAACCCAAACAACCGACGGATACGTGTGGATTGGGACGCATGCGGGATTTTTACGCTTCGACGGCGTTCGCTTTGCACCCTTTGCTCCACCTGCCGGGCAGCGTCTTCCCAAGCCAGCCGTGATTTCACTTTTGGGCGCGACTGACGGGAGCCTGTGGATTGGAACAGCGTCCGGCTTGGCCCAGTGGAAAAACGGTGAATTGCCCACCTTATAACGCTTTCGAGTTTTAGTTAAGGGGAAAGCTTAAAGGCCGCCCGCCCCGATTATCGCGTGCATCCAATATCTATCCTGCCGAAAGTGTCGCACTACAGCACGAGGCGGTCCCACATGCCGCCATACCTGACTCCACGAACCATTTCTCTCTCGTAAATGCCCTGGGGGAATCCGAGTTCGATTTGGCTTGCTCCATCGAGTGATTTCAGTTGTTCGGCAGAAAGCACAAGATCCAAACTGCCGAGATTGTCCTCGAGTTGAGATACCTTCCGCGCTCCAATGATCGGGATAACGGGCGCCGTTTGATGGCGCAACCAGGCGAATGCGACTTGCGCCATGCTGCGACCGGTCTGTTCGGAGACCGACTTCACAGCCGAGATGACCCGCGCCGCACGTTGTTCCTCAGGAAAGAAGTCCTTCATTCCCTCGTTGGTCATCCGCGCGCCGTCGGCCTTGCCCCCGCCGTGATACTTCCCTGTCAGCACGCCACTCGCCAGCGGAGACCAAGCCAGAACTCCCAAGTTCAAAGCCTTCGCCATGGGAATCAGTTCGCGCTCGACCGTCCGCTCAATCAGGCTGTATTCAATCTGTAACCCGATGAACTGTGTCCAGCCTCAAAGCTCCGCCAGAGTATTTGCCTGCGCAATCCACCAAGCCGGAGCGTCCGAGATGCCGACGTAGAGAACCTTGCCTTGGCGAACGATATCGTCCAGGCCGCGCATGACTTCTTCCACGGGTGTCATTCCATCCCAGATGTGCACCCAGTACAGGTCGATGAAGTCGGTTTGCAATCGTTTCAGACTGGCTTCCAGTGCCTGCATCATGCTCTTGCGATGATTGCCCGCCGCATTGGGATCGTTGCCTGGCGCGGCATTGGAGTATTTTGTGGCTAGAACGGCGCTCTCGCGATGGCCCTGAATGAACTCACCCACGAATCTTTCGCTCGTGCCGTTGGTGTAAGAATTAGCCGTGTCAAGAAAGTTTCCGTCTGCCTCGCGGTAGGTCTCATAGATTTTTTGCGCTTCGCCCTTCGGTGATCCCCATCCCCACTCGTCGCCGAAGGTCATGGTGCCTAGAGATGCTTCCGACACCCGAAGCCCGCTGTTGCCAAGCAATCTGTATTTCATAATCGTGCTCCTTTTATACTCTGATTACTCACTCATCCACTGAGATACAAAGAATTACTTCCGTGCGATCCCCGCCCAATAGATTTCAAATCCACCGTCGCGATACTTGTTTGCCATGGCTGGCTTCAGCACGATTAGGTCCATGGTCGCTTCCGCCAAAGCCGCCATCGTTTTCGAAATCAACTCAATCGGAAGGTCCGCGCGCAGAATGTGGCGCTCAATCGCGTCGCGGATCGTGTTTTGCATTTCGACGAAGGGCGCGCTTCCGGCTTCGATCGACTCTTTCGAAAGTATTCCCGAGACCTGCAACTGGGCCAGGACCCTGCGCTTCTCGCGATTTGCCACCCCCCAATTCACGTAGCCGTCCCACACATGTTGCAACTTGGTGCGAACACTCTTCCTGCGCGGGAAACCTGACATCATCGCGTCTGCGAGTTCTAACTTGATCTCGCGGTAAAGGGCATTGATCAAATCATCTTTTGTCTTGAAGTACGTAAACAGAGTTCCCTCGGCGACACCGGCCTGTTTCGATATCTCTGACGTTGGGGCAGCGGTAAGACCGCGCTCCGCGATTACGCGGGTGGCGGCGTCGAGGATCGCATTTCGCTTGTCTTCGCTCTTGGGACGAGCCACGGAACTCCTACATAACCGAATCTGTGTTCAACACTATGTACATAGCCGATATTTCCGAATACAATTAATGAGTATCCAATCAGGTATTTATCATCTCATGCAGAGGAGGATATTGCAATGGCGAAGGTTTGGTTGATTACGGGAAGCGGAAATGGGTTGGGGCGGGATATCGCCGAGGCGGCGCTGGCCGCGGGCAACAACGTCGTAGCCGGAGCGCGTCGAACCGAGGAACTGGCACCTCTGGTGGCGCAATATGACGAGCGGGTGAAGCGAAAGCGTGTATCTATCAACGCGCAAGCAAAGAACCCTGGATTCGACTTGAAGAGGGAGTTGTTTCGCATTGCTGGTGTCGATCTGACGGATGTTCCGGGCATCAGCACGATCACTGCGCGCACGATCCTGATGGAAGCTGGGGCTGACGTTTCGCGGTTTCGGAATGCGTCTGCTTTCGCTTCTTGGCTGGGGCTCTGTCTGGACAAACGGGTCAGCGGCGGCAAGGTACTCTGCACGAAAACTCGGAAGGTGAAGAACCGGGCTGCCATTGCACTGCGGCTGGGCGCGCATTACCTCTACCATGCCAAGAATTATCTCGGGCAAGTTCTATCGCAAGATGAAGTGGCGGCTGGGCGCACCTGAGCCCGTAACCGCAACTGCTCATAAGCTGGCTCGCATCGTCTACCACATGCTCTCGACCCGAGAACCCTACTCGGAAAGTGTGCTGGCCAAATGTGATCAGCTGGCGTACGCGAGCCGAACGACGGCTGCGTAAACAAGCCGCGAACCTCGGGTTTCAGTTGACGCCTATACCCGAATCAGAATCGTAGACGTATTGTTCTTCAGAAGTCGGCAAGGCAAACGCGAATCCAGAACGCCGTTGGACACGGTGAATAGATGGATCGAAGGGCGTTTTGTCGGTACTAACTAGCCAAGGGCTTCGGTAGAGTAGGCCTTACTACGGTGGGTGAGGGTTTCGCGTTTCTTGGCTTCGAGTTTCGGAAACTCCCGATACGGTTGTTGTACATGTGGCCACGCAAGAAAGCGTGCCAACATATCCGGCACCGGGTTCGCGAAGTGGTTCGATCGTTTCCGCATTTCGGGGTCTCTTTGTCTATACATGATCTCTTCCGCCCCTAGGAGAAAGAGAAAGAGCATGACCAACGTTCAAGTGTCCGGGATAGATCCCGGTCAACGTCGGAAACACGCGTCCGAACCGACATCGAGCCGGCATGGCTGTCGGACTCAAAGCATAGCTGTCAGCCGTAAAACTCATAACTCTAGGGACTCGCCAATTGGACCGTCAAACTCAGTTTGACGCGATTGGTTACGCAATCGGTATAGCGCCACAGTTCCAGGATCAGATGGGTGAGGAAAATGCATGGCTCCATAGGCGTTTGTCGGTGCCTATCCCGAAAACGCAGCTAACTTCTTGTATTGCCCGTCGCTCGGGAGGAATCTGAACGATTGTCAGCGGCAGACTTCCCAGATGCCGACTTTTGGCCCTGCCGGCACTCCCTTCACCTTAGAAGCACGCGACCAGAACAGGGGATGTTCCTGTTCCGGTTCCTCGGCAAGTCGCCATCGAATGCGGCTGAACCGATTCCTCTCCCCGCTTGCATACGCTTTGCCGTGTCGTTCCAGGAGGAACCGAACTCATATAAACGCTTGCTTTGCTGCACCATAGCTGCACGTGATAAGGCGTGAGAATTATTGAAGGTCTACTTAAAGACATTGGAACCCACCGCGACGCAAGATGCACTCGTTCGATCGGTGCTCGAACACTGGGTAGAGCGGGACGAAATCTATGGCCGAACATCACCGAAGGGACAACTCTAAAACATCAAGGAGAACGGTCGGGAAGAATTATGATCGGCAAAATCCAGCTCCATGGACGTTTGTGCAGTTCCTGCAAAAACGAAACGCTCTTGCCCTCCTCCGGCCCGGCCTCCGTCTCTCTTCCACCGTCACTCGTGACTGCGAATGGCTCTCCGAATGAGGCGGAACGGCCACAGATACGGATGAGCTTCCTTAAAATTCATCGCTGTGTCTCTGTGCCTCTTTGGTGAATGGGTCACTTGCCACAGTTTGGATCGAGCGCAAGCGACGGATAATCGGGAATTGCGCCCGGCTTCTGCGAGTCAATCAACTTGCGGAAATCCGCCAGCTCTTTTGCTTTGAACTGCTGCCACTCGCCAAACGTATCGTTCATGGCTCCGCATACCTTCTGCAGAGCCGCGAATGATGCTTCCGAGGGCGTAGAATCAGCCCCATCCACGAGAGCGATCAACGCCACCAGACTATCGTTCACAATTGTGAAATTGCTCCCCTTGGGAGTATCGAAAACCGAGAGCGACTCGCCTTCAATTGCTGCCGCTTTCGAGTCAAGTTGAGTGGCGGCGGCTGTGATCGGATTGATCGGATCCCCCGCCGGCCGCTTGGTGAACTCTGCAAGGCGGGAGCGCAAGTCTTTCACCTGTTGATAGCCAGCAAAGTTTCGCTCGAGAGCTGCGGAAATCTTGAGCTCCAAGGCCAGTGCGCTCTCCAATTGGTTCCGCGCGTAATCCACCCGGGGATCCATCTTCACTTCGAGTGGCTGGCGGTAAGTCCGGCCCTCCACCGTCAGACGGACGTCGTATTTTCCTGGCAAGACGAGCGGTCCCTGCGGAGGCAGCGGCGTTTCACCCACGATCGCTCCCGTGGGATAGTTGTAGGGAGTCTGGACGTGCACAGCCTCAGGATCGGGGTAGCGCAGGTTCCATACAAACCGATGCATTCCGGGCCCTTTCTCGAGTGGCTTGGGATGAGCAATCCAATATTCCGCGATCTGCAACGGCTGCTCATGGGTCTCGGGCAGCGGCGCGCTGGAATAGGCGCGAATCAGTTTTTCGTCCTGATCATAGATTTGAAGTTGAATATCGGTTATCGGAGCCGACGGCAGAAAGTAGTTGAGAATGGCTCCATCCGGCGGATTCTTTCCTGCCGGAATCTCGGGCGGCACGGGCGTGTCCTGATTTTCGTCCCGACGCACGCGGATCGCGGAACGCGGCGCAAAGAGAACGGCCTGTGCCGGCGGCGATTGCGGATCAATCTGGCGGAGTGGCGAAAGATCATCGAGAATCCAGAACGAGCGTCCGTAGGTTGCCGCGATCAGATCGTCCTGCTCGATCGCGAGATCGTGGACGGCCACAATCGGCGTGTTCAACCGCAGAGATTGCCAATGGCCGCCGCTGTCGAAGGAGATGTATGCGCCTTGTTCGGTTCCGGCGTAGATCAAACTCCTTCGCACCGGGTCTTCCCGCACCGCCCGAACAAAGTCAGCGTCGCGAATGCCACTCACCGTTTCCTGCCAGGTCTGACCGAAGTCATGGGTTTGAAAAATGTGTGGCCGCAGGTCGTCCAAAGGATTCCGGTTGACGGCGACGTAGGCAGTACCGGCGTCGAAGTGCGACGCCTCAATCAGGGGAATTGCGCTCCACTCCGAGACCGCGGACGGTGTAACGTTCTGCCATGTCGCGCCCCCATCGCGCGTCAATTGCACTGCGCCGTCGTCGGTACCGGCCCAGATCACGCCCTCCTTCACCGGTGATGGTGCAATGGTCATGAGCGAGCCAAGCGGTTTCTTGGGATCTGTCTTATCCTCTCGCGCCCTCGTCAGATCAGGGCTGATGGTTTCCCAACTCGTGCCACCGTTCGCCGTCTTCAGCACAAATTGCGTGCCCAAATAGAGAACGTGAGAATCCTGGGGTGAGAAGACCATCGGAATATTCCAGTTGAACCGGTACTTGGTTCCGAAGGCGATGGGCGCCGGAGAAACATCCCGCACCTGCCCAGTTCGCTTGGATAATCGAACCACGCTACCGAAGGGGCCGGCGTTGTAAACCACGTCGGGATCGAGCGGATCAGGAATCGTGTAACCACTCTCGCCTGGGCCCACGGGAAACCAATCTCGCTCCGTGATTTGCCCATTATTGCCGCGGCTCGAAGTGCCTACGGTCCCGCTGTCCTGCTGAGGTCCGTAAACCCAGTACGGAAACTCATGATCCGTGGCCAAACGATAGAACTGACCCGTGGGCTGGTTGTACCAGGTGCTCCAGGATTCTCCTCCATTCAGGCTGATGGTCGCGCCCTGATCGACTCCCAGCATGATGCGCTGCGAGTTCGTCGGGTCAATCCACAGCGTGTGGTAATCGTCTCCGCCCGGCGCGCCCTTGATGACCGTGAAAGTCTTGCCGCCGTCGGTCGAGCGGTAAAGCGACTGCTTGGGAACGTAGACCACATCTGCATTTCGCGGATCAACGAAGATCTCACTCATGTACCAGTAGCCGACAATGCGATCATCTATCGTGGCCCGCTGCCAGTTCACGCCGCCGTCGTCGGACCGGTACAGTCCGTTGTTTTTGTCTTTGGCTTCAATCAGAGCGTAAACCCGCCGGCCATGCGTGCCAGGCGCGACTGCGACTCCGATCCGCCCCCAATCCTTAGGCGGCAGGCCGTGACCTATAGTCTCGGTCCAGGTAACGCCTTCGTCTGTCGACTTGTAGATTCCGCTGCCGGGTCCATACGAAGTCCCCGTTTGTCCGGGCTTGCGAATGGCGTGCCACAGCGCCGCATAGACAATCCGCGGCTCACCAGGAGCAAAGCACAGATCGATGGCGCCGGTCACGTCATCCTTATAGAGAACCTTCTTCCACGTGCGGCCTCCGTCGGTGGAGCGAAAGACACCCCGCTCAGCATTAGGCCCGAAACTGTGGCCCATGGCTGCGAGCAAAACAATGTCGGGGTTGCGCGGATCCACCAGAATTCGCGCGATGTGGCGACTGTCCTCCAGCCCGAGGTGCTGCCAGGTCACGCCAGCGTCGGTCGATTTGTAAACTCCATTTCCATAAGTGATGTCGGAGTAGACATTGTTTTCGCCGCTGCCAACATAAATGATGTTGGGGTTCGAGGGCGCAAGCGCCAGCGCCCCGATCGAAGCTACCGGCTGGCTGTCGAAGATGGGGTTCCAGACCGTACCGCCATCGGTCGTCTTCCACACGCCACCGCCATTCGCGCCAAAGTAATAAGTAGCTGGATCTCCCGGGATCCCCGCAACCGCATTCACTTTTCCCCCGCGGTAAGGTCCGATCATCCGCCACTTCATCCCGGAAAAAAGGTTGGGATCGACCTGTTGCGCCAGCAAGCGCACTTCCCCGTGAAAAATGCACAGGCAGAGAGTGAGAAAAACTGTGAGGGCAAACCACGAGGGACGACGAGTTCGGATCATCAGGGCATATGCTCCGGGAACGCGAGAGCATATCCTTTTTTCGGCTCTCGTTGCAAACCGTCTGGAAAACCGACGCTGATCCGTATCTACTGCAAGCCTGACTGGGTCAGCTTCACTGCGCAATAGTTCTCGGCTCCGCAGGGGCTAGTTCCGCTGCCGGGAGCTTGCAGCGTGCCGAAGTAAATGCTCGCTGCCTGGGGCGTGGTGCTGACGTTGTCCACCGTGAATGCACTGGTTCCGCCCCATTCATTCGTTGCCGTGTTATTCGGCGCGGTCGTGTTGGAAGCGATCCGCGTATTCACATTCCATTCAGTCACCAGGTTCGCTCCAGTGGTCGCGTTGAAATTCCCCGTGCTTACGAAGATCCGGTCCGTGGTGCCGTCAAAAAAATCAAGCAATGGAGAACACGTGCCCACCGGGTTGCTGCCGCCATTAATATTCCGGTTGTCGGACATGGCCGGCGTGCTGTTCATCAAACCGTTCGGAGACGAAAAAGACAGCGCGTACAAGCTGGGCCTGGTTGAACTGCTGGCTTGCGTCCCGCAGCCATACAGCGTCCCGGCACCGGCTTTGGGACCAGTCGTGAAGTATGCGTTATCGAAGTCGCCGTCCAAAATGAATTCGTTTGCAGCGGTCGCATCCTGACCAATCGCGGCCGTGACCTGCGAAGTAAGCGCCAGGTTCATCTGAGATACGATTGCATTCGTATTGCCCACGTTAGTCGCCGAAAACACATAGACGAATCCGTTCGTGGAATCTACGATTGGCGAAAGTACGATCGGATCCGCGCTTGCATTGCCCGCAACCGCAATCGATCCACCAGCGGTAAACCCGCTGGCTCCCGGCGTAAACGAGTACACCGTGAAACCGTCCGACACGAACACCTGATTGCTGACCTGATCGTAGACCGGAGATGTCAATTGCGCATTGGCGTTGACCGTGACGCAATACTGCACGGTTGGGGTGCCTTTAAATACTCCTGTGATGCGGTAGAGCTTCCCGTTGTCAGCACCAATATAGGCTACGTCGTTCGTGTAATCGATGTATGGGGACGAATTGCTGTTGGGTTTGTTGTTGGTGCTGCAACCGCTAAGCCCGCTGTTGGCGTAGTTCAATCGCACCACGGAAGATCCGCCCGTGCCAGGCTTCACCGGATGAGTCGCGTCTGTTCCCTGTCCCGCCGCCCAAGTCAGCACGTCAAAAATTGGCGGAGTAGAGTTTTCGATGAATGCCACCTTGGTCCCGTCCAGTGAAAGCGTAGGAGAAAGATACGACGCTGCCGTGCCCACCTCGTAAGACCACATGAACGTTGGTTGCTTGTAGTCGGTGGTCGGCGGGGTCTGCGGCCCATTCGGACAAGAAGACGAAGCCGTGCCCGTATACAAATTGTTAAAGGCGACGATATTGGCCTGAGTGGTGCTCGGCGCCGCCGCAATCGTGTACACCACGAAGTCGTTCGTGCAACTGTAATTCCCGGTGGTGTTGAAGCTGTACTTGGCCGGACTCTCGGCGATCGGCATTCCGCCGGTTGGCCCTAGCGACATCGCCCAATCGATCTTGTTCTGTTTTCTCAGCGGGGGCGGGAACGGGCGTGGGCGTTGCTCAGGACCTCGTGCTTTCGGGAACACGTACGAGCTTCGCTGATTCCAGTTGATCCAGCTGCGAGGATCTCTCGCGGCCTTCGCAGCAACCTCCGGAGAAGCCCCGTTGGTGAAGAGGATGTGCCGTGTGCTCCAATCGAGAGGCACGCCGACATGGCCTTCTCGGGATTCCTGAGCCGGCAAGAGTTCTGCAGCACACAAAAGAATCAAAATCAGGCAGACCAGGGCCCGACGGACGTCCGTTGGATGGCTCAACTGCAAAGCATTTCTCACTATCATAAGTTTCATCTTGATCGCGCCTAAGCCGCCAAGGCACAGGCTGGGCCAAGCGTCTCGTGCCATTCTTAATCTTCGCTCACAATGTAGGAATCTAGAGCCTTACTTTCGTAACCGAATGTGGCCAGCCGGAATCCCGCATGGTGACCGACGTGCTCGGCCACTCTCCCCATAAGCGCTTCTAACTGATTGAGCGTTGCAGAACATAGCGCCTTTCAATTTCCCATTGTCATTTCGAGCGCAGCGGGATTATCCGCAAATGCGGATGATCCTGCGAGGCTAGCTTCAACGTCGTCGAGAATCTCGCTTCCTAACTCTCGAACCGCCCCATGCCGTTGACACTGCGAACCGGCGGGGCTCATCATGAACGCTATTCTCCTCGGGAGCCAACTTCGCTGCTCGGAAAGGCTACGCCGTGAACCCCGTCCCCAATCTGGTTGTGCTGATCGGGAGTCTTCGCAAGGACTCGCCGAATCGCAAGCTCGCGAACGCCATGACCGAACTGAATGCCGCCCTACTGAAATTCGAAATAGCCGAGATCGGAAATCTGCCCTCTACAACCAGGATCTCGAAGGAGAAAACGCTCCCGCGGCGTGGGTCTCCTTTCGCCAGAAAATCAAGAGCGCCGATGCGGTTCTTTTCGTCACCCCCGAATACAACTGCTCCGTGCCCGGCGCCCTGAAAAATGCGCTGGACGTCGCCTCGCGCCCGTTCGGGAAGAACGTGTGGGACGGCATACCGGGCGCGGTGATCAGCGTCTCGCCCGGAGCAATCGGTGCATTCGGGGCAAATCACGCGTTGCGTCAGTCTCTGGTGTTCCTGAACGTCAGCGCCTGACACTCGGACGGTTCGGTCAGATGGCAAGGCTGAAGGGAGATCATCGTTCCGCCCTGGGCGCGAACCATTTCAACCGCAGCATCAGCCGCGGCGACGTTCACGTCGCAACCGACGACCGACGCACCCTCTCGAGCGAATGCCAAGGCGGCCGCGCGGCCCACACTCCCGCCCGTCCCCGTGATGACGCACACCTTGCCCGATAGCCTGCCTGACATCATGCATCCTCCCCGGCCCCGGCGGCTTGCTTCTCGACCTCGCTGACACCAATGTCGGCCTTCATCTTCCTGAGTTCGGCGAAGTGCCAATAGATGATCTCGCGCGTTTGTCGGCGAGCGGCCGACCAGTCGCATCGATTTCGAGAATCGAGTCGCAATTTATTCGATCGAGTCGCAATTTATTTCGAGAAGTGACACCGGAGATGTTGGACGGTACAGCGTCCCACCGCCCAGGTCGATGGCTGCCAGCAATCCCGTCGACACCCAATAAATCCATTTGAGCTTCATTCCGCGATCCTTGGTGAGGGCGAACTGTCGATCCTGCCAGCCGACCCAGCCCGGCACGAGATCGGTTCGGGTGTAAGTCTTCAGGCCGAAGGATATTTCAGCGCCCCAGCAAGCACGTTGCGGAGAGGCTTGGGCGGCCACCAAGGCGCTCGACGTCGCCGGTCACAATGTCGAACGCACCCGCCGTGAAGCTCGCCTGGATGCTGATGACGGTGTTGACGACCTCCACAGGCAGACCCGCCTGCGTCAGTCTGTACCGACGTAGCTACCTACGTCTCTACACAGATTGATTACAGATAAACCTGCGGTCAGCGCCGCCGAAGGGTACGTCCCCCCGCCAGAGCCAGTCAATACAGGGTTTCTGGTACGTGCCGACAGGTTCCTTGATATCAGGCAGCGCAAAGGAATCAACGTCGATCCTGTCTCACGTGCACCGCCGGGCGAGAGCCTTAGCACACTTGCGAGTGGCTAGCCGTTTTTCTGCCCATCGGCTATGATCTCAGCCTTGCCCACCGATATAAAATCGGCAACTTTCTTGGTCATGCTGTCGTTGTTGCTCTCCGTTTTCGCTCCGTCGTCGTCGAGCGCATCGGACAGCAACCATCCCCCCGGCACCGCTGCCCAGGCTCAATTCTCCGCCGACGACTTCGACTGGCGCGAAATCGTTCCCTATCTTTTCACGGCTGCCTCGCTGCCCGGAGAGCAAGGCATCCAGGCAGTGCTCGAAAACTCCAATGTGTTTCGTGCCTATGTCGGCAACGAGCTTCGGACGGAGTGCAGGCCGGACAAGAACCCGTGCACCGCAAAGGGCGACGGCACTTTACCCCAGGAGGAAGTGAGCAAGAAGATCAGCCAGATCGTTCAGGAAGGAATTTTCCATAAGCACAAGACGGTCATCGTGGACTACCAACTGACGCGCCAGCCTTTTCCGTTCTCCGAAATTGCGGCCGTCAAAAGCGAGAAGCGCCCAGACGCCTATTTCATGCTCGCGTTTGCCGACCGCGGCTACACTGCCGCGCAGGTGCAGGCCAAATACGGTGCCCCGTATGACACCAGCATTTCTCAGTGGTACAGCGTTTTCACATACCGCCTGAACAGCCCACATTACACCAGCAAGGCCGTCTTCGAGATTGATCCTGTAGACGGCGCGGTGATCAAGGTCGCGATCAGCCTGAAACTCAAGACTCCCAAGAACCGTCACTAGCCTTCAGGCTCTTCGGCTCTGGTAGGTTCTGTGCATGATCCTAATCAGACCCAAAGAACGGGTTTCAGTAGGTCAGGTCTTTAATTTTCCTTCCGCCGCCAGCTCGACAGTCCAGGCGCTCCCATGGCCAGTGCGCTAAGCGTGACGGGTTCGGGAGTCGGCATGTTCGGAGCTGTGTTCGATTCTTCAATGCTGGCCTGATCTGGCCCCTTCGTCTTACCGGTCACGATGGGTTTGACGGGAATCGTCTCGTAAGCGTAGCCGGTCAAAGTGCCATTAGCCGCACACGCGGTGGTAGTGAGGCGCGCCCAGCCGAAGTGTATCTTCCCCTTAATGGTGAACTTCAATCCGAGATAACGATTCCGGACGTCGAGCCAATTTCCTTTAGAGGTGTGCACACTCGTCATTGGACCACTTTGTTCCAGACAATGTCCCATCAGCGCCTTGCTCTTAAGTGCGACCTTGGGGCCAACGGGTATGCCAGGACCAAACGCGCGGGCGTACCCTTTGCTACCCGCTACAGCTGCATTCGATTTCTGAGCGCCCCGAACCGTCATGGTAGCGACGAACTCTCTATAACCTGAACCGGAGTCGAAAAAGGTGTGAATGCTCAATATGAAGTCTGCGATGCCGTCGTGGTTGAGATCGAGTTTATAGGGCACGTGCGGGTTGATGCTGAAGTTGGCGGGCGTGTAAACGATCTTAGCCTCGGCCGCTTGTGCCAAGGCCAATATCCCCACTCCCGCTGCACTGGCCGCGAGAGCATACATGCGGAGTTGATGATTGGTTGACTGGGAAAGGTTGGCGGTCTTACAGGGCCCGGAAGGTCTGTTCATAAATCCTCCTCAGGTGAAATGAACCGAATCTCTTTCACCGCCAAATAACTTCTTGCGTTTCCTTCCGCCCCCAGATCGACAGTCCAGGCGCTCCCAGCGCCAGCTCGCCCTGCGTGGCGGGTTCGGGAATGGGCGTGCTAACGGATGCGGCTGGTTCAGCGTCGTCCGGCCCCTTCGTCGCACCGGCGATGATGGGTTTGCCAGGGATCGTCTCGTATGCGTAGCCGGTCAAAGTAGCTGTAATTGAACGGTTAAAATCGCTGATGCTAAGCTTTACTCGCGCCCAGCCGAAGTGTGTCTGCCCTTGGAGAACAAACTTGAGGCCGAGGTAAGCTTGCTTCACGTGGAGCCACGGGCCGAATGGAAAGCGGGGAGTTGTTGGCCATAAACAGACCGTAATTTGGGCCGTGATGGAACGTCCTTTGGGTCCGACTTTCGTGCCCCTGGGCAACGCAGCGGCACACAAGACCGGCGAAGCGCTAGAAGTGCTATACACTCCCCAGATCTCGTAAACCTTGCTTAACGGCACGGCTAGCAGATCCACAAAAAACCTGGAGCTCGAGAACCTATACGTGTTGCTTAACCCAAAATCGGCGATCCATCGTGATTCAGATCAATGCGAACCAAGCCAGCGTTCTACACAATCCTCACATTCGCGGGGATGTAGACGACCTTCGCTTCAGCCGCCCGTGCTGAGCACAGCGCTCCAACGCCCGCCGCGCTTGCCGCCAACCCACACTTGCTGAGCTGCTGATGGACTGACTGGGAAAGGTTGGTAGTCTTGCGGTGCACGGAAGGTTTCTTCATAAATCCTCCTCAGGTGGAAATGAACCGAATCTCTTTCACTGCCGAATAACTTCTTGCGTTTCCTTCCGCCGCCACAGCGGGACGCCCTGAGCACCGAGAGCAAGCCTGCCGAGCGATGCGGGTTGCGGAGTCTCGGGAATGGGACTGGTCAGAGAAGCACCGGGGACAAGATCATTCTGTTGTTCGACGCTGTCGTCATCTGGCCCCTTTGTCTTTCCGGTGATGATGGGCTTGTTGGGAATCGTTTCGTAGGCGTAACCGGTAAGGACGGCGGTAATTGCGTGTCCCTTGTCATGCACCGTCAGACGTGTCCAGCCAAAATGGATTTTGCCGCGGATGATGAAGCGAACTCCAAGATAGCGGTCGCTGACCTCGTGCCACTTACCTGTAAGCCTGCGGTAATGGACATAGGGGAAACTGAAGACGTCCAACATTGCGCATCCGAATTCGCCTCCTTGGACGAAAGGTGCTCGCGGGCCGACCCTGGCTCCCGGATGCAAAACAAAGGCGGAGGAAAAGGAAGATGAATGGCTGCGGACTTTCTTGCCCTCAATCCCGTTGCCCATCGGGAAGGCGTCGAGGTTTACGAGGCACTCAGAAGTGCAGGAATTGTGCGAGGTCGCGATCGCGAGATCAGATATACCGTCGTGATTGAGATCGATGTAGAGCAAGTTTGTTCCGCCGTGTCCGATTACCACGTGGGCAGGCGTATATATAATTTTCGCGGCGCACGGTGGGGTCAAGCACAGCAAGCTGGCCCGGCTGCTCCTGCCGCGAGCGTATCCATGTTGAGCTGGTGATAGACTGACTCGGAAAGGTTGGTTGTTTTACGGGGCCCGGAGGAACTTTTCGTGAGGCCTCCTTGAAAGAGAACGCAATTATAACTCTATGCGCGCGGGAAACAAGCGTGTGTCACTAGGTTTGCGGGCTGGCTCAGCCTATCCCAGCCGTCTAAGTCGAGAGGACAGGCGCGTATTTCTCATTCCGAAAACAGTGGGCGCCCTACCCTTCTCCGCATCCTTTGCGGAGAGGGTGGGCGCGAGATTCCCAATTTGGAACCGGCTCCGCAGGCCGTCCACTTTCTCCTTTGACCTCTTGCCTTCACAACCGATAACATAATAACAAATCGATTATCTATAAGATAACCTACGGTCTTTGACAACCTGACCATACTCGGAGCCTCTGGCCGCCTCCAGGTGAGAAGCCCATAAAGCGCAAAACTGCGCTCCGACTTCTAGGGCAGTGCCAAAATGGAACTGCTGGCAGTCAGCACCACCATAACTTCAATGTTTCCAAGATTTTGCCTGTAACTACCTTAAGAGCCATAGATCTAGCAGGCAAGAAAAAATTCGGTCCTTCGTTTTCTGGATTTTGCGCAAGAGAGAGAGAGTAGAGAGAGTTTTTTCGGCTAAATTCTGCACCAGAATGTGTGCGTCGGAACCAGCTTCTCGGCGTCACGGTGACTGCGTGCTGAGATGTGAAGGGCGGGTCCATCAGTTGTCAGTTCTCAGTTTTCAGTTGTCAGCACGAGGCAAGTTTAGATGGGACAGGCATTTCGAGATTTGGTGGTCTGGCAACGGTCAATGCAACTGACGATTGCGATCTATGGCCTCACCAAAGAGTTTCCGCAAGACGAAAGATTTGGCCTTACGAGTCAGATCAGGCGTTCCGCGGTTTCGATCCCAAGCAACATAGCGGAGGGTCAGGGCCGGTTGAATGTGGGCGAGTTCAGGCAATTCCTGGGTATTGCACGTGGATCGAATTACGAAGTGCAGACTCAGCTCGAACTCGCAAAAGCACTCAAGTTGGCAAATTGTAAGTTGATTGAAGACGCAGAAAGCTTGTCTCATGAAGTTGGAAGAATGATCTTAGATCACTGGTCTGAGAACTGATAACTGATCACTGACAACTCGGTGCGGAGCAACCTATGGCGCAAGGACAAACACGGGAATCGGTCAAGATGGCGCTCGACACGCTGCGGACGAACAAGCTGCGTTCGGGACTGACGGTGCTGGGCATCGTGATCGGAGTGACCACCGTCATCACGATTTCATCCGTCATCAGCGGATTGAACAATCGGGTCAACGACTGGGTCAGTTCGCTGGGGTCGAACGTTTTCTGGGTCTTCCATATGCCGGTGATCGGGGTGCAGCCAACCACGGAGATGCTGTCGCGCAGGAAGCTCAATCTCGATGAAGTACTGGAACTGCGCAAACTTCCCCACGTGGTTGCGGCGGACGGGGGATTTCAGCACGTGGGCCAGTTCCGCGTGGGCGCCGTGAGCGTGAAATACCAAGGCAAAAAAGTGGCTGGAACGCGGCTGCAGGGATCTACTGTCCAGATCTCCCAGGTGACGGACCTGAATTTTCGCGAGGGCCGGCTGTTCACCGATGAGGAAGACCAGCGCGCCTCGCATGTATGCGTCCTGGGCTACGACACCTGGCAGCAGCTCTTTGGAGACGAGAGCGCAGTGGGCAAAGAGGTCAATGTCGAGACGGGGATGTACACCGTGATCGGGGTGGTCGACAAGCTGAAGCAGCCCTTCGGCGGCGGCAAGAATCCGGATGACAACAAGGTCTACTTCCCTCTCGGCACGTTCCATAACCTGCATCCCGAAGACAAAGACATGTGGGTCAGCGTGAAATATGACGACCCGAAGTACAAATCGCTGGTGGAGGAAGAGATTCGCGAACGGCTGCGCATCATGCGCAAGGTCCGGGTGGATAAACCGGACGATTTCGAGATCTTTGGACCGGATTCGCTGTCCAAACTTTGGGGGCAGCTTACGGGCGGACTGGTTCTGTTCATGATCGCCGTCTCGAGCGTCGGGCTGATGGTCGGCGGCGTGGGCGTGATGAACATCATGCTGGTTTCCGTCACCGAGCGCACCCGCGAGATCGGGGTACGCAAGGCCATCGGGGCCACCAGGAAAACCATCCTGACTCAATTCACCACCGAGGCGGTCACGCTGTGCGCGGTGGGCGGCATCATCGGGATTCTTGTCGGAGCGGTGCTGACGTACATCGTCTATTTCTTGCCCATCGGCCTGCCCGCGACGCTTTCAACCACCTGGGTGCTGATCGGGTTTGGCGTGTCGTGCGCCATTGGCCTGCTGTTCGGGATCTACCCGGCATGGAAAGCCGCTAATCTCGATCCGATCGAAGCGTTGCGGTACGAATGAACAGGGATCAGGGATCAGGGATCAGGGAACAGGGAACAGGGAACAGTGTCTGCCGCGTCACAGACGAGAACAGCTGGAGGCTAGAAGCTAGCAGCTAGAAGCTGGTTTTTATGGCACGAGGGCAAACGCGAGAATCCGTCAAGCTGGCGCTTGACACACTGCAAAACAACAAGCTGCGGTCCGGATTGACCATCCTGGGGATCGTTATCGGCGTCACCACGGTGATCACCATCTCCTCGGTGATCAACGGGCTTAACCGGCGCGTCTCGGACTACATCACCTCGATGGGCTCAAACGTGTTCTGGGTCTTCCACATGCCCATGATCGGGATGCGTCCTACAACGGAGATGCTGACGCGCAAGAAGCTTACAGCGGAGGACGCACTGGCGCTGCGCAGCCTTCCCCACGTGATTGCGTCCGACCCCGAGGTCCGCCACGTCAACGAGCGGTTCCGGGTGGGCGATGTGAGCGTAAAGTACAACGGCAAGAAGGTGTCGGGGGCATTTCTGATCGGTTCCACCGATCAGCTTGAGACAGTATCGGATCTAACCATTGGCTCCGGACGCATCTGGAACGACACCGAGGATGCGCACCGGACGCATGTCTGCATGCTGGGCAAGGACACTTCGGACATGCTTTTTGGAAACCAGGACCCCCTCGGCAAGGATGTCAACGTGGCGTCAGGCCTCTACACCGTGATTGGTGTGGTGGAGAAGCGCAAGCAGCCGTTCGGTACGGGCAAGAATCCCGCTGACAACGGCGTGTACTTTCCGCTGGGCACGTTTCAGAATCTCTACCCGGAGATCAAGGACATGTTCATCGCGGTCCGCTACGACGACGCGCGGAACAAGTCGCTGGTCGAAGAGGAGATTCGCGAGATGCTGCGGGTGCGGCGGAAGGTGAAGGTGCAGGCCGGCGATAATTTCGAGATCATGGGCCCGGATGCGCTGACCAAGCTGTGGTCGCAGCTCACCGGCGGGCTGGTCCTCTTCATGATCGCCGTTTCCAGCGTGGGGCTGATGGTGGGCGGAGTAGGGGTGATGAACATCATGCTGGTATCGGTCACGGAGCGCACCCGGGAAATCGGGGTACGCAAGGCGATTGGCGCCACCAAACGCACCATCATGACCCAGTTCACCATGGAGGCAGTGACACTGTGCGCCATCGGCGGCGTCATCGGCATTTTTGTGGGAGCCGTGATCACGTATATCGTCTATTTCCTGCCCATCGGCTTGCCGGCGTTCCTTTCCACCGCATGGGTGCTGGTCGCCTTTTGCGTGTCGTGCGCTATTGGGCTGGTGTTCGGCATTTACCCCGCCTGGAAGGCAGCGAATCTCGATCCGATCGAGGCCCTTCGCTACGAGTGAATCAGGAATGAGGACTGGCTTATGAAGGTCTTAGTGGCGATCGTCGCTGCCGTCATTGTCGCTGCCTCCCTCTTCGCCGACTACAAGTGGCGCCGGTGGATGGCGGCCCGGCGAGCGGAACGCCGCGACTACAACTCCCGTAACCATTCGACTCGCTCCGACGGTCAATAACGCCGCAACGTTTTTCTCCTGTTCCCGTTACAATCAGCAACAGGGAGCCGTCCAATCGACATGTTTCGTTTCGTCGCCCGTGCTTTTCGTTCGTCTATCGTCCCCAAACCTGCCCGAGTCGCGGTTCTGATTCTGGCCGCGGCCACGCTCGTGCTCATCCCCGTAGCCCGCGCCCAGTTCAACCAGCCGCCCAATGTGCCGCCGGCTGGAACCCAGGTCCATGACCCCTCCGTACTCAAGCCGCCCGCGGGAGCCCGGGTGGCCATCGTCGAGTGGGAAGACATGGAGTGCCCCGACTGCGCCCGCGCCAATCCCCTGCTCCGGGAAGCCGCCACTAAATACAACATTCCGTGGGTGCGCCACGATTTCCCGCTGCCCTTCCACGCCTGGAGCATGCAGGCCGCGATCAATGCCCGCTGGTTTGACACCAAGAGCATGAGGGCGGCGCCCTTGCGCAGGTTGTCGCCGCACACGAACACCTCGACGGCGCGCGGGTTGTCCAGCGAGGCGCGCACCCGGCCAACCCAGGTCGGGTCGGTGCCCACGACGTCGGCCGGGGTCGGGAACTCGGCCCGCTCCGGGTCGTCGTAGAGCACGACGCCCGGCGCGGCGTCGAGCGCCCGCTGCGCGGCCTCCCTGGTCACCTCGGTGTCGAACTCCGCGTGGACGGCCACGGAATGGGTGGTCACCACGGGCACCCGGACGCAGGTCGCGTGCACCTTGAGGTCGGGCAGCCCGAGGATCTTCCGCGATTCGTTGCGGACCTTCAGCTCCTCCGACGACCAGCCGTCGGCCTTGATCGAGCCGGCCCACGGCACCACGTTGAGCGCGAGCGGGGCCGGGAACGGGCCGAGGTCGCCGACCGCGGCGCGCAGGTCACCGGCCCGCTGGCCCAGCGCGCGGGAGCCCGCGACTTTGTCGAGCTGGGCGTAGAGGGTGTCGATACCGGCCTGGCCAGCCCCGGATGCCGCCTGGTAGGACGACACCACCATCTCGCGCAGGCCGAACTCCCGGTGCAGCGCCGCCATGGCGACGATCAGCGAGAGCGTGGTGCAGTTCGGGTTCGCGATGATGCCCTTGGGGCGTTTCGCAACCTTGTGCGGGTTGACCTCCGGCACCACGAGCGGCACCTCGGGGTCCATCCGGAACGCACCTGAGTTGTCGACGACCACGGCCCCGCGGGCCGCCGCGATCGGCCCCCAGTGCGCGGACACCTCGTCCGGCACGTCGAACATGGCCACGTCCACGCCGTCGAAGACGTCCTCGGCCAGGGCGACGACCTCGGTTTGCTGGCCACGCACCCGCAGGCGGCGGCCGGCCGACCGGGGCGAGGCGACCAGCCGGATCTGACCCCATACGTCGTCCCTGGTGGAGAGCAGGTCGAGCATCACGGTCCCCACCGCGCCGGTGGCACCGACCACGGCCAGGGCCGGCTTCGCGGTCACCGGGTCACCGGCCCGCTGGGCGTAATGCATGCCGAACGGTGGCCACGGGGCGGCCTCACCGGCCCGTCCCCCCGTACACGACGGCCTCTACCTCGCTGGTGTCGAGGTTGAAGGCCCGGTGTGCGGCGGTCACCGCCGCGTCCATGTCGTTCTCGTCCACGATGATCGAGATCCTGATCTCCGAGGTGGAGATCATTTCGATGTTCACCCCGGCCGCGGCGACCGCGCCGAAGAAGGTGGCCGTGACCCCCGGGTGCGATTTCATCCCGGCCCCGACGAGGGACACCTTGCCGATCCGGGCGTCGTAGAGCAGGTTCTCGAACTTGACCACGGGCTGCACCGCACGCAGCGCGGCCAGCGCCGCCTCCCCGTCGGCCCGCGGGAGGGTGAACGAGATGTCGGTGAGCCCGGTCGTGGCCGCGGAGATGTTCTGCACGATCATGTCGATGTTGATGCCGGCGTCCGCGATGGCCTGGAAGATCTGCGCCGCCTGGCCCACGACGTCGGGGACTCCCGCGACGGTGACCTTCGCCTCGGTGAGGTCGTGCGCGACGCCGGAGATGATCGCCTGCTCCATCCCGGGCTCCTCCTTGGTTCCGCGTGGCTGGTTGGTCACCCAGGTCCCGTCCCTGTTGCTGAACGACGACCTGACGTGGATCGGCATGTTGTACCGCCGCGCGTACTCCACGCAGCGCAGCTGCAGGACCTTGGTGCCCGCGGCGGCCAGTTCGAGCATCTCTTCGTAGCTAATCGTGGGGATCCGCCGCGCCACCGGCACGATCCGCGGGTCGGCGGTGAACACCCCGTCCACGTCGGTGTAGATCTCGCAGACGTCCGCCTCCAGCGCGGTGGCCAGGGCGACCGCCGTGGTGTCCGAGCCACCCCGGCCGAGCGTGGTGATGTCCTTGCCGCTGGCCGAGACGCCCTGGAACCCGGCCACGATGGGGATATGGCCGTCGGCCAGCGCGGTGGAGATCCGGCCGGGGGTAACGTCGATGATCCTGGCCTTGCCGTGCACGTCGTCGGTGATCACACCGGCCTGGGAGCCGGTGAACGAGCGCGCCGACAGGCCGAGGTTGGCGATCGCCATGGCCAGCAGCGCCATCGAGATCCGCTCGCCCGAGGTGAGCAGCATGTCGAGTTCCCGGGCGGGTGGCAGCGGGCTTACCTGTTTGGCCAGGTCGTGCAGTTCGTCCGTGGTGTCGCCCATCGCGGACACCACGACGACCACGGAATGACCGGCCTTGTGGGTGACGACGATGCGCTGCGCGACCCGCTTGATCCCGTCGGCGTCGGCGACCGACGATCCACCGTACTTCTGCACGACGAGCGCCACGCCGCTCCTCCCGCTGGGGTACGTCTGGCGGCTTGAGTGTACCCAGGCACCCCGGGCGTGCCGGCTGGTTTTATCGCCGGGAATCGGCCGCTATCAGCCCGGTGTGGCTTCCTCGGCCACGTCGAGCAGCGCGTGCGCGACGATCGCGTGCAGCGCGCGCAACGCGGCGCCGCCGTGCGTGCCCCAGTGGTTGACGTAGGAGTACTGCCACCACCAGAGCGCCTCCAGAGACCGGCCCGCCTCGTAGTGCTGGAGCCCGTGGATGAGGTCGGCGGCGACCGCCGCGAGATCGTCGGACAGGCGGAACGCGGTCGGCCGGGTGTCCGCGTAGGGGTCGAAGAGTTCGCCGTACTCGTCGCAGGCGCTCAGCCGGGCGGCGAGCCCCGCGCGGAGCTGGTCGAGGTCGGGATCGGCGCCGACATCGGGCTCCCAGTTGCCCGGCGGGATCACGTCCTTGCTGGCGCCGAGCTGGGCGCCGGCGAGCAGGATCTGCGACACCTCCAGCAACAGCAGCGGCACGATCTCGTCGCCGCCCTGACCGTTGGCGAGCGCACCCACCCCGTCAAGAAAGTCCCGCGCTTGCGCCGCGACCCGCTCGGCGAGCGGGTGCCAGCCATCCCCCGGTCCCTCTTCGCGCAGGCCGCGGGCCCGTGCGCTAGACATCAAGAAGCCTCCGTCCTTCGAACGCGCGGCCAAGGGTCACCTCGTCCGCGTACTCCAGGTCCCCCCCGACCGGGAGCCCGCTGGCCGGCCTGGTGACCCGCACCCCCAGCGGTTTCACCAACCGGGCCAGGTAGGTGGCGGTGGCCTCCCCTTCAAGGTTGGGATCGGTGGCGAGGATCACCTCGGTGATGCCGCCATCCGCGAGCCGGGTCATGAGTTCCCTGGTCCTCAGATCCTCCGGGCCGATCCCGTCGATCGGGCTGATCGCGCCGCCGAGGACATGGTAGCGACCACGAAACTCGCGGATCTTCTCAATGGCCGCCACGTCTTTCGGCTCCTCGACCACGCAGATCACCGAGAGGTCGCGACGCGGGTCCCGGCAGATCCGGCACAGTTCTTCCTCGGCCACGTTCCCGCATACCTGGCAGAACCGGACCTTGTCGGTCACCTCCACCAGGACGGCGGCCAGCCGCCGCACGTCCGCCGGATCGGTGCCGAGCAGGTAGAACGCGATCCGCTGCGCGCCTTTCGGGCCTACCCCTGGCAGCCGCCCAAGCTCGTCGATGAGGTTCTGCACCACTCCCTCGTACACGTCAGTCCTCATCCTCCTGGCTCCGGGCCGCCGGGCCCCGGGCCGCCGGGCCCCGCGGCCGGCGAGCAGGCCGGCCGGCGCCGGTCACGATCATGCGCCGGGCAGCTCTGGCGGGCCGTCGGGCTCGTCCGGCTCCACGCCGAAAAGGCCGGACATGTCGGGCAGCCCGGGCTGGCTCAGCCCGCCGCCGAGGCCCGCCGCCAGCGGGCCCATCTTCTCCTGCTGGAGGTCGGTGACCGCGCTGTAGGCGTTGCGCACCGCCGCGAGCACCAGGTCGGCGACCGTCTGCGCCGTTTCGGCCCGGTCCGCGGGGTCGATCGCGTCGGCGCTGATGACCAGGTCGACCAGTTCGCCCTGGCCGTTGACCCGGGCCTTGACCAGCCCGCCGCCCGCGGTGCCCTCCACCTGGGCGTCGGCCAGTTCTTGCTGTGCGCTCATGAGATGGTCCTGCATCTGCTGCGCCGCGGCGAGCAGTTGCTGTAGGTCCATCCCGCCCTCTGCGTCCACTATGTCCTCATTCGATCGGGGTCAGCCGGCGAAGCGCCTGCGCCTCGCCGAGCAGCGCGAATCCCGCCAGTCCGGCCGGCTCCCCGGCGTGGTCGCCTGCTGTTTCGAGCCTACGGCCTTCCCGTCCCGCCGGGCACCACCACGCCGTGCCGGGCCGGGGACGGCTGCGGCCGCAGTGCCGCCGTGGGTCCGCTCAGGTGAGAGCGCCGGCGCCGGCCGCCCGCGCTTGCCCCTCGTCAACGCGTGAATCCATTCGCCACATCGGCGGGCGGATTCACGCGATCAGGGCAATCCGTCTAGGACTCTTCGATTTCCCCGATGACGCTGCCGCCTAGCTGGCGCTGAATGAGTTCTATCCCGGTCGGGCCGCCGATAGCCCCGCCCGGCCCGGCGTCGTCGGGCCATTCCCCCTCGCCGAAGCCCGCGGCTCCGGCTTCAGGTGTGCCGGATCCGGACGACCCAGGCTCCGCGCCGCGCGGATGGGGGACCCCGCGGGCGGACTTCCGCGCCCCCAGCTTCCCGGCCGGCGCCTGGTCCGGCGGCCCGTCCGGCCCGGCTGTGCGGCCTGGCCCGGCCGGGCCTTCCGGTTCGGCTGAGGCACCCCGGCCAGGTGAACCGCCCGCGGGCGAGTTCGCCCGCCCCAGGTGAGCCGCCCGCGGGCGAGCCGCCCGGCCCACTGGTCGCGGCCTCCGGCTCGCCGGTGGCCCTGGCCCCGCCCGCCCTAGCCCCGCCGGCCCTCGCCCTGCCGGCCCTCGCCCCGCTGGCCGGGGCGCGCGGCCCACCCCTGTGCGGCCTGCGGTCCGTCCGCGGCTCCGTCCGGAGTACCCGGCGCGGCGGCCGGCCCGCCGGGCGCGGCGCCCGGCCCGGCCGCGGGTGCTTCCGGCCCGCCCGGAGCGCTGCCCACGCCGGGGCCGCCGTCTGCGCCGGGGCCGCCGTCTGCCTCGGGACCGCTGCCCGCGCCTGGGTCGCTGTCGCCCGCGGGCTCCGTGGCTGCGGGCCGTGACGCGCGGCGCGGGCCGGGCCCGGCGGCCCCGGTGCCCACGACCGCGCGGACGCGCACGTTCAGGCCCAGCATGGTGCCGAGCACGCCCGCCAGCACCTGATCGCAGCCGCTGCTGGCGAACCCCTTGGCCTCGCCCTCCTTGGGGAACGCCACGGTCAGCACGTTCCCCTCCAGCGACTCGACGGAGGCCGGGCCCAGCAGCATCCAGGCGATCCGGCGCTGCCCCCGGACCGCCTCGAGCACATCGGGCCAGCGATCCCGCAACAGGTCGGCGTCAACGGCTCCGGTCCGGGCTGCTGAGGCTCTGCGAACGGGCATTACGGAGGTCGCCGCCGGCTCTGCCGCCGAGGGCTCCCCGGCGGCGTGGCCCGGTCCCTCCGTGGCCGGCCGCCGTCCCGGTGCGGGCCCGTTTCCCGGGCCGGCCGGGGATTCCTGGTCCGGGGCTGGCCGGTCCCCGGCGGCCCGCTCGTCCGGTGCGGAGCGCCGTCCGGCGGCCGCCGGGTGGTCCCGGGCCTGCGCCGGGCGGGCCGGCGCGGCCGTCACGGCAGGCTGGCCTGCCACGGGCGGGGCCGTCCGGCCTTCGGGCACCGTGTCGAGCCGTCGCTCCAGCCGTTCCAGCCGGGTGAGCAGGGCTTTCTCGCTGGTGCTCGCGCCGGGCAGGAGCACCTGGGCGCACATCAGCTCGAGCAGGAGCCGTGGTGACGTCGTCCCGCGCATCTGGATGAGCCCGTCGCTGAGGATCTCTGCCGTGCGGGCGAGCTCGGCCTGGCCGAACCGGCCAGCCTGGTCGGCCATCTTCTCCAGCCGGTCGGCGGGCGCATCGAGCAGCCCGGTCTGCCCGGCGCCGGGAACGGCGGCCAGGATGATCAGGTCCCGCACCCGGTCGAGCAGGTCCGCCGCGAAGCGGCGTGGATCATGCCCGCCCTGCACCACCCGGTCGACCGTGCCGAACGCGGCCGCCCCGTCGCCGGACGCGAGCGCGTCCACCATCTCGTCCAGCAGGCTGTCGTCGGTGTAGCCGAGCAGGGCCACGGTCCGCTCGTAGGTGAGCCCCTCCTCGCCCGAACCCGCGAGAAGCTGGTCGAGCACGGACAGCGAGTCACGCACCGAGCCGGCCCCCGCCCGGACCACCAGCGGCAGCATCGACGGCTGGTAGCTGACCCCTTCGGCGGCCAGGATCTCCTCGAGCAGCGAGCGCAGCACCGCCGGGGGGACCAGCCGGAACGGGTAGTGATGGGTGCGCGACCGGATGGTCGGGATGACCTTCTCCGGCTCGGTCGTCGCGAAGACGAACTTCAGGTGCGGCGGCGGTTCCTCGACCAGCTTGAGAAGGGCGTTGAACCCCTCCCTGGTCACCATGTGGGCCTCGTCGATGATGTAGACCTTGAACCGCCCGGAGACCGGTGCGTAGAAGGCCCGCTCCCGCAGGTCCCTGGCGTCGTCCACGCCGCCGTGCGAGGCCGCGTCGATCTCGATCACGTCGATGCTGCCCGGCCCGGACGGCGCGAGCGCGACGCAGGACTCGCACACGCCGCACGGATCGGGCGTCGGGCCCTGAACGCAGTTGAGCGAGCGGGCCAGGATCCTGGCGCTCGACGTCTTTCCGCAGCCCCGGGGCCCGCTGAACAGGTAGGCGTGGTTAATGCGGTCGTTGCGTAGCGCCTGGCGAAGCGGCTCAGTGACGTGCTCCTGGCCCCTGACCTCAGCGAAGGTGGCCGGGCGGTACCGGCGGTACAGTGCCAGCCGGGCTGGGGGGACGCCGAGGCGGGGCGGTTTCTCGGGAGCGGTGCCGGGCTCGTCGCCTGCCATGATGTGATCCTCGCCAGGACGGGAAGGGACCCCTCGCACACCCACCAGAGCTCGCGTACCCTTGCTGCCTTCCGGCCCTGGGGGAGTTGGCGAGATAAGCGCCGTGCGAGGGGTCTGGCTCAGTCTAGCGGCGGCCACCGTCAGGACGTGCCAGGTCCCGGCCCCGGACCGGTAACCGGCGAGGCCCGGCACCGGTAAGCTGACCGGCGGAGGATTCGCCTAGTGGCCTAGGGCGCACGCTTGGAAAGCGTGTTGGGGGCAACCCCTCAAGAGTTCGAATCTCTTATCCTCCGCCACGCTGACCTGCGACGACGCGTCGAGCCGCCGCGCTCCAGTTGTCTTGATACCGAGATTTGTCTCAGTTTTTGTCCACGAAAGGCGGTCAGGCGTCCGCACGCCGGATAAGCGGCGCCTTGGCGTTCGGGCCTGGCCGGGAGCGTCCGCGACCGACCGGAGACGCGCCAACTTACGGACCGCATCACACTGAGTGATCGAGAAATTCCAGGAGAACGCGCCCCGAGCCGATCGGCGCGGCGACTGGCGCGGATCAGTGCGGCGGGTGATGGGTGCAGATCGGACCGATCTGCGTGAATGCCGCTGGTGGGAGATGCGCCTGTATGCCAGGGCGTGGTGCGCTGGCCTTCACCCGCACCGCTGGTGCCCGGGTCCGGCTGGTCAGGCCGCAACCGTGCGGCGTGTGCCGACGGCACACGCCGCACGGTCTCGGGTACCGGACTGCCTCGCGCTAACAGTGCGAGGTGGTTGGTGACACGGGGAAGAACCCGCAATGGACGGGAACGCCGATCACTTCGTGCGCGCCGCCGAGGATGGAGTCGAGGCTGCCCCGGGCCGCGTTGTCCAGCCCGCCGCTGACCGACGACGCGTTGCCGAAGGCGATGTTGTGGCGGCCACCGCTGACCGAGGAGGTCTCGCCGCGCGCGGTGTTCAGAGCGCCGCCGCTGGTGGTGGCGTAGAAGCCGTTGGCGATGTTGGCCAGGCCGCCGTTGGCGGTGGCGGCGAAGCCGCTGGCGAGGTTGCCCGCGCCGCCGGCCACGGTGGTGTCGAACCCGGCCGCGGTGCTGGACCGGCCGCCGGGGACCGAGTCGAACGGCCCGTGGATCTGGTTGAAGTCGCCGGCCAGCAGGCCGCCGTAGGAGGTCCAGACACCGTTGTCGCCGGTGATCAGGTTGTGCGAACCGGTCCGGGGGCCGCCACCGCTATTGTCGGCGTAGCCGACGATCAGGTTCCCCAGCCCGTTCAGCTTGGTCTCGATGCCGGTGCCGTTGACGACCTGGACGTTGACGCCCTTGAACAGCACCGTCTTCAGCGCCGAGTGGGCGTTGCCGCCGTGGCCGGCGATCACCAGCATCGAGCCGTCGCGGCTCAGGGTAACGCCGCTCAACAGTGTCTGAAGACGGCTGATCGCCGCCTCGTCCTGGCTCAGTCTTTGCTGCAGGGCGCTGATCTGCCCCTGCAGCGCGCTCGCCGGGTGCGTGCTGGAGCCGCTGGCAAACGCGGTCCCGGCCCACGCCGTCATCCCCAGCGCAATGCCAATGCCCGCCCCGGCGCAAAGCACCCAGAACCCCCTGCCCATGGCCGCTCGCCAGTTGCCTGCTCCCCGCGCGCCTGAACCGGCCGTCTTGGCCCGTGCTGTCATAGCGAAGCCCTCCAATTTGGAGCGATACCGCAGCGCTACACCGCGCCCACTGCGGTATACGCCCGAACCCCATCACCTGTTCACCGTGGAGAAATGGAGTTCCCAAACGGTCCCAGACGTGCACGCGGCCGGACGGAGCCGCAGTGGGCGCTACCCCGGCAGCCACTGCGCCCCGCCAGTGCCCCTAACGCGACTTCGAGCACAGAACCAGGCGATCGGCGCGCTCCCGCAACAACCAACGGCGCAGCACTCGACCTTCCTGGCCGGCCGTCACTCCTGACGACGTTGGACCCGAAGCTGCCAACCCCTGGGAGCCGCTGCTGACATCTGGCCCGCTTAGTCGAGGAACGCGGCGAGGATGGGGTTGACCTGGTCGGCGGCCAGCAGGGGGGCGCCGTGGCCAAGGCCGGGTAGCTCGGTGTACTGGCAGCTGGAAATGCGGCCGGCTGCCTGGCGCACGGCGCGCGGGGGGAACCAGCAGTCATGCTCGAATGCCATGGCCAGGCAGGGGGACTTGATGCGATCGAGCCGGTCCAAGTGGGTGCTGTCCTCCAGCCAGGCAAGGTCGGCCTGGTATTGGCCGAGCCGTCCGGGGTTGGGCCACTGTTCGGCTGCCTCGATGAGGCTGATGGTGATCTTGACGGCGTCGTCGTCGTTTTGGAGCTGGGCCATGGGATGCAGTGACAGCAGCAGGTCGGCGACGTCGAAGCTGGGCGGGAGCGGGTCAAGGGCGCGGGCGAGGTCGACAGCGGCGCGGCAGCGTGCCACGGCGTAGGCCGGCGCTGGGCCTGCTCCGGCCAGGAGCACGAGCCGCCGGACCAGGTCAGCGCGGGTCACGGCGAGTTCCTGTGCGATGTAGCCGCCCAGTGAGTAGCCGATGACATCGCAGGGCCCGAGCCCCGAGATGTTCGATCAGGGCTGCTGTGTCGGCTGCCATGCCGGTCACCGTGTAGGGGGCCGGCGGCGCCTCGGACCGCCCGCAGCCTCTGTTGTCGAAGGTGATGACGGTATGCCCGGCTGCGGCCAGGTCGGTTACCTGGGCGAACCACAGGTCGGCGGGCTGGCCGGTGCCGCAGATGAGCAGGACGGGCGGGCCATCGCCGGCCGTTGAGTAGTCGATGGTGATTCCGTTGACGATTGCGTTCGGCATGCAGACAGCATCGGGCGGCCCGGCAGAAAGAACATCGGCCGGATGGGGGATTACATCCCTGGGTGGCTGGAGACAGCGGCGGCCAATTCGGCCCGGGTGCGCACGCTGAGCTTGCGCAGGGCGCTCGACACGTGATCCTTGATGGTGCCCGCGCTTACCCCGAGGCGGGCCGCGATCTCGGGATTGGTGAGGCCGCGGGCGACGAGATCGGCGACGTTACGCTCCGCGGGGGTAAGACTTGACCACCCGAACGCAGGCCGCCGCCGAGGGCCCCGTCCCCGGCGGGCCATCACAGCGGCTTCTTCGATGATGAGCCCGGTACCGCGTTCCCACGCGGGCTGTGCCTGCTCGCCGAGATGCTCGCGGCCGGCCGCGACCCAGCCTGCGACCCGGCCGGCCTCCATCGGCCGCAACGGAAAGCCCAGCCCGTCCCGGGCGGTGGCAGCGGCAGCCAGCAGTGGCAGGCCACGCTCGGCGCGTCCCTCGTCGATCAGCAGGCCACCGAGGGTCTCCAGCGTTTCGACCAGCCCCAGGCGATCGCCCGCTTGGAGTTGCCCAGCCAGCGCCTCGTGGCAGCCGTTGACCGCCGATGCCTTGTCGCCCCGCACCCATGCCAGCCGTCCCAGATGATGGCGGGCGCGGGCGGCATCCGCCGCCAGACCGCACTCGGCCGCGTGCTCGGCGGCCTGTTCGTACCAGCTTTGCGCGTCGTCGTAGCGGCCTTCCAGCTCAGCAAGCTCGCCCAGTGAATCGAGCCACCAGGCAAGCAGCGGCCGCACCGCGAAGGCGCGGGCGAGTTGCACGGCCTGATCAAGGTGAGGGGCGGCGCCAGGTTCGCCGCGGGCCAGCAGAATGCGGCCCAGGTGACCGGTGGCGATCATCACGTTGATGGCCGAATTGGCCCGCCCGGCGACTTCGATGGCCTCGGCAGCATGGTGGCCCGCCGGTTCCAGCCGGCCGCGGGTACGTTCAATCTCGGCCACGATCGCCAGCGCCGCGCTGATCCAGGTGACATCGCCGATCTCCCGCAGCACGCCCAGCGCCTGCTGAGCGGATGCCTGCGCCGCAGCGAGCTTCCCGTGCCATAGCTCAACCGCAGCGCGGCCAAGCACAGCCATCGCAAACTGCTGCCGCCGCCCCGAGTGGGCGGTCAGCTGGATAGCGTCCTGCAACGTACCGATGGCCGCGTCGAAACGTGCGGCGTAATAGCGGGCCCAGCCCAGCCCGGCCAGCCCGGTACTTCGGGCCCAGCCATCACCGCTGCGGTGGGCAGCCGCGAGGCCCTCCTCGAAAAGCGCGGCGGAACGCTCCGGGTCCAGGAACCACCAGACGTAACCGGCGGTCGCCAGGCACCGGGCCAGCACCACATCGTCGCCAAGCAGCCGGGCCACCGGCAGCGCCGACTCGATGGCCGCAAACGAGGCAAGGTAGTCGCCAGCGATGAACGCCAACTGTGCCAGCCCGACCTCGGCACGCAGCCGCACCAGCGGCTGCGACTGGTGCCTCCGCCGCCAGCGCCGCACGCAGCCACTGCAATCCGGTTACGAACCAGCCGCGGGTATACCAGAAGAAATACAGCGCGGCTGCCAGCCGCTGCGCCTCCCCGGCGGCCCCACAGGACAACAACCAGCCAAGGGCCGCATCATGATCGGGCCGGTCGAGCTCGAGCAGGTCGCAATGCTGCTCAGCCTTCGGCTCGAACAGCATCGGCTCGATGGTTTCGGCCCGGGCCAGGAACGCACGGGCGTGCCGCCACCGGGCCAAGTCCTCTTCGCCAGCGTCGGCGAGGCGTGCCGCGGCGTACTGGCGTACCGGCTCAAGGAACCGGAACCGGGTCCTGGTCCCGCTGGTGTCCGCCTCCAGCAACGATGCGGTGACTAGCTGCCCAACGAGCGAACCAACCTGACCGGCCTCGACCGGCGGTGCCCCCGCCACCTCCTTCGCCGCGGCAAGGTCAAACCCCGCGGGGAATACGCTCAGCCGCCTGAATACCGCCGCGGCATCAGCCGGCAGCAGCGCATGACTCCAGGCCAGGCACGCATCCAGCGAGTCGTGTCGCCCCGAACCCGTGCCTCTGGCCGGCCATTGCGAAGAACCCAGCTCTGTTGCCAGTTCGGCCAGCGAGGCAGCCCGCAGGCGATTGGCGACCAATTCCAGCGCCAGCGGAAGCCCGCCCGCCTTACGGCAGATGCTGCCCGCAAGCACCAGCTCTCCGGGTCCAGCCTGCAGTGTCACCCCCGCCATGGCTGCCCGGGCATAAAACAGCCGCACCGCCTCCGTAGCAACCGGATGGCCGGCCTCGCCGGGAACAGTCATGGGCTGTACCCGCCACACACACTCCGGCTCGATATCAAGCGGGATGCGGCTCGTCACCAGAATCCGCAAATCCGCGGCTCGCCCGGCCAGCTGACCGCAAGCACCACGGGCCGGTTCCAGAACGTGTTCGCAGTTGTCGAGAACAAGCAGCGACCGGCAACCCGACACCGCCTCGATGACAGCATCAAGGCCAGCCGCCGCCGCGGCCCCCCGGATCCCGACCCCCTCAACCAGGGCGGCAACTACCTGCTCCTCGGTGCGGCATGGCACCAAATCGACGTAGCACACCCGCTCCGCCCGCCCAGCCGATACCTCGGCCCATGCCGTCTCAATCGCCAGCGCGGTCTTTCCGACTCCCCCAACGCCGGTCAGCGTCACCACCAGGTACCGGCCAAGCCTGGCCGCAACCTCCGCGAGGTCCGCGGTTCTCCCGACAAAGGACAACCGCCTCGGTGGCAGCCGCACCGCACCGTCCCGGCCGGCACCACCGCCACGACCGGCGAAGGGACTCCGCCACCAGCCAACCCTAACGCCCTGGCCCGAAGCCCACCAAGCAAGCAGGACGCCTCCGGCGGCAGGCTCAGCGAAGGTAGTCACGACGCCGGGACCCTGAAGGGATGACTGCAGCTGGACTGCCTAACCGCCGAGGCTGCACCTGGGGAAGCACCACAACCACATACCCCGTCCCGGCGCCCATCATCGCCAGAACCAGGACCGCCCTCAAAGTCGTTCGTCCATCCAGGCGCTGATAGCACCTTGACCCGGCCCTGCTTCCGGCGCGCCTGGAAACCACCGGGAACCAGGAGAAAAAAGGGCACATCGGTCCCTTGACCAGCCCGCTCCTTCAGGGATGACCTGGTACGGCCGTCCTCCAGGGCTATCGTCATGAATTCTTAAACGGAAAGACCGGTCGGCTTAGTGGAATACCGCGGTCACGTTCCTCTCGCTGGTCACGTTCGCGAGTATGCACTGGGTGCCGTCTTGCGAGACGACGGTACACCCGCTCCAGGAGTCGAAGGTCACCGTCCCGCCCGCAGTCGACTCGGTAAGGGTTACTGTGGTTCCCTGGGCAAACAGTTCAGAGCACTGCCCGAAAGTACCGAAAGATGCACGGTCACAAGAGATGGTGCCGGGAGAGCTGGTCACCAGCAACGACCCAGGGCTCTGGTTATCCGTTATCGTGACGTTTACGCCGAATTGCGGAGTGGTCTCGTCGCAGCCGATATTAGTTGTGAGCGTCCCATCGGGCTGCGGACTGTACGTCACCTGGAGGGTGCCTGCCTCGGGCGTGCCGGTGTCGCACGGCGTCCCGTTCATCGCATCCAGGCCTCCGGCCGTGCCGGGTGGTCCTTGCGGGCCGGGCGGGCCAACGAGGCTGACACCCGCGGCTGGCCATGTGCCGCCACTTTTAGGCCCGTACAGGACCTGTGCGGCCGTGTCGATGTAGAAGTCACCGTTATCGCCGATGGAGTCGGCCGGGGCTCCCGTTCCGTTAAGCACCGTGTTGCCATTCGAGCCGGCGGCGCCAGCCGGTCCCGCTGGCCCCGCGGGTCCTACCGCGCCGTCGTTGCCTGGCGGTCCCTGAGGCCCGGTGTCACCCTTCGGCCCTGCTGGGCCCGGTGACCCGGCGGGCCCTGCTGGGCCCGGTGACCCGGCGGGCCCAGCAGGGCCCGTCGGGCCCGCCTGATTCCACTCGATGGCCGTTGTGCCACTCGGGCAACTGGTCCCCGCATTCTGCAGCACGAAGATGTGCGAACCGTGGAACGCCGCATTAGTCCAGCATCCGTGGATGACCCCAGTGGAGTCGATCGGCCCGCTGCTGATCGCCGCACCTGCTGCGGTTCCCCCGGCCACCAATGCCAGCGCTGTCGCCCCCGTGATCACTGCCCTGTGAAACTTCAATCTGGCCATTACTTCTCCCTCCCGCTCAATTTCACGCCAGGCCCAAAGGAATCGCCGGCAGGCCGACGTGCCTGCACAGCATGCGCCCTCGTAGCCACTCATGCAATGGCGAAATTCCACCGGGGAGCATGACATCCTGGCTCGCCCCGCCTGGCTACTCCGTCCCCAGCAAGGCCGAGCGCAGGCCAGGGCTCAACAAGGCACGCGTCGCAGAGGACCAGGCTCGCGCACGCCGCGCAGGCAGCGGATAACTCCTGCCGCCATGCCTCCTTCGGTAGACGGGCAGGCGGCGCTTGAGCCTCGCATAGGACGGGCCGGCCAGCCCGACCTCCTCCAGCACCCGCAAGCTGCCGGCGTACCGTGTTCAACTCGGTGGGCGGCAAGGCGGCCCTGCTCAAGATGGCCTGGGATTGGGCCATCGTCGGCGACGACGAGCCGGTTGCCCTGGCCGACCGCCCGGCGATCAAGGCGATCCTGGCCGAGTCCGACCCGCGGAAGGCACTCATGCTCTGGGTGCAGACCGTGACCGACGTTGCCGCCCGCACCACGCCGCTCGGCGAAGTTCTCATCGCCGCGGCCGATATCGACCCGGCGGCCGCACAGCTGCTCGCCGAGGCGAGCCGCAACCGGATGTTGGGCGCTACCGTGTTCATCCGGTATCTCGCGTCCCTGGACGGACTGGCCGCCGGCATAACCGAGCAACGTGCCGCGGAACTCTGCTGGGCGCTCACGGACGGCCACCTCTACCGGCTGCTGGTCGCTCAGCGCAGCTGGAGCACCGCCGACTTCAACCGGTGGCTGTCCGACAGCCTCGTGGCGGCACTGCTGCCTACCTGAGCGGGCTATGCCCGCCTGAGTTCGAGCACAGGAATGGTGCGGACTCCAGCAGTCTGGCGTGCGTACTCGGCAAAGCCCGGGTAGCGCCGCGCTTGCTCGGCGTAGATGCGGTCGCGTTCGGCGCCGGTCAATTCGCGGACGGTCACCTTGTACGTCTCGGTTCCGCGTTCGACACTGCCGTCACCGGCGGCGGTCAAGTTGTGGTACCAGTCCGGGTTGGTGGGTGCTCCACCCTTGGTTGCGAAGACGTAGATGATGTCCGGCTCGGTGTCGTGCGGGAGGTACATCATCGGGCTGACGTACTCCCGCCCGCTCTTGCGGCCGCGGTGATGCACCAGGACCAGCGGAGCGCCCTCGAAGACCCCGCCGACCCTGCCCTCGTTCGCTCGGAACTCCGCGATGGTCTTCGCGTTCCAGTCGAGTGGCTCGCTCATGTCGAACTCCTGTCGTTCACGGTCCCGGGTGTGCCCTGGGACCGGGTGATGGAAGGCCTTTCGCTAGGCGGTGACGCGTTCCGCGCCGGCGAGATGCGCCGACAGGAGCTGTCCGGCTCTGTCCAGCGCCGCGCCCGCTTCGTCGAGAATCGGGTAATAGGCCTGGAAGACGTGGGGCACCCCGGGGGTGATGTCGAGGGTGACCTCGACGTCGGCGGTGGCAGCTTGCCGGGCGAGGCGGATGGCGTCGTCGAGGAGAACCTCGTGCGTTCCGGCCTGGATGATCAGGGGCGGCAGGCCGGACAGGTCGGCGAATATGGGGCTGATGAGGCCGAGAGCGGCATCTTGCCCCGACGTATAGTCGGTGACCCGGGCGTGGAGTGCTTCTGGGCTGAGCAGCGGGTCGGCCTCGCGCTTGGTTTCCATGGTCGCCCCGGCCAGGGTGAGGTCGGCATACGGTGACATGACGAAGGCCGCGGCGGGCAGGGGCAGCCCGTGATCGCGGGCGTTGACCAGGGTGGCGATGGCGAGGCCGCCGCCGGCGGACTCTCCCGCGAAGGCGATGTCCGATGGGGCGGTGCCGCCCTGCAGGAGGGCTTCGTAGGCTGCCAGAGCGTCGTCGACCGCTGCCGGATACGGGTGCTCGGGGGCGAGCCGGTAGTCGACGGAGATGACCTTGGCGCGGGTCCGCCGGCCGACCTGCGAGGCCAGGTCAGCGGCGAGGAAGGCGTCCCCCAGCACGTACACGCCGCCGTGGAAGTACAGGACCGTATGGCGCGGTTCGATTCCGTCGACCGTGATCTCGGCGGTTGGGACGCCACCCAGTGTGGCCGCGGTCACGGTCACATCGGCGGGCAGCGGCTGCGCCGATATCAACTCCCGGAGCTGTCGCCGCTGCTCGCTGACGTCGCTGTCGGCGGGGAAGGCTGACTGCCGCAGGATCGCATCGAGGTTCTCTCGCTGTTCGGTGCTCACGCAGGATCTCTCTTCGGTCGGAATTCGCCTGGCAGCACCCCAGGCGGGCTCGCCCATGTCAATCCGCTGCTGAGATTTCGGCCGGGAAGCGGGCCACTGCCAGGCTTGCCGCCAGGCAGGTGAGGGGGCATCACCGGATCACGGTGATTCGCGCGTGCCGGGCTAGCAGAACCGGCAAGGACGGGCTGCCGCGGCGCGGACGGCTAGGTCCTCATACCGCTGCTCAGTCGCGGGCTGTGGTGCCGCAGGCTGCGGTGCCGCTGGCTGTGGTGCTGGGGGCTGCGGTGCCGCCTCTTGCGGCGCGGGCACGGCACCGGACAGTTCCTGGCGGCGGACCCGGATGGTGGCGATCGCGATGACCAGGGCGAGCACCCCGATCGCCGCGGCAACAACGAACGCACGGGAAAAGCCGACCGCCAGGGCGTGCTGGTAGATGGACGCGGGCGGGGGTGTGCCCGGCTTCGGCACTGGCCGGCCCGCCTTCGCGGCGGCCGCCGCCGCGTGCGCGACCTGGGTCCTGACGCTGTCCGCGACGGTCGTCCAGGCGACGGTGCCGAGCAGCGCAAGCCCGATCGCGCCCCCGACCTGCTGGGCGGTGTTGAGCAGGCTGGAGGCGACACCGGTGTCCTGTTCGGCCACGTTGTGCAGGGCGACCAGGGCCAGCGGGACGAACACCAGGCCGAGCCCGAACGAGCTCACGAGCATCGGGCCGATCAGCTGGCCGGTGTAGCTGGCGTGCTCGGACAGCCTGGAGAACCAGAACATCCCGCCCGCGACCGCGGCGGCGCCCGCCACGATCAGCGGCCGTGGGCCGACCCGCGGTACCAGCTGCGAGGCCAGCGCGGAGGCGATCACGACCCCGATGGCGAACGGCAGGTAGGCGATGCCCGCCCGGATCGCGCTGTAGCCGAGGACGTTCTGTATGAACAGAGTGAGGAAGAAGAACAGGCCGAAAAGCCCGGTGGAGATGCACAGCATGATCAGGTAGGCACCCGACCTGTTCCGGTCGGCGAGTACCCGCATCGGCAGCAGCGGGCGCGAGCTGCGCCTCTCGATCAGCACGAACGATACGAGAAGCACCACGGACGCGGCCAGCGACACCAGCACCTGCGTGTCACCCCAATGGGATACCCCGTCGGGCCCCGTGGCGGCCTTGGACAGCCCGTAGACCAGCAGCGCGACGCCGCTGGTGCCGGTGACCGCGCCGGCCACGTCGATCCGGCCCGGCCGGCGGGGCGATTCGGCCAGCACGCGCGGCGCCGCGGCCGCCACCAGGATCCCGATCGGGACGTTGACGAAAAACACCCACCGCCACGACGCGTAGGTGGTCAGTATGCCCCCCAGCAGCAGGCCCGCCGCGCTGCCGGCGCCGGCCATCGCCGCGTAGACGCCAAACGCTCTGTTGCGTTCCCCGCCTTCGGGAAAGTTGGTGGTGATCAGCGCCAGCGCGGTCGGCGCGATCACCGCGCCGCCGACTCCCTGGACCGCCCTGGCGGTCAGCAGCCACGCCTGGGTGGTGGCGAACCCGCCGAACAGGGATGCCGCGGAAAACAGCAGCAGCCCGAAGACGAACACGCGCCGCCGGCCGAGGATGTCACCGGCGCGGCCGCCGAGCAGGAGCAGGCCGCCGAAGGTGACCGCGTAGGCGTTCACCACCCACTCCAGGCCGCTGCCGGAAAAGCCAAGTGCCTGCTGGATGTGCGGGAGGGCAACGTTCACGATGGTCGCGTCGAGCACGACCATGAGCTGGGCGGTGGCGATGACCAGCAGAGCCAGGCCGAGGCGGCGGTTGCCGCCGCCGGCCGTGGCGGCCGGTGCGCCCGCACGCCCCGTCCCGGTTTGCGCCGGCCGGGCGGTGGGCGCGTAGCCGGGCAGGTCGGGGGCGCTGTCTGCGCCGGAGGCTGGTGAGGTCACGGTGTCTCCCTTGGATCGCTGGGCACGTCCCCCCTGGCGGCGTGAGAGCTTTCGGGACGTGCCCAGGCTTGCCGTCAGGCAGGTGAGAGGTCGTCACCGGGTTCAGGTGATTCGCCGCACCGGGACAACGCCGGGCGGGATGGGATCGCGGCGGCGCGTGCTTGAGAGCGCAGCGGCACCGGGTTTCGCACGGCGTTGACAGTAGGTTCGCTGGCCTGATACCGAGACAGAAGGTGCCAGGACCGCGTGACCGGCGACAGGGTGTCCGGCGCAGATATCAAGGCAGGCCTGTGACGGTGGCTCCAGCAACTCCCCGGCTGATCGACCGGGGTGGTCTTCTCGCTGCCCTGGATCGCGCGGCGGCGAGCAAGGTGACGATCATCTCGGCCCCGGCCGGCAGCGGGAAGACGTCGCTGCTACGCGCCTGGGCCGGCCGGCCGGGCGAGCCGCAACAGGTCGCCCTCGTGCAGGTGCAACGCGACCAGCGCGACGCCCAGCAGTTCTGGCTGGCCCTGCTCGGCGCGGTCCGCCACGCCACCGGTGCAACCAGCGGCGCGGAACTGCCAGCAGCGACACCCGACTTCAACGGGCACGCGATGGTCGACCAGGTGCTCGTCGGAGCTCGCCGACGCTCATGGCGGCGTCACGCTGGTTATTGATGATCTCCACGAGCTGCACTCGCCAGAGGCACTCGCTCAGCTCACCCGGCTGCTGACGAACCTTCCTCCGCAGGTGCACGCGATCCTGACCACGCGTCACGATGTGCGGCTGCGGCTGCACCGGCTGCGCCTGGCCGGCGAGCTCGCCGAGATCCGCGCGGCGGACCTGCGCTTTTCCGAGCGCGAAACCCGCGAGCTGCTCGAAGCCTCGGGCATCGCGCTGTCCGCGGCCGGGGCGGCGCTGCTGCACCAGCGGACCGAGGGGTGGGCCGCGGGCCTGCGGCTCGCGGCGATCTCCCTGGCCGGCCACCCCGACCCGGAGCGGTTCGTCGCCGAGTTCTCCGGCAGCGACCGCACGGTCGCCGAGTACCTGCTCGCCGAAATGCTCGACCGCCAGCCGCCCGACGTCCAGGATCTGCTGCTGCGCACCTCCCTGCTCGACCGCGTCAACGGCGAGCTGGCCGACCTGCTGACCGGCCGCCCGGGCTCGGAACAGATCCTGCTGGACCTCGAGGACGCCAACGCGTTCGTCGAATCGCTCGACCCCGGACGCACCTGGTTCCGCTACCACCACCTGTTCGCGGATCTGCTCCGGCTGGAACTGCGCCGCACGCTGCCCGCGGAAATACCCGCGCTGCACCGGCGCGCCGCCGGATGGTTCACCGAGCACGGCCAGGTGGCCGAGGCCATCCGGCACACCCAGGCGGCCGGCGACTGGCCGGAGGCGGCCCGGCTGCTCGCCGACCATTCGTTCAGCCTGACCCTCGACGGGCAGGCGCAGACCATGCAGGCGCTGCTGCGGGCCTTCCCGCCGGGCGCGGACCACCCCGAGCTGGCCCTGGTGCGCGCGATGGGTGACCTTGCTCAGGGGCGCCTGGACCAGGCGGCCGCCCACCTGGCGGTCGCCGAGACGTACGCCGAGACGACGCCGCCAGGTCGCCAGCGCCGCCTCCGGGTGGCGATCGCGTCGCTGAAGCTGTCGCTGGCCAGGCGGCGCGGTCACCTGGCCGGCGTCATCGAGCAGGCCCGATTCCTGGCCTCCCCGGTAACCGGGCCGTCCGACGAGGACATCGCCTTGGGCAGCGACCTGCGGGCGGTGGCGCTGATGAATCTGGGGACCGCCGAGGCGTGGTCCCTGGGGCTGCCGGACGCGGAACGCCACCTCCGGGAGGGCGCCGTCCTGGCCCGGGAGATCGGCCGGCCGTACCTGGAAGTCGGCTGCCTCGCGCAGCTCGGTTTCGCGCAAATCTTCCATGGCGCTGACATGCCGAGGAGCCATGCGTTCGCCACGACCCAGCGGCGCTGCCGTGAGGCGATCGCGCTCGCCGAACGGTACGGCTGGGGCACGGAACCGGTGATCGCACCCGCGCTGATGACGCTCGCCGGCACGATGGTGTTGCTGGGTGAGTTCGACGAGGGCGAGCGGTGGTTGCGGCGCACCGAACGGGCTCTGCAAACAGACACCGGGCCGGACATCAGGCTGCTGCTGCACCAGACGGCCGGGATGCTGCACGCCGGCCGCGGCCGCCACCACGAGGCGCTCCAGGAGTTCGGCGCGGCCGAACATCTGGCATCGCAGCTGGAGGGATCGCAGGCGCTGGCGAGCCAGGTGACCGGCTGGCTTCTCGCCACGCAGGCCCGCCTCGGATTGCCCGGCGAAGCCCGCGCCGGGCTCGATGCGCTCGATGGCGGGCAGGCCAGCCACGGCGAAATCCGTAATGCATGCGCGGTGATCTGCCTCGCTCAAGGCGACCCTTCCGGCGCTCTGGCAGCGCTGGCCGGCGTTTTCGATGGCACGGCGCCGGTCCTTGGTTACGTCACGGTCGTTGAGGCGCACCTGCTCGCCGGGCTCGCCCATCGTGAGCTCGGTGACCAGCGCGCGGCGAACCAGGCGGCCGAACGCGCACTGGCCCTGGCGGAATCGGACCGGTTGATCCTGCCGTTCGCGATGACCGGCTCAGCCGAGCTGCTCGAGGCGCTGCCCCCGCACCAGACCGCGCACGCCGCGCTGCTCGCTGACATCCTCGACGTCCTCCACGGCTCATTCCCGGCGGCCGAAGAGCAGTCCTCGTTGCCGCCGGCGGAGGAGCTCAGCCCGGGCGAGCTCAGGGTGCTGCGATATCTTCCGACCAACCTGTCCCGGCCCGAGATCGCCGGCGAACTGTCCGTCTCGCTGAACACCGTCGGCACGCACCTGCGCAGCATCTACGCCAAGCTCCAGGTTAGTGACCGGTCCTCGGCCGTGCGGCGCGCCCGGGAACTGCGGCTGCTGGCCACCGGCCGCACGCTAGCCGCTCACCCCGGGCCGCAAATCACCGGAACCAAGTGACAGCCGCTCACCTTGATGGCCACTAGCTTCGAACGCACTCGATCAGCCAGGCCGAATCCGCCCGCAGCCCCAGGAGGCGGCTCATGACCCGGAACTCGGTACCGGACGACCGCCGGCTGGCCCTGGCGCCGCTGGACGAGAAAGTCGATCACGTCCGGGGCGCGCCCGGCGGCCCTTTGATCCTCGAGTACGGCGACTACGAGTGCCCGTACTCGCGGCAGGCGTTCCACGCGATCGAGCAGGTCGAACAGCAGCTCGACGGGAACCTGCGGTTCGTATTCCGGCATTTTCCGCTGACCGGCATTCACCCGCACGCCCTCGCCGCCGCAGCCGCGGCCGAGGCCGCCGCCCGGCAAGGCCGGTTCTGGGACATGCACGAGCTGCTATTCCACCGGCAAAAGGCGCTCGACGACGGCGACCTGCGCGGGTACGCCGCCCAGCTCGGCCTGGACGTCGCCGCCTTCGACCGCGACCGGGCCAGCACCGCGGTAGCCGACCGGATCCGCCGCGACGTCGACAGCGGCCTGGCCTCGGGCCAGGTGCTCGGCACCCCCACCCTGTTCATCGACGGCGTGGTGCACCGCGGCGGCTACGATCCGCCCACCCTGCTGGCCGCGCTGCCCTCATGAGCCACCGGCCGGCAAGGGTGCGCGGCTGCTCAGCAGCCGCGCACTTCCGGAGTGATGCGAAATCACCTGGTCAGACGCTGGGCGGAGCGGCGGGCGGGCGCCGCTCCAGCTCCTGCAAGGCCAGCCGGACGGCGGTGTCGAGCTGGGGATCGCGGCCCGCTGCCCAGTCGTGCGGCGCAATGGCCACCTCGACGTCCGGATCCACGCCGCGGTTATCCAGCGCCGAGCCGACGCCGGCAACCCACAAGGCGGACGTCGGCTGCGTCACCAAGGTCCCGTCGGCCAGCTCGTTGAAGTAGCAGCTGATCACGCCGCCCCAGGTACGGGTGCCGACCACGGTCGCGATGCCGTAGGACTTCAGCGCCTGGATCACTACGTCGCCGCCGGAACTCGCGTACTCGTCTGTGATCGCGACGATCGGCCCGCGCGGTGCCTCGACCGGGTAGCTCTCCGGCTCCTCGTGCCGGGACAGGTACCAGCCGATACTGCGCCGGGCGAGCTTCTCGGCCAGCAGCCAGCGAAGCGTCGCCACCTTGCGTGTCTCGCAAGTCCACGATCAGGCCATCTCGCCGGAACTCGGCGTACAGGTCGCGGTGCAGGTCCGCCCAGCCCGCGGGATTCGTGCCCGGGATGCGCAGGTAGCCGAGCCGTCCCCCGGACGCCTCGCAGACCGCGGCGCGCTGCCGGGCGACCAGGTCGTAGTACCGGGTCGCGTGCTCGCTGGCCAGCGGAACTACGACAGCGCGCCGGTCTGCTCCGTCGCGCCGGAGAGTTAGCTCGACCGGCTTGCCGGCCTTGCCGACGAGCAAAGCGTTCGGGCCGAGGTCTGGGTCCACCGGCCGCCCGTCCACCGCGACGATGAGATCGCCCGGTGCCGCGGCGACGCCCGGGGCGGCAAGCGGCGAGCGCGCGCCGATCACCGACGACTCGCCGGGCAGGATCCGCGCGATCCGCCAGGCCCCGTCCTCCGTACGCTCGACGTCGGCGCCGAGCAGGCCCTGCGCGAGCGCCGGGTCACCGCCCGCGGCCGGCGGCAGCACCCCGGTGTGCGAGGTGCCCGTCTCGCCCTGCAACTCCCGCAGCACATCGTGCAGGTCATCCGCGGAGCCGAGCCGGTCCAGCAACGGCCGGTAGCGGTCCCCCGCCGCGGTCCAGTCCACGCCGTCCATGTCGGCGCGCCAGAAGTTATCCCGCATCAGCCGCCAGGTCTCGTGGTACATCTGCGACCACTCCGCCCGCGGTTCGACCGTGACCTGGATCCGGTCCAGATCGACGCTGACGGGCGTCCGCATCGGGCTCGCCGGTCGGCTTGATCTTCAGCGACTCCCCGATCCGGTAAGCCAGCCGGGCTCCATTGCCGGAGACCGCGTAGTCGTCCAGGGCCTCGACCTCGACCGAGCGCTTGCGCTGAGCCAGGTCGTAACGAATCAGCCGGGTGGGGTGCTCCTCGTCCGCGCCGATCCCGGCCTCGCCCAGCTCCCCGGTGCGCGGCAGTTCCAGCCACACCACGCCGTCCGTGACCGCCCGGAGCTTGTCATAGCGTCCGGCCGCCACGGGGAACACCACGATCCGCTCGGCCAGCCCGGCGACGTCGAGGCCGGCCGCTGGAAGTTCCACGGCCGCACCCTCCGCCGCGGGGACCTCCGCGTGACCTCCCGGTTCTGCCGCACGGCTAGTCAGCTCCGGAGCGAACGGCGATGGCGTCGTGGCCAGCAGCGTCACAAGGTACGGCCGGGCCCCTGGCAGGAACCCGAGATCAAGGCAGTGCGCGTCGTATACCGGATCGAACGCGCGGTTCGACAGGAACGCCAGGTACTTACCGTCCAGGGTGAAGGCCGGCGAGGTGTCGTCGAACCGCGGCGGGGTCACGTCGGTTACGGTGCCGTCGGGCAGCCGGGCCAGCCGTATCTGCGAGGCGAGGCTGTAGGGCCGCCACGGCTGCGACCAGGCGAGCAGGGCGGAGTCGGGAGAGAACGCCAGGCCCGCAACCCTGTCGTTCGCGCTGCGCGCGATTTCGGTGATGACCGGCTCTCCGTCCAGCGCCACCGTCAGGAGCCGGCCGTCGGCGCAGGCAACCGCGGCAAGGCGGCCGTCCGGTGCCACCGCCAGCTCGAGGATCCGGCCGAACTCGCCGTGCCCGATCCGCCTCGCGGCCGAGCCATCAGCGGGGATCACGTCCAGGCCGACCTCGCCGGCGCTGTCCGATGCGCAGGCGACCGCGTCCATGCCGGGGATGACCACCGGCAGCCGGCCGCGCACGCCTGGCTCGGCGAGCACCGCCCGGGCAGCCACGCCACGAGCAGGCAGCCAGTGGACGGTGCCGCGTACCTCGGCGGCAAGCACCTGGCCGGCGGAATCGAGCGTGAACGATCCCAGCTGCGACTTTCGCCGGCACCCGGTAGGTGGCCCGGCCGGAGCCGTCTGTGCTGAGCCGTATGTCCAGGCGTACCGAGTCGGCGTCGAGCGACTCGAGCAGCCAGATCTCCCCGGCCCGCTGGTAGACCACGCGCTGGCCGTCGGTCGTCGCGTTCCGGGCGTAGTACTCGCCGAGGTCGGTATGGCGGCGCAGGTCCGTGCCGTCCGGGAGCGCGGAGTACAGCGCACCGGTCCGCTCGTGATCCGACAAGAACACGACCCGGGGCCCGACGAACATGGGGTTCACCAGGTTGTCACCCACGTCGGCGAAGATCCGCGTGTAGTGCGAGCCGTCTGGCGAGTACCAGATCTTGCCACCGGCGCCGCCGCGGTAGCGCTTCCAGAAGGCCGGCTCGACCGGCTCGAAGTTCATGGCGCTGCCCACCAGCACCGCCCCGTCGCGTACCGTGACGTCGCCCGCAGGCCCGTAGCCGAGCCGGCGAGCCGGCCCGCTCAGCGGCACGGCGAATGCCCAGGTCTTCATGCTGGTGTGCTGGCCGGCCCGGCCGAGGACGAGCACCTCGTTGTCGCTGACCCAGCCGCGCACCGTCGCGAACCGGCTACCCCAGTAGGTGAGCCGCTTGCCCGGGCCACCGTCCACAGGCACCGCATACGCCTCGCGGGGAGCACGCATGCCGAGCGACCGGGTGCCGTCGCGAGTCGAGGTCCAGGCGACGTGCGTGGCTGACGGGTTCAGCCGCGGATGCAGCAGCGGGGCCCGGTCAGCGGTCAACCGCCGCGCCTGGGTGCCATGGCCGTCTGCCGCCTCGCTCAGGGAAGCGAGCCAGACATCGTCCTCAGCCGTGAACGTGATGAGATCGCGGGCAATGTGCGGGTAGCGGAGGTAAGACGATTCGGCCACTGGCCGACCCTACCTGTCACCGCCAGAGGTTCGACTGCCGCCGCCACGACCCGGGCCACGGTCCCGCTCGCTCAGCGGGCAAAGTACGCGATCAGCGTGATGGCGATGGGCACGATGGCCACGACAAGCACGACGATCATGCCGATTATCGGGCCCCTGAGCTGCCTGAGGATGTCGCGGAAGGAGGTCGGCGCCGGCCTGGAGCTGTAGTACTGGCCCGTCGGCATTCCGGCCGGATTAGGGCTCGTGGAGGGGGTGGGGCTGGTGGGCCATGAGGTATTGCCGGGCTGTGACCGGGTGTCGTTGCCGGACGTGAAGCCGCCGTTGTCGTACATGATCCGCTCCTAGTTCGCAGTAGTGGTGGCGGGCCGCTTCGCGCCCGATCCGGGCAGGTCGCGTGCTCCACCACAGTTGTAAATCGCCAGCGCCGGCGGGCGCCTGAGTAGCTGGTACTCATTTCGCCGCCGCGGGTTGCTCAGGCGCCATCCCGGTACCGGCGGGGCTCACCGCGCAACGGCGGCTCGGCGGCACGCCGGACCGTGCAGCCGCCCGCCCGGTCAGGCGATGGCGGCAGCCACGATCGCCCGGGCTTCTTCCTGGATCGCGGCCAGTTGCTCCGGGCCGCGGAACGACTCCGCGTAGAGCTTGTAGACGTCTTCGGTGCCGGAGGGTCTGGCGGCGAACCAGCCGGTCTCGCTGACCACCTTGAGGCCGCCGATCGGCGCGCCGTTCCCGGGCGCGGTGGTCAGCGCGGCCGTGATCTTCTCGCCCGCGAGCCGGTCCGCCGTGATCTGGTCCGGCGACAGCCGGGCCAGCGCCGCCTTCTGCTCCCGGGTCGCCGCGGTGTCGATACGGGCGTAGGCCGGGTCGCCGTAGCGGCCGGTGAGCTCGCGGTACAGCTCGGAGGGCGACCGCCCGGTCACGGCCAGGATCTCGGAGGCGAGCAGCGCCAGGATGATCCCGTCCTTGTCGGTCGTCCAGACCGAGCCGTCGCGCCGGAGGAACGACGCCCCGGCGCTTTCCTCGCCGCCGAAGGCGACCGAGCCGTCCAGCAGCCCGGGCACGAACCACTTGAACCCGACCGGCACCTCGAGCAGCCGCCGGCCCAGGCCATCGGTGACCCGGTCGATCATCGAGGAGCTGACCAGGGTCTTGCCCACAGCGGCCGAGGCCGGCCAGCCGTCCCGGTGCCGGTAGAGGTACTCGATCGCGACGGCCAGATAGTGGTTGGGGTTGAGCAGACCGCCGTCCGGGGTGACGATGCCGTGCCGGTCGGCGTCGGTGTCGTTGCCGGTCGCGATCGAGAAGTCGTGCTGACGGGCGATCACCGCGGCCATGGCGAACGCCGACGAGCAGTCCATGCGGATCTTGCCGTCCCAGTCCAGCGTCATGAACCGGAACGTGGCGTCCACGACCGGGTTGACGACCGTCAGGTCCAGGCCGTAGCGCTCGCCGATCGCGGCCCAGTAGGCAACGCTCGCCCCGCCCAGCGGGTCGGCGCCGATGCGAATCCCGGCCGCCTCGATCGCGGCGACGTCGATCACCTGCCCGAGGGCGGACACGTAGGCGTCGAGGAAGTCGAAGGCTCCGGTGGTCTCCGCCGCGACCGCCCGCGCGTATGGGATCCGGCGCACCCCGGCCAGCCCGTCCGCGAGCAGGGCGTTGGCGCGGTCCTGGATCCACCCGGTGATCTCCGGGCCGGCCGGGCCGCCCTCGGGCGGGTTGTACTTGAACCCGCCGTCGGACGGCGGGTTGTGCGAGGGCGTGATCGAGGATCCCGTCGGCGCGGTGAGCGGCGGCCGCGCGCGTTGTGCGCCAGGATCGCCCGGGACACGGCCGGGGTCGGCGTGTACCCGCCGCGCGCGTCGCGGAGCACGTGGACCTCGTTGGCCGCCAGCACCTCCAGCGCGGTGACCTGGGCCGGCTCAGACAGGGCGTGCGTGTCGGCGCCGAGGTAGAGCGGGCCGCCGATGCCCTCAACGGCCCGGTACTCGCAGATCGCCTGCGTCGTGGCGGCGATGTGATCCTCGTTGAACGTCGCGGTGAACGCGGACCCGCGATGGCCGGAGGTCCCGAACGAGACCCGCTGGGCCACCTCGCCAGGGTCCGGGTGCACCGCGAAGTACGCGGTGACCAGCTTGGCGACGTCGACGAGGTCGTCAGCGGTGGCAGGCTGCCCCGCGCGCGGGCTGTTCATGGCGCCAGCCTGACAGCCCGGCGCGCCCGGGGCCAGCCCAGGGCCAGCCCGGGGCCCCCACCGCGACCGGGCCCGCCGGCCGCTCAGCGGAGCGGCCGGCGGGCTCGGTCATCCGGCCCCGTCAGCCACCGGCCCCACGGCCGATGGATTCGATGCTGTAGGCACCGGTGATGGTCTGCGTGATCGAGCCGCCGATGGCGTCGGACGCCGTCACCTTGATGTCTGGACTGCTATCCGCCGCGGAGGAAGGGTTCGGCCAGGTCGCCGTGTACCGCCCGCCGGTCCCCGTCACCCTCGCTCGCCGCCAGGATTTTTCGCCGTCGAAGGAGACCCACACCGCCGCCGACCTGATGGCGGCGTGCGAGCCGACGCCGTCGTAGCTCAGGTGACCGACCCGAAGGTGCAGTACCTGCGTCGCCGTGTTGCTGGTGTTGGACTGGCTGGTGGCGAGCTGGTAGTCGAGCGTCAGCGTGGGCAGCATCCGGCACGGGGCGGCCGCGGACTGGCCTGAGCAGACGTCTCCGGCGGGCAGCGCGGGCCCGGCGCCTGGTACGTACCGGACGGTCAGCACGGTGTGGCTCTGGGTGGACTGGCTGAACCCGGGATCGTGCGTCAGGTTCACGTTGAGCACCGCGCGGTAGCTGGCTCGGCCGGCCGGGATGTGTACCACGGCACCGCTCGCCTTGCGGGCGCTCACCAGCTTGGTACCGTCGCGGAACAGCGTGAACTGGGCGCGCGGCTGGAGGCGCTGGTCCCGGACGGGCGGCACGAAGTGGCTGGGATCACTGTCGCCCAGCGAGCTGAAGTTCACCGACAGGGTGCGGCCCGCGGTGCAGGCCTGGCACTGCCAGGGCCCGCGGTGCTGGCCAAGGCCGGCGGCGAGCGGCCCGTGCGCCCAGTCCACCGAGTAGCTGTGCCCGGCCAGGAACGTTTGCGGGTCGGCGAGCAGGAAGGCGTAGTTGGTCGTCTGGACGGCCGACACCCACTGGTCCCCGCCGGCGGTGTCCAGGTAGACGGTCAGGTTCCCCGGCATGTCCACCACCTGCGGAGCGGAGAAGCTGACCAGCGGCACGACGTTGCTGTACCCGCCGCATCCCGTTGCGGGCTCGCAGGGGTCCTCCATCCAGAGTCCCTGCCCGATGGAGGGGGCGAGGGCGTCGGCGAAGAAGTGCTCGTGGATGGTCGCGACCTGGCCGCCGCGCACCACGAAGTGCTCGCTGGGCGGAATGCCGGGGAAACCGAACGCCGCGTCGTACCAGTAGCGGCCGCTGGATGCCGCGCCGGACCAGCGCTCCAAGTACCGCAACTGGCCAACCTTGGCCGCGGGCTGCGGGCTGATGTAGGTGGGCAGCATCTCGGGCGGCGTGAGGATCAGCCCGGTCGCGGTACCTCCGCCTGCCTTGCTGCCCCGGAAGAACACAGTCTCCAGCTCTGTCCCACCCGCCTGGCGGGGCGTGGAGACCGAGATCGGCGAGGTCGCGCTGCGCTCCGGAATTGTCACCGTGGTGCCCGCCGCGGTGACCCGGAAGTCGGACCGGAAAACGCAGTGGAAGGCCACCGCGGCACTGCCCTTCGCGTTGAAGTCCACGAAGAGGGCGAACAGGCTGTAATCGCCCGCCGGGACGGTTATCCGCGCCGTGCCGTTCACCGACAGCGGCGCCGGGCTCAGCCGGGCGTTGTCGGTGTTCATCAGCACAACCTGCACGTTGCGGCCCGGCTTGCCGGCCAGGTTGGTCACCTTCAGCCGCAGCGTGGCCCGCGCCCGGCCCGGCCGCGCCGCCGCCTCCGCGCGGGACGCCGCCGCCCAGCGGGAGTGTGGCGCCGCCACGTCCGGCACGGTGTAACGATGCCCGTCCGCCTGCTCCCACAGCACCGCGCCGCTGCCCGGGCGCGTCAGGTTTCCACCGGTCACTGAGGTGGCACTCGCCGCCGGCCCGGCGGTGGCCAAGGACTTCAGTCTTAACGCAGCCGCCGTGGCGGGCCTGACACTCGAGGCAGCCGACGCAGGCGGGGCCAGACCGGCAAGCGCCAGGACGGCCGCGGCCGCGAGAGCAGCACCGGCACCGGGCTGCCACGTGCCGGGCCAGCGAGCCGGGCCGGACACCGGCGCGGGCGGGCGGGGTCGGCGAGAGCGCATCAGGGATCTCCTCACAGGTGGGTGTGGCTCACTGGCGGGAGCCGGTTCTCCCAGCGGGCGGTCACCGACAGCCTGAGTGGACGGCCGTCCGGGCTGGACATGATGAGAATGTCGCGGAGCGCCGAGGTCGCGGGCTCGACGACGAGGGTGGCGTACCCGTGCCTGCCCAGGCCGAACCGCAGGCCCTTGCCGCCGTCGACCCGGCGGATGTTCGGGAGGGTGGCCAGCGCGCGAAAGGCCGCGGCACGCACCAGCGGCGGAGCCGGCAGGTCGGCGATCAGGCTGGTCAAGCACACGAACACCCCCTCCCCCGGATAGACGGGCGTGCCGCCCATGCTTTCGTTGAAGGCACGGTCGAACGCGACGATCCACGCCTTCAGCGCGGCCGGGGCGGCGGGCAGCCGCTGGAGCTGGCCAAACGTCACCTGGCCAGGCCACTTGGGGCCGGGCTTGGCCGGCGGCTTGCCGACCTTGAACTGTAGGGCGAACAGTGGACTGCCCTCCAGCTCCCACCCCGGTCCCGCCCACGGCAGCCTGATGACGCGGTTGTGCGTCTTGTAAGCCCGCACCCAGTTCGCGCCGTTGCGGAGCATCCAGGTGTCGAAGGTATCGGGGAAACCGGACAGGAACGTGGCATGGACGTACCAGTACTTACCGGTCGTCGCGGGTGCCCGGGCCGCCGCGGTGGCGTACGCGAGCAGGACCTGCCGGGCGGATCGCCCGGAGGGGACAGCGTGCGCGGTAGCGCGGGGTCCCCTGGGCACGGGAGTGGTGCCTGCGGAGGGCGCAGGCGTGGTGCCGGAAGACAGCACGACCGCAACGGTCACCGCGGCGGCGGTGAGGCCGAGGCCCGCGGCCAGCAGGCCGGCCCGGCGTGGGCCGGCCAGGCCGCGGCCTGGCGCCCGGGAGCGGGCCCGCCTGGGCGCCGGGGCGCTGGCGACGATCTGGCGGAGCAGACGTTCGGCTTCGGCCGCGTCCACCACATCCTCGGTCCGCGCCAGGGTCCGTGGGCGAGCCGCGGCAAGCCGGTCTAGTTCGTTGCAAGTGCGCACGTCAGCGTACCTCCCTCGGTGCGGCGAGTGGCCAGGTATCCCGGCCGGGTGAAAGCGGGCTGCCAGCGTGTGAGCTGGGGTAATGCTGTCCCGCGCGGGGCGGTTCGCGATGGCCGGACCGGGACGCCGACTCAGCCTGGCCCACCGGTGCCGCTGCCAGGGCGGCCGAAAGGCGCCGGCGCGCCCGCTGCAGCCGCATGCCGAACGCGAACCGGGTCACCCCGAGCACACCGGCCGCGGCCTTCGAGCTGAGCCCGTCCCAGGCGATGAGCATGAGCACCTCGCGGTCGGTTTCACTGAGCCTGGCGAACGCCGTCAGTACGGCCGCACGCTCCACCACGTCTTCGCCGATCCCGCCGCTGCAATCCGCTGCGGCGCCCGTCACCTCGAGCCGCGCGCGCAGCGCCTCCCGCCGGGACTGGGAACGGAGCTGGCCCGCGATCACCTTTCTGGCGACGCCGAACAGCCACGGCGCCGGATCGTCCGGCACGTCGGGAAGCCGCCGCCACGCGATCAGGAAGGTCTCCGCGGTGGCGTCCTTCGCGCTCTCCAGCTCGACCCGGGCCAGCGTGTAACGAAGGACCGCCCGGAAGTGCTGGCGGTAGAGCAGCTCGAAGCGCCCAGCCGCGTCGTCGCTCATGTCCAGCCCTTCTCCCTTGTGTCCGCTTCATAGGAGCCTTGGCCGGCGACCCGCCGGAGGTAACAGGGTGCCTGGAGAAGGCCGCATCGTGCACCCCAGAGCCGCGCCTGGTGCGCCCGCCACGCGTCCCGGCCAGCGGTGGCTGCCACGCCGGCCACGCGGCAGCCGTTATGCATTCTTAACGGCTGGCGCGAACGGAATCCTGGTTACATAAGCCGTATATCCGGTCCGGCGTCACTGAACCGAGAGGGCAGCACCCGATGGCTGACAACGACCATGGAAACGGCTGGGGGGAGCCGGGAGGGCACACAGAACTACCCGGCCGGCGGCAGTTCCTGCGTGGCCTGGCCGCGACCGGGGCACTCGCGGGCGCGGGTAGCTTGCTGGCGGCCTGCGGAGGATCCAGCTCGTCAAGCCCGGCGAGCACCCCCACGGCGCCCGCGGGCGCGCGCAAGGGTGGCGCGCTCAAGGTGGGCCTTACCGGCGGTTCCGGCTCGGACACCCTGGATCCGCACAAGGGCCTGACCTACCTGGACACCGCCCGCGCCCAGTCGCTCTATCAGCCACTGCTCCAGCTCAACGCGCAGGCCCAGACCGAGTTCGTGCTCGCCGAGGAGATCAGCCCGCACGGGTCGACCTCCGAGTGGATCATCCGGGTCCGGCCTGGCATCACGTTCCACGACGGCAAGCCGCTCGGCGCCGACGACGTCATCTTCACGCTGACCAGGATCATTACCGGGAAGCTTGGCGGGGCCACCTCGCTCGGGCCCATTGACGTGAAGGGCCTGAAAAAACTCGATAGCCGTACGGTTCTGGTGCCAATGACGAGCCCTTACGGCAGCTTCATCGATCAGCTCGCGTATTGGTACTACCTGTACATCGTGCCGGCCGGCTTCAATCCCAAGCAGCCCAACGGCACCGGGCCGTTCGCGTACCAGAGCTTCACACCGGGCCAGCGCAGCGTGTTCACCAAGAACCCGCACTACTGGAAGCCCGGGCTGCCGTACGTCGACTCGGTGACGATCATCGACTTCAGCGACAGCACCTCCCTCCAGAACGCGCTGACAACCGGGGTGATCCACGGCGCGGGCGCGCTGGAAGGCCCGCAGATAGCCGTGCTCAAGACGGTGAGCGGGGTGCACACCGTCACCTCGCACACCGGCGCCATCACGCCGTTCACCATGCGGGTGGACCAGGCGCCGTTCAGCGACGTCAACGTCCGGCAGGCGCTGCGGCTGCTGGTCGACCGCCCGCAGCTCATCGCGTCGGCGCTGGACGGCTACGCGGTCCCGGCTTCCGACGTCTTCGCCCCGTACGACCCGAACTTCGACAGCTCGCTGCACCGGGTTCAGGACATCCCGCAGGCCAAGTTCCTGCTGAAGAAGGCCGGCCAGCAGAACCTGACCGTCCAGCTCGTCACCTCCGCGGTGACCACCGGCACCGTGGCGATGGCGACCGTGCTGCAACAGCAGGCCAAGGCCGCGGGCGTCACCATCAACCTGAAGACCGTCGACCCGACGACGTTCTTCGGGCCCAACTACCTGCACTGGACGTTCTCGCAGGACTTCTACAACTACTCGCCGTACCTGGGCCAGGTGGCCGAGTCGATGCTGCCGACGTCCCCGTTCAACGAGACGCACTGGGACAACCCGCAGTACATCAGCCTGTACAAGCAGGCGAACGCCACGACAGACGCGGCGGCCCGCAAGAACATCGAGCACGAGATGCAGATGATCGACTTCACCCAGGGCGGGTACATCATCCCGGCGTTCATCGACGCGCTCGACGCCTACAGCACCAAGATCACCGGCTACTCGGCCGCCAAGGTGGGCCAGCCCCTGTCCGACTTCGACTTCGAGCACTTCTCGTTCGTCTGACCACCGAAAGGACCTGATCAGGTGGAATTGGACCTGCTTGCCTCCGGGCTCGGCTTCCCGGAGGGCCCGGCGGTGCTGGACGACGGCCGCCTCGTCCTGTGCGACGGCAATACCGGCGAGCTGCTCGCCTACCACGACGGGGAAATCTCCACGTTCGCAAGGACCGGCGGCTCGCCCTGGGGCACGGTGCTCGGCACGGACGGCGCCATCTACGTCACCCAGGGCGGCAACGTCCCGGGCAGCGGCGACACCAGCGCCGTGTCCGGCATCCAGCGGGTCAGCCCGGACGGGTCGGTCGAGCTGCTGTTCGCCGACGTCGACGGCTACAAGCTGTACGGCCCGAACGACCTGGCGTTCGGGCCCGACGGCCGCCTGTACTTCACCGAGTCGGGGTCCGAACAGGATTTCCGGTTCGACGTCCGCTCGCCCGGCCGGCTGTTCGTGGTCGGCCACGACTTCGAGGGCGAGATGCTGTTCGAGCGGCCCAACGTGTATCCCAACGGGATCGCGTTCGCCGCCAACGGGCAGCTGTACTGGACCGAGTCCGCGGTGCACCGGGTCTGCCGGATGAATGACCGCGGCGAGCCGGAGACGTTCTGCCAGCTCTCCGACGGGCACGTACCCGACGGCATGGCGTTCGCCGCCGACGGCCGGCTGTTCGTCGCCACAACGATCTCCGGCGGGGTCACCGTGATCTCGCCCGAGGGCGCGGTGCTGACCGAGATCAACCTCGGCGAGCACGCCACGAACTGCATCTTCGACGGCTCGGTCCTGTACGTGACCGCCACCAAGGTGCCCGACATCGAGGCCTCGGAGCGAACCGGCAGCTTCTGGCGGGTGCACACCGGCACGCCCGGCCTGCCGCTGCTGCCCGGGCGGCTCTAGCCCGCTTGCCTGCGCGGCCGCGCGGCCGCGCGGCTGGCGGCTCAGCCAGGAGCCTGGCTGGGGTCCCGGCCCGCGGCCGGCGCCGGGCGCCCGTTGAGGAATTCAAGCAGCTCAACGGAGGTCGCCGGGGTGATCAGCTCCGGGACCGGGACGCCTACCCGGGCCAGCGCCCCGGCCAGGCCCGGGTGCCCACCGACCAGCACGAACGCGTAACCGTGCCGCGAGAACTCCTCCACCTGCTCGGCCACCTCCGCGAGCAGCGGCCCGGTGACCTCGGCAGGGTAGTCGTCCGGGGGCAGCTGCATGACCCCCCAGCCCGCCTCGGCCGCCGCCGCGACCGCGTCGACCGCGTCGGGCCCGCCCGGCGGCGGGTTCACGTACCGGTCCGCGACCAGCGCGATCCGGAACGAGCGCGCATCGGGCTTCATATGCTGGCCCGGGGGGACACTCCGCCCTCCGGGGACACCCCAGACCCCGACGGCCCTGGCCCCCCCGCTGGCCTAGCGGCCCCCGTGACTGCGTCACTGGGGCCTTGGCCGCTGTCCAGCACGGACTCGATCCCGGCGCGCTGCGTGGCTTCGTCGTGGTCCGCCAGCGCGTGGGTCTCGCCCGCGACCCGGGGGTAGTTGATCCCGCGCCGGGCGAGCGCCGCGCGGATCTCCTCGACGAAGATCCCTTCGCCGCCGGTGTGCTCGGCGGTGCCGTCGGGCCACTCGGGCCGGCCGCCGCGCAGCGGGTCGGAGCTGGTGATCGTCACGCCCATCGACGGGCTGCCCTCGACGCCGACCAGCACCACGTCCTCGCCCTGGCCGACCCGCACGCTGATCGCCGCGGCCACGGCCTCGGCGAGCCGCGCGCAGTGCCGCCGGTAGGCGGCCGTGTCAAGCTGTTCCTTGACCGCCCAGAACCGGTTCAGCCCGGTGAAGGCGAGTTCCGGGCAGGGCATCTGCTCGATCCGCCAGCCCTTGTCCCGCAGCGCGCCGATCACCGGGGAGTAGATCCCGGCGCAGTGCGCCCCGTCACCCACCTTGGAGTTCTGGTTAAGCAGGCAATGTGCTACAAACGCCACACCCATAAGCCGAGCATAGGCCGGGTTCGCCGGGGCGGGCGCCGGCCACCGTTCGCCAACATGGGCGCCGGCCGTGCCCGGGCCAGGCCTGGCCCATCGATGCCAGGGAGCATGTCATGAGTGATACGCACGCAGGTCCCGAGCGCGACTTCGTCGGCTACGGCCCGCAGCCGCCCGACGTCCGCTGGCCGGGCGGCGCGCTGGTGGCTATCAACCTGGTGGTGAACTACGAGGAGGGCGGCGAGTACTCGCTGCGCGACGACGGGGTCAACGACTCCTGGGGCGAGTATTCGTATCAGTACGGGCCGGAGATCCGCGACCTCGGCACGGAAACGCACTTCGAATACGGCAGCCGGGTCGGGGTCTGGCGGATCTGCCGCATGATCGACCGGTACCAGATCCCGGCCACGTTCAACGCCTGCGCGCTGGCCCTGGAGCGCAACCCGCCGCTGTGCGCCTGGCTGCGCGAGCGCGACCACGACGTGCTGGGGCACGGCTATCACTGGTACGGGCCGGACGCGGGCCCGGACAAGTCGCTGACCAGGGGACAGGAGCGCGCGGAGATCGCCATGGCGGTCGAGTCGATCCAGCGGACGACCGGCCAGCGGGTCCGGGGCTGGATGGTCCGCTCATTCCCGACCGTGAACACCAGGGAACTGCTCGTCGAGGAGGGCGGCTTCCTGTATGACTCCGACGCCAACAACGACGAGGTGCCGTACTGGGTGACGACGCTCGGCCGGCCCTTCCTCGTGGTGCCCTACACCAAGGTGCACAACGACAACCGGTACCTGATCGCGCCCACGTACGCCACGCCGCGGCACTTCTTCGAGGGTCTCAAGCTCGGCCTGGACTATCTGGTCGAGGAGGCGCGGGCGGGCCTCGGCGGCCGGCTGATGTCGGTCGGGGTGCACACCCGGTGGAGCGGGCAGCCGGGGCGCGCCTCGGCGCTGCGCGACTTCATCGACTACGCGGCGGCACAGGACGACGTCGCGTTCATGCGCCGGATCGACATAGCCGAGTTCTGGGCCGCGGCGTATCCCCCGCGCTGAGCGCGGGCCGTGCTGAGGTAACCTCTTGCCGCCGGGCCGGCCGGGCAAAGGAAGCGTGCACCGGTCCAGTCATTCCGTGCCGTCCGGTGCGTCGCACCGCAGCGCGATCCCGGCAACCCGTCCCAGGGCAGCCAGATCCTTGCCAACCATTGTCAATGATCTTGACACGGGCGCCGAACCGCGTTGACACAGTTGGCCGTAAGTGACAGGATCGTTATTAAAAATGAGAGCAGCAGGCGCTCTATTTACGGGAGTATTCTGGCCGGCAGAGAAGGGGATGCCGCAATGTACCGGGCGATGATTCTGCGGTGGGCGTTAGTACTAGTACCCGCTGTTATATGCGCGTTTCTTCTGCCGGCTGGTGCCGCGGGGGCAGCCGCAACTGTACGCTATCCGCACTGCGGCAGTGGCGTCAGCGAAACGCACGTGGTCGCCACCTACAAAATGGAGCGCGCTCCGGTCGGCTCCCACAAGTACCGCACATCGACGCTGTACTGCGGTATTCCGGGCTCCAAGGGTTTCGGTTTTCGTCATCTCGAGCCTCATATCGGCCAGTACTTCGGCGGCTGGGGAGCGTTCAACTTCTCGATCACTCAGACGCAGCACACTCCGGCATCGATAACCTTCCGCGAAAGCAACGATACTTATACCCGTTCCGGCCCCATCTACCAATGCTTCCCCGACCACCACATAATCTGGACGTTCAACGTAACGACCTCCGGCGACAAGGGCGCAAGAATCATCACCGCCTTCGGCTCGTCACCGAAGACAGTCAAAGGCCCTTGCCCACGATCGACGGGAAGAGCTTATATTGGCATCACCGGTTGAATTTCCGCCCCAATTTATCCGGGAACTGACTGAGATCCTCAGCTCCGGGGCTTCCCGTTCATATTATGATAGTGCCGGAAAGGTTGTGCAATCGCGAGAGCCATTCACCGGTAAGTGGCGGCTTGAGTCGCTAGCCTTTGAGCCAGATGCCGGCCGGCGTCGCGCCGTGGCCAGCTTCAGTGGTGGTGGCAGGGTCGTTAAGGCTGTCATCGACGCCGACGACTTTCCGGATCTGCTCCATGGCGAACACAATCCCGCCGTCAACTCCACCCGTTACAGTGATCTTGCATACCAGGTGTCGATCCTGCTGATGGAGCAGATTCTGCTGCGCGACCCGTCGGATATCAAGGCGGACGAAGTCCGTATAGGTTTTCTGGGTTGACGCGACGGCCGGCTTCCACGGCAGCTTGGAACTTGGCGCGTACAAGGGACCAACGGGTTACGGGCCGAGCTTCGGTACGTCGGCCATCAGCCGGATCGTGTACGGGTTCTCCGGGTGCTCGAGTATCCGCTCGACCGGGCCCGACTCGACCACCGCGCCGTCGCGGAGCACCACGGCGGACTGGGCGATGCACCGGACCAGGGCCAGGTTGTGCGTGATGAAGATCATGGCGAGCTGACGCTCGCTCTGTAGCCGCCGCAACTCCTCGATGATGACCGCCTGCACCGACACGTCCAGCGCCGAGGTCACCTCGTCGCAGATCAGCAGGTCGGGCTCGGCCACCAGGGCCCGGGCGATGGCGACCCGCTGCCGCTCCCCGCCGGATAGCTGGTCGGGGTAGCGGCCCGCGAACCCGGCGCCGAGCCCCACGTCCTCCAGCACCGCGGCGGCGCGCTCGGAGCGCTCCCGGAACGGCAGCCCGCCGAACTCCTCCAGCGGCTGGGCGACGATCTGGCCGACGGTCCTGCGCGGGTTGAGCGAGGTGTAGGGGTTCTGGAAGATGTACTGGACCCGGCGCAGCACGTCCTTGGGCCGGTCGCGGGCGCCGCGGGCCAGCCGCGTGCCGCCGAAGCTGATCTCACCGGTCCAGTTGTCATGCAGGCCAACGATGCACCGGGCCAGCGTCGTCTTGCCGGAGCCGGACTCGCCGACGACCGCGACGCAGGCCTGCGGCGGCACGTCGAGGTCGACGCCGGACAGCACCTGGGTGCGCCCGTACCCGGCCGTCACCCCGCGCAGCGACAGCGCCGCGGGGGCCTCGGCGGCGGGGCCGGTCACCACCGACTGCCGCAGCGTGTTCGCCGCGGCGATCTCGGTCACCCGGATGCACCGCACGGCGCGCCCGTCAACGAGGGCTGGCGCCGGTGGCCGCGCCCGGCAGTCGGCGGTTGCGAAGCCGCAGCGCGCGGCGAACGAGCAGCCCGGCCCGCGCCGCCCGGGCCGCGGCGGCCGGCCCTCGATCCCGGTGAGCACCTCGGCGCGCAACGGCGACGGCACGGCCGCGAGCAGCCCGCGCGTGTAGGGGTGCAGCGGCTCGCCGAACACCTTGGCGGTGGGCCCAAGCTCGACGATCCGCCCCGCGTACATGACCGCTACGTCGCTGACCAGGCCACCGACCACGGCAAGGTCGTGGCTGACGTACACCGCCGCCACCCCGTACGAGCGGCACAGGCTGCGCACCGTCTCCAGCACGTGGCGCTGGGTGGACACGTCAAGCCCGGTGGTCGGCTCGTCGAGCACGATCAGCGACGGGCGGCAGCAGAACGCCATGGCCAGGCTCACCCGCTGCTGCTGCCCGCCGGATAGCTGGTGTGGATACCGGCGCAGCATCTCGGGCGTGGCGTCGAGGCGGGCCTCCCGCATCACCTCGCGCACCCGGCCGGCCGGGTCGCCGGCCACGCCCGGGTGCACCTCCAGAACCTCCCGCAGTTGCGTGCCCACCCGCTGCGCCGGGTTGAGCGCGGCGGACGGATCCTGGGGGACGTAGGCGACCTTGGCGCCGCGCCCCGCGCGCAGTTCGGCCGGGCTCAGCCGGAGCAGGTCGGCGCCGTCGAGGAGGACCTCGCCGCCGCGGATGCGCAGCCCGCGGCGCGCGTGGCCGAGCAGCGCCAGCGCAACCGTGGTCTTGCCCGACCCCGACTCACCGACCAGGCCGAGCACCTCCCCAGCCGGCACCTCGAAACCGATCTCGCTGACGACGTCGGGGCCGGCCACCCCGATGCCGACTTCGAGGTCCCTGACCTCCAGCCGCACCTGCGCGCCGATGGCCGGCGTCGGCGCCGCGCCGGAAGGCTGGGCGCCGCTCATCGGGCCTGCCTCGGGGTCAGCTCGTCCAGCAGGGCCGCCTCCTCGGGCCGCCGGTCGACGCCGATGGCCACCCGCGCGATGGCGTCGGTGAACGTGTTGGTGCCGATCGTGAGCAGGGCGATCAGCGCGGCGGGGACGATCACCGCCCACGGGTTGAGCGGCAGGCCGCTGCGGTTCTCGTTGATCATCAGGCCCCAGTTGGCGGCGGGTGGCTGCTGCCCGAAGCCGAGGAACGACAGCCCCGCCATGATCACGATGGAGTAGGTGAGCCGCAGGCCCGCCTCGACCATGAGCGGGCTGATGAGGTTCGGCAGGATCTCCCGGCGCATCACCTTCGCCGGCCGCATGCCCTGGAGCTCGGCGACCTTGACGTAGTCCCGTTCGGAGACGTCCAGGGTCGCCGACCGGATCACCCGGGCGACCTGGGGCGCGTGCGATAGGCCGACCGCGAGCACGATCAGCCACAGCTTCGGGCCGAGCAGGCTGACCAGCAGCAGGGCGAAGACAAGCTGCGGGAACGCGAGGATCACGTCGACCGTGCGCATGATGAACCCGTCGGACGCCCCGCGCAGGTACGCGGCCGACATCCCGGCCGCGGCGCCGGTGGCGACGCCGAGCACGGTGGCGGCCGCGGCCATCAGCAGCAGCTCCCACCCGCCGTTCAGCACCCGGGACAGCACGTCCCGGCCGAGGAAGTCGCCGCCCAGCGGGAACTCGCCCGAGGGCTTGGCGAACGGCAGCGTCAGCAGCGCGTCGGGGGACTTGGCCGCCACGAAGGGGCCTACGACGGCGATGAGCAGGATCAGGCCGGCCAGCGTGAGGCCGACCGCGCCGCGAGGCGTGCGCGCCGCCGTCCACAGCACCGACAGCCACGGATGGCGGTCCAGCCGCCGGGGGCGTGCGGCCGCCACGGCGGGCGTCTGGGGCGCGGCGACGGCCATTACCGGCTGGCGATCCTGCGCCGCGGCGTGGCGAGCAGCGCGATGACGTCGGTCAGGATGTTCATGCAGACGTAGAACGCGGCGAGCACCACCACGATGAACTGGATCACCGGGATGTCCCGGTTGGCTACGGCGAACACGAGCCCCTGGCCGATGCCGGGGTAGTTGAACACGAACTCGACCACGACCACCCCGCCGGCCAGGTAAAGAAAGTTGAGGCCGATGACCTGAATGGTCGGCGCGATGGCGTTGGGCAGCGCGTGCCGCAGCACGATCCGCCGTTCCGGGACCCCCTTCAGCCGCGCCATTTCCACGTAGTCCGACTCCAGCGCCTCGATCATCGCGGCGCGCATCATCCGGAATATGTACGGGATGATGACGATCGCCAGGGTGGCGGCCGGCAGGATCAGCAGCTTGGGCTGGCTCCACGCGTAGGTGCCAGGGGGCAGCAGCGACACGGCCGGCAGCACGTGCCAGACCACCGTGGACAGCACGATGATCAGGCCGATCGCGACCACGAACTCCGGCAGGGACGTCACGGCCAGCGCGGCGACCGAGGTGACGTGGTCGAACCAGCTGTCCTTGCGCAGCGCGGCCACGGCGCCGAGCGTGACGCCGGCCATGGCGCCGATCAGCCCGGTGACGAAGACAAGCACGGCGGAGTTGATCAGGCGCGGCTTGACCAGGCCCCACACCGGCTGGCCGTTGGCGAGCGACGCGCCCAGCTTGCCGGTGAACAGCCCGGACAGCCAGATCCAGTACTGATCGGCCAGGCCGCGGTTCAGGTGCAGTTGCCGCTCGGTCGCGTGCAGCCGGGCCGGGTTCGCCGACCGGCCGAGGACGGCGTAGGCGGCGTTGCCCGGCAGGACCTGGGTCGCGAGGAAGACGATCAAGGAGACCACGAGCAGCGTCAGGATGCCGATGACCAGGCGGCGGCCGACCAGATCCAGGACGGGGTGGGCGTCCCGGCGGGAGACCGCTGGCGCTGCCGGGACAGTAGTTGTCGCCACGCGTGCTTACACCGCCCGCATTTGCCGCCTTTCTGGGGAGATTAGCGTGCATCTCCCGGCACATCTAGCACTGGCAGATAACGGCCGTGACTCTGATTGGCGACCGTCCCGCCGGACACGATGAGCCGGCCGCGCAGCAGCACGTCGCGGACCTGGCCACGCACGGCCCGGCCGGCGTAGACGCTGTCGCCGGTCCCGTCGCCGAACCCGTCGCCCGGCAGCACGGTGCTGCCATGCGGGTCGAAGATCACGATGTCGGCGTCGGCCCCGGGGACAAGCGCGCCCTTTGCCGGGAAATGGCCGAAGGCCCGCGCTGGATTCTCCGCCGCGAGCCGCACCACGTGCTCGATGGGCAGCCCCCGGTCCGCCGCGGCGGACAGCAGCACCGGCAGCCGGGGCCCGGCCCCGGCCAGCCCGTACCAGTAGTGGTGGCCGGTCTCGGCCAGGGTCCCCGTGGTCGCGGACTTGACCTGGCAGTGGTCGGACCCGAGCGTGTCGACCGTTCCGTCGGCCACCCCATCCCACAGCGCCTCGACGTGACCGTGCGCCCGCAGCGGCGGCGCGACCAGGTACCGCCCGGCGTCCGCGCCCGCGTACCTGGCGTCGTCGAGCACCAGGTGGTGCGTGCAGACCTCGGCGAAGACCCGGGGGCCGCCGCGGCGGCGCGCCAGCCGCACCTGGTCCAGCGCTCCCGCTGTGGACAGGTGTACGAGGTAGCAGGCCGCGCCCGCCAGCGAGGCGGCCGCGAGGGTGCGCGCCACCGCCTCCTCCTCGACCTCGGGCGGCCGGGTGTCGGCGAAGATCCGGGCGCCGGGCCGCGGGGCCCCGGCGCGGACGGCGCCGGCCTCCAGCGCCTCGATCAGCGGCGCGTTCTCGCAGTGGACCTGCACCAGCAGGCCGAGCCCGGCCGCGGCCGACATCAGCTCGTACAGCCGCCGGGTCGAGCACATGATGCCGAGTTCCGGGTAGGCGAGGAAGATCTTGATGGCCGCGGCCCCGGCCCGCCGCACCGCCACGAGATCGTCGTAGCTGAGATGTTCCGGATCGTAGATCGCCGCGTGCAGGCCGACGTCGACCACGGCCGGGTAGAGGTCCAGCTCCGCCCGGTTGCGCAGCAGCGCGTCCACGTCCCGTTCGCCGGCCGCGGGGCCGGTGAACGAGAGCACCGTGGTCGTTCCGCCCCGGGCCGCGGCCGCCGTGGCCGGGCCGACGTCCGGCATCAGATGACAGTGCGGGTCGACGCCGCCGGGCAGCACGTAGCACCCCGTGGCGTCCAGGTGCTCGCCGCCCGCGGCAGCGCCCGCCGCGACCTTGCCGTCGCGGATGTGCACGTCGGCACGCACGAGGCCGCCGGGCGTGACCACGGTGCCGCCGGTGACCGCCGTGATGCTCAACTGATTGCCTCCCTCGCGGGCGCCGCGCATGGTCGTGCCGGAGGCGCGCCAATGGGCGGAGCGGGAGGCTGGCCGGGGTCCAGGGGGTGGCCGAGGGCGCCTCACTGGTCGGCCGCATCGGTGCCGCGCGCCGTGGTGCTCAGAAAGGCGGGCTCCGTCACGTCGCGGAGCTCACCAGCCCTGATCACCATCCTCGGGATGAGCAGCCGCTCGACGACCTCGGTGGCGCCCGCCGCGTCGGGCAGCGGCCAGTGCCCGTCCCGCAGCTCGAAGACCGACAGGTCCGCCTCCCGGCCGGTGGCCAGCGCACCGATCCGGCCCTCCCGGCGCACCGCCGCGGCCGGGGCCGCCGTCGTGGCCCGGATGACGTCCGCGAGCGGCATCCCGAGGTGGAGCAGCTTGGACAGCGTCGTCGCCTGATCGAACACGGGCCCGTCGACGTTGTGCGCGTGCAGGTCGCTGGAGATCGTGTCCGGGGGGAAGTCCTGGGCCAGCGCGGCCCGCGCGACGCGGTAGGCGAAGCTGCCTATCCCGTGCCCGATGTCGAACAGCACGCCCCGCTCCCTGGCGCGAACCGCCGAGGGCAGCACTCGGCCAGCCGCGTCGAGGATGCCGCCCTCGTTGCCGTGGAAGCAGTGCGTCACGACGTCTCCCCGGCCGAGGTAAGGCATCAGCCAGTCGAGGGACGGCCGGATGTCGATGACGTGCACCATGAGCGGCAGGCCGAGCCCGTCGGCGGCCTCGCGGGCCAGCCGGAGCGCGGGCCCGGGGTCGTTGCCGACCATCTGGTAGCCCAGCCGGACCTTGATCCCGACGATCAGGTCCGGGTTCTCCCGCGCCCGCGCCATGGCCTGCTCCGGCGACCCCCAGCGGATGTCCTCCAGCTCGCCGACCAGGCTGCTGATCATGCCTTCGACGGCGATGTTGAGGAAGGCGAAGATCCGGGTCCGCGACCGCTCGATGACGTACCGGCGCAGCCCGGGGAAGGTCTGCGCGCCGGCCGATCCCGCGTCCACCGCGGTGGTCACGCCGCGGCCGGCGCAGTGGACGTCCGGCTCGATGCCGTAGTGGGACACGCCGGGGTACAGGTGCGTGTGCAGGTCCACCAGGCCCGGGGTAACCAGCAGCCCCGCGGCGTCGACCGTGCGCCGGCGGCCGGGTTCGCCTGGGACCGGGCCGGCTTCCGGGACCGGGTCCACGCCGCCGATGACGCCGTCGGCCACGTGGACCGTCGCCGTCGCGTCGATCCCCTGCCCCGGGTCGAGCACCCGCCCGCCGGTGAGGTCAAGCGCCCCCTCGCCCATCGCCACGTTTTCCCCGGGGTTCACAACAGTCCCTCTAGTTGCAGCTCTTCGAGCGTTGCCGCGAAGGCGCTGGCCGTCTGCTCCACCTCCCGCTCACCATGCGCGCTGCTCAGGAAGCCCGAGCCGTGGAACAGGTGCACCCCGCGGCTGAGCATCGCGCAGTGCAGCGCGGGCGACAGCGTGCCGGGCACGCCGCCCTTCAGCGTCGCGACGTCAAGCCCGCCGGGATCGCCGTGCCCGAACAGCAGATGGAACGTCGAGCTGGTGCCGTAGGCGCAGCCGGTCACCCCGGCCTTGCCGAACGCCTCGTTGAGCGCCTCCCGCAGCGTCGCGGCCAGCCGGTCCGTCCGGGCCTGGAGCTCGCCCGACGCGGCCAGGCCGAGCGTGGTGATGCCGGCGGCGGCGGACACCGCGTGCGCGTTGTGCGTGCCGGGGTGCGCCACCCGGCCCGCGCCGTACTGCGGCCCCCCGATGTGCGCCATGAGGTCGGCGCGGCCGCCCACCGCGCCGCCCGGCATGCCGCCGGCCAGGATCTTGCCCAGCGCGGTGAGGTCGGGACGGACCCCGGCGGCCTCCTGGACGCCGCCGGGCGCCCAGCGAAAGCCGGTCACGACCTCGTCGAACACCAGCAGCGCACCGGCCGCCTCGGTGAGCCGGCGGGCGTCGGCGAGGAAGCCCTCGGGCAGCGGCACGGTGCCCCATGCGGCTCCCGACGGCTCCAGGATCACCGCGGCGACGTCCCCGGCGTCCAGCGCCGCCGCGAGTGCCTGCGGATCGGCCGGAACAACGGTCACCGTGCCGGCGATCGCGCGGGGCAGTCCCGCCGTGTCCGGCTGGTCGTACGGGGCGTCGGCGCCCACGGCCACCTGGTCGTGCCAGCCGTGGAAGTGCCCGGCCAGCTTGATGATCCGGTCGCGCCCGGTGGCCGCGCGGGCCACCCGCAGCGCCAGCAGCGTCGCCTCGGTCCCGCTCGCGGTGAAGCACATCAGCTCGGCGGAGGGGACCAGCCGGATCACCAGCTCGGCCCAGTCGCCCTCCAGTTCGTGGCAGGCGCCGGGCAGGAAGAACTTCCCCGCCTGCGCCCGGACCGCGGCCACCACCTCGGGGTGGCTGTGCCCCAGCAGCAGCGCCCCGTGGCCCATCGCGTAGCAGATGAGCTCGTGGCCGTCGAGGTCCCACTTGCGGGCGCCCTCGGCCCGGGCGACCGCGAGCGGGAACGGCTCGGTCATCCGGATGTCGTGCGTGACGCCGCCCGGCATCAGCCGTCGCGCCCGGTCGTTGTACGCCGCGGACTTCGGGTTCTCCCGCGCCCAGCGGGCGACGGCACCGTCATCGTGCTCTGTTCCACGGTTGGCCGCGTGGCCCGGCGTCACATTAGTCACATGGCATAGTCCAGCCGAGCAACTCCCGCTGCCGCAAGCCCGGTACGTTCAGACCACGGAGGTGGTCGGCGATGAACACCGCGGGTTGCGCCATCGTCACCGGGTCGTCGTCCGGCATCGGGAGGGCGATCGCGGAGCAGCTGGCCACCGGCGGCTTCGCCGTGTTGCTGGCCGACGTCCGCCGCGAGCCGCTGACCGGCGGCGTGCCCACCGACCAGGTGATCGCCGCCGCCGGCGGGGCCGGCGAGTTCATCCAGACAGATGTGTCCTCCCGGCCGGACTGCGAGCGCCTGGTCGAGCTTGCGGCCGGGCGTTACGGGCGGCTGGACGTCCTGGTGAACAACGCGGTGCTGGCCGGGCGGCACTCCAAGCCACTGCTCGCCACGCTCGACGCCGACTGGGACGCGATGATGGCGGTCAACCTGCGCGGGCCGTTCATTCTCTGCCAGGCCGCGGTCCGGCAGATGCTCAGCCAGGAGCCCCGCGGTGAGGTGCGCGGCCGCATCGTGAACATCACCTCGCAACATGGCATGGTGGGGGTGCCGGGCCACTTCGCCTACGCGGTCGGCAAGGGCGGCCTGGTGCAGCTGACCCGGCAGATCGCGGTCGAGCACGGGCGCGACGGGATCATGTGCAACGCGGTGGCACCTGGCAAGATCCTTACCGGGGCGGCCGGGGACCTGGCCGCCGACCCGGATTCCGCCGCCTACGTGCGGTCGCGCACCCCGTTCGGGCGCCTCGGCGAGCCGGCTGACGTCGCGGCCGCGGTCGCCTTCCTCGCGTCCGACCAGGCTACTTACATCAGCGGCGTGAACCTGATGGTCGACGGCGGCTGGATGGCGTACTGACGGCCGCGGCGGGGCACCGCGCGGATTTCGGGACGCTGGGCGTTTTGCGCCGGGAACGGTAAACGAACCAGCCCGGCCGAACGTTCATGGCACGTGGAGCAGCAACAGGCGGAGTTCGCGGAGTTCTACCGGTCCGCACGTGATGACTGCTTGCGGATCGTTCTGGTCAACGTCGGCGACCAGACGCTGGCCGAGGACCTGGTGGCGGAGGGCTTCAGCCGGGCCTGGGCGTCGTGGCGGAAGGTGCGCCAGCACCCGGCGCCGCGGGCCTGGGTGGTGCGCGCCGCCCTGAACCTGAACGTGTCCTGGTGGCGCCGCCGCCGCCGCGAGGTGGGCCTGGACGGTCACGACCTGGTGGCGCCGACCGATCCCGGCACCGGCCTGAACCGCCCGATGACCACGGCGCTGCGGCGGCTGCCGGCGCGGCAGCGCGAGGTGATCACCCTGCGCGTGCTCCTTGACCTGGATACCGAGACCACCGCGCGGGTTCTCGGTATCTCGCCGGGGACCGTCCGGGCTCACCTGCACCGGGGGCTCGCGGCCATGCGAAGCGAGTTCCGGCCGCCGGGGGGAGGTGCCCGGGACCGGGGGCCCGTGCCTGATCCCGAGCCGGTAGGTCACGGCGTGCAACGGAGGTGGGCAGCCCGATGAACGTGACGGGAGGTCACCACATGAATGACGACAACGTGCTCGGCGAGGTGCGGGAGTCCCTCCGCGCCGAGGGAGCCAGCCTGGCCGGGGTACACATGGACCGGGCGGCCGAGGCGGTCATGGCCCGGGGCCGGACCCTGCGCCTGCGACGGCGGCTGCTGCGGGGCCTGGCCGGCGTGACCGCCGCCAGCGCGGCGATGGCGCTCGCGCTGGCGCTGCCGCCCGGCGCCGCTACCGGGTACGAGCAGGTGCACGTGAACGAGGCGGACTGGTCGGTGAACACCGGCCAGCACGGCACGGTCACGGTCATGGTCAAGGCGGTCCCCGACCCCGTCCGGCTCCAGAACGTGCTGACCGAAGCGGGCGTTCCCACGCAGGTGCTCTCGGGGGAGAACTGCCGGGAGCCGGTACGGCCCGTGCCGGCGAAGCAATTCTCGGTGAAGCAAATCGTCGTGCGGTACAAGCCGTTTCCCCGGGTAAAGCAGCTGCCACGGTTCAGCACGGGGACGTGGCACGCGTGGACGATCCGCCCGACCCTGCTGCCCGCGCACACCTCGTTCGTGCTCGGCGGGTCGGCCGACCGCACCCACCCGCTCCACCTCAGCATTGTCTGGGCGTTCGCCGCGGCCAATGCGCACGCGAGCTGCACCAAGGCCCGGGCCGTGCCGGCGGGTCACCTCCCGGGGCCGCGGGTGACCTGCATCAGGAGCCTGCACGCCACGCCCAGCCCGGACCCAACCCCCAAGCCACACGCCACGCCAAGCCCCGACCCAACCGCCAAGGCGCACGCGACCCCCAGCCCGGACCCGACGCCGAAGCCACACGCGACGCCAAGCCCGGACCCAACCCCCAAGGCACACGCGACGCCCAGCCCACGCACGACCCCAAGCCCGCAGCAGACCCCGACCCCGCAGGCGACCCTGGCCCCGGCCGGGACGTGCGCGGGTCCCTACGTGATCTCCGGGTTGCCCGTGACCCCGCTCCGGCCCGCGAACCATCCCAAGACCTCAGCCGCGGGCTGACCTAGGCGGGGCAGCCCGTTGCAGACGGTCCCTGGGCGGGCCGTCCGCACAGCGCTCCCGGCCGGTCTCACCGGCCGGGAGCGCTGTTTTGCGCTGCTTGCCGTAAGCCCGGCGCCGCGGGCTCCCGGAATCAGGCCGCCGGGGCTGGCAGCGCGGCGAAGAAGGCGCGGACGTCTCCAACCAGCAGGTCCGGGGTTTCCAGCGCGGCGAAGTGACCGCCGGTCTCGAAGTCGCTCCAGTGCACGACGTTGTTGACCCGCTCCGCGTAGCGGCGGATGGCGATGTCCTCGGCGAAGACGGCCACGCCGGTCGGCACCCCGGACGGGACCGGGAACTCGCCCCCGTGCATGGACTCGTAGTAGATGTTCGCCGAGGAGCCCGCGGTCCCGGTGAACCAGTACACGCTGACGTCGGTGAGGATCTCATCCCGCGAGATGGCATCCTCGGGCAGTTCGTGGCCGGAGTTGGTCCACTCCTTGAACTTCTCCACGATCCAGGCGAGCTGGCCGGCCGGTGAGTCGGTCAGCCCGTAGGACAGCGTCTGGGGCCGGGTGCCCTGGATCTGGAAGTAGCCGTTGCCCTCGGACAGGAAGCTCTGCATCCGCTGCAAGCGCTCCTTCTCCATGGGGGTGAAGGTCGCCTGGTCCTCCTCGGGTACGTCGCCGAACGGGATGAACCCCATGGTGGCCGCGTTGACGTGGACGCCGATCACGTGCTCGGCGTCGACGCGGCCGAGGTCGGGGGCGACGAAGGCGCCGAAGTCCCCGCCCTGGGCGCCGTAGCGCTGGTACCCGAGCCGGCGCATGAGCTCCGCGAACGCCCGCGCCATCCGGCGGCTGGTCCAGCCGGGCTCGGTGACCGGACCGGAGAAGCCGAAACCGGGCAGCGAGGGGATGACCAGGTCGAACGCCGGGGCATTGGCGTCGCCGTGCCCGCGCGGGTCGCTGAGCGGGCCGATGACGCGCAGGAATTCCACGACCGAGCCGGGCCAGCCGTGGATGAGCAGCAGCGGGGTGGCGTCCGGCTCGGGCGACTTCACGTGCAGGAAGTGGATCCGCTGACCGTCGATCACGGTCGTGTACTGCGGGTAGGCGTTCAGCCGCGCCTCGGCCGCCCGCCAGTCGAAGCCGTCGCGCCAGTACTCGGCGAGGTCGCGCAGGTAGCCGACCGGGACGCCGCGCTTCCATCCGCTGCCGGGCAGGCTGGCGGGCCACCGGGTCCTGGCCAGGCGGGCGGCCAGATCGTCCAGGTCCGTCTGCGGGATGTCGATCCGGAACTCCTCGATCTCAGCGGTTGCGGGGCCTGGGTTGCTGGGGCTGGTCTGGCTGGTCATTGCCAAGTCCTCCACGGCTTACTAATCTGAACGAACTGTTCCGTTCAAGCATACACTGAACGGAACGATCTGTTCAAGTAGAAATGAGGACGGATGGCGAGCGATGCCGCCGCGCAACACGGCAGCGAAGCACCAGGTGGCGGGGCTGCGGCCGGCCGCACGGTCAAGCTCCGGGGCCGTCAGGCCCAGGCGGCGCAGAACGACGAGCTGATCCTGCAAGCGGCCCGGGAGGTGTTCCTCGCCGACCCCACGGCCCCGATCTCCGCGGTGGCCGAGCGGGCCGGGGTCGGCATCGGCGCGCTGTACCACCGCTACGCGGGCAAGGAGGATCTGCTGCGCACCCTGTGCCGGAACGGGCAGGAGACCTACCTGGCCGAGATCAGGCGGGCGCTGGACTCCGGGGATGAGCCCTGGGCGGCCTTTGCCGGCTTCCTGCGCCGCATCGTGGCCGCGAACACGCACGGCCTCACCACCCGGCTCGCCGGGACGTTCGCGCCCAGCGAGGAGCAGTTCGCCCTGGCCGAACAGATGCGGTCGCTGAGCATGGAGCTGTTCGAGCGGGCCAGGGGCAGCGGCATGCTCCGCGACGACATCACCTACCTGGACGTCGAGTACCTGCTCGAGTTCCTGGCCGACGTCAAGCTCGGTGGCGCCAGCCGCAGCGCCGAACTCCGGCAGCGGCACCTGGCGGTGATCATCGACGGGCTGCGCTCCGGCCAGCACACCCCGCTGCCCGGCACGCCCCCGACCTGGCAGGAGCAGACCGAGCGCTGGATCACCCAGTAGTTCGGTAGCGCAGGGCGGCGCCCAGATTGCGGGTCACGGTCTCCACGTAGCGGGCGATCTGCGTGCCCGCCGGGTCGTAGGTGGGGTTCACCTCGTCTCACGCCGGCCCCGCGCGGGTGACAGCGTTCCGGCCCGGCCCGTGATTGCTTTTCTCAACGCTGGCGCCGGGCAGCCCTGGTCCGGGACCGCGCGTGCTTGCGGTGGACCAGGGGAGATGGCGTGGCTCCCGGGCTGGGCGCAGGCGGGGTCGGCCGCACGTTCCCGGTGTGGGGCCGGGCATGCCTGGGGTGGAACAGCTGCGGGTGCAGTTGCGCGAAGACCAGCCGCGGGGTCATCCATTCGAGCAACGGGGGGACCAGGGCCCGCCAGGTGGCCATGTTGTGGCTGCCGCCGGGCTCGATGTCCAGCGTGACACTCGGCTGCCGGGGCAGCAGCAGCCGCTGGAAGCCCTGCGCCGCGATCACATCCGTGTGCCAGGCACTCCCGGCCCCGAGCCAGAACTGGGGGATCCGCACGTTGAGCGGCAGCGCCCGCACCCGGTCGATCGGCGTGTTCTTCTGGCGGTCCTTCCTGTTGCGGCCGAACGGGTTGATCGTGCGCAACGGGTTCCCCAGCTGATCGGGCAGCGGCATGAAGTACCCGCTGAGCACGCCGGAGTACCCGTACCTGGCCGGGTACACCAGCGCCAGGTTGGCCGCGCAGTAGCCGCCTTCGGAGTACCCGGCGATGCCCCAGGCCGGCCCGGACGGGACAACCCGGAGCGCGTGTGACAGCGCGCTCGGCACATCCTCGGCGAGGAACGTGGCGTCCTGCGGGCCGTGCCGCACGTTGAGGCACTGGAGGGAGACGCGCGGGCCGCCGTTCGCGTTGGGCATGACCAGGACGGCCGGCTTGACGACCCCGTCGTGCAGCAGCGTCAGGTACGTCTGGGTGATGCCCACCACGTTGATCCAGTCCTGCGGCTGGCCGGGGAAGCCGGTGATGAGCTCGATCGCCGGGAAGCGCCGGTGCGCGTAGCCCGGCTGGAAGTACTGCGGTGGCAGGTAGACCAGGACGGCCCGGGTCAGGTGGCTGAACTGGCCGGTCACCGTGAGCCGGACGGTTTCGCCGTCCCTGGCGGCGGCCTTGCTCCCGGTCACCTTGCCGAGAACCTTCGCCAGCTGCTGGCCCGTGTCGCCGGTGGGTATCTGCGGCACGTTGCTGACGCCCTGGGCGCTGAGGTCGGCGGCCACCGACCCCCAGGTCTGGTAGTAGTCGTAGTACTTGTTGACCGCTGCCACGCCGAACAGCATCGCGGGAACGAACGCCAGCGACGCGGCGAGCACGCGGACGGCCGGCTGCCTGGCGAGTGCCACCAAGGCGAGCAGGGCGCAGAACAGCACCATCAGGAGGAGGAACAGCGCCGTGCTCTGCGGCTCTAGCAACGAACTCTCCTGGTCAGGCTCTCCCGCACGACGGATACGCTCGCGCACGCCCTCAGCGGGAAGCCGGAACAGCCCAACCGCAGCCACTGTGCGCGGGTCCGGGGCTCGGGCCCCCGGGCTGGCATTGCGGCCTAAGGCGCAGGCACACAAGTGCCAAGCATGCCAAGCCGGCGGTGGAGGTGGGCTTTGAACCCACGGAAGTCTTGCGCCTTCGCCCGCTTTCGGGGACTGCACAGCGTCATCCACCACCGGCCGCCACTGTACCTGACCTGGGCGGACAGATGGCCTCCGTCAGCCGGTGGCGACCACTTCCTTGTGCCATGCAGTGTTGGCGAATGCAGGCCGGCCCGCTCAACAGGGTGGCCGTCGCTGCCGCCGATAAGCCGGTCGACGTGGCACGTGGGAGCACCGGGTTCACGCTACGTGACCAGTCTTTGTGCGGCGACACGCACTTTCGCCTGATTGCCGGGTTTGGCGCTGTTGGAGCGCTGATCGAAGCACTGCGCGGGCCAGCCCGTCGAGGGCCGACTGGTCCGGTTGGCTGTCTTCGGCCGCGAGCAGAGCGTTATTCAGTGGTGGGTCACCGCCCGCAGCGACGGCAGTTCGGGCGGTCTGGGCCATGCCGTTGATGGCGTGACGCAGCGGTGGGGATGGGTCGCAGACCCGAAGTTCGTCTCGCCAGCCAGCGCCTGGTTGGGCGTCGGCTGCCAGAGCCTCGATGCTCCTGGGCGCGAACGCCAGCGCTTCGGCCATCGCTTCCGCCCATGACGTCAGGATCGTGAGTTCATCGGCTGTCAGCATCGGCGGGGGTGGTGGGCCGGCTGTTGCATGGGGTGGCTGCGTGCCGGTGTCGGATGCCCGGATCTGGCGGGCGCTCATGCCGGAGAATTCGCTGCCGTCGTGGCCGGGGCGGCGGCCGTCGAAGCTGCGCCTGACCGCGGGGCCGGCGGCTGCCGACAGCAAGATGCCGTGCGCGCCGCGGTCGAGCGGAATCTCGCGCGTGTGCTGGCCGGGGCCCTTCCAAAGGGCGACCACGGGCGACGGATCGTGCCCGGGTGGCCGGGAGCGCTGCGCCATGCCAAACGAGGTCAGTGTGAGCACAGCCGAGCCGGGGTCATCGGCCAGGACCCCGGCGTAACGGGCTCCCCACCTGGAGCTGAGCTGGGGCCCGTCGAGGAGTGGTGTCACCACGATGGTGGGGCCGACGCCGCGTATGACGCTGGCCACCTCGTCGGTTTGGGCGAGGTCCTCGCAGACCAGTGAGGTCAGCGTGACCCCACCACCAAGTTCGACGAACTGGACTGAGCGGCGGGGCACTTCCATCGCTTCCCACCAGCGGATGTGTGGGTGCAGCGCGCCGGCCAGGTGGTATTGGCGGATCTGGGCGTCGTCGAGCGACCAGCGGTGATGCTTGCTTTGCCGGATGTGCACCCACTGTCCGCCGACGGACACACCGATGTGCACCCAGTTGCGTGGGAACCGGCCCGGCTGTGCGGGGTGCTCGCGGACCCCGGTGATCAGGGCGGTCACTTCGTGCCGGGCCAGGAGAGTTTCCAGGCCGTCGATCTCGCTGTGTTCCACCGCGCTTTCCGGCAGGATGACGACGTCGACGGTGCCGGCCTGGTCCCGGGCGGCGGCGAGCGTCCGGTCCGCGAGATCTAGGTCGAGCCGTTCGGACGGGATGAACTCGAAGAAGCCGAAGGGGTCGTTGGCAAGTCGTTGCAGCGGCCCGGCTACTGGGCGGAAATCTGACGCCCGTATCCGCAGGGGCCACGGCAGGAGCAGGTAGTTGACTTTCCTGGCATACGGCTGCGTGGTGAGGCCCCGGGCGGGCGCCTTGTGCCAGCGGGCCTCGACGCCGGGCACCTGGACTGCGGCGTAGCGTGAGAGGACACGCGCCGAACTCCCGGACGCGGGCGTACCGGCCTTTGGCAGCACCCGGATGAGGCGTGCCGGGATGCGGGCCAGGGATCCGGTCCTGGCCAGCAGTTCCCGGCCACGGGCCCGGTATCGCACACCGTCTGCGCCGGCTGCGTAGAGGGCGACGCCCAGCCCGGCGCACGCTTCGTCCGCGATCGCATGCAGGGTCAGCAGCGCCTCGCACAGCCGCCAGTCCCGGGCTTCGGTGAGATCGCTGAGCGGGGCCCCGGCCCGGGCGCGGAGGGCCCTCCATTCCTGGGCCAGCAGGCCCGGGATGGCCAGGTCCCTGTTCTCGGCCCAGGCGCTCCACTGCCTGGCCGCGTCTGTGACCACGTCGGGCCATTCCGGGAGGCTGGCTGGCGGCCAGTGCGCACCGGCTGGTGGGGACAGGGCGAAGCGGTAGGCCTCCGAGCGCTCGAGGATCAGCTCGGTCAGCGCGAACAGATCCGGGGGCCATTCGAGTAGCTCGTCGCCGATCGTGGTGCCCGCCACTGCCTGCCACGCTGAGGCCAACGTCGGCTCTGTGAGCGCGTGGTTCCAGCCCGGATCAATGCGGGTGAGCGTCGTGGCGGCCGGGGATGTCAAGACGGCGGGCATGGGTGCTCCTTGTAAGCAAGGTCGGCGGCTGCTGGGTTGCCGGCTGGCGCGCTCTGGCGTGCTTCGGCGGTCAGCCCGAGCGCGAGCGCGGCGGTCAGGGCGGGGACCAGATAGACGGGTTCGACGATCGCGCCCATGAACACCAGGCCCATCGCGACGAGGGCGGTCGCCAGCCTGGCGGCCCTGACCGGCGGGGTCATCTTCGTGGACGGCAAGAGGACGCTGGCCAGCAGGCAGATGCTCACCCCGCCGTAGAGGGCGCCCCTGGGGCCCGCCGCGATCGCGCTCGCTCCGTCGGCGGCGAGGATGGCGATGTGCAGGCCTGCGCTGGCCGCGGCGATGCCCGCCACCAGCGGCAGATTGAGCGCAGTGAAACGGGCGATGGCCGCCGGGCTGTCCAGCGCGCGGCGGTCGGCGGCGGTGAGCCAGCCCCACCACAGGGCGGCCAGCGTGAGAAGCGCCGCCGTGAGCACGACGGCCAGCGGCAGGCTCCAGGGGCGCGCGGCCGCGGCGCTGATGAGCCGGGCCATCGACTCTCCCAGGACGATCAAGACGAAGATCTGGAACCGGTCGGCGAGGTGTGCGCTGTTCAGCGGCAGCGAGCGGCGTGGCGCCAGCATGGCCAGGGAGCCAGTCGCGTCGGTTAGCAACGCCGCGCCCCAGAACGCGTAACGCGCGGAGCCGCCGACGGTGAGGGAGGCGAGCCACAGCGCGCCGCCCGCGCTGAAACAGATCAGGTAGCAGCTGTACAGCGGCCTGGTGGCCGAGAGGCGGTGCCAGGCCCGGGCGTACAGCAGCAGTTGCAGGCCGCGCAGGCAGGCGAAGGCGATGACGAACCCAAGCGGATGGCCGGCGAGGGCTCTGGGTGCGCTGGCGGCCAGAGCGACGCATAGCAGGATCGCCACCAGGATGGCGATCCGGTGTGCTGCATCTTCGGTCTCGTGCCGGTCGGCGTAGAACGTGAACTGCACCCACAGCCACCAGATGGGAGTGAACAGAATGACGAAGCCGGCCAGGGCGCCCAGGCCGGGATGGCTCTGGAATGCGCCGGCGAGCTGGCCGACGGCCCCGGCGAAGGCGAGGTCGAAGAACAGCTCCAGCCAGCTGGCGCGCCGCTCATCGCGGTGGTGGCCGTTGGCGGTCCGAAGTGCCGGGTGGCCGAGATGCACCGCGTGACGGTGTCCGTGGTGCGTCTCGTAACTGGAATGCGTCACCCGACGGTGGACTGGGCGGCCTTTAGGCGTGGCAGTCAGCGCGGCCAGCGGATCGCGGTGAACGTCGGTGGCGGGCACAGGAGGCGTTTCCTTCCTTAAAGTTCTGGCCGGTCATGCCACGGGCGGCGCTGACTCAGCGAGCGGGTGCGTTGCCAGCCACGGCGGGCTCAGCGGCCTGGCGGTGCCAGAAACGACACGGGGTCCGGCGCAGCACCTAAGGGCGCAGGCCAGGACGGCGGGGGGCCAGGGTGTCACACCGGGCGTGGTGGCCCAGACCGGCTGCGCGGGCCTGGGCCAGGTGGTAGCTGATGGTGTGGTGCATCGCGGTCTCCTCGGTGTGGCCAGGTGGGCGTTGTCTCCGAGGATCCGGCTGATTCACACCTCGCTCCCCGTTAGCGGCCTCGCCTGCCAGTGGCGGCCCAGGCGAAACCGTGCCCTGTCATGTCAGTGGTATCCGGCAGCGCGGCGCTTGCGCATCGCTCATATGGGCCAGATTCCGCCGATCGCGGCAGATGGCTCGATCGAGCCATGCTCACATGAGGCCGGTGCGTACGCCCCAGGCCGCGGCCGCGGTGCGGGAGGAGAGGTTGAGCTTGCGGAGGATGTTGGCCAGGTGCCGGCGGACGGTGTGCTCGCTCAATACCAGCCGCTGGGCGATGTCGGGATTGCTCAATCCCTGAGCGACGAGCTTGAGCACCTCCAGTTCGCGAGGCGTCAGCACCGTCCCGGCCTCATCTGCTGCGGCCACCCGCGCCTGCACCTGCGCTGGGTCCTTGCGGCCCAGCGCAGAGAGCACCTCCGCCGGGTCGAGGGTACGGCCCGCGGCGTATTCAGCCTCGAAGGCCGTGTCGCCCATCACGGTGCGCAGCCGCTGGCGGTCCACGTCGGCCAGCCGCGCTTCCAGCGGTTCGAGGGCGTGGCCCTGGTCCTCCAAGGCCTGGTCGGCCGCGCCGTGCAGCCGGGCCGACCAGCCTGGATCGGCCCGGCGGTGGCTGGTCAGGGCCAGGCCGATCAGCGCATAGACGGTGTGCCGCTTCACCCCCGTGCGTATGGCCACGTCGAGTGTTTCCGCGAACAGAGCCTCGGCGGCGCCCAGCGAGTTGCACAGGTACTCAGCCAGGCCAAGGTTGGAAGCCGCGAAGGGGATGCCGTAGCGGTTGTTGAGCGTGCGGGCGATGTCCAGCGACTCGGCCAGGTGGCGGCGAGCGGCGTCCAGGTCGCCCGCCGACAGCTCGGCGTTGCCGAGGTTAGCGAGCAACTGGCCCACCGCGCGCTGGTCACCGGTTTGGCGGTAGAGCTGCAGCGACCGGAGGTAGTCGCGGGCCGCACCCGCATGGTCCCCCTGAAAGTTGGTGGCGTATGCCCTGGCGGAATGCAGGCGGGCGGCCAGGTGGGGGTCCCCGAGGCGGCGGGCCAGGTCCTGGCCCTGCTCGATGAGCGGCAGCGCGTCGCCGGGCTTCCCTTGGTGAAGCAGGATCCAGGCTCGCTGATGCAGCAGGTCGGCGACCAGGTAGTCCTCCCCGGCCGGGACGGCAATGGCGAGCGCCTCTTGGCAGTAGCCCTCGGCGGCGGCGTAGCTGCCCGCCCGCTCGGCGAGGGTGGCCGCCGCGGCCAGCGCCCGGGCGCGCGCCAGCGTCGCCCTCTGGGCGCCCGGCACGTCAAGCAGCGCGCGTAGCGCGTCTGCCGCTTCGGCGGCGTGCCCGCGAGCCGACCAGAACACCAGAAGGGAGGCCGCCAGCCGCAGGCCCGGGTCGGGGTCAGGCTGGGGCAAGGTGAAGGCAATCGCGGCGCGCAGGTTGCCCAGCTCGGCATCGAGCCGGTCCAGCCACTCGGCATGAGCGGGCCCAACAAGCTGCGGCGCGGCCGCCCCGGCCAGCGCCACGTAGTAATCCCGGTGGGCTACCCGGGCGGCGTTGGCCGCCGCCGGGCCCGCCGCGTAGAGCTGGCCGGCCGCGTATTGCCGGACGGTTTCCAGCAGCCGGTACCGGCCCGGGCCACTGCCGGTGTCGCCGAACTGCACCAAGCTCTTGTCCACCAGCGCGCCCACGTGCCCCGCCACCTCGCCGGGGGACACGTCCGGTTCCGCGGCGACTGCCTCGGCGGCGGGCAACGTGAACCCGCCGGCGAACACCGACAGCCGGGCCAGCACCGCCCGCTCCGGGCCGGTCAGCAGCTCCCAGGACCAGTCGACCATGGCCCGCAGAGTCTGCTGCCGCGGCAGCCCCGCCCGCGACCCCCCGGTCAGCAGCGCGAACCGCTCATCCAGCCGGGCGTCCAGCTCCGCCGCGGGCATCACCCGCAACCGCGCCGCGGCCAGCTCGATCGCCAGCGGGATACCATCAAGCCGCCGGCAGATCCGCCCCACTACCGTGGCGGCCGGCCGGTCCCAGGCCAGCGGAACTCCCTGCGCCGCGGCCCGGTCCTCCAGCAGCCGCACCGCCTCACTATCCCGTACCGCCCCCGGGTCAGCGCCCTCGGCCGGGATGCCCATCGACGGCACCCGGTACACCTGCTCCCCGCCAATGCCCAACGGCTCACGGCTGGTCGCCAAAAGCGCCAGGTTCGGGCACCCGGCCAACAGCGCGTCGGCCAGCTTGGCGCAGGCGCCAATAACATGCTCGCAGTTGTCCAAAACCACCAGCAGGCTCCGTCCGCCCACCGCTGCCACCAGCGCCTCCAGCACCGGGCGCCCAGGCTCCAGCCGCACCCCCAGCACATCAGCCACCGTCACCGCCACCAGGTCCGGGTCGCGCAGCGGCGCCAGATCAACAAACCACACCCCCTCCCCGGCGCCGTCGGCCAGCCCAGCGGCCACCTGCAGCCCGAGCCGGGTCTTGCCCGCCCCGCCCGCACCGGTCAGCGTGACCAGCCGCGAGCCACCCACCAGGGTGCGCACTGCGGCCAGCTCCGCCTCGCGGCCGATGAAGCTTGACACCTGCACCGGCAGGTTGCTCAGCGGCTTCAGGTCAGCTAGCGATCGCAGCGGCGGGAAGGCCGCCGGCAGGCCCTCGGCCTGCAGCTGGAAGATCTGCTCGGGCCGATCCACGTCCTTCAGCCGGTGCAGGCCCAGATCCTTGAGCCACACGCCGGCCGGCAGCGAGTCGCGCAGCAGCCCGGCCGCGGCGGCCGACACCGCCACCTGGCCCCCATGCGCCACCGCCGCGATCCGGGCCGCCCGGTGCACCTCCAGCCCGACCAGGCCCGCCGCCGTGTGGGCAGCCTCACCAACATGGATGCCCATCCCGACCCGGGCCCGCTCCCCCGCCGGCCACGCCTGCGACCCAAGCGTCCGCTGCATCTGGATCGCCGCGTCCACACACGCCTGCGGCGAGGCAAACACCGCGAAGACCCCATCGCCCTGACTGACGACCTCCTCGCCGCCGTGCGCGGCCAGGGCGGCCCGGATCAGCCGGTGATGATCGGCCAGCACCCCCGCGTAGGCGTCCCCCAGCCCCTGCACCATCGCGGTGGAACCCTCGATGGTGGTGAACAAGAACGTCAGCGTCTGCGTGGCCACGAGCCCAAGGCTTCTCATCAGGGTTGCCGCTAACCGCCGCGGCCAGAAGGCCACCCGCCTCCTCAACCGAGCAGCGCACATATCATACGTCCGCCGCCGTCCCAACCCCGGACCCGCCAGGCGATAGAAACGAGGCCCTGAGCTGGCACAACGGCCGTTCTGTGGCCAAAAACTGAGACAAAGCTTCCGGGGCGGGCAGAGCGCGGCCACCAAGGTCGCGTATCGTGCCTGGTCAGCGGCGGTGGAGGTGGGATTTGAACCCACGGAAGAGTTGCGCCTTCACACGCTTTCGAGGCGTGCGCCCTCGGCCACTAGGCGACTCCACCGCAGCTGAGCCTACCGGACTGAGCCTGGTCCCGTCGGCCTGCCGGCGACACCGGGCCCGGCCTGCCTGCGCTGCGCGAAGAAGTCGCGCGAGCAGCGCGCGCGCAGTCGTCGGCCAGCACGCCGCCGATCACCTCGGTCCGGTGCGGCAGCCTCCGGTCGCGCAGCACGTCCCACAGCGAGCCCGACCGCGCCCGCCTTCGGGTCCGCCGCCCCGTACACCAGCCGGGCGATGCGCGCCGCGGTCACCGCCCCCGCGCACATGGTGCACGGCTCCAGCGTGACCACGAGCGTGAGCCCGTCCAGCCGCCAGTTGCCCGCTCAGCCGGGCCGCCGCCCTGATGGCCACGATCTCGGCGTGCGCGGTGGGATCACGGTCGGCCTCGCGCCGGTTGTGGGCCCGGCCAGTGACGGCGCCGCCCGGATCGAGGATCACCGCGCCGACCGGCACGTCGGCGGTTTCCAGCGGGCCGCCTCCCGCGGCGAGCGCGGCCTGGGCGAGCGCTTCGCGCATCGCGGGCTCGAAGGCGGCTTCGTAACCCGTTGTCACACTGCCGGGAGGCTCACCGGCCCGAGCGCCAGGCCGAGCGCCCGCTCGAGCGCGTGGCCGAAGCCGAGCTTGCGCGCGATGATCCCGAGTGCCTCGTCCGGGAACAGGTCGAGGTCACCCGCCACCATGCCCAGGTCCATCTCGTCCAGGCCGAGGTCGGCGAAGATCGACAGATCCCCGGCGGGCAGCACCTGGTCGAGGTCCTCATCCTCGGGAACCACCAGGTCGAGGTAGTCGAGCACCTGGCGGGCCAGGGGCCAGTCCACGGCGGCGGTGAGGTCGGAAAGGAACACCGAGACCTGGCCGCCCAGCACCCTGAGGGCGACGAAGAAGTCGTCCCCGACGGCGGCCAGCCCGATCGTGCCGCCGACGCTGGGCTGCTGCTTGAGCACGTGGATCAGCCCGGCCAGGTCCTCGGTGAGCGCCGTGGGCAGCAGGTCCACGTCCCAGGTTTCGTCTTCGCGGTACACGATGACGGCGACATCGTCGCTGCCGGAGTCCGTCATCGCCGCTCCATCCGGTGTGGCTGCCAGGAAGAAAATGGTCTCAGATCGGTTGCTGCCATGTCCGGCAATCGGAGCCACCCCCGTGGCGCCACGGCCACGGTGAATAGGCTGACAGGTAGGCCTTTCATCACCGTTTATCGTAACGGATGTGACAGTCTGTCACCAACGGCACGTCAGATGCCTTTCGCGACTGACCGGCGAGGGTACGGATGCCAACGCCCGCGGAAGGGTACGGTGTCACTGCGGATCGCAGCCATTGGTGAAGAAATCACTCTGAGCTAAGCTAGGTTGACAGACCGGCGCAGGCCCCTGTGGGAGTAGACCATGAATGCTAAGAAGATCGCCGGCTGGGCGGTCGTCGTCTTTCTGGCCTGGTACCTGTTCACAAGGCCGACAGGTGCCGCCAACGCTGTGCACAACCTCTTCAACCTGCTCAAGGCCGCCGGTACCTCAATAGCCACCTTTCTGAACTCGCTGTAAGCGGGTGAGACGCCACACCCATGAGGCTGATCTCGCCGGGAGCAACACCCCCGGCTGACGTTGACAAGTACCTGCTGCCACACGAGCAGCAGGTCATTACCGTGCGGCGGCACCCCGCTGTCCTCATCGGCCCCATCCTGCTGACGGTGGGCGGCCTGATCGTCGCCGCCGTGCTCAGCGACACCATCCTCCAGAGCCAGAGCGCGGCCCTGCTGATCGTCTGGCTCCTCTGGGGGATCCTGCTGCTGCGCCTGATCCTGAAGGCGTTCGCCTGGGCGGTCGACTACTTCGTGGTCACCTCGCACCGGATGATCCTCACCTCCGGCCTCATCAGCCGGAAGGTTGCGATGATGCCGCTGGTCAAGGTGACCGACATGACGTTCCAGCGGTCGTTCCTGGGCCGGGTGTTCGGCTACGGCACGTTCATCCTCGAGTCGGCCGGCCAGGATCAGGCGTTGAGCAACGTTGACTACATCCCCTACCCCGAGCAGTTGTACCTTGAGGTGTGCGCCCTGCTCTTCCCCAGTAAAGATCCAAGCCCCGACTGACCCGCAAGCTTGCTTCTCCCCCTTCCCCGGGGTTCGTGCGGCCGGACGACCAACCATGGAACGTCCGGCCGCACGAGCTTGTCCGGGTGGCCTCGCGGGCGCCGTCGCCGTGGGCCCGCGGTGCCGGCCCGGGGGTGACGGCCGCATCCTGCGACTGGGGCGGTCACATGGTGACGAGGATGACGCCCGCGGCGGCGAGCAGCAGGCCGATCCGCTGCACCACGTGCATGCGCTCGCGCAGGACCACCCGGGCCAGCAGCACCGTGATGCCGGGATACAGGGCCGTGAGCACGATCGCGATGCCGAACAGGCCGGCCCGGGTGGCCAGGACGTAGCAGAGGTTCGCGGTGGAGTCCAGCACGCCGGACACGATGGCGGCCGTCAGCACCCGGCCACCCGCCTCGCGCCCAACCGGCCTGGCCCTGACCAGCACCGCGGCGGCAAGCACGACCGCGCAGTTCCCGAGCCGCGCGATGGCGACCGGCCAGAAGACTCCCGACGTCCCCGCGTAGCGCAGGCACACGAAGAAGATGCCGAACAAGGTGCCGCAGACGATCCCGTAGCCGAAGCCACGCAGGGCCGCGCGCTGGCGCAGCGACCGGCCGCCCTGGCCGCCGCCGCGGGCTGGCCAGGCCCCCCGCTCGAGGCTGACCAGCACGATCGCGATCAGGCAGACGGCCACACCCAGATACACCCGCGCGCTGAGGCGCTCGCCGGAGGCGACCGCGACCCCCACCGGCAGGACCGTCGACACCAGCGCGGAAACCGGCGCCACGACGCTCATCGGGCCCACCGCGAGGCCGGTGTAGAACGCCAGCAACCCGGCCGCGCCGAAGGCTCCCGCGCAAATCGCCCAGCCCAGGCCGCCGGTGGGCAGCGGGTCCCCGGCGACGACCGCGGCGAGCAGCATGACCACGGCGCCCGCGGGCACCGACAAGATCGCCACGGACAGGGCCCTGCTCTGCCGGGTAGCGGCCCCGCCGAGGAAGTCGGCGCTGCCGTACAAGACGGCGGCGGCGAGCGCGAACACGATGACCACGGCGGGTTCCTCTCGGCTACGGTCGGAATAACATTCCACACGGTTCAGTAGACTGACCGCAAGTCTTTAAGCCCGTGCTGAGGAGCCGCCCCGTGCCCGGAACCGATCTCACCGCCGTCCTGGCGCGCACCTTGCAGGCCCTGCGCACCGAGCGTGGCTGGTCCCTGGATCAGCTTGCGGCCAGATCCGGGGTCAGCAAGGGTGTCCTGGTCTCGCTCGAGCAGGGACGGTCCAACCCGAACCTGGCCACGCTGGCAAGGATCGGCGACGCGTTCGGGCTTCCGGTGACGCGGCTGATCGATGCCCCGTCCGAGCCGAGCGTCCGCATCACCGGCCCGGCCGGGTCGCGGACGCTATGGCAGGGCGAGTCCGGGGGGACCGGCACGATCATTGCCGCGACCGACCCGCCCTGGGCCGCCGAGTTGTGGCGCTGGACGGTGCAGCCGGGCGAGTCGTTCGGCGGGGACGCGCACGCGCCAGCCACCAGGGAGCTTGCCTGGGTGGAGGAAGGAACCCTGACGGTGACCGTGGCCGGGGTGCGGTACCAGGTCGGGCCCGGGCAGTGTGCCCGCTTCCCCGGAAGCCTGCCGCATTCCTACGCCAACGAGGGAACCGCGCCGGTGCGCCTGACCATGGTGGTCGTCATCCCCCCGGCCCCGGCGTGACCGGGCTCGCGGCCGCCTTCGGGCAGTGCCCAAGTGCGGCTCCGACCGTTTCGGCCAGCGGGCCGCCCGGCCCTGACCCGGCGCCGCTAGGAACGCTCGAATCGGAACGAAACCTTCTCAGTCCGCCACGGCGACGGCGCCGCGGGCAACGACCTCCCGTGGAAGTACCGCCAGATCAGCCAGGCCCCTTGTGGCTCGCTCACCGCTGAGGTCAGCGTGTTGGTCGCCGTCATGATCCCGGCCTGCAGGCTCCACGCCACCACCCCGATGTGGTGTGTGTGCAGGTACCGCAGGTACTCCGAAACCATCTGGGTGGACCGCGGCCAGTAATAGCCGCCCATGAAGTTGACGAACTCCCCGTCCACCACCGGGATGTGCGCACGGGACAGGTAACCGAACGCCTGATCCCAGGTGCCCGGCCCTACCGGCTCCTGCCACGGCCACGGGGAGCCGGGATGGTGGAAGCTGTAGACGATGCCTTGCCCATGCAGCAGGGGCACCCCGGCGAGCGTGGAACCCCACCAGAGGCCTTCCACCCAGAGCTGGTTGTGGACGCCGATGTCGCGCAGGTTGGTAACCAGGGGCTGGAATGCCGCGTACCACTGCTGCCAGTCGCAGAACCGGGGTTCGTTGAAGAGGTCGAAGATCACCCGGGGGTCATCTCCGTAGTACTGGGCCATGTAGCGCCAGAAGGAGAACGTCGCCTGCGACGGCAGGTTCTCGTTGCCGGCAAAGCCCATGCTTACCTCGGTCTGGGCGTTCAAGATCACTGTTAGGTTCTGGTGCAGGGCATAGGTCACCAGGCGGCGGATATCGGCCATGTATCCCTGCGAGCGACCGTGGCCTGCCGCTCCGACCAGCTTGTCCTGCACGATCTGGAACCTGACCGCGTTGGCCCCCCAGGCGTGAGCTGCGCGGATCTGTGCCTCCGCCGCCTTTGTGTACACGACGTAGCCGGTCAGGGACGCCAGCGTGAGGCCCTTGATCTGGCTGGGCTGCGGGTAGCCCGCGCAGGGCGCCACCGGGCATATCGGGTCCGGCGGCGCGGAGAGAGCGGCGCGGAGATTGCTGGCGTCGGGCTGCGCGACGACGTAGAGGGCGACTAAGGCCGCCGTGCCGACCACGGCGGCGGCGGCCAGCACGGCGCGCCAGGCGGTGGACCGGCGCTTCCGGGGGGCGGCGTGGCGACGCCGGACGCCGCCGCGCCGACGTTCACCGCGGTGGAGGCCGCGAGCGGCGGCGGACACGGACGCCGCCGCGCGTGAAGGCCGTTGCTCCGGCGCAGGTTCGCTACGCCACGGACGGGACGGCCGGTCCCGCTCCGCGTTACGTGAAGCCGCATGGTGCCGTGGATCCATCGACTCCCCCCGGGGGCGGCGACGGCAAGGGCGCAAGCAAGCCCGGGCAGCCGGACCGGGCTTTGGCAGGCTAACGCGCACCAAACGGTGCAGCCCGGGAAATAAGGATCTTTTACGCAAACGTCGGAACTTCCGGCATACGGCGGACGCCGGGCAGCCCCGCCTGCCACGCACGCTGTTCACGCGCCGTTTGCTCGATTGGCAGCTGTCAGGCCGACCGGGGACCGGCGTGCCTGCGGTGCCATCCTCGGGCGGGTCTCACCGGCCAATCGGTGCACGGCCTCGCGAAGCGGTCGGCCGCCCCGGCCGCCCGACTCTGTCGATCAGGTCGCCAGCCGGCCACCCGGCCCGGCCTGCGCCGCGGCGCGGTGCCGTCAGCTTTCGCCCGCCGTGTTGCGCCGTGCCGTGACGAGGGCCGCGACCAGGCTCGCGCGAATTGGCCGCCCGAGTCGTTCATAAACAGCCTCGTATTCACGCTCGAGGCCTTGCCGCTGGCCAGGTGAAAGCCGGGCGTAAAACGACATCGTACGTAGGAGGGCATTGAGCTCGTCCGGAGTGTGCTCGACGAGCTTTGGCATGACTGCCGCCTGAACGTCGCCGAACAAGCTGCCGACATAGTCCCGCCCTATGTCGTAGCTGCCGAACCAGGCCCATACCTCTGAGACGTTGCCACGGCGTTGCTCCATCCCAGCGAGCGTGGCGTCGAGATCCCGGTAGGCCGGCCAGGTGGCGGCGATGTCCGGGGCGACCTTTCGCACGGCACCGATTGCTGCTTCCTGATCCAGTTTGGTACGCGGCTCCTCGAGGCCGCAGTACTGCACGAGGGCGAGCGTTCCACCGGGAACAAGCACGTCGGCGGCCTTCTGCCAGCTGACCTTAGGATCAACCCAGTGAAACGCGGACGCGGAGAACACGGCCTGAAACCGCTCGCGGGGAAACAATGCTTCCTCAAACTGGGCGTTTACAAACTCCACCTCTCCCGCACCCGCCAGGTTCTGCCTGGCCAGTGCGATGAGGTTTTTGCCGGGTTCGAGCGCTGTCACGTGCAGGCCCCGGGCGAGAAGGCCGCGCGTCAGCTGGCCGGTTCCGCACCCGACCTCAAGCACATGATCACCGTTCCCGATACCGGCGACCCGGCACGCCTGGTCGAGGAGTTCGTCAGGATAAGCCGGGCGGCGGCGGTCGTATTCAGTCGCGATCTCGTCAAAAACCTTGCCGTAACGACGTGCGGTGGGTTCTGGTAGCCGCGTCATTAACTGGCCTCCGGACATCGGGAGCTAAGGAGGATGGCGCGGCCGGATCCCGCCGCCCGCCACGCGAGCCAACCCTAACCGCGTCCCCTGCGGCGGGCAGCCCGGCGCGCTGGCCAAGGGCTGAACCGACGTACGGTGTCTGTCATGGCCGGCGCCGACCAGCTGCCTGTGCTTCGCGGCCCGCAGGCCACCATCAGGCTGCGGTGGGCTGGAGACGTGACCGCAGGGTCGGCACGCCTGGGCCGTCAAGCTCGGCCAGGTACGGTACGCGGCCAGCCATGCTCATCACGAGCGCGAGGGTTGATCCGGTGACGAGGGGACCGGTGCCCGTGGCAAACGGCCCGTCATCCGCCCGCAGTTGCAGGCCGGCTACATGGGTACGGCTGGCAACGGTGAAGTCGCGTCGGGCGAAAAAGTCGGCCACGGGCGTCAGCGCGTCGACGCTCGGTGTCCGGACCAGCCCCAGCGGCTGCCGGATGTCTTGGGCATGCACGACGACCTCGCCGAGGTAGGCCGGGGTGTGCGACGAGGGTGCGGTAGTGCTGGTGACGACGGCGCGAAACCGGTCAAGCGTCTCAGCGGGGGTGCTCCCGCGGTGCTCGGCCAGCCGCCGCTGGTTGTGCACGTCAGGGCGGAAACGCGCGCCGAGCATGCTGCGCAGCCACTGCAACTGGTTGAGGCTCGCCGCAGCGGTGAGGTGGGCGACGACCTGCTCGACGTCCCATTCCCCGCACAAGGTGTCATGGCGCCACTGCTCTGCGCCGAGGCCTGCCAGATCTTCCGCCAGCGCGGCGCGCTCGGCGTGCGCCAGCGCCCACAGGTGGTCGTCCTGCGTTCGCGCCATATCGCTCGATCCCTGCCCATGGGTGACGTAGCCGCAAGGTAGACGCGCCCCGGCCGCTGGAATCATCGCCGTACTTGACGGACGCCGACGAGCGGATGGATCGGGCGCTGTGGGGCGAGGGATGAGAGCAACCGCAGCCCTTGGCCCCGCGATGACCCAGGCCCTCTCCCCTGGCGTGCGGGGAGAGGGCCTGTGAGCTGCTGCGGAGGCTCGGGGATTTGAACCCCGGAAGGGCGCGAACCCTAACCGCATTAGCAGTGCGGCGCCATAGACCGGACTAGGCGAAGCCTCCCGACGACCAAGCGGTCCGCATCAGCGTACCGGTGCTCGCGACGCCGCCGCAAAGCGCAGCCGCGGCTGCCCGGCCCAGGCGCGTCAGCGCGCCTCGATGATCGTGTAGTCGCCGCGGGCGTGTGCCTCGCGGATCCTCGTCTTGGCGAACTTGCCGACGCCCGTCTTGGGCACCTCGGTGATGAACGACCACCGCTCGGGCAGCTGCCAGCGGGGAACCCGCTCGGCCAGGAATGCCCGCAGGTCCTCCGCCGTCACCGAGCCACCGGGCAGCAGCACGACGCAGGCCAGCGGCCGCTCGCCCCACTTGTCGTCGGGAACCCCGATGACCGCGGCCTCGCTCACCTGGGGGTGCGCCATCAGCTCGTTCTCCAGCGCCATCGAGGAGATCCACTCCCCGCCGGACTTGATCACGTCCTTGGCGCGGTCGGTGAGGGTCACGTAGCCGAGCGGGTCGATCGTCCCGACGTCGCCGGTGCGCAGCCAGCCGTCGTGGAACTTCGCCGGGTCGTCGTCGGCGTAGTAGGAACCGGTGACCCAGGGGCCGCGCACCTCAACCTCGCCCACGGCCTGGCCGTCGTGCGGCAGCACGGTGCCACCGTCCCCGACCAGCCGTGCCTGTACGGCGCAGACCAGCCGCCCCTGGGTATCGCGGTACGCCCACGCCTCATCGGCCTCGGCGCCCGGCGGCGGGTGCGCCACGCTGCCGATGGGCGAGGTCTCCGTCATTCCCCAGGCCTGGACGATCAGGACGCCCAGTTCCTTCTCGAACGCCTCGATCAGCGCGTGCGGGACGGCGGAGCCGCCGCAGGCGACCAGGCGGAGCGAGGAGATGTCCCCGCCGTGTTCGCGGATGTGCTGGAGCAGGGCGTTCCAGATGGTCGGCACCGCGCCCGCGACGGTCGGGCGCTCGGCTTCGATCAGGCGGACCAGCGGCCCGGGCTGGAGGAACCGGTCGGGCATGATCAGGTCGGCGCCGGACATGACCGCGGCGTAGGGCAGTCCCCACGCGTTGGCGTGGAACATCGGGACGACGGGCAGCACGCGATCCCGTTCGGAAACACCCAGGGTGTTGCCCATGCAGACGCCCATGGAGTGCAAATAGGCCGAGCGATGACTGTAGACCACGCCCTTGGGCAGGCCGGTGGTGCCGCTGGTGTAGCACATGGCGGCCGCGGACCGCTCGTCCGGCTCGGCCCACGCGAACGATTCCGGCATCGCCGCGAGCAGGGTCTCGTAGGAGTACACCTCGCGGCCCGCGCCGGCCAGTGCGCTGGCGTGGCCGGGCACCGCCTCGGCCGGCCCGGTCACCAGGATGTGCCGGATCGTCTCCGCGTGCGGGAGTACCTGGGCGAGCAACGGAACGAGGCTGTCATCGACGATGACCGCGTAGTCGGCCGCGTGCGTGGCGATGTAGCCGAGCTGCGCCGGATCGAGCCGCAGGTTGAGCGTGTGCAGCACGGCCCCCATGGAGGGGACGGCGAGGTAGGCCTCGAGGTGCTCGGCGTTGTTCCAGAGCAGCGTCGCGACCCGCTGGTCGGAGTCCACACCAAGGCTGCGCAGCGCGCCCGCGAGCCGTGCGGCCCGGGCGGCCGTCTGCCCGTAGGACTGGCGCCGCGATCCGTCCCCGGTCCAGGTCACCACCTCACGGTCGGCAAAAGACGAGGTGCCGTAGCGCATCAGCGCAGTCACGGTCAGCGGGACATCCATCATCGTGCTGCGCACGGGGCCACCTCCCTGGGCCAGCGCACCGGCTACGGCCAGACGCTGCTGCGTTGTTCTTGGGGGGATCGTGCCACGGTTGAGCCGGATCGTCACCCTCTCGCCAGTTCGGCATCGATCCGGAGCTTCGCCACCGCGCGAGATACCGTGCTCTTCACGGTCCCCTGGCTAATCCCGAGGGTACGCGCGACCTCGGCCTCACTCATGTCCTCGAAGTAGCGCAGCATCACGGCCGCCCGCATCCGGGATGGCAACCGGTCCAGGGCACGCTGTAGCGCATCGGAGAGCTCGCTGTCGCCCGCGTGGTCGGCGACGGCCCGGTCCGGGATGTCCTCGGTGGGGTACTCCTCCAGCCGACGGCGCCGCCACATCGAGATGTGGGTGTTCACCATGGCCCGGCGGACGTAGCCGTCGAGCGCGTTCCGGTCCTCGATCCGGTCCCAGGCCTGGTAGGTCTTGGCGAGCGCCGACTGCAGGAGATCCTCGGCGTCGGCCTGGTTGCGGGTGAGCAGGTAGGCCATCCGCAACAGGGCGCGGCTCCGGGAGGTCACGTAGTCGCGGAAGCCGGGGTCGTCGGAGAGCGGCTGCGCCCGGGGCCGGACCACGGCCGCGGCGGCGAGGCGCGCGGCGCCGTCGTCGCCTTCTGGCGGCGGCCCGCCAAGGTACGGCCCGCGTTCGGCCGGGTCCCGGGATCTGGTCACCGTGCGCTCGCCCCCGACGCTCACAAGGCAACCGTACCCACACCTGGCTTGCTCGCCACAGCTACCACGCGTTCCATTCAGCGCGCCTGCCTGCGGATTTGCGTCGCAACCACGGCATTTCCGGATCTCGCTGGCAAGCGCGAAATGTATGGCCCGCGGCAGGCGGAACGGCCAAACCGCTTGACGCGCACCCGGCCGGTTACCCATCGTCAGGAACTGGGCAATCACCAGGGCCCCGGCAGCAGCGCGGCTGCCGGTGCGCCGGCCCACCGGGGAGGGACTCATGCAAAGCCGGGCAGCTGATATTGCGTGCTGTGCCCGTTGCGCCGGAAGCGAGGTCGCCGCCCGGACCGCCCGCCGTCAGCGCTACCGCGTCGCGGTTCGCCCCCGGCAGCGCGGCCGGCAGGCCGCGGCGGGAAAGCACGCGGGCGCGCCCGCGGAGCACTGCCACGCGGTGACCGGCACGCTGCTCGACGTCAGCCCGCATGTCCTCGTGGTCGCTCACGCGGACGGCGAGCTGCGGCTCACCTTGACCGCTGGCGCCAGCGTCTGGCGGGGCGGCCCGGCCGAGGCCACCAAGCTACGGCCCGGTGAGGGCATCGTGGTCCGGCTCGTGCCCGGCCGCCGGCATGTGGCGGACAAGGTATGGGCGGGCATCGGCCGGGTGGCGGGAACGATCACCGCCTGGGATTCCGGCCGGCTCCTGGTGGACGAGGGAGCGACCAAACGGCGCCGGGCCGTGATCATCGCACCCTGGGCCGCGAACCGCATCCGGGTCCGGTTCCCGCTGCTCGAACCGGGCAGCCTCATCGACGTGATCGGGCTCCGCCGGGGCGCGGTGCTGGAGGCCCTCGTGCCCGCCACGTCGCAGCCGGCCTACCTCGCGTCCCGGGTGGCCCGCGGACCGGCCGCGGCCAGGGCGGCAACCGGCACGATCAGTGGCTCGGCGACCTGGCACGAGCCGGTGGAACCCGATGAGGAGAGCCGGGGCATCGCCTACCCGGCGATCGACCCCGCCGCCGGGTGCGCTGAGGAGGCGCGAGCCGCATCCGGCGGCACCGAACTGCCCTACCTCGCGGTGGGCAGCACGGTGCTGGTGCGGAACGAGTGCACCGGAGCGGGCAGCGTGCTGCCGGTGACCGGGTGCGGCGCGATTGCCCGGCTGTTCCAGGACCGGTGCATGACCTGCGGTACCTCGCCGCGCGGCCGGATCGCGGACCTCACCCTCGCCAGCTTCGTCGAGCTTGGCGGCGAGCCGGAGCGGGGCTGCTTCAACGCGACGATCGCGGTGCGCTGGTGACCGTGGCAGGCACCGTGCTGGCGACCGTCCGGGAGATGCAGGTGCTGATGCTCGCCCTGATCCTGCTGGGCGCCTGCGCGGCCAAGCTGGCCCGGGTGCTGCGGGCCCGCTCGGTGCAGGTCATCGTGGATGCCACGGCCTTGTTCCCGCCGCGGCTGCGGCGCCGGGCAACGATGGCCTTGTACGCCACGGAGATGTCCCTCGGGCTTGGCCTCATCGTCACCGCCGGGCAGGCGGGGCACGGCAGATGGGCGGACGGGATACGGCTGGCCACCGCCTTCTTCTTCGTCCTGGCAACGTGCGCGCTGGTGGAACTGCGAGAGCACCGGCCGGACCTGGGCTGCGGGTGCTTCGGCGACCTCAGCAGCACGCCACCCGGCGCGCGTTCGGTTGCCCGCTCCGGGCTGTTCGCCGCCGCCGCGCTGGCCAGCGTGCACAGCGGTGTGCTGTCGGTGCCGCCGCCGGGGCTCGCCGCGGCGCAGGTCTTCGGCGTGCTCTTCACCGAACTCCTGCTGGTGGCGGTGCTGTCCCCGGAACTGGGCGAGGCGCTGGTGCGGCTGGGATACGCCGAGCCGTGCGAGGTGCGCCCCGCGTCGCCGCACCGGGCGCTGACGGCGCTGCGGCACAGCCGCGCCTGGCGCAGCCACTCCGGCCTCATCACCCGGGACGTGCCCAGCGACATGTGGCGCGAGCTGTGCTGGTGGTATGTCGTCTACCCGGGCCGCGACGGCGCCATGGGCAGCGACATCGTGTTCGTGGTGGAGGTGGGGTCGCGCCGGCCCGCCGTGCGCGCCGCGGTCGTGGGCCGGGCCGGCGACCCGGCCGCCAGGCCCGCCGACGTGACCCGCGCCAGCCGGCGGGCGGCCTTTCTCCGGCTTTCTAAGGGCCTCTAGGATTTAGCGCAGAGAGCGCGATATTTCGCCAGAGTTTCTTCCCGGGAGCCCGCGCTTCAGGCCGGCTGCGTCCGCAGGAACTTGCCGAAATGCGGGACGGTGAAGGCGATAAGGCCGCGCTCGGAACTGTAGATCAGGCCCTTCTTGATGAGGGCGTCCCTGGAGGGGGAAAGGCTCGATGGCTTGCGCCCGAGTTCGTCGGCGACCTGCGACGTCGGCACCGGCTCGTCGCCGAGCATGGCCATCGCCCGCATGTACTCCCGCTCGGCCGGAGTGGCGCGGTCATAGCGGCTGCCGAAAAAGCCCACGGCCAGCTCGGCCTCGGCTTGCGGGCCGGCGACCCTGACGTCCGCCTCGGTGACCGGGCTCGCCGCGGCGGCGTCCCAGGTCACCTTGCCGTACGCCTGCACGAAGTAGGGGTAGCCGTCGGCGGCGTCGAACAGCGCGTCCAGTGCCTCCTGGGTGAAATCGGCTCCCTCCCTGCGGGCCGGCGCGAGCAGGGCCTGGTCCGCGGCGGGCCGTTCCAGGCGGTCGATGGGGACGTACCGGAACAGCCGCTCGGAGTAGCTCTTGCTCGCCGACAGCACCGAGGGAAGGTGCGGCAGCCCGGCGCCCACCACGATCAGCGGCCCCGCCGTCTGGGACAGCTCATGGGTGGCGGCGCAGAGCGCGGACATGTCGCCCGGCGGCACGTCCTGCATCTCGTCGACGAACAGCGCGATGCCGACGCCCAGGTCGGTCGCGACCGAGGCCGCGTCCGTGAACAACTCGGTGAGGTCTATCTCGAGATCCCCCGAATCGGCTCGCCCGCGCACCGCGGGCACGTCGATGCCGAGATGAGGGGTGAACGTGCCCTTGGGCGCCTTCGGATCCCGGGACGCGAACGATTTGAGCACGCCGAGGAAGTGCTCGATCTGGTCCGGGGCACGGTGCCGGGGAGCGAGTTCCCGCACCGCCATGTGCAACGCGGCGGCGACCGGGCGCCGGATCGACAGCTCCGGCCGGGCCTCGATCTTCCCCGTTCCCCATCGCCGTTGCAGCGCCATCGACCGGAAGGAGTTCAGCAGGACCGTCTTGCCGACGCCGCGCAGCCCGGTCAGCACCATGCTGCGTTCGGGGCGGCCGCGGGAGATCCGCTCGAGCACCACTTCGAACTGGGCCAGTTCGCGGTCGCGCCCGGCCAGTTCCGGGGGCCGCTGACCAGCGCCGGGTGCGTAAGGGTTCCTGACAGGGTCCACAGCATAAGAGCCTATGGCCGGGTCTAGCGGAATCCTGAGATTGAGCTAGAAAGCGCTAGGGCGTGTTGTGCCACAAAGGTCAGACGCCAGGCGGGCGACCGGCACCCACGGCGGCCGGTGGTGAGGGGCCGGCCGCCCGCCCGGCGGTCTAGGGGGCCGCCTAGTGCAGCAGCCGGAAGGTGTTCACAGCATCGTCCACGTAATAGACGCCGTTTTGGTTCGGTGTTACGGCCAGACCGAACAGGGCTCCGGCGCCAGGCGGGGTGCCCGACTTGTCGAGCATCTTGTGCGCGATCTGCTTTCCGCCGGGGGTCGTCTCGACGATCAGCCCGTTCCCTCCGTTGACGCTGAGCACGTCACCGTTGGGCGCCATGATCAGGCCCAGCGGGGTGCTGAGCTTCCCGCCCGAGGTGAGCGTGGTCCCGGTCCCTGCGCTGTTCGACCGCCAGGCCGCTCCCGGGATGGCGGAGATGCTGCTGTCCAGGCTGTTGGCCACGTACAGCGTGCCGTTGCTGGCCAGGCCGACACCCGTCGGGCCAACCACCAGGGCGGCCGGGTCGGTCCGCTGCGGGAAACCGCCGCCGACCTTGGTGATGTTGAGCAGCCTCGGCGGCTGCGCGCCACCCACCATCAGGACGAGCCGCAGGACGGTGCCCCTGTTCACGACCTTGCCCTTGGCCGCCACGGTGCCGTTCAGCACGTTGGTGACGAACAGTTCGGCAAGCGGGCCGTTGGTCGCGGCGGTCATGTCCCAGGGACCGTCGATCCCGTTGCCGGAGAACGTCTCCCGGACCCTGCCCTGGTTGTCCAGGACGATCAGGCAGCCGGCCTTGGCGGTCGGGGACATGCCGTTCTTGGTGGGCAGGCTGCCGACAACCACCCAGCCGTTCTGGAGGATGTCGAGCGCCGTGGTCAGGCCGACACCGCCCGGGCAGGAGTCAGGAAGCCTGGACTGCCGGATGGTCGCGAACACGCTCAGTTTCCCGGCCGGGGAGATCTGGACGATCGTGGTCCCCGTGCCCTGAAGGTTCTTGGAGTTGTTGAAGTTGCTGATGAGGATGTCGCCCTTGACCTCCGCGCCCACGCTCTGGCCCACCACGGCCACTCCGTAGGGGTTGACGTCCCCGTTGCCTGGAACCGTCGAGCCGATGGTGCTGAGCTCGTTGAAACCTCCGATGAATGACCCCTGCGTGCCCGCCTGCGCGCCCGGGGCCAGAGCGAATACCGCCGTTGCGGCGGCACTTGCCACAGCCGCTGACGCCACGGCAATTCGATGGGTAACCGACACGTCCCCACTCTCCCTTTTGTCGGTCAGTCGGTTTGCTTCGGCACAGGGTGAGCGGGCTCGGAAGCCTCCTAACGGTGCGCGCCCATGATCGGTCCGCCCACGCGCGCCTTGCCCTACTCACGGACGGCAGGGCGGTTGGGTTCATGTGTTCGCGGCAGAATGCGCGAAATTTCGTCGGGCCGGCCACCTGGCGGGCCGCCGCGCGGAAAGCAGCGGGCGAAAGGCGGCCGCTGCCGCAGGGCAGGGTGCCCCGGGAGGGTCAGCGCTTGGGGCCGCCTGGCTCGGGCGCGGACCGGTTCAACTGGGCGAGGTACGCGTTGTACGCGGCCAGGTGTTCGTCGTCATCAATGCCGCCGTGACCTGTCATCGCCGCGCCCGGCCCCCCCGCCGCTTCCGGCTGGCCCCCGGCGCCGGGCCTGGCGGGCACCGCACCCGCCGGCTGCCCCGCGACCAGATCCTCGAACCTCGACCTGCGCGCCGCTTCCAGCCAGCCGAGGCCGGCCGTCTCGGCGCGCTCGTCCCGGCTCCACATCCAGACCACGATCATCATGAACGCGAGCATGAGCGCGTCGCCGCCGATCCACATGACGGCGCCGGCCCAGTGCACGTCCTCAACGGGCCCGGGCGACCCCGGCGGGCGTGGCCCGGCGGTGGCCACGTAGCCCCGTCCCGCGTACCCGAGCACCAGGCCCGTGAAGGTGTCTATCGGCATGGCCAGCACCAGGACCAGCAGCCGGATCGGGTAGGAGACCCGCCAGCGGATCGGCTCGTTCCCGAGCAGTGGCAGGAAGAAGAGGTACCCGACGACGAGGTACAGGACGTGTTCCGCGTCATGCAGCGTCTGGTTTACCAGGATCTCGTGGGTGAGGCCGGTCAGGTGCGTGCCGACCACCGTGGCGGCGTAGGCGGCGAGGCCGAACGGCGGCCAGGTGAGAAACGCGGCCACGCGGGACCGTATCGCGCGCTTGGCCCAGGTATGCAGCGGGTTCCTGCTCGCGTGCAGCAGCAGCGTGAACGGCTGGCCCGCCACGAGCATCGGCGGGGCCACCATGAGCAGCATGAGGTGCTGAACCATGTGGTCCCAGAACAGCACGTCGTCGTAGGCCCCTATGCCGGCCTCGGTGGCGAGCACCACCACCGCGAGGCCACCGAGGAACAGCGCGGTGCGCCACCAGGGCCAGGGCCGGGCCGGGTGGTCGCGGCGGACACGCCAGGCGCCCCACAGGTACGCCGCCGCCGCGGCGCCGACGGCAACGGTGACGACGGGCGCGAACTCCCAATGGGTGAGCACCGCCTGCCAGCCAAACGCGGGCAGCATGGCACCTCCTTCGGCCCGAGCCTACTCACCGTAGTAGCCGCCGCCACGAGCCGCCCGGATACGTTGTTCTGCGCGGGCCGCGTGGTGCTGGCGGACTGGCTATCCTGGCCGCAGACGGTTCCGGCGACCGGGTAGGAGCGGTGGCAGAGTCCGGTTGATTGCAGCTGCCTTGAAAGCAGCCGGGCGTGCAAGCGTCCCGGGGGTTCGAATCCCTCCCGCTCCGCAACGAAACCGCAGGTCAAGCGACTAAGCGATAGTCCCGGATTCATGGGTCTATGACGAAGCATCACTGTTATGTGCCACATCCGTGCCAGATGGACCGCTGTCGGAGCGGTCTTGACTGCCCTTAAGCGCAGTCCGGGCCATGGCTCCGACCGCGTCCGCGATAGTCCGCTGCCGCTGGCTCGTGGCGTGCAGGTAGATGAGAGCAGCGCGGGTGCTGCCATGGCCCGCCTGGGAAACCGACATCGAAACCCAGGGCCACGACCCCACCCGGCAAGACCTCCAGGTCGAGACGATCACCCCGGCCCCTGGCATTGCCACCCGCCTCAACCTCGACCCGAAGACCGACATGTGCGTGGTCCGCAGGCACGTCCGCTACATCGATGGCAAACCCGCGATCATCTCCGACGACTACTTCGACGAGCGCATCGTCCGGGGCACCGAGCTAGCCGAACCAGAGGACGCTACCCGCGAGAACATCCTGGCCGAGGCGGGCTATGAGCAGATCTACGACATCGATGAGATCATCACCCGCATGCCCACACCCGACGAGGTCAACCGGCTCAGCATCCCGGCAGGAACACCAGTCGCCGAACACATTAGGACTGGCTATACGGCCACCAACAAGGCAGTGCGAGTAATGATCTCCGTCATCTCTGGTGACACGCTGATCTTGCAATACACCATCCCGACCTAGGGAGTGACATTCAACGCAACCATCGAGTATAGTCCGTCTGCAATCTGCGCCCCCGACTGGTGCATCAAATGACAGTCGCGGCGAGATATCGCTGTGGCTGCGCATCGGAGTCTTCGGACATCGCGCTATTGATGCGAACCACCCGGGCCTGATGCCCGCAATCCATACCATTCTTGCTGAGTTGACCCACATACAGGCATCCCTGTTGGCCGGGTCCACGCGCGGCCTGGCCGTGGTATCGTCGCTGGCTGAAGGTGCCGATCGCATATTGGCGCATGCTGTCCTTGGGCGGGAAGGTACGCGGCTTGAGGTCATCCTTCCAATGGACAGGGAAAGCTACCGTAGCGACTTCATGACACCAGAGTCGCAGAACGATTTCGATAACCTCCTGCGCCAGGCAACTGTGGATGTCGTCGGACCGATGGAATCCCGTGGGGCCGCGTATGAGTTGGCAGGCCGCGCAATAGTCGACCGCAGCGATATCATAATTGTCGTTTGGAATGGTGAGCCGTCCCGGGGGCGGGGCAGCACCGCCGATCTCTATGCGTACGCGAAAGGGCGCAAGCCTATCTTCTGGATACGACTCGACAGCGGGTCCGCCGAACTCACCCATTGGCCTTCAGACCGCGAAACCTCTCTCGTCCCCCTTACCGCGCAAGCCCTGAAGCGCCTCGATCGATACAATCACGAGCACTTGCGCGCCTCGATCTTCACCGATACCCCACGAATGCTAAGTAATCAGCAGCTGCTAACTGACCCAAGTGCCAGTACGGATGACAGCATCACCAGGACTGCCGCCCTGCTCGCACAGCATTTCGGGCACTATCTCGTGCGGGCCGACGCTCTCACGAGGCGGTTCCAGCGGCGGTGGTTCTGGGTGGCCCGCCTGGTTTATGCGCTCACGGCACTCGCGGTGGCCATCGTAGCGGCGCAGATACTTTATGCACCTGGCCGCGACCAGTACGCGTGGTTTGAGTTCGCGTCCTTGGCATGTGTCACGATCGTGGTCTACCTCGCGCCTTTCGACCACTACCGTGACCAGTGGGTATCGGCGGGAAATTTCGCCGAACGAATCCGGTCCCTGATGCTTGTCGGACTGGCCGGAGCCGACATACCTCTAGCGGGAGCCCGCATACCTCTGGCGGGAGTCGACATATCTGGTGATCTCCCGCTCGTACTAGACGCAGAGGCTGACCTCATAAGAGAGACGAGTTGGACCGATCGCGCCATCGCCGAAGTCTGGTGGTCACGCCCCAGATACGATCAAACTGATGATGTGGACGCACTTCGCCGGACTCTGAGCGAGGAGTGGGACGATCAACTGCGCTACCATCGCAAGGCAAGACGGATGATGATAAAACGCAGTAGATGGTTCACTATAGCCACGACCACCCTATTCACATTAAGCGTCGTGGCGGCCCTGCTACACAGCCTCGGAGTCGGGCCGGAAATTGTGCCACCTGCCACGCCATGGGATTACCTCTCGATCGTCATTCCAGCTATTGGAGCGGCCATCCTTGGTTACGCCGCCCAGCGCCACTATGAACGCCGCGCTGAACGGGAGTTGAGACTTGCGGTGAATCTTATAGACGCACAAAACCAGCTCAAAGCAGCCAGTGATATCGACGACATCCGGAACGTGGTATCCAACACCACGCGGCTGATACGCAGCGAGACGTCCGACTGGTACTCAATCGCGCAGTCCCAGCACCTCGACGTTTAAGACCCGAGGCGCAACAGGCGCCAGTGGACACCTCGGCGGACAAGAGCAGACACCTCGTTGTCCCCACCTCACTGTGGGTGTGGTGGCGTCTGGTGCGTGCCCTGTGCCCTGGTGCATGCCCTGTTGCAGTGCCTAGCTCCACTTGATGCGCGTCACATCGGCTCCGCTTGAGGCGCGGCGGACCCTAGGTTTGTTCTGGTTCCGATGATCCCGTTACGGCGAACTGCGCTGTTACCGACTGGGCGAAGCCGGTGAACGCAAGGCGTCAATGAGCACCCGGCGGGTGTCCGCGTCTGGCGGCGCCCTCGCGCTTCAGGGCAGCGTGAATATTGCCTCGCCGGGGAGGAGGCTGCGGAATTACCCTCAGCTTCGGGCGCTGAGGGAGGCCGAGATGGACCGCGATGTGCTGGATGTGATCGAGCGCGAGATTGACCAGGAGGTGCGGGCGCGCTTCCCCGGCACCGCGGTGCGGCAGGCTGTGCTGCTGCAATACGGCGACGACCCGCTAATCGAGCCGGGGGACCTGTTGGTCCGGGTGCTGCTCGACGAGCCGGACGGGCCGGACGACGACTGGGGGCCGCTCATGACGGCATTCGAGCAGGCCAACGAGACGGCGATCGAGCAGTTCCGGGGCTACCTGGCGGCAAAGCTCCGGGAGATCATGGCGGTCGAGTACGTGTTCAGCAACAACCCCGTCACCTGGGACGGCGAGGGACCCCGGGGCGGCATGCCCGTCGCGCAGCGGCTGTCGGACATCAGCGAGTGGGAGCACGGCGAGGCCACCTTCGTGCTGGTCGCGCTGGGACCGGCTGGCCTGGAGACGGTGGACACGCTGATCATGGCGGGAATCGCGGCCACCCGCGCGGAGGCCATCCGGTGGGCCGTGGACCGCGTCCGCGAGGGGCCAGCGTACCGGCGGCTCGCGTGAACTGAGAGGCGACGCCGAGGTCATGGACCGCGACGTGCTGGACACGATCGAGCGCGAGATCGATGAGGAGGTGCGGGTACGCTTCCCCGGCACCGCGGTGCGGCAGGCTGTGCTGCTGCAATACGGCGACGACCCGGAAATCGGGCCGGGGGACCTGTGGGTCCGGGTGCTGCTCGACGCGGACCGGCCGGAGGACTACGAGCCGACCCTGACGGCATTCCGCCTGGCCAACAACACGGCGATCGAGCAGTTCGCGGGCTACCTGGCAGAAAAACTCCCGGAGATCAGGCTGGTCGAGTACACGTTCAGCAACCCTAACCCCGTCACCCGCGACGGCCACGGGCCCCGCATGAGCAATCTCGTCGGGGAGCGGCTGTCGGACATCCAGGAGCGGGAGCACGGCGAGACCACCCGAGAGCTGACCCGGCTGGGACCGGCTGGCCTGGAAACGCTGGACACGCTGATCATGGCGGGAACCGCGGCCACCCGCGCGGAGGCCATCCGGTGGGCCCTGGACCGCATCCGCGAGCGGCCCGCGTACCAGCGGCTCCGTGAACTGAGAAGCGAAGCCGACAAGCTCAGGAACGAGTTCTGAGACAAGGCCAGATCACCGTCGAGCCCGGTATCTCTGCTCGACCACGTTCAGCTCCCCGAAGCATTCCGGGAGTGTCGCACATCAAGTGAAGCCACGGTGTCGCATATCAAACGGGGCCTGACACATGCCCTATTGCAGTGTTGTGACAACTTTCTCTACGAAGAGCTTCAAGGGCACGCCTTCGGCGCGCCGGGCTGTCCGGCCCCGGCCGGGCTCGTTGCAGTAGGCGCGCCGCGCCGAGTAACCGTCCAGGTCGCGTGCAGCAACTATTCAGCGGGCGGTCAGGTTCGCCAACGATCGTTACACGGCTCCCTCCGGCGCCCGGCCACTGCCGCCGGGCCGGGGAGTCCCGGATCATGCCCGGGCCGGCCATGCCCATTGGCGCCGGCTGCCGCGCGGACATCTCCCGCCCCACGAGGGATGGCGGGTGTACCAAGGGATCACCACGTGACGACTCGGGGGAAGACGGCCGAGGCCATCGAAGTTTGCCTGAGCCAGCGAGACCTGGAGGTCACCTGCCTGATCGTCTTCGGCGACGGGTCGGCCGTCGGGGTCGGGGTCGACTCGCTGTCGATCGCCGGCGCGCAGCGCGAGATGACGATGTGGCTAATGGAGCAGGGCTACGAGCCGGCCGGTGGAACACCGGGGGCGGAACCGGCCACGAGACGGCCCGGATGTTCCGGCACCCGGACCGCCAGGCCCCGGCCGCCGTGTTTCCGGCCCTGCGCCCGCTGCTGCCCGCGATCCCCAGGCGGCAACCCGTTCCCGGCCCGGCCCGCGAACCCGCGCCGCGGAACACGCCCCGCCCACGCCGCGCGGTGCCGCGGGAGGCAGCGGCGAGCGCCGGACCCGAGGTCGCACGGCAGGCCGCCGAGGCAGAACTCCGTGCCTGGGCGCATGCGTATCTGAGGCGCAACGAGGTCATCCGGGCCGCTGACGCCGCCGGACTCAGCGTCGGGCGGATCCACGAGGTCACCGGCATCGCGCGAACCACCATCATGCGCATCCTGGGATCGCCCCCGGCCCGGCGGGGCCAGAACCCAGCCGAGCCGTAACCCGGCAGCCGGGCCTCCCGCAGCACCCGCAGGTGCCTCCACAACGGAGCAACGTGGCTGACTGGATACGCTCCACACGGAGGCCGTCTTCGACGATCGGCCCGAAGCAAGGGGGGGCAAGCGTGATCAGTAGCGTGGTGGTCAGCTATCAGGTACGGCCCGAGGCGGTTGCCGAGCACGTGCGGCTCATCAAGGCCGTGTTCGACCAGCTCCGCGCGGAACAGCCGGGCAACGTCGAGTACAAGGTGATGTGCCTGGCCGACGGGGTGTCGTTCGTGCACGTTTCGTCGGCGGACACCCCGGACGGGTCCAACCCGCTGCCCGAACTGGCCGCGTTCAAGGAGTTCGGCAAGGACTCGGCCGCCCGGGTGGCCACGCAGCCCGTGCCGACGCCCGCCAGCATCATCGGCTCATACCGCCCCGCGGTGCCGCTGGCGGAGGCCTAGCAAACCGCCGGCGGAGCGGCGGTCGGCGCGCGCGGCGGCTAGCGGCGCGGGCGGGCGAAGCCGTCGCCGACCTCGGCGGCGAGCACCAGGTAGGACTCGGCGGTGGCCCGGCTGAGCCTGGCGAGGTCCATCTCGGCGCCCTCCTCGAGGTGGGCGTCGTAGGGAACCCGCACCACCGCCCGGCAGCGGGCCGCGAAGTGCTGCTCCAGCCGCGCGAGGTCCACGGTGCTCTTGCTGCGCGGGCGGATCGCGGACAGCACGACGACGGCGCCGCGCACCAGGTCCCCGTACTGGTGGGCGGCCAGCCAGTCCAGGGTCGCGCTCGCGCTGCGCGCGCCGTCGACCGACGGCGAGCTGACCAGGACGATCTGGTCGGCGAGGCGGAGCACCCCGGCCATGGCCGAATGCAGCAGCCCGGTCCCGCAGTCGGTGATGCACACGGAGTAGTAGTGCTCGAGTAGCTGCGCGACGTCCGCGTAGTCCTCGTCGCTGAACGCCACGGACACGGTCGGGTCGCGGTCGGAGGCGAGCACCTCCAGCCCGCTCGGCGCCTGCGTGGTGTAGGCCCGCACGTCCGCGTAACGCCGGATCTGGTCTTCCTCGTTGAGCAGGTCCCGGACCGTGGCCGCGGTCTCCAGGCGCAGCTTGTCGCACAGGGTGCCGCGGTCGGGGTTGGCGTCGATGGCGATCACCCGGTCGCCCCGGAGCGAGGCCAGCGTCCCGCCCAGGCCCACCGCGGTTGTCGTTTTGCCGACCCCGCCCTTGAGGCTCAGCACGGCGACCCGGTGATGACCGGCCGCGACCGGGGTGCGTGCCCGCAGCACCAGGTCCATCCGGCGCTGGTCCGCCGTGGACTGGGGCGCCCGGACCAGGCCGCCACTGACCCGGAACAGTGCCCGGCGCCAGCCGGGCGGCGACGCGGAGTGCCGCCCCGGCAGCAGCAGATCCGCGGTGAGGCTGTCCGCGGACATGCCCTGCCGGGCAGCCGCTTCCGGGTACCGCGGCGGCAGGTCCGGCGCCACCACGCTGTACCCGCCGGGCGCGGCCACATCGCCGCCGGCCGCAACCTCATCGCCCACGACCGCGTCATCCGGGCCGTAGACGCCGGCCTGATACCCGGCGATGCCCTCAGGTGGCGCGTACACATCCGAGCGCGCACCAGCGTCCGGCGGCAGGTAGCCCCCAACGGGCGGCGCATACCCGCCCAGGCTCCCGTCGTCGTCCGGCGGCAGGTAGCCCCCGGCGGGCGGCGCGTACACATCCGAGCGTGGACCCGCGTCCGGCGGCAGGTAGGCGCCCCGGGCCGCGTGCCTCCCCGGGCCGCCCCGGCTGGGCGGCGCCTGGGGCGGCTCCGCCGTGTCCTGGCCCCCGGCCGCGCCGTAGCCCGCGGCCCAGCCCTGACCCGCTTCTGCCTCGTACGTTTCCCAGGGACCAAACGCCGGCGCCGGGCTAACCCAGCCCCGCGGGTGCGGCACCTCCGGGGCGGGCGGCTCGCTGGAGCCGGGTTCCGCCGTGCCGGAGTCCGCCGGGGTGGCCGGGGAGAGGCCCTCGTAACCGACGAAGCCGTAACCCTCTGGCCCAGGCCGCAGCGGGTGGCCCACCGGGCCTCGCCGGGCCGGCCCGACACCGGGTAGACCAGGCCCCGGGGAACCGGGTTCCGGGAAGCCGGGGCCGGGGGGATCTGGTTCCGCCGGAACACGGGGTGGCGCTAACGGGCGGTGGCCGCCGTACGCCGCACCCGCCGGTGGCCGGGCGTAGCGGGTGGCGGCCGCCCGCTCGCCCGCGACCGGCGGCTGCCCGAACGAGGGCGGCAAACCCGACGACGGCCAGCCCGGCGTGCCCTGGCGCGGGCCGCCGTGAAAGGGCGGCTGCGCTGGCCCGCCGGACTCCGGCTCATCCGCGTTCTCGGGTCCGGAGATCAGCATGTCGGCCCACACCGAGGCCGCTCTCGGTGCCGGGCGGGCCGGGCCGGCGGCGGAGCCGTCCTCGGGCGAGCCGACGTGGGGAACGCCGGGCTCGGCGGGCCCGGGGCCGGCGGGCCGGTCGTGTTCGTGGTCGGCCAAGGCGGTGCACCCCGGATCTCATCCGTAGGAGAATTACGTGCCCGGCAAGGCCGCGGACGGCCTTACGCCCGAGCCTAGGTCACCGTGTTCGGAATATCGGCGCCGACGCCATCACATGAGCCGGCGCGCGCTTGTGGTACTGCCTGAGCCGTCCCCGGCGCCACACCCAGCGACGCCTGAGAGTGCCCGGCTGCCGGGCGCTGGCTCCGCTCTCTGGCGCGCCCAGCACTGGGCCGGGCGGCGCGGCGAAGCCGGGGCCAGCACCGGGCGGCGGCCGGCCCGGGGGACGCGCTGGCCGGCCGAAGGGGACAGACTAGGACCATGACTGAGAGAGACAGCGAAGCGGGCCAGGGCCCGATGCCGCAAGGCAGGGTGGTTGTGGTCGGGCCGGACGGCATGGCGATCGGGCAGGGCAGCGAGACCGAGCGCGAGCGGCCGGTCATCGAGATGGTGGAACAGCCCGCGAAGGTCATGCGGATCGGCAGCATGATCCGCCAGCTCCTCGAGGAGGTCCGGGCCGCTCCCCTCGACGACAAGAGCCGGGCCAGGCTGCGGCAGATCCACGACCGGTCCGTCAAGGAGCTGGAGGCCGGGCTGGCCCCGGAGCTTGCCGACGAGCTCGAGCGGCTCTCGCTGCCGTTTTCCGAGGACGAAACCCCCAGCGAGGCCGAGCTGCGGGTCGCCCAGGCGCAGCTCGTCGGCTGGCTGGAGGGCTTGTTCCACGGCATCCAGACGACCCTGTTCGCCCAGCAGATGGCGGCGCGGGCGCAGCTCGAGCAGATGCGGCGCGCCCTGCCACCCGGTGTCATGCCCCAAGCCGATGAGGGCGGCCAGCCAGCTCGTGGGTCCGGCCCGTACCTGTAAGACCGGCCCCCCACCCGGCGTAAAGCAGCGTCATCCCTCGCCTCCAAAAGGGCTTCGCGCCCCCGCGCTGTGACGGGCGGCCGCCCCGGCGCAGGCCGGTGGCGACGTGCACTACCGACGCCAGCCCCGTGGGACGCCCGGCCCGGGGCTAGACGCGGCCGTACCTCAGGCGGCCCAGCCAGGCCGCCGCCTGGGCGAACTCGGCGTCGGAGGTCCCGGGGCGGACCTGGGCCCGGCCACCGTCGTGGCGCGCGTAGCTGCCGAGGAACCTCACCTCCGCGCAGACCCGGCGCAGGCCCATCAGCGCCTCGCCGACGCGGGCGTCATCGAGGTGTCCTTCGCAGTCGATCGAGAAGCAGTACTTGCCGAGCCCGTCTCCGGTTGGGCGGGACTCGATGCGGGTGAGGTTGATGCCGCGCACCGCGAACTCGGTGAGCAGTTCCATCAGCGCGCCGGGGTGATCCTCGCGCAGGAAGGCGACCAGCGATGTGCGGTCCGCTCCGGTCGCCGCGGGCACCGGCCCGGGTCGGCCGACCACCACGAACCTGGTGACCGCGTCCGGCACGTCGCTCGCGTCGCCGGCCAGGACCGCGAGCCCGTACCGGCCGGCGGCGAACTCCCCGGCCAGCGCGGCATCGATCGCCCCGTCGGCGGTCTGCCGCGCGGCTTCGGCGTTGGACGACGCGGGCAGCCACTCGGCGTCGGGGAGATGCTCGGCCAGCCAGCGCCGGCACTGCGCCTGCGCCTGGGGGTGACCGCCGACCTTCTTAACGTCGCCGAGCGCGGTTCCCGGCCGGGCCAGCAGGGCGAAGGTCACCGGCAGCGGCAGTTCCGCGCAGATGGCGAGGTCAGGCCCGACGGCAAGCTCGTCCAGGGTGGCGGTCACCGCCCCCTCCACGGAGTTCTCCAGGGGGACGATCGCGCGGTCCGCCGCCCCGTTGCGCACCGCGTCCAGGGTGGCCTGGATGCTGGGGCAAGGCACCGCCGCCTGGTGCGCCTCGGGGTCGAAGGCCGCGAGGGCGGCCTCGGTAAACGTGCCCTCGGGGCCCAGGTAGGCGTATCGCTCGGCGGTGGCGTTCGTCTCTGCCATGGCCCTCATCTTGCCAGCCCGGAGCGCATGCCATAGCCCGTCGCAGGTGCCGGTGCGGCACCCCGGCGACGTCACGTGGCCGCGGTGCCGGTCAGCGGCGGTGCCCGCGCGGGGCGCCGGTGCGGGTGGCGAGCGCCCTGGCCACGTCGGCGAGCTGGCGCGCCCGGTGTAGCTGGGCGCGCCAGTCGTTGCCGGTGGCCCGGTGCGCCAGCGGCACCTCGACCTCCTTGACCCGCATGCCGAGGCGAAGAAGGTCGATGGTGAGCGCCGTCTCCACGCCGAAGCCGGGCGCGAGCGGCCGGGCGGCCTCGAACGCGGCCCTGGTGAGGCAGCGCTGCCCGTTGAGCGGCTGCGCCGGGCGCCACCCGGTGGCCCGCTCGATGCCGGCGCCGGACAGCCCGACGACCAGGCCATGCCCACCGCGCTTGACCCGGTCGGTGAACACCGCGATGGTCATGTCGGCGTCCCCGGCTCGCACCGGCCCGGCCAGCGGGCCCGCGTCGGCCGCGGTTGTGCCGAGGTCCCCGTCCAGGAACAGCAGGTGGTAAGGGCCGGGCCGGCCGGTGGCCGCTTCCAGCAGCCGCACCGCCTCGGCCCCGGTCTCCATCGCCGCCGCCTTGCCACGGCTGCGCCCGTGCCGCACGACCTTGGCCCCCGCGCCTTCGGCCAGGGCTCCGGTGCTGTCCGTGGAGCCGTCGTCGACGACCACCACGAGGTCCACGCCGTCCACCGCGGCCGCCCCGGCAACGGTCGCCCGGATGCGGTCGGACTCGTTCTTGGCAGGGATGACGACAGCGAGGTCGCCGCTCGGCGGCATGCGCGGCTACTGGCCGGTGACCGCCGCAAGGTCGTCGTGGATGGTGAACACGGACTGTAGCCCGGTCACCTCCAGGATCTTGCGAACCGGCGGGCGCGGCGCGGCGAGCGTCAGGTCGCCGCCCTTCTCGCTGGCCAGCCGGTGCGCGGCCAGTAGCACGTTCATGCCGGTGGAGTCGCAGAAGTCAACCGCGGACATGTCCACCACGATCTGCGCCGACTTGGCCGCTGCCAGCGCGGCGGTCAGCTCGCTTTGCAGCCTCGGCGCCGTGTAAAGGTCGATCTCGCCAGCGAGGGACAGGACTATGCGGCCGCCCTGGGACCGGCTCGAAACCTTCAGCTCCACGTCCGCACCCTACCGGGTCGCGGGCACTGCCGACCATAGCTCGGCGGAGGAGACGGCCCGCGCGGCCCGCGCGCCGCGGTTTCGGCGGGCGGATTAACCCGCCTGGGCGAGGTCGGGAACGCCCGCGTCAAGCCCGGGGGCGGCGGCGACCAGGTCGGCGACGCCGTCCGGGCCGGCCGCCAGCGCGGAGGCTGTCAGCGCGGGGGCCGCCAGCGCGGAGGCGGCCGCCGGCGCGGGCTCTGCGGCGGCCACGACGGGATCGCGGCTGACCGGGCACGCCATGGCCCGTGGCCCGCCCCGTCCGCTGCCGAGCTCGCTGCCCGGGACCCGGACCACCTCGACTCCCGCGGCCTCCAGCCGGGCGTTGGTCTCGACGTTGCGCTCGTAGCAGACCATCAGCCGCCGGTCGATGGCCAGCGCGTTGCCGCCGTCGTCCCACTGCTGCTGCGACGCGGCGGGCGGGTCCATCCCGGTGCTGATCACCCTGAGCGCCTCGGTCCCCATCGCCTGCGCCATCGACTCCAGCAACGGCATCGGCCGGGACACCCGGAGCTCGCCCGCGCAGGCCGTGACGACGTGCGCCTGGAGGACGTAGCCGAGGGCGGGGAACATCAGCACGGTGTCGGTGTCGATCACCGTGCACACGGTGTCCAGGTGGGTGCCGGCCGGGAGCTGCCGCAACGGCACGGCGAGGACGGCGTGCGCGAGTTCCGCCTCGAACAGCCGGCCGGCCAGGCGCTCGACGGCCGACGGCGCAGTCTGGTCGGTCAGCCCGACGGCGACCACCCCGGGCGCGAGCTGGAGCACGTCGCCGCCGTCGAGCGGCTCGAGCCCGGGATCGTAGACGCAGGCGGCGCCGGCGAACCGCGGGTGGTGCCCGTACAGGATCCGCAGCAGCGCCGCCTCGCGCCACCTGGCCCGGTCGGCCAGGCTGGCCACCGCGACCGCGGGCCCGATCCACGCGCTGGTGTCTTTCAGGAATGCCAGGTTCGGCAGCGGCGGGACCACGAAGTCGTAGCGGTCGAGCAGCCCGAACACGACCCCGCGGCCGGGCCGGAACTCCTCCGGGGACAGGCCCGCCACCAGCACCTGTGCCAGCGTCTCGGGATCCAGGCCGTTCAGATGGCTGCCCAGGTCGGCGCCTAGCTGCGTGCCGAGCCGCGGGTCTCCGAGCACCGCGGCGATCGCCTCGGCGCGGGCCGACGGGTACTCCATCACGTCCTGGAGCAACTCCATGACGTAGAGCACTTCGACCCGGTGATCGCGCAGGCACTGAGCCAGGACGTCGTGCTCCTGCTGGGCCCGGCCGGCCCATGGCACTCCGGGGAACAGCAGCCGGTCCCTGGTGCGTGGGGTGATGCGAAGCAGTTCCGCCCCTGGACGGTGCGCCAGAACCGTCCGCAGGCGCCCGACCTCGCTGTCGGCGCCGTGAGTGTGTGTCAACACTCACCCCCGCTCTAGGTGCCATGCCCCACTACGACAACCTGTCGCAGGGAGTTATCACCGCTTCGCGGGTGGGTTACGCCTTGCCGGGCCGGGCAGCATCACCGGCTTCCGCGCCGGCCGCCGCCAGGCCCTGCGGCGCGGGCAACTCGGCCCACACGGTTATCCCGCCATCGCAGGTCCGGATTCCCCAGGTGCTGCACAGGCAGTCGACAATGGCGAGGCCGCGGCCGCCGAGCGAGGTTGGCGGCAGGTGCTCGGCGCGCGGGCGGGTTGTGCCCCCGCCGTCGCTCACCGATACCTGCAGCGACCCGTCCGACAGCGTCCAGGCCACCCGGACCGTGCGGCCCGGCAACGGCGTCGCGTGCCGGATCGCGTTGCTCAGCAACTCGCTCAGGACCAGGGCCGCGTCGCCGATCGCGGCGGCCATCATGCCCGCTTCGCGTCAGGTCGGTAGAGAGCTGCCAGCGGGCGGCCGCCACGCTGGACGGCGCGTATGGGAGCAGGACAACGCTCGATGGACTCACCTCCCCGCGTCCCGCCCCGGCGGACCAACCTGATAGAACCGGACATGCCCCGAGATTTCGCCCCGGAAACGCCCACCTGCCTCTTTAGCATCACCATGCACAGGTGTTTACCAGGATTAGTTACCAAACGGAGTTGTGGACATCCGTTAAGTAACAAGAAGTCTCATGTCGCGGGGCGGGGCTCGGCAATCCGGCTAACATTGGGTTCGCTCTGCGGCCGTCGGCGGGGGGTCACCGGCGCGCCGGGCAACGTTCCGCGGGCGCGCGGGCCCGGGGACGGTGCAGTCAATCCATAGACATGCTGGACGAGGTGACGTGATGGACACGGCGGACCGGGACCGGTCTGGCCGCCCGGCGCCGTCGACAGCGGGAACACTGGACGCCGGGGACCAAACCCCAGACGCGGGGGACGCACCCGCTGGCCGGCCGGGGACCGCCCCCGCGCCGGAAGCAGGCAGCAAACCCGCTGGCGCTGCGGTCGCGGGCGGCGCGGCGGCCGCCGGGCGGTTCCGCCGGATGCGGGGCCGGGCCGGCCGCCGGTGGCGGCGCGTTCCCGGCTCATCCTGGCTGCGGCGGGTCACCCGCACGCCAGTGGGCCGGCAGGTGACGCTGCTGCTGGGCTTCGTGGCCGCCGGGGTCGCGGTTACCTGGCCGCTGGCCACGGACCTGGCCGGGTCGCTGACCGCGGCGCGGGACACGGCGAGCTACGTGTGGGGCTTCTGGTGGGTGGCCTACCAGGTGACGCACCTGGGCAACCCGTGGTTCACCGCGCACATGGCGGCGCCGGTGGGCGTGGAACTCGGGTTCCACACGCTTATGCCGCTGCCCGGCCTGCTGTTCACCCCGCTCACCCTGGCCTTCGGCCCGAGCTTCTCCTACAACCTCATGGTGATGCTGCTGCCCGGGCTGCTCTGCTACGCGATGTACCGGGCGGCGCGGCTGTGGCTGCGCTCGGCCACGGGCGCCGTCGCGGCCGGGGCGTTCTTCGGCCTGTCCTGCATGCTCACCCAGCAGACCTGGTACCACCTGAACATCGCGCTGGGCGCCCTGTTCCTGCCGCTGGCCCTGGAGGCGTCGGTACGGCTGCGCCGCACCCCGGGACGACGGCAGGCGGTCATCCTCGGGCTGGTCATGGGCGCCGCGGTGCTCAGCGACCAGGAGTCGTCGGTGCTCGCGGCGATCGTCGTCGCGCTGGTGCTGCTCCCGTGGCTGGTGCGGCGGCCCAGCCTGGCCCGGTTGCGGCCGGTCGCGCTCGCCGCCCTGGTCGGGGCCGTGGTCTCCAGCCCGCAGATCGTGGCCATGATCGGTGAGATCAAGCGGGGCGGCCTGGCGATCAGCCCGCAGTTGCTGGCCGTGTCGTACAAGCAGTACGGGATCGGCCTGCCCGGGATGTTCACGCCGACGCCGCGGGTGACCACGTTCGGGCTCGGCGTCCTGGCCAGCCCGTTCCTGCACGGCCGGGACAACGAGGGCATGCCGATGTTCGGCACGGTGCTCACGGTGCTGGCGATCCTCGGGCTCGTCGCGGCGTGGCGGCGGCGCAGCGCCTGGCAGCTCGCGGCGCTGTGGCTCGGCTGTGCCGCGCTGGCGCTGGGCACCTCGCTGTGGATCGGCAAGAACCAGTACGTCCCGCTGGCCTCGCTGTGGCACGGGGTGCGGGTGTCCGACGTGATGCCGTACACCTGGTTCGTCCGCCTCCCTGGCCTGTCCAGCTTCCGGGAGGCCGACCGGCTGGCGATCCTTGGGCTCATGCCCGCGGCGCTGCTGGCCGGGGCGGCGGTGGACTGGCTGCGCTACCACGCCAGGTGGGTGATTGCCCTGGTGGTGGTCGCCGGGCTGCTCGAAGCCGGCTACGCGGGCAACGCCAAGGTGGGCGTGATGCCGACCAGCTACCCGTCGGTCGACAAGGCGATCGTGGCCGATCACTCCGGCTCGATCGTGCTGGACCTGCCGTTCGGGCTGCGCGGCGGAATCCCCGTCGATGGGGTGCCGTTCTTCCCCCAGGCGCTGGTGATGGCGACCGCGGACGGCCATCCCCGGTCGATCAGCTACACCTCCCGGCTGCCGGTGAACACCAAGTACGCCATCAACAAGCACCCGTTCTACGCGAACCTCATCGCCGTCCAGCACGGGGTCCCGCCGAAGTGCCCGTACCTGGCGAAGGTTCCGGCGACGGCGAAGTCCGGGTGCTACGAGTATCCCGGGGTTTACCCCTACGAGCCGGTCAAGCTCAGCCCGGCGCAACTGGCCGCGTCCGCCCAGGACGCCGCCCGCATGCACATCGGCTGGGCCGTGGTGTGGAAGCGCAACAACAGCGTCACCGACTTCATCCTGCCCTACCTGCGGGAGACCGGTTTCCACTTCGCCTACCGGACCTGCGGGCGGGACAGTGTCCTGGTCTACAAGCGCGCGCCGGTCAAGGCGGCGCCCCAGAAATGCCCGAAAGTTGTCCGTATTTCCAAATCAGCAGGCATTTCAGCTCATAGTTAATTCTTTGCCATGAACCGGCCCAGCTGCGCGGTAAATACCGGGTTGCGCCCGGTCCGGCCGTGCCGATTGCCCCATGCGGCAGCAAACGCCCAGAGTGAGCACTTGGCCTGGGAGGACACGGCTTCCTTCAATTGATGGCCAAGCTTTGTGAACCCATAGGCGAGCCCTTCTACTGGGTATGCAACTATCTGTCTTAACGCCGCCACGCCCGCAACGGGGGGCTGGCTAGGGCGCCCGGCAGCAGCAGGGGAATCCGTTGTGCTCCGCCGCGTCCCAGGCATGGGCGATTTCCGGCAATTCTTTTGTCGGCCGCCTTTTACGTGAAATGCGAGGCGGAAGGGGGTGAATGGAGCTGGAGGGCCGCTACTGGCCTGGTAAGCGCGGCTCCGGCGTATTGCGCTGGCGACAGATGCGAGCGGGGACTCGCGACCAGGCCGGGCCCGGAAGCACCGCCGTGACGCGGACGGTAGTACGCAACGGCGTCCCACCCCCCGCTACCGGGCCCGAGGCGACCACCCTGGGCGGTGACGGACCGGGGACGCTCACCCGGGAACGCGGCGGGCCGGCCGCGGCCACTGTGCTCCGGAACGGGGCGGCCAGGACCCTGGGCCGGGCAGCGCCGGTGCTGGCCGCCCCCGGCCTGAAGGCCGTCACGCTGCATCATGAGGGCGCGCCGTGGCTGGCCTCCCCCGACTGGGGCGAGCTGGAGACGACCGCACCGGCCGGGGCGCCGCCGGCCGCCCGGCCCAGGCAGGCCCGCGCCCGCGCGGTCGCCGCCCGGGCCACCGTGCGGCACGCCGCGCTGATCATCGGCTATCTCGCCGCCGGGATCGCGCTGACCTGGCCCCGGGCGGCATACCTGGCGGGCCGTCTGCCTGCCACCCGCGACGTCGGCGGCTACGTCTGGGGCTTCTGGTGGCTGGCCCGCCAGGTCACCCACCTCAGCAACCCGTGGTCCACCGGCTACCTGGCCGCTCCCGTCGGCACGCAACTCGCCTACCACACCCTCATGCCGCTGCCCGGCCTGCTGATGACCCCGGTCACGCTGGCCTTCGGCCCGAGCGCGTCGTACAACCTGCTCTCGATCGCCTGCCCGGGCCTGCTGTGCTACGCCATGTACCGGGCGGCCCGGCTGTGGCTGCCGGGCGGGTTCGAGGCGGTGGTCGCCGGGGCGTTCTTCGGCCTGTCCTCCAGCCTCGCCTGGCGCAGCTGGTACGAGGTCAACCTGGCGCTCGGCGCGCTGTTCCTGCCGATGGTGCTGGAGGCGTCGGTGCGGCTGCGGCGCAACCCGGGCCGGCGGCAGGCCGCCATCGTGGGGCTGCTGCTCGGCCTGGCCATGCTCACCGACCAGGAGTCGGCGGTGCTGGCGGCGGTGCTGGCCGGGCTGGCGCTGGTCCCGTGGCTGGTGCGGCGCCGGTCAGCCGTGGCGCTGTGGCCGGTCCTGCTGGCGGCGCTCGTGGCGGCCGTGGTCGCCAGCCCGCAGATCATCGCCATGGCCCAGCAGTCGGCCGACGGGGGTGCCGCGACCCCGGCCCGCGTCCTGGCGCAGGATTACAACGAGTCCGGGGCGGGCCTGGTCCAGATGGTGGCCCCGTCGCCGCGGCTGGCCAGCTACGGCCTGTCCGCCCTGGCCTCGCCGTACTACCAGGGCCGGCCGTCTTTCGTGGTGATCGGGTACGGCGCCGTGCTCACCCTGATGACGCTGACCGGCCTGGTGGTGGCCCGGCGCCGCCCCGCCGCCCGGTTGCTCGGGCTGCTGTGGCTGGCCTGCACCGCGCTGGCCCTGGGCTCCGCGCCCTGGATCCTCGATCGCAGCTACCGCCCGCTGGCCGGGAAACTGCACGGGGCGCGGGTGTCGCTGCTGATGCCCTACACCTGGCTGGTCCGGCTGCCCGGCCTGGCCAACTTCCGGGAGGCCGACCGCTTCACCGAGCTTGGCCTCGTGGCGGCCGCCCTGCTCGCCGGGGCGGCGGCCGGCTGGCTCCGGGGCCGGGCCAAGCCCGTGCTCGTGGTGCTGCTCGCGCTTGGCCTGGTGGAGGCCGGCTGGTCGGGCAACCAGCCCGGGCACGACCCGGTCGGCGTGATGCCGACCACCATGCCCCGGCTGGACGGCCCGATCGCGGCCGACCGTTCCTCGTCGGTCGTGGTCGACGTGCCGTTTGGCATCCGCGGCGGGCTGCCGGTGGACGGCGGCGCGTTCCCGGCCGAGACGATGGTGCTGGCCACCGCGGACGGCCACCCGCTCGGCGACGCCTTCGTGTCCCGCATCCCGCACGCCACCCTGGCCGGCATCCAGCGCTGCGCGTTCTACGCGGGCCTGATGAACGCCCAGGGCGGCCCCCAGCTCAACACCCAGGCGATGCTGGTGGCGGCCCGGCAGAGCGCCTCCGCCATGCACATCGGCTGGGTGCTGGTGTGGACGCCGAACACCGCCGTGGCTCGCTATCTGCGCAGGACCGGCTTCGCGCTGGACTACCAGGCGGACGGGGCCTCGGTGTACCGGCCCGCGGCGCTCGCTGGCCTGCCGGGCCGGGCCCTGCTTGACCCGGCCCGCGCCGTGCGCCCCCACCGGGCCCGCAAGGCACACCGCGGCACCCGGCACTGGGCCCGGGGCTGGGAACAGCGCCGCCGCCTGCCCAGCGCGGCGCTCCTTGACCCGCCCCGCCTGGCCCAGCACCACGCCCGCCGGGCCCATCACCGCCGTCACCGCCCGCCCCGCACCCGCCGCCCCACCACCGGCGCTGCGGCGCCGGTGAGCCAGCGCCGCAACACCGACCGCCCCCACCCGCATCCCCACGCCTACCACCGCCGGCGTGCCCCATGATCACGGGCATCCGCCCGTTCCCCTGCCGCGACTTCCATGATCATGGGGTGTCAGGCCGCCAGTAGCGGCACCCCATAGTCGTTGAAGCGCTTGTCGCGCGTCACGACCGTCAGTCCTTCTGCGAATGCCTGGGCTATCAGCATGCGGTCGAAGGGATCCTCATGATGATGCGGAAGCTGCCCGGCCGCGATGCCGTGAGCAATGCTGATTGGCAGCGGCACAAATCCGCCTGTCTGCACCTGTTGTTCAAGGTCATCGGGGGCGGCAAGCTTTCCGAGCGCCTTCTTGATGGAGATCTCCCACGCGCTCGCGGCCGATACGACGACAAGGTTGGCCGGGTCCGCAATCGCGTCCCGCGCCCCAGGATTCAGGCCTTCGTCAGCGAGCCACCACAGCAAGGCGCGTGTATCCACCAGGAGCCTCATGGGCGCTCCCCACGAAACGCGGCATCGATTTCGCCCGGCAGCTCGTCGAAGTCGTCACTGATGCGGACCTTGCCGCGCCACCCGCCCGGCGAGCGCCGGCGTGACGGCGAGTCCGCCAAGGGCACCAGGCGCGCAATCGGGCGGCCCGCCCTGGCTATGACGATTTCCTCCCCGGCGGCTGCACGGTCGAGCAACTGTGACAGGTGCGTCTTGGCTTCGTACACATTCACGCTTTCGGACACGAGGCCAGTCTAGCATCTGATTGGTCTAGTCTAGTCAGGTTAGCTGACGGCCTACTGCTCACCTCGCAGACTCGCTTGTCGCTAGCTGGCTGGGCTGGCCGAAAGACGCCCTGGCCAGGGCGGCGGATGGTCAGGTCCTCGGGTGCCAGTCCGCAGGAGCTGTGAGACGCGCTGCGGCGACACGTTGAGCACCTTGGCGATATCACGCCCGGACAGGCCAGCTTGGCGCAGCCGCCGTGCCGTGGCCCGTGATTGCGCGGCTGCCAGTCGCTGTGCCTGATCGGCTGCGCTCACCGCTGCCCGCGCGGCGCGCGTCTCCTCGTCAAGACCGCCACCTCCAGGCCACCGGCGTTGTGACGGGCTACGGCGCGGTGTGGGCGGGCGGGCCGGTCACGGGCGCGCCCACGCCCGGGGGCGCGCCGTCGAGCAGGCCTTCGGCTATCAGTTCCCGGATAAGTCCGCGCAGGCCAATGGCAAGGCCGTTGCGTTCCTCGTCGGACAGGGCGGCCAGGATGCGAGCCTGACGCGACTGCCATGCCCGCCAGACCCGGTCGGCTACGAGGCCGCCCTGGGGGGTGAGGTAGAGCCGGACGTAGCGATGGTTGGCCTCGTCCCGTCCGCGCCTGATCCAGCCCTTACGCTCCAGGCCGGCCGCCAGCCTGCTAACCGTGCTCTTCTCCAGGCCCAGCAGTTCGGCCAGCTGGCCCTGCGCGATACCGTGCGCGGCGACCAACTCGATCAGGGCGCGCGCCTCCGAAGCTGACACAGCCGTGGGCGATCCGGCCGCCTCGCCGGTATCCTCCTTGGCGGCTGCCCGGGAGGCCAGGGCGCCCGTGAGCGCGTCCCGGCTCAGCACGCCTAGCAGCTGAGCAAGGAGCTCTTCCAGATCCGGGTTGGCCAGCGAGGGATCCACATGAACAGTTGTACCGCACAACCCTCTCGGTGGTACCGTCAAGTCGTGAGAGTTGCCTCATACAACTGCTGTTCCGGCCGGCCTACCTGCCCAGACCTCGTAGGCTCACCGCTGTGAGCAACCGAGGACGGCTGAGCGCGCCCGGGGAACTGGGCAAGCCAGGCAGTCTCAGCGGCCCGGGCGGCCTCCAGAAGAACGGCAGCCCGGCCGGCCCGGCCACCGCCACCGCACCGGACGAGGTCGCCGAGCCGACAGCAGCCGAACTGGCTGGCGCCGGGATACCGGCCGGCGAGCCGCTGGCCGTCTACGCCAAGCGGTACAACCTGGAACCGGCCGCCACCCGGCCGCCCGCGCTGAAGTACCTGCGGATGCTCTGGCAGCGGCGGCAGTTCATCACCGGCTTCGCGACCGCCAGCAACGTGGCGATGTACAGCGAGGCACGGCTCGGGCAGCTCTGGCAGGTACTGACGCCGCTGCTCAACGCGGGCGTGTACTTCCTGATCTTCGGCGTGCTCCTCGGCATCAACCGCGGCGTGCCGGACTACATCCCGTTCCTGGTCACCGGCATCTTCGTGTTCAACTTCACGCAGCGGTCGTGCATCACCTCGTCCACGGTGATGCGCGACAACCTGCCGCTGATCAGGGCGCTCCCGTTCCCGCGCGGCTGTCTCCCGCTCGGCTACGTGATCATCGAACTGCAACAGCTGCTGCTCTCGTTCGCCGTGCTGTTCGTGATCATCGTGGCCTATGGCGAGCCGATCACCTGGTACTGGCTGCTGATCATTCCGGTGCTGGCCCTGCAGACCCTGTTCAACATCGGGTGCGCGTTCGCCCTGGCGCGCTGGGGGTCCGGCTTCGACGACGTCAGCCAGTTGCTGCCGTTCCTCATCCGCACCTGGATGTACTCCTCGGGCGTCATCTTCAGCATCCAGACCACGCTGACGCTGATCCCCGGCAAGTTCCTGTACAAGCACCCGCACTGGGCCTACCTGCTGCAAATCAACCCCGCCGCCGTCTACATCACGCTGATCAGGAACGCCCTGCTGGAAGACCAGCGGATCAGCATGCCGGGCTACCACCCCTACAGCGCGCTGCGGTGCGCGATGTACGGCGACCCGGCGAAGTTCGGCATTTCTGCGGCCAGGTACGCGAACGAGGTCATCTACTACAGCTCCTACTGTCACGCGGTGGTCGGCGTGCCCCAGCTGTGGTTCTGGGCGGTCGCGTGGGCGCTGCTGGCCGTGGTCGCCGGCTTCTTCTTCTTCTGGTGGGCCGAGACGAGGTATGGCCGTGGCTGAGCCGATGGTCGTCGTGGACGACCTGCACGTCGTGTACCGCGTGTACGGGTCGGGCGCGGACAAGGGGACCGCGGCGACCGCGCTGCTGCGCATGCTCAGGCGCCAGCGGCGGCCGTCGATCCGGGAGGTCCACGCGATCCGCGGCATCTCCTTCGTGGCCTACAAGGGCGACGCGGTGGGGGTCATCGGGCGCAACGGGTCCGGCAAGTCCACCATGCTGCGCGCGATCGCGGGCCTGCTGCCGGCCGAGCAAGGCATGGTGTACACGCTCGGGCACGCGGCCCTGCTTGGCGTCAACGCCGCGCTGCTGGAGAACCTCACCGGGGAGAAGAACGTGATCCTCGGCTGCCTGGCGATGGGCATGAGCCCGCAGCTTGTGAAGGAGCGCTACCCGTCGATCGTGGAGTTCTCCGGCGTCGGCGACTTCATCAACCTGGCGATGAAGACGTACTCCACCGGCATGGGATCCCGGCTGCGGTTCGCCATCGCGTCCGCGAAGAGCCAGGACATCCTGCTCGTGGACGAGGCGCTGGCCACCGGGGACGCCGAGTTCCGGGTCAAGAGCCACCGGCGGATCGACGAGCTGCGCGAGCAGGCGGGCACGGTGTTCCTGGTGGCGCACAACCTCGGTGAGATCGAGGAGACCTGCAACCGGGTCATCTGGCTGGAGAAGGGGCGCATCGTCCAGGCCGGCTACAACGTTCCCGAGATCATCGACGCCTACCTCGAGGCGACCGGCGGCGAGCCCCGCGTCCGCGAGCCCGCCAAGTCCTGACCGGCCACCCGGCCTGACCGGGCGTTTAGTCCTGCCCGGCCGCTGCGCCGGGCTGGGCCACGGCGCCCGGGCTGGGCCGCGGCTTCGGGCTCGGACCGCTGGCCGGTCACGTGCATCGCATCGGGCCCGGGCCCCGGGTCCGTCTCGGGCCCGGGCACCGCGCCGGCCCGGCGCAGCCGCAGCTTCATCCGGGTGCCACCGCTCGGCAGGGAGGTCGCCGAAACCCCTCCGTCCTGCGCGACCGCCAGCTGCTGCACGATGTACAGCCCGAGACCGATGCCGCCGAAGCGGCGGCGGTCGCCGGCCTCGCCCTGCACGAAACGCTCGAAGATCCGCTGGTGGTCGCCGGGCGAGATGCCGATGCCCTCGTCATCGACCGTGACCTCGATCCGGTCCCGGACCGAGCGGGCGCGGACGGTGACCGCCCCGCCGTTCGGCGAGTACTTGAAGGCGTTTTCCAGCAGCTGGCCGACCATGATGTCGGTGGCGATCGGGTCGCCGTATGCCTCGGGGAGCCGCTCGGGAATGTCGGCGATCAGCGTGTGCTTCTCCGACAGCGACCGGAATCCGGCCACGGTCCCGCGCAGCAGGGCGGCGAGGTCGAACGGCCCGTTGCGAACGGCGAGCTGGTCCGCCCCGGCCCGGGCGCCGAGCAGCAACTGCTCCACCAGATGCCCCAGGGAACCGGCCCGCTCGGCGATCGTCTGCACCGCGCTGCGGCGCTCGTCGTCGGTCAGCTTGTCCCACCGGTTGCTCAGCGTGCTCGCGAATCCCTGCACCACCGTGATCGGCGTGCGCAGCTCGTGGCTGGTGGTGGCGAGAAACAGGTCCTTGGCCTCTTCGAGTTCCTTGGCCGCGGTCACGTCCCGGAAGTCCACGACCCGCTCGTCCTTGCCGTCGAGCACGTTGCACAGCACGTCGAGCCAGCGGCCCCCGGGCAGCCGGTGGGTCAGCCTCGGCGCGCCCGGCTCCGGCACGGGGAACGGCGGGGGCCTGCCGGTCACCTCGTCCGCCGACATGCCGGTCAGCTTGTGCGCCGCGGGATTCCACTGCCGGATCAGGCCGTCCCGGTCGAGCACCGCGATACCGTCGGCGCTGGCGTCGATCACCGCGCGCTCGTGGGCCCGCTGCCTGACGAGTTCCTCGAACGCCATCGCGTTGGTGAGGGCGACCCCGGCGTGGCCGGCCAGCAGCTCCAGCAGCTCGAGTTCGACGTGGCCGACCTTCCCGCCGCTGTACAGCGCGTACAGCGCGCCGTAGGGCCGGTCGCGCACGTGCGACAAGGCCAGGGTGATCGTGTGCAGCCCGGGCAGGGCGGACCAGACCAGGTCGTCGAACTCGCCGGACTCCCCGGTCCGCATCATCACGGTGCGATCGGACCGCATCAGCTCACCGACCAGGCTGGTGGGCAGGTCGGAGGTCCGGCCCCGGAGCCGGGCCGGCAGTCCCTCGGTGCTGACCAGGCGCGCCCGGTCGTCCTCGATGAGGACGAAGCCGCCCGCGTCGGCGCCGGTCAGCTCGCACAGGCTGGCGGCGATCTGGTCCAGCACGGCCTCCAGGTCGCGCTGGGCGTTCATGTCGGCCACCACGTCGCCCAGCTTGCGCACCACCCGGGCGCGCTCGGCCGCGTGATGCCTGGCGACGGCGTCCTCCCCGGTCCGGTGGCACACGTTCACCCAGCCGATAACCTCACCGGTACGGTCGCGCAGCGCACTGGTGTCGATGCGCAGGTCCAGCAGCGCGCCGTCCTTGCGGGAACGGCGGGTCACGAACGAGATCTGGCCGCCGGACCGGACCCGCTCCAGGGCCGCGTTGTGCTCGGCGTGCAGTTCTTCGGGGATCAGCGGCGGCGCCTGGCCGAGCACTTCCGCGGCGGTCCAGCCGAACATCCGCTCCGCGGCGGGGTTCCACAGCAGCACCGTCCGCTCGGTGCTGAAAGCGATGATGGGGTCAGCCGCGCACTCCACGACGGCACGCGACGTCGCGTCGATACGGTCTTGTCCGGCTACCACCGGTTCTGGCCCCACCCTTGCATCGTGCCATTACCCAGCCATCCAGGCCCGCAAATCGGCGCTGGCATCACCCGGGACCTGGTGAGCGACAGCCAAGACCGCGCCCACGCGAGGAGCTACCTGCGCACGGTCCAGGGGAACAGGACCGCGTCGGAGCGTCCGTGGCCGTCTTTGACGTGCACCGTCGGCTGGTACACGCCCGTCGTGCCAAGCTTGCCGGTGATCAGCCCCGCGGCGCTGATGTGGATCCCCGGCGGCAGGCCGGTGGCGGTGAACGACAGCCTCCGGCCGGCAACGGGGTCGGCTGCCTTGACCTGGATACGCACCGGCCTGCCGGTGACGCCGTTGCGCGCGCCGGGATCGAGCAGCGGGATCCGGGCCGGGTTGAGCAGGTCGAGGTCGGTGTGCCCGCGGGACTGGATCCCGCTCACCGTGCCGCTGCTGGTGTACTGCCAGAAGGCCCAGTTGTTCCAGCCGGGCGCCCGGATGGGGTGCGATCCCGAGCTGTAGTCCGGTATCCAAACCGGCACGTGCCGGAAGTTGGCGGCGCCGCCGGTGCACTTCTGCCACCACGGCGGCGGGGTGTAGATGACCGGGTCGCGTCCCGTTCTGGCCCGCAGTTCGGCGTCGAACCGGGTGATCCAGGTGACCATGGCGGACTTGCTGAGCCCGTAACACTCGTTGGTGTGGTCGGTGCTGGTATACGGGTCGTACTCGATGTCCAGCATGATCGCCGGCACCGGGCCGCCCGCCTTGGCCAGGTACCTGAGCAGGTAGTCGGCCTGCTTCACCGGATTGGCGGTGCTGCCGTTGCCGTTGGGGATGGCGAACACGTAGGCCATCACCGACAGCCCGGCGGCCTTGGCGTGGGCCAGGTCGGACAGCGCGTACGGGTTCTTGTAGTAGGCGCCCTCGGTCGCCTTGATCGCCGCGAACTGGATGCCTGCCTGGGCGACCTTGGCCCAGTCGATGCTCGCCCCGTTGGGGTGCTGGTAGTCGGCAATATCTATGCCGTGCAGCGCATTGGGCAGCGGGGAGCCCGGGCCGCCCTGCCGCATCGGCGCGCCCGCGAGCTGGCGCAGCACCTGCGGCGAGTGCGTGGCGCCGGTGTTGTACCGGTTCCCGCGCCGCTCCGGCCCGGCCGCGGCGGCCGCCGCGCGGCTGGCCGGCGGCGCAGGCACGGCCGCGATCCGCGCCAAGGGCTGCGGGCCACGCACCCCCGCTGCCGCCGGAAGGGCCATGAGCGCGAGCGCACCGAACCCGGCGGCCGCCACGGTGATCCGCGCCGCGCGCTGGCGCAGCATTGCCGTCATAGGTGCCCTCCCTCACCCCGCCGTGCTTGGTGACCATATACCGGGCTAACCGCGGACATGGCGCAAGCTCGCGAAGAACCGGCCCATGGTGGTGGAGGACCGCCCAGCGCCTTACTTCAGGAGGCGGGACATCCGGCGGTCGGCCAGCGGCTTGCCACCGGTCTGGCAGGTCGGGCAGTACTGCAACGAGGAGTCGGCGAACGACACCTCCCGCACCGTGTCGCCGCAGACCGGGCAGGGCTGGCCGGTCCGGCCGTGTACCCGCAGGCCGGCTTTCTTCTCCGCCTTCAGTTCCCCGGCGGCGAGCCCCGCCGACCTGGCGACGGCCTCGCGGAGGGCATCGGTCATCGCCGCGTGCAGCGCCGACACCTCGTCCGGGGTAAGGCTCGACGCGAGCTTGAACGGCGACATCTTCGCGGCGTGCAGCACCTCGTCCGAGTACGCGTTGCCGACTCCCGCGATGACCTTCTGGTCCCGCAGGACGCCCTTGATCTGAGTGCGGCGCCCGGCGAGCAGCCCGGCCAGCACGTCCGGGGTGAACGACTCGGCCAGCGGGTCGGGCCCGAGCGAGGCGACGCCCGGTACCTCCTTGGGGTCGGCCACCAGGTACACCGCGAGCCGCTTCTTGCTGCCCGCCTCGGTGAGGTCGAACCCGCTCTCGTCGGTGAACCGCAGCCGGAAGGCGAGCGGGCTCTTGCCGGGCCGGGGCGGCTCCGGCGGCAGGCTGTCCCGCCAGCGGAGCCAGCCCGCCCGGGCGAGGTGGATGACGAGGTGGAGCTGGGCTGGCTCGGTGACCAGGTCGAGGAACTTCCCGTGCCGGTCCGCACCGCTGACCCGCTGGCCGGCCAGCGCGCTCAAATCGGGCTGGTAGGTCTTGAGCACGGAGATGGCCGTGCTGGCGGCCCAGTCGATGACCCGCCCCACCGCACGCTCGCGCAGGAAGATGGCGAGCGACTCAACCTCTGGCAGTTCCGGCACACCATAAATTCTGCCTTGCCCTGGTCACCGCCCTGACCAGCCGGGCCGGGCTGGCCGGCTGCCCGTCACCAGGCAGCGCGGCCAGTCTCCTCTTTCCTGCCTTACGCCTCACGGCTGGCTGGCCACGGGGCGAAGCCGAGGCCGGTTACGTAGCCGACCCCGCGGGGCTGGCCAGCGCCGCGGCCCAGCCGGTTTCCACGCGACCGGCCTGGCCGCGAAAGCCGGGGCTGGCCACGAAGGCGAAGCCGCGGCACACCCCCACGTGTGCCGGCCTGGCATTTAGTTGGTTCATGGAAACTAACTTATAGTGGACATAACTCGCGCGTTGGCATTGCGAGCGAGCCCAAGTGAGCGGACCATGGACCTGACAAGGACGAGAGGCCATGGACCAGGCAGAGCCTTCGCCCCGCCCAGGACAGCCGGGCAAACCGCAGCGGCGGGACCCCGCCGAGGAGCCGCTGAGTGACCGGCGCACGTCCGGGGGGCTCGACCACCCCGTGGTGGCCGGTTACGACGGATCGCCGTCGAGCCGTAACGCGCTGGCCTACGCCGCCGGTGTGTCACGCCGGCTGGCCCGGCCGCTCGTCGTCGTTCATGTCACCCCGGGCGTCTACTGCGAGCCGCTGACCGGCCAGGTCATCGGGCTGCCGCGGGCCAGGGCCGAGACGGAGAAGTGGTTGTTCGCCGAACTCGACCAGGTATGCGACCGGTCCGGCCTGGACGTGTGCGTGATCACCCGGCGCGGCAACCCGGCCAGGGAACTCGCCGCGGTGGCCGACCAGTTCAGCGCGGACGCCCTCGTCATCGGCGCGCCAGGCCACCGCTGGCACCAGGTGGTGGCCGGCTCGGTCCCCGGCTGGCTGGCCCGCCACGCCCACTGCCCCGTCATAGTGGTCCCCTGACCCACCCCGTTCCCTCAAGTAACACTCCCGCCCCGAATGCCGAAGGACTTTGGGGGAAGGGCCTGAATGCCCAGCCGCCAAAGCTGGGCATTCGCCAGTTTCAGCCAGGAGGTCCGGATGATCCCGCACGCCAGGACTCTCCCGGACCGGCCCCCCGCAAGATTCCCAGGAATCTGGATTCTGCCTGCGCCGGGTGCTGTGGCCGCAAAGATAAGGAGCAACCGGTGGTATCAGAATCCACCCCGGCGAAGGCTTGGGCGGGCCCATGAAGGCCAATGACCGCGTACCCAGGAGGCACCCCGGTGAATGCGGCGATAGGCCCAGACGACTCCTGGCCCGGCCCGTGGATCCGCAGCAGCCCAGCCAAGCCCGCCCCGGTGAGGGCAGGAGATGGGCCCGTGCGGGCCAATGAGCGGCGCAGCCGCGAAGAAGCGGGTCCGGTGAAGGCCGCGATCGGTTCCGTGCGGGCCGGGGGCGGGGCGCGTGGGGGTCCGGGGGGTCGCCCCCCGGGTGGAATCGCGGCCCACGGCGCAGCCGACCGAAGGTCGGCAAGCAAGCAATGCCGGCTCGTGGGCGAGGAGGGATTTGAACCCTCACGTCCTCGCGGACACACGGACCTGAACCGTGCGCGTCTGCCATTCCGCCACCCGCCCGGGGCAACGAGTCAGGTTAGCACGACCTCATGCTTACCCTCACCGCCGATACGATCGGATGCGAGCAGGGGAAGGAGGTACCCGGGTGGGAGTGCTACAGCGCTTCGAGCGAAGGCTTGAAGGCATGGTCGAGGGTGCCTTCGCGCGGGCGTTCAAATCCGAGGTAGAGCCGGTTGAGATCGCCAGCGCCGTACAGCGCGAGATGGACGACCGCGCGGCGATCGTCGCGCAGGGCCGGACGCTCGTGCCCAACGACTTCGTCGTGGAACTGTCCAGCGCCGACAACGAGCGGCTGGCGGTCTACGCCGACAACCTGGGCATCGAGCTTGCCACCCTGGCCCGCGAGCACGCCAGGGAGCAGGGGTATTCATTCGTCGGCCCGGTGCGGATGCGATTCGAGGGCGTGCCGGACCTGACCACGGGGACGTTCCGCATCCGGTCGGGGGTGATCCGCGGGACCACGGTGGAAGGCGGGGAGATCCGCCGTCCCGCGAGCGACCTGCCCCGGCCGCCTGGCGCGTTTGCCGGGCGGCCCCGGTTGCTCGTGTCGGGCCCGGAGCCGGGCTCGGACGGGAACATGCAGCGCACCTACGAGCTGACCTCACCGGTGACCATGCTCGGCCGCGGCACGGACTGCGACCTGCGCCTGGTCGACCCCGGTGTCTCGCGTCATCACGCTGAGTTGCGTGTTGAGGATGATCAGGTGGTGCTGGTGGATCTAGGTTCCACCAACGGCACCTTCGTCAACAGCGAGCCGGTCCGGCGGATCGCTCTTACCGACGGGACACGGGTCACGCTCGGGCGTACGACCCTGGTGTTCCGGCGAGACGCCGCCTACTAGCCCCTGCACGAACGACACTGAAAGGCAACCCGCGGTCCCGGACATCCGAGGACACATGACCCGATGAATCCGCTTACCCTCCTCCTTATCAGGCTCGCCTTCCTGGCGGTCCTGTGGCTGTTCGTCATCGCAGCGGTGGGCGTGGTGCGCACGGATCTGTTCGGCCCGTCGCGGAGGTCACGCCAGCGGCGGCGGCAGCGCAAGCCACCGCCACCGCCGAAGCCTCCTCGCGCGCCCCGCACCGGGCGGGTGAGCCGGAGCAGCCCGCAACGGCTGCTGGTGACCGCCGGCGGCCTGGCAGGCACCACGATCGGGCTGAGCGACCAGCAAATCACCATTGGCCGGGCAAATGATGCCACGCTAGTGCTAAACGACGACTACGCTTCGAGCCGACACGCCAGGCTGTTCCCGCAGGACGGTCAGTGGATTGTTGAGGATCTCGGATCGACCAACGGTACATACCTCGACCGGCAGAAGGTGACCCAGCCGACGCCGGTGCCCCCGGGCGTGCCGATCCGCATTGGCAAGACCGTTCTGGAACTTCGCAGATGACACTCGCCCTCCGCTACGCGGTCCGCTCCGACGTCGGTCTCCTCCGCGAGGGGAACGAGGACTCGGCGTACGCGGGACCGCGCCTGCTCGCGGTGGCCGACGGCATGGGCGGCCACGCGGCGGGCGAGGTCGCCAGCGCGGTGGCTATTTCCGCGCTGGCCGGTCTCGACGGCGACCTGCCCCCGAACGAGTTGCAGGTGGCCCTCGCGGAAGCGGTGTCCCGCGCCAACCGGACCCTGCACGACATGGTCGTCGCCGACCCGTCCATCGGGGGAATGGGCACCACGCTGACCGCCATGCTCTGGTCGGGTAACAAGGTCGCGCTCTGCCACATCGGCGACTCCCGCGCGTACGTGCTGTCCGGCGGCGAGTTCCGGCAGATCACCCACGATCACACGCTGGTCCAGTCGCTGGTGGACGACGGCAGGATCAGCCCGGACGAAGCCGCCACCCACCCGCAGCGGTCGCTGCTGCTGCGCGCGCTGGACGGGACGCAGGAAGCCGAGCCCGACCTGTCCGTGATCGAGGCCCAGGCCGGTGACCGTTACCTGCTCTGCTCGGACGGCCTGTCCAGCGTGGTGAGCGAGGACACGCTGCACCGGATCCTCGCCACGGTGCGCGAGCCCGACGACGCGGTGCTCCAGTTCGTCGAGCTGGCCATCAAGGGTGGCGGGCCGGACAACATCACCTGCATCGTCGCTGACGTCGTGGACGCCGCGTCGGCGCTGCGCCCGCCCAGCAAGGGCTTTGTCCTCGCCGGCGCGGCCTCCAACGGCGGCGGGCCCATGCTGCGCACCAACAGCCCGGCCGCCCGCGCCCACGCGCTCAGCCAGACCACGCCGCAGCCCGCGATCGTGGTCGACCACGACGACCCGGCGCCGCGCCGCGCCCAGGAGGAGCCGGACGAGGAGGGACGCCCCCGGCGCAGGTGGCCGATTGTCACGTCGATCCTCGTGCTCCTGTTCATCGTGATCATCGGCGGCGGCTACGCCGGCTGGCGGTATACCCAGGACCAGTACTACATCGGGACCGACGGCAGCAACGTCGCGCTGTTCCAGGGGGTGAACGAGACCGTCCTGGGAGTCCACCTGTCGCACGTGAAGGAGCGCACGGGCATCCCGCTGTCCGGGGTGCCCACCGCGGACCAGGCGCTGATCCGGGCCACCATCTCCGCCACCAGCCTGTCCGGGGCGCAGTCGACCCTGAGCAACATCAGGAACGGCTACGAGGCCTGCGTGCAGGCCTACGCGGCCCACGCCGAGTACAACCGCGAGCACAGGGCTTACGAGACGGCGCTGCACGCCTTCGACAAGAAGTACAAGGTCACCGGGGACAGGTCGGTGCGGAACTCGAAGGGCAAGGTCACCCACCCGGCGCCGACGCCGCCCACGCCGGTGGCGCCCATTCCGAGCAACTGCCCGGGCCCGCCGTCGGCCACGAGCAGCGGGACCAGTTCGTGAGCGCGGTCGCCACCCCCGGTTCCGGAGACACCACGAACACCGGGGCCATGGCGGGCCGGCCAATGCTGGGCGGCGTGGTGCCGCTGCCGCGCGGGCGGCGCGGGGCCGAGCTGATCATGCTCGTGTTCGCCATCGCCCTGGTGCTGTTCGCCTACGCCAGCGTGGGCTTCGGGCTGAACGGCAAGCTGCCGTCCGGGATGCTCACCTACGGTCTCGCGTTCGCGGTCCTGGTGGGGATCGCCCACCTGGCCGTCCGGCGGCTGGCACCGTGGGCGGATCCGCTGCTGCTGCCGCTCGCCGCGCTGCTCAACGGCCTGGGCATCGTCATGATCTACCGGCTGCAAGAGTCCGGCCGGAACGGGAACCCCGGCAACCAGATCTCCACGATGCACGCATCGACCACGGCGATCCAGGTGCTGTGGAGCGCGGTCGGCATGACGGCCTTCGTCGTCGTGCTCGCCCTGGTCAAGGAGCCGCGCACGCTCCAGCGGTACACCTACACGCTGGGCGCGATCGGCCTGGTGCTGCTCGCCATCCCCGCCGTGCTGCCCAACTCGATCAGCGAGGTCAACGGCGCAAAGGTGTGGATCAGCATCGGCGGGTTCTCCCTCCAGCCCGGCGAGTTCGCCAAGCTGGCGCTCGCCGTGTTCTTCGCCGGCTACCTGGTCACCAAGCGGGACGTGCTGTCGCTGGCCGGGCGCCGGGTGCTGGGCATCGACCTGCCCCGGGCGCGGGACCTGGGGCCGGTGCTCATCGCCTGGGGGGCCAGCCTGCTCATCCTGGTCTTCGAGACCGACATCGGTACCTCGGCGCTGTTCTTCGGCCTGTTCGTCGTCATGCTTTACATCGCCACCCAGCGCACGTCCTGGCTGCTCATCGGCGTCACCCTGTTCGTGGGCGGGGCCGTGGCCGCGGGCAAGCTGTTCTCGCACGTCGGCCAGCGGTTCACCATCTGGCTTGACCCGTTCAAGTACGCCAACGTGTTCTGCGGCTCGCCCGGCGTGCACGTCTCCTGCGTGACGTCCTACCAGCTCGCCCAGGGCATGTACGGGCTGGGCTTCGGCGGCATCTTCGGCACCGGGCTGGGGCACGGCCAGCCGTACCTGACCCCGCTGGTGCAGAGCGACTTCATCATCACCGCTTTCGGCGAGGAACTCGGCCTCACCGGGCTCATGGCGATCCTGCTGATCTACGGGCTCATCGTGCAGCGGGGACTGCGCGCGGCGATGGCCGTCCGGGATCCGTTCTCCAAGCTGCTGGCCGGCGGCCTGGCGTTCACCGTGGCCCTCCAGGTCTTCGTGATCGTGGGCGGGACGACCAGGCTCATCCCGCTGACCGGCATCACCACCCCGTTCCTGTCCCAGGGCGGCTCGTCGCTCGTCGCGAGCTGGATCCTGATCGCCGTGCTGATGCGGATCAGCGACACGGCGCGGCGGCCGGCCCCGCAGCCGATCCAGGACGAAGGGATGACACAGGTGGTGAGGGGCGGATGAACCAAGCACTCCGGCGCGTGTCCCTGGCCTGCCTGGTGTTGTTCCTGCTGTTGCTGGTGAACGACAACTACGTGCAGGCGTTCGAGGCGGGCAAGCTCGTCAACGACCCGGGCAACGGCCGCACCTTCGCCCAGCAGTACCAGTACCAGCGCGGGTCGATCATCACCGCCGACAACAAGACGATCGCCGAGTCGCGGCACGTCGGCGGGATCTACAGCTACCAGCGGTACTACCCGGACCCGGTGCCGTTCGCGCCGGTGACCGGCTACACCACGCCGTACAGCGCGACGGGCATCGAGGAGGCCGAGAACAAGCTGCTGGCGGGCACCGATCCGCGGCTGACCGTGCGCAACCTCATCGACCTGATCACCGGCAAGCCCAAGAAGGGGGCGACGGTCCAGCTCACCATCAACTCCGTGGTCCAGCAGGCCGCCTACGACGCGATCAAGGCCACCGGGCTGCCCAGCGCCGCGGTCGCCATCGACCCGGCGACCGGCGCCATCCTCGCGCTCGCCTCCTACCCGACGTTCAACCCCAACAAGTACGCGACGTTCAACGGGGCGCAGCTCAACAAGGCCGACGAGAGGTACCGCAACTCCAACCAGCAGCCGCTGCTCAACCGGGCCATCAACGAGACCTTCCCGCCCGGGTCCACGTTCAAGATCGTGACCAGCTCGACGGCCTTTTCCACCGGCAGGTACACCCCGCAGACCCTCTACAACGCGCCGACCGACCTCAGCTTGCCGCAGACGTCGCACAAGCTCATCAACTACGACAACTACCCGTGCGGCAGCGGCGGGAAGCAGCCCCTGATCTACGCGTTCACGGTGTCCTGCAACACGGTGTTCGGCGGCCTCGGCATGCACCTTGGCGGCAGGGCGCTGCGGCACCAGGCGAACAAGTTCGGGATGAACCGCACCCTGCGCATCCCGCTGCCGGTATCGCCGAGCAACTACCCGCCGGTGTCCAACCCCGCGTACACCGCGTACTCGGCGATCGGCCAGTACAGCGACACGGTGACGCCGCTGCAGGAGGCGATGTTCGCCGCCGCGATCGCCAACAAGGGCACGCTGATGCGGCCGTACCTGGTGCAGCGGGTGATCGCCCCGAACCTCACCAACCTGGTCACCGCGCAGCCGAGCGTGCTGAGCCAGACGGTCAGCCCGGCGGTGGCCGGGCAGGTGACGCAGATGATGGCCTCGGTGGTCGCCAACCCGGCCGGCACCGCTCACCAAAGCGCCTATATCCCGGGCCTGCCGATCGCGGCGAAGACGGGAACGGCGCAGAATGGCGTAAACAACACAGGTCTCGATGATGCGGTCTTCACCTGTTTTGCCCCGGTTGACAACCCACGGATCGCGGTCGGCGTCGTCGTAAAGGGCGGTGGTCTGGCCGCCGACGAGTCCGCCCCGGTTGGGGTAAAGATCGTTAAGGCGTACATGCAGTACCTGGCCTCACAGGCGAAGCGATGAGCGCCCGGACACCGAGTGGGATGGCCCGGGCCAGGGCCCACGCCCGCTCACCCGTGACGTGCCGAATCCCCGCTCGGCGGTTGACTACGACCCAGGACGGATCCGAGAAGTGCGAGACATGACACAGCCCCGCCTGCTCGGCGGCCGCTACGAACTCGACGGCGTCGTCGGCCGGGGCGGCATGGCTGAGGTGTACCGGGCGCGCGACATCCGCCTCGATCGCATCGTCGCGGTGAAGACCCTCCGCGAGGATCTGGCCAGGGATCAGACCTTCCAGGCGAGGTTCCGGCGGGAGGCCCAGTCGGCGGCGTCGCTGAACCACCCGTCGATCGTCGCGGTCTACGACACCGGCGAAGACAACACCGGCGGGTCGCACGTCCCCTACATCGTGATGGAGTACGTGGACGGCCGGACCCTGCGCGACCTGCTGCGGGACGATCGCCGGCTGCTGCCGGAGCGCGCCCTGGAGATCACCGACGGCGTGCTGCGCGCCCTGGACTACAGCCACCGCAACGGCATCGTGCACCGCGACATCAAGCCCGGCAACGTCATGCTGACCCGCAACGGCCAGGTCAAGGTCATGGACTTCGGTATCGCCCGGGCGGTCAGCGACGCGCAGGCGACCATGACGCAGACGGCGCAGGTCATCGGCACCGCGCAGTACCTGTCGCCGGAACAGGCCCGGGGCGAGCGGGTCGATGCCCGCAGCGACCTGTACTCGACCGGCTGCCTGCTGTACGAGCTGCTGACCGGCAGGCCGCCGTTCCTGGGGGACTCGCCGGTGGCGATCGCCTACCAGCACGTCCGGGAGAACCCGATACCGCCCTCGCGGATCGACCCCGAGGTGCCCCAGTGGGCGGATGCCATCGTGCTGCGGGCGATGGCCAAGGATCCCAGGGACCGCTACCAGTCCGCCGCCGAGATGCGGCAGGACATCCAGCGCGCCCTCCAGGGCATGCCCGTCGCCGGGCCGCGCACCAGCGCCTACGGTGCCGCCACGCAGCGGGTGGGGCCGGCCACCGCGATGGCCGGCATGCAGACCGGTGCCATCTCCGACTACCAGTACGGCGAGCCGGGGGACGACGGCTACCCGCCCGACCAACGCCGCCGGCGGCTGACCATGTGGCTGTGGATCGCCGGTGCCGTCATCGTGCTTGGCGTGGTGGCCGGGGTGGCCTACGCCATCCTCGGCGGCGGCTCCGGCAACGCGGTGCCACAGGTCGACGGCCTGACCCTCCAGCAGGCCGAGACGTCGATCACCCACGCCGGCCTGACGTTCAAGGTCGTGCCGACGCCCAGCGCGACGACCCCCAAGAACATCGTGATCAAGACCAGCCCGCCGAACGGGAACGCCGTGCCGGCGGGCAGCCAGGTGCAGCTCTTCGTCTCGACCGGGCCGAAGAAGGTGCAGGTCCCCGACGTCAAGGGCATGACGGCGGGGTCGGCCACGAGCCTGCTGAAGAGCAAGGGCTTCCTGGTCAACCAGCAGCCGGACAGCAACTCGGCGAAGCCGGCCGGAACGGTGGTGAAACAGTCGCCGTCCCCCGGCAAGACGGAAACGGTGGGCACCCAGGTGACCATCTTCGTCTCGGGCGGCGGTGTCACCGTGCCGGGCGTCGTCGGCGACACCTACCAGGAGGCGCTGAGCAAGCTGAGCAGCGCGGGCCTGACGAATGTCAACAAGCAATTCACCCAGAATTCCCAGCTCGCCAACGGGACCGTGGCCAGCCAGAGCCCGAACGCCGGGGCCCACGTGACGCCGAACACGCCGATCACGCTCTTCGTGGTGAAGAACCAGCCGTCCCCGCCGCCGTCGCCGACTCCGTCGCCGACTCCTTCGCCGACGCCCACGCAGACGGCCACGCCGCCGGCATAAGTATCCGGCGGCGCTAATGCCGGATGCTCCCGGTTGGCGACGGCCGGAGCATTAGCCCCGCGAAGCAATTACGCTATGACACAGAACGGCTCAGCGCGCGGCTCCCGGGCCCCCCGGGGGTGCTTCGGCACGCTGACGTGTCGCAGGACCCTCACAGGAGGCGACCGTGCCCAAGTCCCGCGTCAGAGGCAAGGCGGTCTACACGCCGCCGCCCAGCCGCGCCAAGTCCAAGGTCAGCCCGCGCTGGCTGGCTCCCACCATGGTCGCCTGCCTGGTGATCGGCCTGGCCTGGATCGCGCTCTACTACGTCACCGGCGGCTCCCTGCCGGTGCAGGCGCTCGGGGCGTGGAACCTCGGCGTCGGGTTCGCCCTCATCATCGGGGGCGTGGGGCTGTCCACCAAGTGGCGCTAGCCCCCGAACCCCGCCGGCCGGCCGGGACCAGGTGCGGCCGCACCGGCCCGCTGACCGGCCGCTAGCCCGTCAGGATCTGGTGGTTGCGGGTCAGCACGGCGACGACGAGCGCGGCCACCACGATGACGGTCGCCGCTATCTGCCACAGGACCCGGCGCTTGCGCGGCGCGTAGGCGTACGCGGCCGTGACCAGCCCTCCGGTGATCAGCCCGCCCACGTGCGCCTGCCAGGCAATGCCGCCGACGAACAGCGGCAGCGCGAGGTTGATCGCGATCAGGAACAAGATCGCCCTGATGTCGACCTTCAGCCGCCTGGCCACCACGAACCACGCGCCGAAGAGGCCGAAGATGGCGCCCGAAGCGCCCAGTGCCACCGCGTTGACCGGCGCGATCCAGTAGAAGAACACCGAGCCGCCGAGCGCGCTCAGCACGTACACGGCCAGGTATCGCACCCGTCCCAGCAGGCGTTCGAGCGGCGGGCCGACGATTATCAGCGCCCACATGTTGAAGATGATGTGGGCCGGGCCGAACCCGCTGAACCCCTCCTCGTGCAGGAAGGCGGAGGTGAGCAGCCGGTACTCCTGCCCCGCGGCGACCCCGATGACCTGGTTCAGCGCCGGATCGTAGATCCGGCCGACCATGGCCAGGTAGTCCTCGATCTTCGGGTAGATCCACTCAACGAGGTAGAACGCCACGTTGAGGCCGACGAGCACCCAGGTGGCGAGCGCGTCGCGGGCGACGTTGCCGCCGAAGGCGCCCGTCGGCTGCCGGACGGTCCGGCCACCCTCCTTGATGCACTCCACGCACTGGTGGCCTACCGGGGCCTCCCGCAGGCAGTCCGGGCAGGTCGGACGCCCGCACCGTACGCAGGACAGGTATGTCTCCCGCTCGGGGTGGCGGTAACAGGTGGGCCCCTCAGGATCATTCCCAGCGCCGGGGACCTGCTGGGTATCCACCGCTTCAGCCTAGCTATTCCGGCGTGTCGTCAGACCGCGTGATCGTGACCGACTCCAGCACCACATCCGTCGCTGGCCGGTCGCCCCCGGCGGTCTTGACGTGGCTGATCCGGTCCACGACGTCGGCGCCCTCGATGACCTCGCCGAAGATCGTGTGCTTGCGGTTCAGCCAGGGGGTGGGGACGGTGGTGATGAAGAACTGGGAGCCGTTGGTGCCGGGGCCGGCGTTCGCCATCGCGAGCAGGTACGGCCGGCTGAACGCCAGGTCGGGGTGGAACTCGTCGCCGAACTTGTAGCCGGGCCCGCCGGTACCGTTGCCGAGCGGGTCGCCGCCCTGGATCATGAAATCGGGGATGACCCGGTGGAAAACGGTTCCGTCATAGAGCTTTTCTGTGGTGGAACGCCTGGTCTGCGGGTCGTTCCACTCCCGGCTTCCCTCGGCCAGCTCGACGAAATTGCTGACGGTCTTGGGAGCTTGGTCGGGAAACAGCCGCAGGACTATGGTGCCCTCGCTGGTCTCCAGCGTTGCGGTGAGCGTAGTTGTCATGGCTGAAATCCTGGCACGGATTTGCCTTGGCCAGGAACTAGACCCTTCCCGTAGTAGCGTCGCCCGAGCTTACCCGCATATGAGGACCATCGCGGCGAACCGGCAACGGAGGGGTTGAGCGCACCGGTCGGGGGAAGTGAGTCAGGCGGGAACCAATTCGGGGAGGTTTCACAGTGTCCCTTATGACAAAAACGCAGGCCACCGGGGGTAAGGCAGCCACGGGGGCGGTCCGGGCCCGGCGCCAGAGCCGGCGGGCCAACCCGCAGGTGACGCCGCTGGCGGTCGCCGCGGCGGCCACCACGCGCCGTGGCGTGCACACCGCACGGACCTGGGCGGCACCGCGCCTGGAACTGGCCGGCCGCAACCTGGAACAGCGGGTGGCGCCCAGGATGGCGACCATGCTGTCCGCCGCCGCGCGCCGGGTCGACCCCGCGCCGGCCAAGCGCCGCCGCTGGCCCATCCTCGCCGCCGGGCTCATCGCGGCCGCCGGGCTGAGCGCCACCGCCGCGTACCTGGTGAGCCGGCGCGGCTCCGCGGCCCTGTCCGGGCCCAGCCCGGAAGAGCCCATCGGGTCGCCGGGCACCGCGCAGGACACGGCCGAGCAGGCCAGCAGCGACGTCAACGGGCGGGTGCACACCCCCTGACCGGGGAGCACGGGCCTGTCCCGGCACGTTGAGCCACCCGTTTTTCATGCTTAACGCCTGAAAGGCGCCAACCCGGCTCCCGGGCGGCTTGCCACCATCCGTGGCAAGCCGCCCGCGCCTGGCCGGGCCGCCGGACCCGGAGCTAGCGCCGCGCTGGGCGGAAGGGCCGGGGCTGGCACCGCGCTGGGCGGACGCTGCCGCGGCGGCAGGCCGGCCCGGCCGGCGGCCGCTTAAGCTGTCCTGATCGTCGGGCACAATGCGGTTGTGCTGCTGCGAGAACTGGTTCAGACGTCGGAAGCGGTGGCGGCCACGCCGGGGCGCCGCGCCAAGATCGAGGAGATCGCGGCGCTGCTGCGGCGGGCGGACCCCGGCGAGGTTCCGGCCGTGGTCGCCTTCCTGTCCGGGGACCTGCTCCAGCGCCAGATCGGCGTGGGGTACGCGTCGCTGGGGGACCTGCCGGGGCCGGGGCCGGCCGGGGCCGCCCCGCTGACCGTCGCGGCGACCGACGCCGTGTTCGACCAGGTCGGCGACGTCGCCGGGGCTGGTGCGCAGGCCGAACGCAGGCGCCTGCTTGCGATGGTGTTCGAGCGCGCCACGGAGGCCGAGCGCGAGTTCCTGGTCCGCCTGCTCGCCGGGGAACTGCACCAGGGCGCGCTGGAAGGCGTGATGACCGAGGCGGTCGCCCGTGCGGCGGGCGTGCCGGCGGAGGAGGTGCGGCGCGCCTGCCTGCTGGCCGGGTCACTGCCGGAGGTCGCCCAGGCGGCCCTCGGCGCCGCAGCGTCCGCCGGGGCGGCCCCACCCGCCTCCCGCGCCGCGGCACCGGCCACGACGGCACCGGCCCCGGACGAAGAGCCGGACTCGGCGGCCGCGTTGGCTGCCCTTCGGGCGTTTGGCCTGAAAGTGGGGCGGCCGCTGCGACCGATGCTCGCGTCCTCGGCGCCAACCGTCGCCGCGGCGCTGGCACGGATGTCGCCCGCGGCGCTCGAGTGGAAGATCGACGGGATCCGGATCCAGGTGCACCGCGAGGGCACCGAGGTTGCGGTCTTCACCAGGACCCTCGATGACATCACGATCCGCGTGCCGGAGATCGTGGCGGCGGTGCTGGCCCTGGAGGTGCGGGCGGTCGTGCTCGACGGGGAGGCGGTGGCGCTGGCCCCCGACGGGCGGGCCCGGCCGTTCCAGGTCACCGCGAGCCGCACCGGCAGTCACATCGACGTCGCGCGCGGGCGGGCGGACACCCCGCTGACCCCGTTCTTCTTCGACCTGCTCCACCTGAACGGGCAGGACCTCATCGACGAGCCGGCCAGCACCCGCCAGGCCAAACTGGCCGCTGCGCTGCCCGCTGGCCTGCTGATCCCGCGGCTGGTCACCGGCGACGTCGCGGCGGCCGAGGAGTTCTTCGCCGACGCGGTCGCCCGCGGCCACGAAGGGGTGGTGGTCAAGTCCCTGGACGGGATCTACGCCGCCGGGCGGCGCGGCAGCGAGTGGATCAAGGTGAAGCCCCGGCACACCCTCGACCTGGTGGTGCTCGCCGCCGAGTGGGGCCATGGGCGGCGCCGCGGCTGGCTCTCCAACCTGCACCTCGGTGCCCGGGATCCGGCCACCGGCGGCCTGGTGATGCTCGGCAAGACGTTCAAGGGCCTCACCGACGAGATGCTCACCTGGCAGACGAACCGGCTGCTCGAACTCGCCGACCCGCCGGGATCCGGCCCAGCGGGTGACCTGCGGAACGCCTACGGCGTGCTGCGGGTACGGCCCGATCTGGTGGTGGAGGTCGCCTTCGACGGCGTCCAGGCCAGCCCGCGGTACCCGGGCGGGGTGGCGCTGCGTTTTGCCCGGGTGCTGCGGCACCGGCCGGACAAGCCCGCCGCAGAGGCGGACACGATCGATGCCGTTCGGGCCATCTGGGCCGGGGAGTAGCGCCTAGGGCTCGCCGAGATGGGCCACCAGCGCGGCGGCGAACTCGGCGGAGCCGGCGCCGTCCGTGTCGCCGCCGACCCCATCGCCGCCGTCCGGGCCGGGCAGGCCGTCCAGGCCGGACAGCAGCGCGAGGGCCAGGATCCTGGCGTCCTCGAACATGTGCAGCCCGGGCAGGTCCGCGGCGCCGTACCAGCCGAACGGGTGCTCGGGCTCACGCTCTGTTGGCCCCGACCCCGCCGCCCCGCCCACGGCTAGCCCCGGCCCCGCCGCCCCACCCATTGCGGGGCCGCCGCCGGGCAGCGCCACGTACAGGTGGTCGATGTGGACGTGCGCCACGTCGAGGTGGTTGTCGCGCGGCACCTCGTACTCGACGATCCACCACGGCTGGGCGACCCGCCGCTCCAGGTAGCTGCCGGGCAGCGGCGCGGCCGGGGGGCTCACCAGCCGGACCACCAGGCCCGCCTCCTCCGCGACCTCCCGCAGCGCGGCCTCGGCCGGGGATTCCTCGTCTTCCACGTGGCCGCCGGGGATCATCATCCGGCCGTAACGCGGGTGCCGGATCAGCCCGAGCCGCCAGCCCTGCGGCATCCGGCGGAACACGAAGACGCTCGATGTCGGGTGCTTGCGGGTCACCCCCACATCCTGGCAGCGGCGCCGCGGACGGCTCAGCGCGGGCTGAGAAGGTCCGCGCAGTGCTTGGTCAGGTGCGGCTGGCCTACTGGGGACCGGCGAATCAAACCGATCCGCCCTGGGGCCTGAGGCCGTGCCCCGGACCGCAGAGTGCCCAGCAGTCTGTATTGCCGGGTGCTCTACACAGAAGGGAGAACGTGTGAGGATCTCGAAGCCCCTCCTCGGCACAGCAGCGGGCGCGGCCGTGCTGGGCGCCACCCTCGCGTACGGGCTGACGACGGCGAGCGCCTCCACCGGCTCGGCATCCGGGGCGGCGCACGCGTCATCCACCTCATCCACCACTGAGTCATCCAGCACCGCTCCGGCCAAGGCCGCGAACCCGGCGCCCAAGGCGTCGACGGCGCCGGGTTCGAAACCGGGGCACAAGTGCACCCACATGTCCGGGTCCGGCGGTACCGCGACCAGTGCCATGGCTGGCGGGTACTGACCGGCTGAGTTGCGGCGGGGCGGCCGGCTGGTGCCGCCCCGCCGCGGCGGTCAGGCGCCCGCGGGGGCGGGAATCAGGTCGTACTCGGCCGGGTCCAGGCGGCGCGTGGCCAAGCGGAACCGGATGGTCGAGGCCGGCCAGAGCGTCGGGTTGCGGCCCGCGGCGTTGAGGTACCAGCTCACGCAGCCGCCGGTGGTCCACACCGTGGCGGCCATCCGCCGCTCGATCTCGGCGCACCAGCGCTGCTCCGCGCCGGGCCGGGCGTCAAGCGCGGCGGCGCCGGTCCGCTCCAGCGTGGCCAGGTAGTCGGTGATGTAGCTGAGCTGGGACTCGATGATGTGCACGATCGAGTTGTGGCCGAGGCCGGTGTTGGGCCCGACCACCAGGCAAAGGTTCGGGAAGCCGGGGACCGTGGTGCCGCGCAGCGCGCGCATGTCGCCCTGCCAGGCCTCGGCGAGGCTCAGCCCCGCCGCCCCGTAGATGTGCTTTGCGATGGGCATGTCCGTGGCCCGGAACCCGGTGGCGAACGCGACCGCGTCCACCTCGTACGAGGTGCCGTCCTGCGCGGTCAGCACGTTGCCGTCGACCTTGGCCAGGCCGGACGCGACCACGTCCACGTTCGGCTGGGCCAGCGCCGGATAGTAGTCGTTCGACAGCAGGATCCGCTTGCAGCCCATGACGTAGTCCGGGGTCAGCTTGGCCCGCAGGGCCGGGTCGCCGATCGACTTCGCCATGTTGGCCAGCGCGAGCCGCTGCGCGGACCGCAGCATCTGCGGGCGCTTGACGAACGCGCCGACCAGCGCCTCACGGGAGATGTAGAGGCCGAGCCGTGCGGCGCGCTGGGCCAGCGGCAGGTGCCGGTAAATCGACTTTTCCCGCTCGCTGATCCGGCGGTCGCGGCGCGGCATCACCCAGGCGGGGGTCCGCTGGAACAGCACGAGGCGGCCGGCCTTCGGCTGGATCTCCGGCACGATCTGGATCGCCGACGCGCCGGTGCCGACGACGGCCACGCGCTTGCCGGTCAGGTCGAAGCCGTGGTCCCACTCGGCGGAGTGGAACACCGGGCCGGGGAAGCTGTCCAGCCCCGGGATGTCCGGGATGCGCGGCTCGGACAGCGGGCCGGCCGCCGAGATGAGCACGTCGGCCGTCATCTCCCCGCGGGATGTCCCGATCCGCCAGCGAGCCTCGCTCGTGTCCCAGCGGGCCTCGGTCACGGCCACGCCGAAGCGGATCTTCCGCCGCAGCCCGTAGCGATCGGTAACGCGCTCCAGGTAGTCCCAGATCTCCGGCTGGCGGGAGAAGCTGCGCGTCCAGTCCGGGTTCGGCGCGAACGAGAACGAGTACAGGTGCGACGGGACGTCGCAGGTGCAGCCCGGATAGGAGTTGTCCCGCCAGGTGCCGCCGACCGCTGCGGCGCGCTCCAGCAGCACGAAGTCGCGATGCCCGGCCTTTTGCAGCGCGATCGCGACGCCGAGGCCGCCGAAGCCCGTGCCGATGACGGCCACCCGGACGTGGCCGGGCAACGGCGCGGCGAGGGCCGGTGCTGGGCCGGCCTGGTGGGCGGGTTCCGGGGCTGCCCCGGGCCGCACGCCGGCCTCATCCGGCGCCGCCGGGCCCGGGATCGCCGAGCCCGGGCCTGCGGCGGCCGGGCCTGCCGGGCCGGGGGCCGCGGGGGCTGGCCCGGGGCTGGCCGCCTGCGCTGCGAACGGCGGCGTGGAAATGCCGGTGACCCGGTAGCGCTGCCACATGTCCGGGTCGGAGAGCTCGCAGGGCGCGGAGCCCTGCGGGGTGGCCAGCACGGCACGGGCCCGGCCGGACCGGACCAGGCCGGCCAGGCCGTCGCTGGGCTCGATCCGCCCGTACCAGTGATAACGGCCGTCGATCGGCTGGAAATGACCGCGCAACCGGACCTGGACGGCGACCTGCGTCCCGTCCGTCACCAGCGTGGCCGGTCCCTCGTAGCCGTCGTCGTGACCGTGTTCTGGCATCGATCCTCCTGCGGGGCTGGCTGGCGGGGTGGTCAGTCCGGGGACGGCTGGTCCGCCGGGCGGTCGCTGACGAACTTCAGCAAGCTGGGCTGCACGCCGGGCAGCGGCTGGTCCGGGTCGACCTCGATCCCGGCGTCGCGGAGCATCCCGGATATCGCCGCCCAGATGAGCTGGGTGACCAGGTCGACCACGTGGGCGCGGCTCATCGAGCGCCGCTGGAGCCACCACTCGCCGGTGCTCTGCACCAGGCCGGTGATGCCGTACGCCCACGGCTCGGCCCCGCCGGAGTCCAGGCCGAGGACCCACGCGTAGTCGCTGAGCACCGCGGTGAGCGCGCTGGCGATCGACTCCTTGTTCCGCTGGACCGGTCCGGACAGCCGGCCGTCCTCGATCGTCACGTGCCGGGCGAGCAGCCAGTACAGGTTCGGGTACTCGTCGATCACCGCGAAGTACGCGCCGACCCCGTCGCGGACGCTGGCCAGGGCCGGGGTGCCCGCCTTGATGGCCGGCAGCAGGCGTTCGGCCAGGATCTCCGAGCCGCGCTCGGCCAGGGCCTCGACCAGTTCCGCCTTGTCGCTGAAGTACCGGTACAGCACCGGCTTGGTGACGCCCGCCTCCGCCGCGACCGCGTCCATGAGCAGCTCGGGGCCGTGCGCCTCAAGAACGCGCAAGGCGGCGTCCACGAACTGGCGCCGGCGCTCGGCGCGGTGCGTGGTCCACCGGTCCCTGCGGGCGTCGCCCGCGGGGCCGTCCTTGACAGTTCCGCCCATACGGGGCACGATACCAGAAGTAACTGTTACTTCAAGTCACATAAATTGAAGCCGGAAGGTTTCACGTGAACCGGACCGGCCGCGGGCGGCCGCTGCCGGGTATTCCGAGGTGAGGTGAGAACAGTGCGGACGACCGAAGCGCCCACCGGGCGGGACGCCGACGCGCCCGACGCGACCGACGCGACCGGCGCCGGGCGAACCGCCGCCGACCGGGAACGGACCGCCGAGCGGCTGCTGCGCTCCACGGCGGCCCGGTCCTACGACCCCGACCTCGACATCGACTGGTCCGCGCCGCCCCTGCCGGACAAGGCGTTCCTGCCCGAGCACCGCTGCTCGCTCTACGGGACGCCGCTGTACGCGCGGATGACCCCGCAGCAGCGCCGGGAGCTGGGCAAGCACGAGGCCGCGAGCGTGGCGAGCGCCGGCATCTGGCTGGAGTTCGTGCTGCTGCGCCTGCTGGCCAAGCTGGCCTACCAGGGCGACCCGGCGAGCCGGCACGTGCAGTACGCGCTCGCGGAGATGGCCGAGGAGTGCCGGCACTCCACGATGTTCGCGCGGATGATCGAGTGGATGGGGGCCCCGGGTTACGGGCCGTCGCGGGTGGTCCACACGCTCGGCAAGCTCCTGCCGACGCTCGCCTACGGCCCGGCCATGTGGGGGGCCATCCTGATCGGCGAGGAGATGACCGACCGCTACCAGCGCGAGATGGTGGTTGACGAGTCCATCCAGCCGCTCGTCCGGATGGTGAACCGGATCCACATCATGGAGGAGGCCAGGCACATCGGCTTCGCCCGCGCCGAACTGACCCGCAGCGCGGCACGGCTGTCCCGGGCGGAGCTGCCGTACCACCGCGCGCTGATCGGCCGCACCGCCTATATCGTGAGCCGGAGCCTGATCAGCCCCCAGGTGTACCGGTCCGTCGGCCTCGACCCCCGGGAGGCGCACCGGGCCGCCCTGGCGAACCCCGCCCACCAGGAGACGATCCGTTATGGCGGTGAAAAGATCGTGGCGTTCCTGGCCGAGGCCGGCCTGATAGGCACGCCGGGCACCTACTGGTGGCGCAGGTCCTTCCTGCTGTCCTAGCCCCTCGGTACCGGCCCGGGCCCGTGAGCCCGGTGGCGGCGCCCCAGCGCCGGGTTCCCTTGCGGGCGCGCGTGCGTGTGGGGTACCGGGAGCCGGTGGCGCCGGGGTAACGGGCACGACACCCGGACGGCCCCCGGTACCCCGGCGGCTAGCGGTGGACGGAGACGTCCCGCAGCGTGGTGTGCCGGTGTATCCGCAGGTGGAACCGCTTCATCATGCGGTGAACCCACCTGCTCAGCCCGCGCATCGGGGTGTTGCCGGCGTCGCGGATCTTGTAGTAGCCGGTGGGCACCCAGCCCGAGCCCGGGTACCAGCGGGTGAGCTGGACGTTCTCCCCGGGCTCGGGCGCGTGGAGCACCACGTGCCGCGAGAAGTAGAGGGTGACGTGGCCGTCCCCGAAAAACACCAGGTTGCCGGGCTTGGGATGGTGGGTCTGCCGCTTCAGCCGGTGGCTGGCGAGCATCCCGTAGGTGGTGCGGGGCAGCGGGATGCCCACGCTGCGATAGGCGGACACCACCAGCCCGGAGCAGTCGAAGCCGTTGTGGCACGGGCCGGCGCCGCCCCACACGTACGGGCAGCCGATCTGGTGCAGGGCGTGGGCCATGGCGCGCTCGCGCCGGTTGGCGCTGGCCGGGGCCGCGAGCATGCCGATCACGGTAAAGGCCGCCAGCAGCGGCAGCGCGAGCCTGGCCAGCGGCCTGAGTTTCGGTGCGGTGAGTCCCGGCCTTGCCTTACCGGGGTTCGAGGGGGTGAACAGGTTGAGCTTTCCGGTGAGATGGGGGCGCACGAAGCGTTCCTTGTCTCAGGCGACAGGGCGGCCCACCGGTCGACGCAAGGCGAGTTCAGGGCCAGGGTCGCAGAAGCCGGCGGGTCCAGAGCACCCTAACCGGCCAAAAACTAAAAAGTGGGTATTTTCCGGGATTGCGCGTGGCGCGGGACCGTACAGGACGCGACACCCGGGCCACGCCCTATATCATTCGCCGGGGCGTTAAGGCCGGTAATAGGAAATTCTGTGTCGCGCAAAGTAACCGGCTGCCCGCAATTGGCAATCAATGCGATTACCCGACTGCCTCATTCAGTCCCGTGATCATCGAGTGATGATATGGGGCCACGGTGGTCGCCGTGGCGACCGTGGCTGCCGGGACGGCTGGTCGGTCCCGCGACCGGAACTACCTGGGCGGCGCGGGGAGGCCGGTTCGCCACACCAGGGCGAAGCAGCCGGGATCGGTGCCGGCCGGCTCGCCCAGCCATTCCTGACGGCCGTCAGCGGCGCTGCCAGAGGGTGACCACCATGCCGCGGAAGTGCCGCTTCAGTATCAGGGAGAAGTTGTTCTCCAGGGCGGCGCTCTCCGCCCGGAACGCGCCGGTGGCCAGGTGCGGCGAAGGCTGCCTGCCGATCACCCAGATCCGCTGGCGCGCGAGCAGGAGCGGCTCGACCGTGCGGAAGGGCTTGTCGGCACCGCGGAAGTCGCCGGCCTGCTGCGGCGACCGCGCCATCGCGAAGTCGCTCGTCTTGGTGAAGTCCTGCGGGTAGCCCAGCCTGGCCTTGCGGAAGAACGTGCCGAAGAACAGCACCCCGTCGCCAGGCCGCGCGTGCGCCGCCACGTAGCGGGACGGGCTGCCGAAGTCGTACGCGCGGCTCTGCGGGGTGCGGACCCGGTGCTGCGGCCCGAGCTGGAACACCAGCGCGCAGGCACAGACGATCGCACCCAGCGCCCAGAAGAACGACGGCCGGCCGGCGGCGCCGGCCAGCCACCGCCCGATCCGGACCATCCCGGCGCCGGCGAGCAGGGCCGCCCCCGCCTCGCCGTACAGGACGTACCGGTCGACGTACAGCGGGTGTGCGACCAGGGACTCGGCGATGAGCAGCGCGGCCGGGAGCACGAGCAACGGCGCCGCCACGGAGGGCAGGCTGACCCCACCGGTGCGCCACCAGGGAACCTCCGTCCCCGCGCCGTGCCCGGTCGCCGCGGCGGCGCCACTGGAGGCGCCGGCCCGCCGCTGCCGCCACCAGCCGGCCGGCGGCAGCACGGCGGCGACCGCGCAGAGGAGCAGGAGCACGGCGGCCACGGGCGTCGCGCCGAAGTAGTCCTGGAACAAGATCCGGAGCGCGGTCAGCCCCGGCCGCGCGATCCAGGCAACGGCGGCGTGCTCCCGGACGCTGACTATCACCAGGGGCAGGCAGAGCGCCGCCCCCACGGCCGCCGCCGTCACCCAGTGCCGCAGCGCCCGGCGCCCGTACCTGGCCAGCAGCACCGTGGCCGCGTGCGCGGCCAGGACAAGCAGGGACAGCTCGTTCAGGTAGCCGCCGAGGGTGATCAGGGCGCCGTAGGCGGCCCACCGGCGGGCGAGCTGCCGGCCGGGCGCGCCGGCCGCCTCGGCGTCCAGGGCGTGCAGCAGCGCCAGCGTCGAGGCGAGGACGCAGGCCACGACGAACGCATAGGAGCGCGCGGTCTGCGCGTAGTAGCTGATCACCGGCGTCAGCGCCATGACCAGGCCGGCGAACAGGGCGGCCCAGCCGGACCCGGTGAGCCGCCGGGCGAGAATCGCCGTCATCGCGACGGCCGCGACCATCGCGATGACCGAGGGGATCCGCAGCACCGCCGGGCTGCTGCCCACGACCACCCAGCCGTGCATGATCAGGTAGTAGAGCCCGTGCACGGCGTCGACGGTGTTCAGCAGGTGCGCGAGGTTACGCAGGCTGAGCAGCGCGGCCCACCGGGTCGCCACCTCGTCGTTGCCCATGGACGAGTCGCGGGCCAGCCCCCACACCCCGAGCACCGCCATCGCCGCGGCCGCGACCAGGACCGGGGCATATCTGGCCCCGGCCGCCGCCCAGCCACCGCCGCGCGCCGCACCGCCGCCGGGTTCCCCGGGTGCCACGGCACCGGCCGGCGGCGCCGAAGCTTCCTGGCTCACGACCCACCAGGCGGATCCCCGAGGGATGCCTCGAAGGTCTCCCGCCACTTCTCGGGTGAGGTGAACTCCGCCGCCGCGGCCCGGTACTCGGCGGCCAGCCGCGGCCATTGCCGGCGCAGCCGCCGGTGCAGGATCACACTGCGCCAGCCGAGGGAGCGGAACAACTGGGGGTCGCGCCGGTGCCAGGCCGCCATGGTGCCCTCGGCGTTGGATATCAGCGCGCTGTCCAGCTTGGCGAGCACCCACCACGACGCGTCCTGATACGGCAGCGCCATCTGCGGCCGCTTGTCCGCGCCCTTGAAGGGCTTGCGGAACTGGCGCACCGTCCCCGAGGCCGCCTTGCTGAGCAGGTTGATCTTGTTGGTCGGGGTGGTGTTCGTCTTCAGGTTGTCCGGCGCCTTCCGCCGCGGTGGCGGGAAGGTCTCGACATCGGCCGAGTCCTGCGCATCGGTGAACGGCTTGCGCAGCTCGCGTAGCTGCTTCAGCTTGGTCCCGAGCCCGAGATCCCGGTGCAGGTGCGCCGGGCCGCTCAGCACGTCCTCGACCGCCGCGCTCCGCACCGCGGTCGTGGAGTACTGCATGGAGAGCAGGCTCTGCAGCTGCCGCTCCAGGCTTTCGGAGATGACGGCCCCGCCATGGTCGTGCGGGGAGTGCAGCAGGGCGACGACGAGACGGTTACGCATGTGGTAGTAGGCCCGCCAGTCCCGCGCGTCGTCCTTGTCGTCCCACGGCACCTGCCACGCGGCCACGCCGGGCAGCGTCACCGTCGGATAGCCGTGCTCGCGGGCCCGCACGCCGTACTCGGCGTCGTCCCACTTGATGAAGACCGGCAGCGCGAGGCCGATCTCGCTGATGACCTTCGCCGGGATCAGGCACATCCACCAGCCGTTGTAGTCGGAGTCGGCACGGCGGTGCAGCCACGGGGTGTTGCGCAGGTTCCGCCGGCCGAAGTCGTGCCTGGCCTTGGTGTTCGGGGCCGCTCCCCACCACCATTTGTAGGGCTCGATGCCCTCGGCGAACGCGTGCAGCAGCGACCTGTCGCGCAGGCTGAACATGTGCCCGCCGACGATGGTGGGCCGGCGGGCGAGGTCGGCGAACGTGACGGCCCGCAGGATGCCCTCCGGGTCGATCTTGACGTCGTCGTCCATCAGCAGCACGTAGTCGGCCCGGCCGGCCCGCACCGTCTCGTCCATCGCCCGGGCAAAGCCGCCCGAGCCGCCGAGGTTGCCCTGCTCGACCACCTGCACGTGGTCGCCCAGCTTCTTGGCCGCGTCGGGGAAGTCCGCCCGCTCGCGCACCCGGTCGGTGCCCTGGTCGACGACGTAGACCTTGTCGAGGATGTCATGGATGTCGGTCGCCTCGCCCAGCGTGCGCAGCGTTTCCAGCATGCCCTCGGGCTCGTTGAACGTGGTGATCCCGAGGCTGACCCGGCCGACCCTGGCCCGGTCGGTCAGCGCGGCCCAGTCGGCCTCGATCAGCGTGGTGCCACGCGGGCCGGCCACGATGTCGAACCAGTACCAGCCGCCGTCGATGAAGGGGGCCAGCGACAGCGTGCGCTCGATCGTCTCGGGGTCATCCGACCGGACGTTGATCATCTCGACCGGGTGGCTGAAGCCCCGCGCGGTGGACCGGTACACCACGATCTTCGACTCGCCGGACAGCCGGATGCGCAGCGTCACCGAGTCCACCGTGGTCCAGCGGCGCCAGTAGCTGGCCGGGAACGCGTTGAAGTAGGTGGCGAACGAGACGCGGCGGCCCTCGCTGATCACGGCGCTGCGCCGCGGGCCGACCTCTTCGGCCAGGTATGACGGGACGTCGGTGCCGAACCGGATGCTGGACTGCGTCTCCCCGACCGCCGCGTTGGCCGCCGGCAGCGTGGGCGCGTCCGCCTTCCTCCCGGTCAGCGCCTCAGCCGCCAGTTCCGCCGCGAGTTCGGACGCGCCCCGCTCGGGGTTGGTCTCCACGTACAGCGGGACCACGTCGAGGTCGTCGCCGGGGAACACCACCCGCTGGAGGACGCGCAGGCTCCGGCCCTCGCCCGCGCCGCCGGCCGGCTCAGTCATGCCCCACGCCCAGCTCGGCGAGCGGTGCGTTATTGACAAAGAATGGGCGCAGGCGATTGTCGTACATGCTCAGCGCGGAGCCGATCGCCATGTGCATGTCGAGGTACTTATAGGTGCCGAGCCGCCCGCCGAAAACAACGCCGGGCTCGCGGCCGGCCATTTCCCGGTAGGTCAGCAGGCGGGCCCGGTCTTCGGCCGTGTTGATCGGGTAGTAAGGCTCGTCGCCACGGTCGGCGAAGCGCGAGTACTCACGCATGATCACTGTCTTGTCCTCTGGATACCAGTCACGCTCGGGATGGAAGTGCCGGAACTCGTGGATCCGGGTGAACGGAACGTCCTCGTCGGCGTAGTTCATGACGGGCGTGCCCTGGAAATCGCCGGTGGCGAGCACCTCCAGATCGAAATCCAGGGTACGCCAGCCCAGGTCACCCGCGGCATATCCGAAGTACGCGTCGAGCGGCCCGGTGTACACGACCGGGACCCGCCCCGCCACCTCGGATCGCAGCGTGAAGAAGTCGGTGTTCAGCCGCACCTCGATGTTGGGGTGATCGGCCATCCGCTCCAGCCAGGGCGTATAGCCGTCAACCGGCAGCCCTTCGTAGGTGTCGCTGAAGTAGCGGTTGTTGAACGTGTACCGCACCGGCAGCCGGGCGATGACCTCCGCGGGCAGTTCACGCGGGTCGGTCTGCCATTGCTTGGCGGTGTAGCCGCGGATGAACGCCTCGTACAGCGGCCGCCCGATCAGCGACACACCCTTTTCCTCCAGGTTGGCGGCATGGCCGGCCGCCACCTCGGCCGCCTGCTCGGCGACCAGCGCCCGCGCCTCGTCCGGCGACATCACCCGGCCGAAGTACTCGCAGATCGTGCCCAGGTTGATCGGCAGCGGGTACACCCGGCCCTTGTAGACCGTGAAGACCCGGTGCTGGTAGCCGGTGAACGCGGTGAACCGGTTGGCGTACTCCCAGACCCGGGCGTTCGAGGTGTGGAACAGGTGCGCGCCGTAGCGGTGGATCTCGATCCCGGTCTGCGGCTCGGCCTCGCTGTAGGCGTTCCCGCCGATGTGGTGGCGGCGCTCGACGACCAGCACCCGCAGGCCCAGGTCGTTGGCGCAGCGCTCCGCGATCGTCAGCCCGAAGAAGCCGGAACCGGCGATCACGAGGTCGACGTTCATCGGCTCACCGAAAGCGGCGGGCTGGCCGGTTCCTCGCCGGGCCGCTCGCCGCGGCGGCGGGACAGGATCGGCCGGTACACGGCGCGGCGGCACCACCACGGGACCATCCGGTAGCCGCCGCGGACCAGCACGTTGCGCACGTACTGGGCCCGCGAGGTGAAGCCGAGCCGCCGGAACTCGCGTTGCAGGCGCAGCTCGGAGCGGAGCAGGTGCCGGCCGCCGCGCCGCTTGAAGGCGGCCTGGCCGACCCGGTAGAAGACCAGCGGTTCGGGCACGTTGACCGGCCGGGCGCCGCCAAGCAGCATCCGGGCGAACAGCGCGTAGTCCTCCATCAGCGGGAGGTTGCCGTAGCCGCCCGCCGCGAGGACGGCCCGCTTCCGGTAGACGATCGTGGGGTGGTTGAACGGATCGGCCATCCGCGCGTAGCGCCGGATCCGGGCGGGATCGGTCGGCGGCACCCGCTGCCCGACGATCTCGTCGGTGTCCGTCACGAACTCCAGCAGGCCGGACCCGACGATGTCCGCGTTCTCGATGAGCGGCAGTTCCACCTCGAACCGGTGCGGCATCGACACGTCGTCGGCGTCCTGGCGGGCCACCACGTCGAACCGGCTCGCGGCCAGCCCGCGGTCCAGGGCCGGCCCGAGGCCCGCGTTGCGCTCCAGCGGGACCAGCGTCACCGGCACCGGGCTGCCGGCCACGAGTTCGTCGAGGCACCGTGCCAGCTCGTCACGAACCGGCCCGTCCCGGACGATGACCACCTGGCCCGGGCGAACGGTCTGGTCGTCGACCGCGCTGCGGAACGCCCGCCGGAGGTAGTCGGGGCGGTCGCCGTCGTACACCGGGACCAGAAGCGAGAACGGCTCGTGCATACGCAGAACTCGCCTTCCGTCCGGGGAGAAATACGCATCGCAGCAAGGTGCGGGACCACGCCTGGCCTGCGGTCCCCGTGGCGCGCCAAACCGGCCCTACAGGGACTTTTCGGCAGCGTACCGGCTTTCTCCCGTAGCCCAGGGAACTATTGGGTGATCGCTGTCTTACGGTAGCATGTGTGCCGATTTCCCTGGTTGCAGTCGGCGGCAAGCCGCGGTCAGGGTCCCGAGGCGCACCGCCCGCAACCCGTAAGCTGCGGGTGCTGGCAGCGCACTACGTCCAGCCCGTGAGGTGTCCGGTTGGCAGCGCACGACGTCACCCAGTCCCGGGTGTTCCTGCATATTGGTGAGCCCAAGACCGGGACGACCTTCCTCCAGCAGGTCATGTGGTCCAACCGGGCCGAGCTCGCGGCCCAGGGCGTCGTGCTGCCGGGGCACCACGGGCAGGACCACTTCCGGGCCAGCCAGGACCTGCGCGGCATCCAGAAGCTGGCCAGCGACCCGGCCGGCTCCTGGACCGGGGAGTGGGAGATCCTGGCCCGCCAGGCCGCGCAGGCGGCGCAGGCCGGCAAGACCGCGGTCATCTCGCACGAGCTGTTCTCCGCGGCCGACGAACCGGAGGCCGGGCGCGCCGTGGCCGCGCTGCGGCCCGCCGAGGTGCACGTCGTCATCACGGTGCGGGACATGGCGACCCTGCTGCCCGCCGAGTGGCAGGAGACGGTGAAGCACCGCAACACCCGGGCCTTCCAGGACTGGCTCGGAGACGTGATCGACACCGAGTCGGTGGCCGAGGACCGGCGCCAGTACTGGTTCTGGCGGGTGCACGACACGCTGGCCATCGGGCGCATCTGGGCGCAGCACGTCCCGCCGGAGCGGATCCACGTGATCACGATGGCGCCGCGGGGCGCGGGCACCAGCCTGCTGTGGCAGCGGTTCGCGTCGCTGCTCGGCGTCGGTCCCGGCGTCGCGGACATCAGCCGCGCCCGGCCCAACGCCTCGCTCGGGCTGGCCGAGATCGAGTTCCTGCGGCGGCTGAACACCGCGCTCCCCGCCGAGGTGCCCGACTGGTTCTACATGTGGAACGTCAAGGAGGCCGTCGCGCACCAGGCGCTGGCCGCCCGGCCCGCCGGGGCGCGCCTGGTGCTGCCCGCCGAGCGCGACGCCTGGGCGAAGGAGCAGGCCGAGACGCTGATCGCCGGGCTCCAGCAGTCCGGTTACGACCTGGTCGGCGACCTCGACGAGCTCCGCCCCCGGCAGGTCACGGGCCCGGGGGCCAGCCCCGCGGACCAGACGGCCGGGCAGATGCTCGACGCCGCCGTGCAGGCCGCGGCGGCCCTGGTGGTGAACCAGTACCACAAGGAGTACCCGGCGAAGCCGCGCAACGACGGAGGGCGCAGAGCGGGGGCGGGCGCAGCGCGGGGGCGGGCGCGGAGCGCGGGGGCGGGAAGGACAGAGCGCGGGGGCGGGACAAGCAGAGCCCTGGCGGGCCGGGTCGAGGCGGCCGCCGCGGCCTCGCCCCGGCTCAAGCGCATGGTGCGCGAGGCCAGCAGCCGCTCCGCGGCCGTGCGCCGCCTGCGCATCCTGGCCTGGCGGGTCATGGAACGGTCTCGCACCCGGGGACGGTCCTAGGTGACCGGCCAGCCCCGGGTGGCCGCCGTCGTGGTCACCTACAACCGGCGGGACCTGCTGCTCGAGGCGCTCGCCGCGGTGCAGGCGCAGAGCCGCGCCCCGGACACGGTGATCGTGGTGGACAACGCCTCCACCGACGGAACCGCCGCGGCGGTGCGCGCCAAGTTCCCGGCGGTGCACCTGGCCGAGCTGAGCCGCAACACCGGCGGGGCGGGCGGGTTCGCCTACGGCATGTCGCTGGCCCTGGCCGGCGCCGCGGACCTGATCTGGCTCATGGACGACGACACCGTGCCGGAGCCGGGCGCGCTGCGCGCGCTGCTGGCGGCCCGCGACCGGCATCCGGGCACCCCGGTGCTGCTGGCCAGCCGCGTGATCTGGACCGACGGGCGCGCGCACCCGATGAACACCCCGCGGGCCAAGCCCTTCGCCAGCAAGGCGGAACGGCTCGCCGCCGCGGCCGTGGGCTGCACGCCGATCCGTTCGGCATCTTTTGTGTCGATCCTGGTGGACGCAGAAACGTGCCGGCTCCGTGGCCTGCCCCAGGCCGACTATTTCCTGTGGAACGACGACTTCGAGTTCACCACCCGGCTGCTGCGCGGCAACAGCGGCCTGCTGTGCCCGGAGAGCGTCGCGGTGCACAAGACGGCGACGTTCGGCGCCACGGACACCGATCCGGGCCAGCGGTTCTTCTACGAGGTCAGGAACAAGATCTGGATGCTCAAGACCCGTGCGCCGCTCGCCCCGGTGGAGCGCCTGGTCTACGGGGGCTCGACGCTGCGCCGCTGGGCGCGCACGTTCGCCGGCTCCCGCGACCGCCGCACGCTCCGCTCGTCGCTGGTCAAGGGCATCGCGGCGGGCGTGCGGACCAGCCCGCGGCCAACCGCGGAGGTGCTCGCCGACGTCGGCCCGAAGGTGCCCGCCGGCGATCAGGTCGGTCAGACCGAGCCGCCGGCGGGTGCGTCCTGCGGCTTCTTTCGTGCCTTACGGAAGCTGCGCAGTGTCCAGATGCCGAGCAGCCCAGCCGGTACCAGGGTGACCACGGCGGGCAGCTCGTATCGCCAGGAGAACTCGTAGATGTCCGGGGCCGCCAGGACGAGGATCGAGGTGCTGGTGAACAGCAGGCAGGCCAGGCCGAGCTGGTGCGTGCGGCGATCGAGGCGGCGGCTCAGCAGCAGCAGCGAGCCGGCCAGGCCGGTCAGGGTGAACAGGAGAAACAGCGGGCCTGGCGTGTAGCCGCCGTGGAGCTGATAGACCCGGAGGAACCCGGCGATGGGCCGGTCGACCTGCGCGCTGCCGCCGTAGGACGGCTTGAGCCTGCTTGCGGCGAAGACGCCGCCCTCCTGCCGCTGCACGCCGACGACGATGGTGCCACCGGGCCGCACCAGCAGGTCGCTGACCGGGGCCACCCTCTTCTGGATCGCTTGCTGCTGGATCAGGCAGGTGCGGGCGGCCAGCTGCCCGGGCGGGCAGACGCTGACCCACGGCGGGTAGGCCGGGTAGCCGGTCTGGAACTGCCACCGCGAGATTGGCGTGACGCTCGGCACGCCGTCCCGGGTCAGGGCGAACAGGCGGACCGAATCGCGGAGGATCGAGCCGAGCACGCGCAGCGGCTGCTGGCTGAACACCGCGCTGTTCAGTTCCCCGATCGTGCCCGGGCGGGCGTGGAACAGCGGCGAGTTGCCGTTGTGCTCCAGCCAGTCGGGGCCGAGCGCCTGCTGCGCCCGCGTCGGGCACGTCGGCCGCGCGGCCAGCGGCAGCCGCAGCGTGGCGCAGTCGGCCGCCGCCGCCAGCCGGCCGTTGAGGGTCTGCTTGCGGGCCAGCCAGAAATGCCCGTTCTTGGCGTAGTTATAGCTGTAACAGCCGAGGACCACGAGCACGAACGCGCAGGCCAGGGCCGCGGCTTTGGTGAAGGCCTGGCGCCATCCGGTGGCGGAGGCCAGCAGGTAGATCACGGCGGGCACGATCAGCACCACGCCGACCTGCATGACGGTGGGCGCGAACCCGAGGATGAGCCCGCCTGCGATCGCGAAGGGCAGGGTCGCGACCGGCCGCCAGAGCAGCACGGCGATGCCCGCGACGGCCAGCGCCTCGAACCAGACGTCGGGCATGATCATCTGCTCCATCTGGAGCTGGTAGGCGTCGAGCAGCACGGGCGCGGCCGCGAGGGCGGCCAGCCAGCGGGGCGCGCCGCGGCGCAGCAGCACGGCGTACAGGGCGGCGCCCATCGCCAGGCCGAGCAGGTGCTGGATCGCGGTGACCGTGCCCAGGTCGCCCGCCAGCAGGATGATCCGGAGTATCGCGGTGTACCCGGGCGGCTCGGAGCCGGGGGACGCGCCGTACAGGTACTTGAGCGTGTCGACGTAGATAAGCGCGGGGTGGTAGGCGATCTGGGCCAGCACGCGGAACACCAGCCCCGCGGCCAGCAGCGCGGAGAACAGCCAGTGGCGGCGCAGCAGCGCCAGTGCCTGGGCGCCGCGCTGGCGCCGCCCTGGCCGGGCCGCTGCAGCGTCCTGCGTGGCTGGCGGCTCCGCGGGGCCGTCGCCCGGCCGCCCTGAGGCTGGCTCCGCGGCCGGCGCGGGAGCGGGCGCGGCCGGAGCGTCGTGGCTGGCCATCGGGGCGCCAGGCGATTCCGCAGGCGGGTCCTCGGTCGCGGCGGGCGACGGCTCGGTCATGCCGCCGTCGGCGGGGCGGCGAGATCCCGGGCTGCGCAGGGCAGCATTTCTGGCTCCTTGCTGGCGGGCTGGTGAGGTCACCATTGTGCCTGGCTGGCCCCCGCAACGGCGACTTATCCCCCCGTTTCGGCGGATCGGCCACCGCACCTTCCCGGAGTTTACGCACCGCTGGGGAGGATTTTGCGGGTTGGCCGGTGTCGCGGCCGATCAGGGCCTTTTGCACCGTCTGTCTCGGGCATGATGGTTCGCATGAGTTCGCCCCCTCGATTTTCGCGGCGGGCCTTCATCGGCATGGCCGCCGGCGCGGCGGCGATTCCGGCCGCGACGGCCGCCTGCCAGCTGCCCGGGGCGGGCACCGCGCCGAAGGCCGGCGCCAAGCGGCCCGCGCCGCGCCGCCGGACGGTGAGTGAGAACTCCCTTCCCGGTGACCGGCACTGGAACCTCAGGCACCCGGGCCGCCCGAACGCGATCATGGGCTACACGGGCCAGGCCAGCGTGCTGCCCGGCGAAGAGATCACGCTGTTCGTGTCCACCCTCACGCGCTCGTTCAAGGTCAAGGCGTTCCGGATGGGCTGGTACGGCGGCGATGAAGCCCGCCTGGTGTGGCAGTCGGGCACGGTGCGCGGGCACCGGCAGCGCAAGGCCACCCGGACCGGCGGCACCAACACCGTGCAGACGAACTGGGGGCCCTCGCTGACCGTGCCGACCCACGACTGGCCGGAGGGCTCCTACCTGCTGCGGCTGGACTCCGAGGCGGGCCCGCAGCGATTCGTCCCGGTCACCGTCCGGTCGGCCGCCAGCAAGGGCAAGACGGTGATCAAGAACTCGACGGCAACCTGGCAGGCCTACAACCTCTGGGGCGGCTACAACCTGTACAACGGCCCCGGGGGCGCGGCGGACTACAACAACCGTGCGCTCGCGGTCAGCCTGGACCGGCCCTACGACCTCAACGGCGCCTCCGCGTTCCTCGTGCACGAGCGGAACGTCATCCAGCTCGCCGAGCGCCTTGGCATGCCCCTCGCGTACGCGTCGAGCATGGACATCGCCAGCGACCCGCACCTGCTCGACGGGGCGAGCGCGCTGTTCTCGCTCGGGCATGACGAGTACTGGTCGCCGCCGGAGCGGGCCAACGTCACCGCGGCCAGGAACGCCGGCACGAACCTCGCGTTCCTGGGGGCGAACTGCTGCTTCCGGCGGACCCGGCTGGCCGGCGGCGGCCTGGGCGCGAACCGTCTGATCATCTGCTACAAGACCAGCTACACCCAAGATCCGGAGTACGGGAAGGACAACAAGCTGGTCACCAGCGACTGGCGCGAGCCGCCGTACCCGGACCCGGAGTCGTCGCTGATCGGCACGCTGTACGAGTCGTATCCCGTCGACGCGGCCTACGTGGTCGCCGCGCCGGATGCCTGGATGTTCGCCGGGACCGGCGTGCACAAGGGCACCCACTTCCCCGGCCTGGTCGGCATCGAGTACGACCGGGTCAACCCGGGTGCCCCGGTCGAGCGGCCCATCGAGGTCCTGTCCCACTCCCCGGTGACCTGCCGCGGGGTGAACAGCTACTCCGACTCGGCCTACTACACCCACGCCAGCGGCGCGGGTGTGTTCAACACCGGCACGATGCGCTGGGTAGGGGTGTTCGACCCGGCCCAGTACCGCAGCTTCGGCGTGGACAACCGCGCCGGGGCCTTCGTCCGGCGCGTCACGGCCAACGTGCTGAAGGCCTTCGCCGAAGGCCCGGCCGCGAACAAGTACCCGGCGCGCGACAACCTGGACACCATGGACGAGTGGGCCGGCGACCCGATCGGCGCCCAGCACAACCTCTGGCCCCCGATCCACCTCTGACCCGTTTCGGCGGATTAACGACAGCGCGTGCTTGGCGGTTACGCATTGTTGACCAAGATTTGACTATCGCTACGCTAAGTAACCACGCGCCGGAACCTGATCATGGTTTTGAGACAAGCCGCCTGAGCATGATGGGACCCATGAGCAAGCCCTCTCGCGTGTCGCGGCGGGCCTTCATCGGCATGGCCGCGGGCGCCGCCGCGGTACCGGCCGTCACGGCCGGCTGCCAGCAGGCCGGCCCGGGCGCCGCCGCCAGGCCCGGCGACCCGGCCGCCCCGGCCAGGCGCGGGCCGGTGAGCGAGAATGCCAAGCCCGGCAACCCGGACTGGGACGTCAAGCACCTCGGCGGCCCGAGCGCGATCATGGGCTACGCCGGGCAGTACAGCGTGCTGCCCGGCGAGAAGATCACGCTGTACGTGTCGACGACCGCCCGCTCGTTCACGATCAAGGCGTTCCGGATGGGCTGGTACCACGGCGACCTGGCCCGGCTGGTGTGGAAGTCGGGAACCGTGCCGGGGCACCGGCAGCCCAGGGCCGAGCTGATCAAGCCGACCAACACCGTGCAGACGACCTGGCACCCGACGGCCATGGTGCCCACAGACGACTGGCCGGAAGGCTCGTACCTGCTGCGGCTGGACTCCGAGGCGGGCCCGCAGCGATTCGTCCCGGTCACCGTCCGGTCGGCCGCCACCAAGGGCAAGACGGTGATCAAGAACGGGGTCGCGACCTGGCAGGCCTACAACACGTGGGGCGGCTACGACCTGTACAACGGCCCCGGCGGGATCACCGACTACGGCAACCGCTCGCTGGCCGTCAGCCTGGACCGGCCGTACGACCAGATGGGCGCCTACATGTTCCTGTTCCACGAGCGGAAGCTGATCGACGCTGGCCGAACGGATCGGCATGCCGCTCGCGTACATCACCAGCATGGACATCGAGCACGACCCGCACCTGCTGGACGGGGCCAGCGCGCTGATCTCGCTCGGCCACGACGAGTACTGGTCGCCGCCGGAGCGGGCCAACGTCACCGCGGCCAGGAACGGCGGCGTGAACATCGCGTTCCTGGGCGCGAACTGCTGTTTCCGGCGGACCCGGCTGGCCAGCACCCGGCTCGGCGGCCGGCGCCTGGTCATCTGCTACAAGACCAGCTACACTGCAGGACCCGATGTACGGCAAGGACAACGCGCTGGTCACCAGCGACTGGCGGGAGCCGCCGTACCCGGACCCCGAGTCCGTCGCTGACCGGCACGCTGTACGAGTCGAACCCGACCACGGCCGACTACGTGGTCGCCTCCCCGAAGTCCTGGCTGTTCGCCGGGACCGGGGTGCGGAAGGGAACCAGGTTCCCCGGCCTGGTGGGCATCGAGTACGACCGGGTCAACCCGGACTCGCCGGTCGAGCGGCCCATCGAGATCCTGTCCCACTCGCCGCTGACCTGCCGCGGCGTGAACAGCTACGCGGACTCGGCCTACTACACGCACGCCAGCGGCGCGGGGTGTTCAACACCGGGACGATGCGCTGGGTCGCGTCCTTCGGCGGCTGGTACCGCTACGGCCTGAACCGGCATACGGCCCGGTTCACCCGGAAGGTGACCAGCAACGTGCTGCACGCCTTCGCCGACGGCCCGGCCGCGGGCAAGTACCCGGCCCACGACAACCTGGCCGGGATGGACGAGTGGGCCGGCGACCCGATCGCGTCCCAGCACAACCTCTGGCCACCCGTCCACCTGTGATCCGGGCTGGGCAGATCGGCGAGTAGCCGCGCCAGGCCCCAGGCGGTGAACGCGAGCGCCGCGACGAGGGGCATGAGGCGCCGGCCAGGCCCCTTCCGGCTGTATCTACCGGCGCGCCGACACCCTCCGTGGTGACGAGGGGCTGGAACGGGCCAGCCCGGTAGCAAACGGGGTGACCCCTGAGCGACGTGGCCCACGCGGTCAAGCCCGAGTCAGGAGACAGAACGTGCGAATACCAACGAGACTGCTTGGGGCGGTGGCGATCGGCGCAGTGATAACCGTGCTCGGGTCGTCGGCCGCGTCCGCGGGCGGCACTCCGCGACCGCTGACCCAGCTGAGCTGGCAGCACGCCATGAAGCAGCTTCGGCCGCCGGGCCGTGGCTGTTTCACCGCTTCCTACCCCACGGTCGCGTGGCGAAAGACCCGTTGCGTCACCGCGCCGCGGATCCCCTATCGGCCGCCGCCGACGCGTGGACTCCGGCGTGACGCCCGCCGGCAGACCGTGGGCCACGGCAACGACTACTCGGCCCAGGTTTCCGGCGCCCCGATCTTCGACGCGAGCGGGACGTTTGACACCGGCACCGTGGTGACGAGCGTGGGCAACTTCTCGCTCCAGCTCAACTCCCAGTTCTTCACCTCACCGGCATGTTCCACCGCCCTCGTCCCGGCCGTCTGCCAGGGCTGGCAGCAGTTCATCTACTCCTCGACCAACAACATCGTCTTCATGCAGTACTGGCTGATCAACTACGACACCACCTGCCCCGCGGGATGGACGACGTTCGGCGGGGACTGCTTCACGAACTCCCCGGCCACTCCGCTCACCGGCGGCCCGCTCACCGCCGCGAACCTGGCTAGCGAGGTCTTCAACGGCATCGCCACCGGCGGCGCCGGCAACGACACGGTGTCGCTCTCGGATGGCGGCCTGGCCGCGGCCGTCAGCAACCCGGACAGCGTGCTGGACCTGTCGCCGAACTGGACGACGGCCGAGTTCGCCGTCGTCGGCGACGGGGGCGGTTCCCAGGCGACCTTCGGCGCGGGCACCACGCTGGCCGTGAGGACATCGGTGGCGAACGGCAGCAGCGCGGCCCCGACCTGCGTGCTGGAAGGCTTCACCGCCGAGACGAACAACCTTGATCTCGCGCCAACCCCGACGATCATGGGGGGAGTGAACCCGGCGATCGAGTCCATTCAGAATTCCACCGGAGGGGTGCCGTCGTGCGCCAGCGCCCACGGCGACGGTGACACCCACCTGATGACGTTCAGCAATCTGTTCTACGACTTCCAGGCGCAGGGCGACTTCGAACTGGCCTCGGCCGCCCCGAACTTCCTGGTCCAAAACCGCCAGGTGTCCGGGGCGCCGTCGTGGCCGCTCGCCGCGGTCAACCAGGCGATCGCGGCGCGGGTCGGCACCTCCGACGTCGCCGTCTGCGCCGCCGCGCGCACTCCGCTTCGCGTCAACGGCAAGGCCAGGGCCCTGCCGCGCGGCGGGCACCTCAACCTGCCCGGCGGCGCCAGGGTCTCATTGGACTCGACCGGGACCACGTACCTGATCCAGGACGGCAGCGGGGATTCGGTGACCGCGGCGGTCAGCAGCACCACCAGCCCCAAATACATCAACGCGTCCCTGGGTTTGGGCCGCTGGCCCGAGCCGGTGCAGGGTCTTGTCGCCAACGCCGCGGGAAACACCAATCCCACCGCGATCCAGGCACGCACCGGCGGGGTGCTGACCGCGCCGTACGCCTTCAGCCAGTTCTACGGCACCTACGGTACGAGCTGGCGGGTCAACGAGAAACAGGACCTGCTCACCGCCTGCGGCCCTCCGCCGGCCCAGAGCAATCCGGGGAACACGTTCTACGTCAAGAACCTCTCGGCGGCCACCGCGCGGCACGCGCGGGGCATCTGCCAGAGCGATGGCGTGAAAGCGGCCACGCTGCTCGGCGCCTGCACGATCGATGAGGCCGTGCTGGGCAAGAAGGCGCCCCGCATCTACCGCAGCCTGCCCACCAACGTCACGGTGGGCCAGATCAGCCCGCCGAAGGGCACCGGCAACACCCACTCCTGATAGATCAACACGGCATGCTCGCCGCCCGGGGGGACCGGGCGGCGGCCATGCCCACCCTTCGCCACCGGCCCGTTCACCCGATCGTCAGGCGTCGGCCCTGGTCAGCCGAGGGGCGATTGTCACCCTCCTCGTGACACTCTTATGTCCTGGTCGTCACAACCACGGCAAATAGATGGGCGAGGGTGCGATGCGGGATCCGGTCAAGGCGCAGTTCGAGGTGCTCGACGAGCGATTCCGCGGCTGCCGGGGGGACAGATGGCTGGAATGCCTGCACACCGGGTGCCGGTGGACCGAGGGCCCCGCCTACTTCCCGGCCGGCCGCTACCTCGTGTTCAGCGACATCCCGAACGACCGGATCCTCCGCTGGGACGAGGCAACCGGCACGGTGGGCGTGTTCCGCCAGCCGGCCGGCTACACCAACGGGCACACGGTCGACCGGCAGGGCCGGCTGGTGAGCTGCGAGCAGGGCCCGCGCCGGGTGACCAGGACCGAGCACGACGGATCGGTCACCGTCCTCGCCAGCGGCTGGGACGGCAAGCGGCTGAACAGCCCCAACGACATCGTCGAGCGCGCGGACGGGTCGCTGTGGTTCACCGACCCGGCCTACGGCATCGACAGCGACTACGAGGGCTTCCGGGCCGACAGCGAGATCGGCGCCTGTTACGTGTACCGGCTCGACCCGGCCACCGGCGCCCTGCGGGTGGTGGCCGACGACTTCGACCGGCCCAACGGGCTGGCGTTCGCCGCGGACGAGCGCACGCTCTACATCGTGGACAGCCGGCTCGGGCACCTGCGGGTCTTCGGGGTGACCGCCGAGTCCACGCTCACCGGCGGCGAGGTGTTCGCGACCTGCGACGCCGGCAGCTTCGACGGCATCCGCCTGGACGCCAGCGGCCGCATCTGGGCGGCGGCCCATGACGGGCTGCACTGCTTCGACCCGGACGGCACGCTGATCGGGAAGCTGCACGTGCCCGAGATCGTGGCCAACTTCACCTTCGGCGGCGCCAAGCGCAACCGGCTGTTCATCTGCGCTACCAGTTCGCTGTACTCGATTCTGGTCAACTTCAACGGCGCCAGCTACCCGCGCTGACCGCGGCGTCAGGGCGTGGGCACGTAGCTGCCGGTGCAGATGTTCTCGTACTGGTGCGGGTTGAACGCCCCGCCTTCGCCCGGGAAGTACCACTCGACCGCCTTGTACATCAGCGTTCCATGGCAGGTGCCCAGCTTGAAGGCGACAACGGTGACCGGCTTCTGGGTGCCGCTGGCGACGGACTGGCCGTTCCCGACGTAGTCGCTCGTTCCCGACGCGGTCGCCCGGGGGCCGCCCCACGAGCTCCAGACGACGCCGGTGACCAGGCCGGTGGGATCGCCGCCGTTGAAGATCTTGGCCGGTTTGACCTGCCCGAAGCCCTGGCCCTGGGCGAAGATGCCCGCCGGCCGGCCGAGCACGGGGACCGCGGCCGGCGCGGGCGAGGACTGCGGCGACGCGGAGGTGCCTGGCGGCGGGGGCGTGCCCGGCGCCGCGGAGGCGAGGGGCGTGGCCAGCGCGTTGGGCGCCGTGCCCGTGCCGTTTGCCGGGCTGGCCGGGCCGGGCGCCGGTGTGCCGGCCGAGCAGCCGGTAAGGGCGGCGACGCCGAGCGCCGCGATGATGGCCCCGCCGCCGGCGATCGCGCGCCGCGGCACGGCGCGCCCGGGCCGGCCCTCGGCGACCGCCGGTGATGTGGCTGCGTTCATTTCTCGCTCCCCTCCGCGCCTGCTGTCGCAGGCGTTTGCCGTGGACAGCTTTGAGACGCCCGAAGGTGGCCATCGGCAACAACTTTTGCCGCAGATTTTCTCCGGGCTGCCCGGCCGGGGGGAAGCAACGGCCGGGGCCACCGAGTCGGGGCCCCGGCCGATGAGGGTGAGCTGACCGGTACGCGCTAGCTGCTGCTGGCGGCCGCTTCTTCCTTCTGCTCCACCAGCTCGCCCTCGACCGCGATCTGGATGTCCTCGCTGACGACGAGCCTGCCGTCCAGGACGGCGTGGAAGCTCAGCCCGAAGTCCTTCCTGTTGATCTTGGTACTGGCGGAGTAGGCGATCCGGTGCCCCATCATCCCGGGATCGTTGAACTCCCCGTACTTGGTCACCTCCAGCGAAACCGGCCGGGTGTTGCCCTTGATGGTCAGGTCCCCGGTCAGCGTGTAGTGATCCGCGTCATTCGTTATGACGCTGGTGCTCCTGAACTTCATCTCCGGGTACTTCTCGACCTCGAGGAAGTTCCCCGAGCGCAGGTCGTTGTCCCGCACCGGGTGGTTGGTGCGAATGCTGCCGGTCGAGATCGTCACCTCGACCGACGCCGCCTCCGGGTTGTCGGGGTCGATGTCGGCCTTCGCGGAGAAATCGTCAAAGTAACCCCGGACCGTCATCATGCCCAGGTGCTTGGCGGAGAACTCGATCTGCGTGTGGTAGGGGTCAAGCTGCCAGTTGCCCATGATGGCCTCCATGCCTCGCCTCGGTCTGGGCGCGGTGCCCAAACGCTCCCCCCCTGCTGCAATCGCCGTAGCAACAATAGTTTAAGACTAAACGAATCTAGAGAGCTTCCGGAGATTAGCCTCCGGATAAGCTTTGGGGCTGCTCATTCGAGGCTACCGGCCAGGTCCAGGGGGGCACGGCGGAGCGCCAGGGCGGCCGTGCTCAGGCTTGCCAGCAGCGCAATCACCAGGCAGGCGAGGGCGATCCCGGTGAGCGGCAGCCAGGGAACGACCAGCCGGACCGACGGGGCGAAGGGAGCCAGGCCGTGCCGCAGGCCGACGAGGGTGGCTGGCGCCCCGCGCTGAACCGGGCGCCGCCGGGTGCCAGCGATCAGGGCGCCGGCGGTCCGGCCTCGGCGTCCCAGCCGCGGGCAAGCTGCTGGAGCTTCGCGGCCGTCTCGGCCAGCGGGGCCCCGCGGCCGACCGCGACGCCGAGGAAGTAGGCGGTCAGCGGCGCGGCGGGCCGGTCGACCGTGTGCGCCACGACCCGGGCCAGGTTGAGGATGGTCTTCTGGGTGGCCTCCTCCGGGTCGAGGCCGAGTTCGGTGTGGAGCGTCTCGATCCAGTCGTCCAGGGTGCTCATCGTCCTCCGTTCAGTTCGGGAGCCGGGCGCTCGCCACGGCTCGGGCGGCGCGTGCGGCGTTGCGGTTGACAGAGGTGTCTCATCGTCCTCCGTTCGGCTCGCGCAGGATCCGGCGGTCGTCGGGCAGCCGCCGGGTGATTCCCTCCCGGTCCATCCGTTCGAGCAGCGGGATCGCCACCCGCCGCGTCGTGTCCAGTGCCTGCCTGGCCTCGGCCGTCGTGAACGGCTGGGGCAGCCCGGCCAGGATCCCGGCCGCCTGTTCGATGGCGCCGGCGGCCAGTAGCACGTTGCCGGTCAGCCGGCACAGCAGGCCGGCCCGTTCGGCCGCCGCCGCCGCCCGCGCGTCGAGCCCGAGTTCGGCCAGCCGTGGCGCGTCCGGCGCGCGGAACGGCGCGTCCGCCAGGTCGGTGAGGATCTTCTGGACGGCCTCGGCCACCGGCTGCGGCAGCCCCGGATGGCCGGGCGCCCCGGCGCCGCTACCCGCTCGGCCCGGCCCCGGCGGCTCGCCCGGTTGCGTGGTACCCGAGGCGCCGCCTGGCTGGTCAGCGCCCGGAGCGTCGCCCCGTTGCGGGGTACCCGGATCGCGGACCGGCCGCGGGGCAGCCGGAACGCCGGCCAGCCGCGCTGGCCCGGGGGTGCTGGCCGGCCGCGCAGCACCCGGGGTACCCGGCCGCGCGGTGCCGGAAGCGCCGCCCGGCCGCGAGGTAGCCGTGCCAGCGAGTGGCTGACCGGCCCCGGGGACCGCGCGGCGCAGGTAGCCGCCGTGCATCTCGACCGCGTCGGCGGGGTCGCCCGCGGGCCAGGCGACGAGCGCGGCGACCAGGCCGCGGTCGGGCAGGCCCAGTTCGGCGCGGGCCGCGTCGACGGGAAGCCCGGCGGCCAGCGGATCGCGCGCCGCGTGCGCGGCGACCGCCTCGGCAAGCTGGTGGCGCAGCCGTTGCCAGTGTTCCGGGTCGGCCAGCCATCCGTTGCTGACCTGCGGCGGCAGGTTGTCCAGGCCCATGGCCGACGCGGCGCTGGCGCGCAGCAACAGGTGGCGGCGCAGCAGGTCCGCGGCGGCCGGCGGGTCCGGCCACGACGCCAGTTCGCGCTGCGCGGCGGCGGCCGCACCGGTGCCGCGCAGCCGGGGTGGCAGCACGTCGAGCACGGTCGCACCGTATATCGGCGGGCCGGTGCCGGGGCCGGCCGCCCCGCCGGGATCGCGGAGCAGCACCCGGTCGCCGACGTGCAGCGGCAGCGCGTGGGCCAGGCTGAGCCGGACCACGCTGCTGCCCAGCACCCGGACCCGCGCCACGGCGCGCGCGGCGCCGATGTGCAGGGTTAGCTTGGGCGGCAGGGGCAGCGGTTCGGGCTCCCGGCCGGGCCACGCGTGCGGCGTCAGCAGGACGTCGATCGCGCTGGTCATCGTCCACCAGCCAGGGTGCACCAGGGCCATGCCGCGGCTCAGCTCCCTGGTGCTGACGCCGCGGAGGTTCAGCGCCACCCGGGCGACCCCGCTGACCCGCTCGGCGCGCGCGCCGAGCGACTGCACGCTCCGGACCCGGACGGGGCGCATGGCCGGGGTCAGCGTCAGCTCCTCGCCGGTCCGTACGGTCCCGGCCTGCAACGTGCCGGTGACGACGGTGCCGCTGCCCTTCATGGCGAACACGCGGTCCAGCCACAACCGGACGGCGCTTCGCGGGCCGGGCTGCGGGAGCCGGGCGGCCAGCCGGCCGAGCGCGGCGGTCAGCTCGGGCAGGCCGCGCCCGTCCAGCGCGCTGACCGCGACGGCCTCGGTGTCCGGGCCGAGGCTGGTGCCCGCGATCTGCCCCGCGGCCTGGCGCATGGCGGGCGCCGGATCGGCCAGGTCGGCCCGGGTGACCACCAGCAGGCCGGCGCGGACGCCGAGCGCGTCGATCGCGGCGAGGTGCTCGGCGGATTGCGGCATCCAGCCCTCGTCGGCGGCGACCACGAACATGACCGCGGGCGCCGGGCCGGCACCGGCCAGCATGTTGGACACGAAACGCTCGTGCCCCGGCACATCGACGAACGCGAGCTGCTCGCCGGACGGCAGCGTCATCCAGGCGAAGCCGAGGTCGATGGTCATCCCCCGCCGCTGCTCGGCCTCCCAGCGATCCGGCTCCATCCCGGTCAGCGCGCGGACCAGCATCGACTTCCCGTGGTCGACGTGACCCGCGGTCGCGATGACGTGCACCGCTAGCCCTGGTCCGGGGGCGGAGGGGCTGCGCCGGGGGCGGCGGCGAGGACGGCGGCGGCCAGGCGGCCGTCGTCGCCGGGCGCGACGGAACGCAGGTCGAGCAGCAGCCGGCCGCCCTCGATCCGGCCGACGACCGCGGGCATGTCGCCCCGGCGCACCGCCGGGCCGGACCGCAGCACCATGGCCAGCGGCTCGGGAAGCGAGAGGGCGGCGCTGGGCAGGCTGACCCCGGGGCCGCCGCCGCCGCCCACCGCGGCGGCCGTCGGCACCACCTGGCAGTCGATCCCCGCCGCGGCCAGCCGCCCGGCCTGGGCCTCGGCGCGCCGCCTGATCTCCGGCGGGCTGGCCGCGAGCGCCTGCGCGACCGGGACGGCCGGGCCGGTGAGGGTCGCTTCGAGGGCGGCGAGGGTCAGCTTGTCCACCCGCAGCGCCCGGGCCAGCGGGTGGCGGGCCAGCCGGGTGACCGTGTCCGGCTGGCCGAGCAGCAGGCCTGCCTGCGGCCCGCCGAGCAGCTTGTCGCCGCTGGCCGTGACCAGCCCGGCGCCCGCCCGCAGCCAGGAGTCGGCGTCGGGTTCGTCGGGGAGCACCGGGTTCGGCCGCAGCAGCCCGGAGCCGATGTCGCCGACCACCAGCACGCCGAGGCGGGCCAGGTCGCGGACGCCGACCGAGGCGGTGAACCCCTCGATCAGGTAGTTGGACGGGTGGACCTTGAGGATGAACCCGGTGTCCGGCGAGATCGCCCGCTGGTAGTCGGACAGAAGTGTCCGGTTGGTGGTTCCTACCTCGCGGATCCTGGCGCCGGTGGACTGCAACAGGTCGGGCAGCCGGAACCCGTCGCCGATCTCGATCAGCTCGCCGCGGCTGACGACGATCTCGCGCCCGGCCGCCAGCGCGGTGGCCGCTAGGGCCAGCGCGGCGGCGTTGTTGTTGACCACGTGCACCGCGCCGGCCGCGGGAACCGCGCGCGCCAGCGCCGCGAGCGCGCCGGCGCCGCGGCGGGCGCGCTTGCCCGAGGCCAGGTCGAACTCCACGTCCGTGGCGCCCGCGGCGGCCCGCACCGCCTCCTGGGCGGCGGCCGACAGCGGGGCACGGCCCAGGTTGGTGTGCACCAGGACGCCGGTCGCGTTGATCACCGGGGTGAGGGTGGCGGCGATCGGCGGCAGGGCGGCCGCCGCCGCGTCGGCCACGGCCGCCGGGCTGATGGCCCCGGACCTGGCCAGCTCCTGCGCCTGGACCACCGCCGCCTTGACCAGCGGCCCGCCCAGCCGGTCCCGCGCCGCGACCAGCCGGGGGTCGGCCAGCACGACGTCCGTCCGGGGCACCTGACGGCGCGGGTCCATGATCGCGACCATAGCCGCTGCCGGCGGGTAAGCACAGGCCGGGCTCTTCGCCCCGCCGCTC
>CAVPFC010000066.1:0-198594 GCA_963703605.1 uncultured Actinomycetes bacterium
TCCCTGTTCTTCGACTAGACGTATTGCTGCCCAGCCCGCGGCCGCACATCAGGCTCACACCTTCCAGACAGCCACCCCGATCCAGCACCTGGTCGTGATCTTCCAGGAGAACGTCAGCTTCGACCACTACTTCGGCACCTACCCGCACGCCGCGAACACCGGCGGGCCGCGGTTCCACGCGGCCCCCGGAACGCCCAGCGTCAACGGGCTTTCGCCGGCGCTGCTGCACCACAACCCGAACGAGAACAACCCGGTGCGCTTCAAGCGGAGCCAGGCGCTGACCTGTGACCAGGACCACGCCTACACCGCCGAGCAGGGGGCCTTCGACGGGGGCCTGATGGACAAGTTCGTCCAGGACACCGGCAACAGCACCTGCTCCCCGCCGGCCTACGCCGCGCCCGGCGAGGTCATGGACTACTTCGACGGCAACACCGTGACGGCGCTGTGGAACTACGCGCAGCACTACTCGATGAGCGACAACTTCTACGACACCGAGTTCGGCCCGTCCACCCCCGGTGCGCTCAACCTGATCTCCGGCAACACCTGGGGCGGCACCGCCTACACCGCGACCGGCACCGTGACCTCCGACCCCGGCGTGATCGGCACGCCGAACGCGGCCGGCGAGGGCAGCGTGTACTCCGACGCGGACCCGTTCTACGACGAGTGCTCCGACAGCAGCGGCACCACCACCAACCCGACCGTCGGGATGCATGGCCGGAACATCGGCGACATGCTCAACACGGCCGGCGTGACCTGGGGCTGGTTCGAGGGCGGCTTCGCGCCGACCGGCAAGAGCGCCACCGGCGTGCCGATCTGCGGCAAGACCCACAACAACATCGGCGCCCAGGCCGTGCAGGACTACATCCCGCACCACAACCCGTTCCAGTACTACGCCTCGACGTCCAACCCGTTCCACCTGCCGCCGGCCAACGTTGCCGAGGTCGGGAACAACGGCCAGGCCAACCACAACTACGACCTGAAGTGGTTCTACAAGGCCCTCAACAACGGCACCATGCCGGCGGTGAGCTTCCTGAAGGCTCCGGCCTACCAGGACGGCCACGCGGGTTACTCCGACCCGCTGGACGAGCAGCACTTCCTGGTCAAGACCATCAACGCGATCATGAAGTCCCCGGACTGGGCGAGCACCGCCATCATGATCACCTACGACGACTCCGACGGCTGGTACGACCACGTCATGTCGCCGATCGTCAACTCCTCCGCGGACCCGGCCACCGACGTGCTCAACGGCACCGGCGTCTGCGGTAACGGCACCCCGGTGCTGAAGGGCTTCCAGGACCGCTGCGGCTACGGAGAGCGGCTGCCCTTCCTGCTCATCTCGCCGTTCGCCAGGACCAACTACGTCAGCAGCGCAGTCAACGACCAGACCTCGATCCTGCGGTTCATCGAGCTCAACTGGCTGCACGGCGAGCACGTCAGCGGCGGCTCGTTCGACCACCTGTCCGGTTCGCTGATGGACATGTTCAACTTCGGCGCACCAGCGGCCAGGCCGGTCCTGCTCAACGCGAATACCGGCGAAGTCGCCCACTGAAACACCTGCCCCGATGCGGGGGGAAGGCGCGCGGCGCCTTCCCCCCGCACCACTTTCCGCTGGCCCGCCCCGCATACGATGAGGGCATGGCTGCTCCGCCCGTCCTCTCCCAGCCCACCGCCGACCAGGTGACCGCGGCGCTGGCCACGGTGAACGACCCCGAGATCCACCGCCCCATCACCGACCTCGGCATGGTGAAGGGCGTCGAGATCGCGCCCGGCGGCAAGGTCGCCGTCGAGGTGTACCTCACCGTGGCGGGCTGCCCGCTGCGCGACACGATCATCAGGGACGTCACCGCCGCGGTGTCCAGGGTCCCCGGGGTGACCGGGGTCGAGGTGCGGCTGGACGTGATGAGCGAGGAGCAGCGCCGGGAGCTCCAGGGCCGGCTGCGCGGCGGCCGCACCGAGCGGGCGGTCCCGTTCGCCGAGCCGTCCTCGCTGACCCGCGTGTTCGCGGTGGCCAGCGGCAAGGGCGGCGTGGGCAAGTCGTCGGTGACCGTGAACCTCGCCGCCGCGCTCGCGGCCATGGGGCAGAAGGTCGGCGTCCTCGACGCGGACATCTACGGTCACTCGGTCCCGCGCATGCTCGGCGTGACCGGCCGGCCGACCCAGGTCGAGCAGATGATGATGCCGCCGTCCGCGCACGGGGTGCGGGTCATCTCGATCGGCATGTTCACCGAGGGCAACACGCCGGTGGTCTGGCGCGGGCCGATGCTGCACCGGGCCGTGCAGCAGTTCCTCGCGGACGTGTACTGGGGGGACCTCGACGTGCTGCTGATGGACCTCCCGCCGGGAACCGGCGACGTGGCCATCTCCGTGGCGCAACTGGTGCCCACCGGGGAGTTGCTGATCGTCACCACCCCGCAGGTCGCCTCGGCGGAGGTGGCCGAGCGCGCCGGGGCGATCTCCGTGCAGACCCATCAGCGCATCGCGGGCGTGATCGAGAACATGTCGGGTTTCCCCTGCCCGCACTGCGGCGAGATGGTCGACGTGTTCGGGTCCGGTGGCGGCCAGGCGGTCGCCGACGCGCTGACCCGGGTGACCGGGACCCGGGTGCCCACGCTGGGCCAGGTGCCGATCGACCCCAGGCTCCGCCAGGGCGGCGACGACGGAATCCCGCTGGTGCTCAGCACCCCCGAGGCGCCGGCGGCGCGTCAGCTCGCGGCGATCGCCGAAACCCTGGCCAGCCGGACCCGCGGCCTGGCCGGACGGCGGCTCGGCCTGTCGCCGGTGTGAGGTTCTCCCCCCGGTGTGACGTTCGCCGGCCGCGTGGCGGGTGAGGTGGGTCAGGTCGCTTCGGCGTCGTAGGGCGGGGTCTCCCCCGGCTCCAGCAGGCCCACCGCCGTGGTTTCCTCGGCCGGCATGTCGGCCCGGTCCTCGCGCGGCTCGTCCATCAGGTGCTTGCGGACGAACTTGCGCGGGTCGAGGTCGTCGACGTCGAACTCGTCATCCAGCAGGTGCTTGCGCACGAAGTTCTTCGGGTGCAGGTCGGTGACGTCGAAGTTCTCGAACTCCGGCCCGAGGTTCTCCTTCAGGTCGCGGGTGGCCGAGTCGGCCAGCTTCCGCAGGTCCCGCAGCGCGCGCCCGGCTTGCTGGGCAATTTTGGGCAGCTGATCCGGCCCGAAGATCACCAAGGCGATGACGAGCAGGACCAGGATCTTGCCGATGGACAGATCGAACACGGTGTTTCTCCAGCGGGCAGGCCGGCGCAGGGGTGCGCGCTTCCACTGTAATCAGTGCGCTGGGAGCCCACCAGTCGCGGGTCCAGCCAGTCACGGGGTCATCGGTCAAGGAGGGGTCATTGGTCAAGGACTCAGCCAGGACAGCAGGCGGTGCAGCCCGCGGCCGAGCCGGGCCAGGAACCCCGGGTTGCCGTCGTAGGGCAGGGCGGCGATGACCCGGCCGACGGTCTGCGCGGGTGCCGCCGCGACCACGGTGTAGACGAACCCGCGCGCCGACCACGCGATGCCCTCGCCGGCCGAGTCGTCGGTGTAGACCCGGCGCCCCCGCAGATCGACCTCCGACCAGCCGCTCATCCGCTGCGGCAGGTGGCCGCGCTGCACGAACACCGAAACCAGGGACAGGCCGTCGGAATAGTCGAGATCGATCACCGGGCCCGCCCCGGTGACCTTCTGCCTGGCGCCGAGCAGCACCAGGTTGCCGGGCAGCGGCCCCGGCAGCGGCCAGCCCCGCGCTCGCAGCGCGGTGAGCTGAGCCCTGGCGAGCGCGTCACCCCACGGCCGCGCCGCGACGCCGGGCAGCCACCGGCTCACCGCCCGGCCCAGCCGCACCCGGACGAAGGCGGCTTCGCTGACCATCCGGCCCGCCGCGTCGAACGTCTGGCGGCGCAGCGGCAGCGCCGTGGCCCGGTCCAGCCAGAACCGGGCGGCGAGCCCGCCGTTCCGCCACCGTGCGGTCACGATCCGCGCCGGGCGGCCCGCCACGGCGCCCCATCCCGCGGCCATCACCTGGTAGTTCATGCTGAGCAGCGAGACCAGCCGCGGGGTCATCCCCAGCATCGCGGCGCCGGTCATGGCCTGGCCGCCGAACGACACGGCGGGAAGCACGATGTGCGGCACCTCGCCGGACCAGTTCGGCACCGGGGCGACGGCCTGGGTGATGGTCATTCCGCCAGGGGTGTGCCACACGTGCACCACCGAGGTGGTGGGGCCCGCCTGAGCCCACCCCTCCAGCTCCTCCACCCCCGCGTAGGCCACTGTGCGGGAGGCCACGGCGGCCTCGCTGAGCAGCCGCACCGCCGCCGCGACGGGCGGCGTGGTGGGCGCGGTGGCCGCGGTGCGTGCGGGCAGCAGGGCGGGGCGGATAGCGAGGCTGCGCGGGGCACCCGGCGCCGCGCCGCGCTGCGGGGGCATGGCTCGCAGCGGCCGCAGGGCCTGCGCGCCCGCCCGGCTGAGCCTGGCCGTGCCGCCGGGCGGCTGGCCGTAGTGCGACACCACGACGATGCCGCTGACGACCAGCCCGGCCAGCACCGCGGCGGTGATGAGCCGGAGCGCGGCCGGGTCGGTGCCGGGGCACGGGGCACCGACTACGGGGCGCGATTCGGTGTTCACCTGGGGCTCACCGGGCTCCGGCGGCGCTCATCACCGGATGTGGCCGGCTGGCGGCCGCGGCCACGCCGGTCGATGCCGCCGCCACCCGGGTCGACGCCGCGGCCACCCGGATCAGGGCCGCGGCCGCGCGGGTCGAGACGGCAACCGCGCCCGCGGCCGTCAGGACACCGAGCCCGGACGAGATCGCGGGTGCCTCGGGCGCCGTGGTGGCCGCCACCGGCCCGGTGCCCGGGCCGGCCGGGGCGGGCGGTATGGCCGTGGGCGACGGCGCCGCCGGCGCCTGGCCCGTGCTGATCTCGTGTTGCAGCATGTACATGTCGATGGCGGGCGTGACGCTCGGCCCCGGTTCCTGCTGGCCGCCGCCGGCCATGAAGGCGGCGGCCGGGACGCCGAGACCCGCCACGGCCAGGCCCGTCACCAGCAGGGAACGCACCGGCCAGCGCCACCGACCAGCGCCGGGCATCCGCCGGCCCGGCAGCGGCAGCCGGTCTCTCCAGGGGGCCGGGCCGGCCACGCCGGCCACCGCGATCAGGCGGTCGGTGAGCGCGGTGTCGGCCGTTGCCTCGCCGAGCGCGTGCATCCGCTGCTTGAGCATCCGCAGCGCGGCCGCCTCACCGCGGCACGCCTCGCAGTGGGCCAGGTGCGCGAGCACCCGCTCGCGCTGCTGATGATTCAGCTCGCCATCGATCAGGGCCGACAGGCGCTGCCCCAGGTGGCTCACGCCGGCCTGCCCGGAGCGACCGCGGTGGAGGTGTGCTGGCGGGGCCGGCGGTGCTCCAGGGCCACGCGAAGCTGGGCCCGGCCCCGGTGGATACGGCTGCGCACGGTCCCCAGCTTGACGCCCAGGGTGGCGGCGACCTCTTCGTAGGACAGGCCCTCGATGTCGCACAGCACGACCGCCGCCCGGTATTCGGGCGCGAGGGCCGCGATGGCCCGCTGCACGTCGTCGTCGAGGTGGCGGGCGTCAAAGGCCTGCGCCGGCGTGGGCTCGTCCCCGCTCAGCCGCCCGGCGGCCTCCTCGCCGAGGCCCTCGAACCGGATCCGCTGCCTGCGCCTGGCCATGTCGAGGAACAGGTTCGTGGTGATCCGGTGCAGCCAGCCCTCGAAGGTCCCCGGGGTGTAGGTCGGCAGCGAGCGGAAGACGCGGACGAACACCTCCTGGGTGAGATCCTCGGCGTCGGGCACGTTGCCGGTGAGCCGGTAGGCAAGCCGGTACACGCGCGCGGAATGATCCCGCACCACCTGGTCCCAGCTCGGCGGCGTCCAGTCATCCTTCTCCGTGGCCGGCGCGATCGCAGCAGCCGGCGCGGCCGTGGCGGCCCGGCCGGGAACCACGGCCGCGGCAACGCCGTCAGCAGCCACGGCGTCAGCCGTGGGCACAACCGCCTCGGCGGCGTCTGTCACCTCTGCCCTCCACCGGTGTCGGGCTACCCCGTTGTTATTTCCCAGAACGCTCGAGGCGCCCCTGCTGGTTCCCGCCTTACCGCGCGTGACGATAGGCTTCCGCCGGAAAGCCGCGCGTGCACCGGGAGGCAGGCATCGTGAGTGCTCAGGCCACCACAGACTATGTCGAAGGTTATCTCCCGGAGGACGAACCCCTGCTGGAGGCCCGGCGCAACGCTGCCGAGGTAGGCGGTGCGTCACCGGTGAGCCCGGCCGGTGGTGCCGCGCTGCGCTTCATCGCGGCTTCGATCGCGGCCAAGTCCGTTGTCGAGATCGGCACCGGGTGCGGCACCTCCGGCATCTGGCTGCTCCGCGGGATGCGCAAGGACGGGGTGCTGACCAGCGTCGATGTGGACCCCGAACACCAGCGGCTGGCTCGTAAGGCGTTCACCGACGCCGGGTTCGCGGCCAACAGGTACCGGCTCATCGGCGGCAAGGCGGGCGAGGTGCTGCCCAGGCTCACCGACGGTGGCTACGACATGGTCTTCTGCGACGCCGACAAGCACGAGTACCCCGCGTACCTGGCCGCCGCGCTGCGCCTGCTCCGCCCGGGGGGCGTCGTCGCCTTCGACAACGCGTTGTGGGGAGGCCGGGTCGCCGTCCGGTCCTACAACGACCCGGAAACGTCGGCGATCAGGGAAGTGTGCGAGCAGGTGCGCGACGATGACCGGCTGATCCCGGTCCTCCTGCCGCTGGGTGACGGGCTGCTCGTGGCCGTCAAGGCCGCCTGAGCCCGAGCAGGCGGGTCCCCGGCCCCGGTGGCCCATCGGCCCTCGTTAACGCCGCTCCGGCCCGGTGAGCCAGCGCAGCAACAGGCGGGTCCCGAAGCCGGTGGCTCCCTTGGGCCGCTCGCCGTCCTCGGCACCGGACCGCGCCGCTCCCGCGATGTCCAGGTGCGCCCACGGGCGCGTGCCGGTGAACTCACGCAGGAACAGGGCCGCCTGGATGGACCCGGCCCGCGGGCCGCCGCCGTGCGGCACGTTGGCCAGGTCCGCGACGGGGGACTCCAGCCCGTCCCGGTAGTCGTCCACCAGCGGCATCCGCCACAGCGGTTCCCCGCTCTGCGCGGCGGCCGCGAGCAGCGCCCGGGCCAGGCCGTCCTCGGTGGCGTACAAGGCTCCGATGACGCTGCCCAGCGCCACCCGCGCGGCCCCGGTCAGCGTCGCGATGTCCAGCAGCACGTCCGGCCGTAGCACGGCGTCCGCGTAGGCGAGCGCGTCCGCGAGGACCAGCCGCCCCTCGGCATCGGTGTTGAGCACCTCGGTGGTCCGGCCGCCGTAATGGGTGATGATGTCGCCGGGCCGCATCGCCGAGCCCGACGGCATATTCTCCGCGGCCGCCACCAGGCCGGTGACCCGGACCGTGGCGCCGAGCCTGGCCAGCGCCGACATCGCCGCGATCACCGCCGCGCCGCCGGCCATGTCCGTCTTCATGGGCTTCATCGCGTCGCTGGGCTTGAGCGAAAGCCCGCCGCTGTCGAACGTGATGCCCTTACCGGCCAGAACGACGTGCTCCGTCCACCCCGCGGGCTGGTAGCCGAGTTCGATGAGCCGCGGCGGGCGCGCGGAGCCCTGCCCGACCGCGAGCAGTCCGCCGAACCCGGCGGCGGCAAGCTCGCCAGGCTCCCAGATCCGTGCGGTCAGCCCGCTGGCGGCCGCCACCCGCACGGCCTCGCTCGCCAGCCAGGCCGGTGTCTTGCGCGCGGACGGCATGTTGGCCAGGTCGCGGGCGAGCGCCACCGCCTCGGCGATGGCCCGGGCCTCGTCCACCGCCGCGAGCGCCGCCACGCCGGCGTCTCCGTCGGCGACAAGCAGGCGGACCTCGTCCGGGTGGCCAGCGTCCTGTTCACCGGGCTCCGGGCGTCCGGCCAGCGAGAACTGGTACGAGCCGAGCAGCAGCCCCTCCGCGAAGGCCCGCACCGCGGCGGCCGGCCTGCCCCGGGCGGCCGAGGTGAGCACCGGGCGGCCGTGGGCCCGGCGGCCGAGCGCGGCGCCGGCCTTGCGCATGTCGGCCTCGGATTCGTCGCCCAGGCCGAGGAAAAGCAGTCGCTGCGCCTTGCCGTCCACGCGGACCACGGTGCCTGCCACGTCGCCCGCGTCACCGGTCGCCCCGCAGGCGGCGATGACGTCGGCGGCTGGGACCCCCAGATAGGGCTCGAGCTCCGCCCCCTCCGCGCCCTGGACGGCAACCACGAGGTCCACGCCGCCCTCGGGGCCGCCGCCCGCCGCGGCGACATGGGAGGCCAGCGGGGTATCAGCGGGTGCGGGGATCGCGGTCAGCCGGATATCGATCGGCAAGGGCTCAACCGGTGGCGGACTTCAGCGCGTCCGAGAGCTGAGCCGCCTCATCGGCCGACAACTCGACCACGAGGCGGCCGCCGCCTTCCAGCGGAACGCGCATGACGATGCCGCGGCCCTCCTTCGTGACCTCGAGCGGGCCGTCACCCGTCCGCGGCTTCATCGCCGCCATCCTGCATCCCCTTTCGTGCCTGGGGCCGCATGAAGGCCTTGTCGTTCAGGCCCGCCGCCGGGAATGGCCGGCGGCTGCGGCGGGTCCGGCCGAATTCACAGCCGTGTCGATCCGTACATCTATTATCAGAGTTTCCCGTCCGGATGGAAACGATCAGGGCTTACTTAGCGCCCTGGATGCCCGGGTCTGGACCTCCCCGGAGTTCTCCGCGGGAGTATCGCGGCGGGACAGGCGACACTAGGAACGTGAACGCGCGATCGGCTCTCTTCGACCTCTACGGTGATCACCTTCGGAGCCGTGGCGCCCAGGCGCCCGTGGCCGCGCTGGTACGCCTGCTCGCCCCGCTCGGCATCACCGAGCCCGCCACCCGGACCGCGGTGTCCCGGATGGCCCGGCAGGGCTGGCTCGCCCCGGTGCGGTGCGCGCCGGGCGTGGCGGGTTACGCGCTCACCCAGCGGGCCGCCCGGCGCCTGGACGAGGCGGCGGAACGGATCTACCGCAGCGGCGACCGCGCCTGGGACGGGCGCTGGCATGTGCTGATGATCGAGCGCATCAGCGAACGGTCCCAGCGCGACCGGGTCCGGGCGGCCCTGGGCTACCTGGGCTACGCCTCGCTCGGCGAGACCGCCTGGATCAGCCCGCGCGCCTCGGTCGAGCTGGACGCCCTGCTGGACACCGAGCGGCTGCGGGCGGAACGCTTCTTTGCCGCCTACGACGGCGACGCGCGCGGTCTGCTGGCCCGGGCCTGGGACCTGGACCGGCTCGCCCGGGCCTACCAGCGCTGGCTGGCCATGGCCGGGGAGCTCATCGCGGGCGCCGGGGACGGCGCGACCGACGAGACCGTCTTCGCCCTGCGCAGCACGCTGGTGCACGAGTGGCGCAAGTTCCTGTTCTCCGACCCGGGCCTGCCCGCGGCGCTGCTGCCCGCGGACTGGCCCGGGCATGAGGCGGCCAAGGTGTTCCAGGCCGAATCGGCACGGCTCTTGCCGGGCGCCGCCCGGTTCGTGGACTGTTGCCTGGACAGCGTCAGCAAGGGAGAGCAACCGTGACTGACAGCGTGTGCTGGAGCCTCGATGACGCGGTGGCGACCATCACGCTCAACCGGCCGCAAGCCCGCAACGCGCTCACCGCGGAGATGAAGGACGCCCTGCTGGCCGCCGTCGGCCGGGCCGCGGCCGACCCGGCGGTCCGCGCCGTGATCATCACCGGCGCCGGCGCGGCCTTCTGCTCCGGGCAGGACCTGCGTGAGCACGCCGACGTCCTGGCCTCGGGCGCCGAGCCCACGGCCACGGTGCGGCAGCACTACAACCCGATCATCACCACGATCATGACGATGCCGAAGCCGGTGATCGCGGCGGTGAACGGCGGCGCCGCCGGGCCGGCGCGTCGCTGGCGCTCGCCTGTGACTTCCGGGTGGCGGCGCGGGGGGCGAGCCTGATGATGGCCTTCGCCCGGGTGGGCCTGGCCGCCGACTCGGGCGCGTCGGTGACGTTGCAGCGGCTCGCCGGGGCCGCCAGGGCGGCCGAGCTGCTCATGCTCGCCGAGCCGGTCGATGCCGAGCGCGCGCTCGCCGCCGGGCTGTTCACCGCCGTGGTGGCCGAGGACGAGGTCATGCCCGAGGCCACGCGGCTGGCCAGGCGCCTTGCGGAGGGCCCGACCGCCGCCTACGCGGGCATCAAGGACCAGCTGCTTTACTCGGCCAGCCACGGCCTGGCCGAGTCCCTGGAGCACGAGGCGCAGGTGCAGGCCGAGCTGGGCAAGACCGCCGACCACCGGGCCGCCACGCTGGCCTTCACCCGCAAGGAACGGCCGGTCTATCAGGGCCGCTGACGGCGGGGCCCCGGGGCTCAGCACTCCCGGCCGGGACCGAGATCCGGGAGTTGGCTCCCTGCCCCCGAGCCCCGGGGCCCACGTTCTTTCTGCCTGCCTGGTGAGCGCCTGGTCAGCTCACCCGGTCCAGGCCGCGGTGTCGCGAGTCGAAGCCGCGATCCTTCTCGGCGCAGATGCACACGAGCTGCTCGGCGGTGTCCACCAGATCGGTGGGCACCCGCTGCTCGCGGCGGCCGTCCTGGGTCTGCCACCAGATCACGGTGTCGCGGCACCACACGGTCAGCCCGCACCGGACGGACAGCACCGACATCTCCGCGGACGGCGCCTGGGCTCGGAGGAGGCCCCCGCCCAGCCCGCGTTCTACGAGCATCTCCTCCAAGGCCCGGGCCGCCCTTCCAGGCGCGAGCCGGCCACCGCGCTGCGGGCCGGGCACGCACCGGGCCGGTACCGGCTGGCCGAACCACACCGCCTTGCCGGGTACCCGCCATCCGCCGAACCGGGACCGGGTCAGGTGGTGTCCCCACCGCCCGGCCGACAGCGCGGCAACCACCTGGAGCCCCCGCCCGCTCACCGAGTCGGCGCCCGCGCCCCCCGGAACCGGCGCCAGCTCGTGGTCCCACCCACTCTGCGAGTCGAAGACCTTACAGACCAGTTCCCAGCGGCCAGCCGCGCGCCGCAGATAGATCCACAGCTCGGGCGCGCCGGCCAGGGGCCACGCCCCCGCACCGTCGAATTCCACGTTCTGCCGCGCGTGCAGGGTGTTGGCGGCGAGTTCGCTCGCCATGGTGACCCCGTCGCATGCCAGCTCATCGGGGAGGCCGAGCAGACCCGCCGCATCGCGGAACACACCTCTGGCCACCGCCGCGCAGGTCGCATCCGGGGGCAGCGGCCAAGCACAGCAGCCGCCCTGGGCCAAGGCCGCGGGACCGACGGGCTGCCCGCCCGGCGCCGTCTGGCCGGCCGGAGCAACGCCGCCGGCGGCGGGCCCTCCCCTCCGGCGGCCCGCACCATCCGGATCGTCGGACTGCGCCTGAACCGGCGCGGCCTCGGTGACGACTGGCGACGGTAACATGATCCTCAGCCTTCGCGACTCGTAGATCTGTGAAACACAGATTACGATTTATCCTGCCCACTTCGCAATGACATCCGCGCGATTCCCCGGCAAGTCTGCGCCAGTGCGTGCCACGCGTTGTACGTGTACAGTCACTCAAGGCGGCTGGGTTGCGATGACCGCCATGCGTGAGACAGGCGCAGCAACAGAAGAATCCCCCGGGTGGCGGCCCGGGGGATTCTTCGCGGCGCGCGGTGCGTACTGCGCCGTGGTCAGCTCAGGTCGTAGCGGCCTGCCCTCGCATCCGCGAGGAAGGTGGCGAAGGCGCTCCGGCCAACCACGTGAGCACCGGCCTCGGGGCGCTTGCTGTCGCGGACTGCGACCACGCCGCCGAGATTGACGGCCACTTCCACGCAGCCGCCGTTGTGTTGACTCCGGCGGGCCTTCCGCCAGATTGCGCGAGACAGGTCGATCATGGATTACCCCATTTGATGTGCGAGTTGTCTAAGGTAGGTAGTGGTGTCGTCGGCCTCGAGTGCTCCGTCGACAGCGCGGTCGAAAGACTGGCTGTACAAGCTCACATGTTCCGTGCCGGTCACCTCCTGAATGCCTATATCCGTCTCGGTGTAGGCGATGGCTGGCTCGCCATCGGGGAAGTCGAAGATGTTGATCGCTGACACCAGGCCGCGCGGCGGGCCGTCGGAGAAGCGCTGGATGCGCAAGTCGACGTTGGGGCGCTCGCCGGTCTGGATCAGGTGCTCGATCTGCTCCCGCCGGTCGGCCCGGGTGCCCCACTGGTAGAGCAGGGACGCCTCGGTGACGATCGCGGTAAGCGTGGGGGCGGTCCCGTTGGTCCGGTCCAGGATCTCCTGGCGCCGCACCCGCGTCTGGAGGGCCTCCCGCCGCCAGGCCGGCGGCCGGGGCCCGATCCGCATGAAGGCTTCCGCGTACTCCTGGGTCTGGAGCAGCCCGGGCAGCACCAGCGGGATGAACACCCGGATGCGGATTGCGTCATTCTCGAACCCTGGGAACTCATTCTCGAAAATGTCCGAATTATCCCGCCACCAGGGCCTGGCACGGGACCGTATGGCGAGATCTTCGATCTCCTCCCGCTGGGCCTCGTCCACGCTGTAGACACGCAAAAGATCCCGGATATCGCTCATTTCGGGACGCTTCCACTGGTTCGCCTCGAACCGCCCCACCTTGCCGCGACCCCAGTTCAGCATGTCACAAACATGGTTCGCGGTATACCCGCTCTTGACCCGCAATTGAAGAAGCTGCCGGGAAAGACGACGCTTCGCTACGGTCGCGCCGTAGGCATCGTCACTCATGCGGGTCGCCTCCTTGACAGGGCGTCGCCCACAGTATAGCGCTACCTAACTTGTGAATCACAGATTTTAGCCGCCTCACCAATCCCCACATACCACACCCTCTTCACTCCTGCCCCCCCAGTATCCAGCAATATCGCGTCCGCGACCCGGGCCTGCGCGGGCCGCCGCCCGCCTTCCTCCCTCCTATTCAGGCGCATCCTCGGCCGGAGCGCCGTCGAATTCGCCGTTTCTGACGCCGTCGAGGAAGCACTCCCACTCGTTCCGGTCGTAGACCAGGACCCGCCGAGCCGGGTCGCCGGCCACCCGCATCAGCACCCAGTCCCCGGTGCCGCCGGGCCCGCTGACCATGGCGACCTCGATCGTCCCATCGCCTTCGCCCGAGCGCTGCCAGGTCTGCGCGGTGACGTCGATCCCGAGTTCCTCGACCGTCGGCTTGCCGGTCATGCCGCCGGGCGCCGATGCGCCGGGCGGTACCGGCGGGCCCAGTGCAGGCTGCGGCGGGCCCGTCACGGGCATCTGGCCACCCCGCCGTAGAGCACCCGCGACCCGTCGCTGTCGGCGGCGTCGGGATCGACCGCGCCCCACTGCCCGGTGAAGCAGATGCCAGGCTCGGCGCCCGGGTACCGGCTGGTGAGCTCGAGGCCGGTGAAGAAGCGTTCGACCTCCGGCCGCGGCCGCAGTACGAGCTTCTCGGTGGCGTTCTCGTACGTCTTCAGCATGGCCCGGATGGCCTGCGGAGGCAGCCTGTCCCCCGTGGCGTGTGACAACACCAGGTAGCTGCCGGGCGCGAGAGCGCTCACATAGCGCTGGACCAGGGCCCACGGGTCGGCGCTGTCCGCCACGAAATGCAGCACCGCGGTCATCAGCAGCCCGGCCGGCTCGCCGAAGTCGATCAGTTCGCGCAGCCCGGGATGGCCGAGCACGCTGTCCGGATCCCGCAGGTCGGCGACCACGAGCGCGGTCGAGTCGGTGCCGCTGAGCAGTTGCTGCGCGTGGGCGAGCACCATCGGATCGTGGTCCACGTACGCCACCCGCGCGCCCGGCGCGCCGCGCCGTACCACCTCGTGCGTGTTGCCCTGGGTGGGCAGGCCGGCCCCGATGTCGATGAACTGCCTGATGCCCTGATCCTCAGCCAGCCAGCCCGCGGCACGCTGGTGGAAGCCGCGGTTCGCCCACGCGGCGTCGGACAGCTCTGGCAGGCTCAGCCGGAGCCGCTCCGCGGCCAGCCGGTCGGCCACGAAGTTGTTGTGGCCGCCGAGGTAGTAGTCGTAGAGGCGGGCCGGGGCCGGGGTAGCCGGGTCCACCCCGGGCGGCACGGGGGGGTCCTCGACCGCGCCGGGGTCAGCGTTTGGCGCCTGCGCCATTACGTCTCCATCTCAACTGTCAGTTCCCAGTCTGACACGCTGCGTGTGATTCACAAGAGTTAATTTCGCGAATACACTCCGTGACGAAAACATCCGGACAGGTGATCGTCGACGACGCCGCACGCCTGCATGGTGGCGTAGACGGTCACCTGGCCGACGAAGGAGAAGCCAAGCCCCTGCAGCTCACGTGCGCAGGCCTTCGAGGCTGGGGTCCAGGCCGGCACGTCCGCCAGCGTGACGGGCGCCGGGCCGGCGGCCCCGCGTACCGCCACACGAGCCCGGCAAGCCCGCCGGGAACCTCCAGTGCGGCCCGCGCGTTGCCGATCACCGCGGTGATCTTGGCCCGGTTGCGGACGATCCCAGGGTCGGCCAGCAGCCGGGCCTCGTCGGCGGGCCCGAAGGCGGCGACCGCGGCCGGGTCGAAGCCCGCGAACGCGGCCCGGAAGTTCTCCCGCTTCCGCAAGATCGTGAGCCACGACAGCCCCGACTGGAACGCCTCGAGTGACAGCCGCTCGAACAGCCCCGCGTCATCGCGCACCGGGCGGCCCCACTCGTCGTCGTGGTAGGCGAGGTAGTCGGCACTGCCGAGTGCCCACGGGCAGCGGGCAACGCCGTCAGGGCCGGGCACGGCGCCCGGCCGGGGGACCGCTACCTCATTCACCGGGCCCCGGCCTGGGCGGGGCGGCGGGGTCGAGGCTAGCACTGGGCGGGGCGGCGGGGTCGAGGCTAGCACTGGGCGGGGCGGCGGGGTCGAGGCCAGCACTGCGCGGGGCGGCGGGGTCGAGGCCAGCACTGCGCGGGGCGGCGGGGTCGGGGCCAGCACTGCGCGGGGCGGCGGGGTCGGGGCTGGTACTGGTACTGGGCGGCGCGGCCAGGCGGGAACCTCGTCGTGCTCGCGGGGCGCGGGCGCGCGGGCGCTCCAGTGGGCCTGCGCGTCGGCCAGCTCCCGGCGCAGCGTGGCGATCTCGGTGTCCCGGGCGGCCACCGCGCGGGCGATCACGCCGAGCGCCTCTTCGGTGGCGGGCACGTTGTAACCCCACAGCGCCTGCGGCGGGCGCAGCAGGGCAACGTCGGCTGCGGTCACCGCCTCCAGCCGCAGCGGCGCCGAGTCGCTGGGAAACGCGGCCATCTCCCCGGCCATCCCCAGCGCAGCCAGCACCACGCAGCCAAGGATGGCCATGGCCGCGAGCAACAGAATCACCGGCACAATATGAATCGTGCCATGCTCGGCACGTGACGGTGCACGCATCACGACCGGGCGATGCCGGCGAGGGCAACGGGCCGGTGCCACCCGCCCTGCTGGCCGCCGTCAGCGACGGCGCCGAGGCCAGCCGGGCGATCGCCGCGGGAGCGGACCTGATCGACATCTGCGGCCTGAGCGAGCAGGCCGTGGCGCGGATCCGCGCCGTTCACCCCGCCGCGCGGTTGTGGACCGGCTCGCCCGCCGCGGTGGACGCCGACGGCGCTGGCACCGGCGGCGAGGCCACTCCGGCCGCGGCCGTGGCCGCCGCCGCGATCAGCACCTGGCTCGGCGCGCCGGTCATCCGCAGCCGCCACGTCGCGGCCGTGCGCCGCGCCATCGACATGACGCTGTCGATCGCGGGCCACCGCCTACCGGCGGTCACCACCCGCGGCCTGGCCTGAGGCACCCGGCACCCGCACCGGCACGCCGAACTGCAAGGCCGGGGACTGCGGTGCCGGCGGCCGCGCCGCCCGCCCCGTTACGGTGTGCCGCGGTGATGATCCGCACCACCTCGTCGGGGTCGTCGGCGACGCTCAGCAGGTCGATGTCGGCGGCGGATATCTTGCCCTCCCCGGCTACCGTCTCGCGCAGCCAGGACAGCAGGCCGGACCAGTAGGAGCTCTGCACCAGCACGATGGGGAACTTGGTGATCTTGCCGGTCTGCACCAGCGTGACCGCCTCGAACAGCTCGTCCAGCGTGCCGAACCCACCGGGCAGCACCACGAACGCCTGCGAGTACTTGACGAACATGGTCTTCCGGACGAAGAAGTACCGGAACTCCAGGCCCACGTCGACGTAGTCGTTCAGCCCCTGTTCCTGCGGCAGTTCGATGCCCAGCCCGACCGATAGCCCGTTCGCGCCGGACGCGCCCTTGTTCGCGGCCTCCATGATGCCCGGCCCACCGCCGGTGATGACCACGTACCCGGCCTCGGCCAGCGCCGCGGAGATCCGCCGGGCCAGGTCGTACTGCGCCGACCCGGCCTTGGCCCGCGACGAGCCGAACACCGACACCGCCAGGCCCAGCTCGGCGAGCAGGCCGAAACCCTCCACGAACTCGGCCTGGATCCGCAGCACCCGCCATGGGTCGGTGTGCACCCAGTCGCTGGGGCCGCGCCGGTCAAGCAGCCGCTCATCCGTGGTGGTCTTCGGGATCGCCCGGCCGCGCAGCATGGCCGGCCCCTGCCGGCGCACCCTGCGGCGTGACTCAGGTTCCACGTTCATGATCTTCCCACGTTAACCGTGGTTCGCCACTAATCAGGCCGTACCGGGGCTCGCCGTCAGCGGGGGTTCCAGGGGATCGTCCCCCTGGGCTGGCACGGCATCAACCGGACACCCCGTGGTCACGCAGGATCTCGTTGAGCGTAAGCCGGTCGTGCTCGGCTCCCTCGGCCAGCCGCCTGAGCACCAGCACGCACGGCATGCCGAAGTCGCCGCCTGGGAAGCTGCGGACCCGGGTGCCGCTGACGCAGACCGACCAGGCGGGCGCCTCCCCGCGGGGCAGTTCCTCCCCGGTCGTGACGTCGATGACGTGGGTCGTCGCGGTCAGCATGGTGCCCGAGCCGAGCTTGGCCCCGGTCCGGACCCGGGCACCCTCCACGACCATGGACCGGGATCCGACGAACGCGCCGTCCTCGACCACCACCGGGACCGCGTTGGGGGGCTCGAGCACCCCGCCGATCCCGGCCCCGCCTGATATGTGCACGTTCTTGCCGATCTGGGCACAGGAGCCGACCGTGGCCCAGGTGTCCACCATGGTGCCGGTGTCGACGTACGCACCGATGTTGACGAACGACGGCATCAGCACCGTCCCGGGAGCGACGTAGGCGCCCCAGCGCACGATCGCGCCCGGCACCACCCGCACCCCGTCGAAGCGGGTCTTGAGCGGCACCCGGTCGTGATACCGGAAGTCCCCGGCGGTCGACCGCTCCATCGGCAGCAGCCGGAAGGCCAGCAGGATCGCCCGCTTGGCCCGTTCGTCCACGACGATCTCGCCGGCGCCCGGATCTGGCCAGGCCACCCGGGCCTCGCCCGCGTCGAGCGCGTCCACGGCCGCGGTCACCACATCGCGCGCGTCCACATCGTCGCTGGTCACCTCGGCGCGGCGGGCCCACAGGCCGTCGATGCGCTGGTCGAGCGGTGATGCTGTCACGACGCAGAAGCCTAGGGCAGCGTGGCACCGGACGCATATTGGCGCAGGGGCGGGTACCTTCTGGTGATGTGCCGACGAAACGCCGTAGACACCTGGCCCCGATCGTCCTGATCGCCGTGGCGGGCCTGGCGGCGGGCGCCTACGTGGCGGCGCGGCACGCGCCGCAGATCCTCGGCGAGACCGGCTGCACCGTGCGCGCCGGCGGCTCGGCGGTCGCGCTCGATCCGCAGCAAGCGGAGATCGCGGCCACCATCGCGGGCGTGGCACACCAGCGGCGGATGCCGCCGCGCGCGGTCACCGTGGCCTACGCGGCCGCCATGCAGGAGTCCCACCTGCACAACCTGGACTACGGGGACCGCGACTCGATCGGCGTCTTCCAGCAGCGGCCTTCCGAGGGCTGGGGGCCCGCCAGCAAGCTGATCAATCCCGTGTACGCGAGCACAAGGTTCTTTCAGGCCCTGGCCCGGGTTCCCGGCTACCGGCGACTGCCGGTCTACAAGGCGGCCCAGGCGGTGCAGCACAGCGCGGACGGCCTCGCCTACCAGCAATACCAGCCGATGGCGGTCAGGCTGACCGAGGCCTTCACCGGTTCGTCGCCGCGGGCGGTCTGGTGCTGGCCCCCGGGAAACACCGCGCGGGCGGCGCAGTTCGCCGCGGCGCGCCGGGCCTTGCTCGAGACCTTCGGCCGGCTGCCCGCGCGCAGTTACGTCCCGGCCGGCGACGCTCCGTCCTTGCAGGTGGGTGCCCCGCATACGGCCGTCGGCTGGGCGGTGGCGGCGTGGCTGGTCACCCACGCGGGCCAGTTCTCGCTCCGCGACGTGTCCTACGCCGGGTTCCAGTGGCGGGCGTCCTCCGGCGGTGCCTGGACGACGGACAAGACGGCCCCGGCCGGCGCCGTGCTGGCCACCTGAGGACCGGCCCGGCCGGGGAATCACTGATAGCCTCGGCGCTCTAAACTGCTGAACCCGGGGTCCCCTAGGGGATAGCCGCCGTCCCAGCGTTGCCGTGCGGGCGCGACACCAGTCCGGACCGGCGATACTGGGAGAACCCGAGGGGACAGTGCCGGAAGAAGGAGTTCCGACGTGACCTACATCATCGCTCAGCCCTGCGTCGACCTGCTCGACAAGTCGTGCATAGAAGAGTGCCCCGTTGACTGCATCTACGAGGGCGAGCGCATGCTTTATATCCATCCCGACGAGTGCGTCGACTGCGGTGCCTGCGAGCCGGTGTGCCCCGTCGAGGCGATCTTCTACGAGGACGACGTACCCGACCAGTGGAAGGACTTCTACCGGGCCAACGTCGAGTTCTTCGAGGACCTCGGCTCACCGGGTGGCGCCGCCAAGGTCGGCAAGATCCACAAGGACCACCCGATCGTCGCGGCGCTGCCTCCCCAGGAGCATTGACCACGCCGCCCGCCGCCCGCCTGCCCGCCTTTCCGTGGGATCTCCTCGCGCCCTACCAGGAGAAGGCGGCGGCCCACCCCGGCGGGATCGTCGACCTGTCGGTGGGCACGCCCGTCGATTCGGTTCCGCGGGTGGTCCGGGAGGCGCTCACCGCGGGCGCGGACTCACCGGGCTACCCGGTGACCCGCGGCACCGCGCGGCTGCGCGACGCGGCGGCGGGGTGGCTGGCGCGGCGCCACGGGGTCAGCGTGGACCCCGGCGCGGTGCTCCCGGTGATCGGCACCAAGGAGTTCATCGCGTCCCTGCCCGCCTTGCTCGGCTGCGGGCGGGGCGACACGGTCGCCTACCCCGAACTGGCCTACCCGACGTATGCGATCGGGGCGCTGCTGGCCGGGGCGCAACCGGCCGCCGCGGACGGCCTCGCCTCGCTCGGCCCGCGGCGTGTTCGCCTGGTCTGGGTGAACTCCCCGGCCAACCCCACCGGCCGGGTGCTCCCCGCGGCGCATCTGCGCAAGATGGTGGGCTGGGCCAGGGAGCGGGACGCGGTCCTCGCCTCCGACGAGTGCTACCTGGACCTGGCCTGGGACGCCGAGCCGGTGTCGGTGCTCCACCCGGACGTGAGCGACGGCCCGGCGCGGCTGCTCGCGGTCTACTCGCTCTCCAAGCGGTCGAACATGGCCGGGTACCGGGCCGGCTTCGTCGCCGGCGACCCGGCGCTGGTGGCCGAGCTGCTGGAGGTCCGCAGGCACGCGGGCCTGATGATGCCCGCCCCGGTCCAGGCCGCGATGGTGGCCGCGCTGGAGGATGACGCGCACGCGGATGAGCAGCGCGCCCGCTACGCGGCGCGCCGCGCGACGTTGCGGGCGGCCCTGGAGTCGGCGGGCTGGGCCATCGAGCATTCCGAGGCGGGCCTGTACCTGTGGGCCAGCAAGCCGGGCCTGGACTGCTGGGGCTCGGTCGGCGCGCTGGCCGGCGCGGGCATCCTGGTCGCCCCCGGCGAGTTCTACGGGCCCGCAGGCAAGAACCACATCAGGGTGGCGCTGACCGCCACCGACGAGCGCATCGGCGCGGCGGCGGACCGGCTCGCGCGGCTCGGCTGATACAAAGGGGCGTGTGTTCCAGCTCTACGACACCGCGACCGGGCAGCCCGAGCCGACGCGCCTGGCCCGGCCCGGCGAGCTTCGGCTATGGGTGACCGGCCGTGGAGCCGGGCCGGCCGTGCTGCGGTCGTGCCTGGTCGGTGACCTGGTCCGCCGGGTCGCCGAACGGCACCACCTGCTGGTCAGCGCCTGGCAGCAGGCGCCCGGCGGGAACGCCGGCGACTCGGCGAACGGTTCGGAGCAGGACCTGCGCGCGGCCTGGGACCGGCTCAACATCTACCCGGCTGAGTTCTCGGCCTCCCCGCCGGACCGGCTGGACGTGGTGGTCGGCCCGCCCGGCCAGCCCACAGGTTCCGCCGCGTACCGGATACAGCCCGGACAGGTGCGGCCCGGCGAGCCCGACATCACCGGGCTCGACCCGCTCGCGCTGCGGCTGGCCCTGCTGGGGTACCGCCACCGCGAGCCGGCCGAGCTGTCCCGGGACTCGCTCGTCGCCGCGGACCAGACGCTGCGGCGCTGGCGTGAGCTGGTTGCCCGGTGGGCCAGCTCGCCCAGCAAGCCGATGTGCGCGCAGTACACCGGCGACGTGTTCGCCGCCTTCGACGACGACCTCGACTCCCCCGCCGCGCTGCGCACGCTGCACGCGCTGGCCGCGGACGCGGAGATCCCGCCGGGCTCCAAGTTCGAGGCGTTCGCCTACCTCGACCGGTTGTTCGGCCTGGATCTGGCCCGCGACGTCGGCCGCTGACCCTACCTCCAGGGGCACCGCGGTGGCACCGGCCACGAGCACCGGGACCTCAATGGTGGGCGGCCGCCGAGCGCCAGCCGTTTGGGATGAAGAAGCGCTGGCGTCCGCGGCGGCCAGCGCGGCGCCTGCCCGGGCCGGCCGGGTCAGCGCCGCGACGCAACGAATCGCCGGCATGAGCCGTAAATCTGCAACAAACATGCAGGAAAACGCAGGGTTCGGTACTCTGCGCCGCTTGTGCCGCCTCCTAGGCTTGACTCGATCTCTCACCACGGAGATGAGGGGAGGAGACGCCGGTGACCACACCCACCGCCCAAGAACTGCGCGCCCTTTCGGATGCCCATAGCGCGCACAACTACCACCCGCTTCCGGTCGTGATCGCCCATGCCGAGGGCGCCTGGGTCACCGACGTGGACGGCCGCAGGTACGTGGACATGCTGGCCGCGTACTCCGCGATCAACTTCGGCCACCGCCACCCCCGGCTCCTCGCCGCCGCGCGGCGGCAGCTCGACCAGGTGACGCTCGTGAGCCGGGCGTTCGACCACGACCAGTTCGGCCCGTTCTGCGCGGAACTCGCCGAGCTCGCGGGCACGGACATGGTCCTGCCGATGAACACCGGCGCGGAGGCCGTGGAGACCGCGATCAAGACCGCCCGCAAGTGGGGGTACGAGGTCAAGGGCGTACCTGACGGCGAAGCGGTCATCGTGGCCTTCGACGGCAACTTCCACGGCCGCACCACCACCATCGTCAGCTTCTCCACCGACCCGGACGCCCGCGGCTCCTACGGCCCGTACACGCCCGGTTTCCGCGTGGTCCCCTACGGGGACGCCGGCGCGCTGGCCGCCGCGCTGGACGACCGGGTGGTGGGCGTGCTGATCGAGCCCATCCAGGGTGAGGCCGGCGTGATCGTTCCGCCGCCCGGCTACCTGGCCCGGGTCAGGGAGCTGTGCACGGGTGCGGGCGCGCTGATGATCGCGGACGAGATCCAGTCCGGGCTCGGCCGGACCGGTACCACCTTCGCCTGTGAGCACGACGGCGTGGTGCCGGACATGTACGTGCTGGGCAAGGCGCTCGGCGGCGGCATCGTGCCGTTGTCGGCCGTGGTGGCCTCCCGCGAGATTCTCGGCGTGTTCAGGCCCGGCCAGCACGGCTCGACGTTCGGCGGCAACCCGCTCGCCTGCGCGGTGGGCCGCGAGGTGATCTCGCTGCTGGCCACCGGCGAGTACCAGGAGCGGTCGGCCAAGCTGGGCACCCACATGCACCACCGGCTGGCCGGGCTGCCCGGCGCCGCGGTCCGCGAGGTGCGCGGGCGCGGGCTGTGGGCGGGCGTGGAGTTCACCACGCTGGGCGGCCGGGAGGCGTGCGAACGGCTCGCCGCGCGCGGCGTGCTCGCCAAGGACACCCACGGCACCACGATCCGGCTGGCCCCGCCGCTGATGATCAGCGAGGACGACCTGGACTGGGCCCTGGACCGCATCGAAGAAGCGATCGCCTGACCGGTGTTGCCGCCCGCCGGCGCCAGCACCGTTGCCCACGCTGGCGCCGCGGCTGGCCGGCCGGTCAGTCGTCGCGGAGGCGGCGGTAGCGGCTGGCGTAGTAGAGCAGCGGGGAGCCGGTGGCGCGGGGCTCGGTGACCGCGACCACCTCGCCGACCACGATGCTGTGGTCGCCGCCGTCGTGCACGGCGGTGGTCCGGCACTCCATGGCGGTGAGCGCGTCGTCCAGGATGGGCGCGCCGGTCACCGGGCCCGCGTGGTGCCGGAACGTGTCGAGCTGGCCCTCCAGCGGCCGGCCCCGGGTGGCCAGCCAGGCGGCGGCCTTCTCCGACTCGTCGCCCAGCAACGACACCGCCCAGGTTCCGCTGGCGAGCACCGCGTCGTGGAACCGGGCGATCTTCTCCGCACAGACCAGGACCAGCAGCGGATCCAGGGAGACCGCGCTGAACGCAGTCGCGGTCATGGCGTGGCTGACCCCGTCCAGGCTGGTGGACACCACCACGATGCCGCTGGCGAAGCGGCCCGCGGCGCGGCGGAACGCGGCCGGGTCCACGCCGGTCATGGCTGCAACTCTTGCCGCCGGCCGCCGCCGGTCCGGGGCCGCCGGGGCCGCCAGCGCAGGCTGAGCGCGACCCCGACCCCGGCGCAGACAGCGCCACCGTAGAGGTACCACTTACCCGCGGGGGTGTTTGTCACGATCACGCTGCCTGCCGAGGTCGGCAGCGTCAGCACGAAGGAGGCCGCCAGCCAGCCAACCGCGGTCACCAGCCCGCCGAGCGCCGTGCCCATTCCGGCGGCCGCCAGCAGGCAGGTCACGAGGATCAGCAGGCCGAACCCCAGCGCCGCCACCGGAATGCCGCCCACGCTGTGGTTGAACTGAAAGCACCCGATCACGCCTTCCGTGGCGCCAAGCAGAAACAGCAGCACGTAGGCCACGGCCCCGACGAGTCCCCCCAGCGGAGCCCCCGGTTTGCCTTCCACGCAGAGCAGGCTATACGCGGCTTAGCCCCCGTCACAGTCCCGCGAACAGATCTTGTTCCGGGCCGTCCGGCGCGGGGCCGGCCAGCAGGGTGTAGTACTCACGCCGGCCGATCCGCTGCCATGCCCCGTCGGCGAGGGCGAAGCTGCCGGAGTCCACGGCGATCTGGGTGGCGTGCGCCCGCATCGCGGCGGTCTTGGCAGCCAGGAAGGCGTCGCCGTCGATCTCGGTCGTGACCTGCTCATCCGGCACCCAGAACCGCCCTCCGTCCGCCGCGGCCACCGAGCGCGGCATCGCGGTGACATAGAACTTCGCCACCGCCAACGGCTCGCCGGGAACCCGGGCGGCCTGGTCCGCCGCGACGGTGACGGCGCGCCGGGCCACCCGGTGCGCCTGGATGTGGTCGGGGTGCCCGTAGAACCCGTTCTCGTCGTAGGTGACCAGGACGGCCGGCCGGACCTCGCGGATGACCGCGGCAAGTTCGGCGGCCGCCTCCGCCACGTCGGCCTGCCAGAAGCAGCCGGGAGCATCGTTGGCCGGCAGGCCCGCCATACCGGAGTCCTGCCACCGGCCCGGGCCGCCGAGAAAGCGGTGGTCACGGACCCCCAGCCTGGTGCACGCGGCGGCCAGCTCGGCCCGGCGGTAGGCGCCGAGACGGTTCGGTGAGCCGTTCGCGAGGTGGGCCAGCCCGGGCGGAATGATCTCGCCGAGTTCGCCCAGCGTGCAGGTGACCAGGCAGACCGGGACGCCCTCGGCGGCGTACCTGGCCATCGTCGCGCCGGTGCCGATCGACTCGTCGTCTGGATGGGCGTGCACGAGCAGCAGCCCGTGCTGACCGCCGGCGCGTTCCCGCATGGGACCCCAGGCTAACCGCCGCGGTCACCGGCGCCCGGCGCCCGGGGCCGCTAGCTGGCCACCATTCCGGCGCCGCCCACACCGGTGTGCCCGCGTTTCAGCAGCACCTCGATCGCCTCGACGGTCGGCCGCGACTCCCGGTGCAGGCGCGCGCTGTCCAGTCCACGATCGCCGACCACCACGAGCAACGCCGAGGTACCCACCGCGTAGATCGCCACGATGCCGCTGCTGCTGCGCGTGGTGGCCTCCCGCAGCGTCCCCTTGCCGGCCTCGGCGGTCATCCGCTGGGCGACCCCGAGCGACGCGGCGGCCAGGGCAGCGAGGTTGTCCGGATCGATGTCGGCTGTGTCAGACGTGATGATCAGGCCATCCCGGCTCGCCAACGCGGTATCCGTGATGCCAACAACCCGGTCCCTGAGCGCTCGCAACAGCGCGAGCAGCGCATCCTCGGTCACTTCCCGCTCCTCCCCGGCTCCCACTACATCGTCTCGCCTGGATCCCCGTCGGTGCCAGCCCCGGGGCGAAGCAGCCGGAGCAGCGCCGCCCGGTCCATCTGGCCCACCGAAGTACGGACACCCGCCACGTCGAGCACCTTCCGAAGCGATTGGCTCAGCGCTGCCATAATTGTCCCCACTCGCAAACACGCCGAAGGCTACTTTGCGCCGCCGGGCCGACGCAACTGAAATGCTTTGGAACCGCCGGAGAGGCGAGAAAAAGTGACGCCTGCCGTGCCGGGCGCCCGCGCATCCGGCGACAGAAAAGAGACCAAGCAATACCACCTGATCCGGCTGCTCAGAAATGCGGGCACCGAACAAGGGCTGTTCCTCTACCTGGCTCTCGACCGAGGAAAGTCAAACCTGGCGCTTGCCCGGCACCATCTCAAGCGGATCGAGGCCGAGCTCACCGTCTGACGTCCCACCCGTTCCCCCTTGAATTACAGGGACATCCATTACCGCGCGGCAAAGACCGCCGGTACGTGCCATTCCATTTAGCCAGCAATCCCGCCGGTGACGGGCGTTCTCCCGTCGTTCCCGCTGGCCTTTTGCTGATGGCTTTGCCCGGCCGTGGCAGGATCGAGGGCATGACCGAGACCTTCCCCCGGCAGCAGGCCAGAACCCGCCAGTTCACCCTCGGCCTGCCGCGCTCGTTCCAGATCTCGCCGGACGGCAGCCGCGTCGCCTTCCTGCGCAGCCGGGGCGGTGGCGACCCGGTGACCTGCCTGTGGGTGCTGGACGTCGGCACCGGCGGCGAGGAACTGGTCGCCGACCCCGCGGCGCTCGGCGACTCCGCGGTGGGCATGACCAGGCAGGAAAAGGCGCGCCGGGAACGGGTCCGCGAACAGGCCGCGGGGATCGTGGCGTTCGCCACCGACTCCGCGCTGACGATGGCCACGTTCGTGCTGGGCGGCCGGGTCTACGTCGCGGACCTCACCGCCGCGGCGGCCGTCGCGAGCCGCCCCGACGCGCCGCACGGCCCCGGTACGCCACCACGCCTGCTGCCCGCCCGCGCGCCGGCCTTCGACGCCCGCCCGGACCCGGCTGGGCGCCGTATCGCCTATGTCAGCGACGGTTCCCTCCGCGTCATCACGCTGAGCACCGATGAGGATTGCGAGCTCATTGGGCCAAACGGAACGGCGGGGCTGACCTACGGCCTCGCGGAGTTCGTGGCCGCGGAGGAGATGGGCCGGACCCGAGGGTACTGGTGGGCGCCGGACGGGTCGTCGTTGCTGGTGGCCAGCGTGGATGAGACCCCGGTGATGCGGTGGCACATCGCCGACCCGGCGAACCCCGGCCGGCCGCCCGTTGAGGTGGGTTACCCGGCGGCCGGCACGCCGAACGCGGACGTCTCGCTGCTGCACGTGGGCCTGGACGGCAGCACGGTGCCCATCGGCTGGGACCGGGAGCGATTCCCGTACCTGGTGACGGTGACCTGGGACCCGGCGGGCCCGCTGCTCGTGGTGGAAAGCCGCGACCAGCGCCGGATGCGGCTGCTGTCCGCCGACCCGGCCACCGGGGCGGTCGCGACCGTGCGGGAGGACACCGACGAGCACTGGCTCGACGTCGTGCCCGGCGTCCCGGCCCGGACCGGCGACGGCAAGATCGTGTGGACCGCCAACGACGAGGGGACCAGGCGGCTGCTCGTCGCGGCGGCCGCCGACCTCGGCGACGGGACCGCCAAGCCGGTCACCCCGGCGGGGCTCCAGGTCCGTGAGGTGCGCGCCACCGACGGCGACACGGTCCTGTTCGCCGCCTCGGAGGAGCCGACCGAGATCGGCGTGTGGCTCTATGGCCCCGGCGGGCTGTCCTGCCTCACCCCCGAGAACGGCGTGCACGCGGGGGACCGGGCGGGCGGCGCGACCGTGGTGGTCAGCCGGTCGATGGCCGAGCCCGGCACCACGGTCACCGTCCTCACCAGCGACGAGCCCGGTGCGCCGGCCGTCGCGATCACCTCGCTGGCCGAACTCCCCTACCTGCCCACCCCGCGCCCGGACGTGTTCGCGGCCGGATCGCGGCAGATCCGCACGGCCGTGCTGCTCCCCTCCTGGCACGAGCCGGGCTCGGCGAAGCTGCCGGCGCTGCTCGACCCCTACGGCGGTCCGGGCGCCCAGCGGGTGCTGGCCGCGCAGCGGATCTACCTGACCCCGCAGTGGTTCGCCGAGCAGGGCTTTGCCGTGGTGATCGCCGACGGGCGCGGCACCCCCGGACGGGGCCCGGACTGGGACCGCACGATCGCCGGCGACTGGGCCGACGTGGTCCTCGACGACCAGGTGACAGCGCTGCACGCGGCCGCCGAACGGTGCGCCGACCTCGACACAGGGCACGTGGCCATCCGGGGCTGGTCGTTCGGCGGCTACCTGGCCGCGCTCGCGGTACTGCGCCGCCCCGACGTGTTCCACGCCGCGGTGGCCGGCGCCCCGGTCACCGAGTGGCGCCTGTACGACACCCACTACACCGAGCGCTACCTGGGTGATCCCGCGCAGAACGCGGCGGGCTACGACGCCCAATCGCTGCTCGGCGACGCGGCGTCGCTCAGCCGCCCGCTGCTGCTCATCCACGGACTGGCCGACGACAACGTGGTGGTCGCGCACACGCTGCGGCTGTCCGCGGCGCTGCTGGCGGCCGGCCGGCCGCACACCGTGCTCCCGCTGTCCGGCGTCACCCACATGACGCCGCAGGAGGAGGTGGCGGAGAACCTGCTGCTGTTCCAGGTGGATTTCCTCCGCCGCGCCTTGGGCAGTACTGGCCCAGGGGGGGCACAGCGCCATCCAGGGGACACCCCCGGACCCCCGATGGCCCTGGAACCCCCCGCTGGCCAAAAGACCCCGTGACTCCGTCACGGGGTCTTGGCCCTCAAGCAACTGTGTAGCAAGGGTCACAGCCCGTTGGACCCGATCCTGGCCCACGCGGTGGTATAGCAGTGGAATAGGGTTCACGCCATCATGCGACCGGGCGCGGGGCGCCACGCGGCCGCGGCGGATACCCCAGTGACGCAAAGGCGGAAACTTGCAATGACGCAGGCCACAACCACGCCGGTCAGGGACAGGGCGCGGATCGGCGACCGGACTTTGCGCAAGGACCCGTGGTGGCGGCAGCCGGCCATCAATGGCGCTGCCCTGGCCGTAGCCGTGATTTACCTCACCTGGGCCTCGCTGGTCAACGCGGACTACTTCTGGAAGCCCTACATCTCCCCGCTCTACTCGCCGTGCCTGGCGACCACCTGCACGAAGGGCTCGGGCTTCGACTGGATTCCGTGGCTGACCTGGCTCACCCCGGCGATCATCATCATCGGCGGCCCGCTGGGGTTCCGGCTTACCTGCTACTACTACCGGAAGGCCTACTACCGGGCCTTCTGGCGGGCGCCGGCCGCCTGCGCGGTGCGCGAGCCGCACGCCAAGTACACCGGCGAGACCAGGTTCCCGCTGATCCTCCAGAACGTGCACCGGTACTTCTTCTGGATCGCGGTGGTGTTCAACGTGATCCTCACCGCCGATGCGGTGATCGCTTTCCGCAACCACGCCGGTCAGTGGGGGCACATGGGCCTGGGCACGCTGATACTGGTCGTCAACGCGGCGCTGCTGTGGGTGTACTCGCTGTCCTGCCACGCCTGCCGGCACATCACCGGCGGGCGGCTCAGGCACTTCGCCAAGCACCCGGTCAGGTACTGGATGTGGACCCAGGTGTCCAAGCTGAACGCCAGGCACATGCAGTACGCCTGGATCTCGCTGTACTGGGTGCTGTTCACCGACCTCTATATCCGGCTGGTGGCGAGCGGCGCCATCTCCGACCCGCGCTTCTTCTAGGCAGAAGGTGCACCGCGCACATGAGTGACATCGAACGGCTTCCCTACGACGTGGTAGTGATCGGCGCCGGCGGCTCGGGCCTCCGCGCGGCGATCGAGGCGAGGCTGGCTGGCAAGAAAACGGCCATCATCTCCAAGTCGCTGTTCGGCAAGGCGCACACCGTCATGGCCGAGGGCGGCTGCGCCGCGGCCATGGGGAACGTGAACCCCCACGACAACTGGATGGTCCATTTCCGCGACACCATGCGCGGCGGCAAGTTCCTCAACAACTGGCGGATGGCCGAACTGCACGCCAAGGAGGCGCCGGACCGGGTCTGGGAGCTTGAGGCCTGGGGCGCGCTGTTCGACCGCACCCCGGACGGGAAGATCAGCCAGCGCAACTTCGGCGGCCACGCCTACCCCCGGCTCGCCCACGTCGGCGACCGGACCGGCCTGGAGATGATCCGCACCCTGCAGCAGCAGGTGGTGGCGCTGCAGCAGGACGACGCCCGCGAGCACGGCGACCCCGAGGCCATGATCAAGGTCTTCGCGGAAACCACGATCACCCGGCTGATCCGGGACAACGGCCGGGTGGCCGGTGCGTTCGGCTACTTCCGTGACACCGGGGCCTTCGTCCTGTTCGAGGCGCCCGCCGTCGTGCTGGCGACCGGCGGGATCGGCAAGACGTTCAAATACACCTCGAACTCCTGGGAGTACACCGGGGACGGGCACGCGCTCGCGCTGCTGGCCGGGGCGACGCTGCTCAACATGGAGTTCGTCCAGTTCCACCCCACCCACATGGTCTGGCCGATCTCGGTGGCGCGGGCTGCTGGTCACCGAGTCGGTGCGCGGCGACGGCGGGGTGCTGCGCAACTCCGAGGGCAAGCGGTTCATGTTCAACTACGTGCCGGACGTGTTCCGGGCGCAGTACGCCGACACCGAGGAAGAGGCCGACCGGTGGTACACCGACCCGGACCACAACCGCCGGCCGCCCGAACTGCTGCCCCGCGACGAGGTGGCCCGGGCCAACAACGCCGAGGTCAAGGCCGGGCGCGGCTCGCCGCACGGCGGGGTGTTCCTCGACATCGCCTCCCGGCGGCCGGCCGAGTACATCCTCCAGCGGCTCCCGTCCATGTACCACCAGTTCAAGGAGCTGGCCGACGTTGACATCACCAAGGAGCCGATGGAGGTCGGGCCCGCGCAGCACTACGTGATGGGCGGCGTCGAGGTGGACCCGGACTCCGCCGCGTCGCTCCTTCCCGGCCTGTTCGCGGCCGGCGAGGTCTCCGGCGGCATGCACGGGTCCAACCGGCTGGGCGGCAACTCGCTGTCCGACCTGCTGGTGTTCGGCTACCGGGCCGGGCTCGGCGCGGCGCGGTACCTCGACTCGCTCGGCGATTCCCGGCCCGCCCCCGATGACGCCGCGGTGAAGGCGGCGGTGTCGGAGGCGCTCGAGCCGCTGGACCGCGCCAGCGGCGAGAACCCCTATACGGTGCACGGCGAGATACAGCAGACCATGAGCACCCTGGTCGGCATCATCAGGCGCGAGGACGAGATCAAGACCGCGATCACCGAGCTCGAACAGCTGCGCGAGCGGGCCGGCCTGGTCAAGGCCGAGGGCGGCCGCGCCTACAACCCCGGCTGGCACCTGGCGCTGGACCTGCGCAACATGCTGCTGATCTCCGAGTGCGTGGCGCAGTCGGCGCTGGAACGCCAGGAGAGCCGCGGCGGCCACACCCGCGACGACTTCCCGCAGATGTCGCCGGACTGGCGCAAGGTCAACCTGATCTGCTCGCTGGACGGCGACCGGGTCACGCTCAAGAAGCAGCCCATGGCGCCCATGCGCCCAGACCTGATGGGCCTGTTCGATCGGGACGAACTGGCGAAGTACTACACCGACGCGGAACTGCCCCCGCTGGACACGGCCCAGGCTGAGGAGAAGCACTGATGGCTAGCACGGAGGTAACGCTGCGGGTCTGGCGGGGCGATGCCGGGCAGGGGCAGCTCACCGAGTACCAGGTCGAGGCCAACGAGGGCGAGGTCGTGCTGGACATCCTGCACCGCCTCCAGGCGACCCAGGCCGGCGACCTGGCGGTCCGGTGGAACTGCAAGGCCGGCAAGTGCGGCTCCTGCTCGATGGAGATCAACGGGCGGCCGCGGCTGGCGTGCATGACCCGCATGTCCACGTTCGAGCCCGGCGAGCCGATCACGCTCACCCCGGTGCGCACCTTCCCGGTGATCAGGGACCTGGTCACCGACGTGTCGTTCAACTACGGCAAGGCGCTGGAGATCCCGTCGTTCAGCCCCGACCCCGCGATCAAGCCCGGCGAGTTCCGGATGCAGCAGGTCGACGTGCAGCGGTCCCAGGAGTTCCGCAAGTGCATCGAGTGCTTCCTGTGCCAGAACGTGTGCCACGTCATCCGCGACCACCCGGACAACGAGCCCGCGTTCGCCGGGCCGCGGTTCCTGATGCGGATCGCGGAGCTGGAGATGCACCCGGCCGACACCGCCGACCGGCGGGAGATCGCCCAGGATGACTTCGGGCTCGGCTTCTGCAACATCACCAAGTGCTGCACCGAGGTCTGCCCCGAGGGCATCAAGATCACCGACAACGCGATCATCCCGATGAAGGAGCGCGTGGTCAGCCGCAAGTACGACCCGCTGGTGTGGCTCGGTGCCAAGATCGGCCGCCGCCCCCGCCACGACACCCCCGCGGTCCCCGGCAAGAAGAGCTGAGCTCTTTGCTCTTCCCGCCCCCGCGCTTCGCGCCCACCCCCGCTCTTTACTTACCAAACGGCTGGCGCGACAACCCGCCTCCCGCCACCGCTGGCCACGAGCCCTCCGGGGCAACTGTTATGTTTTGTGCGGGGCTTTAGCCCCGGTTGTGGCTGGCAAAGGGCGCCCGTGGTACCCGCGAACCGCGAGTGGCGCTGGGGGTAGGTCATGGGGAAGATCGTCGCGGGTGATGCGCCGGGCGCTGGATCATTCCAGCGCATGCAAGTCGTCATAGCTGCTACCGACGCGGCCGCGCTGCTCGGGCTGCGCGAGCTTATCGACGCCACACCCGGGCTCGATATCGTCGCCGAGGCGGCGGCCGGCAAACCGGGCGGGAACGCCGGCAACGACCTGGCTTCGTGCCGGGACCTCACCCGGCGCGAGCGCGAGGTCATGGATCTCATCGCGGCCGGCCTGTCGAACCGGCAGATCGCCGACCTGCTCGTGGTGTCGCAGAAGACGGTAAAGAACCACATCTGCCGGATCTATCAGTGCATCGGCATCCACGAGCGCGGCCAGGCCGTCCGCCGCTGGAAAGAGCTCTCGCAGACCGCCCCCTGAGGTGTGCCGGCCCGCCCGGGACACGCTGATCCCGCAAGTGAACGAGGGCGGGCGGCGATGTGAACGCGGCACGGTGAGACCGCCGAGGTACGGCGGAACACGATGCGAATCGCGCCAATTCTTACTAACGTTCGTCCCGGATTTCGGCCTCGCCGTCCGCTCTGGGCCAGGCAATCCGTACCATGGGGCACGGTGCACGCCAGCGCCCTGCCCGGGCCGGCATTCCGCACCATCCCTTCCTCGCGCGAAAGGCCCGGCATGACCGTCCTGACCTTGTTGCAGCCGGGCGGCGCGTTGGCGCTCGCTGATCACGCGCCCACGTGCTCAGCGCACATGACCTACGCCGAGGCTGGGGTCGTCGGCGTGGTGCAGGGCGTCACCGAACTGTTCCCGGTGTCCAGCCTGGGCCACAACGTGCTCATTCCCGCGCTGATCGGCGGCTGCTGGGCGCAACACCTCAACGTGGCTGCCCAGGAGTCGCCTTACCTTGCCTTCATCGTCGGCCTGCACGTCGCCACCGCGATCGCGTTGCTCATCTACTTCTGGCGGGACTGGATCCGGATCATCGGCGGGTTCTTCAGCTCGATCGGGCACATGATCAGGCCGGAGCCGGGCGTCGACAGGTTCGAGATGCGGACCACCGAGGAGAAGATGGCCTGGATGATCATCCTGGCGACCATCCCGGTGGGCCTCGTCGGGGTGCTGTTCGAGCACGAGTTCCGGGTCCTGTTCGGCAAGCCCATTCGCGCCGCGATCTTCCTCGCCATCAACGGCGTGATTCTCATCGCCGGGGAGATGTTCCGGCGCAAGTCGTCCATCCAGGCCGACCAGGAGATCGTGGCGGAGCGCGAACGGGAGAAGGCGACGGCGGCCGCGGGCGGGCGGCGAACCGGCAACTACCGGCACGCGGCGGGCCACCAGGCCGTGCGCTCGGAAGAACTGGCCCAGGGGATCGCGGCCGACAACCGCATGGCCAAGCAGGGCTACGGGGAGGCCGTCATCATCGGCAGCGCGCAGATCCTCGCCCTGCTGGCGGGCATCAGCCGGGACGGTGTCTGCATGGTGGCGGGCATGTTCCGGGGGCTGGCCAGGGAGGACGCGGCCAGGTTCGCGTTTTTGCTGGCCACGCCCGTCATCCTGGCCGCCGGGGTGCTGAAGATCCCCGACCTGCTGGGGCCGCTGGGCAACGGCATTCGCGGGCAGGTGATCTTCGGCAGTGTGCTGTCGGGCGTCGGGGCGTACCTGTCGGTGCGGTTCCTGACGCGCTACTTCCAGACCCGCACGCTCACCCCGTTCGGCATCTACTGCCTGGTGGCCGGCGTCGGCTGCATCGTCTACCTGGGCTTCATCAAGTAACGCCGTCCGGTGGCCCGGCCACCCGCACCGGGTGGCCGGTCTCGGCGATGACCAGGCCGGGGCGGCGGCTCAGGCGACCGTGTTGAGGCCGGCCGGCGCTCGCGCTTACTCGCCGCGGGAGCGGCGGGCCCTTTGCCGGGCGCGTTCCTTGGCGTCGAGCATGGCCTTGCGCAGCCGGACCGCCGTCGGGGTGACCTCCACGCACTCGTCGGCGGCGCAGAACTCCAGCGCCTGCTCCAGGCTGAGCACCCGCGGCGGCACCAGCCGTTCCAGTTCCTCGGCGGTGGACTGGCGCACGTTGCTGAGCTTGCGCTCGCGGGTGGGGTTGACGTCCATGTCGTCGGACCGCGAATTCTCGCCGACGATCATGCCCTCGTAGACCTCGGTGCCGGGGGCCACCATGAGCGACCCGCGCTCCTGGAGCGAGAAGCAGGCGTAGCTGGTGACCGAGCCGGTCCGGTCGGCGACCAGGGACCCGGTCGGGCGCACCCGCATCTCCCCGGACCAGGGCTCGTACCCCTCGAACACATGGTGCGCGATGGCGGTGCCCCGGGTGTCGGTAAGGAACTGGGTGCGGAACCCGATCAGCCCGCGGGCCGGCACGACGTACTCGAGCCTGACCCAGCCGGTGCCGTGGTTGATCATGGTTTCCATCCGCCCCTTGCGCCCGGCGAGCAGCCCGGTCACCGCGCCCAGGTACTCCTCGGGCACGTCCACGGCCAGCCGTTCCACCGGCTCGTGGAGGACGCCGTCGATGTCCTTGGTGACCACCGTGGGGCGGCCCACGGTGAGCTCGTAGCCCTCCCGGCGCATCGTCTCCACGAGCACCGCCAGGGCGAGCTCACCGCGCCCCTGCACCTCCCAGGTGTCCGGGCGCTCGGTCGGCAGCACCCGCAGGGAGACGTTGCCGACCAGTTCCCGGTCCAGCCGGTCCCGGACGAGGCGCGCGGTGACCTTGGTGCCCTTCTCGCGCCCGGCGAGCGGGGAGTTGTTGACCGCGATCGTCACCGACACCGCGGGCTCGTCCACGGTGATCAGCGCCAGCGGCCGGGGGTCCTCGGCGTCGGCGAGCGTCTCGCCGATCATGATGTCGCTGATGCCCGCGACCGCGATGATGTCCCCCGGGCCCGCGCTCTCCGCGGGCACCCGCTCCAGCGCCTCGGTCAGAAACAGCTCGCTGATCTTCACCCGCGACGTCGTGCCGTCCCTGCGGCACCAGGCCACCTGCTGGCCCCGGCCGATGGTCCCGTTGTGCACCCGGCACAGCGCGATCCGGCCCAGGTAGGACGATGCGTCCAGGTTGGTGACCTGCGCCTGGAGCGGCGCGTCCGGGTCGTAGGCCGGGGCGGGCACCCGTTCCCGCAGCACGGTGAACAGCGGCTCGAGGTCGGGCGAGTCCGGCAGGGTGCCATCGGCGGGCCTGGTGAGCGACGCCCGGCCGGCCCGGGCACAGGCGTACACGATCGGGAACTCGATCTGCTCCTCGGTCGCGTCGAGGTCGAGGAACAGCTCGTAACAGGCGTCCACGACCTCCGCGATCCGCGCGTCGGCCCGGTCCACCTTGTTGATGACCAGGATGACCGGCAGGTTCGCCTGCAACGTCTTGCGCAGCACGAACCTGGTCTGCGGCAGCGGCCCCTCCCCGGCGTCCACCAGCAGGAGCACCCCGTCGACCATGGAAAGCCCGCGCTCCACCTCGCCGCCGAAGTCGGCGTGCCCGGGGGTGTCCACGATGTTGATGGTCAGCCCGCCGTGCCGGACCGCGGTGTTCTTGGCCAGGATCGTGATGCCCTTCTCCCGCTCCAGGTCGCCGGAGTCGAGCACCCGCTCGGCCACCCGTTCGTTGGCCCGGAACGCCCCCGACTGCCAGAGCATGGCGTCGACCAGCGTGGTCTTACCGTGGTCGACATGCGCAACGATCGCGACGTTGCGCAGGTCATCCCGGGTGGCGAGGGTCATCGGACGGGCAGGCACGAATCAGTTCCAAAGGTGGTTTGGCAGCTACGGCAAGAACCGGCAGGACAGTCTAGGGCGCCTGTGGGTACCAGCGCACCGCGCCGATGGCAACGGCCTCTTGAACGGTTCTTCACTGGCTCTTAACACCCATTGTGGTGTTCTCATTCCTCGTGCGTAACCATCACGACCCCTCCCACGAACCCGCTCCCTGGCCGGAGTTCGCTCCGGACCAGGCCGCCGGCGACGCCTACCTGGACCAGGCCACCAGGCTGGGCGAGCCGGCCGGCGCTGCCCGGTCTGCCGGGCTGCGCCGCCTGTCCCGGCTCACCTGGCGCGCCACCCAGCTCGGCGCGCTCGCCACGGTCGGCTTCGCGACGCTGTTCGCGCGGACCGCGCCCGCGGCCACGGTGACCAGCCCGCCGCACCCCACGCCCAGCGTGACGGTGTCCCGCCCGTCCCCGTCCCCCTCCCCGTCGCCGGCCAGGACCCACCGGCGCCGACCGCACCATCATCATCATCGCCGGGTCACCCCGAGCGCCGCGCCCGGCACCGCGGCACCGAGCTCGGCCGCTCCCTCGCCCACGCTGGCGCCGCCCACCACGCCGCCCGCGCCGCCGCCGCCGAGCCCGAAGCCAAGCCCGGTGCACTCCAGCTCGAGCCCGAGCCATCACGGAGGAGGCTGATGCCTGCGCCCGGCGCCGCCGTCGCCGGTCACACGTTCCCGGCGTTCGGCACGTTCGCCACGCTGCTCACCACGGACCCGGCCGCGCTGGAGCCGGCCCGGGTGCTCCTCGCCGCCGAACTGCGGGCAGTGGACGCGGCCTGTTCCCGGTTTCGCCGGGACTCCGAACTGTGGCGGGTCAACAATGCCCAGGGTAGATCCGTCCAGATCAGTCCGCTGCTCGCGGACGCCCTCACGGTGGCCCTGACCGCGGCCAGGCTCACCGACGGGGACGTCGACCCCACCTGCGGGGGATCCCTTGCCGCGCTTGGCTACGACAGGGACTTCACGCAGGCCAGGGAGAACACCGCCGCGCTGCGTCAGCCCGCCGCCCCCGCTCCGGGCTGGCGCAGCGTGGCGCTCGATCCGGTGCTGCGCGAGGTCAGGGTGCCCGCGGGCGCCGTCCTCGACCTGGGCGCGACGGCCAAGGCGCTGGCCGCCGACCGCGCGGCGGTGGCGATCGCCGCCGCGCTGGGCTGCGGGGTCCTGGTCAACCTGGGCGGCGACATCCGGGTGGCGGGCACCCCGCCGGCCGGCGGCTGGCGGGTCGGCATCGCCGATGACGTCACCTTCGACGGCCCCGGCTCGCCCGGCCCGGCCGGCCACGCCGTGCTGGTCCGGGACGGCGGCCTGGCCACCTCGGGTACCGCGGTCCGTAGCTGGCGGCGGGGCGCGGCCCGGCTGCACCACATCATCGTGCCCGGCACCGGCCTGCCCGCGCGGTCCTGCTGGCGCGCGGTGAGCGTGGCCGCGGCGACGTGCGTGTCCGCGAACACCGCGAGCACGGCGGCTATCATCCGCGGCGAGCGGGCGGCCGGCTGGCTGGCTGGCCTGGGCCTGCCCGCCCGGCTCGTCCGCCACGACGGCGCGGCGGTCACGGTCGCGGGCTGGCCGGCCAGCCGCACCGGCACGCCCGCCAGCCAAGGGCACCCATGAGTGTGAGCCTCAACGGGCCGGGGCTTTGGTACACCACCCGCGCGGCGGGCCTGGTCACGCTCTTGCTGCTCACCGCCAGCGTGCTGCTCGGGGTGATGACGGCGGGCCGGTTCAGCGGTGAGCGCTGGCCGCGGTTCCTCACCACCGGCCTGCACCGCAACATCTCGCTGCTGGCGGGCGTGTTCCTGGGGCTGCACGTCGGCACGACCGTGCTGGACAGCTACGTCTCGATCCCGGTGGCCGCCGCGTTCGTGCCCTTCATCGCCGCCTACAAGACCTTCTGGCTCGGCCTGGGCGCGATAGCGCTGGACCTGCTGCTCGTGCTGGCCGGCACCAGCCTGGTACGCGGCAGGCTCGGCCACCGGTCCTGGCGCCGCGTGCACTGGCTCGCCTACGCGTGCTGGCCCATCGCCCTGGCGCACGGTCTGGGTATCGGCACCGACCGGGACACGGTCTGGGTGTTCGCGCTGACCATCGGCTGCACCGCGGCCGTGGCGGCGGCAACGACGTGGCGGCTGGTCAGCACCGCGCGGGCGGGTGCCCGGTGACCGCGCTCGAGAGGTCCGCCTACCGGCGCGCGGACGCCCGCCTGCCACGGCTGCTGGCCGGGATGTCCTATGACAGGGTCACCGACCTGCGCGCGCACGAGCGAGCGCACGGGCCGCTGCCAGTGTGGGGGCGGGCGCGAAGCGCGGGGGCGGGACAAGCAGAGCGCGGGCGGTCCGGCCGGCAGCGCCCCGAACGGCTGATCGACCTCGTGGAGCGGTCCGGGCTCACTGGCCGGGGCGGCGCCGGGTTTCCGGCCGGGCGCAAGATGCGGTCGGTCGCGGACGCCCCCGGCAAGACGGTGGTGGTCGCCAACGGCGCCGAGGGCGAGCCGGCCAGCGGCAAGGACCGGCTGCTGCTGACCCGGCTGCCGCACCTGGTTCTGGACGGGATCACGCTGGCCGCCAGCGCGGTCCACGCCAGCGAGGCGTACCTGTGCGTGCACGGCCGGGAGCGCGACCTGCTGGCCAAGCTGGACTACGCCGTGGCCGAACGGGAGGCGGCCGGCCTCGACCCGGTGCCGATCCGCCTGGCCGGCCTCCCCGGCCGGTACGTCTCCAGCGAGCAGTCGGCGATCGTCCAGCACCTGAACGGCGGGCCTGGCAAGCCGACCTTCGCCCCGCCACGGCCGCACGAGCGCGGCGTCAAGGGGCGGCCCACCCTCGTGCACAACGTGGAGACGCTGGCCCATCTGGCCTTGATCGCCCGGCACGGGGACCGCTGGTTCCGCCGGGTCGGGCTGCCCGCCGCGCCCGGCACGACGCTGGTCACGGTCGGCGGCGCGGTCGGCAGGCCGGGCGTGTACGAGATCGTGCTCGGTACCCCGGTCGGGCAGGTGCTGATGACGGCCGGCGGGCCCTACGAGCGGCTACAGGCGGTGCTGGTGGGCGGCTACTTCGGCGCCTGGCTGCCGGTCGAGGTCGCCTGGCAGGTGCCCATGTGCCACGGCGCCCTGAAGGCCGCGGGCGGGGCGATGGGCGCCGGAATCGTGATCGCGCTGCCCGCCTCGGCGTGCGCCCTCGCCGAAACCGCGCGCGTGGTTCGCTACCTGGCCGGCGAGAACGCCGGGCAGTGCGGCCCGTGCATGTTCGGCCTGCCGGCGCTGGCGGACGCGGTCACCGATCTTGCTTACACCGGCGGCCGCGGCCGCGCCGTCGACCAGATAAGCGCGCTCATCCCGCTGATCGAGGGCCGGGGCGCCTGCCGCCATCCCGACGGCGTCACCCAGCTGGTGCGCAGCGCGTTGTGGGCGTTCGAGGCGGATGCCAGGTGGCATGATCACCGCGGCCCGTGCGCGGGCGTGGGCCGCGCACCGCTGCTCCCGGTGCCGGGCGAGGAGGAGTGGCCCGCCGAGGAGGACGGGGACTGGCTCGACGGGGAGTACGAGCTGTGGCCGGACGGCGAGGACCGGGGCTGGACCGGCGGCCTGGACCGTGGCTGGCCCGGCGCGGACCGCGGCTGGCCCGCCGCGGAACGGGGCTTGCCCGGCGGCACGGGCGGCGCGGCACCCGGCTACCTGGACGGCACCGGGAGCCCGCTGTGAGCTACGAGTTGCGGGTCAACCCGATCGCCTGCACCGGGCACGGCCTGTGCGCGGAACTCCTGCCCGAGCTGATCGAGCTCGACCCGTGGGGCTACCCGATTCTGGTACGGACGACGGTACCCCGGGGCATCGTAGAGCATGCCAAAAGAGCGGCGGCGGCGTGCCCAACCCTCGCCCTGCTACTGAACAGGACCGGCAGCAGGCCCGGCTGACGCGCCCGGGCGGTTGCGGCCCGGCCGGGACGGAACGACCCCGGGTCCGGCTCATTCGTCGTGGCCACCGTCATCGGAAGACCGGTGTGTGGACGTCGTGGCCGTGGGCACCCCGCCGGCGCAGGACACCTTCATCGTCACGCTGCGCTGGTTATTGGCGAACTTCGCCTGCGCCGCGGCGGCGGGCCCGCGGATCACGCTGACCACCTCGTAGCCCTGCTGCGGGCTCCACGACACCAGGTAGGCGCCCGTGCTTTCGCAGCGGGCCACCACCGTTCCGCCCACCGAGGCCAGCACCGCGGAAGTGGCCTGCGGGGTGGGGTGGGCCGCCGCCCGGCCGGCCCGCCTGGGCCGCCTGACATTGATGCGGCGCGGCGGGGGCACGGGCGACGGCGTGCCGCTGGGCGACGGCGTGGCGGTGAGGGACGCCCGGGGCGCCTCGGCCGCCTCGCTGGCCAGGGCGCGGTTCACCGCGGCCACGGTGAGCTGCTGGCTGGGCGCGGGGGCGACGATGCCCTGGCCGAGCAGGGACACGGCGAGCAGGCTGCCGCCGGTCGCCGCGCTCGCGCCGAGCAGCCAGGCGCCGACGCCGACGAGAAAACGCGCACTCACACGACGCAGGCTCACGGAAGGGACCCTAAGACCGGGTAAAGGTCACCTCAAGCGATTCGAGTTGCAACGGGCACATAACGGCGTAGGCCGACGCGTACCCGCCGATAACAGATAGCGTCCTGCCGTGGCACAGTTGCTGCTGGTGGAGGACGACGCGGCCATCCGGGGCGCGCTGATCCGGGCGCTCACCGAGCGCGGGCACGCGGTGGCCAGCACCCCCGGTGCCATGGATGCCCTGCGGCAGATCCTCCAGACGCCGCCGGACCTGGTCCTGCTCGACCTGGGCCTGCCCGACCTGGGCGGTTACGAGGCGCTGCGGATGATCCGCGCGGTCAGCGCGGTGCCGGTCATGGTCATCACGGCCCGCGACGACGAGTCGGAGATCATCCGGGTGCTCGACGCCGGCGCCGACGACTACGTGGTCAAGCCGTTCGGCGCGGGCCAGATCGAGGCGCGGATCCGTGCCGTCCTGCGCCGGGGCAGCCAGCCCGACGCCAAGGACGCGGGACCGCTGGAGGTCGGCGGGCTGCGGCTGGACGTCGTCGCCCACGTGGCGACGCTCGACGGCGCGCCGCTCGACCTGAGCCGCCGCGAGTTCGACCTGCTGCGCTACCTCGCGCTGCACGCCGGACAGGTGGTGACCAGGCGGGACCTGCTCACGCACGTGTGGCGGATGCCCTACGGCGGCGCCGACAAGACCGTGGACGTGCACATCTCCTGGCTGCGCCGCAAGCTCGGGGAAACCGCGCAGCAGCCGAGTTACCTGCACACCGTGCGCGGCGTCGGCGTCCGGCTCAGCGCGCCATCGTGAGTCCCCGTCATGAGGCTGCGGATCATCCTGCTCGCGGTGGCGACCAGCTCGCTGGTCCTGGTCTCCTTCCTGCTGCCGCTTGCCCTCGTGCTGCGCGCGCTGGCCGCCGACCGCGCGGTGAGCACGGCCACCGTGCAGGCCCAGTGGATGGCGCCGCTGGCGGCCACCCTCAAGGCGGGCAGCCTGCGGCTCGCGGTGGACCAGGTGAACGCGGCGAGCAGGGGCACCCCGGTCACCGTGTTCCTGCCCGGGGGCGGTGAGGTTGGCGCCCCGGTGCGCCGGTCACCCGCGGTGAACGCCGCCGTCCAGCTCGCGGCCCGGGGCCGCAGCTTCACCTCGGACGCCCCGGGCGGGGTCGAGGTCCTGGTGGCGGTGCAGGGCCTGCCCCACGGCACCGCGGTGATCCGGACCTTCGTGCCGGACGCGGAGCTGCGCCACGGGGTGACCCGCGCCTGGCTGCTGCTCGGCTGCGTCGGCCTCGGGTTGCTGGTGCTCAGCGTCGCCGTCGCCGACCAGCTGGCCCGGTCCCTGGTGCGCCCGCTGCGCGCCGTGGCCGGCGCCTCCGACCGGCTGGCCACCGGCGACCTGTCGGCCCGGGCCGAGCTGACCGGGCCGCCCGAGGTCCGCCGGGCGGGCGCCGGGCTGAACCGGCTGGCGGTCCGCATCGGCGAGCTGCTCACCCGCGAACGGGAGACCGTCGCCGACCTGTCGCACCGGCTGCGCACGCCGCTGACCGCGCTGCGGATCGACGCCGAGTCGCTGCGGAACCACGCTGAGCGGGCGCAGGTGCTGGCCGACGTCGACGCCCTGGAACGCACCGTCGACGAGATCATCCGCGAGGCCAGGCGGCCCACCAGGGACGGCTCCACGGAGGCGTGCGACGCGGGCGAGGTGGTCGCCGAGCGGGCGGCGTTCTGGCTGCCGCTGGCCGAGGATACCGAGCGGGCCATGACGGTCGAGCTGGCCCGCGGGCCGATGCCGGTCCGGGCGTCCGGCGAGGACCTGGCCGCGTGCCTGGACATCCTGCTGGAGAACGTGTTCGCGCACACCCCGGAGGGGGCCGGGCTGGCGATCCGGCTCAGCCAGCGGGCCGGCGGCGGCGCCTGGCTGGTCGTGGCCGACGACGGGCCGGGCTTCAGCGACGGGGACCTCGCCGAGCGGGGCCGGTCCAGCGCCGGGTCCACCGGCCTGGGCCTCGACATCGCCCGGCGCATCGCCGAGAGCTCCGGCGGCACGCTGACCATCGGCCGGTCCGCCTCGGGCGGCGGCTCGGTGACCCTGGGCCTCGGCCCGCCCGCCGCGCCCGAGGAGGGCAGCCGCCGCCACCGGCGCACCCGCGCCCTGCCCGGGGTGTTATCCCGTCCGCACCGGCCAACTGCCCGCCCGGCCCGCGGCTAACCGAACGCCGTCCACGCGGCCCCACCGCCGTCACCACGTCCCACCGGCCCGCGCCCAGCCCGTCCGCGCCCAGCAGGCCTGCACTCATCCGACCGCGAGTAGAACATATATTCGATTATTGCTATACTCCGGGTATGGCAGCATACGTGCCGCCCGGATGGCCACCGGGGGTCCACCCGCCGGGCAGCGAGGAGTTCGAGCGGACCGCGGTGGCCTGGCTGCTCGACGTGGTCCCGGCGGATTACCGGCTCTACGGCGTGCTGCGCCGCTACCCGCTGGCGCTCGCCGCGATGGCCGCGCACCACGCCGACGCGTGCGTGGCCGGCGCGCGGCACGCCTATCGCACCGCCCGCACCGAACTCGGCGACCTGCTCCCCCCGCACGGGCTCGACGCCGTGCTCGCCACCTACCGGGCCGAGGGCCGCAGGCTGGTCGCCGTCGCCCGCGCGGTAAACCTGGTGGGCCGGGCGCTGCGCGGCGAGGTGTTCAGCCCGCAGATTGCCGGCGCAGCCGGGGACCCACCACAAGCCGGGGAAGCAAACGGCAAACCGGCGCGCGCCAGCCGGGCACGCGGCACGGAGGCGCGCATCCCGGCGGCCGACCGCGCCGCCCGGCAAGCGTCCTAGCCGCGGCCGGCGACCCGGTACCGCACGTCCCAGCGGGCAAGCGCCCACGCACGGCCTTGGCGCCCCGCCACGTTTCCCCGGCGCCCCGGCATCTGCCAAAATGACCCGGTGCCCTTCCAGCCTCCGCCGGCAACCGCTTGCTGGCAGCATCGCGACGCCCGGGTGGGCTTCGAGGTCGCCTACTTCCAGGCCGTAGCCGACGGCTGGCATATCGACGGGACCACCGCCGCCCTTGAAGACGCCCAGACGTGGGTCGTCAGCTACAGCATCGAGCTAGATGCGGCCTGGGCCACCCGGAGCGCACGCATCACGGCGAGAAATGCCGCCCTTGGGCCGCGCCAGACCCTGCTGGAATCCGACGGCGCGGGGCACTGGCGCATCGACGGCGAACCGGCGCCCCATCTCGACGGTTGCGCAGATATCGACCTGGAATCCTCGGCGATGACAAACGCCCTGCCGGTGCACCGGCTGCAACTGCCATCGGGCGCCAAGAACCAGAGCGCGCCCGCCGCCTACGTCCGCGCCCTTGACCTAAGTGTTGAGCGCCTCGAACAGACCTACCAGCGCCTCGCCAATGTGGCCACACATCAGCAGTACGACTACGCCGCCCCCGCCTTCGACTTCACCTGCCGCCTCGTCTACGACGAAACCGGCCTGGTTCTCGACTACCCCGGCATAGCCGTCCGCACCGCCTGAACACCGGTGACACTCACCCGCCCGCCAGGTACCACCAGCAAAAGGTCGGGCCCGGCAGTCTGCCTACATGTCGCCGCTCTGCTGGCCGGGCATGTGGTGACTCGTCACGGCATCCCCGTCACGTCCGCGGCCAGGACCGTCATCGATCTGGCGCGCACCTCCTCGTTTGCCGCTGGCGTGGTGGTGGCGGACGCGGCGTTGCGCACCAAGCAGACAACCAGGGCCGAGCTTCAGGCCGTGATCTCCGCTTGTCCCCGGTGGCCTGGGCTTCAGGCCGCGAGACGAGTCGTGGCGTTCCGCGACGCCGGCTCGGAGTCGGTGCTCGAGTCGATCTCCAGGGTGGCCTTCGACGCTCACGGCCTGCCGCCTCCCGAACTCCAGGTCTGGGTCGGCGATGCGACCGAGATGATCGGCCGGGCCGACTTCCTCTGGCGCGCCTGCCGGACGATCGCAGAGGCCGACGGCGCGATCAAGTACGCCGACCCGTCTCGGGCGATGGCGCAGCTCGGCCGCGACAAACGGCTGCGCGAGGCAGGTTTCGAGGTCGTTCACTTCACCTGGCCGGAGATCACGCGGTCGCCCGCTCAGGTTGTTGCCTCGATCACGGCGGCGTTCCGGCGCGCTGTTGGCCGGGTTCCCGTGCTGCCACGGTCACGATGAAACACGCGTTCCCGCGGCAACCGCCGGCCGCCGCGCGGTCAGACCTTGTGCGCTAGCAGGCGGGCGCCGTCGAGGGCCAGGCCGACGCGGCAGGCCAGGTCGGCGCCCAGGGCCGCGACCTCGCGGGGCAGCCGGTCCTCGCCGGAGTCGCCGATGACGAACACGCCGATCGCGTCCTGCGGGTCGCCGAGCGGGAAGCACCAGGCGGTGTCGGCGGCCAGTTCGCTGGCCTCGGGCGGCGCGCCAGCCATGTCGCCGACCACCAGGGGCCAGCGCCGGCCCGGCCGGGGGGCCGCCCCGCGGCCCGCCGAGAAGTCGGGCGCCGCCACCTGGCACACCCGGTCCAGCAGCCAGGCCAGGGCGCCCGCCAGGCGGTCGTCAACGTGCCGCGTGTACGACGTCCGGAGCCCGCCATCACCGGCCAGGGCCCCCGCGGCGAGCGCGTCTGAAGCCCGCGCGTCCCCGGGCAGCGTGAGCACCGCGCACCAGGGCGCCAGCCTGGGCACCGTGGCCCGGCCCACTTGCGCCATGATCTCCTCCCGGCGCAGGCCCCCAACGAGCAGTCCGCGAGCCTCGCCGAGCGCGCTGATCCGGTCCCGCCTGGTCCGCTCGAGCTCGGCCAGCCAGGCCCGTTGCAGTGCGGGGCCGGACCGGTCGGCGATCCACTGCAACCGGGCCGTCTCCGGGTCGCCGAACCTGCCCACCGCGGAAGCGGCCGCGAGCAGGCCGGTGACGCGCCCGTCGACCACGAACGGGACGGTTACCACGGACGGCGGGCGGGGGGACTCGTCCTCCAGGGCGGCGATGCTGCCCGCGGCCGCCCGCAGCCGCAGATCTCCGTCCTCGTCGGCCATCATCGCGAAGGCCGCGTCCGCACCCACGGCCACCCGGGCGGACTCGACCGCGCTGGACAGCAGTTGCTGGTACCCGAAATCGGCCGGCGCAGCCGGGCTGTCCGCGCCGCCGGGCGCGGGCACCCAGCCCGCCCCGGGCCGGCCTTCGGCCCGGGGGGACGCAGCGCGGTCGCGAGCGCGGCCGTGACGCCGATCGCGTCCGCAAGTTCGCCCGCGGCGTCGCCCTCGCCGCCGGCCCCGCCCAGCCCCGATCCCGGCCCGGCGAGCTCGAGCCGGAACCAGACCGCCTTGCAGCTGCGCCCGTAGGCAACCCCCCACGCGGACGCCAGCGCGGCGGGCAGCAGCAGGCCGCGGCCACCGGTGCGTTCGGTCGGGCCCGGCTCGCTTTCGGCCGTCTCGGGGACCAGCCGCGCCGGGTGCCCGTCGCGGACGACCACCTCGACCGCGCCGTCGGCCAGCCTGCACGTAACCTGCACCGGCGTGCCCGCGTGCACCACGGCGTTGGTGACCAGCTCGCTGGTCAGCAGGACCGCGTCGTCGACCAGCCCGTGCCCATCGGCTGCCGCACCGGTCACCAGCCACGCCTGGAGCGTCTCGCGCACAAACCGCCGCGCGGCGGCAGCGGCCGTCGGCTCCGGCTGGTACGCCGCGCTCGCGACGAGATCGTCTGGTCCCACGCGCCTCTCGGATCGTTACTGGGAGTGCCTGCCTCCATCGTGACAGACTCGCGAATCCTTTCCTCGCAGTTCAGCAACTATCACTAGGCGGGAGGGTGGCCTCCCCGGCGTCCGGCACCGGCGGCTTCCAGCCGCTGCCCGGCACGTACTCACGCACGATTTTCGCCGGAACCCCAGCCACGACGCACCGGTCCGGCACCACCCCGCGTACCACGGATCCGGCCGCGACGACCACGTTGCCGCCGATGGCCGCGCCTGGCAGCACGACGACCCCGGCCCCCAGCCAGCTTCCGGGACCGATCGAGACCGCGGTGTTGCTCGGCCACTGCCGCCCGATGGGGACGTCGGGGTCGGTGTAGCCGTGGTTCTGGTCGGTGATGTACACGTACGGCCCGGTGAAAACGTCATCGCCGATGGCGATCGAGTAATGGGCGACGATGTGGCTGCCCCGGCCGATGATGCACCGGTCCCCGATCCGCAGCACCGGCGCCTCGCCCAGGTCCTGGCCGGGAACCATGCCGGCGCTCATGCTGACCTGCGCCCCGATCATGGTCCCGGAACCGATCTCGATCCACTCCTCGCCGTACAGAGCACCGGTGGGAAAGCCGATAAGGGATCCCATGCCAAACGCCCTAAAGGGGTGGCCGGCCGGGTTCTCAGCCGTGATCGTCCCCGCCCGCGAAGCCGCGTCCCACAGCCCGTGCACGGCACGCGCGGCCAGCCTGCGCCGGTGTCGCGCAAAAGCACCCTTCCCCGCCATGGGGGATAACGCTACCGCTCGGGTGCCGCGGCGAGCTGGCCGCAGGCCGCGGCGATCTCCCGGCCCCTGGTGTCCCGCACGGTGCAGGGCACCCCGGCGGCAGCGACCCGCCGGACGAACTCCTCCTGGGCCGGTCTCGGCGAGGCGTCCCACTTGCTGCCGGGCGTGGGGTTCAGCGGGATCACGTTCACGTGGACCAGCGGGCCGAGCGCGCGGTGCAGCAGGCTGCCGAGCAGGTCGGCACGCCACGGCTGGTCGTTCACGTCGCGGATGAGCGCGTACTCGATCGATACCCGGCGCCCGGTCCGGTCGGCGTAGTAGCGAGCGGCAGCGAGCACCTCGGCCACCTTCCACCGGGTATTCACCGGCACAAGCTCGTCCCGCAGTTCGTCATCGGCGGCATGCAGGGACACGGCCAGCGTCACGGAAAGACCTTCGTCTGCCAGCCGGCGTAGTGCAGGAACCAGGCCAACCGTTGAGACGGTCACCGATCGCTGAGAGATGCCGAAACCGCGCGGGACCGGATCGCAGATCCGGCGCACCGCGCCGACCGTCCGGCGGTAGTTGGCCAGGGGCTCGCCCATCCCCATGAACACGACGTTGGAGAGCCGGCCGGCGGCCCGAGCCTTCCGTCCCGCACCATCGCCGCGGCGGCGCGGACCTGGTCGGCGATCTCCGCGGTGGACAGGTTCCGCCGCAGCCCGCCCTGGCCGGTGGCACAGAACGGGCATGCCATCCCGCAGCCGGCCTGGCTGGACACGCAGACCGTGGCCCGGTCCGGGTAACGCATGACCACGCTCTCCAGCAGCGTCCCGTCGTGGGCCCGCCACAGGGTCTTGCTGGTGGCCCCGTCGTCGCAGCCGATCTCGCGCACCGGCGTGAGCAGCGGGGGCAGCAGCTCGCGGGCCAGCCGGTCCCGGGCCGCGGCCGGGATGTCGGTCATACCGGGCGCGTCCACGCTCAACCTGCCGAAATAGTGCTGAGAGAGCTGCGTGGCCCGCATCGGCTTCTCGCCCAGCGCGGCGACCGCCTCGGTGCGCTGTTGCGGCGAAAGGTCGGCTAGATGACGGGGTGGCAGCCCGCGGCGGGGGGCGTCGAAGACGAGCGGCAGCGAAGACATGGCAATTACAGTGTCCCAGTTGCCCGGGGCGCCCATCACGACCTGCGCCTTCTTAGTAGATTTCGGATCATGTCTTCGTTGCGCAAGGGCGCGAGAGGTTCCCGGCCCGGTGCGGGCCCGTCGCAGCCGGGAACGCTGCTGGAGAGCGAGAGCCCCTACGGCAGCCGCCGGCTCGTGGTCGAGTACGACGGCGCGACCACCGCCGCGTACCTGCACGACGCGGACGCGGTGCTCGGCGCCGCGTGGATAGCCAACCACGAGCAGGCGCCGTCCAGCACGGACCTGTCCCGGCTCGGCGCCGCCCGGGCGCCGCTGATGCCCGCCGGGCACACCAAGCACCCCGGTGGGCGCGCGCCGCTGGACGCGCGGACGCTGCGCGCGCTGTGGTTCGAGGAAGGCGACGGCGTCGCCGTCATCGAGGGCGGGCAGTTGCTCGCCGTCATCCCCGGCTGGTCCGACATGGCCCGGGGCATGCCCGGCTACAGCAGGGACGTCATCGGGCAGACCCCGTTCGGCTGGTCCCTCGATGACGCGATGGAAGGGCTGGGCCCCCGGGCCGACCGCGCGACCGCGTTCTGGCGGTGGCGGCAGCGCGAGGACTCATGGGCGTCGTTCCAGCGGTCCCTGCTCGGCCACCTGCTGGCCCGGCTCGGGCCGGGCGCCAGGTACTGGGACGTGTCCGGCGGCAAGCAGCCGATGGTCGGCGTGTCCGAGCGGCCGCCGACCGAGCAGCGGCCCTACACGGTGCTGTCGTCGGTGGGCATGAGCTGCCAGCGGATGCCCGTGGTCGAGCAGGCGATGGAGGACGCCAGTGGCCACGCGCGGATCGAGCTGGCGATCGCCACGACGATGCCGAGCCGCGACGCCGCCCGGGTGTTCCTGTGGCTGGCCCAGTACCCGTGGCGGGCGGTGACCTGGTTCGGGACGGGTCACACGGTCCGCTGGTATCACGAGCCGGGAACCTTCCCGCTCGGCGGGGGCAAGGAGGCGGTGCTCCTGCTCGACGACCCGTCCCAGCTCATCGGGCCGGAGGTGCCCGACCTGAGCGGGTTCTCGGTGGGCGGGGACTCGGCCCGGTGGCTGTGGATCATCCCGATCACCGAGCGGGAACGGCTGATCGCCAAGGAACGCGGCGCGGCCAGCCTGGTCACTCAGCTCGCCGCGCAGCGTTATAGCTGGGTGGCGGGCCAGGGTTAGGCCGCGCGCCCTAATGGACGTGCAGGTTGATTCCCAGCAGCGCCAGCCACCAGAGCAGGATGGCGAGAACGGCCGACAGAATGCCCTTAAGCAACGCCAGATGCAGGTAGCCCCTGGCCCATGCGACGAATATCCCGATCGCGAGATAGAGAAGGAAGACGATTCCGATAGGCCGCTTTAGCATCTCTGGCGCTCCCTATACCGGGTGGAAGGGTACGAGGGCACCCTCTACCCGCTGGGCGGAATGCAAACTAGGGCGCATATCGGTGCTGGCAGGCGGCTCGCCTCGGTGCTGAGAGGTGGCGCGCCTGCCCGGTGGCGGGCGGCGCGCCTCAGCGCTGCGACGCGGGGATGAAGACCAGCAGCAGGATCCAGACCACCGGCGCGCTGACCAGCAGCGAATCGATCCGGTCCAGGACGCCGCCGTGACCGGGCAGCAACGAGCCCATGTCCTTGATCGCCAGGTCCCGCTTGATCATGGACTCGGTCAGGTCCCCCAGGGTGGCCGCGGCGAGCACCGCCAGGCCGACCAGCACGCCCTGCCAGACCGCGCCGCCGAGCAGGGCGGGCACCGCGATCGCCCCGCCCAGCACACAGGTGAACGCGGAGCCGCCGAAGCCTTCCCAGGTCTTCTTGGGGCTGATGACCGGCGCCATGGGGTGGTGGCCGAGCAGGATGCCCGCGAAGTAGCCGCCGACGTCGCTGCACACCGCGAGGATGAGGAAGACCAGGGTGCGCCGCCCGCCGTCCGGCGCGGCGAGCATGAGCCCGACGAAGCAGGCCATCAGCGGCAGGTAGCCGAGGGCGAACACCCCCGACGTCACGTCCCGCAGGTAGCCCGCCGCTCCGCCACGCAGCCGCCAGGCGAGGATCGCGATCACGGTGAACGCCAGGCACCCCGCCAGGGGGCGCTCACCGCGCCAGTACGAGAGGGCAAGCGCGGCGGCGCCACCGGCGGCCACCGGCACCACGGGCACCCGGATCCCCCGGGTGGCCAGGGCACGAGACAGTTCCCACAACGCGATGCCGACCATCACGGCCATGTAGGCCAGGAACGTGGCCTTCACGGTGAACAGCGTGAGGATGGCGACCCCGCCCAGGCCTGCGCCTACCCCCAGCGCGGCGGGCAGGTTGCGCCCGGCCCGGGCGGCGGGCCGGGTAGTCGTCCCGTCCGGCGGGGCTGGCGGCTCGTCAGGCCCGGCTGTCGCCCCGTCCAGCCCGGCGGTCGCCCCCTCCGGCGGGGCTGGCGGCTCGTCGGGCCGGTCGGCAGCACCGTCCTGGCGGGCGGTAGGGCCGTCCGGGGTGTGCTCACCGGCGTTGCGACCCGCCGCCGCTGGCTCCCCCGGAGTGTCAGCGGGCAAGGTCAGACCTCAAGCAGTTCGGCTTCCTTGTGCTTGAGCAACTCGTCCACCTGCCCGACGTAGGTGTGGGTGAGGTCGTCGAGTTCGCGTTCGGCCCGGTGCCCCTCGTCTTCGCCCGCGTCGCCGCCCTTGACCAGCTTGTCGATCGAGTCCTTGGCGTGCCTGCGGATGTTGCGGATCGAGACCCTGCTGTCTTCGGCCTTGTGGCGTGCGACCTTGATGTATTCCCTGCGCCGTTCCTCGGACAGCTCGGGGAAGACGACCCGGATGATCGTCCCGTCGTTGGCCGGGTTGACGCCCAGGTCGCTGTTGCGGATCGCCTTTTCGATTGCGGCCAGCGACGACTTGTCAAAGGGCTGGATGACCACCATGCGGGGCTCTGGGATGTGAAACGAAGCCAGCTGGTTCACCGGTGTCTGGGTACCGTAGTACTCGGCCGTGATCTTGCTGAACATCGCCGGATGCGCCCGCCCGGTCCGGATGACCGCGAACTCCTCCTTGGCAACGGCGACGGCTTTTTCCATTTTCTCCTCGGCCTCGAGGAGGACATCGTCAATCACGGCGGCTCCTGTCCATCGCGTGCCTGTCGCGGCGGTCAGCGGCGGAGACCCACATCGCCTGGCTGGCTGACCAGCGTACCGATCTTTTCCCCGCGCACTGCGCGCACGACGTTACCCTTCTCCATCATGTCGAAGACGACAATGGGCAGGCCGTTGTCCATGCACAGGCTCACCGCCGTCGCGTCCATGACCCTCAGGCCGAGGCGGAGCACGTCAGAGTAGTCGAGCTGGTGGAACCGCACCGCCCCGGGAACCTTGCGTGGATCGGCATCGTAGATCCCGTCCACCTGGGTGCCCTTCAGCAGCGCCTCGGCCCCGATCTCGAGCGCCCGCTGGGCCGCACACGTGTCGGTCGAGAAGAACGGCGCGCCGAGCCCCGCCCCGAAGATCACGATCCGGCCCTTTTCCAGGTGCCGGATCGCCCGGCGCGGAATGTAGGGCTCGGCCACCTGGCCCATCGTGATCGCGGTCTGGACCCGCGTGTCCACGCCCAGCTTCTCCAGCACGTCCTGTAGCGCCAGGCAGTTGATGACGGTCCCGAGCATGCCCATGTAGTCGGCCCGGGACCGGTCGATGCCGCTCTCCGCCAGCTGACGCCCGCGGAACATGTTGCCGCCACCCACCACGGCCGCGACCTGGACCCCGTCCTGGACGACCGAGACGATCTCGGTGGCGATCCGGTACACGACGTCGGGGTCGATGCCCAGCGCCTCGTCACCGGAGAAGGCCTCGCCGGAGAGCTTGACCACCACCCGCCCCCAGGGCTGGTGGACCCGGTCGTCGTTTGCCTCCCAGTAGACGGGGGCCTCCTCGGGGACCGCACCGATCACGGACGCCGTGCCGGCGGCTCTCTCGGTGCTGTCATCCACGAGGCTGCTCCCTCTATATCTCGTTCGGCGATACCGCCTCAGCTGGCCTGGCCGACCTGGAACCAGGCGAAGGCCTGAGCCGTGACACCATGCTGGCCGAGCATCTGCGTGACCGTCTTCTTCGGATCCTTAACGAAAGGCTGCTCGGCTAGCGTTACATCCTTGAAGAAAGCCCCGAGACGGCCCTCGACAATCTTGGGGATCGCCTGCTCGGGCTTGCCCTCGTCGCGGGTGATCTGCTCGACGATGTTGCGTTCCTTCTCGACCACGTCGGCGGGCACGTGATCCCGGGTCAGGTACCGCGGCCGCATCGCGGCCACCTGCTGCGCGAGGTCCTTGCCCGCCTCCTCGCTCGGCTTGTCCAGCTGGACCAGAACGCCGATGGTCGGCGGCAGGTCGGGGTCCTTCTTGTGCAGGTAGCTGGCGATGTAGCCGCCCTCGAGCAGTGCGTACCTGCCCAGTTCGAGCTTCTCCTTCAGCGCCACGCCCGCCTGGTCGATGAGCTGCTGCGCGGTGACCCCGGGGCGGACCTCGACCGCCAGCAGGGCGAGCCGGTCGGCTGGCCGGTGCGCCAGCGCCGCGGCGGCGATGTCCGCCGCGGTCTGCTGGAACAACTCGGTCTTCGCGACGAAGTCGGTCTCGCAGTTCAGCTCGACCAGGACTCCGGCGCTGTGCCCGTCAAGGGCCGCCGTGACCAGGCCGTTGGCCGCGGTTCTGGTCGCGCGCTTGCCCGCGTCCTTCACGCCCTTGAGGCGCAGCGCCTCGATCGCACCGTCGAAGTCGCCGTCGCACTCGGCGAGCGCGTTCTTGCAGTCCATCATCCCCGCGCCGGTGGCTTCGCGGAGCCGTTTCACGTCCGCGGCGGTGAAGTTCGCCATGTCCTCATCTCTCGCTGTCTGGTCAGTCCCGGCCGGTCAGTCCCGGCCGGGAAACCCGGCCCGCGGCCAGCCGCGGGCCGGCTGGCCCGTCACTCTTCGCCGCTGGCCTCGGCCGGCGCGGCCTCCGCCGCGACACCGGCCTCCACCATGGCGCCGTCCTCTGCCGGAGCGCTGGATTCCGTCGCGCTGGCTGCCGTCGCGCTGGCTTCCGCCGGGGCGCTCGCCTCTGCCGGGGCGCTCGCCTCTGCCGGGGCGCTCGCCTCGCCGGGGCGGTGGCCTCTGCCGGGGCGGTGGCCTCCACCGGGGCGGTGGCCTCTGCGGGGGCGCTCGCCTCCGCCGGGGCGGTGGCCTCTGCGGGGGCGGTGGCCTCCGCCGGGGCGGTGACCTCGGCGCCGGCACCGTCAGCGGAGGCCGCGTCCGCGTGCTCGGCGGCCTGCGGGGCGGCAGCCTGCGGCGCGGCGGCTTCGGCCGTAGCGGCGGACCCGTTGGCGTCCGCGCTGGCGCCGTTCGCACCGGCGCCGTTCCCACCGGCGACCTCCGCAGCGGCACCGTCCGCCGGCGCGGTGCTGTGCTCGAGCAGGTCTCGCTCCCACTCGGCCAGCGGCTCCTCGACCCCCAGTTCGCCGACTGGCGACGGCTTGTCGTCGGACTCCGCCGCCGCGCCGCGGGCCATCAGCCCATCGGCAACCGCGTCGGCGACCACCCGGGTCAGCAGCGAAACGCTGCGGATCGCGTCGTCATTCCCCGGGATCGGGTAGTCGACCTCGTCGGGGTCGCAGTTGGTGTCAAGCACGGCGATCACCGGGATGCCAAGCTTGCGCGCCTCGCTGACGGCGATGTGCTCCTTCTTGGTGTCCACCACCCACAGCGCGCTGGGCACCCGGGCCATGTCCTTGATACCGCCGAGGGAGCGGTCCAGCTTGTCCCGCTCACGCCGCAGGTGCAGCAGTTCCTTCTTGGTCATGCCGGAACCCGGCACGTCCTCGAAGTCGATCTCCTCGAGCTCCTTGAGCCGCTGGAGCCGCTTGTGCACCGTCTGGAAGTTGGTCAGCATGCCGCCGAGCCACCGCTGGTTGACGAACGGCATCCCTACCCGGCGGGCCTGGTCCGCGATCGCCTCCTGGGCCTGCTTCTTGGTCCCGACGTACAGGACCGTGCCGCCGTGCGCGACGGTCTCCCTGATGAACTCGTAGGCCTTGTCGATGAAGTCCAGCGACTGCTGAAGATCGATGATGTAGATGCCGTTGCGCTCGGCGAGGATGAACCGCTTCATCTTCGGGTTCCAGCGCCGGGTCTGGTGCCCGAAGTGGACGCCGCTCTCCAGCAGCTGCCGCATCGTGACGACCGGTGCCATACCGGTCCCCTTCCTGTCCTGCGCCGTGTCCATGGGCAGCGGCGCCTCGGTTAGTCCTGGCGCCCGTGCGCACGCACCGCGGCCTTCCAGGCCGCGGACCGACAGGTGCGCACCGCAGGATGTCCCCGGCGGCGAGCGGACGCGCGAATTGGGCCGGAGGAGCGTTCACACAAGGCATGCGACCCACCGACCGGGGAGTAGTCTACCCGCTCCGCCGCCGCGCCTTCACCTTGATAAGCCCCACGGAGCAAGCCTCGGCGAGCCAGCCTCTCCCAGCACACAATGCCCAGCGGCGCGCCCTCCGGCAATCCCGGCCCGCGCTCCCCGAGCCCAGCCGCCACGCCAACGAGCCCCAGCAACGCGCAGCCCAGGCGGACCTCATCCGCGCGCAACCCAGCAAGCCCAGCCGTGCGGCCAGCGCACCCCCACCCGCACCAGCTTCCCGGCCCATCCCGGCAGGCCGGCCGGAATGGCCACCTGCCGCCGAGCGCCGGACCAACTGCGAGGCGGCTACGCGCGGGGATGGGCCTGACGATAGGCGGATTGCAGGCGCTCGACCGACACGTGGGTGTAGATCTGCGTGCTGGTCAGCGACGCGTGCCCGAGAATCTCCTGCACGCTGCGCAGGTCGGCGCCGCCTTCGAGCAGGTGCGTCGCCGCCGCGTGCCGCAGCCCGTGCGGGCCTGAGTCGGGAGTACCCGGCACGGCGGCGATGCTGGCGTGCACCACGCGCCGCGCGGCCCGTGGGTCGAGTCGCCCGCCCCGCGCGCCGAGGAACAGCGCGAACCCGCTGCCCGGTGTGACGACCACGGGACGCCCCTCCCGTGTCCAGGCGCGCACCGCGCGGATGGCGGGCACCCCGGCGGGCACGGTGCGCTCCCGGCCGCCCTTGCCGAGCACCCGGACCGTGCGGCGCTCCTCGTCGAGGTCGCCGACGTCGAGCCCGCACAGCTCGCCAACCCGGATACCGGTCGCGTACAGCAACTCCATGATCGCGGCATCGCGCAGCGCCAGCGCCCGCTCCCGGCGGGCCGTACCGCCCCCCGGCCCCGCGGGCCCCCCGCCAGGCTCACTCCGGCCGCCCCCACGGGCCCCGGCACCGTCCTCATCCCCGCTGCGCCGCCGAACCCCGGCAGCGTCAGCCCGGCCGCTGCGCGCGTCAAGCACCGCAGCGGCCTGGTCTTGCCTGAGTACCTCGGGCAGCCGCCGGGGTGTCCGCGGCGTGCCAAGCAGCGGGCCGGGATCGGCGCCGATGAGGCCGCGGGCCTGGGCGAACGCGGTGAACGTCCGGGCCGCCGCCGCCCGCCTGGCCAGGGTGGCGCGCGAGGTGCCGCTGCCGTGCTGCTGCCCCAGCCAGGCGCGCAGGATGCCGATGTCCAGCTCGTCCGGGGCGGTGACCCCCGCCACGGCGGCGTGCTCGAGCAGCGACCTCAGGTCGCCTGTGTAGGCACGGACCGTGTGCCGGGACAGCCCCCGCTCGGCCTCGATGTGGCACCGGAACGCCTCCAGGGCGGCACTCAGCGCGCCCGGCAGGGGCTCCGGCTCGGGGGATGCCATCGGCCAGTTCACTCCACGGTTACGCTCTTCGCCAGGTTTCTGGGCTTGTCCACGTCGTTGCCGAGCACGACCGCCGCATGGTAGGCGAGCAACTGCAACGGCACCGAGAGCAGGATCGGGTCGAGCTCGGGCTCGTTCTTCGGCACCTCCACGACGTCGTCGGCCAGCCTCGCGTCCAGCGTGCCATGGCCGACCACGAGAACCCTGCCGTGGCGCGCCTTGATCTCGCCCAGGGTCGAGATGTTCTTGTCCCGGAGCTCGTCCTCGGGGACCACGGCCACCGTGGGCAGGTCGGGCCCCACCAGCGCCAGCGGGCCGTGCTTGAGCTCGCTGGCCGGGTAGGCCTCGGCGTGGAGGTAGGAGACCTCCTTGAGCTTCTGCGCACCCTCCCGGGCGATGGGCCAGCCACGCACCCGCCCGACGAAGAACATGCCCGGGTAGCCGGTGAAGTCCTTGGCGATGGCCGCGATGCGCTCTTCCTGCGCGAGCACCTCGGTGATCTGGGCCGGCAGCTCGTGCAGCCCGGCGATGACCCGCCCGCCGTCCGCCGGGGACAGGTCGTGGATGCGGCCCAGGTGCAGGGCCAGCAGCGCGAACACGACGCACGTCGCGGTGAAGGTCTTGGTGGAGGTGACCGAGATCTCGGGGCCGGCGTGCAGGTACACGCCTCCCTCACACTCGCGGGCGATCGCGCTGCCCACGGCGTTGACCACCCCGATCACGCGTCCGCCCTTGCGCTTGAGCTCGCGCACCGCGGCGAGCGTGTCGTAGGTCTCCCCCGACTGGCTGACCGCGACGTACAGGGTTTCCGCCTCGACCACCGGGTTGCGGTACCGGAACTCGGACGCGGGCTCGGAGTCGGCAGGGATCCGGGCGAGTTCCTCGATGAGCTGCGCGCCGACCTGCCCGGCGTAGTAGGCGGAGCCGCAGCCGAGAATCTTCACCCGGCGGATCGCCCGCGCCTGGCGCGCGTCGAAGTTCAGCCCACCGAGGTGCGCGGTGTGGAACCGCTCCTCGATCCGGCCGCGGAGCGCGCGCTCCACGGCCCGGGGCTGCTCGTGGATGTCCTTGCGCATGAAGTGTGTGTAGCCATCGGCGCTGTAGGACCCGAGGTCAGCGTCGATGACCAACGGCTCGTGCGTGGTCGTCCTGGCGTCCAGCGTGGTGGTGCGGAAGCCATCCGCCCGCACCGTGGCCACCTCGCCGTCGTCCATATGCACGACCTGCCGGGTGTAACGGACCAGCGCGGCGAGGTCGGAGGCGACGAACATCTCCTTGTCTCCGATGCCGAGCACAACGGGACTCCCGTTGCGTGCGGCGACGATCCGGTCCGGGCAGCGGGCGTCGAGCACCGCGATTCCGTAGGTGCCGACCACGGCGGTGAGCGCCTCCCGCACCGCCTCCTCGAGATCGCTGTGACTGCTCCGGGCTATCAGGTGCGCGAGGACCTCGCTGTCGGTCTCCGAGGAGAATTGCGCCCCCTCGGCAGTCAGCTTGGCGCGCAGCTCGTCGGCGTTCTCGATGATCCCGTTGTGGACGACCGCGACCGTCCCGGCGACGTGCGGGTGCGCGTTGGCGTCACTCGGCTCACCGTGCGTCGCCCACCGGGTGTGACCGATCCCCGGGCCGCCCTTGAAGCGTGCGGGCAGGCTCCCGGACAGGTCCGCGACCCGGCCCTTGGCCTTGTGGACGCGCAGGTCACCGGAGCGGGTCACCACAGCGACCCCGGCCGAGTCATACCCGCGGTATTCCAGCCGGGCCAGCCCTTCCAGCAGGATGGGCACACAGTCCCGGCTCCCCACATGCGCAACGATCCCGCACACGCGCTAGCTCCTCCCTCACTCAGCGACCCGGCCGCAACCACTCCGGCGCCCAGCAGCTACCTACCGCCCGCTGGAGCGCCATCTGTGGCCCGCTGCCCGGTCACCTACCGCCTGCTCCCTGGTTCCTGTGCCGCGATCGGCGCGCAGTTGCCCTCAGCCATAAACCACACGACGAAGCTGCCGCAGCGAGAACCGCGGGGCGGCCACCCGCCGCGCCGGCAGTTCGGCCGCGATCCGCACGAACGCCTGATCGTTGGTGAGGCCCTCCGCCTTGAGCTCACGGTGGCGCCGGCGGACGAACTCCTCCGCAGACTCCGAGAAGTACCCGAGCACCTCCGCGACTACCCGCGTCGCCTCACCTGGGCTGAGCGGGCTGGTACGAGTCAGGTGCGTGACGAGGTCGTCGTGCACCTGTCCTGCGCCAGGCACCCCAGCAGTGTGGCTCAACCGCCCAAGAGAATGCAAGAATCCTGCCCGAAATCGGGCAAGAACCGTCCGGTTTCAGATACTTGATCCGGCATGTGACTCCTGCCGGCGCCGCGCCAGCCGCCAGCCGCGATCGCAGCGCTCGACGAACCCGGCAGCCGCCAGGCCCCCCAGGCAGCTCAGCACCGTGTCGAAGTCCACCCCGGCCGTGGCCGCGATTCTGGCCGGCCCCGCCCCGTCCGGGCCGGCACCGCATCGAGCACCCGGCTCGTGACCGGGTCAAGCCGGTCACGGGGCAATACCGGGCCACACCACTGCCCAGCGGTCTCGTCCGCGGAGAACGACAGCAGCTCCATCACCTCCCGCGCGTTGGTGACGCAGATCGCTCCCCATTCCCTGATCGCCTGGTGACAGCCGGCCGACTGCGCCGACGTGACCGGCCCCGGGACCGCCATGAGCGGGCGGCCCTGATCCCGGGCATGCCGTGCGGTGTTCAGCGCCCCGCTGCGCAGGGCGGCCTCCACCACCACCGTGCCGCGGCTCAGCGCCGCGATCACCCGGTTACGGACGAGGAAGCCGTGCCGGGTCGGCACCCGGCCGGGCGGCCACTCACTGACGGTCGCACCCTGCTCGCGGATCTCCCTGAAAAGCTCACTGTGCCCCGGCGGGTAAGGGCAGTCCACCCCGCTGGCAAGGACGGCGATCGTGGTCCCGCCGGCCGCGAGCGCACCGCGGTGCGCACAGCCGTCGATTCCGTAGGCACCGCCGGAGATGACCGTCCACCCTCGCTCGGCCAGTGAAATGGCCAGCTCGCCACCTATGTGGGCGCCGTACGCGGTCGCCGCGCGGGTCCCGACCACCGATACCGACCGCAGGCAGCCGTAGCGCAGGTCCATGGTGCCGCGTACCCACAGGCCCCAGGGACGCCGGTCGCCGAGCACGTCGAGCTGGCCGGGCCACTCGGCATCCCCCGGAATGACCAGCCGGATGCCGCTCCGCCACCATGCGTCCAGCGTGCCTTCCAGTGGCACCTCCCCCAGCCGGGCCGCCCACCGGCGCAGCGCACGATCCAGCCGGGCCCGCCCGGCGCTCCGGCCGTCGTCACCCGGCCCCGGGACGGCAAACAGGACGTCAGACGGGCCATCATCGCCCTCGGCGGGCAGTGCGAGGGCCAGCGGGCTGCCGGCGCGGCCCCCGCCGGCCCGGCCAGCGCGGCGCCCGGCGGCACCTTGCCCTCGGTCAGCGCGGCGACGATCTCGGCGGGCGAGCAGGTTCGCAGCAACGCGCCCATGACCTCGTCGCCGGGTTCGGCCACAAAGGTAAGCGCGGCCCGGGCGGCCCGCTCGGCCTCGGCAGGGATGGTCACACTTCCACCCCCAGCCACAGACCCAGGGCGCAGCTGGTTTCGGCAACGGTCGGCCTGGACACCCCCGCCAGGTCAGCGAGCGTCCAGGCCACCCGGAGCGCGCGGTCCACCCCACGGGCGCTCATCTGCCCGAGGTCCATGGCCCGCTCCAGCGGAGCGAGCGCGCCGGGCGATGGTACGAAGGCACGCCGGAATTCGCTGCCCGGGACCTCCGCGTTGAGCCGCCAGGGGGTGTCCTTCAGCCGGGCCGTGGCCCGCTCCCTTGCCGCCACGACCCGCGTGGCCACCACTGAGCTCGGTTCGGCGAACCGGCGGTCGCTCAGCAGTTCGGCGCGGCTCACCGGCAGCAGTTCCACCTTGACGTCCACCCGGTCAAGCAGCGGGCCGGACAGCCGGGCAAGGTAGCGCCGGCGTGCGGTGGGCGAGCAGGTGCAGCCCGAGCGCCGGCCCGTGCCCTTGGCGCACGGGCACGGGTTGGCCGCCAGGACCAGCGTGAACCGGGCCGGGAAGCGGGCGGTGAGGCCGGAGCGGGCCAGCATGACCTCTCCCGACTCCAGCGGCTGCCGGAGCGCGTCGAGCACGTCCCCGGCGAACTCGGGCGCCTCGTCAAGAAACAGGAAGCCCCGATGGGCCAGCGATGCCGCGCCGGGGTGGATGACCCCGCTGCCCCCGCCGACCATGGCTGCCTTGGTCGCCGTGTGATGCGGCGCGCAGAACGGCGGCTCGGTCATCAGCGGGCTGCCCACCGGAAGCGTCCCGGCCACCGAATGGATCGAGGTGACCTCCAGCGCGGCCGCCCGGTCCAGCGGGGGCATGACGGTGGGAAGCCGTTCGGCCAGCATCGTCTTGCCCGCGCCCGGCGGCCCGAGTAGCGAGAGGTGATGGCCCCCGGCGGCGCAGATCTCCGCCGCCCGCCGGGCGGCAGGCTGGCCGAGCAACTCGGCAAGGTCCAGCCGGGGACGGCGCGGTGCGGGCAACATCGGGCCGCCGCCCAGGCTGGCACCGAGTCCGGCCGCGGGGTGGTCCGGGCCGTCCCGCTCCGCGCCGGACGGCTCATCGCCGGGCAGCTCCGGCCGGGCCGGCGCCGGGTTCGCGTCGGGCAGGCAGACCACGCCAGCTTCCGCTGCCTCCTGCTCGCCGCGCAGCCAGGCCAGGAGCGCGGCCAGGGTCGGCGCGCCGGCCACCCGCAGCCCGGGTACCAGCGCTGCCTCCGCGGCGTTGGGCTGAGCCACCACCACCCTGCCGAACCCGGCACACGCGGCCGCCGCCATCGCCGGGAGCACACCCCGGACGGGCCGCAGCCGCCCATCCAAGCCGAGTTCGCCGAGGAAGGCCACGCCGTCGACCGTGTCCCACGGGACGGCGCCGGCGGCAGCCAGAATCGACAGGGCGATGCCGATGTCGAAGCCGCTGCCCCGCTTGGGCAGGCTCGCCGGCGACAGCCCCACCGTGATCCGGCGCTGCGGCCATTGCTCGTGGCTGTTGACGATCGCCGCCCGGATCCGGTCGCGGGCCTCGCGCAGGGCCGTGTCCGGGAGCCCGACCAGCAGCAGGCCGGGCAGCCCGTTCTCGATGTCTGCCTCGATTTCGACCGGGTGCCCCTCGACGCCGACCAGGGCGATCGAGTGGGTCCGGGCGACCGGCACCTAACCCACCCCCCGGACGTGCTCGATCTGGAACTCCCCGGCCTTGTCCTTAAGCAGGCCGATCACGTCGATGCGCACCTCGTCGAACAGCACCCCATGGGCCGCGAGCCACTGCACGGCCAGCCGCCGCAGCCTGGCGCGCTTGTGCCGGCTTATCGCCTCCAGCGGGGTACCGAACACGGTGCCCGAGCGGGTCTTCACCTCACAGACGACCAGCACCCGGCGTTCGGCGGCCACGATGTCGATCTCGCCGGCCGCGCAGCGCCAGTTGCGGTCGAGGATGCGTAACCCGGCCCGCTCCAGGTACTCCGCGGCCACCTGCTCACCGGCCCGGCCTAGCTCGTCTTTGGGATTCATGCGGCACCACCTCCGGCTTCGACGGTGCCGCGGGACGGTGGTGCGCGCTGATCCGGTTTTTGGCCTGTGGATGGGCACGTGAAAACCGGCCATCTGTGGATGGCGAAGCTGGGTTTGTCGTTGCCTGGTGCTTTCCTTAACGGGGGAACGTGTGCCAGGCGGCCCGCATGCGGCCTGAGCGCCGTGCGGCCCGGGCGACGTCAGCCCAGGCCCGCACGAGACGACTCATCGCGCCGCACGCGACCGCCTCCGCGTGGAGCCTCATAGTCCGTGTACCGCTACGGGTGTGGCGCTGTCGGTGGCGGCGCCGCTGGTGCCGTCGCCGAGTTCGCCGTCGGTGTTGTTGCCCCAGCAGAACGCCCGCTGGGCGGCGCTGACCGCGCAGCTGGTCGCGCCGAAGCCGGCCGACATGCCGACCGAGCCGTTGGTGGTGAAGCCGCCCACGGTGACCGGTGTGTCGCTGATCGGCGGCGAGCCGATCGTGCCGTTGCCGAGCTCACCCACGGAGTTGTCGCCCCAGCAGTCGACCTGCCCGCTGGACAGGCCCGCGCAGACCGTGCCGTCGCTGGCCCCGATCGACACCGCGCTGGACAGGCCGCTGACCGGGACCGGGACATGACTGTCGGTGGTGGTGCCGTTGCCGAGCTCGCCTTCGACGTTGTCGCCCCAGCACTGCGCGCCGCCGGAGCTGGTGAGCGCGCAGGTAGCCTGGTCGGCCACCGCGATCTGGACCACCCCGGTGAGCCCGGTCACCGCGACGGGCGTGGTGCTGTCGCTGGTCGAGCCGTCGCCGAGCTGGCCGTGGTTGTTGCTGCCCCAGCACCGCACGGTCCCGTTTTTGAGCAGCGCGCAGGTGTGGTCGAATCCCGCGGCGATCTGGGCCAGGTTGAGCGGCAGCCCGGACACCGGCACCGGCACGTTGCTGCTGGTCTTGGTGCCGTTGCCAAGCTCGCCGTTACCGTTGTAGCCCCAGCACCACGCGCCGCCGTTCGGGACGAGGGCGCAGTTGTCGGCGCCGCCGTTGGTCACGTACTGCGGATCGGACAGGTTCTTGACCGTCCGCGGCGACTTGGCGTCGACCCCGGTGAGCCCGTCGCCGATCTCGCCGTTCTTGTCATCGCCCCAGCACCGTACCTCGGTGGAGAGCCCGCCATTGTGAACCAGGGCACAGCCGCCCCAGCCGGCTGACACCTGGGTCGCGACCGGCTGGGTCTCCACGGCCGAGGTGTGCACCGAGGTCACGCTGGTGCCGTCGCCGACCCACTGGCCCCAGCACTTGACGTCCAGGGTGGCGGTCACGGCGCAACTTGTCGCGGTTCCCGCGACGACCGCCTCGACCGTGCCCGGGGGCTGCGGTAGCCCGAGGACCGGTGTGGGGATGTCCCGGTCCAGCTCGTCGCCGTCGCCGAGCCGGCCGAAGCTGCCCTCACCCCAGCACTGCACCACCCCGGAGGTCATCACCACGCACGCGTGGTTGGTCCCCACCGAGATCTGCACCGGGGCTGCGCCCGCGCCGCCCGCCGGGGGCTGCGACAGACTGAACACCTGGCCGGGGAACGGGTCGCTGGACGGCTTGCCGAACGAGCCGTTGCCGAGCTTGCCCACGCCGTTGTTGTTGCCCCAGCACAGCGCGGCCGCCTGCGGGATGTCCGCGATCGCGCAGGTGGAGTCGAGCCCCAGGCTGACCTGCTGGACGCCGCTGGTCAGGCTCGCCACCTGGGTGGGGAGGTCCTGGTTGACGAACCCCCCGTTGCCGAGCTGGCCGACGTTGTTCGCGCCCCAGCACAGCAGGTCACCCGGGGCGTCGGCGATGGCGCAGGTGTCCCCGGCGCCGGCCGCGATGTAGGTGGCGTTCTGGACCCCAGCGGTCACCGGAACGTCGCTGCTGGTGGTCGTGCCGTTGCCCAGCGCGCCGAAGGCGTTGTCGCCCCAGCACCAGACCGTTCCGTTCGACTCCAGCGCGCAGGCGTGGAAGTAGCCGGCCGCGACCTGGGTGACGTTGGACAGGCCCTTGACCTTGACCGGTGTGCTCGAGTCGGTGGTCGTGCCGTTGCCAAGCTCGCCGTCGTTGCCGTCGCCCCAGCACTTGACCGTGTGGGACAGCGTCACCGCGCAGGTGAACCCATCGCCGGCGGAGACCTGCGAGGCCTGCAACCCGCCGGCGACCGGGAACGGGAGATCGTCATAGTAGCTGATGGTGCCGCGGCCCAGCTCACCGAAGGTGTTCGAGCCCCAGCACTGGACCTGGGATGTCGTCTCGACGGCGCAGGCGTGGTTGAACGCGCTCACGGCGTTGTCGGACTGGCCGGCCGACACGTCGGTCGCGGGGCCGAGGGTGCTCACCTTGACCGGGGTCATCGAGCCCTGGGTGGTGCCGTTGCCGAGCTGGCCGGTGGCGTTGCTGCCCCAGCACCAAATCGTCTGGTCCGGCATCAGGGTGCACGAGCCGCCGCCGCCGGACGACACCACGGGCGGGGTGCCGGCGCTGGCCGGCCCGGCGGCGGTCCCGGCCACGCCGAGGCAGGCCGCCACCAGGCCGAGCACGGTGACCGCCGCGCGCAACCGCCACCCGGGGGTGGCGTGTCTGCTGAGTTGCATATTTCCTCACCCCTTCGAGGCGCTCCAGTTGCCACCCTGGGCACCGCCGACCTTGTAGCTGCCGGACATGGAGCTGCCCGAGACCGAGCCCGAGTAGGTGATCGCGTACGAGCCGACGGTGCCGAACTGGATGGACCCGCCGACGAGGCTGCCGTGGATGGGGAGGCTGCTGGCGGGGTTGGAGATGTGGATGCGGCCGCCCAGCTTCGACCCCGACTGGCGCCAGTGGATGACGAACGTGCCTCGGTAGGAGCCGCCGTACTGCCCATGCCATGGCCCGGACAGAGGGGCGGCCGCCGCCGCTGGTGCGCTGCTGGCTGCGGCCGCCGGCGGCTGCGCGGCCGCCGAATGCGTCGCTGTCGTGTTGGTGGAGGTGTTGCCGCTCGTGGCGGACGAGCTGCACGCGGCGAGCAGGAGGGCGGCCGCGCCGATCGTGAACGTGAGCTTGATCCCCGTCATGTCATTGCTCCTCGAGTCCTGGACCTGGTCTGTCCGATGGAGGTTCGCCCGGGGGGCGGTCGCCCACCCAGGGAGGACCCGGTGGACCGGCCCCAACGGCAGCCACCAGCGCCGTCACCAGCTCATGGGCGTTGCGGAACGTCGTCCGCAACCCCGTGGCTACCTCGTCCACAACTCCGCGCAACCTGGGGCCGGCAGCGCTCGATCGGCCGCTGTCGCCGGTGCTCTCCTGGAGGCGGATGATGAAGGTCCTCACGCCCCGACTATCGGAGCAAGGGTTTCGGGTTGCCTGAAGGTGGCCTTAAGGGCGCCGGCTGTCCGCGTTCGCCAGGGCGACGGGCACGACGTCCAGTTCACCCATGCGCCGGGCGTAGGTGGCGTAGCGCCGCCGCGCCTCCCCGTGGCGGCGCAGGCGGAGCTGCCCCGCGATGAGCGCCAGCCAGGCGTCCTCGTCGTAGGGGTCGCGCTCCAGGAGCTGGCCGAGATACTGGCCGGCGGGCTCGTCCTCTCCCCGGTCGGTGGCCAGGCGGGCCAGCAGCCGCAGGACCGTGAGCAGCCGTGACCTCGCCTCTTCGCGCGCCTCGACCGCCCACTCCTCGTAGAGGTCGTCCTCGAGGAAGTCACCCGCGTATATCTGGCGAGCCTGCCGCAGGAGAGCCTCCGCCGCGTCGCGATCGCCTTTGGCCATGAGGTCGATCGCCCGGTCGGCGATGCGGAGGAACTCGATCAGGTCAACCTCGACACGATCGAGCCGAAGGGCGATGGTCTGGGCGTCGGCCATGACGTAATGGTCCGGCGGGTGCCGCCGCCCGGGGTCCAGGACCTTCCGGATGGTGCTCAAGGCGACCGACAGCCGGTTGCCCAGCGGTTCCGGGTTCTCCTGCGGCCACAGCGTTTCGGCGGCGGCCTCGCGCGTGATCGGGTGCCCCCGGCGGGCGACCAGCACTTTCAGCAGATCTCTGGCCTTGCGGGACTGCCATGCCGCAAGCGGGACAGGCTCGCCGGACCGCAGCACGGCGAAGCGCCCGAGGGCGACGATCGCCACCTCGCGGCCGCCTCCCCGCTTCGACGCCAGCAGGCCGGATACGCCGAGCGCGGGTGCGACCCCCATCGCCTCCAGCTCCTGCCGGGTGGCCTCGGCCGCCCGCTGATCGCCGGACAGCAGGGCGAGCCCGAGCCGGGCTCGGGCGGCGCCCACGGGATTTCCGATGTCATCCCACAGCTCGATCGCCGAGCGTAGTAGTGCCTCGTCCCGGGGGACGCGGGCCGCGCCCTGCAGTTCGAGCGACTCCGCCAGCGCCGCACGGTCGCCGGTGGCGCGGGCCTGGGTTTCGGCCTGCTTCGCATACCTCTCGACCGCTGCGCCGTCCCTGGCCCACAGCTCGACCTCTGCCGCGGCGAGCAGCGCGGCCGCGCGCTCGAGGCCGCTCGCCCTGGCCAGGCCGTCGGCGGCCGTCGTGCGGGCCGCGGTGAGATCGTCCTCGGCGAGCACCCGCGCCAGCCCGCACAGCGCGAACACGAGCGCGTGGGCGTCGTCGCCCTCATCCGCGAGCGCCCGGGCCCGTTCGAACGAGCTGCGGGCCCGCACCATGTCTCCTCGCTGACGGTACAGCTCGCCGTAGGTGATCTGGGGGAAGGAGGCGTTGAGGGACCCAAGAGCCTCGCAGATAGCCGCGGCGTCGGCGACGGCCGCCGATGCGTCGTCGAGCTGGCCAAGACGCAGGTGGGCCTCGGCCTTGTTGGCCAGCGCGAGGGCTGAGAAGAAGCGATGGCCGGCCCCGGTCTGCAGCGCTTGGTTCGCCTCCGTGATGGCCTCTGCGTAGGCGCCGCTCTCCAGCGCGCGGGAACTCAAATTGGCGTGGATTCTGGCCAGTTGGACCTGGTCCCCGCCGTCGCGCGCGGCGGCGAGCGCAAGGCGGTACTCCTGCTCGTTACGCTCCCGCTCGCCCCGGCTGGCCGCCGACAGGGCAAGCGACACGTGCGCCGCGGCCAGAGCGCACGAATCGCCGCTCGCTCCCGCTTGGTTCAGCGCTGCCCAGGCGAATTCCTCGGCTTCAGCGGCCCGCCCTTGGCTCCACATGGTGGTGCTCAGCCATGCCGAGACCATGGCGTCGTCCGCGCCCAGCCGGGCGGGATCATGCGCTGCCGCGAGGGTCGCGGCGGCGGCCCCTGTCCGGCCCCGCAGGTAGAGGAGCCCGCCATACCGCCAGGCCACGCCGGCCGGCAGCCCCTCGGCGCCCCGTGACCGCTCCACCCGCGAGAAGAGATCTATTGCCGCGTCCCACTCCCCGACCGCCTGCAATGCCTCTGCGAGCACGGCGTCGAGACCGGGATCGCCCCCGGTGCCGTGCCGCCGCAGCACCTCGATCAGGCGGGCCGCCACCCCGCCGCGGACCAGGGCCGGGCCAGACCGCCGAAGGAACGACCTCGCCGGGTCCCCGGCTCCCTCGGCGTGGCACTCCAGCGCCTCTTCGAGCCGGGAGTGGTCCTCGAGCCAGCCGGCGACCTGCGCTCTGAGCGCCCCGGCCTCGCCGGAGGCGCCCTGCCCGGCGCGCACGGCGCCCGCCAGCACCGGCGACAGCCGGTAGAAGCCGGGCTCACCCGCTTCGACGACCAGACCGCGTTCCTGCAGGCTCTCGAGATCGTCGGTGGTGGCCTTGACCGCGACACCCTGCAGGAGCCCGGCGTCGACGCGAGGCGCCACAGACGCGACCGAAAGGATCCGCCGGGCCGACTCGTGCTCGCCGGCGACCAGATCCCGCGCAAAGGCCTTCCATAGGTGCCCGCGGCTCTGCCGCAGACGGCCGAGCTCACGCTCATGATCGGCGGGATCCAGCCGTTCGAGCCGGTCCAGGAGCAGCTGGAGCGCGGCGGCCCAGCCCCCGGTCAGCGACCAGCACTCCGGCGCCAGGTGTTCGGACGCTCCACCGAGCCGCATCCCGATCAGCTCGGCCGCCTCGCCGACCGTGAAGCTCAGGTCGGGGGCCGTGACCTCGAGCAGCTCGCCCCGCCCCTGCGCGCCGCCGAGCCCCAGCTCGGGCAGGCTCCGGCCGGACAGCACGAGATGGAGCGCGGAAGGTGCCTCAAGCGACAGCACCCGGAGGAGATGGCTCGCCGCCTCGTCCCCGACGTACTCCAGGCCGTCAATGACCAGGAGCAGGTCACCCTCAAGCGCCTCGGCGAGGTCACAGATAAGGGCCGCGCGCCGCTCAGCGAGCGCATGGCGGTCGTCGGAACCGGTAGCAGCGGCGATGGCAGACCGGCCCGGCGCCGGCGACTCGCCGAGGGCGGCCGCGATTCGCGCCGAAAGCGACTCGGCCTGGGCGTCGGCGGGTCTCAACCGGACCCAGCGGGACGTGCCCATGGCCGCGACCTCCGTCAGCGCCGTGGTCTTCCCGTAACCGGCACCCGCGACCACGAGCGCCACCCGGCGGCTGTGCGCGGCAGCAAGCAGGGAGGTAACCCGCGGCCGGCGAACCGTGACGGGTCCGCGCGCGCCCCCCGCCTTTGGCACCAGCGAGGCGTCGGCCACGCGGGGAGTCTACGCGCATGCGCCCGGCCGGCCGAGCGCTCTGGCTCCGCCGCGACACCTCTACGGGCTCGGACGCGGCGCTACTTGGGGTCGGGGATCTCCAGGTCGCTCTGCGCGAGCTCCTCGATATTGACGTCCTTGAACGTAACCACTCGGACGTGCTTCACAAAACGGGCAGGCCGGTACATGTCCCAAACCCATGCGTCCTGCATGGTGACCTCGAAGAACACCTCTCCGTTGTCGGCCGTGCGGACGTTCAGCTCAACGTGGTTGGTGAGGTAGAACCGGCGCTCGGTCTCGACCACATGGGTAAACAGCCCCACGACGTCCCGGTACTCGCGATAGAGCTGCAACTCCATCTCGGTCTCGTACTTCTCGAGATCCTCTGCGCTCATCCCTCTCCCCTCCGATCAGCAACGACGGGAGCCCCGGCCCAGATGAGATCAACCATAGGTCAATTCTCCTGGCCTGGATCACCGCAGCCCACGCTCTCCAGCCCGGCCTGGCCCGGATCCATGGCGGCGGCGCCGTCCACCGTCACCTGGCCGGGTTCGCCGCAGGCCACGCTGCCCACGTTCACAAAGGAGCGCCGGTGCTCGGGACATGGCCCGTGCGCGGTGAGCGCCCTCATGTGGCCCGGCGTGGAGTACCCCTTGTGCCGGGCGAAACCGTACTCCGGGTACCTCAGGTGCAGCTCGCGCATGAGCCGGTCCCGGGTGACCTTGGCGACCACCGACGCGGCCGCCACGCAGGCCGCCACCTCGTCGCCCTTCCACATCGCGAGGGCCGGAACACCCAGGCCGCGCACGGCGAAGCCGTCGGTCAGCACGTACGCGGGCTGGCAGGTGAGCCCGGCCAGCGCCCGGCGCATGCCGGCGACGTTGCACACGTGCAGGCCGACCTCGTCGATCTCGGTGGACGGTATGACCACGGCGTGCCAGGCCAGCGCCGCCCCCATCACCTCGGTGTAGGCCTTCTCCCGCGCCGCTGCCGTCAAGGTCTTGGAGTCCGCGACGCCGGTCAGCCTGGCCAGCTTGCGCTGCTCGAACGCCACGGCCGCCACCACGAGCGGGCCCGCGCAGGCACCCCTGCCTGCCTCGTCGATCCCGGCGACCGGGGACAAACCGGCCCTGGCCAGGGCCCGCTCGTAAGCGGTCAGGCCAGCCACCCTCCGGGGTGTGTAGCCAGGATGGCGTGATGGAAGCACCGCCATGGCGTCACCCGGCTTCCCGCCGTCCCCCGGCCGGCCCACGCGGCAGCCCCCCGGGCCCCGCTCCCCCAGGTCCGTCCAGTCCACCGCGCTTTCTGGCCAACCGGCGGCGCACGCGGCGCTGTAGCAGGGTGAACGGCACGGCGGCGATCAGCCCGGCGGCCGCGGGCGCACCGGGGAGCGCGAGGGCGCCCAGCAGCGAGCCGCTGGACGACCGGACGATGCTCAGCCCGGCGGCCGCGGGATTCGCGGCCAGCGCAGCGGATCCGCTCGCGTTCAGCCTCGGCTGCTCGAAGGTGGCCGGGATCGGCAGAATCCGCCACCGGCTGATCGGCGCGACGATCACGAAAGCCCGGCCGACCACATGGTTCTCCGGGATGGTCCCCGCCCCGGGGTCATTCATGTGACCGCGTGAGTCCCAGGAGACGGCGCGGTGATCACCCATGACCCACAGCCGGCCCGGGCGCACAACGATGTTGAACCGCTGCGTCGACGGAGCGTTGCCCGGATAGAGGTAGGACTTTTCGCTGAGCGGCACACCGTTGACCGTGATCTGGCCACGCGCGTTGCAGCAGACCACGTGGTCGCCGGGGATGCCGATGACCCGCTTGATGAAGTCGTGCACACCGGGCGCCGTGCCGAACAGCCCGGTGATCGAGTCCCACAGCCTCGCCGGCGGCGAAGCCGTCTGGGCCGGCTCCGGATCCCATGATCCGTCGCCGTTGAACACGATGACGTCGCCACGGTGGATGGACCGGAAATCGTAGACCAGCTTGTTGACGAGGACCTTGTCCCCGATCTCCAGCGTGTTCTCCATTGAGGACGATGGGATAAAGAACGCCTGGACCACGAAGCTCTTGATCAGCAGCGCGAGTATCAGCGCGAAGACCAGCAAGATCGGCAGTTCGACCCACCACGACATGCCCCGGCGCTTTTTGCGCCGCCGCCGGCCGCCACCTGGAACCGCGCCGATCTCCCCGGTACCAGCGTCGTCGGCCCCATCCTGGGCGTCCGGTGTGCCGCCTGCAACGACGCCGGAACCATCGGCCGAGGTCACGCCGGACACCCCCGGCGTTCCGCCCCAGCCGTCAGGCTGATCACCGGCCGGGCCGCCCCCGCGCGTGCCATCCGCGGAGCCACCGGGCTGGAATTCCCCCGCGGAAGAGATGGGTGCGGTAACACCGTCCCCGGACACCGGATCAAAATGATGATCACCAACCTGCCCCGGGCGCGTATACCCATCGCTGTCGGACAATTCCTGGCCCCGCGTATCCCGGTCATCGTTCATTGGGTCGAGCCTAGCCCCGGGCCCTTATGGTGGCGACGGCGCCGCCACGCGGCACACCGCTCCGGCGGCGCCCCAGCGCGGCAGCCCATGCCAGCGATTTCCACGCGCCTGCTACTGCGCGGGCGTCTCGCGTCGCTCCCTGATCCGGGCGGCCTTGCCGCGCAGAGAGCGCAGGTAGTACAGCTTGGCCCGGCGCACCCGGCCCCTGGTGACGACCTCGATCTTGTCGATGGAGGGGCTGTGCACGGGGAAGGTCCGCTCCACCCCTACGCCGTAACTGATCTTGCGGACCGTGAAGGTCTCCCTGGCTCCGCCGCCCTGGCGCCGGATCACCACGCCCTGGAAGACCTGAATCCGGGTCCGGCTGCCCTCGACGACCCGGACGTGCACCTTCAACTGGTCCCCAGGCCGGAAAGCGGGGATGTCCTGGCGGATCTGGGCCCGCTCCAAGTCGGCGATGGCGGTGTGCATGGCTGGCGTTCCTCAATGGTCCTCGCCTGCGCGCCGATAGGCACGTGGCGATGCGTCGTTACGGTCTGTCGCGGTCGCTAAGCGCAGAAAGCATCCCCGCCCGGTGGGACTTCCGCGGGGCGGCGTGTTTCAGTGTGCCACATCTTCGCCGGTGACCGGAAAACCAGCCTCGTTCAGCACCCGCCGATCGCGCCTGTCCAGCGCATCCGCGGGCAGCACCGCCAGCAGGTCGGGGCGGCATGCGGCGGTGCGGCGCAGCGCCTCGTCCCGCCGCCAGCGCGCGATGGCCGCGTGGTCACCGGACAGCAGGATCGGGGGCACCTCGCGGCCGCGCCATAGCCGCGGCCGGGTGAAGACCGGCCCCTCCAGCAGGCCCGCCATCGGCCCGTCGCCGCCGCCGAACGAGTCATCGGGCGCGGACTCGGCGTTGCCCAGCACCCCGGGCAGCAGCCTGCCCACCGCGTCGATCATGACAAGGACCGCGGGCTCCCCGCCGGACAGCACGTAGTCCCCGACGCTGACCTCGTCAACGGGCATGCGGGCGCGCGCGTCCTCGGCAAAGCGCGCGTCGATTCCCTCGTAGCGCCCGCAGGCAAACACAAGATGTGCATTACGCCCATAGGCGGCGGCCATCTCCTGCGAGAACGGGACCCCGCTCGGGGTGGGCACCACCAGCCTGGCGTCCGGCGAACCAGGCCCGATCACCGCGTCAAGCGCCTCCCCCCACGGGCCGGGGCTCATCACCATCCCAGGCCCGCCGCCGAACGGGGCATCGTCCACGCTGCGGTGCGCATCGTGCGCCCAGGACCGCAGGTCGTGCACGGCGAACTCGATGATGCCGCGCTCGGCCGCCTTACCCAGCAGCGAGACCCCGAGAGGGCTGAAGTACTCGGGGAAGATCGTGATGATGTCAATCCGCACGGCGCCCGCCCGGCCGGGCCCGGTCACCAGTGCCGGTTCCGGTCCCGGCTCCGCCGGCCCCGGAACCGTCACCGCCAGGGCTATCCGCGCCACCGAGGGCAGGACCGGCACCGTCAGGGCCGCCGCCAGCGCTGCCGGAGTCGCCGGCTGCGCCGCCGGGATCCGGGTCCGCGCCGTCTGGTGCGAGGTCGAGCAGACCGGGGGGCGGGTCGATGATCAGCTTTCCGGCGGCCACGTCGACATCGACGGCGATCGCGGCGACGAACGGCACGAGCACCTCCGCCCGCCGCGGCGTTCCGGCCGCGGGGGTGACCGACAGCAGCGTCTGCCCGTAGTGGAGCACCTCGCTGACCGTGCCGACTAGCTCTCCGGAGACGGTCACCACGGTCAGCCCGGTCAACTGCTGGTCGTGGAACTCATCGGGGTCGTCCGGCAGCGTCACCACGGCGGCGTCCACCGTGAGCCAGACGCCGCGCAGCGGCTCGGCCTCGGCGCGGTCGGCCACCTCGGCGAAGCTGACGAGCAGCCGCCCGCTGTGCCACCGCGAGGAGATGACCGTCAGTGGTCCCGCGCTGGGCGGATCGGTGTCCAGCACGGCACCCGCGGCGTATCGCAGCCCGGGCTCGTCGGTGCGGACCTCAACCGACAGCTCCCCACGGAGCCCGTGCGGCCTGAGGATCCGGCCGACCACCAGTGGGGCGCTCAGCTACCGGACCTCGTCCACGTCGAGCAGGTCCACCCGGACGTAACGGCCGCCCGCGAGCGAGCCGATGACCGTGCGCAACGCACGCGCGGTCCGCCCGCCGCGGCCGATCACCTTGCCGAGGTCATCGGGATGCACGCGAACCTCGAGGACCCGGCCCCGGCGCAGCCCGTGGCTGGCCACGCTGACGTCGTCGGGGTGATCAACGATGCCCTTGACCAGATGCTCTAGTGCCTCTTGGAGCACCTCACGCCTCGCTGTCCTGGCCCGCGGATTCGGCTCCATCGCCTCCGGCGGCTACGGCCGCTGGCTCGCCAGCGGCCTTCGCGCCGTCATCGGCAGCGGCCTTCGCGCCGTCATCGGCAGCGGCCTTCGCGCCGTCATCGGCAGCGGCCTTCGCGCCGTCATCGGCAGCGGCCTTCGCGCCGTCATCGGCAGCGGCCTTGGCGCCGTCATCGGCAGCGGCCTTGGCTGACGCGGCCTTGTCCTTGCCCGCCGCGTTCTTCGCGTCCTTGGGCCCGCTCTTGGGAGCGGTGTCCTTGGCCGGGGCATCCTTGGCCGGGGCATCCTTGGCCGGGGCATCCTTGGCAGCCGAGTCCTTGGCAGCACCCGTCTTCGCCGCCGAGTCCTTGGCCGCGGCGCCCTTGGCGGCCGTGTCCTTGGTGGCGCCGTCCTTGGCGGAGGCGTCCTTGGCGGAGGCGTCCTTGGCGGAGGCGTCCTTGGCGGCGCCGTCCTTGGCGGCTGTCGCGTCGTCAGTCGGCGTGTCCGCGGCAGGCTTGTCCGCGCTGGCCCGCTTGCCGCCCGAAGCGCCCGCCTTCGCCGCCTCGCCCTGGGCGTCGCCGGCCTTCTCGGCAGAGCCCTGCCTGCGGCCCCTGCCCCGGTCCGCGCCCTTGTCCGCCTTGGGTTCGGCCGCCTTGGCGTCGCCGGCCTTGGCCCCGGTTCCCCTGGGCTCGGCCGCCTTGCCCTTGACCTTGATCTCCTTGACGGTCTCGGCCACCGCCGCGGCGAACGCCTCTTTCTTGTCCGGCCGGGGTTCGGCCGTCCTCAGCGTGCCCTCGGCGCCCGGCAGGCCCTTGAACTTCTGCCAGTCGCCGGTGATCTCGAGGAGCCGCCGGACCGGATCCGTCGGCTGCGCCCCCACCGACAGCCAGTACTGAGCGCGGTCCGAGTCGACCTCGATGAGCGACGGATCGACCTTCGGGTGATACTTCCCGATCTCCTCGATCGCACGGCCATCCCGTTTGGTGCGGGCATCGGCGACGATGATCCGGTAAAAAGGCGCACGGATCTTGCCCATGCGCTTGAGCTTGATCTTGACAGCCACGACTGAAGCTCTTCTCCCATGAAGTTCTGCTGCGGGTGCCGAACGCGCCAGGTGGGGACCGGCGGCATGCCCCGGACGGACCCAGGGTCAGCGAGCGAGAGAGGGCGTCGCTAACCAAGGGACGAAGGTAACCCTGCCATTGTGCCAGACACGCTGACCAGAACGTAATCGCCGCCGCCGCACCGCCCCGGCCCGCCATGATCATGGGAAACAGGTCGTTTCCAGCGACCCGAACGCCGTGATCGCCGCCGTGCAAGCGCGGCAGCAACGCCCCTGACCATGTACTACGGCGACGGGATCGCCCTCAGCTAACGGACATCGCCACGAGGTTCCCGACAGTTCCGGCATGGGCTCGCCCGCATGCCCGGAGGTAAAATCGCCCGGACGATGACGCGGCGAGCCGCCGTCTGCGGGCCGGAGCGTTGCGCAGAGGCGGGCGCGGCCCGGGAGGTTAGCGATCGCCTCGCTTGCCACGGCGGAGGCGGCCGAAGCCCGCGGGGAGGTTTGCGGGGGACGTGGGCCCGGGGGCCTGGTCGTTCGGCTTCCCGCGGCCGTCCTGATCCTGGCGGCCCGGCTCCTGGCCGCCCTGCGCCTGGCCGCCGAGGGCCGCCAGGCCACCGGCGCCGCCGGGACCACCGGAGTTTCCGGCCGGGCCGCGCAGCCCGGCGGGCGGAACCAGGCCCCCACCCGGGCTACCCGTGCGGCCCGGCGCACCGCCCAGGCCTGCCCCGCCGAGCCCGCCAAGGCCGAGGCCGCTCCCGGGCAGGCCGCCGGGACCACCGGCGGCGGGGCCCTTGGAGCCACCGGGCGCCGCGGCGGCGGATCCGGTGGGTGACCGGCCCGGGGCGCCGCCGGGGCGGCCGCCCTTGGGCTTCTTCTTGGACGACCCCTTCTTGCCTTTCGCGGCCTTGGTCGCCGCGCGGCGCATGCCGGGGATCTGTGGCATGCCCGGGATCCCGCCCCCGCCCATCATCTGCTTCATCATCTTCTGGGCCTCGAGGAAGCGGACGACCAGGTTGTTCACCTCGCCGACGGTGCTGCCGGAGCCGCGGGCGATGCGGGCCCGGCGGGAGCCGTTCAAGATCTTCGGATTGCGCCGCTCCTGCGGGGTCATCGAGTTGATGATCGCCGCCGCGTGGTCCAGGTCGGCGTCGTTGACCTGGTTGAGCAATTCCCGGTTCTGCGCCGCACCCGGCAGCATCCCGAGCAGGTTGCCGATCGGCCCGAGCTTGCGGACCATGGCCAGTTGCTCGACGAAGTCTTCCAGCGTGAAGCCCTCGCCCGACACCAGCTTGCCGGCCATGGCCGAGGTCTGCTCGGCGTCGAACGCCTTCTCCGCCTGCTCGATGAGCGTGAGCATGTCGCCCATGTCGAGGATGCGGGAGGCCATCCGGTCGGGGTGGAAGACGTCGAAGTCGGAGAGTTTCTCGCCGGTGGAGGCGAACATCACGGGCCGGCCGGTCAACTGGGCGATCGAGAGGGCGGCACCGCCCCGAGCGTCGCCGTCCAGCTTGGTCAGCACGACGCCGTCATAACCGACTCCGTCGAGGAACGCCTGCGCGGTGGTCACCGCGTCCTGGCCGATCATCGCGTCGACGACGTACAGGATCTCGTCGGGGTCGGTGGCTTCGGCGATGGCGGCCGCCTGGGCCATCATCTCCGCATCGATGCCCAGCCGGCCCGCCGTGTCGATCACGACGGTGTTGTGCAGCTTATGCCTGGCCTCGTCGATGGACTGGCGGGCCACCGCTACCGGGTCGCCGACCCCGTTGCCCGGCTCTGGCGCGAACACGGGGACCCCGGCCTGTTCGCCGAGGACCTGCAACTGCTGCACCGCGTTCGGCCGCTGGAGGTCGGCGGCCACCAGCAACGGCGTGTTGCCCTGCTCCTTCAGCCACAACGCCAGCTTCGCCGCCAGCGAGGTCTTGCCCGCTCCCTGCAGGCCAGCCAGCATGATCACGGTGGGCGGAACCTTGGCGAACTGCAGCCTGCGTGCCTCGCCGCCGAGGATCTCCACGAGTTCGTCGTGGACGATCTTGATGATCTGCTGGGCCGGGTTGAGCGCGGCGGAGACCTCTTCAGAGGTTGCCCGCTCCCTCACCCGGTTGATGAACTGCCTGGCCACCGGCAGAGCGACGTCCGCCTCGAGCAGGACGATGCGGATCTCGCGGAGGGTCGCGTCAATGTCGGCAGCCGACAGCTTGCCCTTGCCCCGCAGCGAGGAAAAGACCTGAGTCAGCCGGTCGGAGAGAGTCTCGAACACGAACTCCAGGCTAGGGCATCCCCAGCAGATCTATGGATCTGCGGGGCACGCCCAGGTGCCGGTAGCAGGGCGTCAAGCCGTCAGCGCGGCCAGGACCTGGGCGGCGATCCGGCCGCGGGTCGGGGCATCGTTGACCGGGCCACCATCCGGGCCGGCGACGTAGAAGACGTCCACCGCCTCGGCGCCGAGCGTCTCCACCCGGGCCGCGCGCACGTCGAGACCGCACTCGCCCAGGGCACGGCCGATCCGCCAGAGCAGGCCCGGGGCGTCGTGCGCCCGCACCTCGACCACGGTTGCGGTCCTGGACGCGTCGTCGACCAGGGTGACCTTGGGCGGGGCGGCGGGGTCGAGGCTAGCACTGCGCGGCGCGAGAGCCGCGCGGCCCGGCGACGGCGGCGGCGCGGCGGCCCGCCCCTGCCGCTCCAGCCGGGCCGTCACGTCCAGGTCGCCTGCCAGGGCCCGGCGCAGGTCCGAGGTGACCAGCGCGGCATCCGGTGGGTCGCCGTACGGGTGAGCGACCGTGAACGCGGTCACCGCCATCGCGCCGTGCGAGGTCGCGTTCGCCGACCGCACGGCGAGCCGGTGTGAGGCGAGCACGGCCGCGGCCCGCCACAGCAGCCCGGGGCGGTCGGGCGCGACGACCGTCACCTCGGAGCCGGCGACCAGGGCGGCCGGCTGGCCCGCCTCGGCCAGCGCGATCTGCGCGGCGCTGAGCGGCAGCGGAGCCGGCGCCGGCTCGCCGCCCAGCACCGCGGCGACCCGGCGCACCAGGTCGGCCACCAGGCCCGCCTTCCAGTCGTTCCATGCGGCGGGCCCGGTGGCCTGGCCATCCGCGATCGCCAGGGCGTGCAGCATCTCCAGCAGCGGCGGGCTGCCCACGATCGTCGCCACCTGGGCCACGGTCTCCGGGTCGTCGAGATCACGCCGGGTGGCCATGTGTGGCAGCAGGAGGTGATGCCGGACCGCGCTGGCCACCAGTTCGGTGTCGGCCTCCGCCAGGCCCATCCGGCGCGTGGTGTCCCGCGCCACAACCTCGCCGGTGATCCGGTGGTCGCCCGGCCAGCCCTTGCCGATGTCGTGCAGCAGCGCGGCGAACAACAGCAGGTCCGGGCGCGCCACGTCCCTGGTCAGCGCGGCCGCATACGCGGCGGTCTCGACCAGGTGCCGGTCCACGGTGAAGGTGTGCAGCGGGTTGCGCTGCGGCCGGTTCCTGACCCGGTCCCAGTCGGGAATCAGGTCGGGCAGCATGCCCTCCTGGTCGAGCGCCTCCCAGACGCCGATGGCGGCCCGGCCCGCGCCGAGCAGGGTGGCGAGGGCGTCCCGCGCGCCGGGCGGCCAGGGCACGGGCAGCGGCGGGCAGTCCTGGAGCCGGGCCAGCGTGCGCGGCGCGAGCGGCAGGCCCGCCTCGGCCGCCGCGGCGGCCGCGCGCAGCGGGAGCACCGGGTCGGCACCGGGATCGGCCGACCGGGCCAGCACGACCTCCCCGTCCTGCTCGACCAGGCCGTCCGCGAGCGGGCGGCGCGGCCCGGCCCGGCCGCGGCCGCCGCGAAAGCGCCCGCCCCGGGCCCAGGTCCCCTTCGCCGCCCCACCGGCCGATTCCGGCCCGGCGGGACCGTCCGGGACGGTGCCGTCGCGCACAGGACCGTCCAGCGCAGGGCCGCCGAACACAGCGCGGTCCAGCCCGGGGCCGTCCAGCGCAGCGCCGTCCAGCGCGGCGCCCGCGCCAGCAGCGCCGCCCGGTGCGGCGGCACCGTCCAGACCGGCGGCAGCCGGCGGCGGCGCGGCCCCCGGCCGGCTGCGCTGCGCCTGGCGGAACGACTGATCGAGGGAATACGCGATGGTGCGCGCGGCCCCGGCCAGGCGGCACAGCAGTGCGTCCGCGTCGGCCAGGCCGAGCACGCCTGCCACCTCGTCCTGCTCCTGGAGCACCAGCCGGTCGGTGGCGCGGCCGGTCACCTCGTGCAGCGCGTGCCGGGTGTCCAGGATGGCCTCCTGAGCCGCGCGGGCCCGCGGCCCGGGGCCCGGCGCGACCCACGCGGCCGCGACCGCGTAGATGGCCTCGGCGTCCCGCAGCCCGCCCCTGGCCTCTTTGAGGTCGGGTTCGAGCAGGAAGGCCAGTTCGCCGGACCGCGCGGTCCGCTCCACGTGCAGCGCCTGCACCTCGGCAAGCCGGGTCCGGGCGGCCGCCCGCCAGTCCGCGAGCGCGCCGAGGCGCAGCTCGCTGGTCAGTTTCGGGTCCCCGGCGACGTGGCGGGCGTGCAGCAGCCCAAGCGCGACCCGCACGTCGCGGCGGGCCACCCTGCGGGCATCGGCCGGGCGGCGGACGGCGTGGTCCAGCCGGGTGCCCGAGTCCCAGATCGGGTACCAGATGCGGTCCGCCAGCGCCGCGATACCCGGCCGGGCGCCGTGCAGCAGCAGCACGTCGAGGTCGCTGCCGGGCAGCAGCTCGCGCCGCCCGTACCCGCCGACGGCAACCAGCGCCACGCCGGGCTCGCTGCCCAGCAGGGAGGCGAGCCAGCGATCGGTGGTCACCGTGCGCCGTTCGCGGTCAGCCGCGAACGAGACAAGGCGGCCGGGCCGGGTGCTGTCCCTCACAGGGCTCCCGGGCCACGCTCTCCGGTGCGCACCCGCACCACCGTCTCCACCGGGACGCACCAGACCTTGCCGTCCCCGATCCGCCCGGTCTGCGCGGCCTTGACCACGACGCCGATCAGGTCGTCGGCGTCCTCGTCGTCGCAGAGCACCTCGAGCCGCACCTTCGGTACCAGGTCGACCTGGTACTCCGCGCCCCGGTACACCTCGGTGTGGCCGCGCTGGCGGCCGTATCCGCTCGCCTCGCTGACGGTCATCCCCTGCACCCCGAAGGCCTGCAACGCGGACTTCACCTCATCCAGCTTGAACGGCTTGATCACGGCGGTGATGAGCTTCATGCGACCCACCTCTCGGGCACCTGCGCTGCGCCCCAGCGTCCCCCGGCGGCGTTTCGCGGGAGGTTACGAGGTGTTTCGGCCCGGTGAAACGCCGCGCCGGCATGTTACGCACGTGTTTCGCCGCAGCCAGGCCCGCCCAGCCAGGCAGGCCCCCGGCCAGGCACGCCGCCGGCCACGGCTACCATTCTCCTTATTAAATTAGTTGTTATGGGAAGTATCGTGTAATACGGGGAAAATACCGGAGCCGCTTGTCATGCCCGGGACCGGAAGCTATAACCCATACATGACCCAAGCATCCTTCTTTGAACGGATAGGCGGCTCGCCCGCGATCGGCGCCGCGACCGAGCTCTTCTACCGTAAGGTTCTGGGCGATCCGCTCCTTGCGCCCTATTTTGACGATATCGATATGGACCGGCAGATCGCGAAGCAGGCGGCTTTTCTCACGATTGCACTGGGCGGCCCGAACAACTACACCGGCGCCGACCTGCGCACCGCGCACTCCCGCCTGCCCGGGCTGGGCGACGAACACGTCGACGCGGTCATCGGCCACCTCGCCGCCACGCTCCGCGAACTCGGCGTGGCCGAACCCGACATCGCGGCGATCGGCGCCATCGTGGACAGCGCCCGGAACGACGTCCTGAACCGCTGAGGCCCGGGAGCGCTCCCCCGCCCAGGCGGCCCGGGTGCGACTCCGCTACGCCGGCCACGACGAGCCGCCACCGGGCAGGGCTGCCCGGCAGACGGCCCGCTAGACGCCGGGGGGATGCACAGGAGGCAGGTCCGCGCGGGCCGCGGCCAGGGAGGACTTCTCCGCCCGCTCCCATTCCTCCACGTTGCGCAGCAGCGCCTCCAGGTAGGCGCGCAGGTGGTTGCGGTACACGTCGCTGAACGTCCGCAGGTAGGCGAGCTCGCCCTGCAGGTCGGCCCGGCCGTCGTCGGTCAGCGGGTCGCCGCCGGACATCGCCACGGCGGCCGCCCTGCTGGCCTGCTGGTGTGCCTCTTCGAGCACCCGCTCGGCGTGGGCCCTGGCCTCGGTCAGCACCTCGTCCCTGCGCCGCCTGGCGTCCTCGGCGAGCTGCCTGCTGTACTGCTGGGCGTCGGCCACGTAACGGTCCGCCGTCTGCTGTGCGTTGGACAGGATGCGAACCGCCTGGACGTGGGCGTCCTCCGGCCGGTACCCGGGCGCCTCCTCGGCGTCGCCCAGGATCCGCCGCCGCAGCCGTTCGACCTCTTCCCACAGCGCCGCCTTCTCGTTGAGCAGCGTGACGAGTTCCTGTTCCACGTGCGCGCAGAACGCCCGCACGTGGTCCTCGTCGAACCCACGCCGGCCCAGCCGGGAGGTTGGGAACGTGATCGACTGCACCAGGTCGGGCGTCAGCCGCTCGTCGGTGCGGGAAATGACGGTCATGACTCACTCCAGCCGAAATCTTCTACATGGACCTGGCTGGCTGGCACGCCTATGGCGGTGAGGCGGCCAACCGTCGCCTCGACCATCCCAGTCGGCCCAGCCACGTAGGCGTCGCGGTCTCGCCAGCCGCCGGCCCGGGCCACCACGTCGGCCACCGGGCCGCGCTCACCGGCGAACCCCGGCTCGCCGGACACCACCGGGGTCAGGCTCAGCCAGGGGAAGCCGGTGGTCATCTTCTCCAGGTCGGTCAAGTCGTAGAGGCCGTCCGCGGTGCGTGCGCCGAAGAACAGGTGCACCTGCGGCGGGTCGTCCAGCGTGGCGATCTGGTCCACGATGGCCTTGATCGGCGCCAGGCCGGTGCTTCCGGCCACCAGCAGGACGTCCCGTCCGGAACGGGTGTCGAACGTGAAGGTCCCCAGCGGCGCCCCGATCCGCAGCCGCGAGCCGACCGCCAGGCCCCGGGTGAGCACCATGCTGAGCGCGCCGCCGTCGACCATGCGCACGTGGAAGTCGATCGTCTGGTCGTCCCGCGGCGCGTTGGCCATCGAATACAGCCGCCACATCCGGGGGCGGGCCTCGGACTCCATCGTCACCGACTGGCCGGGCAGGTAGGCAAGCGGCTCCGAGGTGACGACCCGGAACGTGGCGATGTCGAAGCGGCGCAGTTCGTGGTCGACGACGGTCGCCTCCCAGAACGCGGGGTGCTGCGCCGCATCCTCCTGCGCCGCCGCGATCATGATCTCGGCCACGGCGTCGTAGGCGGCCTTCCAGTCCTGCGATAACTCCGGCGTCCAGGCGTCCTCGCTGAAGTGCGCCAGAGTGGCGAGCAGGCTGATCCGCACGGCCGGGAAGTGGCCGGCCAGCGCGCCGAACTTGCGGTGGTCGCGCCCGAGCCCGCGCAGGTAGTCACGCAGCCCGTCGAGGTTGTCCACCTGGGCGACGATCGTCGCGAGCGCGTGCAGGAACCGGTCGCGCTGGACCGTCATCGAGGCGGGGAAGAGGTCCCGGACCTCGGGATGGCGCAAGAACAGATCGGAGTAGAAGAACAGCGGAACGGCATCGCCGTGCATCGCCACTCTGGCAAAGGAATCCCGCAGACGTTGGACGTCCAACGCACGCACCCCCCCGGCACGGGCTCGGCTAAATGAACGTGTATTAAAGCATAGAGTAAAGCACGGCCGGATTCCGCACGTATCGGTAAGGATCTGGGCCGGCCCACGCGGAGGCCATTTACTAGCATTATTCGTAATTGGGGTCGCGGCGTCCCGCTCACTGCTAATTACGTTCGTAAATGGCGCCCCGGGCGGAAACAGAGCCGGCGGTAACTAACCGAGGATGGCGTCGACGAACGTGGCGGGCTCGAACGGGGCCAGGTCGTCCGGCCCCTCGCCCAGGCCGACCAGCTTGACCGGCACCCCGAGCTCGCGCTGCACCGCCACGACGATGCCGCCCTTGGCGGTCCCGTCCAGCTTGGTCAGCACGATCCCGGTGATATCCACGGCCTCCGCGAACACCCGGGCCTGGCGCAGGCCATTCTGCCCGGTGGTGGCGTCGAGCACGAGCAGGACCTCGTCCACGGTGGCCTGCCGCTCGATGACCCGCTTGATCTTGCCGAGCTCATCCATCAGGCCGGTCTTGGTGTGCAGCCGCCCCGCCGTGTCCACGATGACGGCGTCCGCCCGGTCCTCGATCCCCTCCCGGACGCTGTCGAACGCGACGCTCGCCGGGTCCGCGCCCTCCCGGTCCGAGCGGACCACCCGGGCCCCGACCCGCTCCCCCCAGGTCTGCAACTGGTCGGCGGCGGCGGCGCGGAAGGTGTCCGCGGCGCCCAGCACCACCGTGTGCCCCTCGCCGATCAGGGCGCGGGCCAGCTTGCCACAGGTGGACGTCTTCCCGGTGCCGTTGACCCCCACCATGAGGATCACCGCGGGCCGGTCGCCGTGCCTGGCGGTGTGCAGCGACCGGTCCATGCCGTCGCCGACCTGCTTGATGAGGTCGTCGCGCAGCAGGGTGCGCACCTCGTCGCCACCCCGGACGCCGCCGACCCGGACCTGGGTGCGCAGCTCGTCGACCAGCTGCCGCGCGGGCGCCGCGCCGAGGTCGGCGGTGACCAGCGTGTCCTCGATCTCCTCCCAGCCCTGCTCGTCGAGCGCGTCCCGGGACAGCAGGTTGAGCAGCACCGAGCCGAAGCCGGTCTGGGACCGCGCGAGGCGGCCCCGCAGCCGGGCCATCCGGCCTGCCAGTGGCTGCGGCGGCGCCTCGGCCGGGGCGGCGGGCGGCCCGGCCACGACCGGAGCGGGGGCCGACGGTGCGGCACCGGCCTGCGCCTCCGGGCCCCGGGCGGGTGGCGCCGCGGGCGGCGCGGCGGGCGCCGAGGGCACCTCCTCCGGCGGCGCCGCGGGCGGGACGGCCCGGCGCCTGGAGCGCACGAGCATGGCGCCGCCGGCGATCGCGGCCACGACGACGAGGGCGATGACAATGATCAAGTACTCCATAACGGCCCCAGTCTCGCAGACGCCCGCGGCATGGTCACACCGGTCAGGCCCGCTCCCGCTCCCGCAGCCGCTGGCTCACCACGGTGGACACGCCGTCCCCCTGCATGCTGGTCCCGTAGAGCGCGTCGGCGATCTCCATGGTCCGCTTCTGGTGCGTGACGATGATCAGCTGGGACGTGCTGCGCAGCTCCTCGCAGATCGCCAGCAGCCGTTGCAGGTTGGTGTCGTCCAGCGCCGCCTCGACCTCGTCGAGCACGTAGAACGGTGACGGGCGGGCCATGAAGATGGCCAGCAGGAAGCCGATCGCGGTCAGCGACCGCTCCCCGCCGGACAGCAGCGAGAGCCGCTTCACCTTCTTGCCCGGCGGCCTGGCCTCGACGTCGATGCCGGTGGCCAGGATGTCGTCGGGCTCGGTCAGCACCAGCCTGCCCTCGCCGCCGGGGAACAGCCGGGCGAAGATGCGCTCGAACTCGGCGGCGGTGTCCTCGAAGGCCGACGCGAACACCTGCTGGACCCGGTCATCGACCTCCTTGACCACGGTCAGCAGGTCACGGCGCGTCTTCTTCAGGTCTTCGAGCTGAGTGGCAAGAAACTGGTGGCGTTCCTCAAGCGCCGCGAACTCCTCCAGCGCAAGCGGGTTCACCTTGCCGAGCTGATCGAGCTGGCGCTGCGCGGTGGCGGCGCGCTTCTCCTGTTCGGCACGGACGTAGGGGATCGTGCGTAGCTCCACCGGAGCCGGGGTCCCCTCTTCCGGCCGCGGCCCTTCCGCAGGCCCCTCGCCGTCGCCCCGCGGCGCGCCCTGGCCGTCCGGCACCGGCTGCTGCTCCGTGCCGCTGACGTCCGTCAGCTCGGCCTGCGCGGCGGGCTCGGCTGGTCCCGCGCCGTTCCGCGCCGCCCGCGGCCGGCCGCGGCCGCGTTCGGCGGCGGGGTCAGGTTCGTCGGGCACCGGCACGGGCACGTCTGGCCCGTAGTCGGCGACGAGAACGGCGGCGTCCACGCCGAACTCCTCGGCGGCCCGGGCCGCGACCTGTTCCAGCCTCATCCGCTGCTCAGCAAGGCCGACCTCGGCGCCGTGCGCGGTGTCCACCACCCGGTCCAGGTCGGCCGCGAGGGCCCGGACCCGCGCCCGGACCTCCTTGAGGGCTTCCGCCCGGCCCTTGCTCGCCTGCTCGGCCGTCTCCCGCTCCGCCTGGGCGGTGGCCAGCGAGCCGGCGATCCGGGCAAGCGCCAGGTCCGCTCCGGCGGCCACGGCCCCAGCGACCTCCGCCTGCTGGGCGCGGAGCCGGCGCCGGGCCACCGCGGCCTCGGCCGCCCTGCGCTCCCGGGCCGCGGCTCCGGCCAGGGCGTCCGCGCGGCCCGCGATCGCCCGCAGCCGCTCCTCGGCGGTCCTGACCTCGAGCCGGGCCTCCGTCTCGGCTTCCCTGGCGGCGCTGGCCCGCCCGGCCAGGGCGTCCCGGTCCGGCACGCCGGGGTCCCCGGCGCTGGCCGGGCCGGCGGGCGCACCGGCGCCGTCGGCGTCCCGCTCGCCCTCCTCGGCCTCGGCGAGCCTGGTGGTGAGGGCGGCCAGCGCGACCAGGTCGCGCTCGCGCTGCTTGCCGACCGCCTCGATCGCCGTCTCCAGCCGGGCGGCTTCCTCCTGGGCTGCCCGCGCCGCGCCGGCCAGCCGGCCCAGCCGCCCGGAGGACTCGGCCGCGGCCTTGTCCGCGGCCCGCGCCCCGGCCAGCGCCTGGGCCACCGCCTCGCGGTCCCGCTCCTCCCGCGCCACCGCGTCGGCCAGCCGGGTCGCGGCCTCCTGCGCGGCCCGCTCGGCGCCCTGGAGGCCGCCTGCCGCCTCCTCGGCCGCGGCGCGCATCGCCAGCATGCTCGGCGGCCGCGCCGACCCGCCGTGCGCCCAGTGCGCGCCGAGCAGGTCGCCGTCCCTGGTGACCACCCGCAGCTCAGGCCGGGCGCGGACCAGTTCGCGAGCCTGGTCGAGGTCGCCGGCCACCACGACCCCGTCGAGCAGTCCGGCCAGCGCGGCTGACAGCTCTCCCGGCGCTTTCACCAGCTCTATTGCGGGCATTACGCCGGATGGCAGGTCGGCCGCCGGGCGCTGCGCCGGCGTCCGTCCGGGGCCGGTCCCAGGCTGGCCTGGCCCGGGGCCGACGCCGGTGATAACAAGCCCGGTCGTCCCGGCGCTCGTGTCCTTGAGCCCGTGCAGGATCGCGACCGCGGCGTCGAGGCCGGCCACGGCAACGGCGTCGGCGGCACCGCCGAGCGCCGCGGTGATGGCTTCCTGGGCGCCTTCGGCGACCGTCAGCAGGGCGGCCACCCCGCCGAGCACGTGCCCGGCCCACCGGGGGTCGGCGAGCAGCGCCGCCGCGGCGTCGGTGCCCTCCTGGACGGCGCGCAGGCCCTCCTCGAGTGCCTGGCCACGGGCGGCGAGCGCGGCGCGCTCGGCACTGGCCACCCGTTCCGCGGCGCGGCAGTGCGCGACCAGCTCTGAACTGGCGGCGAGCGCCGCGGCGGCCTGCTCGTGCGTGGCGGCGAGGCCGGCCCGGTCATCGCTGCCGCTGGCGGCTATCTCCTGGGCTTCCTCGTGCTCCTGCTGGGCGGTCCTGGCCCGGGACCTGGCCTGCTCGATGGCGTCGGCCAGGCGGGCCGCCTCCTCCTCGCTGGCCGCGACCCGGCTGCGGGCCGCGCCCACCTGCCCGCGCAGCCTGGCGAGCTGGTCGGCCAGCGCGGCGGCCTCCCGGGCGTGCTCGGCGAGCAGCCGTTCCGCCGCGGCGAGGTCCGCCTCCGCGGCCGTGCGCACCCCGGCCGCCTGTGCCAGAGCGGCGTGGGCGGCCTCGAGCGCCTCGCCGAGGCCCGCCTCCTGCTCGCGCAGCGCCGCGGCCTCGGCCTCGAGTTCGGCGGGATCCCGGCCCGGGCGGCCCGGGCCGGCGTCGGCGGCCAGCAGGGCGTGGCGTTCGCGGGCGAGGTTGGCCACCCCGCGCAGCCGTTCGGCAAGCGCGGAGAGCTCGAACCAGGTGCCGAGCGCCGCCTCCAGCCTGGGCGCGTGCTCCAGCTCGTCGGCGTCGAGCGCCGTTTCGTGGGCGCGGGCCTGGGCCAGCGCGTTCTCCAGCTCGGCCCGGCGCGCCAGCGCGGCGGCCTCGTCGGCCTCGCCGCGTTCGAGCGCGGTCGCGGTGCCCGCGAAGTCGTCGGCGAGCAGGCGCAGCCTGGCGTCCCGCAGGTCCGCCTGGATCGCCGCGGCCCGGCGGGCGATCGCCGCCTGCCGCCCCAGCGGCCCGAGGCGGCGGCGCAGCTCGCCGGTGAGGTCGACCAGCCGGGTGAGGTTGACCTGCATCGCCTCCAGCTTCCGCAACGCCTTTTCCTTGCGCTTGCGGTGCTTGAGAACCCCGGCTGCCTCCTCGATCAGGGCCCGGCGGGCCTCCGGCCCGGCGTGCAGCACCTCGTCGAGCTGGCCCTGGCCGACGATGACGTGCATCTCCCGGCCCAGGCCGGAGTCGGACAGGAGTTCGGTGACGTCGAGGAGCCGGCACTGGTTCCCGTTGATGGCGTACTCGCTCTGCCCGGACCGGAACAGCAGGCGGCTGATCGTCACTTCGGTGTAGTCGATGGGGAGCGCGCCGTCGGTGTTGTCGATGGTCAGCGTGACCTCGGCGCGCCCGAGCGGCGGCCGGGAGGCGGTGCCGGCGAAGACGACGTCGTCCATCTTGCCGCCGCGCAGGCTCTTGGCACCCTGCTCGCCCATCACCCAGGCGAAGGCGTCGACGATGTTCGACTTGCCCGACCCGTTGGGTCCCACGACGCAGGTGATACCGGGCTCGAACCGCAGCGAGGTGGCCGAGGCGAAGGACTTGAACCCGCGCAGGGTGAGGCTTTTCACATACACCCGCGGGCTCTCCCTCCCCGTCCGGTCATGGCCCCCGCCGGGCTCGGTCATGACCGCTGGCCGGCCGGGTGGCGGGGGCGCCCAACCGGCAAGCCTCCCGGCACACTACCGCGACCAGCGGCGTTTACTCGCGATTCACGTGTCTTCGGGCCGTGTGCCGTGCGCGGGGCGGTGCACGGCGCAGGACGCCCCCTCAATTCTCGGTCCTGCGGCCGACTCCCGTGGCCAACACGCCCTACCCGGCGGCCTGTAGCCGGGCCCGGGCCGGGTGACAACCGGCCCAAATCCCCAGCATTACGGATATTTGACCCGGACCGCCAGAGCCGCCCGAGAGCAGGCGCTGAACGCCCTAGCGGCACCCCAATTGCGGAGCCCGGGGGGCTCGGCCCAGGACGCGAGCCCACTCCCAACCGGACGCGGACAGCCGACCCGCAACCCGACCGTGGGGGTCCAGGGGGCCCGGTCCCAAAACGCGAGCCCACTCCCAACCAGACGCAGACAGCCGACCAGCACACCAATCGCAGAGCCCCGGGGGGCTCGGCCCAAGACGCGAGCCCACTCCCAACCAGACGCTGACAGCCGACCGCACCACCAATCGTGGGGGTCCGGGGGGCTCGGCCCCCCGGGCTAGCATCGGCGGGGGCCGAAGGCGAAGGCGCCGAGCAGGCTGAGCCACGCCCCCGACGAAGAAGGGACGCCGCATCGCGGCGTCCCTGGATCGTCCGAGGTAGACCGGCAGATCAGGTGAGCGCTGGTTCGCGCTCCCGGCCAGTTACGAGCAGCCCGTGACTGACCTCGGCGGCGAGCACGTCTTTCTCCTCCTGGACTCTGGCCAGTTCGGCCTCCAGGTCATGCACGCGCCGTTGCAGGCGGCGCATTTCGGATACTATGCGGGGATCAGGCCCGCCGACGTGGCCGAGTAGAGCCTTCGCCATTGTAGTGGGTCCTCCACACTGAGTGACCAGAGTGGGCGCACATGTGAAAGTTTGCATAGGTGCGCGCAAGGTGACCCATCAAGGATCGCACCACCACGGGTATCAGGTCAAGTTGAGCGACGCCGCAGGTCACGGCCACCCGCTCGGGAACGCGGGCGGGGCTGGCAGACCGGGCAGCTATACGCCGACCGATTCATGAACGGATCACGCCGGATCGGCGCGCCGCATCGCGGGCACGGTTCGCCCTCCCGCCCGTATACCGCCAGTGACCGGCCGAAGTAGCCGCTCTCCCCGTTCACGTTCACGTACAGGCTGTCGAACGAGGTGCCGCCCGCGGTCAGCGCTTCCGTCAGCACCTCCCGCACGGCGGCCAGCAGCCGGGAGGCATCGGCCCGCCGCAGGTTCGCGGCGAGCCGGTCCCAGTGGGTCCCGGCCCGCCACAGCGCCTCGTCCGCGTAGATGTTGCCGACGCCGCTCACCAGTGACTGGTCCAGCAGGGCGCGCTTGATGCCGCTACGCCGGGTGGCCAGCCGGGCCAGCAGCGCCGCCTCGTCGTAGGCGGGCTCCAGTGGGTCGGGGGCGATGTGGGCGATCGGGGCCGGCAGGACGGCCCCGCCACGGGCCAGCATGATGTGGCCGAACGTCCGCTGGTCGGTGAACCTGAGGTCGGGCCCGCCGTCGGTGAACGTGAACCGGATCCGGACGTGTGGCGAAACCGGCTGATCGGGCTCAACGAGCAGCAACTGGCCGCTCATGCCCAGGTGGGCGAGGAGGGCGTCCTCGGCCACCGACCCCTCCTGGGCCACCGGCAGCCACAGGTACTTGCCGCGCCGGTGGGCCGCGGTGACCGTAAGCCCCTGGGTGGCGGCTTCGAAGTCGGCGGCGCCGGCGGCGTGCCGCCGGATGGCGCGCGGGTGAAGAACCTCGACCGAGCCGATCGTGCGCCCGGCGACGTGCCGCTCCAGGCCGCTGCGGACGACTTCGACCTCGGGTAGCTCAGGCACCCGTCACTCCGCCGGGCCGGGCGTTCCGGCCTGGCGGTTCCCCGGTGCATCGCGCTGCTCCGGTTCATCCCGGTGCCCGGCCGCTTCGCGGGTGCCCCGGCGCCCGGCGGACGGCCCGGCATCCCCCGCGTCCGGGTCACCGGCCGCCCCGGCGCCCGCCTGCCCGGCCTGGGCCGGATGCTCTCCTGGCCCGGTTCGCCGGCGTGGTTCACGCCGGGGGAGTCTCACCGTTGCTGATGGCGTTCCATGCGGTTTCGGCCGCCTGCTGCTCCGCCTCTTTCTTGGACCGCCCCTCCCCGGTCCCGTACACGTGCCCGCCCACCCGGACCACGGCACGGAAGGACTTCTGGTGGTCGGGGCCGCTCTCCTCGACCTGGTACTCGGGCACGCCGAGGACCCCGGACGCGGTGAGTTCCTGGAGCGAGGTCTTCCAGTCCAGGCCGGCGCCCAGCCTGGCCGACCGCGCGATGACGGGGTCGAAGAGCCGGTGCACGAGCGCGGACGCCTCGGGCAGCCCACGTTCGATGTAGACGGCGCCGATCACCGCTTCCAGGGTGTCGGCGAGGATCGAGGACTTGTCCCGGCCGCCGGTGCCGTCCTCGCCGCGGCCGAGGCGCACGTAGTCGCCGAGCCTCAGCCCGCGGGCCACGCTCGCCAGCGCCCGCATGTTGACGACCGCGGCGCGCAGCTTGGCCAGGTGCCCTTCGGGCAGGTCGGGGTAACCGCGGAACAGCGCGTCGGTGACGACCAGGCCAAGAACCGAGTCGCCGAGGAACTCCAGCCGTTCGTTGGTGGGCAGGCCACCGTTCTCGTAGGCGAACGAGCGGTGGGTCAGGGCACGCTCCAGCAGCCCGGGCGACAGGCCCGCGTCAAGGACCCGCAACAGTTCGGTGGCGTCGGGCTGGCCGGCACCTGGCTGGTGCTCGGCTGCGACCTTCATGATGTCCTCCTCCCCATGGCCTCTCCGGGGGCGCCTGCCTGACCGCCCGGCAGAGATGACCACGTGGCGGGTAGGACCGCCCGGTAATCTCGCGCTGCGCTTCACGACGCCGGCGTGATCACCTGACGGCGGTTGTAGGTGCCACAAGTCGGGCATGCGGTATGGGGCAGCTTCGGATCCCGGCACTGCGGGCAGCGCACCAGCGCCGGCGCCGTGGCCTTCCACTTAGCGCGCCGCGACCTGGTGTTGCTGCGTGACATCCTCCGCTTAGGGACGGCCACGTGCGTTCTCCTCACCTATCCCCGGCACGGGCGTACCGTCCGGTCCTGCCTGCATCGTGATCTGCCGCAAAGCTGCCCACCGGGGGTCCGGGGCCGGGCCGTGGTGGTGTTCGGCGCCCGCCTGGGCAAGCCGTACGCCGCATTCGGCGCACAGCCCGGGGCAGTCTTCCTGGCACCGCGGCGCGAGCGGCAACGCGAGAACCAGTGCATCTCGGAGGGCCGGCTCAAGATCGAGCAGGTCCCCGTCCAGAGAGTACCCGTCCTCGTCGCCATCCCCGCCGTTTTGCTCATAACTGAAAAGCTCCCGGCACAGTACTGTGACCGTTTCGGCTACCGGCTCGAGGCACCGGGCGCATTCGCCGGCCACCGGTGCCGTCGCCTTGACCGTGACGAGCACGCCCTCGGTCACCGACTCGAGGCGTACCTCCAGGTCCAGGTCCGCGCCTTCGGGAATCCACGCCATGCCGGTGTGCAGGTGCGCGGGAGCAGGCGCGGTCCGGGTCTCGGTGCGCGCCGATCCCGGGCCGCGGTCGAGGCTCCGGGTATCGAAAACCAGTGGCCCGCGGGGGTTGGTACGGGCGCCGGTGGTCCGTCGGTATGAAGGCATGACAAATTCAGGTAGTGAGCAGATCGTTGACACCACATTTTACCGGGGCCTGCAAGCGGAAGCCCAATCCGAGGCCGCTGGCAGCGGCGCCGCCGGCCGGCGGGGCTAGGGCGTGTCCCGCAAACCCCCTGCCCGCTCTGCTTTCCCCGCCCCCGCGCTTCGCGCCCGCCCCCGCTCTGGCGGCGCCCGTGAAGGGGGATGGGGAGGCGGGTGGGGCTCGCTGCGCAGCCCCACCCCAACGAAAACGCTGGCGCGTTTTCGCCGGGGGCCCCGGGATCGTCGTCGCCCATAGAACCACTATGGGCTCCTCCTCCGCCTTGCGATCCGATCCCCCCGGGACCGCCGCTCGCGACGGCAAAGATCCACGGGACACGCCCTAACCGCGGTCCGGGGCGGCCAGCTTCGCCCGCAGCCGCGCCTCCACCGGCGCGGGCACCAGGGACCTGACGTCTCCGCCGTACGTGGCGATCTCCCGCACCAGGCTGGAGCGCAGGAACGAATAGAGCGGGTTGGCGGTCATGAACAGCGTCTCGATCTCGGCGAGACGGTAGTTCATCTGCGCCATCTCCATCTCGTACTCGAAGTCGCTGACCGCGCGCAGGCCCTTGACGATCGCCGACACCCCGTGCGCCCGGCAGAAATCCACCAGCAGGCCCCGGAACGTGTCCACCGAGACGTTGGGCAGCTCGCTGGTCACCTCTTTCAGCATGCTCACCCGCTCCTCGACCGTGAACAGGCCATGCTTGGCCAGGTTGGCCCCGATGACCACGATGACCTCGTCGTGCAGCAGCGAGGCGCGGCGGATGATGTCGAGGTGCCCGTTGGTCGCCGGATCGAAGGAGCCCGGGCAGACGACACGGCCCACGCGCATCCCGTCCTTCCGTACAGGCCGCCCACGGAGACAGGCGGGGCCCCGGGCGGCGGGCCGGGGTAGCGATCGGCCGCCGCGAAGACCACTAGCCTGCGGCGAGACCGTACCAGAAGGTCGCCTCGCCGTATCGGCGGGACCGGTCTGGACGGTAGCCCGGTGGCCAGAGGACCGGGCCGGACCGGGTAGCGCGCTCGACCGCCAGCAGGGCCCCGGCCGCCAGCCAGCCGTGCCCGGCCAGCGCCACCAGCATCGCGGTGACCTCGTCGTCGCCGGCCGCGTACGGCGGATCGGCCACCACGACGTCGAACGCGGCCTCGCCGCCGGGCCCGCGGCGCAGCACCGGGCCGGCCGCCGCGGTGATCACGTCCCCGCCGGGCAGGCCGACGGCCGCGATGTTGTCGCGGATCACCCGGGCGGCAGCGGGATCGGACTCCACGAACAGCGCCCGCGCCGCGCCGCGGGACAGCGCCTCCAGGCCGACCGCGCCGGACCCGGCGTAAAGGTCGAGGAACCTGGCCTCCCGAAGCGGGCCGCGCACCGCGGTGATCGTGGCGAACAGCCCTTCCCTGGCGCGGTCGCTGGTCGGGCGGGTGCGCGTGCCCGCGGGCACCGACAGCCGCCGCCCCCGCGCCACCCCCGCGATGATCCTCGTCACCGGGCCAGCCCAGCGAGGTTCACCCGGGGACGATTGCCGTGCTGGCGCCCGCCACGACACAAGAGTGTCGTGAAGGCGCCCACCACGGCAAACGCGGCGGGCTGAGGGGGCGGAGGCGCGCGGTCATCATGCCTTTTCCAGGAATTCCGCCTGCTCCTCGTCGAGGGCCGCGGCGATGGCCGCGGCCAGCGCGGGGTGGGCGGCCAGGCCGGGATCCGCGTCCACCAGGGCGGTGGCTTCCTGGCGGGCCGTGACGATCAGGTCGGCGTCGGCGAGCACGCTGAGCAACTTCAGGCTCTTCTTCCGCCCGGCCTGGGCCGCGCCGAGCACGTCGCCCTCCCGGCGCTGCTCCAGGTCGATCTCGGCGAGCCGGAACCCGTCAAGGGTGGCGGCCACGGCCTCGGCCCGCTCCCGCGCCTTGCTCCCCCCGGGAGCCTCGGTCACCAGGAGGCAGAGCCCGGGCTCGCTGCCCCGGCCCACCCGGCCGCGCAACTGGTGCAGCTGGGACACGCCGAACCGGTCCGCATCCATGATGACCATGACGGTCGCGTTCGGCACGTCGACGCCCACCTCGACGACCGTGGTCGCCACGAGCACGTCGGCCGATCCGTCGGCGAAGGCCCGCATCGTCTTGTCCTTCTCTTCGGCTGGCAGCCGTCCGTGCAGTATCCGCACCCGCAGCCCGGCCAGCGGGCCGTCCGCCAGGGAGGGGGCAACGTCCAGCACGGCGAGCGGGGGACGGCCAGGCTCGCCGTCGTCGTCCTCGCCGAACAGGACGCCGCCGCCGTCCTCGGCCCCGCCCGGCTCCGGCGAGTCCGCCGGGCGGGACGTGGGGGTGCCGTCCTCCCCGCCGATCCGCGGGCACACCACGTAGGCCTGGCTGCCCTTCTCGGCCTCCTCGCGGACCCGCTGCCAGGCGCGGTCCAGGTACCTGGGCTTCTCCAGCACGGGCACGACGTGGGTCGCGATCGGCGGCCGGTTCCCCGGCAGCTCGGTCAGCGTGGAGACGTCCAGATCGCCGAAGACGGTCATGGCGACCGTTCGCGGGATCGGGGTGGCGGTCATCACCAGCACGTGCGGCCGGGCGTCCGATGCCTTCTCGCGCAGCGCGTCGCGCTGCTCCACGCCGAACCTGTGCTGTTCGTCGATCACGACCAGGCCGAGCTCGGCGAACTGCACGTTGTCGGTGAGCAGCGCATGCGTGCCGATCACGATGCCCGCGGCGCCCGACGCCGCGTCCAGCAGCGCCTCCCGGCGGGCGGCGGCGGACTGGGAGCCGGTCAGCAGCGCTACCCGGGTCGCCACCTCCGCGCCGCCCAGCGTGCCGGCCTGGCCGAGCGGGCCGAGCAGATCGCTGACCGAGCGGTAGTGCTGCTGGGCCAGCACCTCGGTCGGGGCCAGCAGCGCGGCCTGGCCCCCCGCGTCGATCACCTGGAGCATCGCCCGGACCGCGACGATGGTCTTGCCCGATCCGACCTCTCCCTGGAGCAGCCGGTGCATGGGGTGGTCGCGGGCCAGGTCGGCCCCGATGGCCTCGCCCACCGCACGCTGGCCCGCGGTCAGGGTGAACGGGAGCCTGGCCTCGAAGGCGCTGGCCAGGCCGCCGTCGCGGGGCGGGCGCGCGGTCGCGGGCAGCGCGGCGGCGGCCCGGCGGCGCTGCGCCAGGACCGCTTGCAGGACGAAGGCCTCGTCCCACTTCAGCCGGGTCCTGGCCCGGTTGGCCTCGGCCATATCCGCGGGCCGGTGAATGCCGCGCAGCGCGTCGGCGAGCCCGATGAGGCCGTGCTCGTCGCGCAGCGGCGCGGGCAGCGGGTCGTCGACTTCGCCCAGGGTGTCGAGCAGGACCCGGACGCACTTCTCGATGTCCCAGGTGGACAGCTCCTTGCTGGCCGGGTACACCGGGATCAGCGCGGCCGCGTACTCGGCGGCGAGGGCCGCGTCATCGGCGCCGAGCAGCTTGAACTCGGGGTGCGCGAGCTGCCGCTGGCCCTTGAAGGTGGATACCCGCCCGGCGAACATGCCGTGGCGGCCCGGGGTGAGCTGCCGCTCGAACATCTGCACCTTGTTGAAGAACGTCAGCGCCAGGCGCGCCTGGCCGTCGGTGACCGTCACCTCGAGCAACTGGCCGCGCCGGTTTCGCATCCGCCGCGACGAGACCCTGGCCACCTGGGCGAAGACGGTCACATGCTCGCCGTCTCGCAGCGCGGCGAGGTCGGTGAGCTCGCCGCGCTGGGCATAGCGCCGGGGGTAATGCCGCAGCAGGTCGCCGGTGGTCCGCAGGCCGAACGCCTCGTCGAGCTTCTTGGCAGCCTTGCCACCGAGCACGTCCCGCAGCGATTCGTCCAGACCCGCCATGGCCCCTCAGAATAGGCGGCGTGGGGCGATGACGCCTGCCGGGCGCGCGGGGCCCGGGCCGGCCAGGGCCCGCCCAGCCGGGCCGGGGCAGGCTGCGGCCGTTTCGCGCGGGGGACCGTGGGATACCGGTTCGCGCGCGGGGGCCCCGTCGGATATCCTTCGACTTCTGGCCCGGGCGGCGCCTGGGCGGCACTTGTATCTCGATCTCACTCAGGAGCGATCCCGTGGCTTCGGTCTGCGACATCTGCGGCAAGGGGCCGGGTTTCGGCAACCGCGTCTCCCATTCGCATCACCGCACCCCACGCCGCTTCAACCCCAACATCCAGGTCGTCCGGGCCACGGTGAACGGGGCGCCCCGCCGCATGCGCGTGTGCACCTCATGCATCAAGGCGGGCAAGGTCACCCGCTAGGCCGGAGACCTCAGCGCCCGGAACCGGGCCGCCCGGCGTGCCGGGCATGGTGGGGTCCGTGCCCGCCCTGGTGGGCCGCGAGGCCGCAGGGCCGGCCGTCGAACGAGCACATCGGCGGCGGTGCCGGGTGCCCGGTCACCGTGATCCAGATCACCGCCCGGCCATTGCCGGCGTGCCCGGCCAGGTCCCTGGACGTTACGATCGCGCTGTGCGGCCCGTGCCGCAGAGCCCCGCCCGCCTGCACGCTGACAAGGCGGGCCGACGGGTAACGGAACCACAGCCACCAGTGCGCGGGTACCGGTTTGTGCTGGAACACGATCATGATCGCCCCGCTGAAGCCCTGTGGCCCCCGGTGGGCGGTCCAGTACCTCAGGTAAGCCGGGCCCGCTGAGCCGGTGCGCCCGGATCTGCCCGCCGGTGGCCTGGGCTCGCCGGCCGGCGCCGATCCCTTGGTGCCGGAGCGCGAGCCCGACGCGGTCCCCGGCAGGCGGTTGCCGGCCCCGGCCGCCCTGCCACCGCCCTGCGACGTGATCCCCGCGCAGTCGACGACCTTGCAGGTGGCGCCGTTGGGCGCGGCGTAGCTGAACACGGTGTGCATCTGGTAGGCCAGCACGGCGGCGACGACGAGGCCGAGTCCCGTAGCGAACGTGGGGGTGACCACCACCCGGCGCATGGCTGTGCCCAGGCGCCGGTCGGGCGGCTGTGCCGCCGCGGAGTTCTCACCGCTCCTCCGCGCCTGATGCCGGGGAACCGGCCTCCTACGGTGTCTCGCCATGAGGGGTCGCTACCAAGCATCGCCGCATCCGTTGAGAATGCTCAATCTAATCCATCACCCGCTGCGCGAGATAGGTATGTACATTTAACGGGCGAAGTGATTCCATCCGCCGGACCCGGTGTACGGCTGCCCGTTCACGCGCACCCCGCGGCCGGCCCGGACCTGACCCGCCACCGTCCAGCCCGGCGGGAGCGGAATTCCCGGCGGAAACGTGGCGGCGAGAGCGTGATCCTCGCCCCCGGCCAGCACCCAGTCCAGCGGCCCCGGGCGGCCCAGCGCGGCGGCGGCGGCCGCCAGGCCGGGGGTGGCGGGCAGCAGCGCCGGGTCGATGTCGATGAGCACGCCGCTGGCCCGCGCTATGTGCCCCACGTCGGCCAGCAGCCCGTCGCTCACGTCGATCATCGACGTGGCGCCGAGCACCGCGGCCTGCGGCCCGGCCGCATACGGCGGGCGCGGCCGCCGGTGCGCCGCGAGCAGCGGCGCGGGCCCGGCCAGGCCCGCCTCGAGCAGCGCAAGCCCGGCCGCGGAGCCGCCCAGCACCCCCGCGATCGCGAGCACGTCACCCGGGCGGGCCCCGGCACGGGTCACCGGATCACGCCCGGCCAGGTCGCCGAGCGCGGTGATCGCGAGCACGACCGCCGCGGCGCTCGAGGTATCGCCGCCGGCCACGGTGGCGCCCACCCGGGCGCACTCGTCCGCGATCCCGGCCACCAGTTCCAGTGCCCAGGCCACTGGCAGGTCACCGGGCGCCGCGAAGCCGACAAGCAGGGCGACGGGGACGGCGCCCATGGCCGCCACGTCGGCAAGATTCTGCGCGGCGGCTTTCGCGCCGATATCGGCGGGGCCGGACCAGTCGCGGCGGAAATGCCGGCCTTCCACCAGAAGATCCGTCGTCGCCACGACGCGGCCGTCCGGGGCGGCCAGCACGGCGGCGTCGTCGCCGATTCCGACGATGGTCCGCGCGCCGCGCGGGAGCCCCTCGGCAATCGCCGCAATCAGCCCGAATTCGCCAAGATCCCCGATGGTCACGTGATCTCCCCGAGGCGGCAGGTCTTTAGGGTAGCGTTGGCCATTCCGGACCCAGGCGCGAGGCGGGAGGACGGCATGGTGCAGGCCTACATTCTCGTTCAGACAGAGGTCGGGAAAGCCGCCGAGGTCGCTATCCGCATCGGCGAGCTTACCGGCGTCACACAGGCGGAGGACGTAACCGGCCCCTACGACGTGATCGTCCGCGCCGAGGCGGAGAACGTCGACGATCTCGGGCGGCTCGTCGTGGCGAAGATTCAGTCCGTACCCGGGATCACCCGGACGCTGACCTGCCCCATCGTCCATATCTAGCTGGGTGCGCGCCGAGTAGTGCTCTCCCGTGCCCGGCCGGTCCGGTCGGCCCGCGCCTGGGCTCGATGACCGAACGGGACGCGCTGGCCCGGTTCGCGGCCCTGCTGGCGCCGCAGGGGCGGCAGCTTCTCGCCGAGCTGGCCCGGCAGGCGGCCGACGGCGGCGGCGCGTTGCGCCTTGGCACCAGCCTGCGCACCCGGTACCCGGTCGACCTCGTGGTGGACGCACTCGCCCAGCACGAGCTGCGGCTGCTGGCACGGGTGAAGTTCAGCAGGGCAATGGACATGTTCTTCACCCGCGCGGGACTCGAGCAGGCTTCGTCCGAGGTGATCGCGCGATACCGTTCGGCCCGGTATTCCGGCGCCGGCCGGATGGCCGACCTGTGCTGTGGCATCGGCGGGGACCTGGTGGCCCTGGCCGGCGGCCGCCGCGTGCTGGCCGTAGACGCCGATCCGCTGCACGCGCGGATGGCGCGGGAGAACGCCGCCGTCTACGGCGTGGCCGGCGGGGTGACCGCCGTCGCCGCCGACGTCAGGGACATCGCCGTGGCCGGGCGCCGAAGCGGTGTTCATCGACCCGGCCCGGCGCAGCGGCGGCCGGCGGCTGCGGGCCGGCGACAGCGAGCCGCCGCTGTCGGTCTGCCTGGACCTGGCGCGGGACGGCGGGCGGGTCGGGATCAAGGCCGCGCCCGGGCTGTCCCACGACGCCGCGCCGCCGGGCTGGGAGCTGGAGTTCATCGCGCTCGGGCGGGACCTGAAGGAGGCGGTGCTGTGGTCCCCCGCGCTGGCCACCGCGCGGACCCGGGCGACCATCCTGCCCGGCGGGCACAGCCTCACGCCCGGGCCCGGGCCGGCCGCCCGTGTGGGCATGCCGGGGCGCTTCCTGCTCGACCCGAACCCGGCGGTCACCCGGGCCGGGGCCGTCGCCGATCTCGCCCGGCTGGTGGGCGCGTGGCAGATCGACGAGAAGATCGCGTTCCTGGCCACCGACACCGCCGTGCACACCCCGTTCGCCCGGACGCTGCGGGTGATCGACTCCGCCCCCTGGGATCAGCGCCGGCTCCCGGCGCGGCTGCGCGCGCTGGGCGTCGGCTCGGTGGACATCAGGCGCCGCGGGCTGGCCGGCGACACCGCGGCGCTGCACCAGCGCCTCAAGCTGTCCGGGACGCTGCGCGCCACCCTGGTCATGACCCGGGTGCGGGACCGGCCGTGGGGCCTGGTCTGCGTGGATGCCGAGCCCGGGGAGCCCGCCGGCTCATAGCCGCGCCGCGACGGCGGCGGTGCGCGGCCCGACCCCGAGCGCCGAGGCGGCCCGCAGGTCCCTGGGCTGGTCCACGTCCCGGCGCAGGCTGGCCAGGCCGGGCAGGCCGAGCTCCACGGCACCGGAGGCCCGGTGCTGCTCCGCCGACCGCGGGCCGAACCGCGGCCGGAACTCCGCCCCCGGGCGCGCCGCGTACAGGGTGGTCCCGGACCCGGAGGCGTCGGGCACGAACGCGTGGTCCCAGCGGCCCGCCGCGTGCAGCCCCAGGCCCAGCTCGGCGGGGCGCAGGGCGGGCAGGTCGGCGGCCAGCGCCGCGATCCCCGAGCCGGGCCAGCGGGACGCGGCGATCGCCGCCCCGTGCCGCAGCGCGGGGTTGAGCCCCCGGTCCGGCTCGTCGCCGGTCACCAGCGCGCCGAGGCCGGCCAGCACCTCCGCGGCCCGCGGGTCGTCGGTCACGGCGATCACTCTGGCCACGTCCGTGCAGGCCAGCGCGGCGGCCACGGTATCCGCGGCCATGGCGAGCGCGAGCGCCGGCCGGTGCGGCCCGGCCGCCGCGGCGAGGCGGGACTTGGCGCGGGCAAGTACCTTGACGGGAACCACCAGTGACCAGGTGAGTGGCGAGTCGGCGGTCTGCGCGGTCATACCGTGATCCTGCCTCGACACCACGGCGCGCGAACCGGGAGACTGGCCAGACGAGGCATCGGGAGGCCGCGCAGATGAGCAAGCGTGCGAACCAGAACTACTCTCCGGCCGTGCGTGGCGCCACCAAGCTGACGTTTCCCCTGCCGATCAAGTCCGCGATGAAACGCGACTGGCACGGACAGGAGAACATTCCCCGCGAGGGCGGGGTGATCGTGGCCTGCAACCATCTCTCCTACGCTGACTGGGCCGCGATGGCCCTGTTCGTGCACCAGGCGGGCCGCTACCCCGCCTTCCTCATCAAGTCCTCTGCGTTCAACGTCAAAGTCATCGGGCCATTCCTGCACGCGGCCGGCCAGCTTCCGGTCAACCGCGGCTCCACCGACGCGGCGCTGGTGCTCAAGGAGGCGGAAAAGGCGCTTGGCCAAGGCGAATGCGTGATCATCTATCCCGAGGGTACGGCCACCCGCGACCCGGCCCAGTGGCCGATGGTGGCCAAGACCGGCGTCGCCAGGATGGCGCTGGGCACCGGCATACCGGTGATCCCGGTCGCCATCTGGGGGGCGCAGGAGATCCTCCCGTACGGCAGCAAGAAGCTTCGCCTGCGGCCCAGGCATATGGTGCGGATGCTGGCCGGCCCGCCGGTCGACCTGTCCTCCTACGCGGGCCAGCCGCTGACCAGGGACGTTCTGCGGGCCGCCACGGCCGCGGTCATGGCCGACATCACCGGCCTGCTGGCGCAGCTGCGCGGGGCGACGCCGCCTGCCTCCCCCTACGATCCCGCCGCCGCCCGCCGCGCCGCGCGGCTCCAGGCCAGAGCGGAAGATTTGCATAACGATCCTGACGGCGACAGCCCGCAGGACGCTCCCGCACCCGGGCCGCCGCAAAACAAGGCCGGCGCGGGGGCGGGGAACGGGGAGCCGGTCCCGGGCACCCCCGGCGGGGACGAGCCGCGGAAGGCGATGCCAGCGTGAGAGCGGCGGTCATGGGCGCCGGCATGTGGGGCACGACGTTCGCCCAGGTGCTGTGCGACGCGGGAACCCAGACCGTGCTCTATGGCCGTCACGCGGAGCTCACCCTCCAGATCAACGCCCAGCACGAGAATCCCGCCTACCTGCCGGGCATCCCGCTCAGCCCGGCGTTGCGGGCGACCGCGGACCCCGCGCAGGCGCTGGACGGCGCGGACCTGGTGGTGCTGGCCGTCCCCGCGCAGACGCTGCGGGAGAACCTGGCCCGCTGGCTTGCCCTGCTGCCCCCGGAGGCGGCGCTGATCAGCCTCATGAAGGGGATCGAGCACGGCACCCACCTGCGGATGAGCCAGGTCATCACCGAGGTCACCGGTGCCGGTGAGGACCGGGTCGCGGTCATCTCCGGGCCTAACCTCGCCCGGGAGATCGCCCAGCGCCAGCACGCGGCCACCGTGGTCGCCGCCGCGGACGAGACGCTGGCCAAGGCGCTACAGCAGGCGTGCCACACGCCCTATTTCCGCCCGTACACCAACCCGGACGTGATCGGCTGTGAGCTGGCGGGCGCGGTCAAGAACGTGATCGCGATCGCCGTCGGCATCGCGATCGGCATGGGGCTCGGCGACAACACCCAGGCGCTGCTGATCACCAGGGGCCTGGCCGAGATCGCCCGGCTCGGCACGGCGCTCGGCGCCGACCAGCACACGTTCGCCGGGCTGGCGGGCATGGGTGACCTGGTCGCCACCTGCAGCTCGCCGCAGTCCCGCAACCGCACCTTCGGCCAGAACCTCGGCCGCGGCCTGGCCCTGGACGCCGCGGCCCCCAGTTCGTCGCAGGTCACCGAGGGGGTGAAGTCGGCCGGGCCGGTGCTGGAGCTCGCCGGCGACCACGGCGTGGAGATGCCGATCACCGAGGTCGTGGCCGGGGTGACCCGGGGGCAGATCGGCATCGGCGACGCGGCGGTCCTGCTCGCCTCCCGCTCGGCCAAGCCGGAGCGCTATGGCGTGTGACCGCCGGCGGTGCCATCAAATGAGCCGGCGCAGGCGTGGGGTGTGGCCTCAGCCGTCCCCGCCGCCACCGGATCCGCAGCAGTGGAGGAGGCGAACGCGCTGAACGAGCAACGCAAGATCAGGGTGGCAGTGGTGTTCGGCGGCCAGGGACCGGAGCACCCGGTGTCCTGCATGGGCGCGGGTACCGTGCTGGCCGTGCTCGACCGGGACCGCTACGAGGTGGTGCCGGTCGGCATCCTGCCCGACGGCAGGTGGGTGCTCACCAGGGACGAACCCGAGCGGCTGGCCATCAGCGGCCGGACGCTGCCCTCGGTGGCGGCAGTCGCCGGGCCGGAGCAGGGCGGGCCCGCGGCCGGGGAGCCCGCTGGCCCGGCGGCGGGTGGTTCCGCGGTACCCGGGGCCGGGGGTGCCGCGCCCGGGACGGGCGGCGCGCTCGCCCCCGCCGGGCCGGCCGCCGGGGGCACCCCGGTCGCCTCCGTGCCGCAGGTGCTGACCGGCGTGGACGTGGTGCTGCCGATCCTGCACGGCCCGTTCGGCGAGGACGGGACGATCCAGGGGCTGCTGGAGATGGCCGGCGTGCCCTACGTCGGGGCGGGCGTGCTGGCCAGCGCGGTCAGCATGGACAAGGAGTACATGAAGCTGGTCTTCACGGCGCGGGGCCTGCCCATCTGCCCGTACGTCGTGGTCAGGGACCGGGACTGGCAGCCGGCCCCGGGCGCGGGGACGGCCGTGGCCGCCGAGCGCAAGCGCGTCTTCGACGCGATCGCCGAGCTGGGCTTCCCCGTGTTCGTCAAGCCCGCCCGGGGCGGGTCGAGCATCGGCACGTCCAAGGCGAATGACCAGGCTTCGCTGACCGAGGCGATCGAGGGCGCGCGGCGCTACGACCCGAAGGTCATCGTGGAGCGGGCGGTCGAGGGCGCCGAGATCGAGTGCTCGGTCCTGGAAGGCATCGACGGTGGCCCGCCCGACACCAGCCTGCCCGGGCAGCTCGTCATCGAGGGCGGCGAGGAGTTCTACGACTTCGAGGCGAAGTACCTCGACCCGAGCGGCAGCATGCAGATCCCGGCCCCGGTTCCCACGGCGGTCATCGACGAGATCCGGCGGATGGCGGCGGTGGCCTTCGACGCGGTGTCCTGCCAGGGTTTCGCCCGGGTGGACTTCTTCTACACCCGCGACGGCACGCTCCTGGTCAACGAGATCAACACGATCCCCGGCATGACCGCGACCTCCTACTTCCCGAAGATGTGGGAGGCGACCGGGCTGCCGATGGCCGAACTGCTCGACCGGATGATCGCCACGGCGCTGCGGCGGCGGCCCGGGTCAGCCTAGCCACCGTCGGGGCGGGCGGCCGTGACGCGCGTGACAGATGAGTTAATTGGTGTTTAAGTAGAACTGATCGCGAGGGGGACTTTCTGCCCGCCTCCACGGACTGGCTTGGGGGGCTGGGCCGATGGTGGTCATGCACGAGTTTTCGTACGGATTGCTGACACCTGTCCTCGCTTACGCCATATCGTGCCTGGGCTGTTTCATCGGCCTGCGGTGCACCACGCGGGCCCGGGCCGCGCAGGGGCGTGGCCGCCTTCGCTGGCTGCTGCTGGCGGCCCTGTCCATCGGGGTCGCGGGGATCTGGGCCATGCATTTCGTCGCCATGCTCGGGTTCAGCGTCCCGGGCCAGACCATCCGGTACAACGTGCCGGTCACGATCCTCAGCATGGTGATCGCGGTCGCGGTGGTGAGCGGTGGCCTGCTCATCGTCGGGTTCGGCGGTGACGGGCTCCGCCCGTTGCTGACCGGCGGCGTCATCATCGGGATCGGCGTGGCGAGCATGCACTACATCGGCATGTCGGCGATGCGCATGCCGGACTCGATGCACTTCAGCATCGGCCTGGTGCTCCTGTCGGTGGTGATCGCCGTCGTCACCGGGACCGTCGCGCTCCTGGCCGCGCTGCGGCTGGACTCGGTGTGGTCGGCCTTCGGCGCGTGCCTGATCATGGGCGTGGCCGTCTGCGGGATGCACTACACGGGCATGGCCGCCATGCATGTGTCCGCCCCGGCCCCTGGTGCCCCGGCCGGGATGCTGGGCGGCGCCAGCGCGGGGGCCCTCCTGGTACCGCTCATCTTCGGCATCACGCGTCCTGACCATGGTCCTGACCTCAGCCATCTCGCTGTCACCGACCGAGGCGGAGCTCCGCAAGGAAAACGAGTTCATCGAGCGCATCGCCAGCGGTTACGGGGGCCAGCGCGGCCAGGCTCCGGGCGGCGGCTGAGGGTCACGGACCACGTCACCTGGCAGCAGCCGAGCGCTTGCCGGGAATTCAGGCCGCCACTCCCGCGCCGGCCGTCAGTACTTACGGTTACGGATCATTACACTGCGTTATTTCCGGGTAGGTCTGGCAGCACAGCCGCCCGCGAGCCTCGTGGGCATGACTGCCAGGAAGAGAAGCGGCGATGGAACAGGATGGCCTGACGCGGTCAGCGTTTCTGATCGTCGGTGTGGGCACGCTGGCCATCGCCATGATCGGCTTTTCGGCCTGGCGCTACGAGGTGGCCCTCACCCGGGCCTCAGCCGCGCTCAGCGACCGCGCGAACGCGACGGCCGCGGCCGCCCTCGCCACCGCCTTCTGGCACGAGCGCCAGGCGATCGGCGGGTACCTGACGGCCCCCAGCCCGGCGGCGCTGGGCACCGTGGCCGCGCAGCATGACCAGTTCCAGCGGCTGGCCGCACGGCTCGCCGGAGCCAGTCCGGGCGTGGGTGCGCGATCACTCTCGGCGGCCGTGGCGGCGAACGGGCGCTACTACTCCGCCTTCCTGCGGGCCCGCGGCGTAGCCGGCACGGCCGGCGCCGGCGAGCGTACCGCGGCAAGCGGGCTGGAGGCGGCCGCGGCCCAGGTCGTCCCGCCCCTGACCGCGCTTGGCCGTTCCATCGCGCTGCGCGCGGCGGCGGCGCAGGCGGCCGCCGCCGCCGCGGCGAGCCAGGCACGGGCGGTCGGGATCGCGACGGTTCTGGTGACGATCGCCATGGGCAACGCGCTCGGGGCCTTCGTGCTTCGCCTGCTTGGCCGCGCCTACCGGCGGGCCAACCACCTGATTCTGGCGCTCCGCCGCCTGGGCGACCGGGACAGGCTGCTGGCGCAGCTTCGCTCGGCCTCGGCGGTCCTCGGCGGGGTCGCGGGCGAGTTGCGCTCGGCGGCGGGGAAGGCGGCCACGGTCGGCAATCAGCAGTCCACGGCGGTCGCCCAGACCTCGGCCACGATCGAGGAGCTGGCGGCCACGGCCGGCTCGATCGCGGACAACGTGCGTGCCGTGGCCACGGTCGCCGAGCGGGCCGGCGACACGATGCGTGAGATGCAGGAAAAGGTCGAGGCGATCGCGGAGCGGGCGCTGTCTGCTCGGTGAGCGCGCGCAGAAGATCGATGAGATCCTCCAGATGATCAACGACATCGCGGCGCAGACGAACCTGCTCGCGCTGAACGCCGCGATCGAGGCGGCCCGGGCCGGCGAGGCGGGCAAGGGCTTCGCCGTGGTGGCCGCCGAGGTGCGCAAGCTCGCGGAGCGTTCGATCCATTCGACCGACTCGATCAGCTTGATCATTACCGGGGTGCAGGACGAGACGAACGCGACGATCATCGCGACCGAGCAGGGGATCCAGCAGGCCGGTGAGGTGGGTGAGCTGCTGGCGTCGACGGCGACGATGCTGGAGGACTCGATCCTGGCCACCCAGCAGCAGAAGTCGGCCGCCTACCAGGTGGATGGCGCTATCCAGCAGATCCGGGGCGCGGCGGACCAGCTCGCGGCCGAGCAGGAGCACTGGTCCGACACCGCCGCACGGCTCGACAGCCTGGTCGGCGAGCTCGACAGCGCGCTGCGGGCCAACGGCGCGGGGCGCGCTGCCAGCGAAGTCATGTCGTGAGCGGCATCACCGCCCCGGCCGGCGGCACGGCTTTCTGTCGGCCGTGGCGCAGCTCATTAGGATCGGCGCATGCAGGCCACGGTCCGGGGATTCGACCCGTCGGACGGATCGGGGAGCGTCTTCACCGACGACGGCACCGTCTGTGAGTTCGGGCCGGAGGTATTCGCCGCCTCCGGGCTCCGGTTGCTGCGGCGCGGGCAGCGGGTCGCGATCCGGCGCGGGCCGTCCGGCACGATCACGGCGCTGACGCTGGCCACGTTCCCGCTGCCGGCGGACACGGGCACCCAGGGCGGCCCGGCGGCGGGTGCGCACCCGGCTCCGGCCGGCCGGGACAATGAAGCGCCGCCCGCCGGGTAGGGCGGGCGGCGCTTGGCCGAACGGGCAGCTACGGCTGCTAGCTACGGCTTCCTGGCCGGCATCTTCTTGTCGCCGTTGACGACCGCCTTGAAGTCGGCGCCGGCCCGGAACTTGGGCACCGACGACTTGGGCACCCGGATGGTGGCCCCCGTGGCCGGGTTGCGTGCCGTACGGGCGGGGCGCACCGCCTTCTCGAACACGCCGAACCCGGTGATGGCCACCTTGTCACCCCTGGCCACGGTCGACTGAATCGTGTCGAGCAGCGCGTTCACCGCCTCGGTCGCGGTCTTCTTGCCCCCCAGCCGACCGGAGATCGCGTCAATCAGGTCGTGCTTGTTCATGAAATCACTCCTGCGGTTCCCCCACGGGAGGTCGCGCGGCTGGTGCCATGAATTCGCGACCTCTGACCAGCCAGAAATTAGGCGATCGGAAGGCAGGAGACAACCACCCTCGTGAAAAAGCCCGGCGTGTCGGCGCTTTTAGCGCGACGGGCCGTTCGCAAATTTACCCCTTACCTGACGACAGGCAGCCATTCAAGGCGGCTCTGCTCGTACCGGGCAATAGCTTCGGAATTACGCAAGGTCAGCGATATGTCGTCAAGGCCCTCCATGAGCCGCCACCGCGTGTAGTCGTCGATCTCGACCGGCGCGCGCACCAGCTCGGAGCCGCCGGCCTGAGCCGACGCCCGTACCTCCCGGCCGGCGAGGTCCACGGTGACCACGGTGTCCGGATCGGCCTCGACCGCATCGGCCAGGGCGGTCACGGTATCGGCCGGCAAAGACACGGCAATGAGGCCGGCCTGGACCGAATTGTTCCGGAATATGTCCCCGAATCGGGCCGATATGACCACCTTGAACCCATAGTCGAGAAGGGCCCATACGGCATGCTCCCGGGACGATCCGATGCCAAAGTCCGGACCGGCTATAAGGATTTCCGCGCCGTCCGCGTAAGGCTGGTTAAGGACGAATTGCGGGTCCGCGCGCCAGGCCGCGAAGAGGCCGTCGCCGAAACCGGAGCGGCTGACCCGCTTCAGGTATTCGGCGGGGATTATCTGGTCGGTGTCGACCTGGCCGCGGCGCAGTGACACAGCGCGCCCCGACAGACTCGTGAAGGGCTCCATGGCTCTCTCCTTACGGCGTGGGTTAGAGGTCGGCCGGGGCGGTCAGCCTGCCGGTGACCGCCGTGGCGGCGGCGACCTGTGGCGAGACCAGATGGGTGCGCGCGCCCTTGCCCTGCCGGCCCTCGAAGTTGCGGTTCGAGGTGGACGCGCTGCGCTGGCCGGGCGCCAGCTTGTCGGGGTTCATGCCCAGGCACATGGAACAGCCGGCGGACCGCCATTCTGCGCCGGCGGCGGTGAACACCTCGGCCAGCCCTTCGCGCTCCGCCGCGGCCTTGACCTCCATCGAGCCGGGCACGACCAGCATCCGTACCCCGGCAGCCACGGTCCGGCCGCGCAGCACCCCCGCCGCCGCGCGCAGGTCCTCCAGGCGCCCGTTCGTGCACGACCCGACGAACACCGTGTCGACGCTGATCCGGGTGAGCGGGGTCCCCGGCTCCAGGTCCATGTAGGCGAGCGCGCGCTCCGCCGAGGCCCGGGCGGTCGGGTCGGCCAGCCCGGCCGGGTCGGGCACGGCCGAGTCAAGCGGCGCCGCCTGAGCCGGATTGGTGCCCCAGGTCACGAACGGCGTGAGCGCGGCAGCGTCCAGCGTCACCTCGCGGTCGAACGCCGCGCCGGGGTCGGTCGGCAGCGTCTGCCAGAAGGCAACGGCCTCGTCCCAGGCGGCCCCCTGCGGGGCGCGCGGGCGGCCGCGCAGGTAGCCGAGGGTGGCCTCGTCCGGGGCGACCAGCCCGGCCCGGGCGCCCGCCTCGATGGACATGTTGCAGACCGTCATCCTCCCCTCCACTGACAGTTCCCGGATGGCCTCGCCCCGGTACTCGATCACGTGGCCGGTCCCGCCCCCGGTGCCGATCTGCGCGATCACGGCCAAGATCAGGTCCTTGGCCGTCACCCCGTAGGGGAGGCGGCCGGTGATGGTCACCGCCATGTCGGCAGGCCGGGCCTGGGGCAGGGTCTGGGTGGCGAGCACGTGCTCGACCTCGCTGGTGCCGATGCCGAACGCCAGCGCGCCGAATGCGCCGTGGGTGCTGGTGTGTGAGTCCCCGCAGACGATCGTCATGCCGGGCAGGGTCAGGCCCTGTTGTGGGCCGATGACGTGGACGATGCCCTGGCTCGCGTCGCCCATCGGGTGCAGCCGGATGCCGAACTCGGCGCAGTTCTTGCGCAGCGCCTCGACCTGGATCTGCGATACCGGATCGGTCACGGGACTGCCCGGGCCGCGCAGCGGCAGGTCAGGGCCGGTGACCCCGACGGTCGGGACGTTGTGATCCTCGGTCGCGACGGTCAGGTCGGGGCGGCGGACCCCGCGCCCGGCAAGCCGGAGCCCATCGAACGCCTGCGGGCTGGTCACCTCGTGCACGAGGTGCAAGTCGATGTAGAGCAGATCCGGCTCGCCGTCGGCGCTCCGGACGACGTGCGAGTCCCAGATCTTCTGCGCGAGCGTGCGCCCCATCTACGGCTCCTCTCCTCTCATGGCCTCCCTCGCGGGCGCTTCGCTGGCTTCGGGAGGCCCATCGGGGTTCCGGGGGTGTCCCCCGGGCTAGCAGCGTCTCGGCGCCGGGGCGCCGCATCGCGGAGCGTTGCGGCGTTCGGCCCGGCGCCTGCGGCGCACCTGCAAACTCAGGGGGCTTGGCAGAACTCTGTCATGCGGCCTTCCTCACGGGTGCGTCCCTAACAGTGGCCCAGTGATTTGCGTCTCGAAGTTCGAGACGGCAGTATCGGACCATGGACAACTCTAGCAGCGGGCGGGGTGCCGGGGCCGGGGCTGGCACTGCTTGGGGGGGCGGGGGCGGGGCAAGCGGCGTGGGAGTGCTTGACAAGACCGTTGCCGTCTTGAACGCGCTCGAAGCAGGCCCCGCCTCGCTCGCCCAGCTGGTCGCGGCCACCGGCCTGGCCCGGCCGACCGCGCACCGGCTCGCGGTCGCGCTGGAGCGGCACCGCGTGCTCACCCGCGACAGCCAGGGCCGGTTTGTCCTCGGCCCGAGGATCACCGAGCTGGCCACCGCGGCCGGCGAGGACCGGCTGCTCGCGATCGCGCAGCCCATCCTCGCCCAGCTGCGCGACATCACCGGCGAGAGCGCGCAACTGTACCGGCGCCAGGGCGACGCGCGGATCTGTGTGGCCGCGGCGGAGCGGGCCACCGGGCTGCGCGACACGGTACCCATCGGGGCGGTCCTGCCGATGACGGCCGGGTCCGCCGCCCAGGTCCTGCTGGCCTGGGAGGAGCCCGAGCGCCTGCACCGGGGGCTGCGCGGGGCCAAGTTCACCGCGACCGCGCTGGCCCAGGTTCGCCGGCGGGGCTGGGCGGCCAGCGTGGCCGAGCGCGAGCCGGGGGTCGCGTCGGTGTCCGCTCCGGTGCGCGGCCAGGGGGGCAAGGTCATCGCCGCCGCGTCGGTGTCCGGCCCGATCGAGCGGCTGACCCGGTCACCCGGCAGGCTGCACGCCGCCGCCGTGATCGCCGCCGCTGAGAAGATCAGCGCCACCCTCCGCCGCGCCACCTGACTCCACACCCCAGCCAGCCCCCGTGCCCATCCAGGCCCTCGTGGGGTTGTCCTGGCCGTGACGGCGTCCCCGGGCAAGGCACCGGTGGACGGCTCCACGGGCCGGGTGGCCCGGCCGACGGGTTCCGGATGCCTCGGCTACCCCCAAGGGGGGTTTGTGCGGGTGAGCTGGCGGTACCCCGGGCCAGCCAGCGATGCCGGGCGGCCATACTGGTGCTGTGCCATCATGTCCGGACGTCACCGCATGGTGGGACCTTCGGCGCTGCTCGCCGTGACGCATCGCCGTAATGCCGGACACAGCTCGCCTCCCCGGAAGCTATGAGGTCGTGCCCATGAAGGTAGGGGTCCTGAAGGAGACCGCCCCCGGCGAGCGCCGCGTGGCGCTCGTCCCCGAGATGCTCGCCCGGCTGCGCGGAGCGGGCCTGGACGTGCTCGTGCAGTCCGGCGCGGGTGACGGCGCCTGGTTCGCCGACAGCGCCTACGCCGAGGCGGGCGCCGCCATCGTGTCCCGCGACGAGCTGGTGTCCGACGCCGGCCTCGTCGTCACGATCGGCCGGCCGGACGAGCCCGTCGCTACCGCGCTGCGCTCCGGCCAGGCCGTGCTCGGGATGCTGAACCCGCTGGTCGATCCCGGTTTCGCCGCCGGGCTCGCGGCGCGTGGCGTGACCGTCATCAGCCTGGACGGGCTGCCTCGCACGCTGCCGAAGGCACAGGCGATGGACGCCCTGACATCCCAGGCGAACGTGGCCGGCTACAAGGCGGCGATCGTCGCGGCGGGCGCGTTTGGCAGGTTCTTCCCCCTGCTCATCACCGCGGCGGGCACCGCGCGGCCGGCCAGGGTGCTGATCCTGGGCACCGGCGTGGCCGGGCTGCAGGCGATAGGCACGGCCAAGCGCCTCGGCGCGGTGGTCTCGGCGTACGACGTGCGGCCGCAGACGAAGAGCGAGGTCGAATCGCTCGGCGCTACGTTCATCGAGCTGACGTCGGTGGGCGCGGCGGCCGGGGAAGGCGGCTACGCACGGGCGCTGACCGAGGACGAGCGGCAGGCACAGCAGGCCGAGCTGGCCGGCCACATCGCCCGCCACGACGTGATCATCACAACGGCTCAGGTACCCGGCCGGCGGCCGCCGCTGCTGGTCACCGGCGAGGCCGTCAAGGCGATGGCCGCCGGTTCGGTGGCCGTGGACATGGGCGCGGGCCCGCTCGGCGGCAACGTGGCCGGGTCGGTGCCGGGCGAGACGATCGTGACCGAGAACGGGGTTACCGTGATCGGCGCCGGCAACCTGGCCGCGACCGTGCCCGCCGCGGCGTCGTCCGCGTTCGCGCGCAACGTCAGCTCACTGCTGCTGTACATGGTGTCCGACGGCGAGCTGGCCATCGACCTTTCCGACGACATCCAGGCGGGCGTGGTCATCGCCCACGGCGGCAAAGTGGTGCAACCGGCCACCGCCGCCCTGCTCGCCGAGCAAGCCCCCGGAGGTGCCCAATGACAACGGCGCTGCTCACCGACATCGCGATCTTCGTGCTCGCGCTGCTGGTGGGGTTCGAGGTCATCAGCAAGGTGCCCGCGACGCTGCACACGCCGCTGATGTCGGCCGCCAACTCGATCCACGGGATCGTGCTGGCGGGCGCGATGCTCATCGCGGTGACCGCGAACAACGTGCTCGGCTACATCCTGGCCTTCGTGGCCGCCGCGTTCGCCGCCATGAACGTGGTCGGCGGCTACGTGGTCACCGAGCGGATGCTCAAGATGTTCCGCCGAACGCGGACGCCCGTGCCCGCGGCCAGCCCGCCGGCCGGGATAACGGGCAACGGGCAGGGCGGCGGCAAGGCATGAGCACGTTCGACTGGGTCACCCAGCTCCTCTACGTCGCCGCCGCGACCTGCTTCGTGCTCGGCCTGCACCTGATGAACTCCCCCGCTACCGCGCAGCGCGGCAACCAGGTCTCCGCCGCCGGCATGGTGCTCGCCATCGCCACCACCTTTGCCCTGGTCATCCACTCGGGGACGATCACCGCCACCGGCTGGATCGTGATGATCGCCGGCGCGCTCATCGGGGCGGGGCCGGCCTGTACGCGGCGCGCACCGTCGAGATGACCGCCATGCCGCAGCTGGTCAGCCTCTTCAACGCGGTCGGCGGCGGCGCCGCCGCGCTGGTCGGGATCAACGACTACGTCAAGCTGGCGACGGCCGGCGTCGCGGAGTCGGTCACGATCACCACGGTCCTCGACGTGCTGATCGGCGCGGTGACGTTCTCCGGGTCGATCATCGCGGCCGGCAAGCTGCAAGGCGTGATCAACTCGGCGCCGGTCACCTTCCCCGGCTCGCGGATCGTCAATACCGCCGCGGCGGTGATCGGCGTCGGCGGCGGCATCTACATGATCGCCACGCCGAGCGTGCCAACGCTGATCATCATCATCCTGGCCGCGCTGACGTTCGGCGTGACGATGGTGCTGCCGATCGGCGGCGCGGACATGCCGGTGGTGATCTCGCTGCTGAACGCGTTCACCGGCACCGCGGTGGCGATGGCCGGGTTCGTGATCGGCAACTGGGCGCTGATCATCGCCGGGGCGCTGGTGGGCGCCTCGGGCAGCATCCTCACCAAGCTGATGGCCGACGCGATGAACCGCTCGCTGAGCAACATCATGATCGGCGGGTTCGGCACCGGCGACACCGGCCCGGCGATCGAAGGGCCGGGCGGGGACGTGCGGTCCATCCAGGCCGACGACGCGGCCATCCAGCTCGCCTACGCCCAGAAGGTCATCATCGTGCCGGGCTACGGCCTCGCCGCCGCCCAGGCGCAGCACCAGGTCGCCGAGCTGGCCGCGCTGCTGGAGGAGCGCGGCGTGGAGGTCAGCTACGCCATTCACCCGGTCGCGGGCCGGATGCCGGGGCACATGAACGTGCTGCTCGCCGAGGCGAACGTGCCCTACCCGCAGCTCAAGGAGATGGACGAGATCAACCCGGAGTTCCCGCGCGCCGACGTGGCGCTGGTGATCGGGGCCAACGACGTCACCAACCCGGCGGCGCGCAGGCCGGGCACGGCGATCTCGGGCATGCCGATCCTCGACGTGGACCAGGCCAAGAGCATCATCGTGATCAAGCGGTCGATGGGGCACGGCTACGCGGGCATCGACAACGAGCTGTACGTCAACCCGAAGACCAGCATGTTCTTCGCTGACGCCAAGTCAGCCCTGACCGAGCTGACCGCCGCCGTCAAGACGCTCGTCGGCTGACAGCGGGGCGGGCTGCCCCGGCATGCCCGGGACGCCCAGCGGGGCCACGGGACGGGGTCCGCGGGCATGAGCGAGCCCGGCGGGGATCAGCTGGGATCGGGCGCGCCGGCGGCGTACTCGTTGAAGGCGGCGTAGGCGCGCGGGCCCCAGACCGTACCCGGGCCGCCGTTCATCAGGATGGCGACGCCGATGGCCTCGGCGACCTCCTGCGCGGTGACCCCGCGCCGGTGCGCGGAGCGGGCGTGCGCCGCGATGCAGCCGTCGCACTCCCTGGTGACCGCGATGGCGAGGGCGATCAGCTCCTTCGTCCTGGCGGGCAGCGCGCCGTCGGCCATCGCCGCCTGGTCCAGCGCCCGGTACCCCTGGTACACGCCGGGGATGGCCGCCCGAAGCTGCCGGCCCGCCTGGATCAGTTCCGCCTGGGTCTCGCGCGCAGTCGTCACGCGGTCCCTCCTCGCCCGTGGTGATGGGTTCTGCGAGAGCTATGGTCGCATCTGGAGGACACGTCACCGCCGCACGCCCGCCGCCAAGGGAGCACCTTTCGTGAGCACGATCGACCAGGACCTGGACGTCCCAGCGGGCACCGCCCATCCCGCCGTCGCCCCGGGGAACGCCGAGGTCACCAGCGCCCGCCTCGCCCGGGTTGGCGACCTCGAGGTCCGGCGGCTGCTGCCGCTGCGGCAGCGGCGCAGCGTCGGCGCCTGGTGCTTCGTGGACCACTACGGCCCGACGTCCGTCGATGGCGTCGCGGGCATGCAGGTCCCGCCGCACCCGCACATCGGGCTCCAGACGGTCACCTGGCTCATCGAGGGCACGGTCCTGCACCGTGACAGCCTGGGCAGCGAGCAGCTGATCCGGCCGGGACAGCTCAACCTGATGACCGCCGGCCACGGCATCGCCCACGCGGAACAGTCCCCCGAGGACCACGACCCGGGCCTGCACGGGGTGCAGCTCTGGCTGGCCCTGCCCGACGCGCACCGGCAGGTCGCGCCCGGTTTCGAGCACCTGACCGACCTGCCGAAGCTGCGCGCGGGCGGCCTCGACGTGACCGTGTTCACCGGCTCGCTGGCGGACGCCACCTCCCCCGCGCGGGTCTTCTCCCCGGTTGTGGGCGCGGAGATCAGCGCCCCGGTGGACGCCGCCGGCACCCTGCCGCTGACGCCGTCCCATGAGCACGTGATCTTCACAGCATTCGGAACGGCTGCCGCGGACGGAACCTGGCTCGCCCCCGGCAGCCTTCTCTACCTGCCGACCGAACGCGACTCCGTGGCGATCACCGCCCGCGGCGGCGCCCGGCTCCTCCTGCTCGGCGGCGAACCGCTGGGCGAGACGTTGCTGATGTGGTGGAACTTCGTGGGCCGCACGCCCGCCGACATCGCCGACGCGGCGCGCGACTGGGCGCGGGGAGAGCGTTTCGGCGCGGTGCACGGTTACCGCGGTGCGCCGCTGCCGGCGCCGCCGCTCGACCCGGCACGCCTCGCCAGGAGGGCCTGACCAGGCCCGCGCACCCGGCGGAATACCCTGAAGGTATGGATCCTGGCCCGCTCGACGCATGGCGGAACTTCCCCGTGGCACAGCAGCCTCAGTGGCCCGACCAGGCCGCACTCAAGGCTGTGACCAGCGAAATCGCCCGGATCCCGCCGCTGGTGTTCGCGGGCGAATGCGACAGCCTGACCCGGCGGCTGGCCGCCGTGGCGCGCGGCGAGGCGTTCGTCCTGCAAGGCGGCGACTGCGCGGAGACCTTCGCCGGGTCGACGGCCGACGCGATCCGCGGCAAGCTGCGCACCCTGCTCCAGATGGCGGTCGTCCTCACCTACGCCGCCAGCGTGCCGGTGGTCAAGATCGGCCGCGTGGCCGGCCAGTTCGCCAAGCCACGCTCGCAGGACACCGAGACCCGGGACGGGACCGAGCTTCCCGCCTACCGGGGTGACGCGGTCAACGGCCTGGAGTTCACCGCGGCGGCGCGGACGCCCGACCCGAACCGGCTGCTGCGCGCGTGCCACTACTCCGCCGCGACGCTCAACCTCTGCCGGGCCTTCACCCAGGGCGGCTACGCCGACCTGCGCCAGGTGCACGCCTGGAACACCGACTTCGTGGCGAGCAGCCCAGCGGGCCAGCGGTATGAGGCCCTCGCCGGGGAAATCGACAGGGCGCTGACGTTCATGCACGCCAGCGGGGCGGATCCGGCCGAGTTCCACACGGTCGAGTTCTACTCCAGTCACGAAGCCCTGCTGCTCGACTACGAACGGGCACTGACCCGCATCGACTCGCGGACCGGGCTGCCCTACGACACCTCCGCCCACTTCCCGTGGATCGGCGAGCGCACCCGGGCGCTGGACGGGGCGCACGTGGAGTTCTTCCGGCACGTCCGCAACCCGGTCGGCGTCAAGCTGGGGCCGTCCACCACGCCGCAGGACGCGCTGGCCCTCGCCGACCGGCTCAACCCGGACAACCAGCCGGGGCGGCTGACGTTCGTCAGCCGGATGGGCGCGTCCCGGGTGCGCTCGTGCCTGCCGCCCATCGTCGAGAAGGTCGCGGCGAGCGGGGCGCAGGTGGTCTGGGTCTGCGACCCGATGCACGGCAACACGATCGAGGCGCCGGACGGCCGCAAGACGCGGCACGTGGAGGACATCCTCGCCGAGGTCACCGGGTTCTTCGAGGTGCACCGCGCGCTCGGCACCCACCCCGGCGGTATCCACATCGAGTTCACCGGCGACGACGTGACCGAGTGCGTCGGCGGCAGCCACGGCCTCACCGAGGACGACCTCACGTCCCGGTACGAGACCGCCTGCGATCCACGGCTCAACCGCGGGCAGTCCCTGGACCTGGCCTTCCGCGTAGCCGAGCTCTACCGCAGCTAGAACATGCGCATCTTGATGCACAGATGCTATGCACCACGACATCGTGGACCTCATTCCGGCCAACGGCTGAGCCCGGAGGCCGGGCGGCCACCGGGCTTGGGCCTTTTCCTAGGTGGTGCGCCGACGGAACAGGGCGCCGGAGACGGCCGCGGCTCCCACCAGGATGCCGCCGCACCAGGCCACCGCGTGCCACGGACTGGCGCCCACCGGGGTGCCGAGCAGCAGGCCGCGCAGGGTTTCCACGACCGGGGTGACCGGCTGGTCGCGGGCGAAGCCCTGCAGCCAGGTGGGCATGGTCTGGATCGGCACGAAGGTGCTGCTGGGGTACGGCAGGAACATCACCGCGAACACGAAGCCACTGGCCACCTCGGCCGAGGTGGCCAGCAGCCCGGCCACCGCGGCCAGGCTCGAGATGGCCAGGACGAACAGCAGCAGGATGCCCGCGGCCGCGGCCCAGGCCTGCGGGCTGGCGTGCGGCCGGAACCCAATGAGCAGCGCCACGCCGAACACCAGCAGCGTCGACGCCGCGTTCCGGACGATGCTGGCTATCACGTGGCCCGTCAGGAGCGCCTGCCCGGGAACGTCCAGGGACCGGAACCGGTCGATGACGCCGCCGGTCATGTCCTGGCAGACGCTGACCGCCGTGTTGGCCGCGCCGAACCCGGCGCAGAGCAGCACGACCCCGGGAACCACGTACTGGACGTAGCTGGTGCCGGTGGCGATGGCGCCGCCGAACAGGTAGACGAACAGCAGCATCAGCAGGATGGGCAGTATCAGCGCGGTGATCAGCGCGTCCACGTTGCGCCTGGTCAGCCGGACGCATCGCGCGGTCATTACCGGCAGGCCGGCCAGCGCCGGCGAACGCCGGGCGGTCCTGGGGGCGGGAAGTGCGATCACGGTGTCAGACACCCATGGCCTCCTTCTGGTCGTCGCTGCCGTGCTGGGTGCCGGGCCCGGCGGTGCCCGCCTCCTGCGGCAGGTGGCCGGTCAGGGCGAGGAACACGTCGTCCAAGGTGGCGCCGCGCACGGCGAACCTCTCGACCGCCGCCCGCCGCGGGTCGAGCGCATCGAGCAGGTACCGGACGTGCGCAGCGCTCCCGTCGGTGGCCACGCTGACCAGCAGGCGGGCCGGGTCGGCCGCCAGCACGCCGACCCAGGCCGCGGCGCGGGCGACGTCGTCGAACGCGGCCCTGCCGGTGAGGGTCAGTTCCAGGCGCTGGCCGGCCACCTGATGTTTGAGCTCGGCCGGGGTGCCCGCCGCCACGGCCTTTCCCGCGTCGATGACCACGATCTGGTCCGCGAGCCGGTCGGCCTCCTCCAGGTACTGCGTGGTGAGCACGGTCGTCACACCGGACCCGCCGAGTTCGGTGATGACCTGCCACAAGGCCAGCCGGCTAGGCAGGTCAAGGCCGGTCGTCGGCTCGTCGAGGAAGATCACTGACGGCCTGGTGACCAGGGATGCGGCCAGGTCGAGCCGCCGCCGCATGCCGCCCGAATAGGTGCCAGCCCGCCGGCCGGCGGCCTCGGCCAGGCCGAACTGGTCCAGCAGCTCGGCCGCCCTGCGCCGGGCCGGCCGGCCCGGCAGCCCGGAAAGCCGCGCCACCATGCGCAGGTTCTCCGCGCCGGTCTGCTGCGCGTCCAGCCCGGTGAACTGCCCGGTCAGGCTGATCCGCCGGCGGAGCCGGTGCTGGTCGCGGGCAATGTCGCAGCCTGCCACCCTTGCCTGCCCGGCGTCCGGGCGGGTCAGCGTGGCCAGGATCCGCACGGTGGTCGTCTTGCCCGCCCCGTTGGGCCCGAGCACGGCACAGCGGCTGCCCGCCGGGACGCGCAGGTCCACCCCGGCCAGCGCCAGCACGCCGCCGTAGGACTTCCGCAGGCCAGCCGCCTCGACAGCCGGTTCGTCGGCCATGAAAGCTCCTCCTCGTCCACCCTTGCTACTGCGTATGATATACGCACTACTGCGTAGGTTATACGCAGTCCTAGGATGTCTGTCAAGCGAATTCCGAGGTGATCCCGGCGGGAGGCCCAACATGAGCGAGCCTGACGCGACTGAGCTGCCGCCCACCGTGGCCGCGGCTTGGGGGGTGCGTGACCGGCCGCACAAGGGGCCCAGGCCCGGGCTGAGCCTGGGCCGTATCGTCGCGGCGGCCGTGCATGTCGCCGACGCTGAGGGCCTGGCCGCGGTGTCGATGAGCCGGGTCGCCACCGAGCTAGGCACAGCCGCCATGTCCCTCTACCGGTACGTGGGCGCCAAGGACGAGCTACTGGCCCTCATGGTGGACGCCGCCTATGGCCCGCCCCCCGCCTGGCCGGCCGGAGAAACCAGCTGGCGGGCGGGCCTGTCCCGGTGGGCCTGGGCGATGCGGGCCAAGATCCAGGAGCACCCCTGGGTACTGCGCATCCCCATCGGCGGGCTGCCCACGCTGCCCAACGAGGTCGCCTGGTTCGAGGAGGGGCTGCGCTGCCTGCAGGACACCGGGCTCCAAGAGAACGAGAAGGCGTCCGCGATGGTGTCGATGAGCCGGGTCGCCACCGAGCTAGGCACAGCCGCCATGTCCCTCTACCGGTACGTGGGCGCCAAGGACGAGCTACTGGCCCTCATGGTGGACGCCGCCTATGGCCCGCCCCCCGCCTGGCCGGCCGGAGAAACCAGCTGGCGGGCGGGCCTGTCCCGGTGGGCCTGGGCGATGCGGGCCAAGATCCAGGAGCACCCCTGGGTACTGCGCATCCCCATCGGGGGGCTGCCCACGCTGCCCAACGAGGTCGCCTGGTTCGAGGAGGGGCTGCGCTGCCTACAGGACACCGGGCTCCAAGAGAACGAGAAGGCGTCCGCGATCCTGCTGGTCAGCGGCTACGTCAGGACCGCCGCCATGATCGACGCCGACATCGAGGCCGCCGTCCGCGCCGCCGGCAAGACCCCGGACGAGTGGATGGCCTCGTACGCGCAGACACTCATCCTGCTGGCCGATCCGCAGCGCTTCCCGGCCCTGACCAAGTTCATCGCCGCCGGGGTGTTCGACCGCGCGGACCCGCCCGACGAGGAGTTCACCTTCGGCCTGGCCCGCATCCTCGACGGCCTCGCCGCCCTCATCCACCCCCGCCCTGGACCGCGGCCCGCTTAGTCGCGGATGGACTCGCGAACCCCGCGCAGCGTAATGAGCACGGCCCCGGCGGCGAAGACACCGGCGGCGCAAAGGGCCGCGCCGAGGTCGTGCGGCGGCCCGGTCGGCCAGACCCACGGCGATGTCCGCCCCCCGGCCAGCATGGTCTCGGTGAGCACCAGGTAGGCCATCGGGCCGGCCCAGGCCAGCATGCCGCCGAGCACGGCCGCGGACAGCAGCCCGACCCCGGTGATGCCGGCGACGTTGCGGAGCATGGCGAGGAAGCCCCCGGGCAGCGCACCGCCGGCGGCCCCGGCGGCCAGCGCCCCGACCGCGGCCGCGGTCAGCGCCACGACCGCGCCCAGCCGCAGGTAAGGCAGCCACCGGCCGGTGGCCCGCTCCGGCTCGCCGAACGGCCCGTAGGTGCTGACCGCGATGACCGCGGCGACCCCAGCCTCCATGATCAGCGGGATCACATTCGCCGCTGCGGCGCCGCCAGCGATGGCCCAATGCCAGAACAGCGCCGCCCACAGCAGCACGCCGAACCCCGCGAGCAGTGCCAGCGCGCCCGGCAGCCGGCGGCTGACCAGGTACAGGTAGGCCAGCCGCAGCAAGCCCTGGCCCGGGCTGGCCGCGGGGGCCGGCGCGGCGCCCGGCGCCGAATGGTGCACACCTGCGGCGGTCATGGAAGCTGCCCCGGGGTGATCTGGCCGGCCCGCAGCGCGCCCAGGTGGGCCGCCAGCCAGGCGTGGCGGGCAGCGGCCGGCAGCGCGGCGAACCGCTTGGCGGCGGCGGCGATCCGCGGTGGATACGAGCCCGCCGAATGCGGGCCCGTATCCGGCAGGGCCCACGGTGAGAAGCCGAGCACGTTGGGCTGCGCGGCCAGCGGCGTCCCGCCGTCCTGGAGCAGGGCCGCCTGGACGATCTGCTGTACTGGGTTTCCTGGGCCGCCGCCAGCGCCGATGAACGCGTGCACGAACTGGAGCTTTATCTCGCCGGTGAAGTCGGCCGTGGTCGCCCCGAACGAATGCGGCAAGGTGATCGCGTTGAGGGCCATGTGAAGCACCGGCGGGCTGCCGCCGATGGTCTCGACCTGGAGCTGCGCCGCGGTCGGCGGCGCGCACCCCCCGACGCACGGGCCGCCGGTCGTGAAGATCGTGGCGATCTGAGTGGCCCGGACCGGCACACCGGGCAGGCCGGTGAGCTCAGCTACCACCGGGCGCAGCGCGGTCGTCACGGCCGGCAGGTAGGACCGGTAGGCCGGGTGCACACAGACCGGGATCCCGGCATGGCCACAGACCGGGGTGTAGGGGACCGGCCGGTCGCTGGCCGCGTCGTGCAGCGCCGGAATGACAGCGCCGTAGGGCCCCACGTGAGCGGTGGAAGCCAGCGTGACCCCGGCCACGGCCGCCGCTCCCCCGATCGCGGTGACCGCCGCCGCGCACTGCCGCAGCCGCCGCCCGCCGGCGCTGGCCGGCAGGCCGAGCAGGCCCACCGCCACCAGCGCCAGCCCGGCCCCGAACATCACCCGGGCGATCGAAACATCGGGCAGGAACTGGTAGAAGATCCCCGCGTCCTGGCCGAAGTTGTTGTTCGACATGGTCGGCAGGATCAGGACCCACCCGCTGCCCTCGCTGAACCCGAGCTGCGAGGAGGTCCCCATCGCGAACAGCGCGCCGAACGCGGCGATGGGCGCGATGAACCGGCCGGGGAAGTACGCGCCGAGGGCGAACCCCAGGGAGGTGAACGCGGCCACGCCCACGGCGCCGACCGCGACCGGCCACCACGGCGGGCTGCCGTAGTCGATGGACCGGCCGAGGAGCCCCAGCGTCACCGCCATGAAAACCAGGTAGGCCCCCACCGCCCAGACGACGGTCGCAGCCCAGGTGGCGAGCTGGGTCTCCCAGCGCGGCCGGACCGTGGCCGTCACCAGGTCGGTCAGGCCGCGCCTGCGGTCCCGCGAACCCATCCAGGCGGCGACGCCCGCCACGAACGGGGCAAAGTCAAGCAGGGCGTGGCCCTGCCCCAGGATGTAGTACAGCCGCTCGACCCACAGCGGCGGCATCGTCGCGGCGATGCGGTAGGAGTCGAACCAGAACAGCACGGCGATCAGCGGCAGCACGACCGGCATCGTGTTGCGCCGCAGTTCGACCCAGAGCAGCCGGGCCATGTTCCGCGGCGCCACCCGGGGCGCTTGGCGCGGCATGGCCCGCACCGGGGCGCTGGTGGCGGTCATGACCGCGCCGCCGCCAGCACGGCGGAGTACCCGCGCTCCAGCGGCGCGTCCCCGACGCCGTGCCCCTCGCCGCGGGCGATCAGCTCACCGGGGGTGCCGTGGAAGACGATCCGCCCGGCGTCCATCAGCATGACCTCGGTGCACGCGGCCGCGACGTCCTCGACCAGGTGCGTGCTGACGATCACGGTGGACCGCTCGCCGAAGTCGCGGAGCAGCGCCCGGAACGACACCCGCTGCTCCGGGTCAAGCCCGGCGGTCGGCTCGTCGAGCAGCAGCAGTTCCGGCTCGTTCACGATCGCCTGCGCGATCCCGGCCCGGCGCAGCATCCCGCCGGACAGCGTGCGCAGCTTGGCCCGGGCCCTGTCGCCGAGGCCCACGTGCTCGATCGCCGCCGCGACCGCCCGCGGCACCTGCCCGGGCGGCATGTCCTTGAGCAGCGCGAAGTACTCCACGAATTCGGCGACCGTGAAGCCCGGGTAGTAGCCGAGGTTCTGCGGCAGGTACCCTAGCCGGCGCCGGATCTCCCGGCGCGGGCCGTAGGACCCGGGATCCCGGCCGAGCAGGTGCAGCTTGCCCGAGGTCGGCGGCAGGACGGTGGCCATCATCCGCAGCAGCGAGGTTTTGCCCGCCCCGTTGGGGCCCAGCAGCCCGAACACCCCCGGGCCGGCCTGCAGGCTCACCCCCGCCACGGCCCGGGTGTGCCCGAACTTACGGTTCAGCTCGGTGAGCTCGACGTTCACGATGTTCCTCTCGGAATCCGGGTCGCGACCAGGACGACCGCGGCGCAACAGGCCGCCAGCGCCAGGTAGGGAAGGACAAAGGAAGCGTTGGTGATCGCCGCGGTGAACTGCCCCTCGGCAGCCTTGCCAGCCAGGATCGCGATCGCCCAGCCGGTCGAGCCCGCGGCGACGCCGACGTTCGGCGACTGGGTCACCGTCGCCGCGGCCAGCGCCAGCGCGCAGACCGCGGTCATCGGGACCAGCCAGCCGAACGTGACCGCGGCCGCGGCCCCCGACGCGGCCGAGGCGGCCAGCCCCAGCGCCGCGTTCAGGCCGAACACCGCAAGCGCCCGCACCAGCAGCACCATCCGGTCGCTGACCGCCATGCTCTGGGACAGCTCCCAGGCCGGGTCGATGCCCGGCCCGTAGGCGTACGCGATGCCCGCCGCCGCGACGGCGGGCGCGAGCAGGCCCACCCACGGCGTCCCGGTGCTCAGCGCTACCCCCACCCCGGTGAGCAGCACGAGCACGGTGGCGATCACCCAGCCGAGCAGCAGCGACGGGGTCGTCACCAGCGCCCGGGCCAGGCCGGGCGAGCGCAGCACCCCCGCGGCCGCCCGCTCCACCGGCCCGGGCTGGCGGCGCCATACCTGCGCGGCCACGCCGAGCCACACCCGGTCCAGGTCCACATCGTGGGGCCCGGGGCCCAGGCCAGCCACGTCCTCGTGGGCGCCGGCCAGCTCGTCACCGGTCATCGCCCGCCTCCCTCCCGCACCGGATCGTGGCGCCGCAGCGCCGCGCGCATCAGCTCCCTGGCCCGGTGCGCACGGCTCTTCACCGTGCCCTCGGGCACACCCATCAGCTCGGCGACCTCGGCGACCGGCCGGTCCTCGACGTACATCAGCCGCCAGATCTCGCGGGCCGGGCCGCCCTCCGGGCCGAGCGCGCTGACGGCGCAGGCGACCTCCGCCCGGGACAGGGCGGCTTCCGCCGGGTCGTCCGGATGCCGTCCATCGGCCGCGGTCAGCGCCGGCAACAGCAGCTCGGCGGGCCCGCGGCGGCGCAGCCACTGGGCCGCCTGCCGCCGGGCGATCCCCCACACCCAGCCGCCCGCCGAGCCCTCCGGCCGGTACCGGCCCGCGCTCCGCCACACGGCGAGAAAGGTCTCTTGCAGGACGTCCTCGACCTCGCTGGCGGGCAGCACGCCGCGCAGCCGGGCAGCGAGCCACGGCGCGTGCCGGGTGAACAGCTCCCGCAGCGCTGCGTCGTCGCCGCCGGCCACGGCAGCGATCAGCTCGTCGTCGTCCATCGCTTCTCTATTGCGCCCTGGGGGTTCCAGGTTCACCCAGGCGAGAGAGATTTTCCACGGTAGATCGCCACCGTTGCCGCACCCAGCGGCCCGCCTTGAGCTTTACCGAGGGCAGCGGGAGAATTCATTGCCGTGCCGGTGACCCGGACGTACGCTTGCCGGAACGGGGCCGGCCCTGCCAAAAGAGGTGACATGGGCATCGGCCATTGGGGAATGCTGGGGCGCGACCACGAGCTTGCGTCGCTGGCGGCTGCGGCCACCGACGCCAGAGCCGGGCGGGGCAGCCTGGTCCTGGTGGAAGGGCCGCCCGGGATCGGCAAGACAACGCTGCTGCGGGCCGGGTGCACGGGCGCCGACGAGCCCGGCTGGCGGGTTCTTACCGCCCGCGGGCTCGCCCTGGAGGACGGCCTCGCCTACGGCATCGTCCGTCAGCTCATCGAGCCGGTCCGCGCCGCGGCCGGCCCCGGCGAATGGGATGGGCTGCTCGACGGAGCCGCCGGGCTGGCCGCGCGGGTGTTCGACTGGACCGAGGCGGGCCCGGTCGAGGACGACGTCCGGTACGCGGCGATGCACGGCCTGTACTGGCTGGTCGCGAACCTCGCAGCGCGCCGCCCGCTGGTGATCGCGGTGGACGACGCGCAGTGGGCGGATGCACCGTCGCTCCGCTGGCTGGTGCACCTCGCCACCCGGATCGAGAGCCTGCCGGTCGCGCTGCTGCTCGCCACGCGCACCGGCCCCGGCGACCCGTCCTTGATCGGCGAGCTGCGCACCTGCCCGGCGGGCACGCTGCTGTGGCTCGAACCGCTCGACCGGGAGACGACCGCCCTGTTCCTGCGCGAGCGGCTCGGCAGCAAGGCGAGCCCGGAGCTGTGCCTGGCCGGCCACGCCAGCACCGGCGGAAACCCGTTCCTGCTCGAATCGCTGGCGGCCACGCTGCGCGCCGCGGGCGACGGGGACGCGCTGGCCCGCGTGGAGAGCATGGGGCGAGAGCCGGCCGCCCGGGCCGTGCTGCGCCCGGTCGCCCGGCTGGGCGAGGACGCCGGGCGGCTGACCCGGGCGCTGGCGGTCCTCGGCGGCCCGGCGCCGCTCCAGCTCACAGCCGCGCTGGCGAGCCTGGACAGCGTGCCCGCGGCGCGGCTCGCCGACGGGCTGCGCGCGGCCGACGTGCTCGCCGACGGGCCGGCACTCGAATTCGCCCACCCCATCGTGCGGTATGCGGCCTATGAGGCCATACCGCAGGGCGAGCGGGCCCTGGCGCACGCGGAAGCCGCCGGGTTACTGGTCCGCAACGGGGCCGGCGCGGAACGGGCCGGCCTGCACCTGCTGCGCAGCGAACCGGCCGGCCGGCCGGAGGCGGTGGACTTGCTGCGAGCCGCCGCGGTGGCCGCGATCGGCCGTGGCGCCCCGGGTGCCGCCGCCGGCTACCTGCGCCGGGCGCTGGACGAGCGCCGGCCCGGCGGTGCGGCCGGCCGTCCTGCTCGACCTGGGCGTCGCGCTCACCCGGGAACGCAGCCCGGACGCGCCGGCCGTGCTGCGCGAGGCGGTCGGGCTGGCGGGAACACCGCAGGAGCGTGGCGCCGCCGCGCTGCTGGCGGCCCGGGTCCTGGGCGCGTGGGGCCACCACGAGAGCGTGATCGTCATTTGCCGGGAAGCGCTCGGCGACGGCGGGCTCGACCCGGCCGCGGCGGAGCGCCTGGAGGCGAAGCTTTTCGGGAGCGCACGGATCAGCGCCGCGACCGCCAAGCAAGCGGAGGCGCGGGCGCGGAGCCGGCTCGACAACCCGGCCTGCAACGCCTGGCACATCCACGCCGCGCTGTGCGTGACGGTCTCCGGCGAGCCGCCCGCCGCGGCGCTGGCGGTGCTCGCCCCGGTGCTCGAGAGCCATTTCGCGGACGTCGCCCCGGACTCGCTGCTCGCGGTCTATGCCGTGCTCGTCCTCATCTGGAACGACGAGCTGGCCACCGCCCTCGATATCTGCGACAGGGTGCTGGCCGACGCCCGGAGCCAGGGCTCGATGAGCATGGTCGCGCGCGCGAGCTGCCTGCGCTCGATGATCATGCGCAGGCTGGGGCACCTGGAGGAGGCCGCTGCCGACGGCAGGGTCGCGCTGGAGTTCAGGCTCGTGACGTCACCGCCGCTGACCGTCGCCTGGGCGGCCGCGTTTTGCGTCGAGGCACTGACCCGCCTCGGCCGCCTCGACGAGGCGGCGGCCATCGCCGCGACGGCCGCCGATCGCAACCCGCCGGGCGGCTGGATCCACACGGCGGCCTTCCTCCAGGCGCGCGGCGAACTCCGGCTGACACAGCAGCGGCACGCCGAGGCGCTTCGCGACCTGACCGCGGCGGGCGAGTGCTGGCACGACCTGGACATCGTCAACCCGGCCATCGCGTCGTGGCGGGCTGGCGCGGCGGCCGCCTGCGCCGCACTCGGCCGCTCACCCGAGGCGGCTTCGCTGGCCAGCGAGCACCTCGCGCTGGCCAGGAAGCGCGGCAGCGCGACCACGCTCGGCTCGGCGCTGCGCGGGTACGCCGCGGCGGCGGTCAAGAATGACGGGGAGGAGACGCTTGCCGAGGCGGTCCGCCTGCTGGAAGCCACGCCGGCCCGCTGTGAGCTGGCGTTCGCGCTCACCGACCTTGGCGGGAACCTGCGGCGGGCCGGGCGGAGCGCCGACGCGCGGGTGCCGTTGCGCCGCGCGCTCGACCTCGCCCAGCGCATCGGCTCGGTGCCGCTGGCGGACCGGGCCAGGCACGAACTGATCGCGGCCGGCGCCCGTCCCCGGCACGCGGCCGTCACCGGCCCGGAGGCGCTCACCGGCGTGGAACGCCGGGTCGCCGCGCTCGCCGCCGGTGGCCTGTCGAACCGGCAGATCGCCGAGCACCTGTTCATCACCCAGCCAGCCGCCGAGAGCCACCTGGGGCGCGCGTTCAAGAAACTAGGCATCACCTCGCGCGCAGGCCTGCCCTCGCACCTGGCCAGTGAGGTCATCACGCCGGCCGTGGGCGGGCCGCTACGGGCGGCCGGAGCGGGTTCCGGCCCCCGGCCGAGCATGATCCGTGCGGATTTCCGCCCCCCGGCGGGCCAAAATCTGCACGGATCATGAAATCCGGGCGCGGCGTTCCTGGTTAACCCGCGCCCAGGGCCGGGCCGAACCCCCGCCGGGGGTGGCCGGATCCCCGCCGCCGGGGGTGCAGGCACCCGTCCGGGTTGGCATGCGTGCACTCTCGTGACGCCGTGCCCGGCCGGCGAATCTGGTCATGGCCGCGAGGTACGCGGCCCTCACCAATAACCCGGGCCGGTTCCCGCTGGCCTGGTTTGCCCGCTGGGCGCTTTGTGCCCCAACGCTTACCCGAAGGAACACCACGATGGACCGAAAGAACACGATTCACGCCGGCCCGGACTCCGGCACGCGCCCGCGCCGGGCCGCACGCGCGGCCCGCACGCCCCGCGTGCGGCGCACCGGCCTGGCCGCCGTCGCGGCGGGCAGCGTGGCCGGCGCGCTCTTCATGGCCGCACCGGCCTTCGCCGGGGCGGCCAGCCACCACGCCGCCGGGTTCAGCAACCGGGCTGGCGCGGCGGCCGGCTACAGCTTCACCACCCTCGACAACCACGCCGACCCGACGTTCAACCAGTTGCTCGGCATCAACAACAACGACGTGATCTCCGGGTACTTCGGCTCCGGCAACCCCGGCCACCCCAACCAGGGCTACCTGCTCAACCCGCCGTACGGCCAGCCGAACTACACCAGCGAGAACTTCCCCGGCTCGGTGCAGACCCAGGTGACGGCGCTGAACAATCTGGGCGACACGGCAGGGTTCTGGGTGAACGGCAAGAACACCAACCGCGGCTTCGTGGAGTGGAACGGGGCGTTCGCCTCCTACACCGACCCCAAGACCCCGCACAAGGCCGGGAGCGTTAACCAGATCCTGGGCATCAACGACGCGGGCACCGCGGTCGGGTTCTACACCGACGCCAGCGGCAACGCGCACGCCTACAAGCTGAACCAGGCCAGCGGCCAGTTCACCGCCATCCACGTCCCGGGCACGAGCGTGACCGCCACGGCCATCAACAACAACGGCGACATCGTCGGCCTCGCCACTTCGTCCGGGTCGACCTACTCCTGGCTGCTGCACGCCGGCCACCTGACCACGTTGCAGTTCCCCGGCGGCAGCGACACCCAGGCATTCGGGGTCAACTTCAGGGATCAGATCGTCGGCTCCTACGTCGATGGCGGGGGGAAGATGCACGGCTTCGTGGTGTCCGACCCGATGGGCCCCAAGTCGCACTGGACGAGGATCGATGACCCCAACGGCATCGGCTCCACCGTCGTCAACGGCATCAACAACGCCGGTGACCTGGTCGGCTTCTACACCGACAGCGCCGGCAACGTCGACGGCATGCTCGCCACCCCCAACACGGTGCACGTCACCCTGTCGGCGATGCCCGCCGGGACCGTTGCCTTCGGCCAGGACGCGATGGGCCACCTGGACGCCACGGCGAAGACGTTCGGGCTCACCCCGGGCTCGGCGCACTCGGTGGTGCTCGAGGGCCCGTCCGGCGGCACGCCGCTGGCCCAGTTCGGCACGCTCGATCGCCAACGGCGTCGGCCAGGCCAACGGCTTGACGGCCAGCGACTTCACCGGCAGCGTCCCCAGCGGCAGCCGCCTGGAGATCCTCAACGGCACCGCGAGCGACAGCGTCAGCACCGAGCCGATCGCGGAGACCCCACCGCTCAGCGGGTCCCTCAGCGGAATGGCCTTCCACCTGATCTCGGTCGAGGTCGACTCGTCCGGCACCAGCTGGGGAAACCCGCACGGCAAGGCCACCATCTCCTACGACCCGGCCGCTCAGACGCTGTCCGTCACGGTGAACGCGGGCGGTGTGACCCCCGGGATGCACGCGGCGCACGTCCACCTCGGCAGCTGCCAGAGCCAGGGCGCGGTGCAGTACATGCTGATGGACTTCGTCGCCAACAGCCAGGGCCAGATCATCAACGAGCACCGGACCGTCACCGGCGTGACCACGCCGATCCCGGCCATCGGCTGGTACCTCAACCTGCACCAGGGCACCAGCCAGACCATCCTGCAAGACGGGCAGCCGACCATCGCGTTCCGGCCGCTGCTCTGCGCCGGCGTCTGACTCGTCGGCCCTGACCCCATCGGCCGGCTGCCCTGGCCTACCCCCCCGGGCCGGCAGCCGGCCGATGGCGTTCGCTCACCCGCGCCACTCCAGCCCGTCCAGCTCACGCTTAAGCCGAGGTCCCCCATGAGCGACGTCATCGTCCAGCCGCGAACAACCCTCCTCCGCCTGACCCGGCAAGCGGCGCGACCGCGGCCCGCGCGCCGCGTGCTACAGATCCTCCTTGGCCTGGTCTGGCTGCTCGACGCGGCGCTGCAATTCCAGCCGTACATGTTCAGCGGCGCCTTCGTCACCAAGACCATCGAGCCGGTGGCCGCCGGAAACCCGCCACTGATAGCGGGCCCGATCCTCTGGTCCGCGCACCTCATGGCGCAGCACATCGTGGCGTGCAACGCCGCGTTCGCGGCCATCCAGCTCGCGATCGCGGCCGGTTTCTTCGTCCGCCGGGCCGTCCGGCTCGCGCTGGCCGCCTCGATCGTGTGGTCCGTCTTCGTCTGGTGGTTCGGCGAGGGCCTCGGCGGTCTGCTGACCGGCGGCAGCCCGCTCACGGGCCTGCCGGGCGCGGTGCTCCTCTACGCGTTCATCGCGCTGCTGGTCTGGCCGGCCCGGGACGACGCCGGCGAGGACGGCCGCGGGCTCGCGCCGGCCCTAGGCGGGCCGCTCGGCCGGCTGGTTCCCCGGCTGCTGTGGCTCCTGCTGTGGGCCAAGTTCGCCTGGTACCTGCTGCTGCCGGCCAACCGGGCGCCGAACGCCGTCAGCGGTGTCTTCGCCGCCTCGGCCGCCGGCCAGCCCGGCTGGGTGCGGGCCGTCGAGAACGGCCTGGCCGGCCTCACCGCGGGGCACGGGCCGGCGGTCTCGGTCCTGTTCGCCGTGGCATGCGGCGCCGCTGGGCTCGGCATCTTCGCGGGCAGGCTGGCCCGCCCCGCGCTGGTGCTGGCGGGCCTGCTCGGCCTGGTGTTCTGGGTGGCCGAGGGGTTCGGCGGCATCGTCACCGGGCAGGCGACCGACCCCAACTCCGGCCCGCTGCTGATCCTGCTGGCCGCGTGCTTCTGGCCGCCCGCCCACGCCGCCGCAACGGCCAGCGCCGCGATGGGCGGCGGGGCGGATCACAGCCCCAGCAGCCTGGCGGCGTTGCCGTAGCAGACCCCGCGGAGCCACGCCGCGCCGAGGTCCAGCCGGGCCAGGGCGTCGAGCTGGTGCAGGTACGGGTAGGGGATGTTGGGGAAGTCGCTGCCCAGCAGGATGCGGTCGGCCGCGGCGGCAAGCCGGGGCCGCAGCGCCGCCGGGAACGGGGCCAGCCGTTCGAGGAAGTCGGTGAACACCATCGTGGTGTCGAGATGGACGCCCGGGTAGTGGCCGGCCAGGTCGAGGAACTCCCCGTACTCGGGCGCCCCGAGGTGGGCGATGATCGCGGTCAGCCGGGGATGGCGGGCCAGTACCCCGGAGACCGGCACCGGGCCGGTGTACCGCCCGGGCGAGGGCCCCGAGCCGCAGTGCACGACGACGGGCACGCCCGCCTCCGCCAGCAGCCCCCACACCGGGTCGAGCAGCTCGTCCCGGGGATCGTAGCCGCCGACCTGGAGGTGGGCCTTGAACAGGCGGGCGCCCGCGCCGATCGCCTCGGCCACGTAGCCGCCCGCGCCGGGCTCGGCGAAGAACGTGGCGGTGTGCAGGGCGTCCGGGGCCCGGGCCGCGAACCCGGCAGCCCACGAGTTGAGCCAGGACGCCATGCCCGGCTTGTGCGGGTACAGCAGCGCGCCGAACCTGCGCACGCCGAACGCCCGCAGCAGGGCCAGCCGGTCCTCCTCGGGCCGGCGGTAGGTGATCGGCCAGGGCTGCCCGGCCGGGCCGTGACCGTCCTCGAAGAACGCCCAGACCTTGGCCAGCACGTTGGCCGGCATGAAGTGAGTGTGGATGTCGACCAGCCCCGGCAGCCCGAGTTCCCGCCAGAACGCGGTGACCTCGGCGGCCTCCGCCGCGCCGCCGCGCTCATCCATGCTCACAGTCTCCCCCGGGCATGGTGATACGGTCCCACGGTGACATCGACCGCTTTGCTGATCATGGACGTGCAACAGGGCATCGTGGAGCGGTTCGCCAGCGACGAGGAGTACCTGACGCGGCTCGCCACCGCGATCACCGCCGCCCGGGGCGCGGGCGTCAGGGTGATCTACGTGGCCATCTCGTTCCGCCCCGGGTATCCCGAGGTCAGCGCCCGCAACAAGACCTTCGCGGCGATCTCCGGCTCCGGCCGGTTCGCGGAAGGCGACCCGGCCGTTGCCATCCCGGCCGCCGTCGCCCCGGAGCCCGGCGACGTGCGGGTGACCAAGCTCAGGGTGTCCGCGTTCGCCGGCAGTGACCTGGCCGTGGTGCTGCGGTCCGGCGGCACCGAGCACCTGGTACTGGCCGGCATCGCGACCAGCGGCGTGGTGCTGTCCACCCTCCGGCAGGCTGCCGACCTGGACTACCAGCTCACGGTGCTGGCCGACGGCTGCCTGGACGGCGATCCCGAGGTGCACCGGGTCCTGATGGACAAGGTCTTCCCCCGCCAGGCCGAGATCACCACGATCGCCGATTGGGCCGCTGGCCTTAGAGTGCCCGGTAGTGGGGCGCTGGCATAGCGAGCGGCGATCCCAGGCAATCCCTGGCAAGGCCGAGGAGGGAGGCAGCCCGGAGGGCTGTTGACCGACGAGAACGCAGCCAGGGGCAGCCTGGGCGCCGCGAGCCCAGCAGCTCCGCTGCCGGGTGCTCTCAACCGGCGGTGAGGTTCGCGCGGCGGGTGACGCGTTGCAGGTACTCCACCCGGTTGAGCGGGTTGTTGTCGGTCCGTGGCCGGGCCGGCGGCGGCCCGCTCACCGGTTCGTAGCGGTCGAAGGTGCACTCCAGGACCCCTTCGCCGCGCGTCAGCGCCGGCAGTTGCTGGCGCAGGCCGTGCACCTGGGACGCCGGGATGTCGCCCTCGAGCACGGCTGAGGCTCCCCCGGTTAGCTGGGTCTGCGGGACCGCGTGCAGCCGGGCCAGGGCCGGCAGCACCTGGGCGAGCGTGTCGGCCGGCGCGTCCAGCCGGAAATGGTGGACCGGCTCGCAGACCACGGTTCCCGCCCGCCGCAGCGCGGCCATCAGGACCAGCGGCGTCAGCTTCCGGTAGTCCTCGCCCGTGCTCGACAGGCTCTTGCTGAAGCGCTGGTGGCCCAGGCTGTGCTTGCCCAGGTAGCCCGAGTGGGTCATCGTGACCACGCAGTCGGGGACCGCCCAGCCGAACAGGCCCTGCTGCAAGGTCTCCCGCACCGTGTCTTCGGTCGCCCGGAAAAAGGCCAGTGGCATCGACCCCAGCTCGACCGCGATTTGAAACTTTACGCCAGTGCCTGCAACCCTGGGTTCGACGCGCAGCCCGATCGTGGCAAGGAACGGATTGGGCGGCGTGGTGGGGTTAGAGCTAGCACTGTGCGGCTTCCGCAGCCACTCCACTGCCTCGCCGGTGCCGATGAGCCGCTCCACGCAGATCGTGACGCTCTCCCGGAAGCTGACGTCGAGGCCGAAGTCGGTGGCCAGTGTCGCCTGGATGACCTCCTTCTGCACCTCGCCGTAGAGGGACACGTAGATCTCCTGGCGGACGTCGTCCTGCCGGACGTTGATCAGCGGGTCCTGCTCGGCGAGCTGGGCCAGGGCGGTGCGGAGCGCACCGTTCTCGCCGGGGCTGGCGGGCACGACGACCGTCTCCAGGGTCGGCGGGGCGAACCGGTGCACCGGCGCGATGGGGCGGGGCGGCGGGGTCGGGGCTAGCACTGGGCGGGGCGGCGGGGTCGGGGCTAGCACTGGGCGGGGCGGCGGGGTCGGGGCTAGCACTGGGCGAGGCGGCGGGGTCGGGGCTAGCACTGCCGCGCGCGGCACGCCGACCGCGTCGCCGACCTGGATCTCCGCCAGCCCCCACAGCTTCGCGATCTCCCCGGCGGACACGTGGTCCCGCCGGACGCCCCGGTTGCCGGCGAAGGCGCTGATCGCGGTCACCTTCCGCGCACCGCCGTGGCCGAACCGGACCCGGTCCCGGATTCGCACGGTGCCGGAGAACATCCGGACGTAGGCGATCTTCTCGCCCGCCGGGCCACGCTCGATCTTGAAGACCCGGCCGGACACCGGGCCGCTGGCATCCCCGGCCGCCGCGGGCAGCAGTTCGGCGATGCCGCTCATCAGCGCGTCCACGCCCGCCCCGGTCAGCGCCGAGCCGAAGAACACCGGGTACACGTTGCCCCGGCCGGTCTGGACCGCGAGTTCGGCGCGCAGCCGCCGCGGCGACAGCCCCGGGCCCCCGCCGGCGTACGCGGCCAGGGCCAGCTCGCTGTGCTCGGCCAGGACCTCGGCCAGCGTCGCGGAATGGTCTGCGTGCCCGCTGGCGTAAGGCATGAAAGTGGCCTCAGGCGTGCCGGCGCCCCGCACCGTTCCCATCGGGACGATCGCCGGCGTCAGCCGCTGCACGATACCGGCCAGCACGCGCTCATAGTCTGCGCCGCGGCGGTCGGCCTTGTTGACGAAGATCAGGGCGGGGACGCCCAGCCGGTGCAGCGCGCGCATGAGGATGCGCGTTTGCGGCTGGACTCCTTCAACCGCGGAGATCACCAGCACGGCGCCGTCGAGCACGCTCAGCGCGCGTTCCACCTCGGCGATGAAATCCGGGTGGCCGGGCGTGTCGATCAGGTTGACGGTGACGTCGCCGATCGCGAACGACACCACCGCGGACTTGATCGTGATCCCGCGCTGGCGTTCCAGCGCCAGCGAATCGGTCTGCGTCGTGCCCTCATCGACGCTGCCGATCTCGCTGATGACACCGGCGGCGAACAGCAGCCGCTCGGTGAGCGTGGTCTTACCGGCGTCTACATGCGCCAAGATCCCCAAGTTCAGCGTTTTGCGAAGCACGCGCCATACCCTCCGATTGGGTCAGGAAGCCCTTTTCGATGGAGATGGACGCTGCACGCATTCTTCGCTCCTTGGGGTTGACCAGCCTGGGTGGGGTGGCGGGGTTTGGGGCTAGCACTGGGGTCAGGGCAAGCCCTCTGTTACCCGGAGTGAATCATGAGACCATCGGCGTGACCGGTGCAAGCCTTTTTCGCTCCGGGCGCCGGGGCTGCCCGCCGGCCGGGCTGCCCGCCGGCCCCGCCGCGGGCGTACGCTTCCCGGCAGCGCCGGTGCCGGGCGCGGTTCTGCACGGGAGATCACATGGACCTGTTCGACCTGTCCGGGAAGACGGCCGTCGTCACCGGGGGCACCCGCGGGATCGGGCTGATGATCGCGCGCGGCCTGCTGGAGGCCGGGGCCCGCGTGTACATCAGCTCGCGCAAGGCCGATGCCTGCGCCGCCGCGGAAGCCGAACTCGCACCGTACGGGGCCGTCACGGCGATCCCCGCCGACCTGTCCACCGAGGCGGAGTGCCTGCGGCTGGCGGGTGCGGTCGGCGAGCGCGAGCGCTCGCTGAACGTGCTGGTCAACAACGCCGGTGCCACCTGGGGCGCGCCGCTGGCGGAGTTCCCCGCCGCGGCCTGGGACAAGGTCGTCGACCTCAACCTGAAGGCGCCGTTCTTCCTGACCCGGGCGTTCTTGCCGCTTCTCGAGGCCGCCGGGACGCAGGACGACCCGGCGCGGGTAATCAACGTCGGGAGCATCGACGGGCTCCGGGTGCCGCCGTTGCCGACGTACGCCTACTCGGCCAGCAAGGCCGGGCTGCATCACATGACCCGGGTGCTGGCCCGGGAACTCGGCCCGCGGCGGGTCACGGTGAACGCCGTGGCGCCGGGGCCGTTCGAGTCGAAGATGATGGCCGCGACGCTCCGGGAGTTCGGGGACACGATCGCCGAGGCGGCCCCGTTGCGGCGGATCGGCCGCCCCGACGACATGGCCGGGGTTGCGGTCTACCTGGCATCGCGGGCCGGCGCGTACGTCACCGGCGCCGTCATCCCGGTGGACGGCGGCATCGGCACGACCGTCTGACAGACCTGGGTCAGCCCCTGCCGCCGTGGGCGAGCAGGGGGATCAGCACGCTCGCGTCCGGGCTGCCCAGGCCGGTGGCGGCATTCCAGCCGGAGACCGCCCGGTAGCCCCGGAACGTCTTGGGCGGGAACTCCACGGTGGTGTTGCCCTTGGTGATGTCGTGGAAGGCCTGGTGGTAACGCGGGCCGCGGGCGATCCGGTATAAGGCTGGGTTGACGAAGCCCGGGCTGCGCCCGGCGTACTGGTCGGCCACGGCCATCAGCCCGGCCCAGAACGGGGCCGTGGCGCTGGTGCCGCCGCTGTTCCGGATCGTGTTCTGGCCGTTGTCGCTGATGACCAGCGCCATCCCGGTGTGCCCGGACGCGTCGGCGGACACGTCGGGCACACCCCTGGCGGCGCCGGCATTGCTGCCGTCCTGGTAGCCGAGCCGGGGGTAGAACCAGCTGAACCCGCCGCCGGAGGCCTGGAAGGTGGTGCCCGGAGTGCCGTAGGGCAGGCCCCAGGCGATGTCGCGGAGGTAGCCGCCGGTCTTGTGGCTGGCGGTCAGCGAGGTGCCGCCGGCGGCCAGCACCAGCGGGTCCGAGGCCGGCAGGGTGACCCCGCGGACCGGGGTGAACGGCGACGAGTTGATCGTGCACGTCTCGCCGACCGGGCCGATATCACCAGTGGCCCCGACCGCTGCGAACGGAACTGAGGGGACGCTTCATCCCAGACTGGGAGAAATGGCGAAAGCACGCGGGTCAAGCTGTTGAGTAAGGTTAGCCGAGGCCGGATGCTCGGCGAGGTCCAGCCTAAGCCGCACCCAGATGCGAGCCGGATCCTCTTTGAAGGTCTGCCGCTCGTTGGTTCTCTGGAAGTTCAGTCGCTTATACAGCCAAAGAGCGGTCTCGTTACCGTCGGCTACCCACAGGGAGACGGTCCGTCGACCCAATTTCTTCTGCTTGTCGAGGACCTCGGTCAGCATCCTTTCCCCATCGCCGTGTCCACGATGGCACGGCGCTACCCACACGTACTCCAGGTAGCGCTCGTCCCGCGGCATACCGCGCCCGGGGGTAACGCCGACCATGCCGAGGGGCTTTTCTCCGACCTTAGCCAGATACCAGTCGCCGCGGCGGAGCTCGGCTTCCCAGCACTCTCGGCTGTAGGTCAATCCCTGGGCATGTGTGGCCAGGAACGCATCCGGCGAGTCATTCAGGGCAGTTAGCCGTGCGAGCCGCAGCAGATGCCATTCTTCCGGCTCAAGGCGCCGGAGCGGCGGTAGCATGCAGCAGATGTTCCCACGGCGGGGCAGCGGCAGCAAGTCAATCCACTCATGTTTTGTATCGGTTGAGACTCAGGCGACGGCCGGACGTGTCCGGTGCTACCACCTCCCCACTCCGCCTGGGCCCGGCCCCTGCCACCGATGCCGCACGCGGCCGCGAACCGGCACGACGGCCGGCGGTACCTGGCCGTTAGAGGTGAACCAGCAAGACCAGTAGCACGACAGCTCCGACCGCCGTCACCAACAGCGCGAACATCGCCGCCGCCGCTGCCTGCAGCAGGGCCGTCATGAGCGCGCCCAGTGCACGGGCGACATGTGCTAGTGCCGCTATCACGCCCCCAATAACGATCACAGTGATGAGCCCTGTCATCCCCGCCGTCTGGGTGGCTGCGTGCAAGGTCGCCGAAAGGGGAAGCTGGGTCAGCGGGTGGACGGTGAATAGAGTCGCCAGAGAGGGGGATATTGTAGCCACGGAACCTCCTCCGTATGAGAGCGCGGGCGGTTCTGTTTGGCGGGCATCCCCGTTGGCCCGGGGGTGCCCGCATTGTTTTGCTCAATGACAATCAACCGGCATATCCTTTGGCCCGCCTGGGCCAGCCCCGGATGGCCCAGGCAGGAGCATCCTCTCCACATACTGACAGGCGGCTCTGTGAATTGTCGATGCCCCAGAAATTGTAAAGTGTCGAAAGCGGCATGAACTGTAGGGCTTGGCTATATTAGTTTTTGTTAGGTCCGTTAAGGCTGGGCCGTAATTCTTAACAGCTGAAGCGCCTTCCACCTTTGTTTACTTTGCGCTGGATTCAGCTACGGACAGTTATCCCGCAGTGTGGTCTACCTTCACGGCACACTCGGTTAGCTAACTTCGCTGAAACATGCCGAGACGGGCGGAGGGCGCGGACGGCCGCCATCCTCCAGACCGGGTAAGCCGTACCATTTAGTGAAGTTAAATCTAAAGGTCATCCTGCTCGGCAACTGTCCGCCGAGGTGAGGCTGTGATCCCCCACTGGTCGGCCTGCGGGCCGAACATGCACGTAGGCCCGTCGGGTCTGGTCGCCTGAGGGCACAAGGGCGCATGGCCTCAGCAGCCGACTGTTGACAACGGCTTTGGGGTGGTATGAAAGTGTTTACTCGTTCCTGAACTTCAGAATGAACAGAGGTGCTGGGTGGACAGCGACGATCCGCGACTTGCACTGGCCCGGCGGTTGCGGGCTCTTCGCGAGGAACAGTGGCCCGGCGTGAAGATCACCCAACCTCAGCTCGCACGGGCACTGGGCGGGCTTAGCGTGCCACTTATCTCGTCCTGGGAGTCGCAGGCGAACCCGAAGATCCCGCCGCCACACCGGCTCGACGCCTACGCGGCCTTGTTTGCCACTTCCCGCTCGTTTACTGGTGCACAGCCTCGTCTCATCAGCCCCACGGACATGAGCGAGGAGGAACGCCAGAACAAGACCAAGCTCCATGCGGAGCTCATGGCCCTGCGGAGCAGGGCCATGGGTGCCATGGGTGCCCAGAACATGGCTCCGCGCGACCCATGGCACTTCGAGGACGGGAGGGCGGTCACCGTCGTGTGCGCCCAATGGCCGCCGCACATCCAGAGACAGATCCCTTATACTGACGAGAATGATCCAGACTACATTGAGCTGCTGACATACTCAGATCTCGATTCGCTAGTCATGTCATACGGCTATTTGCGTTCTGCCAATCCCGCCAGCCGGGTGGAGTATTTTAGATCCGGCCTCCTGCCTCGTGATAATTATATGAATCATTTGGTCTCGCTAGGTGGCACCGATTGGAATCTGGTGACTTCCGAGCTCATGGAGAGGCTGAGCCTGCCAATAACGCAAGTAGCCGACTGGGACATAGATGGCGGACAGTACTTCGAGGTCGAAGGAGAAGCGGATCAGGCTCGGCACAGGCCAATACTGGATGACACTGGCGATCGCAAGATTCTTCGCGAAGATGTCGCACTCTTCGCGCGGGCCGTGAATCCGTTCAACAAGCGCAGAATTGTCACTATCTGCAGTGGCATGTACGGCAGAGGAACCTATGGTGTAGTCCGCGCCCTGACCGACCCAATGTTCCGAGACGGCAATTCTAGATACTTGGAATCCCGGTTCAAAGGCGGCCTGCCGTATTGTCTGCTCACCCGCGTACGGGTAGTGAACAACGAGACTTTTACCCCGGATTGGACGGACGCTGACACCAGGCTTTTCGAATGGTCAGGATCTGTAGATGCAGGATAGCGACCGGCGGGATCACCATGAATCGCATCAGCCTTTGTTGCAGGCCCCCGGCGATCCGCCGGCCAACTGGCCTGGGCTAGATGCCATCATCGTGCCGACGATCCGTCATCCGGCTAATCTCGCCGAGGCGGCCAGACTGGCCGGGATCCTGAACTGCACCCTGGTGACCATGCACAGCGGCGAGGACACGGATGCAGCCTCAGCACTGCGGCGACTTCCGGCCCACATCGACCTGATCGCCATCAATGTGACGCCCCCGCCCAGGCTGCGCGACCCGGCGCCCTGGGAGTGGCTGCGCTTGCCGCCCTGGGAGACGTCTCGCCTACTTAACCGGACGGTCTTCCCTCGGCGGACAGACGTGAGCGCCAAACGCAATCTGGCCCTGATGCTCAGCCGCATGCTGGACTGGTCGCGCGTCCTCTTCCTCGATGACGATATCACCGCTCCGAACATCGATGACATAAAGCGGGCGATTGGCCTGCTGAAAACTCACAACGCCGTTGGCCTGCATATTGGCGGCTTCCCGGACAATTCGGTCGTCTGCCATGCCTACCGACGCGTCGGCGGACGCCAGCAGTCATTCATCGGCGCCGGCGCGCTAGCCGTCGAGACGGAACGCTGCAATTCCTTCTTTCCCGATGTCTATAACGACGACTGGCTTTTCATGCTGAATCAGCACGGATTGCTGCAACCGGTAGCCTGTGCGGGCGAGGTACGCCAGGCTGCCTTTGATCCGTTCCACACTGCAGACCGGGCCCGGACCGAGGAGTTCGGCGACGTTCTAGCCGAGGGCGCCTATTGGCTGCTCGATCAGAAGCAGTCGGTATTTGCTGCGGATGAGAAGCACTGGGCGGCGTTCCTGGTCAAGCGCGGGAAATTTATCGAACGCGTGCGTGATATGGTCGGAAGGCACGATCTCGAACGGGGCGAGAAGCATCGAATAGTTGCCGCCCTGAAAGTGTCGCTGAGTCAACTGGAGCGGATCAAGTCAGACCTGTGCGTGAGATACCTGCAGGCATGGGACGCTGACCGGAAGCTATGGCAGAGCCATCTGAGCCGCCTACCCACGGGGCAGGACCGTCAGCAAGCGCTTAACCTGCTGTCCGCGCGCGGAGCACCCATGCTGACGCGGTTCCTTACGAGAGACCATGACAGCAACCAGGCGCGACTGCCCCTAGGTACGGCTCTGTGGTCGCCAGGATGACGCTCCCCCGCTCTTATCACTAGCTTGCCCGCCCACCAGGACATGATGGCCGATTGGTGCCGACCGGCCGCACGGGTCTGGGCTATCTTGGCCCGGACCTCCTGCCATGGTCAGGTGGTCGCGGATCATGGCAAGGTCAACGGCAGGACTGGGCAGAGAAGGTGGCCGTGCACGCGCCCGAAGTGACATTCCAGCTACTCGACGGAACGCAGGCCGCCGCGCACGCGGATGAGCTTCAGGCCCTCCACGCCGAGGTTTACGCCGACTCGCCGTACTACCGGGATGATGACGCCGCGCAGTTCGCTGACCGGTTCCGGGTCCAGCGCCGTCAGCTAGGTTTTGCCTTGGCGGAAGCCCGCCATGGCGGCTATCTGGTTGGTTACGCCCTGGGGATGCCACTCCGCCCGTCCTCGTCCTGGTGGGCGAACCTGACCACCTCGCTGCCGGACGAAGTCACGGTGGAGCGTCCCGGCCGTACCTTCGCTGTGGCCGACCTGCTGGTCCGCCCGTCATGGCGGCGCCAGGGCATCGCCCGTGCCCTGCACGACCTCCTCCTCAGCGACCGGCCGGAGGAACGGGCGACGCTCACCGTTTTGCCGGCGGCCGCGGCGGCACAGCATGCGTTCCGAAGCTGGGGGTGGCGCAAGGTGGCGCGGACCCACAATTCTCACCCTGGCTCGCCGATATCGGACGTGCTCCTCACCACACTGCCGGCCCGGTCACGGTGAGGACCAGCCAGCCGTTCGACGTGACCGAATGGGGTTAGCCCAGGCGCAGCTTCATGCGCTCTTCGCTGCCTGCGGGATGATCTGGCAGCGCTTGTCGCTCATTCGTGCTCTGGAAACCGAACCTCTGGTACAGGCGCCTCTCCTTGTCGTTGCCGTCGAGGATGTACAGCCAGACGGTGTGGACCCCGGAGTCCTTGAGGCGGTCCAGGACGATCCTGAGCAGCATGGAGCCCACGCCTGACCGCCGGAATCCAGGTGCGACCCAGAGGTACTCCAAATAGCATTCCTGCGACGACATGCCGGGCTCTCTGGTAACACCAAGAAGCCCAGCCACTAAAGCGTCGGCGAGCATGACATTCCATTCCCCGCGCAAGAATTCCTGGCGCCATCGCTGCTCGCCGTAGGCCGCCTCTTCATCGTGGCGGTGCAGGAACGCCTGGGGTTGATCTCGCAGAGCGGTGAGCCGGATGTCCCGCAACCTAGACCATTCGTTCCCCGGAAGCACCCTGACCCTGAAGCTGGTCGGTGAGCCGGCCACGGAACCGATGCGCCTCGCCTCCGCACGCTGACAACTAACGCCATTCGAATTGTGACAGTGCGCCCCGCTTCAGTCCAACCGCCCGCGTCGCGGGGCCTCGTCCGGGGCGCGCATGGCCGTCCTGGAGCCTAGTGCGCCGCCGCGCCGGGCCCCCTACCGCCCGGCGGCACGGGGCTGGGGCTCCCAGCCGCTTGGAGGCGCTGCGGCCGTATGCCAACTCACCATTGGGACCGGCGTGGTGCTCCGTGGGCGCGGCTCCGGCCGGGTGACCGTGTCGAGCGCGCAGGACGCTGCCCCGGCCACGCGACACAGGCCCAGCCAGTAGCGGGTCAGCACGGTGCGCTGCGGGAGCGGCATGACAGGCTGCCGCCCGGCGGTGTTCGCGAGGCCGGGAAACACCACGTGCCAGCCCCGCAGGGATGGCAGCAATCCCCGGCGTCTGAGCGCGGCGGCGGCCTGCGGGCTGGCCCCCGGCCGACCTGCCTCAAGTCAAGGCCGTCGGCCCGCCGTGGGGTGAGCAAGACATCACGCGCTTGGCCCGAGTTCGGATCCACTATGAACGCTGTGCCGTTAATGGTGCTCCCGGCGTTGCGCAGCATCGCGCTGTCCGGGCCGGTCAGCACCGGTGCGAGCTCGTTGGCGGTGGCACTGGCCGCGATGACGACGACCCTCGGGGTGTCCTGGGCGGCTTGCAACCGGACAGCAGGATGGCGGGAAGGAACGCCGTACCCGCCGCAGCCCAGGCGATCAGCCGAGAGCGCCGTGCCGCGCCGCACTTAGTACCTTTTCGCAGGTAAAGGGCTATGGTGGCCACGGAGATCTCTGTCTGTCAGAGGGCTGGGAGTTTCCGTGGCGGGCATCCGCGGGCGAACGGGGATGCCCGCACTGGGCGGGCGGCATGTCAAGCCGCACCGGCGAGCAGCGGCGGACTGCGCTACACTGCCTCAACAGGTTCCTTCAGGTTGAATTTCAGCTATTGAACCTGTACTACAAGTGCAGTGACTACCTCATCAGGTAAAACCCTGAACCAGATGGAGCGCGAGGCCTAAGCAAGAGGTCCGGCGAGGGCACTTCGACTATGGTGATCCGATCATCCCGGTGAGGTGGCAAGATGGGGATGTACCTCTGATGCCAACCTATGTTATGTTCACCTGCGTTGCTGAACTTCAGATGAACAGAGGTCGGCGGTGAACGATCAAGATCCGCGTCAGGTCCTCGCGCGCCGTCTGCGCGCCCTCAGGGAAGAACACTGGCCAGGCCGGAAGGTGAACCAGGCCCAGCTCGCCGCAGCGATCGGCGGGGACGGGAACCGGCCCGTGAGCGTACCGCTGATCTCGTCATGGGAGTCGCAGAACAACCCGAAGGTGCCACCGGCCTCCAGGATCCAGGACATCGCCACGTTCTTTGCCAGTCCCCGGTCCTTTGACGGACAGGCCGGGCGCCTGCTGAGCCCGGACGAGATGACCCGGCAGGAGAGAGATGCCAGGGAAGACCTCCTGGCCGAACTCACCCTCCTGCGCGACGAGGCGCTCGATGTGCCGGATGCGCCCCGGCTCCAGGCAACCGCCCCCGGTGTCGCCCAACGAATCGCCCAATCGCTCAACGCGGGGCCCTACCGCTTCCGGGACGACGAGGACATCATCATCGTCTGCGCCCAGTTGCCGCAGGAGATGCAGCGAACGCGATACGCGGACCCCGCGGACCCCGACTTTATCGATCTGTACCGGTACTCCGACCTCGACTCGCTGTTGGAGATGTTTGGCCACCTGCGGGCGGCCAACCCCGCCAGCCGCGTCGAGTACCGGGCCCCGGATCAGCTTTCGCACGATGACTACACCGGGCATCTGGTCTCGCTGGGCGGTGTGGACTGGAACGGGGCGACGAGTTCGGTCCTCGCCCGTCTTCAGCTGCCGGTGGGGCAGGTCAGCAACTGGGAAAAGGAAGGCGGCGCCTACTTCGAGGTAACGGCGGAGGATGGCCGAACGGTCGCGCACCGTCCGCGGTTCGATGAGTCGGCCGCACGGAAGGTCCTGCGGGAGGACGTTGCGCTCTTCGCCCGGGCCGTCAGCCCCTTCAACCGGAAACGGTCTGTGACGATCTGCAATGGTATGTACGGGCGGGGGACCTTCGGAGTCGTGCGGGCGCTCACCGATGTGCGTTTCCGTGACCGCAATATGGAGTACTTTCAGGCTCGGTTCAAAGGCAGCGAAACGTTCTGCATCCTGAGCCGGGTGACGGTGGAGAACGGCGTGACGCTGACTCCCGACTGGACACTGCCCGAGACGAGGCTCTTCGAATGGTCCAGGCCGCAATGACGCTCTTCACGGAGACGGATGATCATCATGGGGACCACCGGGCTCTGCTGTGGCAGGCAGACAATTCATCGCCGCTGGCGAAGGTCGATGCCATCATCGTGCCCACCGTCCGCCCGGTCGAATGCTTGAGAGAAGCCGCGGCCGCCGCACATTCCCTGGCCTGCACGCTGGTTACCTTGCACAGCGGGAGATGGACGAGCGCCCACGCGGCCGCCTCCCACCTGGGTCCAGGGGTGGACCTAGCGGCGATCGACATGCTCGACCCGTCCGACCTATGGCTTCCCGAACTGGAGACGTCACGGCTGCTCGCCGACAAGCCTTTCAAGCGCCGGACCGACGTGAGCGCCAAACGCAACCTTGCCCTGGTGCTCAGCCACAAACTCGGCTGGGAGCGCGTGGTCTTCCTCGATGACGACATTCGGGTGCCCGACCCCGCCGACCTGAGCAAAGCCGCCGGATTGCTGGACACTCATACCGCGGTGGGGCTCACCAATATCGGTTTTCCCGATAACTCGGTCGTCTGTCACGCCTACCGCAGGGTCGGCGGGCAGCAGGGGACGTTTATCGGTGGCGGAGCGCTTGCCGTCGACGTTAAGCGCAATCGCTCGTTCTTTCCTGACGTCTATAACGAAGACTGGTTCTACATGCTGGACGGGGGGAAACGGCTGCAGCCGGTCGCAGCGGTGGGCCAGGTCATCCAGAAGGCCTACGATCCCTACCGGACCACCGACCGGGCACGTGCCGAGGAATTGGGGGATGTGCTTGCTGAAGGCACCTTCTGGCTGCTCGACCAGGGGAAGACCAGCTCGGATGGTGATGTGGCGCATTGGTGGGATTTCCTGGCGAAGCGGAAAAGCTTCATCGAATATATCCTAGGCGAGGTCGAGCGCACGCATACCATCGGGTCAGCGGAACGGGCACGGATGGTCGAGGCATTGAAGGCATCCCTGAACTGTCTCGCCTCCATAACGCCGGACCTCTGTGTTAACTACCTGCAGGCATTCGTCGCCGACCAGGAACGATGGCAGAGTCATATCCAGCGAGTGCGCCGCCAGGCGCTGGAAACGGCCCTCGACTCACTGACGCGGGAAGGCGGAGCGCGACTGAGGTGGTGGATGAATTGACGTCACTCGATACCGGAGCCCCGCCCGGACCTGGGCGGCCCCCGTGCCTTGTTCCCGCGAAGGTTCCGGCCGCTGCGCCCTGGTGACCTTCAGCCGCCAGCCCCGGCACCCGCCGGTCCGCTGCCTGCCAGATTGCCTGTCTTCGAGTCGGCATAGTCGTTGTCCGCGGCCAACTGCTATCGGCCTTCGGCCGGCCTGGTGCGTTAGCCGCCACCAAATTTGCCTCGGCGGCATGTCTGGTTCGGCCGCGCTCCGATCGTTGAGTACATGAGAGGAGACAGCCGAGCTGAAGAGGACCCCCGAGGGCTTCGAGGCAGGAGCCAAGTTCCTGCTCAAGCGGGGTTACAAGTAGCACCGCAGCCCCGTCACGCGGCGCCGGCTGCGCGCGTCATAGATAGCTGACCACGTCAACCGCGGTGCGGAGGTTACCACCCGGAAAGCCTCTTGACTGATTAGACCTGTCTGTTTAGTATCAGCTATACAGACCTGTCTACTCAATAAGGGTGGGTAACCAGACATGACGAGCCACCACGGCGCCGGGCCCCGGGCAGGCATCACGCAGCCAGCACCGGCTCCGTATCCGGCCGGGCCGGTCACGCGTGCTCAGGCCCTGCTGGTGCGCCGTCAGGCCAGCGAAACCGCCGCGGCCCTCCCGGCTGATCCTTTCGTGCGCCGGTCCTGGCCGCGGGGCAGTCACCGGCTGAGCGGCCGGCCAGCCGTCTTTGTACTGGCCTCGCTGATCGTGGCGCTTTTGGCCTCCTCCGCCGCCCCCACCCCGTTGTACGCGATCTACCAGGCCCAATGGCACTTCACGCCGATCACCACCACGGTGGTGTTCGGGGCGTACGCGATAGCGGTGCTGGCCGGCCTGCTGACCCTGGGCAAGCTGTCCGACCACGTTGGGCGCCTGGCCGGTGCTGCTGACCGCGATCGCCGTGCACGCGGGCTCGCTGGTGATCTTCGCTACCGCCACCGGGGTGCCTGCGCTGCTTTCCGCCCGGGTGGTCCAGGGCCTGTCCACCGGCGCGGCCCTGGGCGCGATCGGCGCGGCCATGCTGGACATGGACCGCGAACTCGGCACCTTCGCCAACGCGGCAGCGCCGGGCATGGGCACCGCGAGCGGCGCGATCTTGTCCGCGCTGGCGGTCCGCTTCCTGCCCGATCCCACGCACCTCATCTACCTGGCCCTGATCGGCGTGCTCGGCGTGCAGGCTGCCGCGATCGGCGCGATGCGCGAGACGGTCAGCCGGGCCCCCGGCGCAGTGGCCAGCCTGCGGCCGGAGATCACCCTGCCGCGGGCGCTGCGGGCCCCGGTGCTGACCGCCGTGCCGGTGCTGTTCGCGGTGTGGGCACTGGCCGGGCTGTATGGCGCGCTGGGTCCGGCGCTGGTGTACGCGCTGACCGGCTCGAGCGGCGTGGTGCTGGGCAGCTTGAGCCTGTTCGTGCTGGCCGCCTCGGCGGTCGTGGCGATCGTGTCGCTGCGCCGGGTGGCGGCGCGGACGGTGATGCTGTTGGGCATCTTTGCGCTGATCACCGGCGTGGCCGTGACCGTCACGGCCGTGAGCCTGGGGTCGGTGGCAGTCTTCTTCGCGGGCTCCGCGATCGCCGGCGCCGGATTCGGCAGCGGCTTCCAGGGCGCCATCCGCACGGTGGTTCCGCTGGCCGCGGCGCACGAGCGGGCCGGCCTGGTGTCACTGCTCTACCTGGTGTCCTACCTCGGGCTGGGCGTGCCCGCCGTGCTGGCCGGGTTCGGCGTGGTGCACGGCGGCGGGCTGATCAGCACCACCCGCTACTACGGCGCAGCGGTGATCGTGCTGGCTGCGCTGGCACTATTCGGGCTGCTGAAGACCCGGCCCGGGCGCGCCGCTGAGCCGGCCGCAGCCCCGGCCCAGGGCATAAGATAGACAAGTCTGTCTAGGAAGGTGGCCATCACCATGGCTGTCAAGGAAGGGAGCGCCGTCCGGCCATCGGCGCGTGAGCGGCTGCTGGCCGCGGCCAACGAGCTGTTCTACAACGAAGGCGTGCACACGGTCGGGATCGACCGCATCATCGAGCAGGCGGGGGTGGCCAAGGCGTCGCTGTACAACACCTTCGGCAGCAAGGACGAGCTGGTCCGTGCCTACTTGCAGACCCGGCACGCCAGCGTCACCCAGAGCATCATGCAGGCGGTGGACCGCTATGACGCCCCGCGCGAGCGCCTGCTGGCCGTGTTCGAGGGCCAGGGAGAGCTGTTCGCCCAGCCGGGCTACCGCGGCTGCGCCTTTGCCCGGGCCAGCGCGGAATCCTATCCCGGCGACCCGGCCGAGCAGGCCGCCGATGCCTACCGCCACTGGGTACGCGCGCTGCTGACCGAGCTGGCCGCGCAGGCCGGTGTGCCCGAGCCCGAGGTCCTTGCCCGCCAGCTGCACCTGCTCTACGACGGCAGCGGACAGTCCGCGCGAATGGACCACGACCCAGCCGCGGCCGCGGCCGCCCGCGCCGCCGCGGCCACGCTGTTCGACGCGGCCCTGGCCCGCGGGACGGTGGCGCACGGCGGCGCGGTTCAGTAGCCGACAGGGCGCGATCTGGCCAGGAGCGGTGATGGTCCTGCAGGATCTCCGCCTACATGTGTCCGTCGGTGACACTGGCCGCTGGTTCGTCGTCGAGTGGCCCGCCCGGGCCGGTGGCTTGCCACAGTTCCTTGGCGACGATCTGCAGTGCGCCCGCGGCCGGGATGGAAAGCAGCGCCGCCACGAAGCTGCCGAAGAAACCGCCCACCCAGTCGCCGATCGACGTGCCGATCAGGACGGACACCAGGATAAGCAGCGGGTTGACCTTCACCGTGCGGCTCATTATCACCGGGTTCAGCACGTGATTCTCTATCTGCTGGTAGGCGATGAACACGGCCGCCGTGACGATGCCCGCGGTGAGCGAATGCCCGAGCGCGAACAAGACGGTGGGGATGCCCGCCAGCGCTCCGCCGACCATCGGCAGGAAGTCCACCAGGGCGACCCACAGCGCCCACAGCAGCGGGAAGGGAATCCCGAGCGCGAGGAGCGTGACGAAGACCACGGCGCCAGCGATCACCGACGTCAGGATGTCCCCCACCATGTACCCGGTCACCGACTGGTTGATCTCATGAGCGACCCGGGCGTAACGCCTCGCCCGCTCCGGTGCCATGAGGCTCAGGATTCCGTCGCGCATCTTGGGGCCCTCGAGCAAAAGGAGCAGGACCAGAATGGCGATGGTCCCCAGCGTCACTATCAGTGACACCGCGCCCTTCCCGACGCTGAGCGCTGGCTTGGCCATGCCCGCGGCGAGACTTTGCAGCTTGGGGGTGTTGCGTTGCACCCAGGCGGCCAGGTGATAGCGGCGTGCGAGGTGACCGATCCAGCCGCGGCCGTGCTCGGCATCCTGCACGTAGGAAGGAAGCCGCTGCACCAGGTGAGTCAGCCCGCTCACCAGCGGATGACCAAACGCGACCGCCAGGCCGGCGAAGACAAGCCCCGCCCAGATGGTCACTACGGCAACGGCCCAGCCGCGCCGCTTGATACGCCAGCGTTGCAGGTACAACACGAAGGGGTTCAGGATCAGGGCGGTGAACCCGGCGACCACCATCAGCAGAATGACGTCCCGCAGCCGGTAAATGAGCTTGCCCGCGAGGTAGGTCAGGGCCACCACAGCAACGGCGGTGATGATCGCCGCCAGCGGGATACCACGTGCGGCCGCCGCTCTCCGTATACGGGCGCGCCGGGTAGGGACCGCGGCCGTCGCGTTGTCACCGGGCACCTGGGTTATCCCGTCACGTAGGAGATCACCGTGGCCACTACGGCGCCGGCCATGCCGAGAAAGGTGAGCAGGAGAACCACCCGGGAGAGCCGGCCGCTTCTGGCTGCGCCCATGGTGGCGCGGTCGGCGGCGATGCGGTCGACGAACCAGATCAGCGGGACGGCGGCGATGCCGTTGAACGCCGCCGCGAACACCAGGAAGCGGATGGGGTTGACGCCGACGAAGTTCAGGCAGAGGCCGATCAGCATGGACGCGGCGATGACCCCGTAGAAGTAGCGCCCTTCTCTGGGCTTGAGGTCAAGGCCCTCCTTCTTCCCCCGTGCCTCGCTGAGCGCGTAGGAGGTGGACCCGGCCATGACCGGGATGGCGAGCATGCCGAGGGACACGATGCCGAGGGCGAACAGGCCCTGGGCGATGAGGCCGGCGTGGGGGAAGGTGTGGACCAGCGGTTCGAGCGCCTTGGCGGCGTCGGCCGCGGTGTTGATCGTGGTGACGTGAGCGGTATGCAGCACGGTCGCCGCGACGATGATGATGAACCAGGCCACGGCCTGGGAGAAGAACATCCCGATGGCGTTGTCGGTCCGCAGGTCGGCCAGCGACCGCTTGGTCTTGCGGCCCTGGTTCTCCTCCACCTCCTGTGAGGTCTGCCAGAAGAACATGTAGGGCGTGATGGTGGTGCCGATGACCGCGGTGATGACGAAGAAGAACGCGGGCGTGAACTCGATGTGGGGGATGAAGGTGGCCCGGAAGATCGTGGCCCAGGGTTCGTGGACCAGGAACGCGGTGATCGGGTAGGCCAGCAGCGATACGGTCAGCCACTTGAGAGCCTTGGCGTATCTGCGGTAGCTGACCGCTATTTCCAGGGCGAGGATGACGGCGGTGAAGACGATCATCAGGACCGCGGCCGGGATGGGGATGATCAGCGCGGCAGCGCCGCCAAGGGCACCGATGTCGGCACCGATGTTGATGACGTTCGCGGCCACCAGCAGCACCACCAGCAGGCGCAGGGTCCGCAGGCTGTAGTGGTCCTTGATGTTGCGGGCCAGTCCCCGGCCGGTGACGTTGCCGATCCGGCCGCACGCCTCCTGGACGCCGATGACCAGCGGCAGCATCCACAACGCGGTCCACAGCTGGCCGTAGCCGAACTGGGCGCCGGTCTGCGAGTAGGTCGCGATCCCGGAAGGGTCGTCGTCGGCGGCCCCGGTGATCAGGCCCGGGCCGAGGATCCCGAGCAGGCGGCGCAGCTGGCCCCGGCCGCCGGGAGCGCCCGTTGCCTTGGCTGGCTGCGGCGCGGTCGGCGAGGCGGAGGAGCCCACTGCGGGCGGATCAGCCTTGAACATGGTTGCACCTCCTCTAGCGGGCCGGCGGGCGCCCGGCCGGCCGCTGGCCGGCGTGGGCGCCCGTGCCCTGCGTTACCTCTCAGGCGGCCGACCGCAGAGATGGTGACTGCGTGGACCGGCGCTCGGCGTGCAGTTGGTGCAGCTGGACGCCGAGCGTGATGCGGGTGACCCCGAAGATGATGCTGAACAGGCCGAACAGCAGCGCGAGGGTGAGCGCGCCGACGCTGGGGCGGGCGAACAGCAAGACCCCGAACGCCACGGCGACCAGCCCGGTGAGGATGTACATCGCCCGGGTGCCCGCGGTCTCGCCGCTACCGAAACCGTTGACGATCTCGACGATGCCGCCGGCGACCGCCCAGATCCCGATGACCAGGACCAGCACCAGCGCGGTCGGTGCGGGCCAGGCCACGGCGACCACGCCAGCCGCCAGGCTGATCAGCCCGAGCAGCAGGTGGCCGAAGACCGGCCCGGCGCTGCGGCTGCTGAACGCGCGCACGGCCTCGAATCCTGCGTCGAGGAACGCGTAGACCGCGAACAAAATGACCAGTGCGAACACGGTCACGCCGGGCCAGGCGAAGGCGATGATCCCGACGATGACGGCGAGAATGCCGAGCAGGATCAGTGAGGTGGACGTTGACTTGAACATGAAAGGCATTCCTTCCGGTTGACTCAGCCGTACCGCGGCATGCTTAGGGGCCGCGGTGCCTGTCGATACCAGCAGATGTCAAGATGGCCGATACCACCAACATCTACGGTCTATGGGCATATAGGTGGCGGCTAGAGAACCATTCAGGTGGTGGTACCGGAGAAATTTGCGTGCGGTCAGCCGGTGACGTTGAGGAGGTCGTTCACGTCGTTGACGCCGCTGGCCATCCAGGTGGCATCGATCACCGCGTCGTGCTCGGCCCAGGTGCGGACATTACCTCTGAGCGTCACCGTGTTCCCGCTTGCGTCCACCGACACGTCGCTGTCATCGGGGATCAGCGCCCACCGGTCCAGCGCGTCCTGAACCAGGATGTCAACGTCCAGCTGGTCGGCATCCTGGCCGACCTCGATGTCGTCCCTGATGTTGCGCACGCCGGTCAGCCCGCCGACCGCCAGCTCGGCGGCGGCGCGCTGGGTGCCGTATTTCACGGTGCCGGTCAGCGTCAGGTTGCCGTCCTGCGCGGTCGCCTCGACGCCATCCGGCACCGTGATGTTCAGCGCCAGCGCGTTGTTCGCCGCTGTGGTCAGCAGTGCGTCATCGCGGGTGTCAGCCGGCGGCAGCATGACCTCCAGGTGGTTGTGCACGTTCTTGACCCCGTCGACGCGCTGCGCGGCGGCGGCTGCCTCGAGGTACTGCGGGTAGCTCGGGACCGTGCCGTTGAGCGCCACGTCCCCGTTCATGTTCCTGACGGTGATGTTCGTGACGTCCACCAGCGGGTCGAAGCCCAGTTCCGCCTCGACCGCCTCGCGGATGTCCTTGTTCTTGCCCATGTGCCAGATCCTTCCGTGATCGATAGGACGGCAGACTCACCGCCTGCGAATTAGTCCACCCGGGTTCTCCCGCGTTGGTAAAGGCGATGGTGGCTCTGGTGATATTGGCCGGGTCTATAAGATCAGCCCTCGGTCAAAGACCGGGTACCGCCAGCCGTTTTGCAAAGAACTGCTGCAGCCGGTGCCCACCGGGGCCTATAGCGCCGGGCAATACCAGGACAGATCAAACGCCGGGCGCGGCGCGGGGAAGCGCCCCCGGGGCGCTGAGTCTCCAGCGTCCCGTTCTTGCCTGTTAGCGCCTTAAGCCTTGAGCGCTTCCACCCCGCATGCAGTGCACATCGGAATCCCCGGGTGGTAAAAGCGATGCCGTCACTCGTGACATTGATTTGCCCTATGAGACCAGGTGCCGCCAAGGCGACTGCCTCGGCGACCAGGTCGGCGGCTGGCGAGCCCGGTGGCTGCAGCGTGGATCCTCAGACGAAGTGGACGCCGTCACCGGCCGTTGGTGTGCGGTCACCGGGCAGTGCCGTGCGCTCCCGTTGCTGCTGGCGCCATAGCCCGGGCGGCTGGCCGTGGTGGCGGCGGAAGGCGGCGGCGAAGGCGTAGGGCGTTGCGTAGCCGGTACGTTCGGCGACCTGCGTGAGGGTTGGCTGGCCGGTGCGCAGGTAGTCTCGCGCCAGGGTCATGCGCCAGGTGGTCAGGTACTGCATCGGGGCCTGGCCGAGTGCGCGCTGGAAGCTGCGCGCGAAGGCGGCCCGCGACAGCCCGCTGACGGCTGCCAGTTCGGGGACCGTCCACGGGTGGGTGGCGTCGTCGTGGATGGCTTGCAGGGCCGCGCTCAGCCGGGGATCGGCTGATGCCTGGAACCAGCGGGGGGCGCTGCTGCTGGTGTTGAAGCTGGTGCGGATGGCGAGGACCAGGAGGACGTCGAGGAGCCGGTCGAGTACGGTCTGCTGGCCGGGCTGCGAGGTGGCCAGTTCCCGTGACAGCACGGTGATGACCTGGTGCAGGGGATCGCCGGCGGCCGCGGAGAGCGGCAGGATCTGGGGCAAGGCGCCGAGCAGCCCGTCTCCGACGTCGCCGGAGAACCGGTAGGCGCCGCACAAGAACACCGTCGGCCGCCGGTCATCGGGGTGCTCGTCGTCGGCGTGCCGGGCCTTGAACTCCGCGGGCTCCAGGCAGGCGGCCGCGGCCTCGTGGGCGATGTGGTGGTCGGGCCCGCCCCGCACGAGGGCCAGCTCGCCGGGGGCCAGTTCGAGAGCCGCCCGGGGGTCGTCGAGCCACAGCCATGCGCGTCCCTGGACGACGGCGTGCAGTGCGAGCTGGATGGTCCCCGGCAGCCGCAGCCCCCACGGAGGGGCGGCCACGGTCCGGGCAAAGACGCCGCCCGACGCGCGCGCCCTGGCCAGGTGGTCCTGCAGGAGGTCCATCTGACCAGTGTTTGCTGGGACCGGCTCATTCGTCAACAATGACGAGCGTTTGACATAAAGAACCGAGCGCTTTGCACATTGATTCACTCCTTCTCTGCTCGGATCATGGAGCCATGAACACGTCACGGCAGGCCACCCTCGTCCTCGGCGGCACCGGCAGGACCGGATCACTGGTGGCACGGAAACTCGCCGACCGCGGCCTGAGCGCGCGGACAGCGTCGCGGCACGGTGCCGATGTGAGGTTCGACTGGGACGACCCGGCCACCCACGGCCCCGCCCTCGCCGGTACCGACCGCATTTACCTGGTCACCCCTGTCATGCGGGTCGCCTACGCCCGCCTGGTGTCCGGCTTCCTGGATCTCGCCGAAGCCAGCGGGGTACGGCATGTCACCTACCTCAGCTCCTACGGCAGCGACCAAGCCCCGCCCGAGGTCGACATCAGCGCCGTCGAACGCGAACTCATGAGCCGGCAAGCCTTCACGTCCTCGGTCCTTCGCCCCGCGTGGGTCATGCAGAACTTCACCGACGAACACCTGCCCGTCATGCAGGACATGATCACAGTGCCCACAGCAGGCGGCGCGGAGGCGTTCGTCGACGCCGCGGACATCGCCGCGGTCGCGGCCGAGACTTTGGCCGACCCCGACGCCCACGCTGGCGCGGTGTACGCGCCCACGGGCCCTCAAGCGCTCACCGTGGCCGAGGTCGCCGGCATCATCGCCGGCGTCACCGGCCTGCCCGTCACCCACAACGACATCGACCGCGGCATGTGGATCGATGCCGCCATCGCAGCCGGGGCCGTGCCCGCCGGCTACGGCGTCATGCTCGACTGGCTGACGGCCACGATCGCCTCGGGGCACGGCTCACGGCCCAACGATGACGTCCGAAAGGTCACCGGATCCCCGCCAGCCAGCTTTGCCGACTTCGCCCATCGCAACGCCCACGCCTGGGCCGTCCCGGCAGCGCACCCGTGACCGGCCGGCCCGGTTTCGAGGCGCTCGCCCCGTTCTTCCAGATCATCGAGCAGGGACTGAGCGGGCTCGTCGACGGGGAAGAGTTCTTCGACACGCTGGCCGAGGACGCCGTCTTCGAGTACGTCATTTCTGTCCCCGGATACCCTCGCCGTGTCGTGGGCAGGGAGGCCGTCGCGGACCTTTACCGCGGCTACGGGGACACGATGGTTCTCGACAGCGCTGACGAGCTGGCCGTCCACCGGGACCGCGAAGCCTCGGTCGTCGTCCTCGAATACGCAGTCCACGGCCGGGCGGTCAGTACCGGGCACGCCTACGACAATCACTTCGTCTCCGTCATCACGATCAAAGACCGCAAGGTCACGCACTGGCGCGACTACCTCGACCCCGTCGCCGTATTCGACGCCGTCGGCTGGCCCGCGCACCACAAGTGAGCGGACGGTCTCCATCTGGGTCTTCGACCGCGATAGCCGGTACCCAACCGGAATCTCTGGCGCCCCGTTTTGGTTGTTGACATTCGGGATGAAGCGCTTGTCATGCGTTGGTGCGTGGATTGCGGCAGATCAAGGGCGTGGCCGAGGCGCTGCGGAGTCGGCACCATTGCAGATTCACGCCTATCTGGTCATCCCTTGGGCCCGATGCCTTGCAGGCGCCACATCCCTATTGGAGCACTGAGTTCAAAGTGGCTGACCGTCTCGTCGTCCGCGGTGCGCGCGAGCACAACCTCAAGGACGTATCGCTGGACCTGCCGCGTGATGCCCTGATCGTCTTCACCGGATTGTCGGGGTCGGGCAAGTCGAGCCTGGCTTTTGACACGATCTTCGCCGAGGGGCAGCGCAGGTACGTCGAGTCGCTGTCGACCTACGCCCGCCAGTTTCTCGGGCAGATGGACAAGCCCGACGTCGACTTCATCGATGGGCTGTCGCCGGCGGTCTCGATCGACCAGAGGGCGGCGGGCCGCAACCCGCGCTCGACCGTCGGCACGATCACCGAGGTGTATGACTACCTGCGGCTGCTGTACGCCCGGGTCGGGAAGCCGCACTGCCCGGTCTGCGGCCGGCCGATCGCGCGGCAGAGCCCGCAGCAGATCGTCGACCGGGTGATGGAGCTCGAGGAGGGCACCAGGTTCCAGGTCCTGGCGCCGGTGGTCCGCGGCCGCAAGGGCGAGTACACGGAGATGCTCCGCGAGCTACAGGCCACGGGCTACTCCCGGGCCAGGGTCGACGGCGTCGTGATCCGGCTGGACAGCGTCGCCCCCGGGGACCCGGGGGGCGAGCTGCCGGCGCTGAAGAAGTACGAGCAGCACGACATCGAGGTAGTCGTCGACCGGCTGGCCGTGAAGGAGCCGGCCCGGCGCAGGCTGACGGACTCGGTGGAGACCGCGCTTGCCCTGTCCGGCGGCGTGGTCGTGCTCGACTTCGTCGACCTGCCCGAGGACGACCCCGGTCGGGAGCGGATGTTCTCCGAGCACCTGGCCTGCCTCTACGACGACCTGTCGTTCGACGAGCTCGAGCCGCGGTCGTTCTCGTTCAACTCACCCCGGGGCGCCTGTCCCGACTGCACTGGCCTGGGCACGCGGATGGAGGTCGACCCTGAGCTCGTGGTGCCGGATCCCGGCAAGACCCTCGCCGAGGGCGCGATCGACGTGTGGAGCGGCGGGCACGTCAACGACTACTTCATGAGGCTGATCGAGGCGCTCGGCGACGCGCTCGGGTTCAGCATCCACACGCCCTGGGCCAGGCTGCCCGCCGCCGCCCAGCATGCTCTGCTGCACGGACATGACCAGCAGGTTCATGTTCAGTACACAACCAGGAACGGGAGGGAGCGCTCCTACTACGCCCGCTTCGAGGGCGCGATCCCCTACATCGAGCGACAGCATGACGACGGCAAGGATGAGGCAAGCCACGACTGGTTCGCGGGTTTCATGCGCGAGGTCCCCTGCCCGTCCTGCGGCGGGGCCCGGCTGAAGCCGGTATCCCTCGCGGTGACCGTCGACGGCCGGTCCGTCGCGGAACTGTGCGCGCTGCCGATCGGGGAGCTGGCCACGACTCTGCCAGCGCTGAGGCTGTCCCAGCGGGATCAGCAGATCTCGGGCCCCATCCTGGCTGAGGTGGCCACCCGGCTGGGCTTCCTGCTGGATGTGGGGCTTGACTACCTGACGCTGGACCGGGCATCGGCGACGCTGGCCGGCGGGGAGGCACAGCGGATCCGGCTGGCCACGCAGATCGGCTCCGGCCTGGTCGGCGTGCTCTACGTGCTCGACGAGCCGTCGATCGGGCTGCACCAGCGCGACAACCGCCGGCTGCTCGAGACGCTGATCAGGCTCCGCGACCTCGGCAACACGCTGATCGTGGTCGAGCACGACGAGGACACCATCCGCGCCGCCGACTGGGTGGTGGACATCGGGCCCGGGGCGGGCGAGCACGGCGGCAACATCGTTGTCTCCGGGCCGCTGAAGGAACTGCTGGACAGCCCGGACTCGCTGACCGGCGCCTACCTCACCGGCCGGGAGGTCATCCCGGTACCCAAGACGCGCCGGAAGCGTTCCAAGACCAGGGAAGTCGTGGTCGAGGGCGCCAGCGAGCACAACCTGCGCGGCGTGGACGTGGCGTTCCCGCTCGGCACGCTTCATCGCGGTCACCGGCGTGTCCGGGTCCGGCAAGTCGACCCTGGTCAACGACATCCTGTACAGCGCGCTGGCCAAGAAGTTGCACGGCGCGCGGATCGTGGCCGGCCGGCACACGCGGGTCACCGGCGTGCAGCACCTGGACAAGGTGGTGCACGTCGACCAGGGCCCGATCGGCCGCACGCCGCGGTCCAACCCGGCCACCTACACCGGGGCGTTCGACCACGTCCGGAAGCTGTTCGCGCAGACCACCGAGGCCAAGGTGCGCGGGTACCAGCCAGGCAGGTTCTCGTTCAACGTCAAGGGCGGCCGGTGCGAGGCGTGCGCGGGCGACGGCACCATCAAGATCGAGATGCAGTTCCTGCCCGACGTGTACGTTCCCTGCGAGGTGTGCCACGGCGCCCGCTACAACACCGGCACCCTCCAGGTCCACTACAAGGGCAAGACGATCGCCGACGTGCTGAACATGCCGATCGAGGAGGCGGCCGAGTTCTTCAAGGCGATCCCCTCCATCCACCGGCACCTGCAGACGCTCGTGGACGTCGGCCTGGGCTACGTGCGCCTCGGCCAGCCGGCGCCGACGCTGTCCGGCGGGGAGGCGCAGCGCGTCAAGCTCGCCTCCGAGCTGCAACGCCGCTCTACCGGCCGGACGATCTACGTGCTGGACGAGCCCACGACCGGCCTGCACTTCGACGACATCCGCAAGCTGCTGGGCGTGCTCGGCCGGCTCGTGGACGGCGGCAACACGGTGATCGTGATCGAGCACAACCTGGACGTGATCAAGACAGCGGACTGGGTCATCGACCTCGGCCCGGAAGGCGGATCCCGCGGCGGGGACGTGATCGCGACCGGCACACCCGAGGACGTCGCGCAGGTGGACGACAGCTACACCGGCCAGTTCCTCAGGGGAATCCTGGGCGCCGAGGACGTGGCACGAGGCCGTGCCGCCTGAGGGCCGTCCCGGGAAGCAGGCCACGGTCGGGAAGCAATTCTGGCTCCCTGATGTTGAACGTGCAACTAGTAAGCTACCAGGGAAGTGACCTGATGAGCGAGACCCTCTCTCTGCCGGTTCTGCCGCTCGACGACACCGTCGTGCTGCCGACCATGGTGGTCCCGGTGGAGATCAACGACGCCGAGGTTCGCGCGGCCATAGAGGCGGCTGGGGTGTCGGCTTCCGGTGAGTCCGGCGACGCCAAGCCCCAGCTGCTGCTGGTGCCGCGGATCGGTGGGAAGTACTCCTCGATCGGGACGCTCGGCGTGGTCGAGCAGACCGGCCGGCTGCCCAGCGGCGAGCCCGCCGCGGTGATCCGCGGCCTGTCCCGGGTACGGATCGGATCCGGAACCGTGGGACCGGGCGCAGCGCTGTGGGTCGAGGGCGCCGTCGTAGACGAGCCGCCCGCCACCCCGCGCGCCCAGGAACTGGCCCGCGAGTACCGGGGCATCGCCGCGGCGATCCTGCAGAAGCGCGGCGCCTGGCAGGTCGTCGAGATGCTGCAGAACATCACCGACCCGTCGGCGCTGGCCGACAGCGCCGGCTACGCCAGCTACCTCAAGCTCGAGCAGCGCAATGAGCTACTGGAGACCATCGATCCCGAGCAGCGCCTGGAGCGGCTGACCGGCTGGGCGCGTGACGCGCTCGCCGAGCTTGACGTCGCCGAGACCATTCAGAACGACGTCCGCGAGGGCATGGAGAAGCAGCAGCGCGAGTTCCTGCTTCGCCAGCAGCTCGCCGCCATCCGCAAGGAGCTCGGCGAGCTGAACGGCCAGCCGGGCACCGAGGAGGACGACTACCGGGCCCGGATCGAGGCCGCGAACCTGCCGGAGAAGGTCGAGGAGGCGGCGCTCAAGGAGGCCGCCAAGCTCGAGCGCGGCTCCGACCAGTCGCCGGAGGCCGGCTGGATCCGTACCTGGCTGGACACGGTCCTCGAGATCCCGTGGAACACCCGGACGGACGACGCCTATGACATCGGCCCGGCGCGCGCGATCCTCGACGCCGACCACGCTGGGCTTGACGACGTCAAGGACCGGATCATCGAGTACCTGGCGGTCCGCAAGCGGCGGGCGGACAAGGGCCTGGCCCTGGTCGGCGGGCGCCGCAGCGGCGCGGTGCTGGCGCTGACCGGCCCGCCCGGCGTCGGCAAGACCTCGCTGGGCGAGTCCGTGGCCCGCGCAATGGGGCGCAACTTCGCCCGCGTGGCGCTCGGCGGCGTCCGGGACGAGGCCGAGATCCGCGGTCACCGGCGTACCTACGTCGGTGCGCTGCCCGGCCGGATCGTCCGCGCGATCCGCGAAGCGGGTTCCATGAACCCGGTGATCCTGCTGGACGAGGTGGACAAGCTCGGCACGGACTACCGCGGCGATCCAACTGCGGCGCTGCTCGAGGTGCTTGACCCGGCGCAGAACCACACGTTCCGCGACCACTACCTCGAGGTCGAGCTGGACCTGTCCGACGTGCTGTTCATCGCGACCGCGAACGTCGCCGAGGCCATTCCCGAGCCGCTGATGGACCGCATGGAGGCGATCTCGCTGGACGGCTACACCGAGGCCGAGAAGGTGACGATCGCCCAGGGCCACCTGCTGCCACGGCAGCTGGAGCGGGCCGGGCTGGAGGCCGGCGACGTGACCCTGACCGAGGGCGCGCTGCGGCGGCTGGCGGGCGAGTACACCCGCGAGGCGGGCGTTCGCGCGCTGGAGCGGAGCATCGCCCGGGTGCTGCGGAAGATCGCGGCGCGGGTCGCGTCCGGCGAGGTCGAGCTGCCGGTCACCATCGGTCCCGATGATCTGCACAGCTACCTTGGGCACCCGCGGTTCACCCCGGAGTCGGCCGAGCGCACGGCGGTGCCGGGCGTGGCGACCGGGCTCGCGGTCACCGGCACCGGCGGCGACGTCCTGTTCATCGAGGCGTCGCTGGCAGATCCGGAGACCGGCAGCACGGGGGTCACACTCACCGGCCAGCTGGGCGACGTGATGAAGGAATCCGCTCAGATCGCGTTGTCCTACCTGCGCTCACACGGGGCCGAGCTGGAACTGCCGGTCGGCGACCTGAAGGACCGGGGCGTGCACGTGCACGTGCCGGCAGGCGCGGTGCCGAAGGACGGCCCGAGCGCCGGGGTGACGATGACCACCGCGCTGGCGTCGCTGCTGTCGGGCCTGCTGGTCCGCAGTGATGTCGCGATGACCGGCGAGGTCTCGCTGACCGGCCGCGTGCTGCCGATCGGCGGGGTCAAGCAGAAGCTGCTCGCCGCGCACCGGGCCGGCATCACCACGGTGCTGATCCCCAAGCGCAACGAGCCTGACCTGGAGGACGTGCCCGAGGCCGTGCGGAACCAGCTGGAGATCCATCCGGTCGCCGACGTTCGCGAAGTCCTGGAGCTGGCACTCGAGCCCGCCACCTCCGCGGCGCCCGTGGCCGCCTGACCTCGGCTCTCATGCGTGGGCCGGCCCCGCCTTTACCCGGCGGGTCCGGCCCACGCTGCCGTTGGAGGCATAACGTGACACAGGCCGCGGCCGATTCCGATGCACTGCGTGCCCAGGCTCGCCGACTCGGAGCGGCCGGCAGCCCTGCCGATTCTCCTGGGTGAAGGCGCGCAGATCATCCCTTCGATCGCGCCGCATCGGCGGCTTCGCTGGGCGCCGCATCGGCGGCTTCGCTGGGCGCGGCCGGCAGCTTCTTGTTGTCGCTGCTGGGCGGCAGGGCGCCGGCCACGGCGGCCTGCTCGCTGGCCGCGGCGGCCTGCTCGCTGGCGAGGAACGAGCCGAGCTCAGCGATGGTGCTCATCAGCGGGGCGGGGAAGACCACGGTGGTGTTCTTGTCCACGCCGATCTCGACCAGGCTCTGCAGGTTACGCAGCTGCAGGGCGAGCGGGTGGGCCATCATCGTGTCGGAGGCCTCCCCCAGCGCGGCGGCGGCCAGCGACTCGCCCTCGGCGTTGATGATCTTGGCGCGCTTCTCCCGCTCCGCCTCGGCCTGGCGGGCCATGGCCCGCTTCATGCTGTCGGGCAACTGGATGTCCTTCAGTTCGACCAGCGTCACCTCAACGCCCCAGTCAACCGTGGTGCCGTCGAGGATCTTGCGGATGTCCACGTTGATCTTGTCGGTTTCCGACAGCGTCTGGTCGAGGGAATGCTGGCCGACGACCTTGCGCAGCGTGGTCTGGGCGATCTGGTCGATGGCATCGCGGACGTTCTCGATCGCCACAACCGACTTCACCGCGTCAACCACCTTGTAGTAGGCAACCGCAGAGACATCGACGCTGACGTTGTCGAGGGTGATGATCCCCTGGGACTGGATCGGCAACGTGACAATCCGCAGCGACACCCGGCGCAGCACATCGACCACCGGGATGATCAGCTGGAACCCCGGCCCCCGCGTCCCCCGCAGCCGGCCCAGCCGGAACATCACGCCCTGCTCATACTGCGTGACGATCCGCACCCCCAGCCCGACCCCCGCCAGCGCCAGCAGTACGACAATGATCACGACAGCGATCAAGACTCCCATAGCGATGCTCCGTTCAGATCTCCTGAGGGTGGATGGCGGTTCCAGTGTTCGCCGGCGCGCGATCAGTCACGGGCCCGGTAGCCGTGCACGGGCCAGCCAGTATCTGGCACTGGGGATTCCGGCAGCGGAATGGCGCCTGAAATGCGGCGGCAGCTAGCCGAGAAGGTTCTTTGTACCGGCCGGCCAGCGGCCACCTGTTACCCGGCATGCTGCCACGTCTCCATACCCCCCTGCCCAGTGTAGGCCGGGCGGCGCTGACGCTCCCGCGGTCGCACCCCCCGGCTCACGCGTGGGCTACGGGAGGCGATGGACACGGGCTTCCAGCCCCGGGCGGCCAAGCACGGCCCCGCGGACACCTGGTGGGCACGGAGAGCTTCTGTTCCTACTTCCCTGAAGGGTTCTTGCTCAGCTCTGCGATCTGGGCGCGTGCGGCGCTGACGAGTACCTCGTTGATGTTCGCACTCGCTGCCGTCTGACGAGCGCCTGTCAACGGCTGGGCTCGATGACGAACCGGCGAAAAAGATCAAGAACCCGACCGCTGTGATCAGCGACCAGGCCCTTGACCTGCTACTTCTCTGAGTAGCCCCGACCGGATTTGAACCGGCGCGTCTGGCGCGGGGGGCAGTCCCCGGTTAGGGGTCCGGGTTCAGGCGTGGTCGTTTTTGTTCCACAGCTGGTGAGTAAGGCCGCTAGGCGAGGTGACCGACTCGACGGTGAAGCGGTCTTCGAGACCGCGTGATCCCTCCCACAGGGATACGCCGCGCCCGAGGGTAATCGGCACGATCACCAGGTGCATGAAGTCGACCAGGCCGGCCTGGAGGAACTGACGCACCGTCGAGGGTCCTCCCCCGATGCGGACGTCACGACCACCAGCAGCCTGCTGGGCTAGGCGGAGCACCTCCTCCGGTGGCCCGTCCACGAACCGGAAGCTGGTCCCGTTGGGAAAGTCAATCGTGGGATGCGGGTGGTGGCTCATGACGAACACCGGTGTCTGGAAGGGCGGCTCGTCGCCCCACCAGCCCCGCCACCCGTCGTCGGGCCAATCACCAGCCTGGGGACCGAACTTGCGCCGTCCCATGATCTCGGCGCCGATGCCCTGGCTCCACATGCTGGTCAAAGCGCGGTCCAGCGTGACGGGGGCATCCGCCTTATCGACGCCATGGATTACCCGGCCATCGAACCACGTGAACAGCCGCTCGGCGCCGCCGATCGGGGCGTCGAACGTCACATGCTCGCCGGGCTCCCTGTGCGGGGTGCTCAGCCGCCTGGGCGACGTAGGGCTCATCCCGGCGATCTGCACCGAGCAGGAGGGGCGGCGGCCCGCCCGCTGGCACACCGAACTCGGCGAACAGCTGCAACATTGGCGGGTCGGCCGCGGCTGGTGTCTGATCAAGCCTCGGCGCGGTAATAGTGGTTCAAATTTTTCCGGCTTCGCGCCGCGGGGGTGTCCTCTCCGGGCGGGCCCGTCCGTCCTTCCCCGGGTGGCGCTCGCCATCACGCGGAGAGAAACGAGGAGACCGATGACCAGCAAGACCACCACGGCAGGGTCCGACGCTGAGTCCCCAGCTACTGTTCCAGGCCGGCGCGCAGCGCGTGTGACCAGTCGCTGGGCTGGTGCCAGCGCGGGTGCCGTTGGCGATCACGGCTAGGCCGCCGCCGGGCCACGGCAGCCTGCGGGCGGCGGCGAACACCTGCTGGTGGGGCATCAGGTGGATGGCGTTGGTGATGGTGATCGCGGCCAGGGCGTGCTCGCCGGGCAGCCCGGCTAGCGCGGGCAGGTCACTGTCACCGCCGAGAACCCAGGTGATGTTGGCCACGCGCTGCCCGGTAGCCGCTTGGACGGCCAGTGCCAGCATGCCCGGCTCGGGATCGATGCCTGCCACCGCGCGCACGCGGGGTCACCCGTACGATCTGCCCATGCAGCAAGGAGGGGAGGGCTGATGGCGGGCGGCGGAACGAGCGGGGCGCGCACGCCCGGGAAAGTTGCGATCGTTACTGGGGCGGGTGGCGCGATCGGCGGTGCGGCAGCCATCGAGCTCGCCGCAGCAGGATTCGACGTGTGCGCCCTGGATGTGGATCGGTCAGCCCTGGAGCCGGTCCAGGCCGCGGTGGCATCGGCGAATGGCAACTGCCAGGCGTACGTGTGCGACGTGACCGATCCAGGTCTTGTCGAGGCGACCGTAGCTCAGATCGCCGCCGCGGCCGGCCGGGTGGATGTGCTGGTGAACGCTGCGGGAGTCGTACATGCTGACGGCTTGCTGGAGCTGAGTTTCGACACCTGGCGGCGGGTGATGTCGGTCAACGCCGACGGGACGTTCCTGATGGGCCAGGCCACCGCCCGGGCGATGGTGAACCAGCCGCCCAGCGCGCACCTGGGCCGGCGCGGCATGATCGTCAACATCGCCTCGGCGGCGGCAGAGGTAGGGCGGCCGACCCGCGCTGCCTACGCGGCGAGCAAAGCCGTGGTCAAGCACCTGACGATGACACAGGCGCTGGCGCTGAAGGACCACGCCATCGCCGCCTGCGCCGTCTATCCCGGTGAAGTGCTCGAAGGAATGCTGGCCAGCATCTTCGCCGACATCGCCGCAGCCACCGGCCGCAGCGTCCACGAGGTGACCAGCGAAGCCCAGCGCGACCAGCCCACCGGGCAGTTCCAAAGCGCACGCCAGGTCGGCCAGCGGATCGCATTCCTGGCCACCTCGACCGGCATGCGGTTCACCGGCACCGTGCTGTGGTGCGACGCACACATCGACCCGGTACCCCCATCCTGAAAACCACCGCCGCCACCTCAACCCCCGTCCATGGCTCAGCCGGTCAGAAGGCCCGCGCATTAGCTGCTCCCGGCCGGCCAGCCTGCGCCGGCCTCCGCCGCCTACACAGCATCCGGCACCTGACCGGACACGCCCGGCAAGTAGCCGAATAGCGCGCGTTGCGTCAGTACATCTTTATCCGCAGGTCAGCATGACCATTCGCTGTTGGTGATTCCGTCGGGAGCATCCGGCCAAGCGCTTGAGCCATCTTGGAGGCGGCCAAATTACCGAATCGGCTCTCGAGAACCGTCAGGTGCAAGCGGCACGTGTGATCACGGCACTACCATAGGTAAGTCTGTTACGCCTCACTGGCTGGTTTGCTCAACCATGCACAGCCGTCCGGCAGACAGTCATGCCCCGTGCCGACTGAGTGCCCGCCGGAAGTTCACCAATCGAAAAATACTGCGCCCGGCCCACACAACGCCTAGGAGCCCGACGATCAGGATGGGTACTCCCCGCAGGCTGTGAGCTCGATCGTCAGATGTTTGTCCCGGGTACCCCACACGAGGCGAACCGGGCCCTCGAACTGGCCCTGCCAGGTGGCGGCGCCGAGTAGACGCGGGCCAACCGCCGTGCCGAGTAGTAGCCTGCATGGCCAGGATCGCTACCGGCCTGCCACCTCCGGAGAAGGTATTCCCGGACACGTGCCTGCGAAGCTGCGCACTGAGGGGCGTGAAATCTTCTCACTCAAGTATCTGGTGGCTATTATTTATCAGTTGCATGCAAGTGGGGCTGACATAGGCCCACACGGGGGCGGCCGGATCGCCTCTGGGTCGGTTAGCTGCACAAGGCGGCGCCCTAGACGATGGTCGGCGAACACCGGGGCGGGATATGACTGCATCCACCGGTGATACACCGGGCCGGATCTTCATCAGCTACCGCCGCGAAGAGACCGCCTACCCGGCTGGCTGGCTGTTCGACCGGCTCACCAGCCATTTCGGCACAGACCAGATCTTCAAAGACGTCGACTCGATCGAACTGGGTGACGACTTTGTCGAGGTGATCACCAGCGCGGTCGGATCCTGCGATGTGCTGCTGGCGCTGATCGGCGACCGGTGGCTCGCGATCACCAACCCGGACGGGCAGCGTCGCCTGGATGACCCCGATGACTTCGTGCGGCTGGAGATTGAAGCGGCCCTAGCGCGCAACGTCCGCGTCATCCCCATTCTGGTTGACGGGGCACGCATGCCCCGCGCAAACGAGCTGCCAGCGAGCCTGGCCAAGTTGGTGCGGCGACAGGCGCTTGAACTAAGCCCGAGCCGGTTCGGTTCCGATACTCAACGGCTGCTCAGGGTGTTGGACAGAACCATTGCTGAAGCGCGAGAACAAACCCGCCGGGAGGCGGAGAAGGCGTCGGCCGAGCGCCAGCGCCGGGTGGGGCAGTTGCAGCGGGAGGTGCACGAGCACGCCGAGGCGGAGGACTGGCAGGCTGTCGTGGCGGCCAGCGACGAGCTGGCCGCGCTCGACCCGGCGGCCGCCGACCCTGATGGGCTGGCCAGTGCCGCCCGCGAGCAGATCACCCGGCGCCGGGAGGCGGAGAAGGCGTCGGCCGAGCGCCAGCGCCGGGTGGGGCAGTTGCAGCGGGAGGTGCACGAGCACGCCGAGGCGGAGGACTGGCAGGCTGTCGTGGCGGCCAGCGACGAGCTGGCCGCGCTCGACCCGGCGGCCGCCGACCCTGATGGGCTGGCCAGTGCCGCCCGCGAGCAGATCACCCGGCGCCGGGAGGCCGAGAAGGCCGCGGCCGAGCGCCAGCGGCGGGAGTCACGCGATGGCGTCAAGGCGAGTGAACCTACGCCGGGTGAAACCAGTGCAGCCGAGTCTGCTGGAGGTCCCGGCGCTATCCCTAGCACCGCCTCGCAACCACTTGCCGAGTCGGGCGCGGTTACCCACGCGGTCCAGGAAGAGGCTGGTACGCAGATCGAGGAGGGGATCACACCTGCCGCCACGGTGCCCCGCAACGATACCGGCAGGCGCGGCCCAAGCTCTAGCCCCGCCGCACCTGAAGCTGGGCCATCCTGGCGCCCGAGTCGTCGCGTGGTCCTTGCGTTCGCTGGAGTTGGCGTCTTTGCTGGCGGGATAGTCGCAGCTGTCTTGCTCGCAGGTGCCCCAGGTAGCAGGTCTCCAGGCTTGGGCCTGCAATCCCCAAGCTTGGGCGCTCACCAATCCGAAAGCCCCCGGGCACATGTTTCGTCAAGCCCTCCCGCTTACCAGATCACAACCACCCTCACCGACCCCAGAACCGGATCCGAGGGTATACATGCACTGGCCTTCAGCCCTCCGGGCCAGATAGTGGCCACCGGCGACGATAACGGCAAAACCTACCTCTGGAACGTCGCCACCGGCGCCCAGACCGCAACCTTGTCGGACTCTGGCAGGGGAGGCGTCTGGTCGCTAGCGTTCAGCCCAGGCGGCAAGACGCTAGCCACCGGCGACGGCAACGGCAAGATATCCCTGTGGATTGTTGCCACCGGACGCCGGCTCGCAACCCTGCCCGGTCCCAGCGGCAACGCCGCCTATGGCGGCTACGTCGCCTATGGCGTGGCGTTCAGCCCGGACGGCAAGACGCTAGCTGCCGGGTACCAGAACGGCACTGCCTATCTCTGGAATCTCGCCACAAGAAGCCCGAGGACCATCCTGACCGCTCCCACGAGCACCACGAGCATCGACGCAATTGCGTTCAGCCCGGATGGCAAGACGCTAGCCACTGCTGCCTACGATAACCTCGCCAGCACCGACACGACATACCTCTGGGACGTCGCTACCGGGAGTCAGACTGCCGCCCTCACCGATCCCTCACACGGCAAGGCGATTAGTGGTGTGGCCTTCAGCCCTAACGGCAAGACGCTAGCCGTCGGGAATAGTTCGGGCAGCACTTACCTTTGGGCCGTCGCCAGCGGCCACCTGAAGGCGACCCTGCCCTGTCCAAGCTACCAACCCGGCGTCGGCGGGCTGGCGTTCAGCCCGGACGGCAAGACGCTAGCCACCGGCGCCTCAAACGACACCACAATCTGTCTGTGGGGCGTGACCACCCATCAACAGGTCACCACTCTGACAGATCCAAGCAGTGGGATACAAGGCGTCGCATTCAGCCCGAATGGCAAGCTGCTCGCCACCGGGGACTATAACGGCAGCGCATACCTGCGGAACGTCCCCTAGCATGAGACTCATTGGCGAGATGCGCCAGTATTAGTCTGGCTTTTACGAGGTGGCATGGAGACGGACGATCCCTGGCGAGGCCCCTCGTCGCTGGGCCGGCGGTAGGCGCATATCTATACAGTGGCGCACCTGGTGAGCAACGTCCTCAATTGCCGCGAGGCGTGTTGTGTCGCGCTGCTGCGCGGGAGCCGTGGTGGACCATCGCCGGCGCTGCCGCGGCTGTGTCCCACCGACGAGGGATCGCCGTTAGGTTTGGTCGCATAGCTCATGAATGCATAGAGGATTTCGAAACCCCGAGCGGCCAGTATCTTCGGCGTAGGTGCATCGACGGCCGGTCCTTCCAGGTGTTACTTGACTGACCAGATGGTCCCGTTCCAGTGCAGCGTCAAGGACTTGAAGATCGACGCTGTGGTCCCGCAGCCGGAACTGCAGTAGCTGCCTACTGCCCAGGCGTCGGCCGGGGAAGATGCGGCGAGGCCGGACAGACCGTTGCCGCTGGTGTTGCCGCCCCCGTTCGGGCTGGGCACCCGGGTCCAGGTGCTTCCATTCCAGTGCAAAATCACTGTGTGGTCGACCTCGGAGGCTAGGCCGCAGCCCGATATGCAGGAGGATCCCGCTGCCCACGCATCGCTGGCCGAGACGGCCTTGACGGTGTTGAGGAAGTTGCCCCCCTTGGTGGGGTTTGGGCTGGTAACGGTAGACCAGGTTCTGCCATTCCAGTGCAAGATCAGCGTCCGGGCTGGTCCTGGGAAACTCGTGCACGTCGCCCCGCAGTAATTACCCACGGCCCAGATGTCTTTGGCCGAGCGGGCGCTGACCCCGTTAAGAACGTTCGAATCCGCACCCGGGTTGGGGCTGGGCACCCGCGCCCAGGAGGTGCCGTTCCAGTGGATGAGCAGGGACTTGCCGCTGGCGTGGCCCACTGCCCATGCGTTGCTGGCCGACACGGCGGCCACCGCTTCCAGGACGTTGAAGCCTGGGCTCAGCGCTGGGGCGGCCGTCGCCGACCACTTTGTGCCGTTCCAGTGCAGGATCAGCGGGACGACACCGCTCGCGGTGCTATAGAACCCCACCGCCCAGGCGCTGGTCGCAGAGGTGGCGCTCACCCCAGTGAGGAAGATGAGGCCTGTCCCGGGGCTCGGGCTGGCGACCCGGGCCCAGGTGCTGCCGTTCCAGTGCAGGATCAGCGTGTGGTCTACCTCCGTGGCGGTGCCGCAAGCGGAGGCGCAGTATTCGCCGACCGCCCACGCGTCGCTAGCCGAGGTGACTGCCACGCCGTTTAGCTCGTTGAAGCTGGCACTGGGGTTGTGGCTTGGCACCTGCGACCAGGCGGTGCCGTTCCAGTGCACGATTAGGGAGTCGTCCACCTGCGAGGCGGTGCCGCAGCCTGACGCACAGGCGTAGCCAACGCCCCACACGTTGCTGGCCGACAGATCGGCCACCCCATTGACCGAGCTGCCCGGACTCGCTAGGCGCAGCCCGCCGGCCGCCCGCGCCGGATACCCCCGGCCCGGGAATGAGGTGACCCGCTGAGTGCGCATCCAGTGGAGGTATCGCCATGCCGCCGGCACCCGGTGCTGCACATTCTCCGCCGGCCGGTGCGCGGCTTGGGCGACCGCACCGGCTGGGACGCTGAGCGCCAGCGCGCAAAGGCCGCCGGCGCAGACAAACCTCCGAAGAAGACCAGCCATGGGGAGTCTCCGTTTCACGCACAGGCGCCGACGGGAAAGACAGCGCTCTTTTCGGTGAAACCATCTCACACCGTAACTGGTCAGGTCCATTTGACCTGAGTTGGGCTAACTTGGTGCACACTTTGATGCCATTGGATTCAGGCTTGCGGAGCGCGGGTTCCGCGCGTTCTGTGGTTGCCTGTTTCGCGCCCGGTCGCGCGGAAATCTGGGTGTGGGCTAAGACGTAGGGCCCGGCCTGGGCAACCGGGGAGGCACCGGTCCCGGCGCTGGGTTTGCCGGCGTCAGATCGTGCCTGGCGCTGGCCTCACGCCGCGGGATGCCCGGCCCGCCCGGGTGGGAATATGCCGTTGGCGCTGTTGTGACTTGTGAGCCCGCAGGTCGGCCTGGGCTTGGTCGGTGCGGGGGCCGGGGGGAACCGGGCCGTGGCCGGTGCCGCCGCGCCGCTCGGCTTCCTGGGCGTGGCCGCCCGGCGGAGGCGGCAGCTGCCTTCGGGAGCGCCGCTGCTCCAGCGAGGTGATCACCGCGCTGCCCAAGATGCCGGTTGCCGTGCATACGGCGGCCAAGGCCAGCAGAAGCGGCAGGGGGGCCCAGGACTCATAGGAAGGATTGGCGCCCGGGATGCCGTGGTAGTGGCCGTCGGCCGAAACGAGGAGAGCCAAGACCCACGTGGCGGCGGCCGCGATGATCAGGCAGACGCCCGACTTGGCGGCCGCCCTGGCCAGCGGCCGGCGGCGGGCCGGGGCGGGCGGGCGCGCCGGCCCGGCTGCGGTCCGGGTGGCGGGGGGCGGGATGTCGGCGGTGAGCGCGGCCAGGTCGGCGTAGGTCCGCGCGGCGAGCGCCTGGCCCGCTCGCGCGTCGAGTTCGTCCTTGGTCAGCTGGCCGTGCACGAACGCGGTTTTCAGCGTGTCGATCGCCTGTTCGCGGTCGGCGTGGCCCGCCCTGAGCCGGCCGCGGCCCGCCGCTGCCGGGTCTTGCGGTCCTGTCATCACCGGCACCTCCCCGCTCGCACAATGCAGGTCAAGCGTAGCGCGGCTGCTTTTCCGGCGGCCATGCGCAGCCAGAGTCCTTGCCCGCCAGGCGGCATATGAGCCGCCGCCTGGACCGGAGCCAGATCTGGGCGTGGCGCCATTTGCCGGTGCTGAGCTGGGACCACAGTGATCAGTGATCACCGGATGGATGACCTGGCTGGTAGTAACGTCCAGGTGTGGCCGGTGATAATGCTGGTTCCGCTGATGAGGTGGTGGCCGCGCTGGTGGCGGCGCTGCGCGGGGAGCTGGCCGAGTCGCGGGCTGCGCTGGCGCGGGCGCAGGAGGACCTGGCGCAGGCCCGGGAGCGGATCGCTGAGCTTGAGGCGCGGCTGAGGCACAGTCCGCGGAATTCGTCTAGGCCGCCGTCCAGTGAGGGGCTGGATAAGCCGCCGCCACGGCCGCGGCCGTGGCGGACGAAAACCGGCCGCAAGCCGGGCGGCCAGGACGGGCATGAGGGCAGCACGCTGGCCCAGGTGGCCCGGCCGGACCGGGAGCTGCGGCACGAGCCGGGCCGCTGCGGATGGTGCGGGGCGGCCCTGGCCGGGCGGCCGGTCACCGGGGTGGAGCGCCGCCAGGTCTTCGGCCTGCCCGAAGCCGCGGCCGCGGTGACCGGGCATCAGCTGATCGAGCAGGAATGCGGGTGCGGGCAGCGGACCAGGGCCGCCGCGCCGCCGGGCGCGGAGGGGCCGGTGCAGTACGGGCCGCGGATCGCGGCGGTCATCGTGTACCTGTACGCCGGGCAGTTTCTGTCCAAGCAGCGGACCGCGCAGGCGCTGGCCGAGCTGTTCGGCGTCCCGCTGTCGTCCGGGACCGTCGCGGCGCTGACCGCCCGCGCCGCCGGGCGGCTGGGCGGGCTCCTGGAGCACGTGCGCGGCCAGATCGCCGCGGCCGAGGTGGCCGGGTTCGACGAGACCGGATTCCGCGTGCAGGGCCGGCTGCACCGGGTGCACTGCGCCCGCACCGGCAAGTACACCCTGCTCATGGTGCACCCCAAGCGCGGCACCGAGGCGATGAAAGCGATGGGCGTCCTTGGCTCATTCGCCGGGGTCGCTGTCCATGACGCCTGGGCCCCTACGACACCTATACCGGTCCTGAGCACCAGCTGTGCTGTGCGCACGCCCTCCGCGAGCTGCAGGCCGTCACCGACGCCGCGCCCGTGGACCCGGCCGCGCTGGCCGCCCAGGTCCGCCTGTACCGCTCCGCGGTCCTGGCCGGGGCCAGCCAGACCTCCGCCCGCTCCGGGCCGCTGATGAAAAAGCACCACGCGCTGGCCCGCCGCCTGCACAGCCGCCAAGACGACTACCTGCGCTTCACCACCGACTTCCGGGCGCCGCCCGATAACAACGGATCTGAGCGCGACCTACGGATGGCCAAGCTGCGGCAAAAGGTATCCGGCTGCCTGCGCACCCTCACCGGCGCCCGCCAGTTCTGCGCGATACGCAGCTACCTATCCTCCGCCGCCAAACACGGCACCGGCTTCTTCGACGCCCTCGTCATGCTCACCAAAGGCGAACCCTAGATGCCTGCTAGCACCTGATCAAACCACAACGATTTCAGCCATCTGACCAGTTACCTCACACCAAGACGCCGCTAGAGCAAAGCTCCGCTAGCCGCCCATGCCCAGTTACGGTCCGGTGCTCGGCATGCCCCGCCCACCACGTCCAGGCTTGCCAGCCAGAATGAACCGGGGTCAGCGCTCCCGGCCAGCGAGGTACCCGTCTGAGGCCAAGCCTGGATATGCCCCTATCCCACCCAGAGCCAGCAGGCTGAAAGCACGCCAACCAAGGCGGCTACAGGCACCCAGGAATGGGTCTTCATCTTCTCGGCGGTCCCGCCAAACCGAGGGTTCGAGCCAGCAATTCAGCTGGACCGGCTTGCATATCCATCCATCACCGCCGCGCGCAGACATGTCCGCATCTGCCGCCGATCGAGTGTTCGGATGCGTCGCGTACGGCCTGGATCCGGCATCGCGGGCTCCCGACCGCATGACGGGCCGGATCTGTTTGCGGTAGACCAGTTCGGTTACGACGGTGCTCTTGTGGTCGACCAGACGGTTCAGATCTCTCCCAGCGGTATGTCGTTGTCGGAAAGTAGCGACACGAAGCTTTCGTCTTGGGTAAGTATGCGCGTAGCGTTGATGACGGCCCATAGAAGTAGCGGGCCACGCGGTTGATTACTAGCGGCGGTGGCGTGGAGTCGTCCGGGGGGGAGCCATGCACGTACGTCGGTTGAACCGGCCAGTCACTGCGGCGGCGATGGTGACCGCCGTATTCCTTGGGGTATTTGCCCTGGTCGCACCGACAGCTCGCGCAACTGGGCTAGCGGCGCGGGCTGTGCGAGCAGTTGACCCAGCTGCCCTCGATATTGTCGCTCGGCAGCACGTCACCTTGGCTCAGGCGGAGACCCGGTTGTCGTGGCAGCAGAGGGTGCCGACCCTGACCGCTGAGTTGCGTCGCCACCTTCCGGCGGCCAAGTTCGGCGGGATATGGATTGCCCCGAACGACGGTGACCGAGTGAAGGTTGGTGTGGTTGGTCTGCGCTCAAGCACCCTGGCTGTAGTGACCAGAGCGGTGCACACCGCTGGGCTCTCTGCAGCTACCGATCTAGTTCCGGTGCGATATGGCCTTATCCAGCTTGTGCACGCGGACACATGGCTGAGCAAGCAGCTGGTAAGGCTGTCGCACGGTGGCCGCGGCTCGAACCACCTTGATGTGAGCTACCGTACGGATCTGAACCGGGTACAGCTGGGCGTCGCCGGGCACAACTTGACTACCGCGGAGCGGGTGCTGGTGACCCACGCTAAGGCCCGGTATGGGCATCTGGTTCAGGTGGTGGCGCAGCCTGTGGGAAGTGCAGTGGTGGCGCAGCCTGCGGGAAGTGCAGCAGGCAGGACATCGACAATTGAGTGCGTTCCACTTCCGCATCCGTTTTGCAACCCGTCGCTGCGCGCTGGGATCTACATCACCAACACCAACAGGTCCGGGGCTACATCCCAGTGCACCGCCGGGTTCATCGCGGCCAGCCGCATAGATGGGAAGCTCTACCAGTTCACGGCTGGCCATTGCGTGGCCGAAGGAGGCGGCTTCCCGGGCACATGGTGGACCAAGTTCCCTGACGGCTCCTCGCACGCGATCGGCGCGGCCCACAACTACGTCTTCGGCAAAAGCGGTGATGAGGCAATCCTGAACATCAACAACCCCAGTGGGTGGATGCTGCCGCAAGGGTGGGTCTACGTCATGACCGGGCCGGACACCACCCTGAACGAGGAATATCCCATTTCCAGCGCTCAGTACAGCACCCAGGGCGCGCGGATCTGCTATACCGGCGCAGCCTCTGTAGCGACGAATTGTGGCACGGTACTCTACCTCGGGGTCCCTCATTGCGAGGTCATTCCCGGGGAGAACTGTATATGGGTTTACAACTTGGGCGAGGCTAGCTTCTGCGCACAATCAGGAGATAGCGGTGCACCCGTCTACGCCTCGCATCAGGCATTCGGGCTGGTTGTCGCTAAAGGCACCTACCAACTCAATCCCAACAAGTGCGTCACCTACTATCAGGGCATCATCGGCGCCTCGAATGCGATGCACGTCAACATTGTTCGCGCCCACAAATTTCAGTAAGGATTAGGCTTTCAGAAGAGAAGCTTCGAGATTTCGACGTAAATTCTTGACGTTCTACGAAGGCGGATCAAGGGCTTAGGTATCTTCAGTCACCGAGGTCTTTGCACATTGCCTCGCGCTGGATCACTACCTGTGGAAGCTCACCTACAAGTGAGGCCAAGCATAGCCATCCGAACAAGCCGACACAAACGTTGCTGTCAGCAGTGCCAAAGACCGACGCAGATCATCTGGTATTGGCGTGTCCGTGACCATGAGAAAGTGGCTCTGGTCCACTTGTCGTGACGGGGTTAGTCGGCGAGCAGGACGCGCTTGCGGAGCAGGTCGGGTTTCGCGCGCCCGTACATCTGTCTTTTGATCATCTTGATGCGATTGACGTGGCCTTCGACGGCGCCGGAGCTGTAGGGCACGGTGAGCCCGGCGGTGACGGCGGCCCAGTCCTTGCGGAGTCCTTTGGCGAAGCCGCGCAGTTCGCTGACCGGGCTGGTCTGGGCCTGGGTGGCCCAGGCTTCCAGGTGCTCGCCGTGCCGGTGGCAGAGCATGTCGGCGAAGTCGCGGACCAGGTCGCGGGTGGCTGTGAGCTCCGGCGCAGCGGGCGGTGATCTGGCGAGCGCGGCGCGGTCGTCGTCAGCGAGCTTGCCGGGCGGGGTGAGGATCCAGCTGGCCACCTTCTTAGCCGGCGGGCGCGGGTGGAGGCGCGGGGACGGCGGTGTCGTGGCGCAGCTGGGCGGTGAGCCGGCGCAGGGTGCGCAGGCTGCCCCGGTAGCCGCGGTCGCGCAGCTCCTGCGTGCAGCCGGTCGGTGCTGCGGACTCCTTCGTCCCAGCGCTGGCGCAGGTAGGCCTGGTGCGGGCCGAGCAGGCCGGGCCGGGTCAGGCGGGCGTCGGCGGTCAGCTGGTCCGGCGGTGGTCGGCGGTGGCGTAGCGGCGGACGGTCTTGCGGTCCAGCCGTAAAGTCCGGCTGATCTCGGTGATGGTCAGCCCGCGGGCCAGCGCGGCATGGACCTCGGCGTGCCGGGCCCGGGTCCGCGCTGCCAGGCCTCCCTCAGGGGCCGGCGCGGCCTGGGCTCGCGCGGCGGCCCGGGTTCGGGTCTGGCGGTGGTTCTTGCAGGCAGGAACGGTGGCGGGCGACGGCACGCTCGACGGCTTCGGCCAGGTTGTGCCACAGGTGCCACCGGTCGGCGACCTGGATGGCCAGCGGCGCGCCCTCGGCTGGCGCCTTCGGCGTAGCAGCCGCCGCGGTCCCGGCAGATGATCTCCACGCCGGGGTGGGCGTCCAGCCAGGCGCGGAAGGATTCCGCGGACCGCTCGGGCAGCATGTCGACCGGCCGGCGGGTCTCGATGTCGACCAGGACGGTGCCGTAGACGTGCCCCTTGCGCAGCGCGAAAGTCATCGACGCCGAGCACCAGCGGAGTCCGGCCGTCCGGGTCGGGGCGGCGCGGATCAGCCGCAGCAGCGTCGAGCGGCTGACCGCGCAGGCCAGCCTGCCGGTCAGCCGGGCGCCGGCCCGGCCGCCCAGGGCCAGCGCGACCGCCTGCAGCACGGCCTGCAGGCCGCAGGTCCGCCGGCCGTAGCGGGTGGTCAGGCCCGGCACCTGCTCGGCGAACGTGGTCTTGGCGCACGCCGCCGTTGCCGCAGAAGAACCGGCGGACCTGCAGGTCAATGAGCACTTCCTGGCCGCCGCTCGCGGTATCGGCCAGCTGCCGCTGGTAGCGGCTGTGCACCCGCCGCGACACCACGCCGCACCCGGGCAGGCCGCCTCGCTGGCGCAAGTCCGGGCCAGCACATGCACCGACCTGCCCGCGCGGACGACACGCTCGACGGCCAGGCCGGCCAGGTGAGGAACCAGAACGGTGAGAGTCTCAAGATCGCACGCTCGGCATGATCACAAAACCATGATCAAGACGCCACGGGACACGCCGGGCAGATCGCCTCACGACAATTGAGTCAGAGTCACCGCAACTTGGCCGTTGACACCCATGCGGCTGTATCGCCGAATATTTGTCAACCCAGGTGATCAGAGGCCGCGGCTGCAGCCCGGATGCGGGGTATCAGCGAGATGGTCGTTGGCTCTGTGTAGTGAGAGATAAAACGACCTTGTGAGAACCCTATGCATGCGCCAGCCGCCGCTTCCTTCGACCTGCGTGCCTCAGCCGCCGCCTCCCTGGGCCTGTGTGCCCCTGCGGCTACCTACCCCGGCAGGCCGGAACACGTCGGCCAGGTCCGCGCCGACGCGCGGGGCCTGCTGGCGGGGTGTCCCGCCGCGGACGAGGTGATTCTCTGTCTCTCCGAGCTGGCGGCCAACGCTGTCCTGCACAGCGACTCCCGCAGGCCCGGCGGAACCTTCACCGTCCGCATAGAAAGCTGCCCCGGCGCTCACATTCGTCTCGAGGTCGAAGACGACGGCGGGCCCTGGCTGGCACCGGCCCCCGGCCCAAGCAGCGGCCGCGGGCTTGACATCATCCGCGTGCTCGCGGCCGAATGGGGAGTCGCCACCAGCCCCGCCGGCCGTACCGTCTGGGCTCGGTTCAATTGGCCCAGCTCCTAGCACCGCAGGCGCCTCGCCCCGACATGCCGGGCTGTCCTGATGGCTTACCGGGTACCTGGATCTGGACCGCCCACCTCCTGACCTGTTTCCAGCCGTCGGCCGCGCAGATCGGCCGTGTTCGGGCTTGCCCCGTGAGGGGCTAGCACGCACCGCCGGGGGAGCGTCCTGGTCCATGAGATCCGGGTGCGCGCAAGTGCCGGCTGGCTGTGCTTCAGAGGGCGCCTACGGCACGAGATCGGTACCGCTGGGTCTATAGCAGGCACCTGCCGTCAGCGGCGGCCGCGGCCGTGCTGGCGCTGGTCAGCTGCCCTGGGCGGCGGCCAGCGCACCGGGCAATTACGGGGGAGCACTGCATCCCGACCTGCTGCTGCACACCGCCGGGCCCAGCGATGTATCAGAAGCGGACAAAAGGCCTCTATGTGGGTAACGGCGCGGTGAATGCCAGGTGACGGGGACTCCGCGCACACGGGGATGCTACGCCGGCTGCTCGATGCCTTCGCTCTGCGGCCGGGCGTGAGGAAGGCTCCAATGAACGGGAAGTATGTCGGATACGTCGCGGGTGAGGATCCGCTCCACGGGTTCCTCAGCACGATCATGCGCGATCGCCTGGGGGTGGGTGAACCGCAGCTGGCATTCCGCGTGTTCCGGCTGTCGGGGAGCAACGAGGTCTACGCATACGAGGAAAAGTTCAGCGGCGCCAAGGTCATCTGCAAGTTCTACGGGACAAGGTTCGGCACAGATCTGGACAAGGCTGCCTGGATGGCACGACAGGAGTACGAGGGGCTCGAAACCCTGCGCCGGTACCACCTGGTCGGTTCGCCGCACCACGTGATCCGCCCGCTGGGACTGTGCCGGGACATCAACGGGGTGCTGGCCGTCGAATACTATTCCGGCGAGGAATTTAGCCACGCGATCGCGCGCGCGACGCAGCACCGGGACGATGCGCATCTTTACTGGCGGCTGAAGGCGCTAGCGTACTTCCTCGCCACCCAGCACAACCGGACGGCCAACGGGGCAACTGTGGATTTCGATCCCGAGTGCCGGTACTTCGACCAGATCATCAGCAGCCTCAGAAAGGTGCACCGCATCAGGCACCGGGACACTCTCGAACTGTCCAGGCTGCGCGACCGTTGGCGGGACCGGCCGCGGATGTGGCAGGACCGGCAGGTCTGGCTGCACGGTGACGCGACCCCTGCGAACTTCCTGTTCGGCCACAACATGGATGTCGCGGCGATCGACCTGGAGCGCATGAAGCGCGGGGACCGGATGTTCGACGTCGGGCGGGTTGCGGGCGAGCTCCAGCATGCGTTCATGCGCGACTTTGGTGACCGGCACCCTGCGGAGCCGTTCATCGGGCACTTCCTCTGGGAGTACAGCTGTCATTTTCCCGACCGCGAGCAGACGTTCGAGTCGGTCACCGCCCGCGCGCCTTACTACATGGCGCTGAACCTGCTGCGCATCGCGCGCAACGGCTACATCGGCCGGGACTACGGCAGCAGGCTCGTGGCACAGGCGAAGAGGCTGCTGCAATCCGCCTGAGCGCCCCGATCTCCGGGCCGTGAAGTCGCCGGTGCCGGTCTGCCGGTAGCGCCAGGGCAAGCCAGCATGCGGCCTGGGTATCCTTGCCGGACCTGGCGCCGTCGGCTGGCCGGGGCGTAGCAGCCTACACTCGTTGCCGACGCCCTGCCGAGCGAGGAGTACTGACGCAAAGCATGGACATCCGAGCGGTCGCCTTCGACGCGAACGGCACTCTGGTCAGGATCCTGGCCGATGACGACGAACAGCGGATCTTCCGGGCCGCGGCGCACTTCCTCACCTACCAAGGCATCGGCCTGCACCGGCACGAGCTCCGCGACATCTATTTCCAGACCATGAAAGAACAGCTGAGGGCCAGCCCGGAGAAGTACCCCGAATTCGACGCCCTCGGTATCTGGCGCCGCATCATCGAAGATCACGGGACGAATTTCACCCGGGCCCTGCCAGCCGGGAAGCTCCAGCAGATGCCGTTGTTCCTGGCCGAAATGTCCCGCGGCATCTCGCGCAGGCGGCTCGGCCTGTACCCGTACGTCCGTGAGGTGCTCGACATCCTGCGCGAGCGCTACCCGCTCGCGATCATCACCGACGCGCAGAGCATGTATGCGCGCGCCGAGCTGCACAAGGTCGGCCTGCTCGGCCACTTCGACCCGATCATCGTGTCTGGCGACCACGGGTACCGCAAGCCCGACCGGCGGCTGTTCCAGTTCGCGCTCGACGGCATGGGAGTGGCGGCCGGGAACGCGCTATACGTCGGCAACGACATGTACCGGGACATCTACGGAGCACGGGAGGCCGGGCTGACGACCGTCATGTTCGATTCCGATCAAGGAGCGAAGGTCTACCGGGATTGCGCACCCGACTACACAATCACCGACTTCCGCGACCTCCTGCAAGTCCTCGGCCTGCCCTTGCCCTGACGGCTGCCGCATGCCAAGCGGCCATCCCGTCGCCAGAGAGGGCCCGCTCGTCACCAGCCCATCAGTCCTCAGAGAAGGCAACGCTGCGGCCACGCAGATCAGCCATCTGGATCATTAGCTTCCGGACGGCACCGAGCCAAGGCCCGCGCCCAACCGCGGGGATGCGCACGTGAGCCCAAGCGGGACTGATCGGCGCTAATTACCGAGTATCACCTGGTTCTTGGTCCGACTTCGCGCGGATCGCCGATTCGGAACGGTTGGGGTGAGGTCTCGCCGCGTGGTTATGCGGCGCAGAACAACCATTTCCTCAGCGCCTGGTGGCCGAGCGCCAGGTGGCATCTGATGCCACCGGCCGGTGGGTCTGTCGGCCGCGCCACCAGCTGGGCTGATACCGAACCCAGATGATCTGTGGCCTGCGTCTGGTCCGCAGCCTGGTAGGGCTAATGGCCCGGGGATGAGCGGCAACGTAGCAGAACCGGCGGGCAAGGGGACCCTTCATGCTCTGTTGGGGCTAGCCGAAGGACCAAATGTGAGCCAAGGTTGGGGGGTGTGCCCCAGGGGGGCTGGCTGCGCCGGGCACGGCATGGGCGGTGTTGGCCTGGCCGTCTTCTCGCGGTTGTCCACGTCAGCGCGGCGCCTTGGGGTCACTGGCAGGGCCGCCCGCCCGGCGGCGGGCGGGGTGCCTGGATGGGAGGATTCATGCCACAGCACATGCGCAGGCGATGGATTACCGGGAGGGCCCTCGCCATCACCGGGTGCGCCACGCTCCTGGGCGGCTTCGCCCTGACGGCGCAGACTGCCCCCGGGCTTGCCGCGACCAGGGGAGCCGTGGCCAGAACGGCTTCTCAGGCGACGGCTGGCACCGGCTGCCAGCTCGGCAACGGGATCCAGCACGTGGTCCAGATCACCTTCGATAACGTGCACTTCTTCCGCGACAACCCGAACGTGCCGTCCGACCTGGAGCTAATGCCGAACCTGCTGAGCTTCATCGAGGGCAACGGCACGCTGCTGTCGAACAACCACACGCCACTGATCGCACACACGGCCGACGACATTCTGACCACCTTGACCGGGCTGTACGGGGACCGGCAGGGCATGCCAGTCAGCAACAGCTACCGGACCTTCAACCCCGACGGCACCACCGACCCGGCTGGTTCTTTCGCCTACTGGACCGATCCGGTCTTCAACACCGCCTCCACCCCGACGCCGGGGCACGATACGAACCCGTCGATGGTCTACTCACCGACCCCGCCGGCCACCACGTCCCCGCCCCCCCAGCCCAACACGATCACCCCAGCTCCGTGGGTGCCGTACACACGCGCGGGATGTGACGCGGGCTACGTCGGGACGGCGAACGTAGAGCTGGAAAACACCGCGGTGGATATCCCGAAGGTTTTCGGGCCGAACTCACCCGAGGCGCAGCAGCTCGCTGCGGACACCGACCCGTTCAAGGACGCGGAGACGGCGGACTACGTCGGGGTCGCGGTGCACTGCGCGCAAGGCAGCGCGTTCTGCGCGGACGCGCAGGGGGTCAAGTTCGGCCAGACCTCGCCCAGCCCCACCGCCGTCGCCGACCTGCTGCCCGATGAACCGGGCGGCTACCAGGGCTTCCAAGGCCTGTTCGGGCACCGGTACCTCGCCCCCCAGCTTGGCGCCGGCACCCCGAACCTGACCCACAACGGCTACCAGGTCACCAACGCCGCCGGCAACCTGGTGGACCTCAACGGCAACCAGATCAACGGCGCGTTCCTGACCAACCACCCGGGCTTCCCCGGCTTCAGCAGCATCAACGCCGCGCAGACGCTCGCCTACCTCGCCGACATGCAGGAGGCCGGCGTTCCCATCACCTCCGGCTACATCTCCGACATCCACGGGAACGAGCACATCCCCGCGCTGTCGGGTACCGGCGGGCCGTGCGCTGGCGCGCCCGCCGCGCTGGGCCCCGGTAGCGCCTGCTACATCGCCCAGGCGCAGTACTACAACCAGGCGTTCGGGACGTTCTTCCAGCGCCTGGCTGCGGACGGGATCACCCCGCAGAACACCCTGTTCATCTTCAGCTCGGACGAGGGCGACCACGTGGCGGGCGCGAATGTGGGCCGGGCGATCCAGCCCACACCGGCCAACTGTGACGGCGCCACCGTCAGCGGCGACACGGTCACCCCGGACGTGCTCTGCACCTACCCGGCGGGCTCGTTCGGTGAGCTGGCCGGCAACCTGACCGGGCTGCTGGCGACCGAGCAGAACAACACCACCCCGTTCACGCTCGAGAACGACACCGCACCGGAGTTCTACGTCACCGGCAACCCCGGGCCTAACGATCCTGCGGTCCGGGCGCTGGAACAGGACACGGCCGGACTCACGGCGGCGAACCCCTACACGGGCACGACCCAGCCGATAACTAACTACCTGGCCGACCCGACCGAGGAGGCGATCCTGCACATGGTGAACGCCGACCCGGCCAGGACGCCCACATTCGCGATGTTCGCGCGCCCGGACTACTTCCTGAGCGCCGGGGCGGCGAACTGCAGTACGCCGTGTGTCGCCCAGAACACGGGCTTCGCCTACGACCACGGCGACTATGCGGCCGAGATCAACACCAACTGGCTCGGCATGACCGGCCCGGGGGTGGCCAGCCTCGGCCTGGACGGCACCGCCGCCAACGCGGGCCCGAACTCCGCGGGGCCGGACAGCGGCCAGGTCACGGTACCGGGCAGCGGTACCACCGGGACGTGGATCGACGAGACCGATATCCGGCCCACCATCATGTACCTCACCGGGCTCACCGACGACTACGAACACGACGGGCGGGTGATCAGCCAGATCCTCACCAACCCGGACGCCGCCCTGTCCGGGCCGGGCGTCGCTGCGCTGGGTGACTGCTACAAGCAGCTCAACTCCAGCGTCGGCGAGTTCGGCACTGCCACACTGCAAGCCGCGACCAACGCGATCGAAAGCAGCAGTCCCGGCGACCGGGTGTACCTGAAGACCGACCACGCGCTGTCCGTGCTGGAGGCCCGCAGGGACCGGCTGGCCGGCGCGATCAAGGGAGAGCTGGAAGCGGCTGCCTTCAGCAACACCAAGGTCCATGGCGCTTTCGGCCAGGAGACCGCCTGCCGCGTCGTCATCGCCGCCGCGCAGCGCCTGGCCGGGCACTGAACGCACGCGTCTCCGGCGGTACGCGGCAGCGTCCGCGCACCGCCGCCGACCCCGCCTGATTCGCCGCCCTGATCACCCAGGGCGGCGAATCGCCGTCCGGGTGGCCCAGCCGACATCAGTCCACACTCGGCCAGCGCAGCTTCCCCGGACCTCTCGACGTCTGGCCGATCCGCCTACGACCGATGCCTAGACCCCCAGGTACCGGCACCGTAACCGGCGCCAGGGAGCGTCCGCGCAGTATGTCCAAATCTGGGTAGCGCCCGTCTTAACAAGCCCCTGCGCCGTCGGCATGCAGAACGGCGGCTCAGCGCGCGTTCCCCCACTCGCTGCTTGAGCAGGCCGCGTCAGCGGCGGCGTGGAATGTTCGCATAAGTATTCGCTCCGGCTTGCCCAAGCAACGTCCGGTTATGCCGCGATGAGCTTGGCTGGGCCACCAATACTGGGTAGGATCCCCCAGCCACGTGGAGCGCGAACCCACTGCCCAGTAGGCGACCATGAGCGGCAGCGCCGCGGGCACCCCGCCCCCGTTGTGGATCGTCGATCGGGCGGGGCACCCAGTTCCCCGCCAGTGAACTGGGTGTCATAGAGCTGAGGCTGCCCGCCGGCGACCCGTACCTGGTCCTCCCTATGGGGCGAGGTGCGCGGAGGACGCCTCCCCCTCGGCGCCCGCGCCGCGCGGGGCATCCAGAAGCGCTCTCGCCTTCGATGACCTTGGGCAACTCCGCGGCCCACCGCCGCCACGTCCTCAGGCTCGTCGCTCTTGACCCGTGGCCTGGTGCGTCGGCGTGGTGGCGTGTGGGTCACCGCACGGGTTCAGGGCCCGGCATCCCGATGCGCCGCAGTTGCGCGATGTCGGAGTCGCTGAGGCGGTCGCGGAGGCTGGCTGCCGCACAGTTGGCGCGGAGCTGCCCGGGGCTGGTGGCCCCGAACAGCACGCTCGTGACGGCCGGGTTGGTCAGGGGGAACGTCAGCGCGAGCGCGGCCGCGGTGGTGCTCAGCTGGCCGGCCAGGGCGGCGAGCTCACCCGCAGCCGCGATGGCCGGGGCGACCTGGGGATCGCCGAGCGCCCCGGCCGCACGCCCCCGAGCAGCGCCTGGCAGGTACTTGCCGGAGAGCACCCCGCCTTCCAGGCAGAACGAGGCGACCACACCGGCGCCCGCCGCCGTGAGCGCTCCGGTCATGACGGGATTCTCGACCCAGGAGCGCCGCACCAGGCTGTAGGGCAACTGGGCCGCGCACGGCGCCGGCGCGCCGAGGTTCGCCGCGGCCTCGATCGCCTGGCCGCAGTCCTCGGCTGCCCAGTTGACCACGGCCCACGCGCGGGCCTTGCCGGAGCTGACCAGCCCGGCGACGGCGGCCACGAGGTCGCCGATCGCCAGGCCCTTGGGCGGCGGGTTCGCATAGATCAGGTCCACGTAGTCGAAACCCATGCGCTGCAGCGAGGCGTCCAGCTCGGCGGCGGCGCTCTGCTCGGGCCAGAACTCCCACCACAGCTTGTTGGCGACGACCACCTCGTCCCGCCGCATGCCCGCGCCGCGGAACAACTCCCCGAACAAGATCTCGGAGTATCCCGTCGGGATGGGCGCCTTGCCCGTCTCGTCGTTGTAGCGGGCGTCGTCGAAGAAGTTGATCCCCTCCTCCCGCGCCGCCGCCAGGATCGCGGACCCGGTATCCCGCGGCACATGCTCAAACGTGCGCCAGGAACCGAGTGACAGCGCCGACACCTCCAGCCCGGACGAACCCAGCGGCCGGGGACTCAGGCAGCGTGCCGGCATCTGAGCCTCCTTCGATCCGGCGGCCGGTGATCACCGGCCGCCGCTGTTATCTTCCACCCGCAGCCCGCCAAGCTGGACGTCGAAGATGAAATGCGGAGCTGGCTCGCCGTCGCAGTAGGCGAGGGTCTGCGCCATGGTGCCGAACCCCACGAACGTGGTCTGGTCGGGAATGACCGGGTGCCGCCCGGTGCCGTTGTCGGCCACCTGCCACCACGCTCCCATGCCCACCTGTGTGGGGTCGCTGGACGCGGTGACCGGGCCGCCGATCCAGGCGCGGTTGCCGCTGACGGACATGCACGTTACCGGGCCGCTGAAGGTGGTCTCTTGGCCGGATTGCCAGTAGTCGTAGCGCCACCTGCCGTGGACGGTGCCGTCGGCCAGCTTGACCGCTTCGTAGGCCAGCGGGTCCTGCTGCACTGTGACACCGAAGACGCTGGGGCCAAGCAGCACGTAGGTGCTGCCGTCGACCTCGGCCGCGGCCCCCCAGCCTCGACCAGCGCCGTGGCCGGCGCCGCCGTGCGCGGGCGCCGCTGCGGCCGCACCCGCGCCCGCAAGGGCCATGATCGCGGCGCCGCCTACCGCAGCCGTCCATCTCAGTCTCCGCATGGGGAACCCCTCCTACTCGACATCTGATCCGGCGGCTCTCACAATGAACCTCTGGCCTGCCGTCGTCTTGCACGGGCCGAGCGGGCATGGCACGAAAGCAACCGCCGCCGGGCGCGGGGGGCAAGATGGCCGCCGGACACGTTCCCGTCACACTCGGCAGTACCGGATCCCACCGAGCCGAGGTGGACGGCTTCCTCGTCAGCTGGGTGCGGTTTCCGCCCCTGACCACGCTGCCGCTGCATACCCACGAGCGCGCCACGGTCGCGGTGATCCTCAACGGGTCGTTCGACGGCCTGATGCGCAACGCCAGCCGTCCCTGCCCGGTGTCGACGTGCTTGACCGAGCCACCCGGCGAGCCGCACGGCAACGTGTTCGAGGGAGCGGGCGCGGATGTCCTGACAATCCAGCCCGACCCGGACCGGCTGGAGCTTCTCGAACCGTTCGCCGGGGTGCTCGGCGAGGTCAACCACCTGCGAGACCCCGTGGTGGCCTCGGTGGCCCGGCGCGCCGCAGGCGAACTGCACACACCCGACAGCGTCACCCCGCTCGCCGTGGAGGGCCTGGTCCTGGAGTTGCTCGCGCTGACCACCAGGCTGCAGAAGACCAACACCCTCAGAGCGGAGCGCAGGCCCCCGCACTGGCTCGGCGAGGCCAGGGCGCTGCTGCACGACCGGTACCGCGAGAACCTGCGGCTTGCCGACATCGCCGGTGCGGTCGGCGTGCACCCGGTGCATCTGGCCCGGGTGTTCCGCCTCAGGTACGGAACACCGGTCGGCAGCTACGCGCGCGGGCTGCGCCTGTCCTGGGCCGCCGGGCGGCTGAGGGACTCCGATGACACCATCGCGCGCATCGCCCACGAAGCCGGCTTCTTCGACCAAAGTCACTTCACGCGGGCGTTCAAACAATTCTTTGGAGTAACGCCCCTGGCCTACCGCCGTGACACCCGGCAGTGACCGGGCCATGGCGGATCTCCGGGGGCCTGCGCCCCCAGGCCCTGGCCCGCCGCCTGGCGGGTGCCAGCCCGCCCGGGCAACCGGGCTCAGGTCGGCCATGAGCCGGACCGCCACCGCGTCGTAACAGCCAGCAGCTACATCGGCCACAACAGGCGCACCTCTACAGAGAACGTGTCCACGACAAGGCCGAGAACCCCTCCGCTACATCGGACACAGCCCAAGGCAGGCTAGAGATAACGGCGAATACTTGGGCGCTGTTCTGAGTCAATAGAGTTGCGGCGGTACCTGGTCTCGACCTAGCAGACTTCGCCTCAGGCTGCATATCTATCCATGACCTGACAGCCGCCGACACGCGCGCTTCTGCCGTCGACCGGGCCCATGACCTGCCGCTAGGCGGGCGCCGTTAGCCGGGTGCTTCTGACGCGGGTTGAGCCAGTGCCGACACGCATGCCGGGGCCAGGATCCGCGGCCATGGCGGAAAGGTTCCAGCCTGCTGCCAGCAATGCAGCATGTCCGCTGGGCGAGCGGCGGCAGCGCACCCGTACGAGGCGTGCGCCTGGCGCCGCGGCTCTAGTGTGTGTCAGCGCCCGTTGTGCGCGGCGCGGTACTGCTCTGCCACGCTGGCCGGGATGCGGCCGCGCTTACTGACCACGATGCCGCGGTCTTTCGCCCAGGCCCGGATATCACCGGTGTGTTGGCGGCTGGCCGCAGTACGCCCCGGCCGGCGCGGCTGCGACCGCCCGGCCCTGCGGGCGTGCTCAATGTAGGGCGCGAGCTGCTTGCGGAACGCGTCGGCGTGGCTGGTCCTCAGGTCGATCTGATAGTGCGTGCCATCGATGGCGAACCGGACGGTCTCATCGGCCGGGCCGCCGTCGAGGTCATCTTCGAGGGCGACGGTTACTTTCTGGGCCATCCCGGCCTCCCTTGCTGCGATAGTGCTAGCACCGTACCCAGGCCAGTGTTCGCGGCCCAGCCGCAACGCCGCAGATCAGGCATACAACCCGGAGAAGGCCAATCGCGCCGGGCCAGGCGAGTGTCCCCGACTCGCCCGGACGCTTCTTGTGCGGTACCCGCCCGTTCAGCCCTACCGAGTGATGGCGCGTCCGCGTGACAAATAGCTAGCAGAAAGTCTTGAGAAGAAACATCTGATTGCCGACCGCAATTGAGCCAATGAAATTAAGTGTGTCAAGGTGGCGGTATTGGTCTATGAAGTGGTTCTAATGGGCCTGTGACCTGCGGGTTTGGATGGCTCAGCCCGCAACAGATTTACCCGGGGAAACCTGGGGATACCCCTGATTCCCCGGGCGCCGTAGGGCCACTTGTAGGGCCACGCGGCCAATCGGCAATTCGGCCTTGCGGGCGCATAACTTGGGTTCAGCCTGGCTGCATCAAAGCGCTGGGCTTGTGACGGCGAAGCGCGGCGGTGGGCTTGTCAGAACCTTCAGATCCGGGCATTTCAAGGATGCAGTCGCCGGTCCCCGTCAGTTAGCCTCATCTCCTCAGTCCGCGCATGCCGAAGAACGGGTAGGGGGCCCGCATGACCGGGCGCAGCCGACGCTAAATGCATTACCCCCGGGATGGCACCTGGCTGCCCGGCGCTGTCAGTGCTCTACGGTCGCCAGCACCCGCCCGGCCGAGATGGCCTCGAGCAGCCGCCGGTAGTCCTTTTCGTTCTGGTCGGCGTAGGCGATGGCAAAGTCCGCGATGGCGTGGTCGAAGTCCTCGCTGCTGCCCACGTAGCCGGAGATCACGGTTGCCCGTGCGGTCCGGGCGTGCGCGCGGGCCAGCGCCCAGCCGCAGAGCCTGCCGTAGTAGTCGAGCTGGAGCGGGTCCATCAGCGGGACGCTCATGCTGCCCTTCATGTCGCGCAACTGCCGCACGTAGTACTCCTTGACGGGCGTGCCGGTGGCTTCGCCGCTGCTCGTCCAGCCAAGGAACGGGTCGGCCGCGGCCTGGGTCAGCCGCTGGCCCCTGACCACACGCTCGCCCTGGTGCTGGTACTCGCTGTGGCCGGCGAACGGGGCGAGCACCGACTCCTGCGCCTCCTTCAGCTGGAGGAACAGGGGCTCGTCGTCGCGGTCGCCGAGCAGCAGCATCACGAAAGCCTCAAGGCCGACCGACCCGACGCCGACGACCTTGCGCGCGAAATCCCCAAAGTAGTAGCGCCGCAGCACCTCGCGCCGGTCCTCGGCCAGCGTGTCCTGATAGAGCGCTATGGCGCTGCGCAGTTCCTCCAAGACGCCGGGGTAGAGCTCGATGGGAAACCGGACGATCACCGGATGGGCTGGCCGGATCCGGTACTGCCCCTCCACCTGGTCGCACATCTTCAGGAACGTTTTGAGACTAGTACGGCGCTGCGCCTTGGCGATGTCCTGACGGCGGCGACGCACCGCTGTCTCCGGCTGGAGCGCGTCGAACAGCCTGCTTACCTCCTCGACATCGATCCTGGAATACCAGACCTTGAGGAACCGCATCGCCGCATAATTGGCCATCTCGGCGCGGTAACTGCGGACAGCCAGACGCGCCGCGGTGTGGGCGTCTCGGTCCGGGAAGCCGTTGTCTCGCGCGGCGACGGCGAAGCTAGCCGCCAGGCGCTTGACATCCCAGTCGAACGGCGCCGGGAGCGTCTCATCGAAGTCATTGACGTCGAAGACCAGCCGCCGGTCGGGCGCGGCGAACATACCAAAATTCAGCAGGTGAGCATCACCGCAAGCCTGCACCCGGATATCAGTTGTGGGCGTGTGCGCCAGATCCCATGCCATCACCGCCGCCGCTCCGCGGAAGTAGGCAAACGGCGAGGCAGCCATTCGGCCGTGCCGGATCGGCACCAGATCCGGCACCCGCGCCTTGGCCTGCTCCTCCAAGGCGGCGACCGGGTCTGGCCGGTCCTGCGGCGGCGCCCACTGCGCGTGGCTCAACCGGGGCACCCGCCTGCGCCGCTCACGGCCCCTGGAACGCCACTCACCAGGCGTGAGCACCTCATGCGGCGGGGCAAGAACGCCCGGAGAAGTCTTGCTCATGAGGTCACCCCCACCATGACCACCGGCGACAACCGGATGCACCGGACAAGACCGCCAGGCCACGGCCCCGTCAAGCCCCCCGGTCACGACTGAAGCTTAAGCTGAGGGCGCCGTCGCGCATAGTCCCGCAGGCTCACCGCCGCACCGCAGGGAGCCTGACGCTATCCTCCACCGCCTGCGGCTTTAATTCCTGAGAGCAAGCGGCGTCGTGGACCGTCCAGCCGAGACTGCCGCGCTATCCCGATATGATCCGCCAGACCGCCTTGCCGCCGGGCCGGCACACGCACATATCACCCGATCTGGACGGTCTCCGGCGTACCTCAGCTCGATCCCGCAGCCGCGCCGAACGAACAATTGGGCGGGTAGGTGCGCGTTTATTTGGCACCTGGTAAGTGGGCCATGGTCCCATCGGCTTGGGCTTCGCGCCCCAACGACCGGCGTTGCTTGCATGGTTATGGGTGCTCTCCTGCGTCCGACAAACACACGCACATGCCGCTCTTCGGGCGCTGGTTCGGTCGGCGCTGGTTAGCGGCCGGGCTGGGCGGTGGCGCGCAGAAGTGCGGAGAAACGGCGGCCGAACAGGTAGGCGTCGCCGGGCCAGCGGGCGGACAGGTAATTGCGGTCGCTGACGGTGAAGGCTGGTGTGTCGTCGGTAGCGGTGCCGCGCGTGAGCACCAGTGGCCCGCGCTGGAACTGGCTGCCCGGGTCGTCCAGTGCCGCTTTGACCTCATCTTCGACGTAGGCGGGATAGGTCCGGTAGTAGCGGCCGAGCCGCCAGGCGGTAGCCAGGTAGGCCAGGCGTTCCATGTATTTGGGCAGGCAGGTGGTCCGGCGGCCGGCCAGCACGCTGTGGCCGGTCGCCGGGTCGCGGGTTCGCGCCAGCACCAGGACGCCGTGGCAGATCGCACCGACGGGCCGGCCCAGTGCCCAGAACCGGGCCACCTGGTCACCCAGCACCGCCGAGCCAAGGTATTGCCGCATCCCCGGGGCGTGCCCGCCCGGCAGCAGCAACCCATCGAAGGCGGCCGGATCCACCCTCCCCCACGCTACTGTGCTGGTGAACTCCGCCGCCTTGACCAGCTCGGCGTAGGAGCGCTTGGCCTCGGGCGAGGCACCCAGCTGCCCGAAGATCACCCCGGCCAGCAGCCGGGGATCCGCGGCTGGGACCGTGCCGCCCTGCTCGGTGGCGAAGACCACCTGATGCCCCGCATCACGCAATACCCGCCACGGCACCGCGACCTCCGTCACGTCGAAATCCCGGTCGGGCAACGGAATCAGCACACGCACCCGGCCATCATCCCGCACCCCCCGCGGCCCAAGCACCCCCCGCCGTCAACAGCAGCGCGCAAGCCACACCCCCGGCGCCCCACCCGGGCGAGCCACACGCTGACAAGTAGCTGAATTGAGTATGTTGAGTGTACGCATGCTTATGCACTGATTGGCATGTTCACGGCATCGCCTGGATGGGAGGCACGCCCGGCGGTCATTCGCCGCCCGGGCTGGCATGCCGGTATTGTCCGGAACGACCGTGATGACCCAGACTCTGAGGGGACAGCCTGCCGGTTTTGAGTGCCCTGACAATCCCGGTCAGCTGGGTCATCCGCCGGGCTCACCTGCTTGCATAGGCGCATTCGCACTTCCGCGCGCTGGAGAATGAGGTGGTCGCGGCGGCCTAATCCCTCTGACTATCTGGTGTCGTCGAGATCGGCAGCACCGGTTCGGCCCGGGACAGGACCCGCTGAGCCCCGGCGGGGAACAAGGCTGCGGAGAACAGCCCTGCTGCCAGTAGTGAGGCGGCTGCGGTTGGCGTGATCTTCCCGGTGGCCAGCCCGATCTGCGTCGCCACGATAACGAACGTCAGCTGGTTGCCTGCAGCAAGCCCGCGGCCGCGCGGCGGGTGCCGATGGAGCGCCGGTACAGCAGTGCGGGCAATCCCCGCACCAGCAGCAGAGCGAGCAGGAACAGCGGCAGGGTTCGAGAGAAGGTCCTTCAACTGGAAAGCAACGCCGGTAGCGATAGCCCCGCCGGCAGGCGAGGCTGAAAGCGGCGAATTCGGCGATGCTTCTCGCCTGGATGCCCGAGCCCTTGGTGGTCACGGTGCCGCCTGCCGCCACCGGGCAGCGGTCACCATGCGGCCGTCCGCGACCCACTAGCTGAGCCCGGGAGCGCCCCGGTGAAACTAGGCGGAGCCGTTCAGGACGACTCGATACTCGCTGGCTCAGGCCCACCGATCAGGTTACTCAGCGCGCCGAAGTCGCCCGGATCTAGCCGAATAGCGGGCGCCGGGCCGAGCGCGTGGTCATGCCGTGGTGTGCGTGATTACTCCCAAATATTGGGCGGCCCTCGGCCGTGGCGATCCGCGATTCGCCTAGCATCCGCGCCGATCGGCAGGGGGCGCCCCTGCCGATTACGTATGGTCGAGGTGCAGGCCGAGTGCCTCCGGGCTGGCGCCCAGATTAATTGATCCAAGACCAAGCCTGTAGAACAATTTCCGCGCGAGCAGGGAAATCTGAGCGCTGCGGTGGGCCCGTACGAGCCTCGATCGGGACAAGCCGTCAGTCAGCTGCGAAATCGTTACGGAATGTGAGAGTGTCGGGATGGTCGGGGCCCAATACCTGCTCGGCGTCGGCGAGGGTGCGCTGGTGAAGAGTATTGGCCTCTTCCAACCTTCCGGAAGCTCGATAGGCGGAGGCGAGGTTGTGGCGAGACTTTAGGGTGTCGGGGTAGGTCTGGCCCAATACCTCCTCGCGGTCAGCTAGCGTGCTCTGATACAGCGGGATGGCCTTATCGAGCCGCCCGGCGGCCTGATAAGCGTGGGCCAGGTTGTTGCGCGACTTCAAAGTCTTGGGGTGGGTCTTGCCAAAAACGTGCCCGCGGTCGGCGAGATTGCGCTCATACAAAGGGATGGCTTCTTCCAGCCGCCCGGCGGCTTCATAAGCGCGCGCTAGGTCATTGCGGGACGTAAGAGTGCTGCGGTGGGTAGCGCCGAGGACCTGCTCGCGGAGCACGAAGTTGCCTTCGAAGAGCGGGACAGCCTCATCCAGCCGCCCGGCGGTCCGATAAGCATCTGCCAGGTGGTTGCGGGACTTCATGGTTTCAGGATCGGTGGGGCCTAGAACACGCTCGCTGTCGGCGAGATTGCACTCATACAGCGGGATCGCGTCATCCAGCTGCCCGGCCGCGCGATAGACGCGGGCCAGGTTGTTGCGGGCGATCAGAGTGTCGGGGTCAGTCGGGCCCAGAACCTGTTCTGCATCAGCCAGGGTGCGCTCACACAGCGGAATCGCCTCATCCAGGTGCCCGGCCGCCCGGTAAGCAGTGGCGAGGTGGTTACGGGCGGTCAGGGTGTCATGGTGGGTCCGGCCCAGCATCTGCTCGGAGTCGGTGACCAAGTCCTGACCGTATTCGACGGCCTGGGCGAAGTTATCGCCGAGTTCGTTCAGGTATCCGACCGTCCAAGTGCGCAGCCGAAGCAGTGTCCGAGTCAATTCGGCGTCTTGGGCGCCGAGGTGCGGGGCGAGGTGTCCGTTTAGAGCCATGATCTGCTGGATGGCATCGCGGGCGACACCCCGGTTCTGCCACGGCTCAGGCAAGGATTCGGTCACCGCCATGAGCAGCGAGGCTATGTCGGCGCCCAGCCTGACCAGGTTTCCTTGCTCTGCCTGGAGTTCGACAGCCACCCTCATGGTCAGCGGGTGCGCGGCCACGGTGATGTCACCCTGGGTGCCATCGGTGCCAAAGTTCAGGAGGGAGGCCTCGGCCAGTAGCCCGAGCGCCTCATCAATCTCCTGCGGCCGGGCGTTCGTCTCAGCGCCTGGGCTTTGGAGCACGCCTTGTTGGCCTGCGGCGTAGAGCAGGTCGCGAGCGACCCCAGCTTCAGACAGAAGTGCGACCACGTTTACTAGCCCTCGGCACAAACCCGTGGGGTCATAGTCGGCCACTGTGTCCAGGGCCAGCGTGATGGCGTCGGAGACACCTTTGCGGTACGGTTCCCCCGCAGTTCGTTTCAGGAGATCCCCGGAGGGCTGCTCGCGCAACCGCGCCAGGTACGTGGGGTAGTCAAGATGCCGGGCTTTAATCATCGCCGCAGCTTGCGCCAGGGCCACTGGAAGGAATCCTAGTTCCGTCGCAAGCTGGCGTGCACCGAGGTCATCGGCTAGGCCGGTGCGCTTGGCCAGGAACGATAGCGCCTCATCTTCGGCGAATTCTTTCACTGGTATGTGTTCGCCTAGCGCTGCTATATTGAGATGGTTACTCGTGATGATTACTTGACACCGCCCGGCAGCGGGAATGAAGTGTGAAAGGGCGTCAGGGTTGGTGGCGTCGTCGAACACCACGAGGGACCGCTCCCCGTCAGTCTCCAGACGCCGCTTGACCTCCCTTCCGATAGTTTTCAAATCCGCGCCGGGCACGCTTACCCTCAGGGCTCCGGCGATCTGCGCAAGTCCGTTCAGCACTTGGGCCAGGTCCAATGAGTTAATCCACGCCACCAGCCGCCAGCGTGCGTCGATACAAGACCGTGCGTACTCCGCCGCGATCTGAGTCTTGCCCACGCCGGGCATGCCCGTGATCACTCGGGCCACCGGGGCACCCGGCCTCCGCGCCAGCCGGTCCGCCAGGTCGGTGCGAGGAAGAAACTCGGGAGCCGCATGTGGCACATCTCCGACCACGAGTGGGCCGACCGCCGATGCTGTCGGCACGTGAGATTCGATGTACGCCTGGATGAACTGGCTCGGCCGCGCATCGTCCGAGCCGACCGGCACAACCTGACCCCGGGCTACTTCTGCCCCTAGCGCATCTTGGGCCCAGCTCGCGGTATCGGATGCTGACGCCTTCGCTGCGACCTCCATGAGGAGCGGCTCTATCTTCTCGGCTGCCTCGGGCAGGCCCAGCACCCGCAGCGCACGGCAGGCGTTGTCGAGCGCCCGGAACGCCTCAGAGACGCTGATGTCGGCGGCCCCCGGATGCGAGACGGGATTCCGGATTGTCTTGATCTCCCTCGCGTACGTCAGCACCTGTCTCTTCAGCTCGTTTGCCTGCTCTCGCGTGAGACCCTCCACCGGTGCCAGGACGCTGAAGTACTTGTCCAGAAGCACCTGAAACTGACTCACATCCAGATAGTCGAAGACGTCTTGATGGGAGTGGGCAACGAGACCGGTGACAGCGGACTCGGCAGCGGCGCTGACATTGGCATCCCAGGAGCTGAACCGTGACGTCACGCGGTTCTCATAGTCATCGGGGTAGGCCGCTTGCATCCTGGACCGGATCAGGTCGACGACCGCGTTCCGGTAGATCCGCAGGATGGCCTCATAGACCAGCGCGTTGCAGGAAGTCATAAACGCCTCGGAAGACTCCGCAAATGCCAGCGCCGCGGGCGCGGCACCGTAGCCAGCCTACGACGAGCGGACCTGCCAGGTTCACCTGCCGAGGCCAGACCGACCCCGCGCCGATCGGCGCCTCGGCCCGTGGTTATCATCAGTGCCTGTGAACCGTTGACGACCCGGCAAAGGCCCAGCAGGCAGCAGACCGACCGCGTGCTTATGCATCGCCGACACTTCGGGGTGATCGGTCGCTCATGCCGCGAGTGGCGCGGCCCGGGGTGCTTCAGAGCGGTATGAGGAGCATGAGTATCTCGTCGCGGTCGTCATCGGGTGCCGGCCGCAATGCGTTTGGCCAGCGGCCGATCTCCCGCCAGCCGAGCCGGGCGTAGAAGCGCTCCAGTCCCATGCCGCCCCGCGCGGCCAGGCGAAGTTGCTCCAGGCCCATCTCCTGCCGGGCGACCTGCCTGGCCCACATCATCAGCGCGCCACCAATTCCCTGTCCCCGCAAGGCGGGGAGAGTCTGCGGCGGAGACACTGTTCAGGTAACGCGTCCACGAGGCAGCAAAAAGCACACAAAACACCCTCGCGGCTACAGCGAAGACACCCAAATCCGGACTGGAGATAACGACGGCGGGTAGGTGCGCGCGCAGTTGGTGGCCCACCATGTCATCGGCGGCCCGCACCCTTGGCTCCCGGCGTCTATGGTCGGCTGACCCGGCTTGCATGTTTATGCATAGCGGCCTGGCGACGAAACGTCCGGATGTGCCGCGATCCGGCTGGTCAGCTGTCGAGGCGTTTGCGGAAGTAGACGCGGTGGAAGCCGTCCTGTTGGGCTCGGTGGGTTTCGGTGTACCCGTGCCGTGGATAGTAGGCGAGGTTCTCGGTCATCGCTTCGTTGGTATAGAGCCGTACCTCGGGCAAGCGGAGGCTGCGGGCGCGTTCTTCGGCCAGGGCCAGCAGCCGGGCGCCGATGCCGCGTCCCTGGGCGGCGGGTAGCACGGCCACGTTTTCTACCAGCAGGTAGCCGGGCTGGGGGATGAGGATGATGAAGCCGGCTGCCTGGCCGTCCTGGGTTGCTATCCATGCCTGGCCGTGGCGGGCCGCTGCGAGGTAGTCCGCGGTCATGGGCGCGGCTTCCCGTCCGATCCTTGGTACATACCGCTGGTAGGCGGCTACCGCGATGCTGCGCAGAGCCGGGGCGTCCGCCTCGGCCGCGGGGCGGATGGTGGTCACGGGGAAAGAGCAGGCAGCCCTGCGGATCCGCTCTGACATGCCATGAGGATCCCCTGGTTGGGTCGGCAGCTGGTGGTGTTCGGGTGATGGGGGTGTCGGGTGATGGCGACAGCAGAATTGATCAATATGGTGGGTCACCATCGCCAGTCAAGGAGGTCCGGGATGGCTACCAAGATAACCGTCGCGCTCGAAGACGATCTTGATGGAGGCCCGGCAGATGAGACGGTGCGGTTCGGGGTTGGCGGGACTGAGTATGAGATTGACCTCAACAAGAAGAACGCCGCGGCGTTCCGCAAGAAGCTGGCGCCGTTCATCGAACATGCCCGCAGGTCCGGCCGGGGGCCGCGCCGTGGGGTGGTGCGGGCCGCGGCGGGCCGCGAGCGTGGCGCCACCATTCGGGCCTGGGCGGAAGAACAAGGTATTCCGGTCAGCGGCCGCGGGCGCATACCCGCGAGCGTGATCGAGCAGTTCGAAGCCGCCACTGGAACACGCTGACGACGTAACCTGGTACCGGGTCGGCGCTCACCGATACGGGGTTCCGTCGCCGGGGCTTGACCTCAGTCACATCCCGGGCATCGCCCAGCGTCGCTTAAGGGGTGCTGACCGGGCACTTGAGCTGCCGGAATAGTGGCCCAACATGCGTAGCCGTCGCCTGAGGTCGGTCCACGTTGGCTCTTGGAATGTTTCTTTGCTCCGATGCCCTCCGCAGGTGCTTGAACACGTAGACAGAGCCTTTGCGTCGCTGGGCGGTGTCCCCGATCGTAGCGACGACATGCCGCCCGAGATCTGTGTCGCGCTTGCCTGGCTCAGGCAGGCCCTTGGCCCTGGCCATGGAACGGAACGGCATCTCACCAAACCGGATGGGTCGACTGCGCGGTAAGACGGCGGGACAATGGTTCAGGAGATCAAGGACGACCAGGGCCACTGGCAGCAGTACTCGCCGGGAAGGCTCAGCCACGAGGTCACCGTGACCGTAGACGCCTACCTTGCCGGTGCCTTGGGGCGGGCTGTGGCTCAGGTGAACAGCTGCCACCCGCCAGTGCCTCCAGGACCACGGTGCCGGTCTGCGGGTCACGACCGTCTGCGGCGACGTGAGCGAGGCCGCCGGGGCCACCGGCGCCGACATTGCCGCCGTCCAGTGGCACCCTGAACTCATCGCTGTTACCAACCGCAACAAGGTGCACTGTTCGAGTCCTTCGTGACGAAGGCAGCCGCAACCACCCAGACCAGCGTCCGGGAGGAGATGAATCTGTGTCCGACAACCTGAGCGGGGGCCGCGACTTCGGTTACCACGGGCAGGCGCTCGACAACATCTTCGGCACGTACCAGGAGTTGCGAAGCCGGTGCCTGGTGGGCCGCAGCGAGAGGTACGGCGGCTTTTGGTTCCTGTTGAACAGCGAGGACATCTTCGCGGCCGAGCAGGCTCCGGGCACCTTCTCGGTGGCTCCATCGATGCTGCTGCCGCCCATGGGGACCGACGTGCCGCTCATCCCGATCGACATCGATCCCCCCGACCACGCCGGCTACCGCCGGCTCCTGCTGCCCTTGTTCACCCCGCAGGCCGTAGCCCGGCTCGACGAAGGCATGCACCGCACCGCCCGCGAACTGGCCGCGAACATCGCCTCGCACCAGGTCGTGGACGTTTCGGCCCGGTTTGCGCGGCCAATGCCGACCATCATCTTCAGCCGACTGGCCGGGTTCCCCGAACAGGACTGGCCGAAGTTCGACCGTTGGGTGGACGACATCATCTACCGGCGCACCGACGATCCTGCGCGTGCGTGGAACGCCGGCCACGAGGTGATGGACTACTTCGGCGCGCTGCTCACGGCACGCGCAGCCCAGCAGGACACCGGCGACATCATCTCCCGCCTTCGCTCAGCGGAGATCAAGGGCCGCAAGCTCACCCACGCTGAGCTGCTGTCCTACTGCTATCTGTTGTTCGTCGCTGGGCTGGACACGACGGCATGGTCGATCCGGTCCAGCCTGTGGTACCTGGCCCAGCATCCGGATGCGCAAGCCGCACTGCGCCAGGACCCTGAACTGATCCCAGCGGCGGCGGAGGAGTTCTTGCGCACCTTGTCTCCGGTTCAGGCCATGGCGCGGACCTGCACGAAGGACACCGAGATCTCCGGCCAGAAGATCAAGGCCGGCGACCGGGTGGTGCTGGTATTCGGGGCGGGAAACCGTGACCCTGACGCCTACAACAACCCCGATGAGATCGTGATCGGCCGCGAGAACAACCGGCACCTAGCATTCGGCGGCGGTATCCACCGGTGCCTCGGATCCAATCTGGGGCGGCGCGAGCTGGTCGTCGCCCTGGAGGAGTTCCTGGCTGTCGTGGGCGACTTCTCGCTAGCCAGCCCCGCCGAGCAGTGGCACGGCATCGGCCCGTTGACCCTGCGCACCGGACGCTGAACACAGATGTACCACGTCTTCGTAAACCCCGAACGCTGCCAGGGTCACGCACGCTGCCTCACCTTCGCCCCCGACATCTTCGAATCCGATGACGAGGGCTACTCCTTCGTGCCCGATAACAAGAGCCAGCACACCCACCTGACAGAAGGACTCCGGCTCGCCGTGGCGAACTGCCCCGAACGCGCGATCCTGGTCAATAACGACCAGGAGACGTGAACACCGCCGCCAGCCTCCTCGTGGTCGGAGCATCAGCCTCCTCAGGCGCCCTCATCGCACAGCTGAAAGTACAGTCCGACCGCGCGCATTCGACCGTAGACTACGGCGCGGACCCGGACGGGGTTTCCGTGTTCCGCACGCGTGAGACCCGGCTGGCTCAGGGTGCCCTCTTTACCCCGGGGACGGCGGTGTCCACGGCAGCCGGTCAATCTCCCCGGCGCCCGCCTGCCGCTTTCCAGCGGCTAGTCCCTATTCATCCCAGACTACGACCCGCCCCGGGAAGTAATCGTGACGAGGCATCAGCAAGGGTTCACTGTCGTTCACCCCACACCAGCCTTCCCCTCACCTGTGACCCCAGGCGGAACGAGGTCCTCGGGCTTTTCCCTGAGCTCCGCACCCCACCGGGCAGGACCCAGCGGCGCACGTCAGGGCGGGGACAGGCCCGGACACTGCCTGCACTACGTCCCTGGCATCAGCCAGCCTCCTTCGACGTACTCACTCACAACGTGCGACCTCACGTCGCACGGTCTACCAGTTCTGTGCGTCTTCGGTAATGATGATCTACTACCCACGTGGCGCCTATCGGCCGAGCCGCCTGTAACGCCGGGCTGCTCCGTTGCCGGTACGGGGTGCCAGCGGCGTGTCAGATTGTCGGCGTGGCTGGCCATTACGCCGACGGCACTTATCTCTGGTGGTTTCTGTCCGGGCCCCTACCTGAAATTGCCGCAGTGCTGGGTGAGGCTGGCTGCCGGCAGTGGCCGCGGCCTGGATGTGGGCTCTGGCTGGTGGCGGCGGCAGTGTGCGAAGCGCGGTTTGGGTGCTGGCGGGTGAGGGGATGTGGCGGTCAGCCGCCAGGGCCGCATCCGGTCCTGTTCACCGGCCCGGTGTACTGAACCTGGACTGAGGTGGGGCCGTAGGCCACGGTGAACCCGGGTCCGGTGGTGGTGAATGTGCCGGTGCGGGCGGCGAAGGTCATCGCTGTCGCGGTCGTGCCATCCTGCGGCGTGCAGGTTCTGCGGACGCCGATGTCGAGGGTCCCGCTGAGCGTGGCGGTCTTGCCGACGCTCATCGGTGCGATGATGTCCGCCCCGGTGGGCCCGAAGGACTCGGTCAGGGTCCCGGCCGACGTCTGGGTGTAGTCGCCGGTCACGTCCGCGCCGTCGGCTTGGAAGAGCCCGTCGGTGACGAGATTTCCGGGCACGTCCAGCGTGCCGAGGACCTGGAGGGTCCCTTGGGCGGTGAGACTGCCGGTGACCGCGAGCGAGCTTTCATCGATCAACGTCCCGTTCGGGCCGATCGACGACAAGGACGCGAGCGCGTTCCCGCTGCCCTGGTTCTCGATCGACGCGCCCCCATCGGCGAGGTCGATCTTGCCCGCCGCGATCGAGGAGATGCGGTTCCCGGAGGGCAGGACGATCGCCCCGCCCAGCGGCCCGGCCAGCGCCTCCAGGGTGCCGCCGGTCAGCGTCCCGTCATGCAGCTGCAGCGGGCTGTCGGTCAGCCGCAGCGTGCCGTTGACTATCTCGATCGTGCCGGTGCTCGACAGCGCCGGGCTGGTGATCGTGCTGGCGCGGCACACGACCCGAGGAGGCTTGGTACACGGGCCGGCGCCGGCGAGGAGCGTGCCCGGGTTCTCGATCGCAGATGCCTGCCGTGCTGTGGACAAAGATCGGTTCAAGGCGCCATTCGGGTTGTGACCTCATCTAGAGGTCAATGCAGGGCGCCACCTGATTCGTCAGCGCCCAGAACGCCCAGATCGGTATCACCTCGCCCCTCGCCGTGATGGACGGGATCCGGCGCCAGATCGGCGGCACTGCGCTGGCCTGACACGGACTGGTTCCAATCACCGACGGGCTCGCGTGCGCGGCGTGCTAGCCGTGGCCGGCTCGGCGCGGTTGCCGGCTGCACCGGCCGAGTGGGCGATCAGGTACAACTGAGCCCCATTGTGTGATGACCCCGGCTGGCGTCCGCAGGTGCGGTGGGGTCACGGAGATCCGCTGTGTTGAACTTGGCAAGCGGCGCGTACGTGTCAGTGTCTAGCGCGGCCGAGAAGCACCGTCGGGAGTTTCGCATGGCACATTCTGGCCCTCACTACTTGCTGCGGACACTGACTCGCCGGGCGGCGACCACCGCCCGGCCCCGGCGGGCTGGGCGGGCGGCCTGGCGGCAGCCTCCGGTCTGATGCTGGCGCTGGCTACCGGGCCGGCGGTGCCCGCGTGGGCGGCCAGCACTGCCCGCGCGCAAGCGCAGGCCGGCGCCACCGTCTCGGCGCTCGCCTGGGGGGACAACAGCGCCGGGGAACTCGCTGACGGGACGCTGGCCGGCAGCGAGGTGCCGGTGGACGTGAGGGGGCTGAGCGGGGTGCGGGCGATCGCCGCCGGCGGCCGTCACGATCTCGCGCTGCTGACCAGCGGCACGGTGATGGCCTGGGGTGATGACACCTTCGGCCAGCTCGGCAACGGGATCCTCAGTTCCAACGGGGACAGCGAGACGCCCGTTCCGGTGGGCGGCCTGTCCGGGGTGACCGCGGTGGCGGCGGGGGAGGAGCACAGCCTGGCGCTGCTGTCCAACGGCACCGTGATGGCCTGGGGTGACAATGCCGAAGGGCAGCTCGGTGATGGCAGCACGGTCAGCAGCGCCGTGCCGGTGCAGGTCAAGGGCCTGGCCGGGGTGATGGCGATCGCCGCGGGCGCGCTGTTCAGCATGGCGCTGCTGTCCAACGGCACCGTGGTGACCTGGGGCAGTAACCTGGACGGCCAGCTCGGCGACAACAGCACGGCCAACAGCGACGTGCCCGTGCCGGTGCAGGGGCTGAGCGGGGTCACCGCGATCTCGGCTGGCGGGCGATTCGCGCTCGCGCTGCTGCCCGGCAAGACCGTGATGTCCTGGGGAGACAACGAGAGCGACCAACTCGGCGACGGCCAGGACTCCTCCACCCAGCCGCTAAGCACGGTCCCTGTTCCAGTTTCCGGCCTCACCGGGGTACGGGCGATCCGTGCCGGGTTCCAGCACGCGGTCGCGCTGCTGTCCAGCGGCGTCGTCATGGACTGGGGCGACAATGGGTTCTTCCAGCTGGCCCGGCCGGACGGGTTCCCCGGCGGGATCGCCGACAGCGACATGCCGCTCACGGTGCCCGGGCTGCCGGATGCGACCTCGATCGCCGCTGGCGGGCTGTTCTCGCTGGCGGTGGTGGCCGGTGGCAAGGTGATGAGCTGGGGAGACGATTCGTTCGGCCAGCTGGGCAACGGCTCGGACAGCACCGGTCCCTCGGTGGCCACGGTCACCGGGCTGTCCGGCGTGACGGCGGTCGCGGCGGGCGGCGACGCGGCGCTCGCGCTCGGCCCGGCCAGCGGCGCCAGGCCGGCAGCGGCTGGCCTGGCGGTGACGGGCCCGGTCTCTACTCCGTGGCGGGTCATTGGCAGGCCGGTCGACCCGGCAGGCAGCGTTGGGCTGGCCGACGACGTGTTCAGCGGGGTGTCGGCCGGGAGCGCCACCGACGCCTGGTCCGTCGGCGCCTCGAACGCGCTGGTCGACGCCCAGCCGCTGGCCGAGCACTGGGACGGCCACGCCTGGCACAAGGTCGCCGTCCCGCTGCCGGCCGGCGGCACCACCGGGAAGCTCGCCGGGGCCCTTGAGCTGAGCCCGTCCAGCGTCTGGGCCGTCGGCAGCACCAACCAGCCGTCGGGCACCGAAACAGGGACCCTGATCGAGCACTGGAACGGCGCCAAGTGGTCGGTGGTGCCCAGCCCGAACCCGGAAACGGGGGTTGGCACCACCGATAACCTTCAGGCAATCTCAGGGACCTCGCCCGACCTGTGGGCGGACGTGCTGGCAGAAGCCTGATTTGCTTGGACATTGCCATGGCTACCGAAGTCTTGATGCCGGCATTGTCGCCGACAATGACCGAGGGCAAGATCGCCCGCTGGCTGAAGAGCGAGGGGGAGCCCGTCAGGGCAGGCGACGTCCTCGCCGAGATCGAGACGGACAAGGCGACGATGAGGTCGAAGCGATCGACAAGGAGGTGCTCGCCAAGATCGTGATCCCCGAAGGCACCGACGACGTCGCGGTCGATACGCCGATCGCCAGTGATCGCCGGAAACGGTAGGAAGCCGGCGCCGCCGAAACAATCGCTCCGGCCGCTGAGGCGCCTGCGAGCCCCGCGAAACGCCGCCCCGGCCCGCACGCGCCGCCAGCGCCCTCGACCGTCGCGCGGCGCGCTGTCCGGCGGAGAGCGGAATACCGGCAAGACCACGACGATGACCGTGCGCGAGGCCCTGCGCGACGCGATGGCCGAGGAGATGCGCCGCGACGACACGGTCTTTCTGATCGGCGAGGAGGTGACCGAGGTACCCAGGGCGCCTACAAGGTCGCCAGGGCCTGTTGCAGGAATTCGGCCGCGGCGGGTTATCGACACGCCGATCACCGAGCAGGGCTTCACCGGCTGGGGGTCGGCGCCGGCTTTGCTGGCCTCAGACCGATCGTCGAGTTCATGACATTCAACTTTGCGATGCAGGCGATCGACCAGATCAT
>CAVPFC010000067.1:0-91725 GCA_963703605.1 uncultured Actinomycetes bacterium
CGCCTGATCGCGCAGTTCGCCAGCCCATCCCGTCCACACCCCAAGCCCCGGGAACTGGCCGGGATCACCGACCGCGAACGCGAGGTGCTCAAGCTGGTGGGCCTGGGCATGTCCAACGCCGAGATCGCCGCCGCCCTGTACATCACCGCGGGCACCGCCAAGACCCACGTAGCCCGGCTGCTGGCCAAACTCGGCGCCAGAGACCGGGTACAACTCGTCATCACCGCCTACCAGGCCGGCCTGCTCGACACCTAAAGCGGCCGGTCGCAAGAGCATCGCAGGACGCGCCACGCCATTTCCATGGGCCGCCAGGCAAACGCGGAGGCATAAAGGGTCGGAAGGCGACCCTCATCTCACGCTGTCAGGCTCCGCTTGATATGCGACACCGTGGCTTCACTTGATGCGCGACACTCCCGCAATGCTCCAGGGGCTGAACGTGGTCGAGCAGAGATACCGGGCTCGACGGTGATCTGGCCTTGTCTCAGAACTCGTTCCTGAGCTTGTCGGCGTCGCATCTCAGTTCACGGAGCCGCTGGTACGCTGGCCGCTCGCGGATGCGGTCCAGGGCCCACCGGATGGCCTCCGCGCGGGTGGCCGCGATGCCCGCCATGATCAGCGTGTCCAGCGTTTCGAGGCCAGCCGGTCCCAGCCGGGCCACCAGCGGGGTGGCCTCGCCGTGCTCCCACTCCTGGATGTCCGGCAGCCACTCCCCGACGGGATTGCTCGCGCGGGGTCCGTGGCCGTCGCGGGTGACGGGGTTGTTGCTGAACGTGTACTCGACCAGCCTGATCTCCCGGAGTTTTTCTGCCAGGTAGCCCGTGAACTGCTCTCTCGCCGTCTTGTTGGCTTGGTCGAATGCCGTCAGGGTCTTCTCGTAGTCCTCCGGCCCGTCCGCGTCGAGCAGCACCCGGACCCACAGGTCCCCCGGCCCGATTTCCGGGTCGTCGCCGTATTGCAGCAGCACGGCCTGCCGCACCGCGGTGCCGGGGAAGCGCGCCCGCACCTCCTGGTCAATCTCGCGCTCGATCGTGTCCAGCACATCGCGGTCCATCTCGGCCTCCCTCATCGCCGGAATCTGGAGCCGCTGGTACGCTGGCCGCTCGCGGATGCGGTCCAGGGCCCACCGGATGGCCTCCGCGCGCGTGGCCGCGATTCCCGCCATGATCAGCGTGTCCACCGTTTCCAGGCCAGCCGGTCCCAGCGCGGCCAGCACGAAGGTGGCTTGGCCGTGCTCCCACTCCTGGATGTCCGACAGTCGCTGCGCGACGGGCATACCCGCGCGGGGCCCCTTGCCGTCAAAGGTGACGGGGTTGTTGCTGAACGTGTACTCGACCAGGCTGATCTCCCGGAGCTTTGCTGCCAGGTAGCCCGTGAACTGCTCGATCGCCGTCTTGTTGGCTTGCTCGAATGCCGCCAGGGCCGGCTCCCAGTTGTCCTCCGGCCCGTCCGCGTCGAGCAGCACCCGGACCCACAGGTCCCCCGGCTCGATCTCCGGGTCGTCGCCGTATTGCAGCAGCACGGCCCGCCGCACCGCGGTGCCGGGGAAGCGTGCCCGCACCTCCTGGTCAATCTCGCGCTCGATCGTGTCCAGCACATCGCGGTCCATCTCGGCCTCCCTCAGCGCCAGAATCTGAGGGTAATTCCGCAGCTCCTCCCCGGCCAGGCAATATTCACGCTGCCCCGGAGCGCGAGGGCGCGCCGCCGTCGTTTCCGGTGGCGGCCCGGCTTCCGGCCGTCGTCTCCAGGCGGAGATAGGTCGCCGCGACTTCGCCTTGCATCGGAGCGAGCATAGGAAACCTAGGGTGTGTCGCACATCAACCGGGGCCGATGTGTCGCGCGTCAAGTGAGGCTAGGCACCACGCCATTTCCATCGTGCCGGGCCTGGCACGGGAATGGGCGCTCGACAGCGAGGCCGTCAAGCCAGCCGGCGTCGGCATACCACAATGGCGCTGCTGAGCGGACGCAGCCGTACGACACCGAACGGCTGACCCGGGCAGTACGGGGACACCCGAACAAGCCGATCTGCGCGCTCCACGCCGACGTAGACGAGAATCTCGCGGGCACGCCTAACGGCGGATATCGCTCGTCGGGACTATCCCGTCCGTCACAATGCGTAACCGCGATTAGCCGTCACCGGGCAGTCCGTGATGCGCGACTGCGCAGGTTGCGGTGACCGCGGACCAGGACTCAGTCAGGGCGGCGAAAGTAACAGCAGTGCTCATCAAGCGTTGCCGAACCGTGCTCACGGAGCGCTGCCGCCACATCACCAAATAATGAGGTCGCTAACACCAGTGCGTGCTGCCTTCAGGAACTTCCTCCAAGGTGCGCACTACCACCTCCTCCACCTGGGCGTCGGTGATGGTGCGCGGTACCCCCGGCCGCGGCTCATCGGTTAACCCGTCCAGCCGGTCGCGCAGGAACCGCGCCCGCCACTTACCAACTGTCATGCGGCTGACACCCAGCCGCGCCGCGACCGCGATGTTGCTGCCACCATCGGCGCAGGCCAGCACGATCCGCGCCCGCAATGCCAGGCCCTGCGCAGTGCCCCGCCGCTTGACCCAGTTCTCTAACCTGCGCCGCTCGTCCTCAGACAACACCAGCGGCTTCAGCCTGGTATCTCCCATCTCCCCAGAGGACCGCAGATCAGCAGTCCTGTCACCACCGGACTACCGTCCTGAAACGAAACACGACTCAAGTGGTGATAAGAGAACTCAAGACCGACTCACTAGGACGTGGCTTGCACCAGGCTCGCGGCCGCGGGCCGCAGGCACCGCTCGTACGCGGCCAGGGTCTCCCGGCTGATGCGGTCCCAGGAGTACCGTGCCCGGGCCCGGTCGGCCGCGGCGATGCCGTAGGCCTCCAGCCGCAGCGGGTTGGCCAGCAGCAGCCGCACCCGCCGCGCGAGCATGTCCGGGCGGCCCGCCGGGACCAGAACCCCGGTGGTGCCGTCGAGGACGGCATCCTGCAGGCCGCCGGCCGCGCAGGCCGCGACCGGGGTGCCGCAGGCCATCGCGGCGACGGCGACGGCGCCAACCGGATCGTAGGGCGCGGCGCTCACCAGCAGGTCCGCCGAGCGGAGCAGCGCGGGCAGGCTGCCCGCCGCGACCTTGCCGGTGAAGGACAGCCGGCCGGCCACGCCGAACCGCTCGGCCAGCCGGGTCAGGTCCCGGTAGACCGGCTCCTTGCCGAGCTGGGCCCGGGCAGGGCCGCCGGCGATGACGAGTTCGGCACCGGGGACCCGGGCCAGCACGCGGACCAGGACGTCCAGGCCCTGGTCCGCGGCAAGGGGCGCCACGGCGAGCAGCCGGGGCCGGCCGTTCCGCCGGGCCACCGGGCCCTCGGGGGTGAGCTCGGCGGTGTCAGCCCCGTACGGCACGACTGTCACCGAGGCCCTGGGCACGCCCATCAGGCCAAGCTCGGCCGCCTCGGCCGTGGTGCTGGCCAGAACGGCGCCCGCGCTTCGCGCGATACAGGCCTCCATCCGGATCCGCCCGCCGGCCGCCTGTTCCGGCGAGCCGTGCCGGCGTTCCGCGGTGCCGAGCGTGCCGAACGTCTGCACCAGCGGGATGCCTGAGCCGCGGATGGCCGCGAGCGCGGCCAGCCCGCTCGTCCAGTAGTAGGCGTGCACCAGGTCGGGCGGGTTCCGGTGCCAGCGCTGCGCCAGGTAGTCGCCGAACGCGGCGACGTGGCCGGCCAGGGCGCCGGCGGCCAGCGGGGCCGGCGGGCCGGCGGCCACGTGCTCGACGGTCACCCGCGGCGCGACGATCGCGCTGCCGGGCAGCCCGCGGGAGTCCCTGCGGGCGTAAACGGTGACCCGGTGGCCCTGCTTGGCCAGCGCCCGCGCGTGCGCGACGATGCCGCCCGCCTGGGGGAATGTTTCCTGCCCGGGGGTCTGGGTGAGCGGGCTGCCGTGGTGGGCGACGAGGGCGATCCTCATCACGATGCCTCCTGGGGGTAGCCGCTGCCCTGGTGTCGTGGGCGGGGCGGCCGGCCCTTCGGCGAACCACGAAAAAGGCACACCCCACTTCACGCCAGGACGGCGTGAGGGTGTGCCTGCGTCGTAAGCACCGTTCGGTCCTTAGTATGCCCGGTTGCCGCGGGCTGTCAAACATCCGCCAGCTACCAGCTGTTACGCCAGGTGGTGCTGAAGCTGTTGCCCTTGGTGAGCGCGGAGACGTTGTTGAGGTTGTACGCGTCCGTGGCGTCCACCATCGTGATGGCGCTGACGGCGGAGAAGCTCCCGATCGTCCCGGTCTTGTGGCTGGCCCGCTCGCTGCCGTTGGTGATCTTGAAGGCGGCGTAGTGGACCAGCGGCGCGAACCCGACGTTCGCGAACGCGGGCCGCTCGGCGATCCACTCCGCGCTGGTGTCCGGGCAGGTGGCGGCCGGGCAGGTCTGCGTGGTCTTGAAGCTGTTGGCGGTGCTGGTGGAGTCGGTCACCCGCAGGGTGTACGCCGTGCCGCTGCGGGACACCGACGCGGAGATCTTGTCACCGGGCCGCAGCGTGTTGCCCACTTCCTTGAGGCCCTTGCCGGTGGGCGACATCTCCCACCAGGTGAAGTACAGCGGTGCTCCCTCGTAGCACCACGCCATCGTGCCGGCCTGCTCGATCGAGCTGCTGTGCAGGCCGTCCAGGCCGACCCAGTCCACGGTGATCTCGTCCTCGGCGCCGCACCTCACCCTGGGGGCGATCCACGAGCCGCTCACCCTGGTAAACGTGCCCTTCTTGGTCTTGCTGTTGCCGTCGGCGTAGCCGGACCAGTCGAAGCTGGCGGTCGAGGAGGCCTTCGTGGACCCCGTCTGCGGGTGGCCCGCGAACACGGCCCGCAAGCGGGCCTGCCGCAGGTACCGGGCCAGCGCGTCCCTGGCCGCGGAGACGAAGCGGGCCGAGTTCGCCACGTGAGCCGCCCGGGCCGGCCCGGCGACGGTGGCCGTGCACCCGGCGGTGAGCGTCAGGGCCCCCGCGAGCAGCGCGGCGGCCCCGGGCACGAGCAGGTTGCGCAGCGGGCGCATGCGAATCCCTCAATCCCGTCGAAGCTCGGGCATTACCCGGCCCAAAACCATAACCAGCACGTTCCGCCCACTGCAAGGCGGCCCGGTCACCGCGCACTGGCTACAGATCTTCCCGCCGAACCAGACCGTTCCGATCTACCTCCACTACACCGCACCGGCCTGCGCCAAGCCGGTCCCGCTGCTGACCGTCAACACGGTCCGGGCGGGCTCCGGCGGCTGAACGGCGAGGACGGCGAAGGCGCGGACCCGGCCGCGCCTTCGCCGTCCCCCTTCCCCCCCGCGCCGCTTACCCGCCGTAAGCTGTCAGACGGGACTGAGGCGGCATGAGACAGCGACGAACTACACGTCTGGCAGCCAACCCTGGCTTAGCTTCCGGCCAGACGCGCTGGGTATTTTTGCCGCCCCTGCCTTCCCCTCCCACGAGGTAGGGACAGCGACCCGTCAACTTTCGGTCCAGACCGTCACATGAACGTCACACGGCCGGTAGTTTCGGCGGATACCACTCGTAAACTCCCGCCGGGCCGTCAGCCGCCAAAACGGGATGGCAGGGCCGAGAAAGGGCTGTGAATTGGGCCGCCTGCCGCCGTACCACGTCCGGCGCCCCCGGCTGACCTCGCCGTGCATGGCGGCGGGCGTCGTGGTGGTCGAGGCGGCCGCCGGCTATGGCAAGACCGTGCTGGGGGCGGAACTGGCCGACGCCTGGCGCTCGATCGCGGTCGAGGTCGTCCTGCACGACGGCGGCGTGTCGGCTGAGCTGTTCGCCGCGCGGCTGCGCGCCGCGGCGGCGACCGCGGGCTTCTCCGAGGCCGCGGCCACGATGGCCGAGGCGGGCGAGGATGCCCCGGGCGCGGTCGAGGCGCTGCTGGGCGCGCTGGCCAACGAACGGTGCGCCTTCGTGGTCGACGACGCCCACCACGCCCGGCGCGACGCGGGCCAGCTGATCGAGCGCATGGCCGAGCAGTTGCAGCCGCAGCAGCATCTGGTCGTCCTGGCCCGGCGCCTGCCGCCTGGTGCGGCCAGGCTGCGGCGCGCCGACTGCGTCCAGCTCACCGCCGCCGACCTGGCGCTGCGGTCCGACGAGACGCTACAGCTGTGCCGCACCGGCTTCGGGCTGGACGTGGGTCCCGCCGAGGTCGCCGCGCTGGAGCGGGCGACCGGGGGATGGACCGCGGCGGCCGCCCTGGCCGGCGCGCGGGCCCGGCGCACCGGCGAGGACGTCGGGGCACTGGCCGCGGTGGCCGGTGACCCGGGCCGCCCCGCCAGCGCGGTGGGCGCGATCCTGGCCGAGGCCCTCGAGACGCTTACCCCGCCCGAGCGCCTGCTGCTCGCCCAGGTCGGCCGGCTGCCGCTGCTCGATTCGCCGCTGGTCGACGCCGCGACCGGGATCGACGGCTACTTCGCCCGTGCCCTGGCGGCCGGGATCCCGTTCACCCCGGGCCAGAGCCTGTGGTGGGATCTGCCCGGCCCGGTCCGCGACTACCTGGTCACGTTCGCCGGCCCGGACCCGGCCGTGCTGCGCCGGGCCGCCGCCGACTACTCGCGGCGCGGCCAGCTCGGCGCCGCGCTCGGCTTGCTGCTGGCCTGCGGCGAGGCGGGCACGGCGGCCGAGTTGCTGGCTGGCGGCGACCTCGCCGCGATCGAGGCCCTGGACGTGCTGGAGTTCCAGGCCGTCGTGGACCGGCTGCCCGACGAGGCCGTCGAGGCCCACCCCGCGCTGTTGCTGAACCTCGCGCTAAGCCTGGAGACGGCGCAGATGATCGACCAGCGCGGCGAGGTTCTCGACCGGGCCAGCGCCATCGCGTGGCAGACCGGCGACCCCCGCCTGATCCGCGCGATCGAGATCGAGCGGGCCGGCGACCTGATCCACGACATGCGGCAGGCGGCGCAGGCCGAGGCCTCGGCCAGCCGGGTGCTCGCCGCGGCCGGCCCGGACGAGCTGCTCACCAGGGCCCGCGCCTTCTCGGCCCTCGGCCGGGCGAAATGCTGGAAGCTCGAACCGGACGGCCGCCGGGACCTGGCCGCGCTCCAGGACGCGGAGCGGGATCTGGACCGGGCCGCGCGCCTGTACGACCAGCTCGGCATGCGTATCGCCCGCGCCGGGCTGCTCCCCTACCTGGCGATGTGGATCAAGTTCGCCGGCGGCCAGGCCGCGGCCGCCATCGAGCTGCTCGAGGGCGGGCTCGGCATGGTCGCGCACCGGCCCCGCAGGTGGGCCTACATGCTGATCTGGCGGGCCGAGATATCCATCGAGCTTGGCCGCCTGGACCAGTGCGAGGCGGACGTCCGGGAGATCCTCCGGGTGGCCGGGAACCTCCCGCACGCCGAGATGCTGCGCGCCTACAGTCACTGGCTGCTCGCCATCGCGGCGTCGCACCGCCGGGACGCCGAGGAGACGCTGGAGCAGATCCGGCTGACCGAGGCGCACAAGGGCCGCTGGTGGTCCCACGCCGGGGCGGAGTTCCTGGCCGAGGCGGCCGACTGCCTGGACCGGGCCGGGCACAGCGTGCTGGCCCTGGACTACCTGCACCGGGCGCAGGCCGACCCGCAGGATGCCGACCCGGGGATCGCCATGTCCGAGGCCGCCTTGCTGGCCCGGCACGGGGACCCGGTCCTCGCCGAACAGAAGCTGCTGGCCGTGCCCTGCCACTCGGTCTCCCCGCGGGAGTACTGGCGGATCACGCTGCTGCGGGGCTACGCGGCGTTCCGCCGCGGCGAGGCGGGCGCCGGCGCGCTGGCGGCGCGTGCCTTCGAGGAGGCCGCCCGGCTCGGCCTGGCGCACCTGCCGTACACCAAGGAGGGCATGATCACCGGTGAGCTGGTCGGCCTGGCCGTGCAGACCGGCCAGCCCGCCGCGCTTGCCCTGGAGGCGGCGGCGCTGCCCGTGTACGTGTGCGTGCTCGGCCGTTTCGCGCTGACCCGCGGCGGCAGGCCCGTCGCCATGACTCCGGGCCAGGGCACGCAGTTGCTGAAGATGGTGGCTATCTCCGGCGGCCGGGTACCCGCCGACGTGGCGATCGAGGCGCTGTGGCCGGACGCCGACCGGGAGGCGGGCCGCAACCGGCTGCGTACGGTGCTCAGCCGCCAGCGGGGCGAGGCCGGCGAGGTGATCGTCCGCCAGGGCGATTCGCTGCTGCTCGCCCCCGAGGTGCGGGTGGACCTGGCGCTGTTCAAGGCCGAGGCCGGCCGGGCCCTGGCGCTGGGGCTCGCCGAACCGGCCCTGGCCGTCGCGGTGGCCCGCGGCGCCATCGCCCGCTACCGCGGCGACGTGCTGCCCGACGACCCCTACGAGGACTGGGCCGAGACCCCGCGCAACCAGGCCCGCCGGATCATGCTCCGGCTCCTCGACCTGTGCGCGGACGCGGCCGCCGCGCGGGGCGACCTGGACGAGACCCGCCGGGTCATCGAGCTGACCATCGACCTGGCACCTTACGACGACGCGCGCTATCTGCGTGCGGCCACCGCGCTGCTTGAACAGGGCCGCCGCGGCGCCGCGCTGACCGTCGTGCGCCGGGCCCGCGCCGCCCTGGCCGAGCTCGGCCTCAAGCCGCCGCCCAACCTCATCAGCCTCGAGGAAAAGATCGTCGCCTGAGTCAGGCGTGCTCCGGCCCCACGTAGCGCAAGACCGCGAGCACCCGGCGGTTGTCGGCCTCGGACGGCGGCAGGCCGAGCTTGCCGAAGATGCTCGCCACGTGCTTCTCCACCACGGATGGCGACACCACGAGGGCGGCTGAGATCCCCGCGTTGGACCGGCCTTCGGCCATCAGCGCGAGCACCTCGCGCTCCCGCGCGGTCAGCGCCGCCAGGCCGCCGGCCTGCGGGCTGGACCGGACGAGCTGCCGGACCACCTCGGGGTCCAGCGCGGTGCCGCCGCCGGCCACCCGGGCCACCGCGTCCGCGAACTCGGCCACGTCGGCGACGCGGTCCTTGAGCAGATAGCCAACCCCGGACGCATCGCCGGCCAGCAGCCGCGCCGCGTACCTGGTCTCGATGTACTGGGACAGCACCAGCACGCCGGTCCCGGGGTGATCCCGGCGGAGGGCGATGGCGGCCCGCAGCCCCTCATCGGTGTGCGTCGGCGGCATCCGGATGTCCACCACCGCCACGTCGGGACGCCACCGCGCCACGGCGGCGAGCAGCGCGTCGCCGTCGGCGACCGCCGCGCACACCTGGTGCCCGTGATCTTCGAGCAGCCGGACCAGTCCCGCCCGGAACAGGGCGGCGTCCTCGGCGATCACGACGCGCGGCACCAGGGCATGCCTCCCTCACGCGGCCAGCGGCAGCTCGACGGTGATCCGGGTCGGGCCGCCGGGCGGGCTCGCGATGTCCAGCCGGCCGTCCACGACCGCGACCCGCTGGGCCAGCCCGGCCAGCCCGCTGCCGCCGGACGGGTCAGCCCCGCCGGTGCCGTCGTCGCTCACCTCCAGCAGCAGCACGCCCGCCCGCCCCGCCGCCCGGATCTTGATCTTGTTCGCGGAGCTGTGCTTGGCGGCGTTGGCCAGCAGCTCGGCCGCGCAGAAATAGGCGATGGTCTCGATCGCGGGCCGGGGGCGGACCGGGATGTCCACCTCAAGCTCCGCCGGAATGACGCTGTCGGCGGCCAGCGTGGCCAGCGCGTCGGCCAAGCCGTTGTCCAGCGAGGGCGGGTGGATGCCCCGGGCCAGGCCGCGCAGCTCGATCAGCGCGTCCTTGGCGTTCCGGTGCGCGGCGTCGACCAGCTCGCGGGCGGCCGCGGCGTCCAGCACCTCACCCTCGCCGCCGAGCTTCTCCTTGGCCATGCCCAGGTTCATGGCCAGCGTGGCCAGCCTGATCTGCGCGCCGTCGTGCAGGTCGCGCTCGAGGCGGCGCAGCAGCGCGGCCGAGTCGTCCACGGCCACCGCCCTGGTGTGCTCCAGGTCGGCGACCCGCTGCGCGAGCCGCCCGGGCCCGAGCAAGCCACTCATGAGCCAGCGGTCCGCCAGGCTGAGGGCCACCCAGGGAGCGGCCAGCAGCATCGCCGCGCCCGCGGCGAAGGCGGCGAAGGTGCCGGGGAAGGTGGCGACCTGGAGCGGGCCGAACGGGGTGAGCGCGGCGACCGGATGAAGCGTGGTGCCCGGGGGGTGGCCACCTGCGCGAGGATGTACACGCCGCCGACCAGCGCCGCGACGGCCGCCGCGGTGTGCCGGATGATCGCGCCAAGTCCAACGCCGAGCAGCCCGATCAGGCAGAAGCCGGCCCCGCTCAGCACGACCGCCCGTAGCACACTCGGCTGGCTCAGGTCAGGAGGTTGGATGCCGTGCCGCAGCGCCGCGCCGCCCGCGAAGAACGATAGGAACGTGGCGGCCTCACCCAGCACGAGCGCCACCGCGCCGAACACGGCCGCCTTCGCGGCGAGCACCCACGGCCGGCGCGGAATGGCGGCCAGCGTCGCCCGGGTCATCCCGGCGGTGTATTCGCCGGTCACCACCAGCACGCCGAGCACCCCGGCGAACAGCAGCCCGGGGATCATCCCGGCGAGGGCGTTGTTGGTCAGGTCCCCGGCCGCGTTCTTGGTGTTCAGGCCCACCGCGACGGCGATGGCGACCGCCCCCGCCGTGGTGATCGCCAGCGCCCACCAGGTGGACCGGAGCGTGCGGAGCTTGATCCATTCCATCCGGGCCACGTGCCCGAACCGGTAGTGCCCGGGCGGCTCTTTCGCCAGCGACGTCATCGTTTAGCCCTCCGTTGCCGAGTTGGACCGCCAGCCGTTTGGCTGCAGTGTTTGTCCAGGGCTCCCGGGACCGGCGGTGAGCGCGAGGAACGCGTCCTCCAGCGACGGCGCCCGGGCGGCCAGGTCCGCGACCGGCTCGTCGGCGAGCAGCCGTCCCGCGCCGATGACCACCATGTGCTCGGCCATCAGCGCCATCTCGCTGATCAGGTGGCTGGACACGAACACGGTGCGGCCCTGGGCGGCCAGCGACTTGAGCAGGCCGCGGATCCAGTGGATCCCCGCCGGGTCGAGGCCGTTGACCGGCTCGTCCAGCAGCAGCACCGGCGGGTCGCCGAGCAGCGCGGCCGCGATGCCGAGCCGCTGCCCCATGCCGAGCGAGAACGTGCCGGCCCGTTGCCGGCGGCCCCGGCCAGCCCGACCATGCCCAGCACCTCGTCCACCCGGCGGCCGGCGATCCCGTTGCTGGCGGCCAGCGCGGCCAGGTGCGCGCGGGCGGTGCGGCCCGGGTGGAACGCCTTGGCCTCCAGCAGCGCCCCCACCTCGCGCAGCGGCCAGGACAGGTCGCGGTAGCGGCGCCCGCCGATCCGCACCCGCCCGGCGTCGGGCCGGTCCAGGTCCAGGATCAGCCGCATCGTGGTGGACTTGCCGGACCCGTTCGGGCCGAGGAAGCCGGTCACGGTGCCGGGCCGCAGGGTGAAGCTGAGCGCGTCGACCGCGAGCTCCCGGCCGTAGCGTTTGGTCAGGCCGCTGACCTCGATCATGGATGACCTCCCTTGGCGACCTCCTCACTGTCGCGGTCCGGGCCGGCCGCCCGGAACGTGGCTAACTCCCGTCTTCGCGGTGGGGATTTCCCTCAGCGGCATCGCGATCATCACCTACATCAGAGTGACGTGAGGGATGAAGCCGCCCGGAACGGGGCAGGGATGGCTGAAACATCCAGCTACCCACCGGGAGGACCTGCGGTGACCGCGGTACCTGACGTGATGCTGAACAACGGCCGGACGATCCCCCAGTTCGGCTTCGGCGTTTTCCTGGTCGAGCCGAAGGACACCGCCGAGGCCGTCGCCACGGCCCTGCAAGCGGGCTACCGGCACATCGATACCGCCGAGGGATACGGCAACGAGCGCGAGGTCGGCGAGGCCATCGCCAAGTCCGGCCTGGATCGCGGCGACGTGTTCGTCACCAGCAAGCTGAGCAACGGAGCGCACCGTCCCGAGGACGCCCGCCGGGCCTTTGCCGCGTCCCTGGACGCGCTCGGCTTCGACTACATCGACCTGTTCCTGATCCACTGGCCGCTGCCGGGCAGATACGGCGGCGACTACGTGTCGACCTGGCGGACGCTCGAGGAGTTCTACGGCGAGGGGCGCGCCCGCTCGATCGGCGTCTCGAACTTCCAGCCGCACCATCTGCGCCGCCTGCATACCGAGTGCGAGATACCGCCAGCGGTCGACCAGATCGAGTGTCACCCCTACCTGACCCAGGACGACGTCCGGGCGTTCTGCGCCGAGCACCAGATCGCGATCGAAGCGTGGTCGCCGCTGGCCCGGGGCGGCGACCTGCTGAGGGACCCGGTCGTCGTCTCGATCGCCAGGGAAGTCGGCAAGACCCCGGCTCAGGTGGTGCTGCGCTGGCACATCGAGCGCGGCGACATCGTCTTCCCCAAGTCGGTCACCCCGGCCCGGATCAGGGAGAACATCGACATCTTCGACTTCGAGCTGCCGGGTGCGGACGTCGAGGCCATCACCTCGCTGAACAAGAACCAGCGCACCGGGCCCGACCCGGACACATTCGACGCGATCGACTGAGGAGCGGCCGGGATGAGCGGCGCGCAGCCCGACTGGGTGGAACCCGAACTGGCCACGCTGACGCGGGAGCGGTTCTCCGACCCGGCGTGGCTCTACGAGCGCAAGTTCGACGGCGAGCGGTGCGTGGCCTACCGGTTCGGCGGCCAGGTCCGGCTGATGACGCGCAACCGCCAGGAGGTGAACAGCACCTACCCGGAGCTGGACGAGGCGCTGAGCGCCCAGGGCGCCGACAACTTCGTCGTCGATGGCGAGGTGGTCGCGTTCGTGGGGCGGACCACCAGCTTCGAACAGTTGCAGCAGCGGCTCGGGGTACGCCGGCCGGACGCCGCACTGCGCCGCGCCGTGCCGGTCTACTACTACCTGTTCGACGTCATGTACGCCGACGGCCGTGACGTCCGGCAGTTGCCGTTGCGCGACCGCAAGAAGATCCTCCGCGAGCTGCTGACCTTCGGCGGGCCGCTGCGCTTCGCCACGCACCGCAACCGCGACGGCGAGGCCTACTTCGCGCAGGCGTGCGGCTGGGGCTGGGAGGGGCTGATCGCCAAGCGGGCGGACGCGCCGTACCGGGCCGGGCGCGGACACGACTGGCTGAAGTTCAAGTGCCTGAACAGCCAGGAGTTCGTGATCGGCGGCTACACCGACCCGCAGGGCTCTCGGCACGGGTTCGGCGCCCTGCTGATCGGCTACTACGACGACAAGGGCCAGCTGGCCTACGCGGGCAAGGTCGGCACCGGGTTCGACGAGGCGACGCTGGCCAGCCTGCACCAGACGCTCGCGGGCCTGGAACGCAAGGACCCTCCCTTCGCGCGCGGTGAGCTGCCCAGGTCCCACGTGCACTGGGTCGAGCCGAAGCTCGTTGGCCAGGTGGGGTTCAGCGAGTGGACCAGAGTAGGCGAGCTGCGCCATCCGAGGTACCAGGGCCTGCGCCGGGACAAAGACCCGGCGTCGGTGGTCAGGGAGAGGCCGCAGCCGGGGACGGGGCCGTGACCGCCGAGAGGCTGAAGGTGGGCCGGCTCACGGTCGAGCTGTCCAACACGGGAAAGGTGCTGTTCCCCGGCGACGATGTGACCAAGGGCGACCTGGTGGCGCACTACCAGTGCGTGGCCGGCCTGATGCTTCCGTTCCTGCGCGACCGGCCCATCTCCATGACGCGCTACCCCGACGGCATCGCGGGCGGGGGGATCGTGCAGAAGAACGTGCCGCGGTACTTCCCGGACTGGATCACCCGCGCCCGGGTGCGCAAGGAGGGCGGCTCACTACAGCAGGTCATCTGCGACAAGCCGGCCACCCTGGTGTACCTGGCCAACCAGGCCTGCATCGAGGTACACGCCTTCCTGAGCAGGCTGGACCGGATCGGTAACCCGGACCAGCTCATCTTCGACCTGGACCCGCCGGCGGCGGACCGGTTCGGCGACGTGCGCACGGTCGCGCTGCGGCTGCGGGACCTGCTGGAGGACGAGCTCGGCCTGGCCACCTTTGTGAAGACGACCGGCGGCAAGGGCCTGCACGTGCACGTGCCGCTGAACGCCACCACGGATTTCGACACGGCCCGGGAGTTCGCGCACGGCGTGGCGGCCGTGCTCGCGGACCGGAATCCTGCCCTGGCCACCGTCGAGCAGCGCAAGGAAAAGCGCGGCACGCTCCTCTATCTCGACATCATGCGCAACGCCTACGCCCAGTTGGCCGTCGCGCCCTACTCGGTCCGGGCCCGGCCCGGTGCCCCGGTCGCCACGCCACTTGCCTGGGACGAGCTGAATGACACGCTCCGTCCGGGGCAGTTCACGCTCAGAACGATGCCGGACCGGATCAGCGCCCTCAGCGGTGGCGGTCCGTGGGCGGGCATGGGCAGGAGGGCTTCCGGGCTCGCCCGCGCCCAGGAGCGCCTACGCCGGCTCGCGGCCTGACCGCTCGCGGCCCGGCTGCTGGCGGTCCGGCCGGCCACGCGGCATGACGGACGAAAGAAGGGACACCGGCGATGACGGTGCTAGGGGAACCGGCCGCCTCGGGCGAGGGGCACGACACCTCGACCGGCGAGCTGGTCAAGCAGCTTTCCGAACAGGTATCGCGGCTGGTCCGCGACGAGCTGAAGCTGGCCTCGGTGGAGATGACCGGCAAGACAAAGACCGCCGCCAAAGGCGCGGGCCTGTTCGGTGGCGGCGGCGTCCTGGCGCTGTACGGAGCCGGATGCCTGGTTGCGTGCGTCGTCATCGCGCTTGCCGGTGTGCTGCCTGCGTGGCTGGCGGCGCTGATCGTGGGCGTGGCGCTGTGCGCGGGCGCGGGCATCGCCGCCCTGGCCGGCCGCGGCGAGATCAAGAAGGCCACACCGCCGATACCCAGCCAGGCCGCGGACAGCGTGAAGGCGGACGTCGAGCAGATCAAGGAGAGTGCCCACCGATGAGCAAGGACGCCACAGGCAGCGGCACGCCGCCGGAGCGCGCCGAGGCCCTCACGGAGGACATCGAGCGGACCCGGCGAGAGCTCGGCGAGACCGTCGAGGCGCTGGTGGCCAAGACGGATGTGAAGGCACGGGCCCAGCACCAGGCCGCGGAGGTGGCCGGCCGCCTGCGCGGCAAGGCAGGTGCCGCGATCGGCAAGGCGGGCGACGGCGCCCGCAGCGCGAAGCAGAAGGTGGCGGAGCACGGGCCCGCGGCGCAAGCCCTCAGGGGTGTCCGGGTCTACACCGCCGCAGCCGCCACGGCGGCCGCGCTCTTGCTCGCCTGGCTGACGGTCCGCCGGCGTCGCCGGTAGAGCCTGCTCCTCACGGGCCCCCGTTCGGCAGGAGCGGCACACAGGCGGGTCGACGATGCGGCCCTCGCCCGCCGTCCGCGGTGCGCCCTCCATGTCTGTGTATTGTCTGGTGCCCCCGCCGCGTTCCGCCGGCGTACCTCGCCCGGTGCGGTCCTGGTGGCCGCACCGGGCCCGGCAGCCCGCTCAGCGTCCTTCCCGGCTTCCGGCGAAGTCGCGTTGCCCGCCGTGGCCCGGGTCGCGTTCTTCGCCGTGATCCCGGATCCGCCTGCGCACCAGAAGCGCGACGGCCACGACGACCAGCGCGACGATGACGCCCGCGATCGCGTACGTGGCGCCGTGGAACGCGCCGGCCACGTGCTGCCAGTTCGCGCCGACCGCGTACCCGGCCCACGCCAGGGCGGCGGTCCAGGGGATGCATCCGGCGAGGGTGTAGACACCGAACCGGACCGGGTTCATCCGGGCGATGCCGGCCGGCAGTGAGATGAACGTGCGAACGACGGGCAGCAGCCGGCCGAAGAACACGGCCTTGGTGCCGTGCCGGTCGAACCACCGGTCGGCGCGGTCGATGTCGCCGGGCCGCAGCAGCACGTACTTGCCCCAGCGGCGCCAGGCGGACCTGCCCCCGTAGGCGCCCACGCCCCAGGCAATGTAGCTGCCGACCACGTTGCCCGCCACGCCGACGGCGATGACCAGGGCCAGGTCCAGGTGGGCACCGGCGACCGCGCCAGCGGCCAGAGCGCCGCCGAACACCATCGTCACCTCCGACGGCACCGGGATGCACGCCGACTCGGCCACCATCAACACGAAGATCGCCAGGTATCCGTAGCTGGCAATGAACTGCTGCACCTGCGCGTCCCTTCTCTGCAAGCCTCTGGAACGCTGCCAGCTACCCAGACCGTGGCGGCGCAAACAGCACCGCACGCCCGTCCCCGCACGTTTAATCGCCGCACTGGGGGTAGTGAGCCGGACCTAGCACCGCCCCGCTCGGCCTGCGGTAACTCCCAGGCCTGAGGCCAGCAGGGCGCGGCGGTGTGCCAACCGTCGTAGCGGCCGAAAGCGGATGTTGCCCCGATGACGTCAGCCCTGCGGTCCATGGTCGCCGCGACATATGTCCGGAATATCGACACGTCGCGCAGCTTCTATGAGCTGCTGGGGTTCCATGAGCACTCCGCGGGGCGGGCGGCTACCTCGGCGTGGTCGTACCTGCATCACAGCGCGCAATGGGTTCTGCTGGCCTCGACCCGGCCACCGCTGGATGTTCCGCGGCTGCCGCTGCTGTTCTACTTTTTTCCGGCCCGGCTGACGTGCCCGCGTTCCGGGTGGGTGAGCGGTGATGGACGTCTCGCTGCACGACGTGCACCAGGCCCTCGTCGAACTCGGCAAGCTGCGCTTCGGCGAGATGGGAGTCGAGGACGCGATCCGCGAGGTCGTGTACACCACGCACGCGATGTTCGATGTCGACGGGGCGGGCTTGATGCTCACCGATGCCGACCAGCACCTACGTAACGTCGCAGCATCAGATGACCGGTTCGCCCACCTGGAGGAACTGCAAGTTCATCACGGTGAGGGCCCCTGCATCGACGCGTTCGACCGGAAAGAACTGGTCGGCACGGAGGATCTGGAAAGCGAACGCCGATGGCCCAGGTTCAGTGAGGCGGCCGTGGCGCGGGAAGTCCGCGCCGTATTGGCCAGCCCGCTGCCCTACAACCGGGACGCCGTGGGAGTGGTCGCGGTGCTGTCGGAACGGCGGCGTCCCTGGTCGCCCGAGGGCGAGCTGGCCCTGCTTGCCTTCACCGATCTGGCCGCGCTGCTCATCGCCGCCATGATGACGGGTGAGCAGCAGTCCGAGCTTGCTGCCCAGCTCCAGGGCGCGCTTGACTCCCGGCGGGTGATCGAGCAGGCCAAGGGCGTGCTGATCGGGCGGCAGGGCGTGTCGGCGCGGGCCGCGTACGAGCAACTCCGGGCGCAGGCCCGGGCCGAACGCCGCAAACTGTCCGCGGTCTGCACGGAGGTTGTGGACAGCGCCGCGCGCCCCCGGTGATGGCTTGCGCTCGGGCAAGCCTGGGGCATACTGGGATAGCCGTCACGACGCCGCCCAGACTCTTGCGGCCCACCGTCACGTCGATGTAGGTCCCCGCGCCTTCGCCGGAGATTCCCCGGAGAGGCGCCCCCTGACCGCAGTCGGCTGCAACTCTCAGTCGCTTCTGCCGGACAGGAGTTACCATGATCATCCTCGGTCTCATTCTGCTGCTCATCGGCTTCCTCGCCAAGATCGCGATTGTATGGGCGATCGGCATCGTGGTGCTGGCCGTCGGCCTCCTCTTCGTCCTCCTCGGCACGATCGGCCGGGGTGTCGGTGGCCGGCGACATTACTGGTGACCTCGCGTGGGCGGACCCGGCGGTTGACGGCCTGCCGGGCTCGCCCCCGGGAACCGTGATCGTGGTTGTTTCCGGTGCGCTGGACGTCGTCACCGCGCCGTCCGCCGGCCAGCGGCTTGCACGGATTCTGGCTGAGCGACCTCAGCGGCTGGTCTTCGACATGGCACAGGTCGCATTCATCGACTGTGCCGCCGCACGGCTGATCGTCGGCACGGGCCGGTCCCTCCCGGCTGGCCGGCGGCCCGTCATCCGCTCCCCCAGCGCGGCGGTCCGGCGGATCCTGAAGCTCACCGGCCTGGACGCGCACTGCGAGATAGAAAGCTAGGCCTGCCGCCGCCCGCGGGTCTGCGGCGCATGAGCAGGACTATTCGCTGCTCCTCCAGATGCTGGGTGTGGTGGCTCAGCCAGGCGCAGAGCCCCGCCAGCGGCAGCTCGATGAGCAGCGCCGAGGTGATCGCCTGGGGAAGCTGGCGCCGCGGCGAGGTCATAATGTCGAACCACGCGTCCACCACGAGCAAGGTCGCGGTCGCGGCCGCGGCTATCGCCAGGTACGGCGACCGCCGCAGCGCGAGATAGCCGGTGCTGGCCAGCGCCACAAGAAGCAGGACGTCGAACCCGACCCAGGCGATGTCATAGTGCGGTGAGTTCTCCCGCATTGGCAGCGACAACCCCAGGTAGATGGTCCAGGGCACCATGATCGCCGAAAACAGCACGAACGCTGGGCCCACCCAGCGGATCACCTGAGCGTCGTCGGCCAGCACCGCGTTCTCGGCCTCACGACGGTCCCGGTGGCCCGACGGGCCTAGACCTTCCGCCACCGCGCTTCGCACAGGCCGTAGATGCCGAAGATGATCAGGCCGAGCGCCGCGAGGATCAGCAGCACTCGCCGAACGGCTGGTTGCGCAGGGTCAGCAGCGCCTTGTCGATGCCGCCGGCCTTGGCCGGCTTGTAGGTGACCGCCGCGTCGATGACCAGGATGCCGGCCAGCGCGAACACCACGCCACGGGCCGCGGTGCCGATCACGCCGAGCCACTCGACGACGCGGCGCGTCCGCGGGCTCATCTGCGAGGTCTGCAGGTACTTGAGGAACTTGCGGCGCAGGCCCTCGCAGCACCAGCGCCACGCCGATGATCACGATGACCGCGCCGACGATGCCGACCAGCACCTGCCCGCCGGGGTGATGCATGACCTTGGCGGTCAGGTCCTGCTGCTTCTTGCTCTGGTTGCCGTGCCGTGCCGGCGATGATCTGGAAGGTCAGGTAGGCGAAGAAGGCGTAGACCAGCGCCCCGGACCAGTGACTTCAGCCGGGGCCCGGCACCGTTCCCCTCCCCGGTGACGCCGAAGGCGGCTTCGCTCAGCCGCCAGAGGGCGTAACCGGCGAAGCCGATGCCGAGCAGCCACAGCGAGACCAGGCCGTAGGGCTTGCCTGGCCAGCAGCTGCAAGCGCACCCTGCTGGTCGGCCTGGCTCCGCGAGGTCTGGCCGAAGCGCGACCAGGATCGCGACCCAGCCGATGAGGATGTAGAGGACGCCGCGCGCGGCGAGGCCCGCCCGGGCCAGCGCCCGGGCGGCCGGGCTGTCGGATGCGCGCCGGGCCGTGCCAGACGCTCGTGCGGAAACCGTAGATCGCATACCCGTCTCTTCCGTGTATTCCCCCGCTCAAACGTGCGCTGGCCGATCCCTCCCGCGGGCGTGGCCTGCCAAGCGCGGAGCGGGGTCTACCAGGAACCCCACTTCAGGCTCGATTCCGGCAGGGAGGGGGGATTGAGAAAGGCCGGTGGCGCGGCGAGGTCCAGCGCACCCAGCGGGGAGTTCGCCGCCGCGTCGCGCGCGGTGAGCGCGGGCAGGTTCCACTTCTGCTGGAGCAGCTTGAGCACCGAGGTGTGGTCGAGCACCTCGGAAAACACGTAGTCCGGCCGTGCGTACGGCGACACGATCACGGCGGGCACCCGGAACCCGTACCGGTCGTAGCAGTGCGGCCCGTTCGCCAGGTCGCCGACATCCTGGACCGCGCCGGGGAACAGCGGGCGGAGAAAGCGCTGCAGCGGATCGGCGCACGATGCTGCGCCCGTCGACGTCGTCGGGCGGGACGGCGGCGGGCGGCGACACGTGGTCGTGGTAGCCGCCGTGCTCGTCGTACAGCCAGATCAGCAGCGTGCGGGGCCAGCCCTTGCCGTGCATGACCCGGTTGATCACCTCGGCGGCGAAGCTCTCGCCCTTCCGGATGTCCTGCGGGTTCTCCTCCGAGTAGACGTCGAAATCCGGGTCCACCACGCAGAACGCGGGCAGCGTCCCGTTGTCCGCGTCCGCGAAGAACCGGTCGTTGCCGCGGATGTGCTGCATGTACCGGCCGATGCCCAGCGGGTAGACGGACGCGGTGAACTGTATGTCCTTCTGCACTCCCTGAGTGACCGCCCCCAGCGATCTGCCTATCCGGAGCAACCGGCGCCTGACCATCCGGCGCTTGTGGTGGGCATAATGCCGGGCTCTGGGCTTGTCCTCGGGCACCGCGTGGTAGTTGACCCAGGAGATTCCGTACCTGGTCAGCATGTCGAAGATGGTCCCGGCGGCCGGGTAGTCGAGCAGGTCGAACGGCAGGTCGTCGATGAGCCCGTTCGCCGTTCCGGCGATGAGGAAACGGCGGTTGGGGAACGTGGGCCCGAGACACGAACTGAACCAGTGATCGGCCAGCGGGAAGGTCCGGGCCAGGCCGTAGTAGAACGGGAGGTCCTCCCCGGTCCAGTACCCCATGGCGACGGCGGGATCGGTGTCCGGCCGCACGGTCTGGGCGCTGGCCACGAACCCGCCGCAGCTGCCGCCCGCCCACTGGAGATGGCTGGCATGCCAGCTCTGCGACGGCGCCTCCGGGTACTGCACGGTGGACTTGAGGTGGTGCACGGGAACGGACTCGCCGCCCTGTCCCGAGTTGGCACACGGTTGGCTCGCCGTCCGCCCCCAGCGGGAAGCCCTCCCCCCGGTCCAGCATGCCGAGGTAGTTGTCGTAGGAGTGGTTCTCCATCATCAGCACGACGACGTGCTCGATCTGCGGCAGCAGGTCGGTGCCGATGGGCAGCGACGGCTCGGGCCGCTCCCCCGGATCCCGCGCGCCCGCCCGGTGCGCCAGCCGCTTCAGCTCATATCGTTCGACTCGTTCCCACACAACCGAATCATCTGCCCCGATCCGGGCCGGCCTAACGCAGGCGATGATCCGGCAACGGCCAATTAAAAGCCGAAGGCCTGGCGCCGACGCTGAGCCGACGGCGCCAGGCCCTCGCTGGCCTGCGGTCTAGGCCTTGGCTTGCATGCTGCTGCGCGCCGGGTTCGCCTGCTCGGCGGCCTTCGGATCCGTCTCGCCCCGCTTGGCGCGGACGCCGGACTCGATCCGGTCGCCGACGTTCTTGTCGATGTTGCGCCAGTACTGGAAGGCGCGTTGCAGCACCGGCCCGGTCACCCCGTTGAGCAGGTGGCCGACGACGTTGCTGACCAGCCGCTCCCGGGCGGCGTCGTCGAGCACCTCGCGGACCAGGGCGCCGGGCTGGCCCCAGTCGTCGTCCTCGGCGTGCAGCGTGTAGGCCGCGCGCATCAGGTCCCCGTCCGCGTGCCAGTAGTTCGGCTGGTTATGGGCGGTGTCGGCGCGCGGGCCGCCCTTCGAGTTCGGCGCGTACACGGGGTCGGCGACGTTCACGACCCGCATCGCCCCGTCCTTGCTGTAGCTGTGCACCGGCACGTGCGGCGCGTTCACCGGGATCTGCTTGTAGTTCACGCCGAGCCGCGCGCGGTGCGCGTCGGAGTAGGCAGAACCCGCGGGCCAGCAGCATCTTGTCCGGGCTCAGCGTGATGCCGGGCACCAGGTTGTTCGGCTCGAACGCGGCCTGCTCCATCTCGGTGTGGTAGTCGGTCAGGTTGCGGTCCAGCGTCAGCCGACCCGACCTCGATCAGCGGGTAGTCGCCGTGCGGCCACACCTTGGTGAGGTCGAACGGGTTGAACCGGTAGGTCTTGGCGTCCTCGAACGGCATGATCTGCATCTTCAGCGTCCAGCTCGGGTGGTCGCCGCGCTTGATCGCCTCGTACAGGTCGCGCTGGTGGTAGTCGGTGTCCGCCGACGCCATCTGGTCGCCCTCGTCCTGGGTGAAGAACTCGATGCCCTGGTCGGTCTTGAAGTGGTACTTCACCCAGAACCTCTCGCCCGCGGCGTTGATCCACAGGTAAGTGTGCGAGCCGTACCCGTTCATGTGCCGCCAGGTCCGCGGGATGCCGCGGTCGCCCATCAGCCAGGTCACCTGGTGTGCCGACTCTGGCGACAGGGTCCAGAAGTCCCACTGCATGTCGTTGTCGCGCAGGTTGTTGTCGGCGCGCCGCTTCTGCGAGCGGATGAAGTGCTGGAACTTCAGCGGGTCGCGCACGAAGAAGACCGGGGTGTTGTTCCCGACCATGTCGTAGTTGCCCTCGGGCGTGTAGAACTTCAGCGCGAAACCGCGCGGGTCCCGCCAGGTGTCCGGGCTGCCGCGCTCGCCGGCCACGGTGGAGAACCGGATCAGCGTTTCGGTCCGCGTGCCCGGCTGGAACACCGCGGCCTTGGTGTAGGCGCTGACGTCGCCGGTCACCTGAAAGTGGCCGAACGCGCCGCCGCCCTTGGCGTGCGGCTGGCGCTCGGGGATGCGCTCGCGGTTGAAGTTCGCCATCTGCTCGATCAGGTAGTGATCTTGCAGCAGGATCGGGCCGTCCGGGCCGACGGTCAGCGAATGCTCGTCGCTCTCGACCGGCGTCCCGGCATCGGTCGTGGTGGCCTTGATCTGTGCGTCTGCCACTGCAGTTCCTCCTAGGGATTGTGCGCCCCGGCGGTAGGCCCCCGCCGCCGCGGGCGCGGGCGCACCGGGCGCCGGTGCCCGGTGCGCCCGCACGCCGGTCAGGACTTGAAGGCGTCCTTGACCTTCTCAGCTGCGTTCTTGAGGTCGGCCTTGGCCTCATCGGCGGTGCCTTCGGCCTCGAGGTACTCGTCGCCGGTGGCCTTGCCGGCCTCCTTCTTGGCCTTGCCTTTCAGTTCCTGCGCCGTGTTCTTCGCCTTGTTCTTGGCGTTCACGGGGTCTCCTCTCGTCGTGATTTCCCCTGCCTGCGTCCCCTACCGCGTTTCGGCCGGGCCTAACACGGCGGGCGCAATCAGGTGTTCGGCGGCGGCAGCGGGGCAATCTAGGTGCCTGGTGGTGACGGGCCCGGGCCCGTTCGAGCAGACCTGGAGGCCGGGATGTGGCACGCGATGTTCGCCGAGCAGATTCCGCTGGCGGAGAAGATCCTGCGCACGGTCATCGTCTACGCGCTGATCGCCGTGCTGTTCCGGCTCACCGGCAAGCGCGGCCTGGCCAGCATGAACACGTTCGACTTCGTGGTGATCTTCCTGCTGTCCAACGTGGTGCAGAACGCGGTCATCGGCAACGACACCTCCCTGATCGGCGGCATCATCGGCGCGGTCACCCTGGTCACCGTCAACACCGCCGTCAACCGGCTGATCGCGACGAGCGCCACCGCCGCGCGCATCTTCGACGGGCAGCCGACCACCTTGATCAGCGACGGGCACGTCGTCGAGGGTGCGCTGCGGCACCTGGGCCTGCGCCGCAGCGAGATCGACCACGCGGTGCGCCTGCAAAACGGGGACGACGTCAGCCAGGTCGGGCTCGGGCTGCTCGAGCCCGGCGGCCAGCTGGTGCTGACGCTCAAGGCCGCCGAGCAGGCGGCCACCAAGGCCGACATCGCCGAGCTCACGAGCCGGCTCGGCCAGATCGAGCGCCTGCTCGGCGCGGCCAGGTGAGCGGCCGGGCTGTCCTTGTTCGTTACAGGATGGCGATGGGGTTGACCGGGGAGCCGGTCCCGCCGGGGAGGCGCAGCGGCGCGATCACGCACAGGAACGACCAGCGGCCCGCCGTCTCGCAGTGCGCTAGCAGGTCGTCGAACTGGAGGTAGTCCAGCAGGAGCATGCCCAGCGCGTTGATCGCGAGCACGTGCACGGGGAACGCGACGCCGTCGACGATGCTGGGTGCGGTGTCGCTGTTGCTGTCGCTGCCGAGCACGGCGACCTGCCGCTCGGCCACGAACTCGATGATCCGCGGGTCCAGTCCCGCGCGGGAGGCGGCCACGTCCCACGGGCCGAGCTGGTCGCGCCGCATCCGGTGCCCGACGCGGACGAAGAGCAGGTCGCCGGGCCCGACCCGGATCTGCTGCGCCGCCTCGGCCGCGGCCAGGTCCGCGGCGGTGACGTGGTCGCCCGGCTCGAGCCACTGGACGCCCCGCACCCGCGGAACGTCGAGCAGCACGCCGCGGCCGACGATCCCATCGTGCGCGTCCTCGATGGACAGCTCCTGCGCGCCCTGCGAGGTCACGGTGCCCGGTGCGACCCCGTTGTACAGCGTCCCGTTGTAGCTGACGTGGCACAGCGCGTCGATGTGGCTGTCCACGTCGCCGTGGATGTTCATCGTCAGCTGATCGGCGGCGAACGAAACGCCGGCCACCCCGGAGGGCTCGCCCGGCAGGTGTTTCATGTGCCGTGCGCCCGGCTCGGGGTTGTCCGGCGCGCTGCCCGCCAGCGGGGCCGCGAGGCTCACCGTCCGGCCAAGCCGGACCTCCCCCGCCGCCGCGGCCACCCGGGCGGGCGTGATGTGGTTCAGCGCGCCGCGCCGGTCATCCGGCCCCCAGGGGACCTGGCCACGCAACCGCTCATACAGCGCGCCGAAGTCAGCGGCGGACAGATCAGCCACGCAAACACTCCTTTGGGCCTCCAAGAGCCTGGCGTGACAGCGCGTTAAGCTGGGGCATTGAAATGCAGTCACACCGGGACGACGGGGAAGCCGCGGCTACTGGGGCTGAGGGCCCCAGCGTTGGTCACGGCGACCATGTCGTTCTGTTCTACCGGGATGACGACGAACTCGCCAGGCGGGTGGGTGAGTTCGTGCTCCAGGCGGGCTACAACGGTGGCTCGGCAATTGTCATCACTACCGCGGCCCACCTGCGCCTGATGGAGGACTGGCTGGTTAGGGCCGGCGTCGACATCGCCGCCGCCCGTGCCGGGGGCTCTTTCCTGGCGCTCGACGCAACCGAAACAATGCGCCGGTTCGTGGGCGCGGGCTGGCCCCGCCCCGCCAGTTTCTGGCAGGCGATGAGCCCGCTGCTCCGCGAGGCGGCCGAGGCGGGGAAACCCGTTCACATATTCGGCGAAATGGTGGCGCTGCTGTGGGATGCCGGGCAGGTAACCGCCGCCATCGAGCTCGAGGCGATGTGGAACGAACTGGGCAGCCAGTACCCCATGTCGCTGTTCTGCGCCTACCCGGCACAAGCGGTCCGCGGGGAGCAGCACGAGGACGCGCTGGCCGAGGTCTGCCGCGCCCACACGGCGGTTATCGGTGAGTGATCCCGCTACGGCTGTCCGTGAGTCACCCGGTAGTCACCCGGCTAAGCCGTGGACCGCGGGCCGTGAGCGTGCCAGACTGCCCTGAATAGTTGATCAGCCAGTCGCGACGCTGAGCCGGCTCCAGCCGGCTCCAGTTACAACCGGGGATCGCGGTCGGCTGGTCCTGGAGGTGAGCCGGTCATGGCTGATCAGGAGCTGCTGATACCCGCCCAGGTAGGGCCGACCGCGATCAAGTCCTGCTGGATCTGCGGTATCCACCAGCCGGTGGAGCGCATGATTGCCGACGGGGGCAGTGCTTGCGCCGACGTCCGCTGGTACTGCCGGGACATGCGCTCGTGCACGGAGCGGTGGACGGCGCGCCCGGGTAGCCCGGGTGAGGTCCAGCAAAGCGCTGCGGGCCCGCGATCGACCCGTCTAGCAGGCTTAACGGCAAGGCGTTGATACCGGCCGCAGCACCATCTCGTGGTCCGGGGCTAGCCCATCCACCGTCGGTGGCGCCGGCGCGATGCCAGCTTCCATGTTCGCCAGGCCTGGGACTCGAGCCGCTCGGCGGTACAGACGTCGCGCTCATAGAGCAGGCCGTAGCTGAACGCGTTCTCGCCCGCCAGGTGTGCGCCGATGCCGAGTTCCCGCTCCGCCCGGCGGCCGATGACCGCGTCCTGATGCTCGCCGAGCACTGACTGGACCTTCTTCATCCGCCTGGCGAACCGGAGGGCCTCCGTGCCGATCGCCGGGGCCACGGCCTCGCTCGCGTACCGGGCCCGGCGGGCCGCCTTGCGCGCCTGATGCAGGGCCGCGTCCCTGGGCGCCCCGGCCGCCGCGCGACGGGCCCGGCGCATCCGCCGGGCCGCCTGCCGGTAGGCCCGCCGCACGGCCATGCGGAGTTCCCTGGCGGAGGGCGTCGCCGCCTGCGGGGTGAACGGTGGGTCGTCCAGCAGCCGGTCCAGCTCATCGAGTAGCGAGAAATAGCGCTCCGAGTCCAGCGCGGCCAGCAACCCTGTCCGCGCGGCGGCGCGCACCGAGGCGAAATGGCCCTGTACCCGCGCCTGGACCGGGCCGATGATCTGCTCCACCGGCGTCTGGCGCAGCCCCGCCCGCAGGTGGTCGGCGAGCACCTCGCCGTCACGGGCCTCCCCCAGCACGCCGCCGAGCCATTTGAGCTCGGCGGCAAGCCGCTGCGTATCCTCGGGGCGGAGAATCCGCCGGAACGACCGAAGCGTGCCGCGCAGCCGCCGGGTGGCCACCCGCATCTGGTGCGCGGCATCCGGCTCGTCCCGGCGCGCCAGCGGATCGAGCGACTTCAGCCTCTCCGCGTGCGTGCGCAGGTAGGCCAGCACCACCAGGCCGGCCGGCGCGGAAGACGTCACCGGCGGCTGGCTCGCCTGCTCAGGTAGCTGGCCGCCCAGGGCCCGTTCCAGCTTGGCCGAGCGGCCCGCCGGGCGCAGGCCGTCGCGGCGGAGCAGTTCGTCGGCCGCCTTGAGCAGCCGCCGGCCGCCCCCGGTCAGCTCGACCTCCACCTCATGCCACCGGGACAGCGTCGTGGTATCGCCGAGCGTCTGCGCGGACACGTCGTCGGCCGCCACCTCGGCAAGCGACTCGCCGGCCTCGTCCAGCAGGATCATCCGCTGCCTGCGGGTGGTGAGCCGGGCGACGGGCCGGAGTGGCTCGCCGCGGGTGTGCACGAGGACGAGTTCGGCCAGTTCCGCCGGCACCCGCTGCCCCGTCCGGCCGAGCGGCACCCGGATCTCGCGCCGGGTCTCCCCGCCGGCCGGCAGCTTCAGGTGCCACCCGGCGTCGTCGCCGCCGCGGCGCCGCCGCAGCGTGATACCAGCACGCAGCAGCCGCAGGCCGTCGGTGTCGTAGTACTCGGCGTTGAGTTCCACCTCGTCCGGCCTGGAGGTCGTCGCGACCTGCGGCAGGCCGCCCAGGTCCGGCAGCGCCACATCCCCGGGCGCGTCGTATTTGGTCTCTGTTTCGTTCACGTTTACCGCCATGCCAGTCCGGCTACCCCGGAGGACGGCCAACTCACCTCCGGCGCGCAACCAGGCGCAGGGCCAGCGCGAATCGCCGCGTGCCTGCCGTACTGCACTTTCTGGACAGTGCGTGACCGCCGGCGGTCAGGAGGGGAACCGGGACCGGCGGCGGGCGAGCGGCAGCACGAACCAAAGGCCGGCGAAGAGGCAGAAGACGAAGACCGCGATGATCACGACCGGCGCGCCGTTGTCGACGTAGCTGACGACGAGCAGCACGGCCGCCGAGATGGCCAGGCCCACCGCGGCGAGGCCGAGGATCGCCATCAGGTTGGCGTCCTTGACCAGTTGCTCCTTCCGGTGCATACGGAACACCAGCCGGTGGTAGGCGACCGGCCCCACCAGCAGCGCGGTGGAGACCGCGGCCAGCACCAGGCTGGCCACGTACAGGTCGCGCTGGGGGTGGCTGAGCTCGGCGAACCTGGTGGTGAACGGCAGGGCGAGCAGGAACCCGAACAGCACCTGGACACCGAGCCCGCCCACCCGCAGTTCCTGGAGCAGTTCGATCAGGTTCCGGTCGTCCCGCTCCGCCTCGGTTTCGTCCGGCCGGGAAGGTTCTGGCTGGTCTGTACCCGGGCGGTTCCGCGAGTTGACCGGTACCGGTGCGTCCCCAGCCATGTGGCCTCCAGCAATCTAGGTCGTGCAGCAATCTAGGTCGCGCCTTGCCGCGCGAGGACCTGGTCGGCGGCCCGCTCCTGAGCCTGGCGTACCCATGCCCTGCGCGCGCGCTGCCTGATCAGCCGGCGCTCATTTTCCGTCGTCCCGCCCCATACTCCCTGGACCCGGCCGGCATCAAGGGCGTATTCGAGGCAGGCCTGCCTGATCTCACAGCGGGCGCAGATCGCCTTGGCCTGCGCCACCTGCCGCGCGGCCGGGCCTGCGGTAGAGATCGGGAAGAACAACTCGGGGTCGGCCGTTGAGCAGGCTGCGCGCGACCACAACGCCGCGCGGTTGTCGACAGCAGTCATGGAACCTCGGCTTCCTCGTGCTCCAGCGGACCCAGCCCGCCGACGGCCTCACCAGCCGCAATCCACCCAGCTGCCCAATTTTGGGCGGGCGAATCCCGTCTGGCCCGACATTTCCCAGCATCAGCGCGCCGAGCTGGCCCGGCAGCCCGCGGATTGACCGCGTTCAGCGGGGTAGCTTCCGGCCCGTGACGGCGCTGGCGACGAGGAACCTGTCCCGCAGCGACCTGACCGCCGCGGGGATCCGGCGCAGGCGCTGCGGTCGCGGGTTCCAGTACCTCGGGCCCGGGGCCGAGCCGGTCAGGGATCCGGGGGTCCTGGACCGCATCAAGGCCCTGGTCATCCCGCCAGCCTGGGAGGACGTCTGGATCTGCGCCGACCCCGACGGCCATATCCAGGCGGTGGGCACCGACTCGGCGGGACGCCGTCAGTACCGCTATCACGACCTGTGGCGGGAGCAGCGAGACCGGCGCAAGCACGACCGGATGCTGGAGTTCGGCGCGGCGCTGCCCCGGATACGCGCGACGGTCTCCCGCCACCTCGCCGGGAGGGGCCTCGGCCGCCAGCGGGTGCTCGCCACCAGCATCCGCCTCATCGACCTGGGTTTCTTCCGTCCCGGTGGCGAGGAGTACGCGGCGGAGAACGGCACCTACGGCCTCGCCACCATCCGCCGCGAGCACGTGACGTGCGCCCGCGGTGCATTGATCTTCGACTACACCGCCAAGGGCAGCCAGCATCGTGAGCAGGCGGTGGTGGACGACGAGGTCCGCGCGGTGGTGCGCAGCCTGAAACGCCGCCGTTGGGGCGGCCCCGAGTTGCTCGGCTACCGCAGCGGCCACCGTGGGCACGACGTGACCGCGGACGACATCAACCACTACCTGCGCGAGATCTCCGGCGGGGACTTCACCGCCAAGGACTTCCGCACCTGGCACGCCACCGTGCTGGCCGCGGTGGGCCTGGCCGTCTCCAAGCCCGCGGCGGCGGCCAGCGAGGCCGCGCGCAAGCGCGCGATAGCCCGGGTGGTCCGGGAGGTCGCCGACTACCTGGGTAACACCCCCGCCGTGGCGCGGAGCTCCTACATCGACCCGCGCATAATCGTGCTTTACGAAAACGGCGTCACTGTCTCCGCGGCGCTCGGCGACCTCGGTGCCAGCAGCGGCTTCGGTGAGCTCGCCACCCAGGGCCGGGTCGAGGCTGCCGTGCTGAAGGCGCTGCGCGGAGCACGCGGTTAAAGGGGGTGAACCGGGCCGCCGCGCCGGGCCGAGTCGAACTCGCCCGTCCCATCCGGCGTCCCATCGCCCGGCTGCGGGTACGCCCTCCGGCCCTCGGCCGGCACGAGCTCCGGACGACCACGCCCCATGTCCATCCGCTTGATCTTCACGTACCGGGCGACGTCATCCCACGTGCCGGCGACGAGCAGCGTCAGGGCCACGGGAACAAGGACACGCAAGGCTTTCCCGGCCATACCAGCCCCCTCTCGGCAATCGCTGGTGACTGCCAGCGTTTGCTTTCCCGGCAGGCGGCCGTCAAACGCGACCGGCGCCGGCGATGTTTGCGCGGCTCCGCCGGGGCAGGAACCGCGGATCAGCAGGCAGCCAGGAGGAGCGCATGGCCGCAGACTCATCGACGCGCCGCACCGTGCTCATCGCCGGGGCGGCGAACCTGTTCGTCGGGGCGATCAAGCTCGCCGCCGGGATCCTCGTCGGCTCCAGCGCCATGCTCGCCGAGGCCGCCCACTCGGCCGCGGACACGCTCAACCAGGCCTTCCTGCTGGCCTCATTGCACCGGGGCGAGCGGCCCGCCGACAGCCGGCACCCGTTTGGCTACGGGCAGGAGCGGTATTTCTGGTCATTGCTGGCCGCCTTCGGGATCTTCATCGCTGGCGCGGGGTTCTCCATCTTCGAGGGCCTCCTCGCGCTCACCCGGGAACACAGCGAGAAGCCACTCCTCGCCTACCTGGTCCTGGGCGCCGCCGGCCTGGCCGAGGGGACCTCGCTGGTCCGGGTGCTGACCCAGTACCGCGGCGAGGCGCGCCGCAACCACACCGAGGTCCTTGATCAGGTGCGGGACAGTCCCGACCTGACGGTCCGGACCGCGCTGTTCGAGGACAGCGCGGCGATGGTCGGCCTGGTGCTCGCCGCGCTCGGCCTGGCCCTGCGGCAGGTAACCGGATCCCCTGTCTGGGATGGCGCGGCCTCCATCGCCATCGGCGTACTGCTCATCGTGGTGGCCGTCCGCCTGGGCATGGACAGCCGGGACTATCTCATCGGCCGGGCAGCCGGCGCCCGTGAGCTCACCACGATCCGGGCCGAGATCGAGCGGACGCCCGGTGTGGACAGACTTCTCGACCTGAGCACCATGTACCTCGGGCCGGAACACCTGATCGTGGCCGCCAAGGTGGCGTTCAGCGACGAGATCAGCGCCGACCGCGCCGAGGACCTCGCCGACCACATCGACAAGCGCCTCGCCGATTTGCTCCCGGTCACCCCGCACGTGTTCATGGACCCGACGCAGGCGTCCCACGCATAGCACCCGTGCTTGGGCGGGCGTTGTCACCGTTGCTTACCGGCGCGGAACAGGGCGATGGCCTTGTCGATGCGGCGTTGCCTGGTGTCGGCGCTCTTGGCGGCCGTGATGTTGTCGACGTGATACCGCTGCATGCTGTTGGAGAGCGTGCCGAAGAATGCGCCGGCCTGCTTGTCGGCGGCGAGCGCGGCGGCGAAGTCCGCCGGGATGGCCACCTCCCGTGGAGTGTCGGCGACGGTCAGCGTGACCTGGATGGGGTCTCCGCCGTGCAGCCCGGTGGCCTTGCGGATGGCGGCGCTGATGCTGACCATGTGCTTGCCGCCCATTACGCCGACGGTGTTGCGGTATTCGTACCCGTTGACGTTTACCAGCACGGGCGGGCGATTGCCGGCCGCGAGCTGCTCGATGGCCTCCTCAGGGACCACGATCCCGGTGTTGTTACCCGTGACGGCCACGGTCGTCTTAAACGTCACGCTGTTTCGCTCGGCTGCCATCGCTGTTCTGCCTTTCGCCTGCCGGATCGCCCCTGCCGTCTGGGCGGCAAGGAATCAGGACTGCAATAGGCTTCCTGATGCCCATATAGACGCCCGGCAACCGGCAGACTTATCGGCCCGGGCTCACCCCTCCCGGGACAGCGCCACGGCAGAGTGCAGCAGGCCGGCGTGCACGAAGGCCTGGGGCAGGTTGCCCCGCAGCTGGCGCTGGTGCACGTCGTACTCCTCGGTGTACAGGGCCGCCGGCCCGCAGGCCGCGCGGCTGCGTTCGAACCAGTGCGCGGCCATTGCCGTGTCCCCGCAGGCCTGTGCCACCTGGGCCATCCAGAACCCGCACAGCAGGAAGGCTCCCTCCGCCTTGTGCAGCGGCCTGGCGTCGTGGCGGAACCGGTACACATACCCGTCCTCGGCCAGTTCCTGCTGCACCGCGCGGACGGTCGCCTGGCTCCGCGGGTCGTCCGGCGGCACCGCGCCCCGGATCACCGGCACCAGCAGCGCGGCGTCGACGCGCTCGTCGGTGGGTGAGCGCTGCCAGCGGCCCGTCGGGTGCACGCAGTCGCCGAGGCTGGCCTGCAACGTGTCGGCCAGCGCGCTCCACTGGGCCGCCTGCCGGTGCCCGTGCCCTCCCGGCGGTCCCGGCGCGGCGGCAGCCAGGGAGCGCAGCCCGGACACGCAGGCGAGCCGGGAATGCGCCCAGTGCTCGTTGCCGAGTTCCCAGATCCCCGCGTCGGGCTCCCGCCAGCGTTTCTCGATCGCCTCCACCGCGATCACCGCCGCCCGCCAGTTCTCCTCGGCCATCCGGTCCAGCCGGGCGGCCGCGGCAAGCAATTCCAGCGACTCCCCCAGCCCGTCCAGCTGGAACTGGCCGATCACCTGGTTGCCCGACCTGGCCGTACCGCCCGGGTACCCGCGCAGCCGCAGCCGCCGTTCACCGGGGATCGACTCGCCCGCGACCGTGTAGGCCGGCCTGAGGCCGGGGCCGTCGGCCAGGATCCGCTCGGTCAGGAACCGGACGGTGCCGTCGAGAAGCGGGTCCGGGCCGTGCGCGGCGACCGCCAGGCCCGCGTAGCACTGGTCCCGGATCCAGGCGTACCGGTAGTCGTAGTTCCGCCCTCCCTCCATCCGCTCCGGCAGTGAGGTGGTGGCCGCGGCGACCATCGCGCCGCTGCCCGAGGTCAGCCCGCGCAGCACGGCGTAGGCATGCCGGGCGTCCCGGACCGCGATCAGGTCCCCGCAATCGGGCACCACGGCGGACCAGGTCTCCTCGGTGGCCGCCCAGGTCTCGCCCGCGTCGGGCGGCTCACCGTCCAGGGGGCGGTCGGACAGTTCCAGGACCAGATCGTGGTGCCCGCCCTCGGGCAGCGATATGGTCAGCGCCAGCCCGTCGTCGCTGGGCCGGGCCCGCGCCGCACCCGACCACCGGAACCTGATGGCGCCGCTGCGCCCGCTCCAGCACCCGCCGGTGCGGGACAGATCGGTCATCCGGCTGCGCCCGAACCCAGCCCTGACGTCGAGGATCACGTCGACCTGCGCGGGGCCGTCGAGCGCCTCGATGCGCCGCAGCACGACCACTCGGTGCGGATCGGCCGGCATCGCCAGCGCCTCCCGGCACTCCGTCCGCGACGCGCCCACCCAGCGGCTGCGCCAGATAAGGGTCCCGCTCTCGTAGTAGCCGCCCCAGACGTACCACGGGTCCGACGGCGTGACCGAGTACCGGCCCTGGCCGCCGAGCAGCCCGCCGAAGACCGCCGGGCTGTCCCACCGGGGCGCGCACAGCCACGAGATCGCCCCGTCCGGGCCGACGAGGGCACCACGCTCCCCGTCGGCGATCAGCGAGAACTCGCGCAAGACATGCGGCAGGAAAGAACTGGTCACGGCCGTCCTTACTGTCCCGGTGACCGGGCCCGAAACCTGCCCCGGGCACCCCGCTCGCCCGCTGAGACGGCGCGGCCTGGCTCATCGACACCAGGCCAGAGCCGCATGTACCGCGCGTTTGGCCCCCTCCATCCCGGGCAGTCGGGTGGGTTGGACCAACGGCGATCCATAGCGCCGAGCCCCGGGAAAGAGGACTCATGACGAACACGCCGCAGCCCATGACCGTCGTGGTGGGAGTCGAGGAACCGGCACGGTCTCGCGCCGCCATCAGGCTGGCCGCGCAGGAAGCGGATTACCGCGGAGCAGAACTCATCGCGGTCATGGCCTACAGCGGTGAGCGCGCCCTGGGAGCACCCGCCGCACGCCCGGTCTCCACGCTGCGCACCGCCGACGAAGAGCGGATCTCCGCCGAGGCGGCGCTCCGCGACGCGGTATTCGACGCGCTCGGCGCACAAGCGGAGAAGGTGCAGCTGCGCACCGCTCTCGGACTGGCCGGACGGCGGCTCGTCGAGACCGCACAGCGGCTCAACGCCCAGCTCATCGTGCTGGCCAGCCGCGGGAGCACGTCCATGCTGCTCGGCACAGTGAGCCAGTACGTGCTGCGCAAGGCGCCCTGCCCGGTCCTCGTCGTCCCGGATGGGAGCAGGAACGGCTGACGGGGCAGCGAGGGCCAGGAACGCACATCCGGGGGTTGCCGCCATGAATCCGGTGGAGCGGGCAGTACGCCGAATCGACGCCGCCCAGCAACGGCGCCGGGTGCCGGCCTTCGTCTTCGGCGTCGTCAAGAAGTACGGCGACGACAACGGCGGCGTGCTTGCCTCGAACCTGGCACAGTCCGCCTTCGTCGCGGTGTTCCCGCTCCTGCTGATCCTGGTGACGGTGCTCGTCACGGTCGCGGCTAGCGTGCCGTCCCTGCGCCACGAGGTCCTGAGGGCCGTCACCAGCCAGTTCCCGCTCGTCGGGGAGCAGCTCACCGGCAACATCCACGCGCTAAGGCGATCCAGCCTGGGCGGCCTGATCGTCGGCCTGGCGGTGCTGACCTGGGGCGCGAAGAACCTGGCGCAGGCTGGCCTGTTCACCATGGCACAGGTATGGAACCTGCCCGGGCCGGCCAGGCCCGGGTACCTGCCTAGGCTGGGCCGGGCCATGCTCTTCCTGGGCGTGCTTGCGGTAGGTGTGATCGCCAGCACGCTGCTCACCGGCCTGGTCGCGTACGGCCACAACGTCGTGATCACCGTGGTGCTGGCGCAGGTGCTCGCCGCGCTGTGCAACGTGGCCCTGTACCTGGTCAGCTTCCGCGTGGTCACCCCCAAAGGGGTGCCGGCCCGGGACCTTGTCCCCGGCGCGGTGGCCGGCGGCATCACCTGGACCGTGCTCCAGGCGCTGGCCGCTCCCGTAGTTCACCACTACACCCACAGCGACTCCGTCTACGGGCTGTTCGCTGTCGTGCTCGTCCTGGTCGCGTGGATCTATCTCGGAGCGCAGATCGCCGTCTACGCCGCCGAGGTCAACGTGGTGCTCACCAGGCGGCTCTGGCCGCGGACCATAGTGCAGCCGCCGCTGACCGAGGCGGACCGGGCGTCGATCGCGCTCCAGGCGCTGCAGAACCAGCGGCGGCAGGAGGAGAACGTCGAGGTAACCTTCAACGACCGGCCATCGGGCGCGGCGGCATCCTCGCGGGTACCCCGGACACCGGACGAGGTCGCTCCTCCGGCGCAGGCCGGGAGCCGCCAGGACGGCCCCAGCAAGAGAGCAGACACGCGAACGGAGGGGAATGGCGGAGCAAGCCCTATGGCCGGGTAGCAGCTACCCGCTGGGGGCCACCTACGACGGCTCCGGCACCAACTTCGCGCTGTACTCGCACGTGGCCGACCAGGTCGAGTTGTGCCTGTTCGGCGACCGCGGCGGCGAAACCCGGCTCGCGCTGCGCGAGGTGGACGGGTTCGTCTGGCACGGCTACCTGCCCGGCATCGGGCCTGGCCAGCGGTACGGCTACCGGGTGCACGGGCCCTACGACCCGGCGGCCGGGCAGCGCTGCAACCCGGCGAAGCTGCTGCTCGACCCCTACGCTAAGGCGGTCGACGGAAGCGTCGACTGGGACCCGGCGGTGTTCGCCTACTCGTTCGGTGACCCCGACGAGCCCAACGACGAGAACTCCGCGCCGTACGTGCCGCGCTCGGTCGTGGTCAACCCGTACTTCGACTGGCGCGGGGACCGCCCGCCGCGCCGGCCCTACGACGAGACGGTGATCTACGAGGCGCACACGCGCGGCCTCACCAAGCTGCACCCCGAGGTACCGCAGGCGCAGCGGGGGACCTACGCGGGGCTGGCGCATCCCGCGGTGATCGGGCACCTGCGCGACCTCGGCGTCACCGCGGTGGAGCTGATGCCCGTGCACCAGTTCGTCACCGACAACCTGCTGTCCGAGCACGGCCTGGCGAACTACTGGGGTTACAACACCATCGGCTTCTTCGCGCCGCACAACGCCTACTCCTCCACCGGCAGCCGCGGCGAGCAGGTGCCGGAGTTCAAGTCGATGGTGCACGCGCTGCACGGTGCGGGCATCGAGGTGATCCTCGACGTTGTCTACAACCACACCGCCGAGGGCAACCATCTCGGGCCGACGCTGTCGTTCCGCGGCATCGACAACACCGCCTACTACCGGCTGGCCGACGACCACCCCGAGTACTACTTCGACACGACCGGGACCGGCAACACCCTGCTGATGCGGCACCCGCACGTGCTACAGCTGATCATGGACTCGCTGCGCTACTGGGTGACCGAGATGCACGTCGACGGGTTCCGGTTCGACCTGGCCGCGGCGCTCGCCCGCCAGTTCCACGAGGTGGACCGCCTGTCCGCGTTCTTCGACCTGGTCCAGCAGGATCCCGTGGTGTCCCAGGTCAAGCTCATCGCCGAGCCCTGGGACGTGGGCGAGGGCGGCTACCAGGTCGGGAACTTCCCGCCGCTGTGGAGCGAGTGGAACGGCAAGTACCGGGACACGATCCGCGACTTCTGGCGCGGCCAGCCCGCGACCCTGCCCGAGTTCGCCTCCCGGCTCACCGGCTCAAGCGACCTGTACGCCAGCGACGGCAGGCACCCGGTGGCCTCGGTCAACTTCGTCACCGCGCACGACGGCTTCACCCTGGCCGACCTGGTCTCCTACAACGAGAAACACAACGAGGCCAACGGCGAAGACAACCGCGACGGCACCGACGACAACCGGTCCTGGAACTGCGGCGCCGAGGGCCCCACCGACGACCCCGCGATCACCGCGCTCCGACAGCGCCAGGTGCGCAACTTCCTCACCACGCTGTTCTGCTCACAGGGCATCCCGATGCTGGTGGCGGGCGACGAGATGAACCGCACCCAGCAGGGCAACAACAACGCCTACTGCCAGGACAACGAGATCTCCTGGCTGCACTGGCCGGAGGCCCCCGGGGGCCCGGACGAGGCGCTCGGCGAGTTCACCCGGCGGCTCATCAGGCTCCGCCGCGATCATCCGGTGTTCCGGCGCCGCCAGTACTTCCAGGGCAGATCGATCCGGGGCGCCCACGACGCCCTCGGCGACATCGCCTGGTTCACCCCCGCCGGCGAGGAGATGACCGAGGAGGACTGGGACGCGGGCTTCACCAAGTCGCTCACGGTCTTTCTGAACGGCGAGGCGATCAGCGAGCCGGACCAGCGCGGCGGGCGCGTCCGCGACGACTCGTTCCTGCTGCTGTTCAACGCCAGCGAGCAGGACCTGGAGTTCACCGTGCCCCCGGCCCGTTACGGGCAGGCCTGGGACAAGGAACTGGACACCGCGGCGCCGGAGGAACCGGCGAGCGCGGCCGCGGTCAAGCCCGGCGACCCGCTCGAGGTCCGCAACCACTCGATCCAGCTCCTGCGCCGGCCCTGACGGCTCGGAGAGTACCTGTCCGCGAGCAACAACGCGGCGTTTGTGGCTGACATGGCCGGCTATGCCCTTTCCCGCTCACCCGCGGTCGCGGGATCAAGCCTGGTGCCGGGGGCAGCGCGGGTGCCCGCGGCCGCACGCACCGGGTGCCGCCCGGTACGGCCGGGCCAGCTGCCCGCGCGGCCGAACAGCACCACCAGCGCGGGCACCAGGAGCGAGCGCACCACGAACGTGTCGAGGACGATGCCGAGGGCCATGGCGACCGCGATCTCGCGGAACTGGGCCAGCGGCACAAGCGCCAGCAGGCCGACGATGAGCGCGATCGCCACCAGCGTGGCCAGCTCTACCCAGGGCAGATACCGCAGGATCAAGGCACCTTGCGCTTCCTGGGCCGGGGCGGCCCCGGTCACCCCCACCAGGTGATCCGCCGCGTACCTGTGCGCGTACGCCTCTCCCCCGGCGGTCTGCGTCCCGGTCGCCGTTCCCGGCCGGAAGAATAGGTACGTGATGATCGTGCCACGTCCGCGAGCCACGAGGCTGCCCTCTACCCGCGAGGACCGGCCCAAACCCGGTCCGGGTTTTGACATCCGCTCCGGCGGGCAACCCTCAGCCGTGGAAGCCAGCGCCGGTCGCCGCAGGCCCGCCCCGGTGTCGACGTACCGGCTCCAGCTTCAGCCCGGCTTCGGGTTCGCCGACGCCGCACAGATCGCCAGCTACCTCGCGTCCCTCGGCGTCAGCCACGTCTACCTCTCGCCGATCCTCCAGGCCGCGCCGGGGTCCACGCACGGCTACGACGTGGTCGACCATTCCCGCATCTCGGCGGATCTTGGCGGGGAGCCCGCGTTCCGGGACATGGTGGCGCGCTTCCGCTCGCACGGGCTCGGCGTGATCGCCGACATCGTGCCCAACCACATGGCCATCCCGGTCCCCGAGTCGCTCAACCGCCAGCTCTGGTCGGTGCTCCGCGACGGAACCGGGTCGGCGTACGCGCACTGGTTCGACGTGGACTGGGCCGCCGAGGACGGGCGGCTGCTGCTGCCGATCCTGGCCGGGCCGCTCGGCGACTGCCTCGATGACATCACGGTGAACCAGTTCCACGACGACGGGCCCCTGCTGCGCTATCACGGCCACGTGCTGCCGGTTCGGCCCGGCACGGCCAGCCTGCCGCTGCCCGGCCTGCTGGCGGCCCAGCACTACCGGCTCGCGGACTGGCGCAGCGCCGCCACGCAGCTCAACTGGCGCCGGTTCTTCGACGTCACCTCGCTCATCGCGGTCCGGGTGGAGGACGAGGACGTATTCGGCGCCACGCACGGCCTGCTGCTGCGCCTGGTGGCCGAGGGACTCCTGGACGGCCTGCGGGTCGACCACCCGGACGGGCTGGCCGACCCGCGCGGCTACCTGGCCCGGCTGGCCGCCGCCACCGGCGGCGCCTGGGTGGTCACCGAGAAGATCCTCACCGGCGACGAGGAACTGCCGCGGGACTGGCGCTGCGCGGGCACGACCGGCTACGACGCGCTGGGCGCGGTCGGCGGGGTTTTCACCGACCCGGCCGGGGGCGGCCCGCTGACCGCCGCCTACACGAGGTTCACCGAGGGGCCGGCGCGGTTCGCCGGCGTGGCGGAGACCGCCAAGCGGGAGGTGATCCGGCACAGCCTGGCCGCGGAGGTGTACCGGCTGGCCCGGCTTCTGGCCGGCGCGCACGACCCGGTGCTCAGCGGGGTGAGCTTCACCGACATCCACGAGGTGCTGACCGAACTGCTCACCGCCTTTGGCGTGTACCGGGCCTACGTGGAGCCCGGGGAGCCGGCCCCGGCCACGTCGGCGGGCCTCGTGGCCGCCGCCACGGCACGCGCGAGAGCCCGGCTCCCGGCCCGGCTGCGCCGCGCGCTGGCCGCGGTGTCCGCGCTGGTGGCCGGCCGCGCCAGCGACGGCGCCTGGGCCCGCGATTTCGTCGTGCGGTTCCAGCAGACCTGCGGCCCGGTGATGGCCAAGGGCGTGGAGGACACCGCGTTCTACCGGTGGCCGCGGCTGACCGCGCAGAACGAGGTCGGCGGCGACCCCGACCGGTTTGCCCTGACCCCGGCGGAGTTCCACGAGTTCGCGGCCAGGCTCGCCCGGGACTGGCCGGGCACGATGACGACGCTGTCGACGCACGACACCAAGCGGCAGGAGGACGTCCGGGCCAGGCTGGCCCTGCTCGCCGAGATCCCGCAGCGGTGGGCGGACACCGTCACGCGCTGGCACGACCGGGCCCGGTCGCTGAGCGGGGGCGGGCGCGGAGCGCGGGGGTGGGACAAGCAGAGCCCCGGGCCCGGCCCCGTGCCGGACACCGAGTACCTGCTGTGGCAGACGCTGGTGGGGGCCTGGCCGATCGGGTACGACCGGGTTTCCGAGTACCTGGTCAAGGCGATGCGCGAGGCGAAGACGGCGACCTCCTGGACCAGCCCGGACCCCGGCTACGAGGCCGGCGCGCTGGCCTTCACCCGGGCCGTGCTCGGCGACCCGGAGCTCACCGCGGGCATCGCCGCCTTCGTCAGCGGCATCGAAGCGGACGCCCGGGTGAACTCGCTGGGCGCGAAGCTGGTGCAGCTCACCATGCCGGGGGTGCCCGACGTCTACCAGGGCTGCGAGCTGGCCGGGCTCGCGCTGGTCGACCCGGACAACCGGCGCCTGGTCGACTACCCGCCGCGCCGCGCCCTGCTCGCCACGCTGGACGACGGGTCCCCGGCCGCGGACCTGGACGCGGAGAAGCTGCTGGTGACCTCCCGGGCGCTGCGGCTGCGGCGGGCGCACCCGGACTGGTTCGCCGGCGGCTACACGCCGCTGCGCACGGCCGGCCCGGCGGCCAGCCACGCCGTCGCGTTCAGCCGCGACGGCCAGGCGATCACGGTCGCCACGCGGCTGCCCGCGGGCCTGCGCAAGCGGGGCGGCTGGGGCGGTACCGTGCTGGAGGTCCCCGAAGGACGCTGGCGCGACCTGCTCACGGATGCCACACATGCGGGTCCGCGCCTGCTGCTGTCTTTTGTGACAGAACGGCTGCCGGTGGCTCTTCTGGTGTCTGACGGCGCATGGGTGGCGCGGTGAATGAGTTGCATAGGGTTGCGCGGTGACTGTGTTCCGGGTCTGGGCTCCCGATGCCTCACGTGCCGACGTGGACAGCGGTGGCCAGCGATACCCGATGGCCGCGGCCGGGGATCGCGGCTGGTGGGAGGCCAGCGTTTCCGGCGCCGGGCCCGGCACGGACTACGCGTTCCGGCTGGACGACGGCGACCCACTGCCGGATCCGCGATCGTTGCGCCAGCCGTTTGGCATCAATGGCGTTAGCCGTACCTACGACCATTCCACCTTCCGGTGGACGGACCGCGGCTGGCGGGGCGGGCCGCTGCACGGCTCGCTGATCTACGAGCTGCACATCGGCACGTTCACCCCCGAGGGGACCTTCGACGCCGCGATCGGGCGCCTTGACCACTTGCGCGACCTGGGCGTGGACACCGTCGAGCTGATGCCGGTCGCATCGTTCCCTGGCCGGCACGGCTGGGGCTACGACGGGATCAACCTGTGGGCGGTGCACGAGCCCTACGGCGGGCCGGACGGGCTCAAGCGGTTCGTCGACGCGTGCCACGCGCGGCGCCTGGCGGTGCTGCTCGACGTCGTGTACAACCACGTCGGCATCGGCAACCGGCTGCGCGACTTCGGGCCGTACTTCACCGAGGCGCACGTGACCCCGTGGGGCCCGGCGGTGAACCTGGACCAGCCGGGATCGGACGAGGTGCGGGCGTTCCTGATCGGCAACGCGCTGATGTGGCTGCGCGACTACCACCTCGACGGGCTGCGCCTTGACGCGGTGCACGCGCTGGAGGACCGCCGGGCGCTGTATTTCCTGGAGGAGCTGGCCAGCGAGGTGCTGGCGCTGGCCGCGCGGCTGAACCGTGACCTGGTGCTGATCGCCGAGTCCGACGCCAACGACCCCCGGCTCGTCACGTCGCGGGAGGCCGGTGGCTACGGGCTGACCGCGCAGTGGAGCGACGACTTCCACCACGCCGTGCACGCGGCGATCACCGGGGAGCGGCAGGGCTACTACTGCGACTTCGGCTCGCTCGCCGCGCTGGCCAAGACCCTGACCAGGGTGTTCTTCCACGACGGCGGCTGGTCGGCGTTCCGCGGGCGCAGCCACGGGCGGCAGGTGGACATCTTCCGGGTGCCCGCCCACCGGTTTCTCGGCTACCTGCAAAACCACGACCAGGTCGGCAACCGGGCGACCGGCGACCGGATCGCCGCGAACCTGCCGCCCGCGCTGATCAAGGTCGGGGCCGGCCTGGTGCTGACCGCCCCCTACACGCCGATGCTGTTCATGGGCGAGGAGTGGGGCGCGGACACGCCGTGGCAGTACTTCACCGACCACATCGACCCGGGGCTGGCCCGGGCGGTGGCGGACGGGCGGCGGGCGGAGTTCGCCGGGTTCGGCTGGCCCGCCGTGGACGTCCCTGACCCCCAGGACGAGGCGACGTTCCTGCGCTCCAAGCTGGACTGGTCACAGCTGGACCGCGGTGAGCACCAGAACATACTCACCTGGTACCGGGAGCTGATCGCGCTGCGCCGAACCCGGCCCGAGCTGACCGACCCACGCCTGGACCGGGTCCGGGCCGACTACAGCGAGGACGAGCGGTGGCTGGTGGTCCGGCGCGGCCGGCTGCGGATCGCGGCCAGCCTGGGCCCGTCGCCGCGGCGGCTGCCGCTGGCCGGCCGGGGAACCGCGATCCTGGCCGCGTCCGGCCCGGGCGTCGCGCTGGACGGCGACGCCGTGATGATGCCGCCGTCCTCCTTGGCCGTCATCGACACCTGACCACAGGGTCGCGGTGACCGGTGATCCGGGCTAACCGCGGCCCAGGTCCCGCCAGCTCTCCTCGGAGACCTCGACGCCGTGGCGTTTCGCGGCGGCGAGTATCCGCTGCCAGGCCTGGTCCCGCTCGGCATCGCTGACGCCTTCGACCTGGTCGAAACGGGCGACCGCGTTGCGCACGTGCCGGGCGTCGGTCAAGGGCTCCTTCCGCTCCCTGGGAAAGGCGAACTCCTGGGCCGCCAGGCTGTCCCGCTCCGCGGCGGTCATGCCCTCGCTCTCGGGGTCGGTAGCCATCACGCCTCCTTCGTTTCCTTCGCGCACGATCGCCGACTCCGGCTTGCGTACCCGGGATCGGCCCGGGCATTCAGCGGCCCCACGGCCCGTAGGCGCCCCTTACGCGGTCACCGCGATCGTGCGCTGAACCGGGGTGGCGTTGCTGAACAGGTCGAGCACCGGGCAGTGCGCGTCGACCGCCTCGGCAAGCTGCTGATAGCGCGCCGCGGGCTCCGGCCCGATCGGGGTGACCTTCAGCCGGACCGCGGTGAATCCCGGCCGGACGCGGTCGTCGAAACCGAAGAAGCCGCGCACGTCCAGGTCGCCCTCGGCAACCACGTCGACGCTGTCGAGCTCGATGCCGAGCTGCGCCGCCCAGAAGCGGTAGGTGATCGCCTGGCACGAGGCGAGCGCGATGAGCGCGTGCTCGACCGGGTTCGCGCCCAGGTCGGTGCCGCCGAGCGCCGGCGGCTCGTCGACCGTGAGCGTCTTGCTGCCCGCACGGACCGCGACCTCGGTCGTCCCGACCAGCTGCCCGGCGGCCTTGAAGGCGGCGGCCGCGTTGGCCGGGTCCGCATCGATGGCGCTGCGGCTGTCCTCGATGAGCGTCTTCAGCGACATTGTCTTTCTCCTTCGTTCGGGGGCTGCCAGGTCACCGGGCGGGGGCCGCGGCGAGGTCGCTCTCGTAGCTGGTGAGGCGGAACCCGTCTCCGGCGGCGAGCTTGCGCTCCCGCTCGCGGACCAGCGGGATGACCTTCTCGCCGAAGTTCGCGAGGTCCTCCTCGTAGTGCAGGAAGCCGCACTGGATCAGGTCGATCCCGGCGGAGTGCAGCGCTTCGATCTTGTCCGCGATCTGCTCCGGAGTGCCGATCATGTCCGGCCGGAACCCGTCGTTCTGCTGGACGAAGTCGGTTCCCTTCGAGTCCGTCCACATGCCGATCCCCTCGGCGGACGACCGGCCGGCCCCGGTGTGCACCTGCTGCCGGAAGGCGTCGATCGACTCCCAGTCGGCGTGCGCCACGATGTCACGGAACACCTCCCGCGCCTCCTGTTCGGTGTCGCGGCAGATGATGAAGCAGTTCATCCCGCAGCCGAACGGCCCGAGCTGGTCATCTGGGCGGGCATTGGCGGCCGAGCCCGTAATCCCCCGCACCACGCGCCCCTCGTCCAGCGCCATCTCCTTGACGTTGTGGGCGATTTTCCGGGCTTCGCCGAGCGTGTGGCCGTTGAGGAAGATCAGGTTCGACACCCTGGCGGCCATGCGGCGCGACGCCATCGAGTTGCCGCCCTGGAAGATCTCCGGGCGCGGCTTGGACAGCGGCTTGGGCCGCAGCGGCGCGTCGTGGATGCGGTAGAAGTCGCCGAAGAAGCTGAACTCGTCCTCGGTCCACAGCCCGGTGAGCACGCGGACGAACTCCTCGCTGCGCCGGTACCGCTCGTCGTGATCGAGCCACGGCTCGCCGAAGCCGATGAACTCCTCCTTGAACCAGCCGGTGGTGACGTTCAGCCCCCAGCGCCCCCCGGACATGTGATCGATCGTGGCGCCCATCTTCGCGACGATTCCCGGGTGCCACAGCCCCGGATGCAGCGCCGAAAGGATCTTGATCCGGCTGGTGACCTGGGTCAGCCCCGCACTCGTGGTCACCGCCTCGAACTGCGAGGGCCAGCCGTGGCTGACGAAGTACCTGGCCGGCATCAGCGCGTAGTCGAACCCGGTCCGCTCGGCGGCCTGGATGTAGCGCACGTTCGCCTCGAAGTTGAACTCGGTCCGCTGCTCGATGTTCGAGACGACGAACCCGCCGCTGCCGAGCGGCGCCCAGTACGAGAACAGCATCGGGTCGGTGTACTGCACGTCGAGCATGGCTAGTTCCTTTCGGGTTCGGGCCGGTCAGCCGTACGGAGACCGGGAGTCCTGGCGGCGCCCGGTCTCTTGCGTGCGAACCAGAGCGCGGCGGCACCGGCGACGTCGCCGCCGCTCTCCTCCAGCACCTGCCGGCATTCCTCGTGGCTGGCGCCGGTCTCGGCGCGCACGGCGCGGATCATCAGGTAGGTGATCTGGTCATCGGTCATTCGCGAGCAACTCCTGTCTCTGCTTTTCCCGCCCCCGCGCTCTGCTTCTCCCGCCCCCCGCGCTCCGCGCCCACCCCCGTCCTGCGCCCGCCCCCGCTCTGGCCGCCGGCGGTCAGCGGCCGGCCCGGCCCCGGTTCCAGCAGCAGCGATTCCTGCACCAGCACGTTGTCCCGGCCAAGCTCGGCGGGCGTGAGCGTGGCGGCGATCTCGCCGTCACGCATCAGGTAGACCGCGTCGGCGACCGCCGCGACCACGTCGATGCTCTGCTCGACGAGCAGCACGGTGACGGCACGCTCCCGCAGCCGCCGGATGTAGCCGATGACGACTTCCACATAGGCCGGGGACAGGCCCTGCGTCGGCTCGTCGAGCAGGACCACCCGCGCGCCGCGTACCAGCGTGCGGGCGAGCGCGAGCATCTGCTGCTGGCCGCCGCTCAGCTCGGCGCCCTTGGCCTGGCGCCGCTCCGCGAGCACCGGGAACTCGGCGTACGCCTCGTCCAGCGGCGCCCGCGGGCCGGCCGCGACGCGCAGGTTCTCCTCGACCGTCAGGTCCGGGAAAACCCACCTGTTCTCCGGCACCAGCGAGATGCCCAGGCCCGCGATCGCGTGCGTGGAGCTGCCCATCAGCTCACGAGGCCCCAGCCGGATCGAACCCGACCGGGCCCGCACCAGGTGCATGACGGTGGCCAGCGTGGTCGTCTTGCCCGCCCCGTTCCGGCCGAGGATGCCCGACACCTGCCCCTGGCGCGCGGTCAGGCTCACCCCGTGCAGCACGTGGCTGGAGCCGTAGTAGGCGTGGACGTCGCGCAGGACCAGGTCCTCGCCCGGCGTGACCGGACGGCGGGCTGCCCCGGAGCGGGTTACGGCCACGGAGCGGGCCGCCGCGGTCCCGCTGGCCGCGGGGTGGCCGAGGTATGCATCCTGCACGCGCGGATCCCTGGCGATCTCCCCGGGCGCCCCCTGAGCCAGCAACGCGCCGCGGGAGAGCACGCTGACCTGCCGCGAGACGCGCTGCACGAGGCTCATCCGGTGTTCGATCAGCAGCACAGCCAGCCGCTCGCCAAGCCTGCCGATCAGCTCGGTCATCCGCTCCGCTTCGCCGATGCCGATGCCCGCGGTGGGCTCGTCGAGGCACAGCAGCACAGGTTCGCACGCCAGCGCCATCGCCACCTCGACCGCCCGCCGGTCCGCATGCGAAAGCATCCCGCTGGGGATATCCCGGCTGGCTGGCGCGAGCCCCACCTCGTCCAGCAGCTCAGCGCACTGCTCCTCGATCCGGTGCCGGGCGGGCCGGCTCAGCCGCAGCCCCAGCCGGCCCTTCATGCTGGTCTTCTGGAGCGCGAGCCGGACGTTCTCCCGGGCGGACACGCTGCCGAACACCCTGCTGACCTGGAACGTCCGCACCAGCCCCAGCCGCACCCGGGGTACCACGCCGAGCCCGGTGATGTCCCGGCCCGCGAGCACGACCCGGCCCGCGTCCGGCTTGACCACCCCCGTGATGCAGTTGAACAGGGTGGTCTTGCCCGCGCCGTTCGGCCCGATGATCGAGTGCACGCCCCGCTGGGCGACCGTCAGCCCGACCCCGTCCAGCGCCCGCAGCTCCCCGAACCGCTTGGCCAGGCCGTTGACCTCGAGCAGCGCCGTCATGCCAGCCGCCTGCGGAGCCTGCCGGAGGTAAGCCGGGCCACCCCGGCGACGCCGCCCGGCATCAGCAGCACGAGCGCGACGAACAGCGCGCCGAAGTACACCTGCCAGGTGCTGGCGAAGCTGGAGGTGAGGTAGTTGGACGCGAAGACGTAGATGAACGCCCCGATCACCGCGCCGTAGATCGTGCCGGAACCGCCGACGATCAGGATCACCAGGGCCAGCCCGGACTGGCTCCAGTCGAACTGCGCGGGCCCGATGCCGGCGTTGAGCACCACGAACGCGGCGCCGCCGACCGCGCCGATGACCGCGGCGGCCACGAACGCCAGGACCTCGTACCGCCGTAGTTCGATCCCGATCGACTGCGCGCGCACCCGGTCGTCGCGGATCGCCCGCCAGAACCCGCCGGCCGGGGACGCGGTGAGCGACCGCAGCGCGAGGTAGCTCAGCACCGCGAGCGCGAGCGCGAACAGGTACAGGCTCCGCTCGCTGCCCAGCAGGCTCAGCCCGGCGACCTTGGGCAGCGGCACCCCGAACAGCCCGACGCCGCCGCCGAGGAAGCTCATGTGCAGGATCAGCGTGTACAGGACGACGCCCTCGGCGAGGGTGATGATCGCGAACGCCAGCCCGCCGGCCCGGGTCGCCACGATCCCCGCCAGCCACGCGAGCACGGCCGCCACCACGACCGTCGCCGCGAGCGCGGGTACCGCGTCCCATCCCTGCTGCGCGAGGTACCCGAACGTGTACGCGCCGACCGCCAGCCAGGCCGCGTGACCGAACGAAACCAGCCCGGTGTACCCGACGAGGATGTCCAGCCCCATCACCCATGTGCCCAGGGCGAGCGCGTCGCCCGCGAGCTGGAGGTTGTAGGCGTCCCCGGCCGCCAGGAGCGGGAACAGGATCCCGGCCGCGAGCACCACCAGGGGAATCCACACCCGGCGGCTCACGCGATCACCCTTCCTTCGCGGAAGATGCCGGACGGCCGGGCCAGCAGGATCACGACCACGACCACGAACGACACCGCCGTCGCGACGTCGCCGGTCATGAACGTCAGGGACAGGTTGGCGGCGAGCGCCACCAGGTAAGCCCCGGCGATAGCACCGCGGACGCTGCCCAGCCCCCCGATCACCACCGCGAGGAACGCGTCGATCAGGAAGTCCAGGTCCATCCCGGGCCGCACCGAGAAGATCGGCCCGGCCAGGCCGCCGATCAGCGCCGCGACCCCGGCCGACGCCGCGAACAGGCCGGTCATCATGGCCGTGGTGTTGACGCCCAGCAACTCGGCCATGCTCGCGTTCTGGCTGGCGCCGCGCAGCACCGTCCCGGCGGGGGTCGTCCTCAGCAGCGTCCAGATGCCAGCGCTGACCGCGGTGGCGACCCCGGCGGCGACGAAGATGAACACGCTGATCCGCTGGCCGTCGACCGGCACGGTCCCGCCGACCGGGCTGTTCATCGTCCGGGTCGACGTGCCCCAGACGACCTGCATCAGGCCGTCCAGCAGTATCGCCAGCCCGAACGTGGCGAGCAGCGTGCTTATCTCGGTACGCCCCCGCAGCGGCCGGATCGTGACCCGCTCGACCACGCCGGCGAACACGGCCACGCAGACCGCGGCGAGGACGATGGCCGGCCAGTAGCCGACCCTCCCGGCCAGCGAGTAGGCAACGTACGCACCCAGCGCGTAGAACGCGCCGATGGCGAAGTTCACCACCCGGCCGAGCCCGAACACCAGCGTCAGGGCGACGGCGACCGCGGCGAGCAGCGACCCGTACAGCCAGGCGTCGACCAGGTTGACGACCAGCAGGCTGAGGGTGACCGACCCGAACGGGTTCACCGGGTCTGCCTCAGCCGCCTGAGATGTGGCAGCCGTACGAGGCCGCCGAACCTACCACGGAAGTGGGTGGCAGCACGAACAGCACCTTGTTCGCGTAGCTGACCCCGTACTGCGGGTGCGGCAGCTTCTCGAACTTGGTCGCGAACGTGGGCACGTTCAGCTGGCGCCCGCCCGGCTGCACGCTCAGCGGCTGGGTCCAGTACGGGGTCTGGAAGCTTCGCGTGGTCAGCGCCTGCATCAGCGCGTGCGGGCTGGTCCCTACCGCTTTGATCGCGCTCAGCAGCATCCACGTGTCCGCCATCGCGACGTTCGCCTGCGTGGTCGGCGGGTAGCCGTAGGACTTGTAGAACAGCGCGTTGAACCGCTTCCCCTCCGGCGTCTGGTCCACGTAGGTCCACGACCCGCCGTACTGCGAGAGCACCTTCGTGGCCAGCAGTGCCTGCACCGTCGAGTCGCTCGCCGCGGTCCCGTACCCGGGGACCATCGAGTTCTCCGGGAAGCCGACGGGCGCCACGATCTGCATCTGGCTGAACAGGCCCGCCGCCTTCGCCTGCTGGAGGAACGCCGCGTACTGGACCCCCCAGGAGATCGCGACGAGCACGGCCTTCGCCCCGCTGGCCTTCAGCTTCGCGATGTACGGCGTCCAGTCGACGGTACCGAACGGGGCGATCTGCACCCCCGCGTGCCGGGCACCGGGCACCGAGTCCCAGTACTGCGCGACGCTCTCGCTCCAGCCCGGGTCGTCCCCGATCACCACCCACTTCTGGCCGATCAGGCCGGGGAACTGGCGCTGCGCGGAGATCGCCATCGCCTTCGCGTCCACGGCCGGCGACGGCGCGCCGTTGATGAACCAGTAGTTGCAGTCCGACCCGACCACCTGCTGGATGCTGCAACTGTTCCCGATCATCGGGATCTGGACCCGGCCGGCGACGCTGATCGCTCCTTCGCACTCGCTGGAGGCCATCCCGAGCACCGCCGTGGCGTTGTCCTGGCTCTTCAGCTGGATGATCTTCGCCGCCGCCACCGAGGCGCTGAAGTCGCCGCCGTCCTCCGGCACGAACTTCACCGACCGGCCATCGACCGGGCCGAACACCTTCGCCGCGGCCTCGGAGCCGTTGATGAACTGCTCGCCGATTGTCTTCGTCGAGCCGGTCATGTCCGCGATGATCCCCACGGTGATCGGGGTCTTCGAGGACGGTGCCTGCGCCGCGGCGCCGCTGCTCGCGCAGCCCGCGACCAGGATGGCCACGCCCCCGATCGCGGCCGCCAGGATCGTCCTCGGGCCGGTGCTGGTCAGCATCATGGTGTTCTCCAAGCCGCGGCAAGCCAGATGTCTAGTTAATCGATGCGAATTATCGGAAATTGTCCCTCCATGGTGCTGGCCAGGGACGTCGCGCGTCCAATCGGGATTAGCGAGGGGGTGATAGGCCCGGCCGATCGATCTTCGCTGCCCCGCGCCACGCCCCCCGGTGTTTGCGTCGGCAGGGGCGGGTAGCGGAGCGGGTTTACCCAGACCTACTGGAGGCAGAAGCACATGGAACAGCAGACCGTCGTCGTTACCGGGGCGAGCGCGGGCATCGGGCGCGCCACCGCGCGCCTGTTCGGAGAGCGCGGCGCGTCCGTCGGGCTGATCGCGCGTGGCCGGGCCGGCCTGGACGGAGCGGCCCGCGAGGTCGAGGAGGCCGGCGGGAAGGCCGTCGCGGTCAGCGCCGACGTGGCCGACTACGAGCAGGTCACCTCGGCCGCCCGGAAGATCGAGGAGAACCTCGGGCCGATCGACGTGTGGGTCAACGTCGCGTTCACCTCGGTGTTCTCGCCGTTCAGCGAGATCACCGCGGAGGAGTTCCGGCGGGTGACCGAGGTCAGCTACCTCGGGTTCGTGTACGGGACGATGGCCGCGCTGAGCCGGATGAGCCCACGCGGCCAGGGCACGATCGTGCAGGTCGGCTCCGCGCTCGGATCCCGCAGCATCCCGCTCCAGTCCGCGTACTGCGGCGCCAAGCACGCCATCAACGGCTTCACCGAGTCGCTGCGCTGCGAGCTGCTGCACGAGAACTCGGGTGTGCACGTGACCGTGGTGCAGATGCCGGCCGTGAACACGCCGCAGTTCTCCTGGGTGCGGTCCCGGCTGCCGAAGCACCCCCAGCCGGTGCCACCGATCTACCAGCCCGAGGTCGCGGCGCGCGGCGTCGTGTACGCCGCCGATCATCCGCACCGGAAGCAGTACTGGGTCGGCGCGAGCACGGCGGCCGCGATCCTGGCCAACCGGGTAGCTCCGGCCCTGCTGGACCGCTACCTGGCGCGCACCGGCTACGGCTCGCAGCAGACGGAGCAGCCGGCCGACCCCGGCCAGCCGGACAACCTGCTCTACCCCGTCGACGGGGTCAACGGGCACGATCACGGCGCGCACGGCGCCTTCGACGACCGGTCCCATGGCCGCAGCCCGCAGCTGTGGCTGTCCCAGCACGCCCGGGCGGCGTCTGGGCTGGCCGCCGGGGCGGCGGTCGCCGGGGCTTTGCTGGCGGTCAGGCTCGGGCAGCGCCGGTGACCGATCCCGCGGGAGCACCTCGCGCCGCCAGGACGTTGCAGCTGGCCCGGGCCGGCTACGGGGTGGCCCTGGTCATGGCGCCGGGCGTGGTGACCTACCTGGCCACGGGCCGGTTCCCCGGCCGCCGCGGGCGCCGGGTGGCACAGGTGCTCGGCGCCCGGCACCTGGTCCAGGCGGCGGTCACAGCCCTGGTGCCGGTGCCCGACGTGTTCGCGCTGGGCGCCGGGGCGGATGCCGCGCACGCCGCGTCGATGATCATGCTGGCCGGCGCCGACCGCGCCGCGCGGCACGCCGCGCTGACCGACGCGCTGGCCGAGGCGGTCTTCGCGGCCACAGGCTGGGGGGTCGGCGCGAAGCGCGGGGGCGGGGAAAGCAGCGCATTCAGCTGCGGTCGAGGCGCCGGAACGCGACCTCCTGGAGCAGCAGCCGCAGCGCGGCGGCCACCGGGATCGCCACCAGGGCACCGATGATGCCCATCAGCGCCCCGCCGACCAGCACCGCCACCACGGACACCACGGCGGGCACCTTGACGGCGCTGCCCATGATCCGCGGCACCAGCAGGTAGTCCTCGGCCAGCCGGTAGGCAATGTAGAAGGCCAGCGTGGCGATCGCGACCGGCAGCGACACGGTCAGCGCGACCACGGACACCACGGCGCCGCCGATCGTGGACCCGATGACCGGGATCAGGTCCAGGATGGCCACGAACAGCCCCAGCAGGATCGGGTACGGGATGCCGAAGGCGAGCATCCACAGGTAGGTGCCGAGCCCGGCAATCACCGAGGTGACAATGTTGCCGAGCACGAACCCGCCCACCTTGGTGAAGATCTCGTCGCCGAGCAGGATCACCCGGGCCCGGCGGGAGTGCGGCGCCAGCCGGTAGACGAACAGCTTGATCCTGGGCATGCCCGCCAGGAAGTAGATCACCAGGACGATCACGGCCAGCGTGGACGCGAGGGCGCCGATCACCAGCGCCCCGGCGCCCAGCACCCCGCCGACCAGCGTGCTGCCCCGGGTGGCGAGCAGGTGGGACAGGCGCTGCTCGATGTGGTACTTGACGTTGAGCCGCCCGAACGCCGAGTTGTGGTCCTGCAACGTGTGCGCGTAGTGCGGCAGCTCGGCGATCAGCTTGCTGGTCTGCGTGGCCAGCGGCGGGATCGCGGCCGCGAGGAACCCGGCGATCACCCCGAGCACGCCAAGCAGCACGACGATGACGGCCGCCCAGCGCGGCATCCGGTGCCTGGTCAGCCACGTGACGACCGGGTCCAGGCCCGCCGCGATGAACAGCGCAAGGCCGATGAGCACCAGCACCGAGCCCGCCCGGATGGCCAGCTCCACCAGCCCGATGGTGACCGCGACCCCGGCCGCGCCCGCCATGCCGATGAAGAACGGCGAGCGCCGGTCCATCGGCCGGCCGAGGCGCCCCAGCCCGCCGGTTTCCTCGGCCTGCGCCGCGGCGACCTTGGCCGCCTCCCGGACGGGGTGCGTGCCGCCGTTAGCCTCTTCGCCCCCGCCGTGCTCCGCCGGCAACGTTCCTGTAGTACCGCGCGCGTCGCTCACCACCGCATCGCTCTCCCCGGAACCGGGCCTCAAACCTGCGGAACCCGGGTTGGTGCCCGCTGGGCGTTATGTATGGTCCTGGCGGGTCTGTGTGGGCGGCGGCAGCATGCCGGCGAGCAGCTCGGCGAGGTGGATCCCTTCCCGGCCGAGGTGGCCGGCCTCGATCTGGGTGCGGCAGGAGAAGCCGTCCGCGAGGATCGCGGTGCCCGGGCCGGCCTCCCGGACCGCGGGGAACAGCCCGTGTTCCGCGCAGGCCATGGACACGTCGTAGTGGCCACGCTCGAAGCCGAAGTTGCCGGCCAGGCCGCAGCAGCCGTCGTCGAGCACGTCAACGTCCACGCCGCAGGCCTTGAGCAGCTCGGCGTCCGTGCCGAACCCCATGATCGCGTGCTGGTGACAGTGCACCTGGGCGATGGCCTTGCGCGGGGCCGACTCGCCGTGGCCCGGCCGGGGGCGCCAGCGGGCCTCGCTCAGCAACTCGGCGAGCGTGGTGGTCTGCCGGGCCAGGAGGCTGGCGTCGTCGGACCCGAGCAGTTCGGCCGCGTCGGAGCGGAACACCGCGGCGCAGCTCGGCTCGAGCACGACGACGCGCTGGCCCGCGGCGAGGGCGGGCCGCAGCGCGGCGATCGTGCGCTTCAGCACCCGCCTGGCCATGCCGAGCTGGCCGGTGGAAATCCAGGTCAGCCCGCAGCACAGCGGCTTGGCCGGCACGTCGACGGCGAAGCCCGCGTCCTCCAGGACGGCGACGGCGGCGCGGCCTACGCCGGGGTGGAAGTTGTTGGTGAAGGTGTCCGGCCACAGGATGACCGGCGGCCCGGGCGCCCGTTGCTCCCGGCGGGCGTACCAGCGGGTGAACCGCTGCCGGGCGAACCGGGGCAGCTCACGCCGCGGGTCGACGCCGCCGGCCAGCTTGAGCAGGTGGCCGAGCCCGGGCGCCCGGCCGGCGGCGTTCATGGCCCCGGGCGCCGCGGCGGCCAGCAGCGCGAGGAGCGGCAGCCAGCCCATCGAGTAGTGCGCCGGTGGCCGCAGCCGGCCGGAGTAGTGGTGCGCGAGGAACTCCGCCTTGTAGGTCGCCATGTCGACGTCGACCGGGCAGTCTTTCCGGCAGCCCTTGCAGGCCAGGCACAGGTCGAGGGCGTCGCGGACCTCGGTGGAGTGCCAGCCGTCGGTGATGACTTCGCCGCGGACCATCTCCATCAGCAGCCGGGAACGGCCGCGGGTGGAGTGCTCCTCGTCCCGGGTGACCCGGTAGCTGGGGCACATGACGCCGCCCTCGTCGCCGCGGCACTTTCCCACGCCCACGCAGCGCGACGCCGCGCCGGTGAACTTGTGGCCGTCCTGCGGGTAGTGGAAGAACGTCTTCGGTTCGGCGGGGAACCAGCCGCGCAGCGTCAGGTTCTCGTCCAGCCGGTAGGGGTCCACGACCTTGCCGGGGTTCATCCGGTTGCCGGGGTCGAAGGCCGCCTTCAGCTCCCCGAAGGCGTGCATCAGCTCGGGGCCGAACATTCTCGGCAGCAGCTCTCCCCGGGACTGGCCGTCGCCGTGCTCGCCGGACAGCGAGCCGCCGTAGGAGACCACGAGGTCGGCGGCGGCCTCCACGAACGACCGGTACTTGGCGATGCCGTCCGGCGTCCGCAGCTCGAACGGGATCCGGGTGTGCACGCAGCCCTGCCCGAAATGCCCGTACAGGGACGCGGGCTCGTAGTCGTAGCGCTCCAGCAGGATGCGGAAGTCCCGCAGGTAGTCGCCGAGACGGTCGGGCGGGACCGCGGCGTCCTCCCAGCCCTCGTGGGTCTCGTGCTTGCCGGGCGGGTAGGCGGTGGCGCCCAGGCCCGCCTCGCGCACGTCGTTGAGCTTGTCCTCCACGGCCGGGTCGTCCACGTACGCGACGTGCGGTTTCGGGTGGTCGCCGTCGGCCTGGACGTCCTCGATGAGCGCCTGCGCCTTGGCCTGCGCCTCGTCCTTGGTGTCGCCGCCGAACTGGATCATCAGCCAGCCCGATCCCTCGGGCAGCTTGTCCAGCGCGTCGCCGGCCAGGTGCTCCTCGCGTTCCAGGGAGATGACCGTGTCGTCCAGGCCCTCGCAGGCCAGCGGCTTGTGGCCGACCACCTTCGGCACGAGATCGGCGGCATCGGCGATATCGGGGTAGCCAAGTACGACCAGCGAGCGATGCTTCGGTATCTCGAACAGCTCTACTTCCGCATGCAGCACGGTGACCAGAGTGCTCTCGCTGCCGACCAGCGCCCGGGCGACGTGGAAGCCGTTCTCCGGCAGCAGCTGGTCCAGGTTGTAGCCGGACACGCGGCGCGGGATCTTCGGGTAGCCGGTGCGGATCTGGCCCAGGTAGGTGTCCCGGATCTCGCGCAGCCGCTGGTAGAGCTCGGCTTTGCGGCCGCCGGCCGCGATGATCCGCTGGTACTCCTCGTCGCTGGTGTCGCCGACCCAGGTGCGCAGGCCGTCGTAGGTGAGGATCTCCAGCCGCCGCACCGAGTCGGCCATCTTGCCGTAGGCCTGGGCCGTGGAGCCGCACGAGTTGTTCCCGATCATGCCGCCGATCGTGCAGCTCACGTGCGTGGACGGCTTCGGCCCCACCATCAGCCCGTGCGGCTTCAAGTAGTCGTTGACCTTGTCCAGCGCGGCACCGGGCTCGATCACCGCGGTCTTGGCGCCCGGCTCGACCGAGACCACGTGGTGGCAGTACTTGGTCCAGTCGATGACCACGGCCTCGTTGCAGCACTGGCCGGCCAGGCTGGTGCCGCCGCCGCGGGACAGCACGGGCACGCCGGCGTCATGGCACACGGCAACGGCGGCGACGGCGGCGTCCGCGCTGCGCGGGACGACCACGCCGATGGGCACCTGCCGGTAGTTCGAGCCGTCGTGGGCGTACGCCGCCCGCGAGCCGGCGTCGAACCTGACCTCGCCGTCGACGCGTTTCTCCAGCGCGGCCCGCAGAGTGCCGGGATCCGCGCCGTGTGCCGTCGTTCTGTTCGTCGTTGCGCCGCGTTGCGCCACCATGCCGAGCTCAGCCCCTTCTCGTGACCAGCCACTGGCGCTACCCGGAGACCGGGCCGTTACACGGCTGCGCCCCAACTCGGCGTGGCGAAGCCCTTCGCGCTATGACCGGTCATAGCGTCCGCGACCGCAGTTGCCGGGCGCGGAGTTCGCCGCTGACGATCTTGGCCGCGATGTCGCGCGTCTTCTGGTTGGTGTTCTGTGAGGCGCGGCTGAGCAACTGGAATGCCTCGTCGGTCGAGACCCCGAGTTCGGCGTGCAAGGCGCCCTTGGCCTGTTCGATGACGGCGCGGGACTCCAGCGCCACCTGCAGGTTGCCGACCATCCGGCAGGAGGCACCATAGACGTCCGCGTTGTGGGCGGCGGTGCCGCCCTGCGCGGCAAGAAGCAGCGCGAGGTCGAGGGACGCGCCACCGAACGCGTCTGGGTTCTCGGCGTAGAGTGCCACCGCCCCGGCCGGCTGCCCGCGCGTGTGCAGGGGCAAGGTAATACAGCTGCCGAAACCAGCTTCAGAGGCCGCCTGGCAGAAGGCGGGCCAGCGCGGGTCGGCGGTGACGTCGCGGACGTGCCGCGCCTCGTTGTAACGCAGGGTTTCGACCACTGGCCCGGTCCCCGAAGAGAACTGGAGCCGGTGCAGCTCATCGACCCGCTCATCGGAAGAGGCAAAGGTGTGCGTCTGATCACCTGCCGCGACGGTCACGGCGGCGGCCGTGGCGCCGGGGACCAGCTCGACGCCGAGGCTGGTCAGCCGCGCCATGGCCGCATCCCGGTCGTCGTCGCTCTCCAGCAGCCGCGCAACTTCGGATACCCGCTCAGCCAGTGCTTGGGTCACCTCAACCATGCGCAGCACTGTCGCTCTCCGGCCAAGCTCGCGTCAAGTGGTGTTTGCCCGTCAGCCATCCGGGTAGCAGGCGTCGCTGGCAGGTGGTTCCGGTCTGCCCTCGAACTGGGTGGGGCACCGGAGGCGGCACGCTCGCCGCGGCCATCGTTGCCCGGTGAGCCGAGATGAAGGGCGTCCCGAAATGCGCGGGCGCCCACACAGTTGCGGGCTGCCCCGCCTCCGCGTGGCCAGATGGCTGGCCATTGCGCTGTCGCGGGCCGGCCAGCACCCAGGAGACCCGGTCATGAACGCAGTAGTCCCCGGCACCGCCGGCACTCGGCCGGCGCAGGCCAGCCCCGCGCGACTGGCAGCCGCCGCCACCACCGAGATCGGTGCGCTGATCGCGGCCGACCACAGGCACATCCTGCGGCTCTTCCGCGCGCTCGACGATGTTGCCCGGGTCGGCGAACCCGCCCTGGCGCGCTCGAGGCTGCGCCAAATCTGGGCCCGGCTCGCCGACTTGCTCGAACTCCACTTCATCGCCGAGGAGGAGATCTGTTACCCGGTGCTGTTCGGCCGCGGTGAACGCGTCACGGCGATGCTCGATGCCGCGACCGCCGACCACGACGACACACGCGAGGTGGTGGGGGAAGTGACGCTGCTCGACGCCGGCTCGGTCCACTGGTGGCGGGCCGTCACCGCTGCCCACAGCGCCTGTACAAGCCACTTCTCCCGGGAGGAGGAGCTGGTGGCGGAGGTCTGCGGCGGTTTGGAGCCCGGGGTGGACAACATTCTCGCCCGCCAATGGGCCGCCTTCGTCACCACCCAGCGGGGACCGTTACCAGGCCGGGCCGCCGGGTAGAGCAGGGTGTGTTGATCAACGATGTGACGGGAGCAGACAATCATGGCTTCGAACAAGCAGACGCAGGCGGCCAAGCGCAATGTGAAGAAGGCCCAGCAATCAGCGGCCAGCAAGAAGACGATCGCGCATATGCCGTCGAAGACCCGGACCGCCCTCGGCAAGCAGGGCGCGGCCGTGGCGCAGCGCAAGCGCACCGGCGGCAGCTCGCCCAAGACCCGCGCGGAGCTGTACGAGATCGCCAAGAAGCGCGATCTGCCAGGCCGCTCGAAGATGGGCCGCGACGAACTCGCCCGCAAGCTGGGCGAGGACTAGCCGGGAACGGCGGAACGGGCTGGAGGGGGGCGTCATGGCGCGCGCTATTTGGTCGGGCGTGATCTCGTTCGGCCTGGTATCGATCCCCGTTGAGCTCTATTCAGCGACACAGGCGCACGAGCCGACGTTTCACCAGTTCGAGAAGGGCACCTCCGACCGCATTCGCTACCAGCGGGTCAACGAGCGTACCGGACACGAGGTCGACTACGCCGACATCGTCAGGGGCGCGGACATCGGCGGGGGGAACTACGTGCTGCTCGACCAGGACGAGCTTGACTCCGTCGCCCCCGGCCGGTCGCGGTCCCTGGACATCCATGCCTTTGCCGACCTCGACGAGATCGACCCGATCTATTTCAACAAGGCATACTTCCTAGGCCCGGGCAACGACGAGGCCACGAAGGCGTACGCCCTGCTTCGGGATGCGATGGCGGATTCCGGCATGGCCGCCATCGCCAGCCTCGTCATGCGGAACAAGGAATATCTCGCGGCGGTCCGGGCCGACGGTGACCTGCTGGTGCTGGAGACCTTGTTCTTCGCGGACGAGATCCGGGATCCGCACGACGAGATCGGCAACCTGCCCGGGCGGGTCACGCTCTCCGCGCAAGAGCGGCGCATGGCCGGCCAGCTCATCGACTCGCTGAGCGGGCCGTGGAAGCCGTCGGACTACCGGGACACCTACACCGACCGGGTCAACGATCTCATCGACGCGAAGCGGCGCAAGAAGGACTTCCAGCCCGCGGACGAGCCGCCCGCCGCGACCAACGTGACCGACCTGGCGCGGGCGCTGCGGGCCAGCCTGGACGCGGCCAAGAAATCATCGGGCAGTGCAGCGACCGGGAAAGCGCCGGCGAAGGGGTCTTCCGGGAGAACGCGTGCGCGGAAGACCGGCTCAGCGCGGCAGACCTGGTTCACGGAAAGCCAGGGCGAAGAAATAACTCCACGGGGAAACGGCGCGCCGCAGCGCCGCCGGGATTACGGCTCTGCGGTGGGCAGGCGCACGGCGGCCGGCATCGGGGCGCGGCCGCCGTGCTAGGCGGGCACGCCGGGCCCGTACGTGGGCAGGCCCGGCGTGCCCATCTCTGTTCCTCCTGTGCGATTGGCGCGGTGGGCGTCAGTCCTGGCCCCGGCCGGTGGCCGCGTCCCTGGCCCGGTCCACGATGGCCGCGGCAGGCCCGGCCGCCTTGAGCACTCCCGGCTTGGGCGGCGTGTGCGGATGCGGCCGGGTGGGTGCGGTTTTCCTGCCCTCGGTGATCTTGTCTCCCATCTCGACCGCCTCCGGCTCGGTGAGCGCGGAGCGCAGCGCGGGCCACACCTGGGCTTCCTCGAACGCGATGTGCTCCCGGGCCGCCGTGATGAACTTGCTGAGCAGCGACTCGAACTCGGGGTTGTCAGCATCGAGCTTGTCGAGCTTGGTGAGGACTTCCTTGGCCTCCTGCTCCTGGCCGATGGCCTTGTCGGCGAGCCGGTCGCCGCCGGGGATCCGCTCCCGGACCGCGGGCCAGAAGTACATCTCCTCAACGGCCTCGTGCTTGGATTCGGAGATGATGAGCTCTTCGGCCATCTTCTTGCGCAGGGCCAGCTCGTTCTCGCTCGCGCCCGTCGCGGCGGTCGGTCCCGCTTCGAACTCCATGAGCATCAGCTTGACCTGCTCGTGATCGTTCGCCAGGACCTTGAAGACGTTCGCCATGGTTTCCCCCATGTCTGGTGTCGAGGTGTCGGTCCCTTGCGGCTTCCCAGTCACGTGGGGCTAAACCTCCGGTGGTGACACATCTGGGCGGCCCGCCCCGACATCCGGGTATCCGCCGGTGTTTGGTTTTCGGCACGGGGCAGAGAGGAACACGCACAGCGCGAAAGGAGCGGGTTGCACGGGACAGCCCCATAATTTTGCTGGCGGTGCTAGTCTCCGGGCCGGACAAGCGACCGGCGAGGAGGTTCTCATGCGGCTCGGTTTCCTGCGTCGGCTGTACGAGGGAACGGACAACTATGCGTCGGTCTACCTGGACACGTCCCGCGCCGGTGCGGACGCTGCGCAGGCGGTGGGGCTGCACTGGCAAGCCGCCCTGGCGCAACTGTCCGCCGCTGGCGCCGACCAGGCGACGCTGAGCGCGCTGGAGCAACTCAGCGGCCCGGCTCACCCGTCGCCGGGCCGGGCGGTGTTCGCCTCGGCGGGCGCCGCCGGTTTCGCGGCGTCGCTGCCGCACCCGCCCCGGCGCGAGTTCACCAGTTACGCCCCGCTCCCCCACCTGATGCCACTGCTGGCACAGCGCCCGCCACAGGTCCCGCACGTGCAGGTGCGCGCCGACCGGGCCGGGGGCGAGGTGGTGGCCGTGCGCACGCTGGACGACGTCACCACCGAAGAGGTCGCCGGGACCGGCTGGCCGGTGCACAAGACCTCCGTGGGCGGCTGGTCGCAGGACCGCTACCAGCGCTCGGCGGAGGAGGCCTGGGCGGAGAACGCCAAGCAACTGGCCGAGGCCGTCACGACCGCGGCGGCGCAGATCCGGGCCGGGCTGATCGTGGTCGGCGGGGACACCCGGGCCAGGTCGCTGCTGCTGGAGCACCTCGGTACCCCGCTGCGCGATCTGGCCGTGATCGTGGACCGGGAGGTCGGCGCGGACTCCGCCCTGATGGCCGCCGCCGCCGAGGAGGCGGTCCAGGCCCGCGCCGACGCCGAAACCCGGCGCCGGCTGGACGACTTCCGGGCAAGGCTGGGGACCGGCCAGGCAACCGAAGGGCTGGCCGAGACGCTGGCGGCGCTGCGGGACGGGCAGGCGTCCGACGTGTTCATCGCCGACGACCCGTCCTCGACGGACCACGCCTGGATCGGTCCGGCCCCGGCGGACGTGGCGGCGTCCGAGGCCGAGTTGCGCGAGCGCGGCGTGGAGCGGATCGTCCAGGACCGCGCCGACGCGGCGATCGTCCGGGCCGTGGCAGGCACCGACGCGGAGCTGCACTTCATCCCCGACGGCGAGCAGCCACCCCGCCACGGCATCGGCGCGCTGCTGCGCTACCCCGTGCCCGGCGTTTGACAGCGGCTCTCCTGCGCCGCGTCAGCGGCCGACCGCGCGGGCAAGCTGCGCCTTGGTCATCGACGAGCGGCCTTTCACGCCGCGGCGGCGTGCCTCCGCATAGAGCTGGGCCTTGGTCGGGCCGCCGGCGCCCCGGTGTGAGCGTAGGCCGCCGCGCCGCCCCGGTGACATGTCCTGGGTGGAGGTCTTGCTCGCCGTCTTGGCCTCCCCGGACCGGGCACGCTCCTTGTTCACCGTGCGCGCGGCGATCTCCTCGGCCCGGCCGGTGCTTTCGCCCCGCCTCTTGGCGCTGTCCTTGATGTGCTCGTACTGCCGCTCCCGCTTGGGGCTGGATCCCCTGGGCATATCCGCTACCTCCCGTTATCCGAACGGTCTGCGCTCCCGCGCTTGGTGCGCGGGCCACTACCCGGTCTGTGGCCCGCCATTCACCCAGGTAGCGCCTTCGCCATGGGACAGCGTGCCGGTAGTTGGTGTCGAGCAAGGTCGCCAGGGCAGTAAACGCTTGATGCGAGATCGGCTGTACTTCATATTGATGGCCGTCTGCCTGGCCATGTTCGTGCTCGCCTGGGCGGTGGTGCGGCTGTATTCGGTCATCGCTGCCGTGGTCATGACCGTCGTGGCGATGGCGATCCCGCCCGTTGCCGTGATCATCGCCAACGCCGGGGACGAGGCGACGAGGCGACGCCGGCGCTGAACGGGCTCAGACCCCTGCCGACGGCTACGACCGGGACCGAGGTTGCAAGGCTGGGGATGCCACCACGCCTGGGCGAAGCGGGCATCGCAGCGTGCCAGCGCCTCGCCGATCGGCACGTCGGCTTCCCCGGATTCGGCGCGCTGATCATTTACCCCAGCGCTGCCGGGGTCACGCCGTCGGCTGGTGACGTTAGCTTCGCGCTCAGGGGGGAAGCCCCTCCCACGCAAACGCGGAACGCGACACAAGGGAGGCGCATCATGACGGGTCTGGTCTGGATAAGTATCTTCGCCGGCGTGGTGATCGTGGCCCTCGCAGTTGGTATTCCCTACCTGCTCACCCACAAGGGCATGCGCTCACCACACGACCTCTCTGAGGGGCGGGCGTACATGCAGGCGAAGCGGAGGTGGCTGCGACAGCGGACCGCGGCCCCTGGGCAATCCGAACAGGCGGCCAGCGCGGCCGTGCGTGGCGGCACATCATCGCCAATGCCGGCGACGAAGCCGGCAGACGCCGCAGATGATTAGCCGCCCTCCACCGTGGAAGCCTTCGCCAACGGCCACCGGCGGTCACCAAGCTCGCCGTGCACACAATGCCCGGCTCGGCCACCCCGGCGGAACAGCTGCCCGCGGCCGGTATCGACGCGAAGGCCATCGAGGCGGCGGTACGCACCCTGCTCGGCACCGGTCAGGAGGTTTCCCGCTGAGCGGGTCCGTCACGGCCGGACCGGCTGCTCACGCCGTGCGGAGCGCCCAGGCGGACCGCGACGCCCGGCGAGTACAGCACGCTGACCGGCGCGGATTCGGGCGCTGGCAGGCCGGCCGCCTGCATCAGGTTCTCCTCTAGATGCAGGAGCGTGGCCCGGTACAGCGGCCACGGCGGGTGCTCGTTCGGCACGTAGAGGGTGCGGCCGCCGTACCAGGTGACGTGCAGCCCCCAGCGGGCGGTGAGGAACTGCTCCAGGGCCGACGGTTCGGTGAGCCGCTCGCCGGCCCGAACCCGGAGCCTGACCTGCGGGCCGGCCGGCGGCCAGCGGCGCCTGCTGGCGTAGCTGAACACGTCGCCGTGCCGCCGCACCCGCATCTGGGCCCACTGGTACGGGAGCCGGAAACCGGCCTGGGCGGTCAGCACCGGCAGCAGCCTGGCCGCGTCCAGCGAGCCGAACACCACCCCCCGCCTGCCGTCGGGTCCCACCGAGTACAGCCGGACGTTGGCCTCCGGGAACGACCCCAGGTAGGGAATCGGGGGCAGGCCGAACCAGCCGACCCGGTCCATCCGGAACGCGATCAGCCCGGCGTAGCTGACGCCGTCGAACAGATCGGGCCGGGTGCCGGGCGGCAGCAGCCGCGCAACCGCGGGGGTGTCCACCGGCCAGTGCAGGAAGGTGAGGTCGCGCCAGTCCTGGGTCAGCAGGGGGCGCCGGACCGGCCGGGCCGGGCTGGCGGTCACCGGCTCTGGCTGGGCCGGTTCGGTCTGTATGGGCATGGATCCATCCTGCGGCCTGGCCGGCGAATGGCCGGCCTGCGAGTGTGCGTTAGGAGCGACCGTATCCGGGTAGTCGCACCAAATGGCGAAGCTGCTGTACAAATCCGTGAGCCTGGTGGTCAGCGTGCTTGGCGGCATGCTGGCCGGAGCGATGTTCAACAAGGCGTGGAAGCTCGCGGCCCGTGAGGACGAGGTGCCGAAGGCGACCGACGCCGACCGGGGCTGGCCGGAGGTGCTCACCGCCGCCGCATTGCAAGGCGCGCTGTTCGCCGTGGTCAGGGCCGTGGTGGACCGTGCCGCAGCGGTCGGCGCCAAGAAGCTGACCGGGACCTGGCCGGGCGACGAGGAAGGGCGCGAGCAGGGAAAGCAGGCCGGCTGATGACCGGGCCCGACACGACGCACCGGGACGTACCGGCCGCCAGCCGGCCGGGCCGCGACAGGCCGCCCGCTGGGGACGCCCCCGAATCACCTACCGACCTGGGGCGGCGCTCCTGGCTGGCCGCTGGCAAGCGGTCGCTGGGCGAGTTCAAGAGCGACATGCTCCAGGACCGGGCGGCGGCGCTCACCTACTACGGCATCCAGGCGATCTTCCCCGCGCTGCTGGCCCTGGTGACCCTGCTCGGGCTGCTCGGCAGATCCGCGACCCAGCCGCTGATGACGAACCTCACCGCCGCGGCGCCCGCCGCGGTCCGGCAGATCATCCAGCACGCCGTGAGCAACCTCCAGCAACACCACGCCACCGCCGGTGTTATCGCGATCGTCGGGATCGTGCTCGGTCTGTGGTCGGCGTCCAGCTACGTCGCGGCGTTCATGCGGGCCGCCAACGCCGTCTACGACGTGCCCGAGGGCAGGCCGGCCTGGAAAACGTACCCGTTGCGTTTCGGCGTCACCCTGCTGCTCGTCGTGCTGCTCGCCGCGTCCGCACTCATGGTCGTGCTGACCGGCGGCATCGCGCGCCATGTGGGTCAGGTGATCGGGGCCAGCTCGGCGCTGCTGACCGCGTGGAGCATCGCCAAGTGGCCGGTGCTGCTGATCTTGTTCGGCCTGATGCTGTCGGTGCTGTACTGGGCGAGCCCGAACGCCAAGCGCCGGTTCCGCTGGGTCAGCCCCGGCGCGCTGGTGGCGATCGTGGTGTGGCTCATCGCCTCCGGCCTGTTCGCGCTCTACGTCGCCAACTTCGGGCACTACAACAAGGTCTACGGCAGCATCGCCGGGATCATCATCTTCCTGATCTGGATGTGGATCTCCAACCTCGCGATCCTGTTCGGCGCCGAGTTCAACGCCGAACTCGAACGCGGCCGGGCGATCGCCGCGGGCGCGCCGCCCGGCGCCGAGCCGTTCGTCGAGCTGCGCGACACCAGAAAGCTGCGCGGCAGAGCCCGGCGCCGGCACAACAAGAGCTGAGCCGCGGTCCCGACCCCAGGGGCTTAGCGGGACCGCAGCCGCTTATCCCCTGGCCCGCCTGCGCGCGACCAGCCAGCCGGCCAGCGCACCGGCCGGAAGGGCCAGCCAGCGCACCAGGTGCCTCGCCCGCCGGGCCACTCGGGCCTCCACCCCGGCGATCTCCTGCCGGACGTGCTGCTCCGCGTCGGCCGCGGCCGCCGGGTTGGCCACGGCCAGTTCCGATGGTTCCCGCTGCATCGAAATCATCCCTTGAGCTGCTCGATCTTGTCGCGGAACAGGGTGGTGGCAATCGCCGCCTTGCCCGTCGCTTCGGCGGATCCATCTGTCCGGCAGGCAAAAGAACAAACATGCTTTACGGAAATTACGGGGCCCGCGTTTGACCGGGGCCTGCGCTGGTAGCTGGTACACCAGCCACAAACCTGAGCAAGGGGGAACCAGCGGTGCGCGACGATGGGCCCGCCGTGCGGGAAATAACCACAGCGGTATACGAGATCCCGACGGATGCCCCCGAGGCGGATGGGACGCTCGCCTGGGACAAGACCACGCTGGTGCTCGCCTCGGTGCGCGCCGGCGCGGCCAAGGGCATCGGCTGGACCTACGGCGCCGCGGCGGCTCAGGGCGTCATCACGGACGTGCTGGCAGGCGCGGTCGCTGGCCGCAGCGCACTGGACGTCCCCGGTGCGGCGGAAGCAATGGCACGTGCGGTGCGCAACATCGGCCGGCCTGGCGTAGCCGCGACAGCGATCTCCGCCGTGGACATCGCGCTGTGGGACCTCAAGGCACGGCTGCTCGGCTGCCCGGTGACCCGGCTGCTCGGCCAAGCCCGCGACAGCGTGCCCGTCTACGGGAGCGGCGGCTTCACCAGCTACGACGACGGCCAGACCCGTGACCAGCTGGCCGGCTGGGTGGAGAAGGACCACATCCCACGGGTGAAGATCAAGATCGGCCAGGATTGGGGCGCCAACGTCCGCCGGGACCTCAAGCGCGTGGCGCTCGCCCGGGAGGTGATCGGCCCCGACGCCGAGCTCTACGTGGACGCCAACGGCGGTTACACGGTGGGCCAGGCGGTGCGGGTCGCCGATTGGATGACCCAGTACGGGGTGACCTGGTTCGAGGAGCCGGTGTCCTCCCAGGACCTGGCCGGGCTCGCCGCCGTCCGGCGCCAAGTGCTGCCCGACGTCGCCGCGGGCGAGTACAGCTGGTCGCTGGCCGACTCGGCCGCCCTCATCGACTCGGGCGCGGTGGACTGCCTGCAACTGGACGTGACCCGGTGCGGCGGCATCACCGAGTTCCTGCGCTCGGCCGCCCTGGCGGCGGCGCACAACCTCCAGGTCTCCGGGCACTGCGCCCCCAACCTGCACGCCCGGGCCGGCATCGCGGTGCCCAACCTGCGGCACGTCGAGTACTTCCACGACCACCAGCGGATCGAGCGCATGTTCTTCGACGGAGCGCTGGACGCCGACGGCGGCATCCTGACCCCCGACCCGGATCAGCCTGGCCTTGGCCTCACCCTCCGGGAATCCGACGCCGACCGCTACCGCCGCGGCTGACTGATCTCTTAACGTGGTTGTGCGCGGGCGGGTGGGGGGAAGTCTGGGCTGGCGCTGTCGACGAAGGTGCGGGCGACGTCGGTGAGTTGCTGGTTGGTGTTGCGGGCGTACTCGCGCAGCAGGCCGAAGGCGTGGTCCATGTCGGTGCCGAGGCGCTCGGCGAGTTTGCCTTTGGCTTGCTCGATGATGACCCGGCTGTTGAGGGCTGTTTGGAGCTGCTCGGCGAGGGCCTCGCTGCGGCGCACGTACTGCTCTTGCAGCAACCCGATCGTGGCGACATCGGCCAGCGCCTGGGCGATCCGCAGGTCCGCCGGGTCGAACGGGCCCGGCCCGGCCCGGAACAGGTTCAGCGCGCCGATGACCTGATCACGCAGCCGCATCGGCAAAGCCTCCACCGCGTCGAACCCGGCCTGCGCCGCGGCCGCCGCGAACCGCGGCCACCGCTCCCCCAGCACGGCCAGGCCGGTGGCGCTGACCGGCCGCCCGGTGCGGAAACAATCCAGGCACGGCCCCTCATCGTTTTGGATCTGGAACAACTCCACCAGCTCCGCGGCCTCGCTGGACGCCGCCGCCACCCGCAGCGCACCACGCGGGTCAGCCAGCACCACCCCCGCCGCCGACGCAGACAGCAGGCGGACGCTGACGGTCGGTCAGCATGTGCAAAAAGTCGATCACGTCGAAGTCGGCGACCATCGTGTCGGCCAGGCCGACGAAGGTGTCAGAAAGCAGGTCAGAATCCATTCAAGGCCACCCTCTCGCCGGTAGCACAAAACCCATCTCACCAGCCCGGCCGGCCCGGCCGGCCCGGTCATGGCCCGCCGCCCCGGGGCAGGTCAGGGGACAACCGCAACCGCCGGGCAACGATGTCACCAGCCACCTCAGCCAGCCGCCGGTCCTGCGCATAAGCGTAAGCCCGCAACCGCGCAAACGCCTCCGCCGCACTCACCCCCAACTGCACGGTCAGCATCCCGGTCGCCTGGTCGATCTCCGCCCGGTGCACCGCCAGATCCGGCGACTGCCCCGCCAGCACCACCCCCCCACCCCCCCGCCCCCCACCATTAACCGCCCCACCATCCGCCCCGCCATTCGTGCGGCCGGCCAGGCTGTCGAGCAGCAACACCGTCGCGGCATCCGCCAGCAACAGCCCATCACCGAACTGCCCACCCGCCAGCGGACCCGGCCACCGGCGGTACAAACCCATCACCCCCGCCCGGATCACCCCGATCGCCAGCGGGAACACAAACACCGCCCCGGCGCCCAGCCGCCGTGCCTCCGGCGTAAACCCAGGCCACCGGCGGCCAAACCGGCCCTCCCCCAAATCCGCGGCCAGCACCGGCCCAGCCGCGCGGGCCAAAAGGTCATGACACGGCCCCTCCCCCAGCACCAGCTGCACCTCAACCAGCCGCTCACAGACCTGATCGGTGACACACACCGCGAAGTCCAGCCCCCGGCCGCTGGCCGCCGTCACCCACGCCCCGCTCACCCCCACCGACCCAACAGCCACCGCACACACATCCGCGACCGACACCCGCCGGCCCTGCGCCGGCAGCGTGCGCGGCGACCAGGCCCCACACCACCTCAGACCGGCTCTCAGCCACCTGCGCACCCCAGCGGCACACCACACCGAGGATCCGTGCGGACCTGACCGCCGCAGACGCGGCTACCCGCCTCGACACCCACCACCAGGCCGCCTTCCTGCCACCGCAGTCAGGCAGGGACTGGACCCAACGGCTATTGTCCGACCTGGCTACAACACTACGCCGGAACGCCAGCCAGGCCGCGGACTGATCGGGGCTGTCAAGTTTTTACAGTCCCGACTGATCGATCAGTGCTCCGTGTGCGGCAGGAATTCCTGGACCTTGGTCTTCACGCCTTCTTTGATGACGCCCCACCGGTTCTCGTCGCCCTTGAGCATCGCGTGCGCGGCGTCCTTCATCTGCTCGAATGTGGCGTGCGGAGGGATGGGCGGCACGTTCGGGTCGGTGCGGGCATCGATCAGGGTGGGCCGGTCGGCGCCCAGCGCCCGGTCCCAGGCTGGCCCGATGTCGTCGGGCTTGTCGGCGTTGATCGCCTGGAGGCCGAGGCTGGCGGCGAAGGCGGCGTAGTCGATACTGGGCAGGTTCTGGGATTCGGGGAACTTGGGCGCGCCTTCCATCGCACGCATCTCCCAGGTGACCTGGTTGAGGTCGTCGTTGTGCAGGACCGCGATGATCAGGCGGGGGTCGGTCCACTCGTGCCAGTAGTGCTTGATGGTGATCAGCTCGGCGAGTCCGTTCATCTGCATGGCCCCATCGCCGGCGAACACGATCACCGGGCGGCCGGGGTTGCCGAACTTCGCCCCGATCCCGTATGGCACGCCGGGGCCCATGGTGGCGAGATTGCCGGACAGGGAGCCGCGCATGTCGCCACGGAACTTCAGCTGCCGCGCGTACCAGTTGGCGGAGGAGCCGGAGTCCGCGGTGATGATGGCGTCGCCGGGGAGCCGGCTAGACAGCTCGGCAAACAGCCGCATCGGGTTGATGGGGTCGGCCTCCACCATGGCCTCGGCTTCCATGACTTCCCACCAGCGGGCCACGTTCGCCTCAACTTTTTCGCGCCAGGATCTGTCTTCCTTGCGGTGCAGGCGCGGGATGAGCGCCCGCAGGGTAGCCGCCGCGTCTCCGACGAGGTTGACCTCGTACGGATAGCGCATCCCGATGTACCTGGCGTCGATGTCGATCTGCACCGCGCGGGCCTGGTCGAAGGCGGGCAGGAACTGGGTGTAAGGGAAGCTGGAGCCGACGGTGAGCAGGGTGTCGCAGCCTTTCATCAGCTCATAGCTGGGCCGGGTGCCCAGCAGGCCGATCGACCCGGTGACATAGGGCAGCTCGTCGGAGAGCACGTCCTTGCCCAGCAGCGGCTTGGCCACACCGGCGGCGAGCAACTCGGCGGCCTGCTCGACTTCGGTGCGGGCGCCACGGGCGCCCGAGCCGGCCAGGATGGCGACCTTGTGCCCGGCGTTGAGGATGTCCGCGGCGCGGCTGACTGCCTCGTCGCCGGGAACCGCGGTGGGCCAGTCCAGCCCCATGCTGGAGGGGACCATCTTGAACGCGTGTGTCGGTGCTGAGTACTCCAGTTCCTGGACGTCGGACGGGATGATCACCGCGGTGGGTGCCCGTTCGGCGAGAGCGGTCCGGATCGCCCTGTCGATCACGTTGGGCAGCTGCTCGGGGACGGTGACCATTTGCAGGTACTCGCTGGCCACGTCCTTGTACAGGCTGAGCAGATCGACTTCCTGCTGGTAGGAACCGCCCATCGCGGACCGGCTGGTTTGCCCGACGATCGCCACCACCGGGACGTGGTCAAGTTTGGCGTCATACAGCCCGTTGAGCAGGTGGACCGCGCCGGGCCCGGAGGTGGCCATGCATACGCCGAGCCGGCCGGTGAATTTTGAGTAGCCGACCGCCTCGAACGCGCTCATTTCTTCGTGCCTGGACTGCACGAATTTCGGGTTGTTCTCAGCGCGGCCCCAAGCGGCCAGGATGCCGTTGATCCCGTCACCGGGGAAGGCGAAGACCTTGTCCACGCCCCAGGTGCGCAGGCGTTCCAGCAGATAGTCGGCAACGGTCGGTGCGCTCATCGGTGATACCTCCTGTGAGTTGGCCAGCTGGCCGTCGGTGCCTGGCGTCAGCCGGCTGCCGGTCTGGCCGGCGGCTGTCATGTGGCTGGCGGCGCGGGCTGCGACGGCCATGATGGTCAGGGCCGGGTTGGCGCTGCCCTGGGTGGGAAGAACGCTGCCGTCGGTGATGTAAAGGTTGGGTACCGCGAAGCTGCGGCAGTTGCCATCGACCACGCCATGCCGCTCATCAGCGGCCATGCGGGCGCCGCCGACCAGGTGGGCGTACCGCTGGATGGTGATGACTTCGCCGGCGCCGGCCGCGCGCAGGATCTGTTCCATGACGCCCTGGGCTGCCTGCACGAGTTGCCGGTCGTTGTCACACTGGGAGTAGGAGAAGCGCGCGACGGGCAGCCCGTGCCTGTCCGTCTCATCTGCCAGGGTGACGCGGTTGCCGGGAAGCGGGAGAAACTCGCACAACGCGCCCAGGCACGACCAGTGCACGTAGTCGCTCATGTAGGCGCGCAGTGCCTTGCCCCAGTGCCCTTGCGCGGCGACGTGCTCGGCCCAGGTGATCGGCAGCGGCGACACGGTCTGGATGGAGAAACCGCGCCGGTAGGGCTTGCCCGGGTCGGTCTCGTAGAACTCTTCGCTGCTGACCTCGGGCGGCGGTGCCTTGTACATCCGGATCTCGGCGTCGAAGCGGCCGGCCGTCTGCGGCGCTCCCTGCACCATCAGGTAGCGCCCGACCTGGTCGAAGTCGTTGCACAATCCTGCCGGGAAGCGTCTGGATGCCGAGTTCAGCAGCAGCCGGGGGGTTTCGATCGAATAGCCGGCCAGGGCGACCGCCGCCGCCCGCTGGAAATGCGGAACGCCGTGCCGGAGGTAGTGCACGCCCGTGGCCCGCCCGGTGCGCTCGTCAACCTCGATCCTGGTGACCATGGCATCGGGCCGGATCTCCGCGCCATGCGCGAGGGCATCCGGGATGTGGGTGATCAGCGGGGACGCCTTGGCGTTGACCTTGCAGCCTTGCAGGCAGAACCCGCGGTAGATGCAATGCGGCCGGTTGCCGAAGCGCCCGTTGGTGATGGCGACCGGGCCAACCTTCGCGGTGATGCCTGCCTTCCGGGCGCCGCGCAGGAAGATCTCGCCGTTGCCGCCCACGGGATGCGGCCGATGCGGGTAGGAGTGCGGGTCGCCCCACGGCCAGCGCTCGCCGGCCACCGGCAGTTCCTCCTCGATATCGCGGTAGTACGGTTTCAGGTCGGCATAGCTGATCGGCCAGTCGGCTCCGACTCCGTCGTTCGTCCTCGTGGCGAAGTCGCTGGGGTGGAAGCGGGGGGTGTAGCCGGCGTAATGCACCATGGACCCGCCGACGCCCCGGCCCGAGTTATTCGAGCCCAGCGGCACCGGGTGCGCGCCGGCGATCACGCGCGGCTCGGTCCAGTACAGGTGGTGCGAGGCCGCCTCGTCGCTGACCCAGTCCGCGTCGGGGTCCCAGAACGGCCCCGCATCCAGGCCCACCACCCGCCAGCCGCGGCGGGCCAGCCGCTGCAGCACGGTAGAGCCACCCGCGCCACAGCCAACCACCGCGAGATCGACCTCGTCGGTGTCGGCGTGCTGGCGCATGTCCGTTCGCAGCCGGTGGTTCGTGCGTGTGCCGTCGTCCGGCAGCAGCCACGCTGACTGGTTCCGCTCGCGCACGCCGGCCATCAGGACGTGCCCCGGACCGGATCATCCGCTGGCAGCACGTCGCCTACCTCGAACGGCTCGCGGGCGTTGACTCCCGGGTTCTTGTAACCGCGGGGATAGGCCGGGCCAGGGAACCCGATCTCCGACCAAGCCCGCGGGTGAGCGTAGAACGCCGTGCAGGCGTATCGCGTCCACAGGCTCCAGACATGCGCGGCGACCACGCCGTGCCAGTCCCCCGATGCGGTGTCCTGCACCACCTGGATCAGCGCACGCTGATCGTCTGCCGGGCACCGCGCGAAGGGACGCCCGAACTTCGCTTGCGCGTCATCGTCGAGGTGGCGCAGCGAGTTCCGCCATGCCTGGCCGTCCTCGGGCATGTCCTCATACCGCCAGCCGTCGGTTTCCTGGCCGGCCAGTCGTGCGTCGATGAACTCCAGCACGGGTACCCGCGGCTCACTGTCCTGGCCCAGCAGCAGGTCGCAGAGCACTGTCGCGACGGCTTGCTCCGCTGGCGTGAAGAACCGTATGTCCGGCGGCTTGCCCAAGCGCGACAGGACAGCACCCGCCGTCACCGGATCCCAGTGCCGGGCCTGGGCCAGCGGATCGAACCCCGGGAACCGGCCGCCGACATCCGTTGGGGGACCGCCCGGGGCGGTCACTTTTCCCGCCGCAGGATCGCCGCGAGCAGTCCCATTCCGCCCACCATGGTGACCAGCAGCGGGGCGAGCAGCGGCGGCCCCATCTCCATGTTGTAGCGGGCGTTCGACCAGCCGCCTGGCTTCTGGGCAATTCCCCGGGCATGCAGGTAGGTGCCCTGCAAGCCGTTGGCGACGATGGCGGCGGAGGCGATCGGCAGCGCCGTCTTGGCCATCCTGCGGCTGAAAAAGCCGGCCACGCCCGCGACGGCGCCGGCCGGCCCGAGCGCGACAGGCAGCCACATCATCTTGTTGCCGAAGCTGGCGCTGTCGTGCTCGAAGAAGATCTCGGCAGCGGTAATCAGCGCTCCTGCCGCCGTCAGGGCCGACAGGCCACGTTCGAAACGGCCAGTCTCGACGTTGCGCACGATCCTGTCGATGCCTTGCGGTGCCCGTACCGGCAAGCTAGCCGTCCACCGGGCCCTCATGCGCCGTCCGCGCGTGTGCAGAACTTTCATGCCCCGTCCTTCACTTTCATGCCCCGTCCTTCCGGTCATCGGGCGTTCTCGCTGTGGGCGCGGGCCGAGGAGTACCCGGCGCTGGTGCTATATCGGCTCCCGCAGCTGCCCTGTGCACCGAGCTACCCTGCCAGCGCGCCGTAAACAGGCGCCCATCCCACCGGCGCGCGCCAGGCCAGCCGCGGGCGCGGTACTGGGGAATCGCAGGTGCTGGCGTCCGGGCCGAGAGATCACACCGCCGGATCGGGAGGGCACGGGGAGCCCCTTTAAACCCTGGGGGTCAGGCTGGCTGCGGGAGTTCCTTCACGCTGTTCCAGAACGCACGGTAGCCCCGCAGCGTTGTGCGTAGTTCCTCGGTATCGGCGTCCCGGTCCTGCCACGACGCTGCCAGCCCTGCCTGTCGCTCACGGGCGGCGGCGACAAGTGCCTCGATCGCTTCGTCGATCATGCCTGCGGCTTGCGTGACCGATCCGCGCGGGTCGTCGACGAACATGGCCTGGATGTGATCCCACCGCTGGCTGGCCACGGTGTCCACCGAGGGCCCGGCCTCTGCCGGTGAGCCGGAGTCCATCGCAGAACCGGCGCCCGCCAAGGAGCCGGCACCTCCCCGCACACCAGAATCGGGCAGCGGAGGGGCGTAGGCCACCTTGTCAGCGGAGGTCGCCTCCGCGTCCGCCTGGGCATCCATGTCCGCGCCGGCAGCTGCGCCCATGTTGGCGTCCGGTTCTGCGGGGTCAGCCGCCGGCATTCCGGCCTTTCCTTCCCAGCCGGTGCGGCTGGGGTCTTCTTCCGGGATCTCCCTGGTCGGGAAATTCATGGTCCTACCTCCTCTTGGCCCGCGAAACCGTCGCGTCGCCGGGCTCATCTGCCGGGGCGCCGGAAGCCGGGGATTGCCCGGCATCGGGGTCGGCCTCGGCGGTCACTTCGTCCGCGTCACCGAGCAGCTCACTGAACAGTGCCCGGTAGTGGATCATGGCCTGCCGCAGGTCCTCGGTCGACGCATCCCCGGTCTCGGCGTTCGTGGTGATGTGCCGCGCCGCGCGATAGTGCTCCAGCGTGGTCGCATGCTCAACGGACAGGTCCGCCGCGATCTGATCCTGATCGTCGGTCGGGTAACCGCGCTCGTTCATGACGGCTACCACGAGAAGCTGCGCCTCCGCGGCCGCCTGCTGCGGCTCATCAACGAACCGCTTCTGGACGGCCATCCACTCGGCGGTGTATTCGGCCCGGGCGGTGGCGCTCAATGGGCGGATGTCGAGGCGCTGGACGCGCCGTTGGCGGCCGGCAAGCTCGGCCTCGGCCTTGAGCTGGCTGTGCTTCTCTCCCACGACGCGGTCGTACTCCGGGCCGAAGCGCCGCTGAAGCCGACGGCGTCGCGCCGTCGCCATCGCGGCGACCACCACCACCACGACGACAACCACGACGATGATTGCGATTATTGCGGCTGACATCGGGAGCCCTCCTCATTTCGGGTATCAGGCCCGACTGCCCCCAGTCATTGATCTCAAACCAGCGACCGGGGGTGCCGTGCTGCGCCTGTTACCACGATTTGACCGGAGCCGTTTCGTGCCGGTCGGGACGGGCAGGGCAGTACCTGCGGCTGCGGCAGCGAGGTGGCTACATGTGCTGGGCTGCCGGGGGTTACGCCAGGGTTAGGGGTCTGGCCTGGTGCGCTGGCTGGCGCGGGCAAAGGCGATCCCCTCAGGAGGTATCTCATGGCTGATCGCGGTACGCCCCGGCGCGTCGAAATCAAGGATGGTGATCAGACGGTCGCTGCTGCGGAGGTGACAACTTCGCCGGAAGCTGACGGAACGGCTCGGGCATCGCTGCAAGCGGTATCGGGGCATATTGCTCCTGGCAGCCGGGCGAGCCTGGTTGATGCCGTGCTTGATCTGCCCGAGGTGCAGGCGAGCGCACGGCTGGAAGCCACTGTCCCGCTCGGTGACGGTGAATCGCTGGAGCGCCTGCGGGACCGGACCGATGACACGGCCACCCGCCCCGCCGGCTCTACCGCGCTGGTGGACGCGAAGGTACCGTCGGACGGCGAACCGGGATCCCCCAGGACTCTGGTGAAAGGCCCGCACCGTAATCACCGCTGCCTGTGCGGCGCGGGCTGTCGAGCCAAAGGTGTGGGGCGCGGCGAGCCAGCCCGCGCCCACGCCAGGCCTCGCGGGGCCGGCCGGCATGTATGTGGCTCTCATGCCCGGGTAAGGGCCATGCAAATGCGGCTAGTGGGAGGACGGCGAGCGTGTTCGAGGCTGTCGATATCCGGGAATGGCGCGGTCACGACGTGGTTGACGCCGAGGGTCACAAGATCGGTGAGCTTGAGGCCGTCTACGTGGACACCGGCACTGACCTGCCGTCGTTCGGCACGGTCACGGTTGGTTTGCCGACCCGCCACCGGCTCGTTTTCGTGCCGATCGGCCAGGCGACGGTGGGCCCGGGGTACGTCAAGGTGGGCTACAGCAGGAAACAGGTCAAGGATGCCCCGTCGATCGGTACCGACGGTGAACTCCCGGCAGGCGACGAAGAGGCGATCTTCCAGCATTACGGCCTGCCCTATCAGACGGGCGCCGACGGCGAGCGGCGGCTGGCCCGCCGCTGAGCATACGATCGGAGCGGAGGATCCGATGATTGCCCTTTTCCTGCTACTTGTGATCGTGGCGATGGTGCTGGGTATCGTGGGTGTTGTCGCGAAAGGCCTGCTGTACCTGCTGTTTATCGGCATTGTTGTCTTCCTTGCCGCCCTTATTCTGGGCGCCTTGCGGATGCGGCGGCGGCCCGGGAAGCGTCCAGCGCGGTAAGTTCTGGCCACGACCGACGGCATGTGAAGCTTGCTGGTGGCCGGCGGCCGGGTCCTGGGGGCCGCGACGTTTGGGACCCGTGGCCAGGGAAGTGCAACGGCATGCTGATCCGGTTCGCCGGCCTGTTCTGCTGGGCGTTCTTGGTGTGGGTGCTGCTGACCTGGACGCTGACCGCCGAGCAGTTGCTCTTCGGGACGGTTATAGCGCTCGCGGTCGCCTTGGCGCTGGCCCCGCTGGGGAACGTTGCAGGCCCGTGGCGGCTGCTGCGGCCGCGCGCCTTCGCCGGTGGCATCCGGTTGCTGTTCGCCGCGGCCGGCCAGGTCTTCCTGGCCAATCTGCGGCTGTCCCGGCGGATCTGGGATCCGCGGCGGCCGCTGTCAAGTGGCATGGTGATCACTCCGACCCGGGAGCGACCGGATTGGGGCCTCACCGCGGTCGGCCTGATCTCCTCGCTGATCGTGGACAACCAGCTCGTGGATCTGGACCGGCACTCCCACGAGCTTCAGTACCACGCGGTCGCGGTGCCCGAGGGCGGCCCGGAGCAGGTACGCGAGCGCGTCAACGGGCCGGTGGAGGACCTGCTTACGCCGTTCGGCCCGCGGGAGCAGGCGGGAGAGCGCACGTGAGCCAGGTGTACCTGGCCGTCGCGGTCGCCGAGGTCGCGCTCATGGCCGTGCTGCTGCTCCGGCTGGCCGCCGGGCCGACGATCTCCGACCGGATCGTGGCGCTGAACGCGATGTCCACCCAGGCGGCGATCGCCGTGCTGTTCTTCGCCGCGTTCGCCGGCCGGACGATCTACTGCGACGTCGCGTTGTGGCTCGCCTCCTTCAGCTACCTGGGCGCCATCGTCTGGTCGCGCTACCTGGAACGGGAGCTGCTGTGATCGAGATCATCGTGATCGTGCTGGCCGCCGTCGGCTGGGCCTTCTCCCTGTCGGGCGCGGTCGGCATCCTGCGGATGCCGGACGTCTACTGCCGGATCCAGTGCTCCAGCAAAATGATCACCATGGGCGCGCTGCCAGTCCTGGTCGCGCTCGTCGTGGGCGAGGGCCCGGTCAGCGTGTTCGGCAGCCGGGCGCTGCTGGTCGCGATCTTGCTGCTGGTGATCAACCCGGTCGCCTCGCACGCGCTGGCCCGCGCCGCGTACAAGACCGGCGTGCCGATGTGGTCGGGCGCTGTCGCCGACCAGGTCGCAGAGCGAATGCGCCGCGGGAACTCGTCATGACCCGCCTCCCGCTCTGCCACGTGGCGCGCCTCCGGCACGACCATGCGAAGCGCCCGCGAGGGAGGCAATGATGCTGTGGGTGCTCGACTACCTGCTGATCGCGCTGGCGATGGCGATGGCCGTGCTGGTGGTCCGGCTGCGGAACCTCAACGGCGCGGTCATGGCCCTGTCGGGCGTCGGCACCGTGCTGTCGGTGCTGTTCGTCGTGCTCGGCGCGCCGGACGTGGCGCACTCCGAGGTCGTGGTCGGGGCGATCGCGCTGCCGGTGCTGTACCTGGTCGCGATCGGCAAGACGCGCACCGTCATCGACGAGCCGGACCTCGGCGAGACCGAAGGCACGGACGAGGACCGGCGATGACTGCAAAGACCACCATCGATGATGGCCGCGCGCCCGCCGAGGCCGCGAACCGCGAGCCCACCGAACGCGAGCCGCTGCACCGGCCGTGGCTCGGCGCGCTGCTGGCCGCCGGGGTAGCCGTTGCCCTGGGCGCGGCGATGGCCGGGATCCCCCGCGAGCACGCCCCGCTCCCCCAGATCGCCCGCTACGCGCTGGCCGTCGCGCTGCCCCGGTGGGGGCTGACCGAGCCGGTCAACGAGGTCGTCTACGGAACCCGCGGGTTCGACACGTTCGGCGAGACGTTCCTGCTGCTGGCCGCCGTGGTCAGCGTGATCCTGATCACCCGCTCCCGCGAGCCCAGGCGCGGCTACTTCGGCGAGTCCACCGCCGGTGCGCGGGAGCAGGCCGAGACCGATCCGGTGGCCGGCACCGACGCCGCCGAGCGGACGGCCAGGGCGGCCGAACGCAGAGAGCAGGGCGGTGGCCCGGCGGTCCTGGAGACCCCGGACGCCACCCCGCTGGGCACGCCGGCGCCGGAGACCGCCGAGACGATGACCGTGGTGGTCCGCACCGCGATCAGGATCGCCCTGCCGATCCTGGCCGTGGCCGGCTTGTACCTGGTCGCCTGGGGATACTCGCCGGGCGGCGGCTTCCCCGGCGGCGCGGTCCTGCTCGGCGTGCTGCTGCTGGCCTACGCCGGCTACGGGCGCCGCAAGATCAGCCGGGTGGTCCGGCCCGCCCTGCTGGAGACGATCGAGCTGGCGGGCGCGGCCGCGATCATCGCGACCGAGTTGCTCGGCCTGCTGCTCAAGGGCTCGTTCAGCGCGAACTGGCTGCCGCTGGCGGCGGCGCAGACCCCGCTATCCGGCGGCATCGCCCAGTTGTTCTCCGGCAGCGAGCTGATCGAGGTCGGCACCGGGCTGGCCATCGCGGTCTTCGCCCTGCTCGGCATGGGCCACGACTGGGCGCGGGATCGGGATCGCGGGCCGGGCGGCGAGGGCAAGCGATGATCCTGGTCAACTACCTGGCCGCGGCGGCGCTGCTGTGCACCGGCCTGTACGTGCTGCTGACCCGGCGGAACCTCATCAAGATCGTGATGGGCCTGTCGCTGATGGAGGCCTCCACCTACCTGTTCATGGTGTCGCTGGCCTACCGGGCGGGCTCGACCGCTCCGGTGCTGCTCAGCCCGCCCGCCGGGAAGACCGCCCGGGAGCTCGCGCACGGGAACGTGGCCGACCCGGTGCTCCAGAACTTCTGCCTGACCGCCATCGTCATCGGCGTCGCGGTAACCGCGGTGTTCCTGTCCGTCGCGGTGCGCATCGCCCAGCACTACCGCACGCTCGACGCCGACCGGGTCCGGGCGATGCGCGGATGACGGGACCGGCGCTCGCGTCGCTGCTGCCGGTGCCGGTGGCCCTGCCCATTGCCGGAGCGGTCGCGGCGCCGCTGCTCGCCCGGCTGCACCGCCGGCTTGCCGTGGTCGCCGGGCTGGTCGCGCTGGCCGGGTCGGCCGTGGTGCTGCTCCTCCAGGCCCCCAGCGTCTTCGCCGGGCTGGTCCGCGCCCATTACCTCGGGCTGTGGACCCCGGTGCACGGCCAGGTGCTGGGCATCGCGTTCGCCGCAGATCCGTTTGGCCTGATCTTCGCTTTGACCTCGGCCGTCATCGGCGCGGTGCTGCTGCTGTACTCGATGTCGGAGCTGGGCGGCCTGGGGCCGCGCGAGCTGGGCGGCTACGCCTGCCTGTTCCAGTTGCTGCTAGCCGCGCTGATCGGCGCGGCGCTCACCGCCGACCTGTTCAACCTGTTCGTCTGGTTCGAGGTCGCCGCGCTGGCCAGCTACGGGCTCACCGCGTTCTTCCTGGAGCGCCCGATCGCGCTGGAGGCCGCCTTCAAGATCCTGGCGCTGACCACGCTGGCCAGCTTCGCCGTGTTCATCGGCGCCGGGCTGTTGTACGCGGCGACCGGCGCGCTCAACTTCGGCCAGCTCCACCACGTGCTGGCCCGGCACGTGACCACGCCGGAGGTGATCGCGCTGGGCCTGCTGGTGGCCGGCTTCGCGACGAAGGCTGGCCTCGTTCCGTTCCACGGCTGGCTGGCCGACGTGCACACCGCCACGTCGGGCCCGGTGTCCGCGCTGTTCTCCGGCCTGATGTACAACTTCGGCATCGTCGCGATCGGCCGGCTGGCCTTTCAGGTCTTCGGCGTGACCGGCGTTCCCATCCTGGGCCTGCTGGTGACCGTGGGCGTCGCGCTCGGCGCTGCTCGGCGCCGTCATGGCCCTGGCCCAGGACGACCTGAAGCGGCTGCTCGCCTACGACACGATCTCGCAGATGGGCATCCTGGCCATCGGCCTGGGCACCGGCACCGCTCCCGGAGTCGCGGGCGCCGTCTACCACATGGTCAACCACGCCCTGTTCAAGGCGCTGCTGTTCCTGTGCGCGGGCGCCATCGTGCACCGCACCGGGCTGACCAAGCTGTCCGAGATGGGCGGCCTGGCCCGGCGGATGCCGGCCGTGGCCGTCGCGTTCGTGATCGGCGCCGCGTCGATCGCGGGCATTCCGCCGCTGAACGGGTACGTGTCGCTGAGCCTCATCCACACCGGGCTGCTCGACGGGCACCAGTACCTGCCGTACGCGCTCATGCTCCTCGCCCAGGTGATCACGATCGCGGCGCTCGGCAAGGCGGCGTGGCTGGCCTTCTTCCGCCGCCGGGAGCAGGACTACGGCCCGCTGGAGCGGCTGCGGCCCGGCATGGCGGCCGGCCTGGCGAGCCTGGCCGGGTGCTGCGTCGCGTTCGGCGTGCTGCCACGGTTCTTCCTGGACACGGTCATGGCCCCGGCCGCCGCCAGCCTGCTGCACCCGGCCCGGTACGCCGCCGGTGTGCTGTCGGGCACCGCCCGCCTGCCGGTGCCGCCCGTGCCGTTCGGCTACGTCTCCGCCGGTGAGCTTGCCTCCGTCGCCGCCGGAGCCTTGGTCGCCGCCCTGGTGGCCTGGGGTTACCTGCGGATCCGGGAGCCTGCTCCGGTGCGGGTGCTGCGCGCCGCGCACACCGGCTCGGTCAACGACTACGCGGCCTACGCGGCCGCCGGGCTCCTCGTGGTGATCGCCGCGCTGAGCCTGACTTAGCGTGCCTGGCGGCCTCTATTGCTGGGTGCTCTTGACCTCTCCGGCCGCGAGCGCGTCCGCCACGCTGTCGTACAGCGGCAGGCGGTCGGCCAGGCCGGTGATCCACAGGGTCTTCGTGTAGCGGTACCGCGCGCCCGCGAGGACCAGCGTTCCGCCGGCCGCGGTGAGCTGTTTCCAGTGGCCGACGATCACCGCCAATGATCCGGTGTCCATGAAATCGACGCCGCTCAGGTCGAGGATGACGCGGTCGTGATCACCGCGTGCCTGGGTCAGGTATTCATCGAATTGGCGGCTGGTCACCACGTCGAGTTCCCCGCCCACCGCGACGATCACGTAGCCGCCCTGGCTCTTCGACGAGAGCCGGAGATCGTCCAACCTGCCACTCCCGGGTATCGGCCCAGCACGGATGATGATGGTGCTCATCGTATGCTGATTCGCAGCGGATAGGGCGGGCTGAGTGGCCGCATAGCCGGGCGGTATGGGGGAAGTGGCAGACGTATGGTGACCGGGCGGACGGCGCGCAGCGCGGAGATGCCGCAGCAGTCTGCCATCGGCGACGGCGGGAGCCACCTGGCCTTCTTCTACCGCAGTCAGCGCGAGTATCTGGCACAGATCCGGGCTTTTACCGATCCGGGCCTGGCGAATGGCGAGGCCGTGTTCATCGCGGTCCCCGGGGACAAGGGCCGTCTGCTGCGCGATCGCCTGGGGGATGGGGCCCGGCGGCTCCACTACGCCGACATGGTGCAACTGGGCCGCAACCCGGCCCGGATCATCCCGGAAGTTCAGGACTTCATCGACGCCCACCCCGGCCAGCGGGTCCGCTACGTCGGCGAGCCCATCTGGGCGGGGCGTTCTGCCGCCGAGATGCGCGAGGCGACGAGGCATGAGGCGCTGATCAACCTGGCGTTCCCCGCGACGGCGGCCACGATCCTGTGCCCCTACGACGCGGCCGCGCTGCCGACGTGGGTCATCCGCGAGGCCGGGTGCACCCACCCGGCCATCCTGACGAACGGCCATCCGGCGGCCGCGGCTTCCTACGCCGGGCCAGGAGAGGTCCCGCCGGAGTGCGAACGCCCGCTGCCGGCGCCGCCCGCGACGGCCGAGACCCTCAGCTACGAGACCGACCTGCGGCCCACGCGTCACCTGGTGGCCGCCCACGCCCACCGGGCCGGCCTGTCCGGCGAGCGCACCGCCGACCTGGTGCTCGCGGCCAGTGAGATCACCGGGAACTCGCTGCGGCACACCGGCTCCGGCGGCACCGTGCACGTCTGGCACACCGCGGAGGAGGTCCTCTGCCAGATCGAGGACCGGGGCTGGATCACCGACCCGCTCGCCGGGCGCATCCGCCGCCCCCCGGACGAGCGGGGACACGGCCTGTGGGTGGTCAACCACGTATGCGACCTGGTCGAACTGAGAACAGGGCGGCACGGCACCACGGTCCGCCTGCACATGACCGTCGGTGCACCTTAGCCCTCCTGCGGCAGCGGCGCCGGGCCACGCCCGGTCGTGCCGCTATCCGCCCAGCGGCTCGCGCCGCAGGATCAGCAGGGCGATGTCGTCGGGAGCCGCGTCGGCGCCCACCATGGCACCCATCACCGAGGCACAGACTGCATCGGGTGGCTCCGCCACGACCGCGTGGCACAGCCGGGCCAGGCCCTCATCGATCGGAAACTCCCGGCGCTCGACCAGGCCGTCGGTGTAGAAGCACAGCACCGTTCCCGGTGCGATCTTGATGGTCGTCGTCCGCCGCCGCGTGCCCGCGTCCACGCCGATCATCAGGCCGCCCGCGATATCAGCCAGGACCCCGGCCTGTCCGGGGACGGCGATCACCGGCGGAGGATGCCCCGCCGACGCGACGTGCACCCGGTCGAGGGATGGGTCGAACACCGCGTACATCACCGTGGCCAGGGCCCCCGGCTCGAAGTGCTGCATCTTGCGGTCCAGCCGGTCGAGAACCTCGGCCGGATCCCCGGCTTCCAGGGCGTAGGCCCGCAGCGCGCTGCGCATCCGGCCCATGATCACCGCCGCCGGCAGGCCGGAGCCGGCCACGTCACCGGTCACCACGCCCAGCTCCCCGGACGGGAGAACGAAGACGTCGTACCAGTCGCCGCCGACCACACCCCGCCCGGGTACGTACCGGGCGGCAATCTCCGCGCCCGGTATGACGGGAGGCGCGGAGGGGAGCAGGCTGCGCTGCAAGGCCGCCGCCGCGACCTGGTCGTCATGGGCCGCCCGCGACCGCACCGCCGCTGCGGCCCTGTCGGCGGCAAGCTGGAGCAGCTCAGCATCCTGGGAGGTGAACTCGCGGGGGGTCAGCGACCCCACGTGCATGACGCCGATCACCCGGCCGGCCGCCACCATCGGCACGCCCATCAGAGCCCGGATGCCCTTCGCCATCAGGATCGGGTTCAGCACCGTGGTGTGATCGACGTGGTCGAGGATCACCGGCCGGTGCTCGGCCGCGATACGCCCGGCGAACCCCCGGCCCACCGGGATGCGAACGCCCTGGCGGACCTCCTCCTCCAGCCCAGCCGCCGCCGCCGCGATGAGCATCCCGGCGGAGTAGTCGAGCAGCAGCACCGCCGCCGTGTCCGCGCGCATGACGGCTTTCACGCGGACCAGCAGCTCATCCAGGAAATCTTGATCAGCGAGCCGGGACAGCGCCGCATCGGTGATCGACTCGATGTCCCGCAGCCTGGCCTCAGCAACGCCAGAGCCGACATCCGCGGTCATTGCCGATTCCTCCCACTAAGGGTGCGGTGCCTGCCACGGGACACGCGACGCCATCCGGGCAGTTAAAGTCAGTAGGCCGGCTTTTTGACCGTGACGAAAAGCGTACCGGCCTGCCGCCGCCGGCAGCCAGGCCCAACCGAACCACCTTGTAGCCGCGCTGACCGGCCAGCACGTACGCAGAACCGGCAGCGTCTGGTTCATCGTTCCCTGCCGGTAGGATCACGGCGTGGCCGGATGAAGCTCCGGCGGGCACGCTGCCCGAACCGCCAGCCGTGGCTGATGGCTTCTACCAGGAGATGACCTCCTGGCAGCCGCCGACGTCGGCCCCTGCCAGGACCGACCTGGCGGGAGCCACCGATGAACGCATACTACGTGATGGCGATCTGGGTGGGCATGGCCCTGCTCGCCTCGATGATCAGCATCCGGATCGCCGTGCCTGCCGCGCTGGTCGAAATCGTGGTCGGCGCTGGCAGGCCCACGGCGTCTTGCTATCCCCGGGATGGGGCCCGAACCGGCGGCTTCCACCCGTACCGCCGGTTCGGGGGCCTGTGGGGCGAGGGCGGCGGCACTACTGTGCCGCGTCCTCCTCGTCGGAGTCCCGCGCAGGGGGAACCGGGACCGGCCGCCACAACTGCGGCCGCGGCGCCGGTGCGTCCCCATCGCCAGGTTGCTGCGGGTCCGTCGCAGGAAGTGCCCGCGGCACCACGGCGCTGGGCTGCACCACGGCGGGCTGCACGGCAACGGGCTGCACCCCGTCGGGCTGCACCCCGTCGGGCTGCGTAACGGCGGCGGGCTGCACGGCGGCGTCGGGCTGCACGGCGGCGTCCGGCTTGCCGAGCAGCTCGCGGAACACCGCACGGAGGTGGATGAGCGCCTGCCGCAGGTCCTCGGTGGACGCGTCGCCCCGCTCGGCCTCCGCGCTGATCTGCCGTGCGACGCGGTAGTGGTCCAGCGTGGCCGTGTGCGTGACGGACAGGTCCGCCGTGATCTGGTCCGCGTCCTCGGCTGGGTACCCGCGCTCCTTCATGACCGACGCGACCAGCTCCTGGCCCTCGATGACCGCGTACTGCGGCTGATCGACGAACCCCTCCTGGACGGACTTCCACTCGGTGGCGTACTCGGCCCGCGCGGCGGCTGTCAGCGGCCGGATCCGCAGGCGCTGTACCCGCCGTTCCCGGCGGGCCAGCTCCGCGGCGCCCCTGAACTGGCCGCTCTTCTCCGCCACGACACGGTCGTATTCCGGGCCGAAACGCTGCTGAAGCCGGCGGCGCGTCACCGCCATCGCGGCGACAACAAGCACCACGACGGCGACAACCACGATGATCGCGATGGCTGCGGCAGACATGGAACCCTCCTGTTGGGTTTGTGTACCGGTCCCGACTGCCCCCGAACGCGGACCTCAAACAGGATGCGGCGGCCCGGATTATCCCGGGCACACCAGGCCGGCCTGGTGGCGCAAACCTGCCGGGCATCCGTAGTCCCAGCCGGAATACCTCAGCGCGGCAGCTTCACCACGGTGACGAAGAAGCTGTCGATCTGGCGGATCACGTCCATGAAGCGCTCGAAGTCCACCGGCTTGCTCACGTAGGCGTTGGCGTGCAGCGAGTAGCTGCGCAGGATGTCCTCTTCTGCCTGGGACGTGGTGAGGATGACCACCGGGATGACGCGCAGCGCGGGATCGGACTTCAGCTCGGCGAGCACCTCGAGGCCGTCCCGGCGGGGCAGGTTGAGGTCGAGGAGGATGAGGCCGGGGCGCGGGGCGTCGGCGTAGTCGCCGGTCCGGTGCAGGAACTGGAGCGCCTGGTCACCGTCGGTCACCACGTGCAGCGTGTTGCGGATCTTGTAGTACTCGAACGCTTCCCTGGTCATCAGGATGTCGCCCTGGTCGTCCTCGACCAGCAGCACGTCCACCACATCGCACCCCGTGAGCTCAGTCATCGGTGTCCTCGTCGTTCGGGAGCCTGGCAGCGTGAAGCGGAACCGGGCGCCGGGGCCAGCCTCGGTGTCCAGCCAGATCTGGCCGCCGTGGTACTCGATGATCTTCCTGACCATGGCCAGGCCGATTCCGGTGCCCGGGTAGGACGCCTTGTCGTGCAGCCGCTGGAAGATCACGAAGATCCGGTCGGCGTACTCGGGCTCGATCCCGATTCCGTTGTCGCTGAACGTGAAAAGCCACTGCCGGCCGTCCCGGCGGGCCGACACCGAGACCCGCGGCGGTGCCTCCCCGCGGAACTTCAGCGCGTTGCTCAGCAGGTTCTGGAACACCGCGGTGAGCAGCGAGGCCTCGCCCAGCACGACGGGCAGCTCGCCCTGCTCGATCGTCGCGTGCGTCCGCCGGACCTCGGCGGCGAGGTTCGCCCACGCCTGGGCCAGCAGCAGGCCCAGCGAGACCGGCTCCCGCTTCTGCGCGGTCCGCCCGACGCGGCTGAACGCGAGCAGGTCGTTGATCAGCGCCTGCATCCGCTTGGCGCCGTCCACCGCGTGCTCGATGTACTCGTCGGCCTTCGCGTCCAGGCGGCCGGCGTAGCGGCGCTGGAGCAACTGGCAGAAGCTGGCCACCTTCCGCAGCGGCTCCTGCAGGTCGTGCGATGCCACGTAGGCGAACTGCTCCAGCTCGGAGTTCGACCGCTGGAGGTCCTCGGTCCTGGCCTCCAGGCTGGCGTTGGCGGCACGCAGTGCCGACAGCTCAGCCAGGATCCGCTCCCGCATCTGGTCCACGGCGCTGCCGACCGCGCGGACCTCCTCCGGGCCGCCCGGGGAGTCGAGCCGGTGCTCGAAATCTCCGCCGGCCACCTGGCGGGCGTCCGCGGCGAGCCGGGACAGCGGCAAGATCGCCGACCGCCAGAGGCCGAACGCGAACATGGCCAGCACCAGCACCAGCCCGACCGCGATGCCGATGAGCGCCGCGTCCACCACCGAGGCCGAGTGATTCAGCGAGCCGACGGCCTGCGCCCGTTCCCTGGCCAGGTCGCTCTGCAGCGCGCCCAGCGTCACCCGCAGGCTGTCGAAGGCCACCTTCCCCTGGTCGGCCGCACCGGTCAGGGGCTTCCCGGTGGCCTGCACGTGGCTGATCGTCGGGCTGGCATAGCTGGACCGCCACGCGCCGACCTTCGCCAGTACCTGGGCAAGGTCGGCTTGCGCCGCCGGCATCCCGGTCAGGAGCCCGTGCAGGGTGGCGGCCTGCTGGCGCTGTTGCAGCAGGCCAGCGTAATAGGGCTGCAGGAAGGGCCGCTGCGCGGTCAGCGCGTAGCCGCGCACGCCGGTCTCCTGGTTGAGCAGCGCGACCTCGAGCTGCGAGGCGTGGTACGCGGCGGGGTCGAGCGTGTCCACCACCCGCCCGCGATCGCTGCCCAGGCTGGCCAGGGCCGCGCCGCCGATGACGATCGCCAGTACGGAGAACAGCCCGGCGACCACTACCCCGGCCCCGATGATCCGGCCTAGCGGCCAGCCTCCGGTGAACCTGGCCGCGGCGGCCCGGGTGCGGTCAAGGCCGGCGGCCGGACCGGGCCGCCGGACCACCGTGATCACACCGCCGCCGGGCTCCGGGTCCGCCGCGGGCAGGGCGTCCACGGGAGCATCCCCGCCGGGCCGGCCCCGACGGCGTGGGGCGCCTCCGGCCGGTCGGTCATGGGCCGGCCAGGTCGGGGAACCCAAGAGCGAGCATGGCCATGTCGTCGTCCAGGTCTCCACCGTTGAGTTCGCGCACGTGATCAACCAGCCGGTCGAGGAGGCGCTCATCGCGCGGCCTGCGCTCCCACTTCCCCGCGGGACGGGTGGCATGCAGGTGTTTTTCGATGAGCTCGGTCAATCCGTCGCTGCCCAGGCGTTCCGGGCCGGTGCCCACCCGGCCTTCGATCAGCCCGTCGGTGTAGATCAGCAGGGACCAGCTGTCTCCCAGGACCACCTCGCTGGACGGCCAGTCCACCGAGTGGGCGATGCCGGGCGGCGGGCAGACCGGGGCCCGCAGCTCCCGCACCCCGCCCGGGGCGATCAGCAGCGGCGGCGGATGCCCGGCGAGGTGCAGCCGCCCATGGGACCGGTCCGGCGCGACCGAGACCATGCACAGCGTGGCGAACAGCCGGTCCTCCTGCCGCTCGTGCTCGAGTACCTGCTGCACCGCGGACAGCACCTCGGCCATCGGCCGTTCCGCCAGGATCATCGTGCGCCAGGCCACCCGCAGGCAGACGCCGAGCGCGGCCTCTTCGGGCCCGCGCCCGCAGACGTCGCCGACCACGGCGTGCACCCAGCCGTCCTGCGCCTCCACGAGGTCGTAGAAGTCCCCGCCGAGCAGGTTCTGCCCGCCGCCGGCGCGGTACCTGGAGGCCACCGTCAGCCGCGGATCGGACAGCAGCGGCGAGGGCAGCAGCCCCCGCTCCAGCCGGGCGTTCTCCCGCGCGACGAGCTGCGCCTCACGAAGCTGGCGGCCGACCTCCTCCGCATGGCGGCGTTCCACCGCGTACCGGATGACCCGGTTCAGCAGCGAGCCATCCACCTGGCCCTTGACCAGATAGTCCTGCGCCCCGGCGCGGACCGCCTGCTCCCCCAGGTGCTCGTCGGCCCGGCCGGTGAGCACGACGACGGCTACCTGCGGCACGTGCTCGGAGAGCCAGCGCACCCCTTGCAGCTCCCGGGTATCCGGCAGGCCGAGGTCGAGCAGCACGCAGGTCACCTCGGGCAGCAGCGGCTTGGCCTCGGCCAGCGACCGCGCCCGGCGCAGGGTGACCGCGGCCGAAGCCTCCAGCAGAAACTCCTGGACCAGCAGGGCGTCGCCGTCGTCGTCCTCGATCAGCAGCACCTGCATCTGGCCCCGCGCGGCAGCGGAGTGCGCGCCGGCCTGCGTGACATCCTGAGCCACTGTCCGACCCTGTTCATGGCGTGTGTAGATGATTCAGCCCCCAGGACAACCTGTGCGGTCGAGTAAGCATAGTGCCCCGTTGCGTGCGTAAGTCTGGGCCCGCCGAACCGGGAGTTACCCCGGGCCAGGCTGGGTCAGCAGCAGGTGCAGGGCCTGCCTGAACTGCTGCGCGAGCGGCCCGGGCAGCGGCGCGAGGAAGCGGCGCTCGGCGTCGTCGTTGGCCCGGGTGGCGTCCCGGAGCGTGTCCCGGCCGGCCGCGGTCAGCTCGACGACGTTCTTGCGCCGGTCCTGGGCGTCCGGGTGCCGGGCCACCAGCGCCTTGGCCTCGAGGCCGTCGAGCATGGCGACCATCGTGGTGCGGTCGATGCCGAGCCGCCGGGCGGCCTCCTGCTGCGATGCCGGCTCGCTGCCGGAGAGCACGACAAGCACCGCCAGCTCGCGCCCGGTCAGGCCGTAGGGCGCCAGGGCGGCGGTGGTCAGCTCCCCCAGCCGCAGCCACACGTGCTTGAGGGAGTAGCCGAGCCTGCCGGTGAGCTCCGGCCCCGGGCCGGCCCCGGCGCCGGGTCAACGCTCGCTTCGCTGGACACCCGCCAATTCTACTCTTAAGCTGATTGTCAGCTCTACTGACGTTCATATCGAATGACGATCAGCGCCAACACCGAACCGTGGGAGCGGAGATGATTCTGATAACCGGCGGCCTTGGCTTCATCGGGTCGCACACCGCCGAGGCGGTGCTCGACCTGGGTGAGTCGTGCGTGCTGGTCCAGCGGCGCGCCGGCGCGGTGCCCGGCGCCCTTGCCGGGGAGCTTGGCCGGCGGGTCTTCGTCGAGCAGGCGGACATCCGCGACATGCAGGCGCTCGGGGAGATCGGCAAGCGTCACAAGATCACCGGCATCGTGCACCTCGCCGGGTCGGTGCCGTGGCCACCCGGCGGGTTCGAGCCCGTGGACGGCGCCCGCCAGGCAATCGACAGCCTGCTCAACGTGTTCCAGGCCGCCCGGGACTGGGCGGTGGCACGGGTCGGCGTTGCCAGCACGATCGGCGTGTACGGCGGCGCCGTGGGCGGGCCGCCCTACCGGGAGGACGCGCTGCTGCCGATGACGGCTGGCCCGGTGATCCCGGCGTTCAAGAAGATCGGCGAGCTGCTGGGCGACTACATCGGCGGCGCGGCGGGCCTGGAGGTGGTCGCCTTCCGCATCGCCGGCATCTGGGGCCCGCGGGGGCGCGCCGAGTCGGCGTTCTTCGGCGCGGCCCAGCTGGTGCACGCCGCGGTGCGCGGCACGCCGCCGGACCTGTCCGCGCTGCACGCGCCCGCCTACGCCGGCGACGGGCTCGATCTGTGCTACGTCAAGGACTGCGCCCGGGGCATCGCGCTCCTGCAACTGGCGGAGCGGCTGAACCACGCGACCTACAACGTGGCCACCGGGCGGGCCACCACCTACGGGCAGATCGCGGACGCGATCAGGAAGGTGATTCCCGGGGCACGGATCGAACTGCCCGCGGGCCGTAATCCGGACGGGCCCGGCCACGACTACTACCTCGACATCACCCGCATCCACGCCGACACCGGCTACCAGCCCGGCTACGACGCCGAGCGCGCGGTGGCCGACTACATCGGCTGGCTGCGCGCCGGAAACGAGCGGTAGCCCCGGGCGCCCCCGGAGATTGCCCCTCGTTTATATACTCAGTATCATCCTTGACATGCTACCTGATTTGGTGATGCCTTGAGCATCCGTCATGCGCTGCTCGGGCTGCTGAGCGAGGGGCCCAAGTACGGGCTGCAACTGCGCGAGGAGTTCGAGTCGGCGACGGGTGAGGTCTGGCCGCTGAACATCGGGCAGGTGTACACGACGCTCCAGCGGCTGGAGCGCGACGGGCTCATCGAGGCGGACGGCACCGGGGACGAAGGCCCGCAGAAGGGCTTCCGGATCACCGCCGCGGGCAGCGAGGAACTGGGCACGTGGCTGCGCACGCCGCCGGACCTGAGCCTGCCACCGCGCGATGAGCTGGTGATCAAGGTGCTGGTCGCGCTGCGGCTGCCGGGCACCAGCGCGCACGACGTGATGCAGGCGCACCGCCGGTACCTGGTCGAGCTGATGCAGCAGTGGACGCGGATCAAGGAGCAGGAGGCCGACGACCTCAGCCTGGCTCTGGTGGTGGACGCCGAACTGTTCCGGCTGGACGCGGTCATCCGGTGGCTGGACGCCGCCGACGGCCGCCTCAAGCGGGCCGCCGCCGATCCGGCCGGGCCCGCGGCCACGGCCCTGCCGCGCCTGCGGCGCCGGGCCGGGCTGCGCCGCTGAGCAATCAGGAGTGCGGCATGTACAAGGTGCTCGGCCCCGTTTCGTCATCGTTGCGACGACGATCACTTTCTATGATGATCACCTTCACAACGATCTCAAAGAAGCGGGCCGCCCGGTGAACGCGCGGCGCCCGGTGGCCGCATTAGGGTGAGGCCATGGCGCAGCGATTGGTCACCAAACGTCTTGTTTTGCGGGAGTGGGACACCGGCGACGCCGCGGTGGCGCTGGAGGTCTACGGGGATAACGAGGTCGCGCGGTGGCTCGCCCCGGCCATGGACCAGGTCCACGACCTGCCCGCCATGCGGCTCGTGCTACAGCAGTGGGTGGCCGAGGACGCCCGGATGACCACGCCGGCCGGCCGGTGGGCGATCGAGGACCAGGACGGCCGGCTGATCGGCGGGGCGACGCTGCTGCCGCTGCAGCCCGACGACGAGTACGAGATCGGCTGGCAGTTGCACCCCGCCGCCTGGGGGAACGGCTACGCCAGCGAGGCCGGCCTCGCCATGGCCGCGTGGGCGTTCGACCAGGGCATCGAGCAGGTGATCGCGCTCGTCCGGCCGGCCAACGGCCGGGCCGAGGCGACGGTCCGCCGCATCGGCATGGAGTGGATCGGCGAGACGGAGAAGTACCACGATCTGCGCCTTCAGGTGTACCGGCTACGGCCCGGCGACCTGCCCAAGGCCGCCGGCTGAGCCCGGGGCGCTCACCCGGAGCCCGGGGCGCTCACCCGGAGCCGAGGCGCTCACTGGGCGCCCGTCCCGCCCCAGCGCCGCGGCGAAGGCGGCCACGTCGGCCAGCGCGGCGCCGCCCTGGTCGTTGTTGAAGTAGGCGAACACGTCGGCGCCGTCCGGCCAGCCTTCGGTGACCCGCCGCGCCCAGCTCGCCAGGGCCTGGCCGCCGTACCGCGGCCACGGCCGCGCCGCACCCTCGTGGAAGCGCAGGTAGCCCCAGCCCGCGGTGCGCCACAGCGGGGTGACCGGCCGGCCGAGCCGGTCCGCCCAGCACAGCGCGGCGCCGTACCGTTCCAGCACCTGCCTCGTCTCGCCGGTCCACCAGGACGGGTGCCGGGGCTCCACCGCGACCCTGACGCCGTGGCCGGCCGGGCCGGGGAACCGCGCGAACTCGGCCAGGCACGCGTCCAGCGCGGCGGCGTCGGCGGCCAAGTGCTATGACAAGCACCCACGTGGCAGGGATGAGGACCGCCAGCTCAACCGAGCGCCCTTTTGAGAGCTTCATTAGCATATTGACTTACCGGAATAACGTCGAGCGAAGGCAACTGTCGGATTCGCTCTTCCCGGTAACACCAGAAAAGCCCGGGCAAAGAGCCATGAAATCTACACCACCAATAGTATCGACCCTCAACGCCAACCGATCACGGCCCCTCTACCAAACCTGTGAACTCCTGATTAACGCCGAAACCGTACATATGGAGCACTAGACCGGTATCTGTGCGGTTTTGCCGACTTCTCGGGAGTTAGCTGCATCGTCTCGGAATGGAATCCCTTTGTGTTTGCACAAAATCCCTACGGCAGTTAAAGCTTCACTAAACGCCAGAAAAACGTGAGGGCATGAGCGTTTGTCCGGAAGAGGAATGGTCCGTGAGGGGGAGAGTGAAGGAAATCTTTGTGCCGGAGGCATCGGATTCAATAGTCATCTCGCCGTTGAGTTGGAGCACACGCTCTCTCATGCCCTGAATTCCGACGCCTGAGCGATGTAATCTAATCTCAGCCAATTTGTCGGGGGGTATTCCCTTGCCCGTGTCTTGGACTTCGACATAAATACTCTCGGCATCCAGAAGAATCCGAATCACTGCATTCTTGCTTTCTGAGTGACGGAGTATGTTTGTCAAACATTCTTGCACCAGCCTGAACATAACCAACTCAACATCTTTGCTAAGTTCCCCAAGATCGTCAGGAATAATCAGTTTAGTATCCAGACCGGTACGTTCGCCGACACCCTCAATGTACCAGGCCAAGGCAGACGATAGTCCGCGTTCATCGAGCAAGGGCGGATGTAGTAAGTAGGAGGTCGTCCGAATTTCTTGGACTAGTCGCCGCACCAGTGCGTGGCTTTCTTCTACGGTCTCGGCAAGCTGGGGTGCGATCGCTTTCGCATAGTTGACAGTCTTGCCGAGTTGCATACCGAGTACGGCTAGCGTCTGACCTGCACTGTCATGTAATTCGCGTGCGATGCGTCGGCGTTCGTCATCTTGGATTTTGAGAAGCCTTGCCGAAAGCTTGCGAACTTCTTCGGAGTGCTTGGTGATGTCAGTGTTTCGCTGTTCCAATTCCTTCGTGCGCGCTCGCACCTGCTGTTCCAACGTCTCCGCGAGTTCGCGGAAGCGTTCTTGCGAGTCCTCCACGGCCATTCGTGCTCTCACCTGTGCTGAAATATCGCGGAAATAACAGACGACGCCGTACCCCCCCTCCGGCAAGGTAATGCGATCGACGCGCCATTCGTAATACTCGGTCACTCCGCGATCGATACGGTACTCGGCGCGTTCGGACGCCGCAAATGGCTCTCCAGTTTCCAGTGTGTGGCGGAAGACTCGAACGAGTTCCTCGACATACTCTTTCGTCCACAGAATTCGCATTACTTCGTCAAAGCTCCTGCCAATCAGATTGGGAATGTTGCCAAAAAATGGAAAGGCCACAGGGTTTACTTGGCGAATTCTAAACGCGGAATCAACAAGATAAATGCCCAAAGGTGCTTGGTTTAGGAGCGTTTCGTATTCGATGGTAAGCTGCTGCTGCTTGAGCTTCGCTTGTTGACGCATCCGGCGCATTTTCACGTGGGCTTCGACGCGGGCAATCAGTTCTCGTGCGCTAAACGGCTTGACCAAGTAATCGTCTGCCCCACTTTCTACGCCCTCAAGGCGGTTCTCCTCGCCCGCTCTCGCCGACAAAAAAATGATCGGAATCTCTTCAAGGCTCGGATCAGTCCGTAATTCTCTAAGCAGGCCAAGTCCGTCTAGTTTGGGCATCATTACATCACTCAAGATGAGATCCGGCAGACATCGCCGCGTCGCAGCCAGTGCAGCTTGTCCGTCCGGAACAGCTTCCACCTCAAAACGTTCAGCCAACAACCGAACTAGGTACTGCCGCATATCAGGGTTATCGTCAGCCACAACAAGGCGAGGGCGAGCTGCTGAAGGACCCTGTG
>CAVPFC010000068.1:0-28809 GCA_963703605.1 uncultured Actinomycetes bacterium
TTATCCTCACAAACGCACGGTTTCATGCCCGGGTCTATGCCGGTCTGTCCGGGCGGAAGTGAGGATAAGTCGGCGGCAGGGGTCAGCGCAGCAGGGGCCCGCGCCGGACGGTGGGAGGTGGACTAGGCCGGGAGCGGGCGGGACAATTGCTGCTGTCGGCCGTGCCGGGGCAGGGGTCGGCGCAGCCCCGGGGGCAGCGGAAGGAGGTCTCGCACGTGGCGGAACCCCTGCTGTGCCTGCGGGACGCCGAGCAGGCCGCGGCCGGGGCATTGCCACACGACGTGCGGGACTTCATCGCCGGCGGCAGCGAGGCCGAGGTGACGCTGGCCGCGAACCGCGCTGCGCTCGACGCCGTGTTCCTGACCCCGCGGGTGCTCACCGGGATCGCCACCAGCGATCCCAGCACCATGCTTGTCGGCTGCCGGTCCGTGCTGCCGGTCGCCATCGCGCCCATGTCCTACCAGCGGCTGGTGCATCCCGAGGGGGAGATCGGGCTGGCCCGTGCGGCCAGGGAAGCCGGGATCCCGCTGGTCCTGTCCATGATGAGCAGCTGTCTTATCGAAGAGGTGGCCGCCGTCGGCGGCACCGTCTGGTTCCAGCTCTACCTGCTGCGGGACCGCGGCCAGGTGTCCGACCTGATCCAGCGGGCCGAGGAGGCCGGCTGCCGGGCCCTGGTGCTGACCGTGGACGTGCCCCGGATCGGGCGCAGGCTGCGCGACATGCGCAACGGCTTCGCGGTGCCGCCGCAGATCACCGCCGCGAACCTGCGCGACGACGCGGCCGAGCTGGTCCGCCAGCCCTCGGCGGGCGCCTCCGGTGTGGCGATACACACCAACCAGGTGTTCGACCCGGCGCTGAGCTGGGCAGACGTTGCCTGGCTGCGGGAGCGGACCCGGCTGCCGCTGGTGCTCAAGGGCATCCTGCACCCGGAAGATGCCCGGCTCGCGGTGGAGCACGGGGCCAGCGCCGTCGTCGTGTCCAACCACGGCGGGCGCCAGCTTGACGGCGCGGTGGCCAGCATCACCGCGCTGCCCGGCGTCTGCGCGGCCGTGGACGGCCGGTGCGAGGTCCTGCTGGACAGCGGGATCCGGAGCGGGACCGACGTGCTCCGGGCGCTGGCGCTCGGGGCCAGCGGTGTGCTGCTCGGCCGCCCGGCGCTGTGGGGCCTGGCCAGCGGCGGGGCGCGCGGGGCGGCCCAGGTTCTCTCGCTGCTCGCCGACGAGCTGACCGAGGCGATGCTGCTGGCCGGGCTGCCCGGACGTCGGCTCGGCCCGGCAGTTGCGCGCCACGGCATAACCGGCCCGCTGGTCACGGGCCGGTAATCCCAGCCGCCATCACAAACGGTAGTGATTAAGCTACGGCGCGTGACAAGACAGCTTCTGATGGCCGAGTTCCTGCGCTCCCAGGCCGCGTGGCGGCTGGCGCGCCCCGGTGGTGACCCCATCCGGACGGCACGATCCGCGGCCGCGCTCCTCGACGCGGCGGCCTACGTGGCCGCATTAACTGACGACGACCGCGGGCTGGCCCTGCTGGCCCGGGGCGGCTGCTTCCGCGGGCAGGTGTTCGACCCCGGGCCGAAGGGCGTCTCGATCACGCGCTACTGGCAGTACCGCGACGTCCCCCAGGCCGGCCCGCAGGACCTGATGGCCGCGCTCGCCGCCGCCGTCGGCATGCCCCCGCGGCCACGCTGACAAAGTCGGCGTCAGCCGGGCGGGGCGAGCCCGCCCAGCGCCGCGAGGGGCCGGCGGACCCGGTTCCCCGAGCCGTCCCTCCGGCCGTCGGCCGCGGGGAGGTCCACGGCGACCCCGGCATCGGTGGACCCCAGGGCGGGGGCCGGGCCGGCCCAGGCCAGTACCAGCGCGTCCTCACCCTTGAGGAAGCGGTGGCAGCGCACCCCGCCGGTCCCCCGCCCCTTGGGCGGGTACTCCAGGTACGGGGTCACCTTGACGGTGGCCACCCCGGTTCCGGGCAGCGCGCCCGCGGTGCCGGTCGCCGTTACCACGACGTTCGCCACGCCGGGCGCCCCGCCGGGCACCGCGCCGCCCTCGCCGGGCGGCGCGGCGGGATCGACGACGCCGAACCAGATCACCAGGGATCGTGCGGCCAGCCGGACACCCGCCATCCCGGCCGCGGCCCGGCCCTGCGGCCGGACGGCGGACGCGCGGAACCTGAGCAGCTGGGCATCGCTGGTGATGAATACCAGGTCGTGGTCCTCGCTGGTGAGCTGGACCGCGCCCACCACGCGGTCGCCCGGCTTCAGCGCGATCACCTCGAACTCGTTCACGCTGGCCGGGTACTCGGGCGTGACCCGCTTGACCACGCCGGCCGCGGTGCCGAGCACCAGCCCCGCACCCGCCGCGTCCGCCGTGGCGAGACCCACCACGGCCTCGCCTCCCTCGAGCGCGACGAACTCGGTGACCGGGGCACCGCCGGCCAGGCTGGGCGAGTGCGCGCTCGGCGGCAGCGCCGGAATCTCCAGCGCGCCCAGCCTGATCAGCCTGCCGTGCGAGGTCACCACGGCGACCTGCCCACGCGCGGTGCCGGGGACGCTGGATATCACGACGTCGTGGGCCGAGCGCGGTCCCGGCGCGCCCCGGACGGGAGCCTCCGCGGGAGCCAGGGTGCCCTGCTCGTCGCGTAGAGCGGAAAGAAGAGGGGTCCGGGCGATCAGGCCGGTGGATGACAGCAGTACGAGACACGGATCGTCGGCGACCTCGAGCGGTACCGCGGCGGTGCGCGGCGCCCCGGTGCCCTCGAGCAGGACCGTGCGGCGCGGGTCGCCGAAGCGCTCGGCGACGCTGGCCAGCTCCGCCGAGACCACACCGCGCAGCCGGGACTCCGAGTCCAGGATCGCGGTCAGCTCGGCGATCTCGGCCTGGAGCCGCTCCCGCTCGCGCTCCAGCTCCAGCCGGTCGTAGCGGGTCAGCCTGCGCAGCGGCGTGTCCAGGATGTACTGGGCCTGGATCTCGGACAGGTCGAACACCGTCATCAGCCGGTCCTTGGCCGAGGACGCATCGTCGCTGGCGCGGATGACCTGGATGACCTCGTCGATGTTGAGCAGGGCGATCATCAGCCCGTCGACCAGGTGCAGCCGGTCGGCGCGCTTGCGCCGCCGGAACTCGCTGCGCCTGCGGACCACCTCGATGCGGTGATCGACGTAGATCTGGAGCAGCTCGCGCAGGCCGAGCAGCCGCGGCTGGCCGTCGACCAGCGCGACGTTGTTGATGCCGAACGTCTCCTCCATCGGGGTCAGCCGGTACAGCTCGTCCAGCAGGGCCTCGGGGTGGAACCCGGCCCGGATCTCGATGACCAGGTGCAGGCCGCGCTTGCGGTCGGTGAGGTCCTTCACGTCCGCGATCCCGGCGAGCTTCCTGGCCCCGACCAGGTCCTTGATCCGCGCGATGACCTTCTCCGGGCCGACGTTGTACGGCAGCTCGGTGACCACGATCCCGGTGCGCCGCGAGGTGATCTTCTCGACCCTCGCGGCGGCGCGGGTGCGGAAGATGCCGCGGCCGCTCTCGTACGCCTCCCTGATGCCGTCCAGGCCGACGATCTTGCCGCCGGTGGGCAGGTCCGGGCCAGGCACGAACCGCATCAGCTCGTCCAGGCCTGCCTCGGGGTTGTCGATCAGATGCCGCGCCGCGGCGATCACCTCGCCGAGGTTGTGCGGGGCCATGTTGGTGGCCATCCCAACCGCGATCCCCGACGCTCCGTTGACCAGCAGGTTGGGCAGCCCGGCCGGGAGGACCTCGGGCTGCACCTCGGTGCCGTCGTAGTTCGGCCGGAAGTCGACGGTCTCCTCGTCGATCGAGGCGACCATCTCCATCGCGGCTGCGGTCAGCCGCGCCTCGGTGTAGCGGTAGGCGGCGGGCGAGTCGTCCCCGCCGAGCGAGCCGAAGTTCCCGTGCCCGTCCACCAGCGGGAGCCGCATCACCCACGGCTGCGCCATCCGGACCAGCGCGTCGTAGATCGCGGCGTCACCGTGCGGGTGCAGCCGCCCCATCACGTCGCCGACCACCCGCGCGCACTTGACGTGGCCGCGGTCGGGCCGCAGGCCCATCTCGTTCATCTGGTAGAGGATCCGGCGCTGCACCGGCTTGAGGCCGTCCCGCGCGTCCGGGATCGCCCGCTGGTAGATGACCGAGTACGCGTACTCGAGGTAACTGCCCCGCATCTCGTCGGAGACGTCGATGTCGATGATGTTCTCTTCGAACGCCTCGGGGGGGTCCCCGCCGGAAGGTCGGCGGGAGGATGTGGTCGCGGAACGTCTAGCCATGTCCGCCATTGTGCCGCCTGCGAGCGCCGCACATGCATTACGCAAGGCGCGTGGCGAACTGGTAATCGAACAATCCCGGGTTACCACCCCCCCGGTGCGTGGCTGGCCGGACGGCGAAGGCCAGCCGCCCTCAGGCCGCCGACATGCCTCCGTCGACGAAGATCATCTGGCCGGTGAGGTAATCGCTGGCGTGGCTGGCCAGGAACACCGCCACACCCTCGAAGTCCTCCGGTTCGCCGTTGCGGCCGATCATGGTGCGGGCCGCCAGCGCCGCCGAACGGACCGGGTCGGCCGCGACCTCGGCGGTGAGCGGGGTGGCCACGAAGCCGGGGACGATCGCGTTGCAGCACACGCCGCGCGGGGCCCAGGCCTCGGACTGGGACCTGGTCAGCCCGGCCAGGCCGGCCTTGGCCGCGCCGTACCCGCCGCTGTTGGCGAAGGCCCGCACCGACTGCTGCGACGCGATGTTGATGATCCGGCCCCAGCCGCGCTCGGCCATCGACGGCCCGAACCGCTGCCCCAGCAGGAACGGCGCGGTCAGGTTGACGGCCATGAGCGTGTCCCAGTGGGCCGGCGTCAGGTCGGCCAGCGGCGGGCGGATGTTCACTCCGGCCGCGCTGACCACGATGTCCGGCTCACCGAACAACTCGGCCGCCGCCGCCGCGCCGCGCTCGGCCGCGGCCCGGTCGCCGAGGTCGGCGCTCACCCACGCCACCCGGCAGCCCACAGCCTCGAGCGCGCGCGCCGTGCCGGCCAGCGGCTCCTCGCGGCGGGCCATGATGACCACGCTGGCACCGGCCTGGGCCAGGGCGCCCGCGATCGCCCGGCCGATGCCCGAGCTTCCGCCGGTGACCAGGGCCACCCGGGCATCCAGCGAGAACAGCGAGCGCAGGAAATCGTGGTCGGCGCCGGGCACGGGCCGGGCGGGGATCAGGACGGCGCCCTGCGTCAGAGGGCGGGCCGGGCGCCGACCAGCGACCGGGCGCGCGCCGCGAGGTGGCAGCCGCTCACCAGCGCCTCCAGCGGCGGCTTCTTGTCCAGCCACGACATCAGGAACCCGGCACAGAACGCGTCCCCGCTGCCGGTCCCGTCGCGGTACTGCTCCATCGTCTGCGCGGGGGCGCGGATGGGATCGGGCCGGCCGTTCGCGAACAGGGCACCGTCGGCGCCCAGCTTGACCACCACCTGGGGGTACCAGGCCGTCAGCACCCGGGCCGCCTGCGCGGGATCCTCGCGCCCGGTCAGCACGGCCGCCTGGCCCGCGTTCACGAACAGCAGCGTGGTGCCGTTGGTCAGCTCGAGGTAGGGCTCCGCGCCCGCCCGCTCCAGCGGGGCCACCGAGGCGCCGTCCACGGAGATGCTCATGTCCGCCCGCCGGGCGTAGTCGATCGCCGTGACGGCGGCCGGCCGCGACCCCTCGTTCAGCAGCGTGTATCCCGAGACGTGCAGGTGGCAGCCGGGGGTGAACAGGTCCTTGGGCAGGTCGTCGGGGGACAGGGCGGCGTTGGCCCCGGGGTCCGACATCATCGTGTTGTCGCCCCTGTGGGTGATCATCACGACGCAGTTGCCGGTGGGCCGCTCCGGGTCCATGACCAGCCTGGCGTCCACCCCGTAGCCCATCAGTTCCATGTCCCGGTTGCGGCCGGCGATGTCCGCGCCGCGCCGGCCGACGAACGCCACCTCGGCCCCGTCCACCGCCAGCCAGGCGGCGATGTTCGCGCCGGACCCGCCGCCGTGCGTGCTCACCGCGGCCGGGGTGTCGCTTCCCTTGGCCAAGGGAAGCGACACGCGGGCGACCGTGTCTGTCATCAGGTCACCAACGACGACGATGCGCGTCATGTCGTCACCACCTCGATCCCGAAACTGGGTTGGCGACGCGCCCCCGCGGTGCCAACGCGCAAGGGCCAGCGGATCAAAACTTAACAGGTAGCCGCCCTCCGCTCGTAGCGTTCGCCGCTGAATCCCCGATCTGCGGATATTCCGGTAACACCGACGATGGCGGCGGGCCCCGCCGCGGGCCGCCCGCGCGTTCCCCCCGGTGAACGGCGGGTCGGCGCGAGCGGCCGGCGGGCTGGGCTAAGGTCGCTGCGGGAGGTGGAGGGACATGGTCTGGACCTGGCGGTTCGAGAAGACTAACGGGACGCCGGCCAGCTCGGGCGACATACCGAAGGAGGCCTTCGGCAGCCAGGGCGACGCGGAGAGCTGGCTTGGCGAGAACTGGCGGATGCTGCTCAAGGCAGGGGTCGACCAGGTCACCCTGCTGGAGGAGAACCGGGTCGAATACGGGCCGATGAGCCTGCACCCTGCGGATTAGGGCGCGTCCCTAAGGCCGCTGGGCCGGGCTCCTGGTCAGCCCCGGATCCCGCTGGATCTCCGGGCCGAGGATGTCGTCGATCCTGCGCATGACCTCCTCGTCGAGCCGCACGCCGGACGCGCGCACGTTCTCGGTGACCTGCTCGGGCCGGGTCGCGCCGACGATCGCGGCGGACACGTTGGGGTTTTGCAGCACCCAGGCGACGGCAAGCTGGGCCATGCTCAGCCCCGCTTCCTTGGCCACCGGGAAAAGCTCCTGGACCCGGGCCAGGATGTCGTCGTTGAGATAGCCCTTGATGAAGCCGCCCCCGGTCGGGTCGGTCGCCCGGGACCCCTCCGGAGCGCCCTGGCCGGGCAGGTACTTGCCGGTGAGCGTGCCCTGCGCGATCGGCGACCAGACGACCTGCCCGATGCCCTCCTGCTCGCACAGCGGGATCACCTCGGTCTCGATCACCCGCCAGAGCATGTTGTACTGCGGCTGGTTGGAGACGATCCGGTCCAGCCCCATCTCGTCGGCGATCGTCAGCGCCGCGGAGATCTCCTCCGCGCGCCACTCCGACACCCCGATGTAGAGCACCTTGCCCTGGCGGACCAGGTCATCGAAGGCGCGCACGGTCTCTTCCAGCGGGGTCTCGTGGTCGTAGCGGTGTGCCTGGTACAGGTCCACATAGTCGGTCTGGAGCCGGCGCAGCGAGCCGTTTATGGACTCCATGATGTGCTTGCGGGACAGGCCGCGGTCGTTACGCCCGGGCCCGGTCGGCCAGTACACCTTCGTGAAGACCTCGAGCGACTCACGCCGCTGCCCGTGCAGCGCCCGCCCCAGCACTTCCTCGGCGCGCGTGCCGGCGTACACATCCGCGGTGTCGAAGGTGGTGATTCCCTCGTCGAGCGCCGCCGCGACGCAGGCCCTGGCGGCGTCCTCCTCCACTTGCGACCCGTGGGTGATCCAGTTCCCGTAGGCGATCTCGCTGACCATAAGGCCACTGCGGCCCAGATGACGATGCTCCATGGTTGCCGACCCTAACGGCAGGGCACCCCGTGGCCAGAGTCGGCCCGCAGGGCCGCATCGGGGGGCTCCGGGCCGTGGGGTCCGGGGCTTGCCCCGGGGAGGCGGAGTGTCCCCCCGGGCTGGCACCGCGAGCCATGGCGAAGCCGCCCGAAGGGCGGCGAAGACAGGGCGCCGCCGGCCTGTGCGCTCGGCTAGAAGCTGTCGCCGGCCTTGATCCGTGGCTTGGGCATCCGCAGGCGGCGGATCTGCAGGGCGCGCATGGCGGCGTAGAGGCCGATGCCGCGGGTGCTCTCCGCGGGGTAACGCTCGGTGACGATCTGCTTCGCCTTGCGGCCGATGAGCACGCCCTCGACCAGCATGATGAGGACGGCGACGATGACCGCCCCGTCGATGATCGACTGCACGATGGCGGTGCGGACGAACAGCAGGACCAGCAGGACGACCAGCCCGTACATGTAGAACTCGCTGAGCCTGCGCCGGGAGTCGACGTAGTCGCGCACGAGCGCCTTGGCCGGGCCGCGGTCCCGGACCGGCAGCGCCCACTCCTCGCCCCGGCGGACCGCCGCCATCCGGCGGCTCCGGTCATCGCGCTGGCGGTCGCGCTGCACGCGGGACGCCTCTTTGCGGTCCTTTGGCGCGCTATAGGGCTGGCGGCGGCGGCTTTCGGCCTCGCTGCGCTTGGGAGTGGGCCTGCCCTTGGCCGCCGTAACGGCCTGTGGCCTCGCGGGGGGAGCCTCGGCGGCGGAGTCCTCGGCCTCCTCCTGGCCGGGCGGCTCCTGTTCGCTGGGACGGCTTCGTCGGAACACATGCCAAGCCTACCGGGACTATTCGCGCGGATGCCCAGGTTACGGGCCGGGGTTTGCGGCCCGCGCCGGCCGGCCCGCGGCACCCGCCCGGAGCGGTGACCGCGTCCCTGCCGGTGGTGATGACTGGCACACTGGTGACCGCGTAGGCTGAGTTAACCAGCCCGCAGGGAGGTCGCTGCCGAAGATTGGGCGCGGCTCGCGGCGCCGTGGGGCTAGCGGCAGCGGTCGTACACATGAAGGGGAAGGTCGCGCCAATGAGCGTGATGAAAAGGGTTTCGATGATCTTCAGGGCCAAGGCCAATAAGGCCCTGGACCGGATGGAGGATCCCCGCGAGACCCTGGATTACTCCTACCAGCGGCAGCTTGAAATGCTCACGCAGGTACGCCGTGGCGTCGCCGACGTGGCCACCTCGCGCAAGCGTCTTGAACTGCAGATGAACCAGTTGCGCCAGCAGCAGAACAAGCTGGACGGGCAGGCGAGGCAGGCGCTGGGTGGTGGCCGGGAAGACCTGGCCCGGGAGGCGCTGGGCAGGAAGGCCACCCTGCAAAGCCAGATTTCCGGTCTGGAGGACCAGTACACGTCGCTCCAGGCGGACGAGGAAAAGCTGACGGTTGCGTCCCAGCGGTTGCAGGCGAAGGTCGAGGCCTTCCGCATGCAGAAGGAGACCATCAAGGCCACCTACACGGCCGCCGAGGCGCAGAGCCGGATCGGTGAGGCCGTCTCCGGCATCTCCGAGGAGATGGGCGACGTCGGCATGGCGGTGCAGCGTGCGCAGGACAAGACCGCCCAGATGCAGGCGCGGGCCGGTGCGATCGACGAGCTGATGGCCTCGGGTGCGCTGGAGGACATGACCGGCACGCCGCACGACGACATCCAGGCCGAGCTGGACTCCATGCGTACCGGCCCGGGCATCGAGCTCGAACTCGAGCAGATGAAGAAAGAGATCTCCGGCGGCCCGGCACCGGCGATCGAGGGCGGCAACGCGGCCAGCGATGGTGCGAACCACGCGGCCACGGCCGACCAGCCCCAGGCCGGCGAGCCGCAATGATCGTCCGGATCCTCGGCGAGGGCCAGCTCCAGGTCGAGGACTCGGCCGCTGGTGAGCTCAACGCCCTCGACGCCGCGCTCGAGAAGGCCGTGACCGAGGGGGATGAGCTGGCCTTCCGTCCCGCGCTTGACGCCCTGCTCGACCGGGTCCGCGCGCTGGGCACCCCGCTCGCCGCCGATGCCCTGGAGCCCTCCGACCTGATCCTGCCGCACGCGGAGGCCGACGTGGCGCAGGTGCGCACGATGCTGGCCGACGAAGGCCACAACATCCCGGGGTAGCGGCCGCTCGCCGCGCTGCACAGGTCTGGAGCCAACCTTCAGCCAACACTCAGGATTGCAGCCGATAATCCTTGGTGAACCCCCAGTGGGCCAGCTGGTTTCCCCGGCGCCCACGACGCCTGATGGGTAAGCGGCCGACCTTGCTGCGGGTACACGCCCTGGGCTGGGGACAGGGAATTTTCTCCTCCGCTCGTGCGTGATACTGGAAGCAGGATGTGCCTGACCGATGGTCGGTATCAGGCAGAACGGAGGCGCCGCAATGGTGCGAACCCGCTATGCGCCCGACAGGGGGCTGCAAGCGCGGATGGGTTTGACGATGTTCCTGCTGGGACTCGTCTTCGTGGCCTTTGTCACCGCGCTGGTCTTCGTGCTGATAGCCCTGAAGCAGGGAGCGGGCGCCATCATCTTCTTCGCCGTAGTCCTCGGCGCGGTGCTGGTGTTCGGTTCCCTGTTCTGGTCGGACAAGGTCGCGCTCCGGGCGTCCGGCGCGCAGGAGGTAACCCCGGAGCAGGCGCCACAGCTGCATGGGATCATCGACCGGCTGTGCGCGCTGGCCGACATGTCCAAGCCACGGGTCGCGATCGCGCAGACCGACATGCCGAACGCGTTCGCCACCGGGCGCAACAGCAAGAACGCGGTGCTCGTCGTGACCACGGGGCTGATGAGGCGGCTGGATGACAAGGAACTCGAGGGCGTGCTCGCCCACGAGATGTCCCACGTCGCGCACAAGGACGTCGTGGTGATGACCATCGCGTCCTTTGTCGGGATCCTCGCTGGCCTGCTGGTCAGGTTCGCGTTCTACGGGGAACTGTTCGGCGGGGGCGGCCGCGGCCGCGGCGGCGGCAACAACAACAACGGCGGGGCGCTGCCGATCCTGCTGATCGTCATGGCCGTCGGCATCGTCACCTACGCGATCAGCTTCCTGCTGATCCGGCTGCTGTCCCGGTACCGCGAGCTGGCGGCCGACCGGGCAGGGGCCCTGCTGACCGGCCAGCCCTCGGCGCTCGCCAGCGCGCTGACCAAGGTGAGCGGTGCGATGGCCAGGATTCCCACCCAGGACCTGCGACAGGCGCAGCCGCTGAACGCGTTCTACTTCGCCCCTGCGCTCAAGCCCAACACCACGAGCCTGTCCACGGTCTTCTCCACGCACCCCTCGCTGGAGCGGCGGCTGCAGCAGCTTTCCGACATCTCCGCACAGCTCGGCAAGCAGCAGTAAGCCGGTGGGCTTCCTCGACACGCTGCTGGGGCGGACCAAGCCGGTTCAGCCGAACCTGGACGCGCTCTTCGAGCTGCCCACGGCGGCCCTCACCCTCCAGGCGGCGATGGGGCTGAACCCGACCGGTACCGGCTCGGTCTGCTTCCGTCCCGCCGAGGGCCGGGCCTTCCACGACATCGAGAGCGACGTGCGCGAGCTTTTGTCCATGGGCGAGAACGCGGCGCCGATCGAGGTGTCCGAGGACTCCTACGGCTTCACCTGGCTGGTGTCCAAGCACACCTCCGACGACGTGGAGGCGCTCGTCACCGACCTGCACGCGGTGAACACCTCGCTGGCGGGCGGCGGTTTCGGCCCGCAGCTGCTGTGCACGATGGTGGGCCTCGCCGACGACCGCGGCCGCAAGGTCGGCCTGGTGTACCTCTACAAACGGGGCACGTTCTACCCCTTCGCGCCCCTGTCCGGCCAGCGCCGCGACAACGCGCTTGAACTCGAGGTGCGCGGCCAGGTCGGATCGGACCTGAAGATCGAGCCCGATCTCAGCCGGTGGTTCCCGGTCTGGGGCGCTCCCGGCCTGTAGTCACCGCCCGGTGTTGCGGAGTTGTTCTGAGGATTCACAGAGGAATCCTTCATCCAACGGATAACTCTCGCTGAGAGGGTGCCTTCTGTGAGTTTCGAAACCGTGCTGGGGCCGGCCGCCCGGCGGGGCAAGCAGCGGCGCCTGCCGGCCCGGCCGGCGGCGCCCCGCCCCCGGCCGGCGCTCGCCCGGGCGGCTCTGGTGCTCGCCGGGGCCGGCCTCGGCGCGGTGACCGCGCTGGCGATCACCGACGAGACCGTCAGCCAGCTCAAGGCGGCCGGCGGGGCGATGACCTTCCTGGGCAGCCTCACCGGGCTGACCGGGACCTACCTGGCCCTGATGATGGTGCTGCTGGTGAGCCGGATCCCCGCGATCGAGCGGGTGCTCGGGCAGGACGGGCTGGTCCGCTGGCACCGCCGTCTGGCGCCGTGGCCGATCAGCCTGCTCATCGCGCACGCGGTGTTCATCACGGTCGGCTACGCGCAGGCCGCCAAGGCCGGTATCTGGCACCAGGTCGCGGTGCTGCTCACCAGGTACCCGGACGTGCTGATCGCCACCGTGGGCCTCGGCATCATGTGCTTCATCGGCGTGATCTCGCTGCGGGCGATCCGCAGCAGGCTCAGCCGCGAGACATGGTGGCTGATCCACCTGTACATGTACCTGGCGCTGGCGCTTTCGTTCGCCCACGTCCTCGCGCTTGGGCCGTCCTTCGTCGGTCACCCGCTGACCCAGATCGTCTGGTCGGTGGCCTGGGCCGGCACCGCGGGCCTGGTGCTCTGCTACCGCTTCGGCCTGCCGGTGGTCCGCAGCCTCCGGTACCGCCTGGCGGTGGCCGAGGTGCGCGCGGAAGGGCCGGGGGTGGTCTCGGTCATCTGCACAGGCCGTCACCTGGACAAGCTGGCCGTGGCCGGTGGCCAGTTCTTCTGCTGGCGCTTCCTCACGCCGCGGATGTGGTGGCAGGCCCACCCGTTTTCGCTGTCCGCCCTGCCCCAGCCACCCTACCTGCGGCTTACCGTTAAAGGTGTGGGCGCATACTCAGCCTCGCTGGCCACGCTGCGGCCCGGCACCAAGGTCGTGATCGAGGGCCCCTACGGGGCCTTCACCAAGTACGCACAGCAGCGCGGCAAGGTCCTGCTGATCGCCGCGGGCATCGGCGTGACCGCGCTGCGGTCGCTGCTGGAAGACCTGCCGCGGAACTCCGCGCCGGTCGTGGTGCTGCGGGCCACCCGGGCCGCGGACATGGTGCTCGGCAAGGAGGTCGCGGCGCTGGTCCGGTACCGCCGCGGGGTGCTCCACGAGCTCACCGGGCCGCGCGAACAGGCCGTCCTGGACGAGCGGTCACTGCCCCGGCTCGTGCCCGACCTGCGCGAGCGGGATGTCTACGTGTGCGGGCCCGAGGGCTTCGTGGCGGACATCGCCGATCTCGCCAGGCGCCTCGGGGTCCCCGCCGAGGCCGTCCACCACGAGGCGTTCGCTCTGTGAGCGCGCGGGAGAACCAGGCATGAAGCGGGCAGCGTGGTACGTGATCGCCGGCGCCGTGGCCGGGTTCGCCGTGGTGCTCGACGCGCACGGCAAGGCGGCGACGCCGCCCATCTCGGTACGTCCCGCGGCCTCCGCGGGAGCCTCGGCCCCGGCCGCCGGCCCATCCGCCGCCGCCGGGGGCGCGTCCGGCCCGTCCGGGGCCACCCGGCGGGTGACCGGGGTCGTGGAGCAGTACGGCTACGGGGAGCTGGCAGTCACCGTCACCCTGCGCGGGAACGAGATCACCGGCGTCTCCGTCCCGCTCCTGCGCACCGCGGAGCCCTACTCCCAGCAGCTCGCCGTGCAGGTCCTGCCCATGCTCAAGCACGAGGTGCTCGCCGCCCACAGCACCCGGATCCAGGCGGTCAGCGGCGCCACGTACACCAGCCAGGCGTACGCGGACTCGATTCAGTCGGCGCTGGACAAGCTGCACCTGAAGTGACGAGCCCGATCGCCCACGCCGAGCCCGCGATGGGGACCGTCTTCTCGTTCGCCGTGGTCGGCGGCGCCGTGCCCGAGGATGCCATCCGCGCGGCGCTGAGCCGCGCCTGCGCGGTCCTGCACCGCTGTGACGCCGTGTTCAGCACCTGGGACCCGGCGAGCCCGGTGAGCCGGTTCCGGCGCGGCGAGGCCGCGCTCATCGAGATGCCGCCGGAGTTCCATCAGGTGCTCGCCGACTGCCAGGCCGCCAGGCGGGTCTGCGACGGCTGGTTCGACCCCTGGGCGATGCCCGGCGGGTTCGACCCCACCGGCCTGGTCAAGGGCTGGGCGACGGAGCGGGCGCTGGACGTGCTGCGCGACGCGGGGGTACCCGGCGCGCTCATCAACGGGGGAGGGGACGTGGCGGCGTTCGGGGCACCGGCCGGCGGCCAGCGGTGGCGGGTCGGCATCCGCCATCCGTGGCGGCCGGACGCGCTGGCCGGCATCGTCGAGACCGACGCCGCCGTGGCCACCTCGGGCTGCTACGAGCGCGGCCCGCACCTGATCGACCCGACGACCGGCCGCCCGGCGAGCCGCGCCGCCTCGGCCACCGTGACCGGCCCCAGCCTGTCCCTGGCGGACGCCCTGGCCACCGGGGTCGCCGTGGGCGGGGACGAGGCGCTCCCCGCGGTGTCGAAACTCGCCGGGTACGCCGCGTACCTGATCCGCCCCGACGGCACCGAGACCAGCACCGGCGGCTTCGAGTTCGCGGGCTGACCGGCCCGCCGCACCGGGTGCGGGCCAGGCCGTTAGGGTGGAATGACGCCGCACCGCATATGGTTGAGGGGTGCAGGAACCACCAAGCGCCGTCCAAAGACGGTGCCAGTCCGACGCGGGAGCAGATCACAGATGACGGTTCAGCATGAGGCGCTTACCCAGGGTGTCATCCTCACTTCCACCGCGGCGGCCAAGGTGAGTGCCCTGCTGGCGCAGGAGGGCCGCGAGGACCTCAAGCTCCGCATCGCCGTGCAGCCGGGCGGGTGCTCGGGGCTGCGCTACCAGCTCTACTTCGACGAGCGCGCGATCGATGGCGACATCGACGCCGAGTTCGGCGGCGTGCACGTGGTTACCGACAAGATGAGCGCCCCCTACCTGTCCGGGGCCACGATCGACTTCGTGGACACGATCGAGAAGCAGGGCTTCACGATCGACAACCCCAACGCGACGGGCTCCTGCGCCTGCGGCGACTCGTTCCACTAAAGCGGCTTACCCGGCGTAGGGTACGCAGGTGCGGATAGCCGTTACTGGGTCGATCGCGACTGACCACTTGATGACGTTTCCTGGCCGGTTCGCCGACCAGCTGATCGCCGAGAAACTCGACTGCATCTCGCTGTCCTTTCTCGTCGACAACCTGGAGATCCGGCGTGGTGGCGTGGCCGCGAACATCGCCTTCGGCCTGGGCGTGCTCGGGCTGAGGCCGCTGCTCGTCGGCGCGGCGGGCCCGGACTTCGCCGGGTACCGCGACTGGCTCACCAGCCACGGCGTGGACTGCGCCGGGGTGCGCGAATCGGTCCTTCACCACACGGCGCGGTTCGTCTGCACGACCGACGCGGACGGAAACCAGATCGCCTCCTTCTACCCCGGCGCGATGAGCGAGGACGGCGAGATCGCTCTGGCGGCCTTCGCGGAGCAGGGCACCGGCCTCGACCTGGTGCTCATCGGCGCGAGCGATCCCGAGGCGATGATTGCCAAGACCGCCGAATGCGCCAGCCTGGGCATCCCCTTCGCGGCCGACCCCTCCCAGCAGCTTGCCCGGCTGGAGGGGCCCGGCGTCAGCGCGCTCGTTGACGGGGCGGAGTACCTGTTCTGCAACGAGTACGAGGAGGCGCTCATCGAGCGCAAGACCGGCTGGACCAGCGCCGAGGTGCTGGCCCGGGTCGGCGTGCGGGTGACCACGCTCGGCCAGGCCGGCGCGCGCATCGAGCGGGCCACCGAGCCACCGTTGCTGGTGGGTCCCGTGGCCGAGGCGAACAAGGCGGACCCGACCGGCACCGGCGACGCGTTCCGCGCCGGTTTTCTCGCGGCGGTCGGCTGGGGCCTGTCCCTGGAGCGCGCCGCTCAGCTCGGCAATCTCGTGGCGGTCAGCGCGCTGGAGACCGTAGGCCCGCAGGAATACGAGCTCAAGCCCGCGGACGTCGCGGCGCGGCTCTCCAACGCCTACGGGGACGACGCCGCGGCTGACATCACCGCGCACTACGGCTAGGCCGCCGCCACATCAGCCCGGGCGGGATCGGCGCTCACTACGGCGGCTAGTACAGCGGCTACTGTGGCTCCATGTACACCGGGCCGCCTGCGCTGACGGTGGCCACCGCGGTCACCTCCTGGACGCTCGATCTCCCGGTGCTGCTGGTTGTGCTGGCCGCCGCCGGGCTCTACCTCGCGGGGGTGCGGCGGGTGCGCGGCGCCGGGGAGGCCTGGCCCGCCGCGCGGGCCGTGGCGTTCCTGGCCGGCGGGACCGGCGCGCTCGTGATCGCCACCATGTCGTTCCTCGGCGTGTACCAGCGCGTGCTGTTCTGGCCCCGCGCGGTGCAGAACGTCCTGCTGCTGCTGGTCGTCCCGCTCTTCCTGGCGCTCGGGCGGCCGCTGTCCCTGCTGATAGCCGCGGCGCCGAGGCCGGGTTCCTGGGCGCAGGCGGCGGTGCGCAGCCGGGCCGCCCGGGTCCTCACCTTCCCGGCCATCACCGCGCTGGTGCTGGTGATCGTCCCCTTCCTGCTGTACTTCACCCCCTGGTACGAGGCCGGCCTGCGCAGCGACGCGGTCCGGGAGCTGACCTACTTCGCGCTGCTTGCGCCCGGCCTGGTCTTCTTCTGGACGCTGCTGCGGGTGGACCCCGTGCCCAAGGCGTACCCGTACCTGGTTTCGCTGTGGGTGACCGGAGCCGAGGTGGTCGGGGACGCGGTCCTCGGCCTGGCCATCATCGCCGACCAGCATCTGATCGCCGGATCGTATTACCAGGCCCTGGGCCGGCCCTGGGGCCCCACGCTGCGGGCCGACCAGGTGATCGGCGGGGGAGCGCTGTGGATCCTGGGCGACCTCGTCGGCCTGCCGTTCCTCGCCGCCCAGCTGATCCAGATGATCAGGGAGGACGAGCAGGAGGCCGCCGAGGTCGACGCCGAGCTCGATGCGAAGGAACGGCAGGCGGCGGCCCGGGCCGCCGCTCCCCGGCAGGACGGAGACGCGGCGCCCGGGGACGCCGCGGCCGGTGCGGACCTGGCCGGGGCCGCGGCGGACGGCCGGCCGTGGTGGGAGAGCGATCCGCGGTTCACCGGCCGGTTCCGCGGCCGGGACGGCGAGTGAGAGCTGGTGGCGCGGGAGTCCCGGGCCGGCGTGCGCGGTCCTAGTAGGCGCGGCGGATCAGCAGCGCCCAGCCGCGGGGCAGATCGGTCGCGGCGACGAACTCGTGGGATTTCATCGTGCACCACGAGGGGATGTCGGTGTAAGCGGCCGGGTCGTCGGCGAGCACCGCGATGACCGCGCCGATCGGCACCTCCCGGATCCGGTCGGCCAGCATGATGATGGGGATGGGGCATTTGCGGCCGAGCGCGTCGATGGTGAGCATCGGCGCAACGGGCGTCGCGGAGGTCATGCCGGGCGCCCTTTGTCCGTCCCGCGTGGAGCCATGCGGATGCGATACCCCTCCGTCGCGGCCGGTAAGCACCCCACGACCATAGCGGCGGACACGCCGGCCCGTGACACTGATGGGGGTCCTCAGCGGGTCCGGTTGCCAGCGCGATACTGTTTCCACGACAGCCTGTAGGACGAGCCACGACCCGCCCGTGCCGCCGCCAGCCCGCGGCGTGCCGGGTGTCATCCGCTGGGAAGGCAACCTGTGAGTTCCACCCCCAGCGCCCCACGCCGTCGGGGCGCGCATGAACCGGGCCGCTCGCCCGGGCGGGCCGGAGCGGCGCCGCCCAGGGCCCGTACCCGCACGAGCCGGCTGGCGCCCCGGGTGGCCCTGCTCGCCGTGGTGCTCGCCGGCACGGCCGGGTGCACGTCCAACGCCTTCACCCGGCTGGGCATGCCGGATCCGGTCACCAGGCAGGGACAGATCACCCTGACGCTGTGGCAGGGGTCCTGGATCGCGGCGTGGTGCGTCGGCGCGGTGGTGTGGGGCATGATCATCTGGGCGATCATCTTCCACCGGAAGCGGGCGTCGGCCCTGCCCGCCCCCGCGCAGGTGCGCTACAACCTGCCGATCGAGATGCTCTACACCGTGGTGCCGTTCATCATGGTCGGCATCCTGTTCTTCTTCACGGCGCGGGACGAGAACACCATCGACAGCCTGGCCGCCCACCCCAACGTCGTCGTGAACGTCACCGGCTACCAGTGGAGCTGGCAGTTCCAGTACCCGGGCTACCAGGTGCCCGGCTCACCCACCGGCGACGTGACGATGAACGGCGAGCCGTGGAGCCCCAACTATGGCAACAGCCAGCTGCCGGTGCTGGAGATCCCCGAGCACGAGGTCGTCCGGTTCAACCTCGTCTCCACCGACGTCATCCACTCGTTCTGGATCGTCCCGTTCAACTTCAAGCGCGATGTGATCCCCGGGCACCCGAACCACTTCGAGGTCACCCCCATCAAGACCGGAAGCGGGATCGGGCGCTGTACTGAGCTGTGCGGGCTCTACCACAGCCGGATGCTGTTCCGGTGGCGGATCGTCACCCCGGCCCAGTTCACCACCTGGATCCACGCGCAGCAGGCATTGCAGACTAGGTCAGGGGGCACACAGTGACCACGATCGAACAGCCCGTGCAGCCAACGGCGATCAGCGCGCGCCGGGCCCGCAAGGGCTCGATCATGGCCGACTGGCTGTCCTCGACGGACCACAAGGTCATCGGCCACCTGTACCTGATCACGTCTTTCGGGTTCTTCCTCGCGGCCGGCCTGATGGCGATGATCATGCGGGTCCAGCTGTTCGAGCCGAACAACCACCTCGTGTCCGACCAGCAGTACAACGAGCTGTTCACCATGCACGGCACGATCATGCTGCTGCTGTTCGCCACCCCGCTGTTCGTCGGGTTCGCGAACGAGATCATGCCGCTGCAAATCGGCGCGCCCGACGTGGCGTTCCCGCGGCTCAACCTGTTCAGCTACTACCTGTTCCTGTTCGGCGGCCTGATCCTGCTCACCAGCTTCCTCACGCCGGGCGGGGCGGCCTCGTTCGGCTGGTACGCGTACTCGCCCCTGACCAGCCCGGTCTACTCACCCGGGGTCGGCGGGGACATGTGGATCATGGGGCTGGTGCTGTCCGGGTTCGGCACGATCCTGGGCGGGGTCAACTTCGTCACCACGATCATCTGCATGCGCGCCCCGGGCATGACGATGTTCCGGATGCCGATCTTCACCTGGAACATCCTGCTCACGTCCATGCTCGTGCTGCTGGCCTTCCCGGTGCTGGCGGCCGCGCTGCTGGTGCTGGAGATCGACCGCAAGCTCGGCGCCCAGGTGTTCAACGCGTCCAATGGCGGGGCGGTGCTCTGGCAGCACCTGTTCTGGTTCTTCGGCCATCCCGAGGTCTATATCGTGGCGATCCCGTTCTTCGGGATCGCCACCGAGGTCCTGCCGGTGTTCAGCCGCAAGCCCTGCTTCGGGTACAAGGGCCTGGTGGCCGCGACGATCGCGATCGCCGGCCTGTCCATGACCGTGTGGGCGCACCACATGTTCACCACCGGTGCCGTGCTGCTCCCGTTCTTCTCGTTCATGACGTTCCTGATCGCGGTGCCGACCGGGGTGAAGTTCTTCAACTGGGTGGGCACCATATGGCGGGGCCAGCTCACGTTCGAGCCAGCCATGCTGTTCATACTCGGGTTCCTGGTGACGTTCCTTTTCGGCGGGCTCACCGGCGTCATCCTTGCCTCGCCGCCGCTGGACTTCGCCGTCAGCGACTCCTACTTCGTGGTCGCCCACTTCCATTACGTGCTGTTCGGCACCGTCGTGTTCACTATGTTCGGCGGCTTCTACTTCTGGTGGCCCAAGTTCACCGGGAAGATGCTGAACAACACGCTAGGGAAATGGCACTTCTGGACGCTGTTCATTGGCTTCCACATGACGTTCCTGGTCCAGCACTGGCTCGGTGTCATCGGCATGCCGCGGCGCATCGCCAACTACCCGGACCTGCCGCACCTGGCGACCACGCTGAACCAGATCTCCACGATCGGCTCGCTTATCCTGGGCGCCTCCACGCTGTTCTTCCTCTACAACGTCTACATCACCTGGCGCTACGGCGAGAAGGTCACCGCGGACGACCCGTGGGGCTGGGGCAACTCGCTGGAGTGGGCGACCTCCTGCCCGCCGCCACGGCACAACTTCACCTCGATCCCGCGGATCCGGTCCGAGCGCCCCGCGTTCGACCTGCATTACCCGCACATCCATTCGGGCAGGGTGCGTGAGCATGAGCCCATCTCGTCGAAATGACCCGGCTTCGCGTGCCACGCAAGCGGAGGAATAGATGAAGGTCGAAGGGTACCTGTTTATCGGCTGCGCGGTGTTCTTCGCCGGCACGGACATCGTCTACTGGAACTTCTCGCACGACCCGACCGGGAGCACCGCGCTTGCCTTTGCCGTGGGGCTGGCGTTCCTCACCGGCTTCTACGTCCTGTTCACCGGGCGCCGGCTGCCGCTGCGGCCCGAGGACAACTCGCAGGGCGAGATCGCCGAGGGAACCGGGGAGCTTGGCTTTTTCAGCCCGCACAGCTGGTGGCCGCTGCTGACCGGGCTGGCCTGCGCGGTCGCCGCGCTAGGTGCCGCGATCGGCTGGTGGCTGTTCCTGATTGGGATGCTTTTCGTCGTGCTCGCGGCGATTGGCTTTGTCTTCGAGTACTACCGGGGCGCCTACGCGCACTGATGGCGGCTTACCGGGCAAGGTAACAGGGCTACCGCAGGGCACCCGGGACCGGGACGGCGGGGGCGGCCGCCCGGGGCAGGCTGGCCACGGCCGCGTAGATCTCGGCGTCCCGGTGCTGCCCGGTCGCGCTGCCCCAGCTCAGGACCAGGCGGGGGAGCGGCCCGCCGGCCAGCGGCGCCATGCCAAACGTGTCGCCCGGCCAGATCGCGGGGTTGCCGAACGCGCTGGAGACAACGATGCGCGGGCCGAGCCAGCCCTTCCCCGGCGAATAGGGCCGCAGATAGGTCGCGTAGCCATGGGGCGAGGCGTCGGTCTGCCAGGCGACGTAGGCGACGCCCGGCGGGCCCCCGAGCACCTCGACGATGTGCACCGCCTTGTCGCGATCGGGGGTGACCCGGACCGGCGGTGCCCATGATCTGCCGTCGTCGGCCGAGGTGGCCAGCCACCCGATGTCTCCGGCCGGGCCCTGGGTGTCCCAGGTCGCGTACAGATTGCCGCCGGCGTCCCGGCCCAGGTCCCCATCGATCCACCAGGTCGGCAGGGCGATCGATCCGGCGCTGGGACCGACCTCGGCGGGATGCCTGGGCCAGGTGGCGCCCTCGCTGGCGGAGGAGCTGAAGAACTCGTGGCCGGGGCGCAGGGCATAGGACGGGGGATCGCTGACACGGTGCCCCCAGGACAGCAGGTCGACCCGGCCGCCGGGCTCGACCAGCACGGGCGCGCTGTACCCGCCGCCACGCGGGAAGTTCGGGCCCACCGGCGTGATCGGCCCCCAGGTCTTGCCGCCGTCGGAGGACCGCTGGATCACCGAGTTGACGTCCCCGGCCTTGAACGCGCAGCTGCCCGTCTTGTTGCACAGCAGCTTGATCAGCGCCGCCGAGGGGCCGTAGTCCCAGGTGACATACACGATCCCGGTCCGGCTCACCGCGATGAAGTCCCGGTCACCCCAGTTGCCCCGCTTGGCGGGCAGCAGCGGGGAGACCTGCGGGAACCTCATCCCGTGGTCGAACGACGCGTCCACGACCGGGTACATATGGCCGCCGGCCTGGTGCATGAAGGAGATGTAGACCACGCCGTCCGGCCCCACGGCGATCGCCGGGTCCCAGCTGTGTCCCGCCGACCCGGGGGCGGTCATCGACGCGCCGAAGTGCAGGCCGCCGTCGGTGGACCGGGCGAACCCGATCCCGCCGCAGCCGATCCACAGGTCGTAGACGTAGCGCGGCGCGCCGGTGGCCGTCTCGACCTCAGCGTTCTGCCCGGGGCAGTGGCTCACCTGGGTGACCGGGCCCACCGCCCCCGGCGCCGTAGCCGGGGTCCGCGCCGCGGCTAAGGACGCGCCCGCACCGGGCGCCGCAAGCCCCGGCGGGCCGGTGAGGGTGAGGAGGACGGCGGCACCGCCCAGGGCCCCCATGATCTTCCCGTACTTGTTTGGTCCCTGGGAGGTCACGGCTGCCTCCACCGTCGCGCGACGCCGTTAACTGCCCGGCTCATGACAAATCAGGCATTACGCTACGGCCCGAGGCTGGCCGGCTCAAGACCGGCGAGGTCACATCGGCGTTCCGGCCGGGTCACGTGGTGGGGTGGGTGCCGCCCTCTTCCGTGCCGTCGTGCTCGGCCGGCGCCTGTGCGGTGTCCCCGGCCGTGATGGCCGCCGGCTCCGCCGCGTGACCGTTGCCGTGGCCATTTCCGTGCCCGTTGCCGGTGGGCAGCGGGATGCTCTCGGTGAGAACGCGGTTGAGCGCCAGCCGCAGCTTGCCGATGCCGCTCCTGGCCGTGGCGGGCGGGACGTCGTCCCCGTCCGGCCCGGCCGTGGCCGCCGGTTCGAGCTGCGGCAGATCGGGCCTGGCCTCGAGCTTCGCGCGGAGGTCCGCGGACGGCGGCTTGGTCAGCTCGACGTACTCGCCGCTGGGCATCTGCCGGATGATGCCGGTCTCGACGCCGTGCTCGAGCAGGTGCACGTCCTTGCGCTGGAGGCCCAGGCAGATGCGTTTGGTGACCCAGTACGCGACGACCGGCCCGATGAAGATCGCGTACCGGGCTATCTCCGTGGTCAGGTAGAGCGAGATGTTGAGCTGGTTGGCGATGACATCGTTCGCGCCCTCGGCCCACAAGATCCCGTAGAAGGTGACCCCGCCCATGCCGAGGGCGGTGCGGGTCGGCGCGTTGCGCGGCCGGTCCAGGACATGGTGCTCGCGTTTATCGCCGGTGATCCATTGTTCGACGAACGGCCACACGGCGAGCGCGGTCATGAGCACGCCGAGTGGCACCAAGGCCGGCACGAACACGTTGAAGGCCCAGGTATGGCCGAGCATGTTCCACCGCCAGCTCGGCCACATCCGCAGGGCGCCCTCCAGGAACCCCATGTACCAGTCGGGCTGCGAGCCCGCGGAGATGCCGGAGGGATTGTACGGCCCGTAGATCCAGATGGGGTTGATCTGCGCAAAGGTGGACAGCAGCGCGGTCACGCCGAAAATGAAGAAGAACCAGGCCCCGGTCTTCGCCATGAAGTACGGGTACATCTGCTGGCCGATCACGTTCTTGTCGGTGGCGCCCTTGCCCGGCATCTGCGTGTGCTTCTGGAAGAACATGAGGAACAGGTGCGCGGTGATCAGCGCCAGCAGCAGGCCCGGGATCAGCAGAACGTGGATGATGTACAGCCGCGGGATGATGTCATGCCCGGGGAACTGCCCGCCGAACAGGAAGAAGCTCAGGTACGTGCCGACGATCGGGATCGACAGCAGCACGCCCTCGAGAATGCGCAGCCCGGTGCCGGACAGCAGGTCATCGGGGAGTGAGTAGCCGAACAGGCCCTCGGTGAAGGCCAGCGTGAACAGCACCACGCCGATGAGCCAGTTGAGCTCGCGCGGCTTGCGGAACGCCCCGGTGAAGAATATCCGCAGCAGGTGGCAGACGATCGCGGCCACGAACAGGATCGCCGCCCAGTGGTGGATCTGGCGCATGAGCAGCCCGCCACGGACGTCGAAGCTGATGTTCAGCGTCGAGGCGTACGCCTCGCTCATGTGCACGCCGTCCAGCGGGGTGTACGAGCCGTGGTAGACGACGTCGGTCATGCTGGGCTGGAAGAACAGCGTCAGGAACGTGCCGCTGAGCAGCAGGATGATGAACGAGTAGAGGGCGATCTCGCCCAGCAGGAACGACCAGTGGTCCGGGAAGACCTTCCGCAGGAAGACCCGGACCCCGCGCGCGGCGTGCAGCCGGTCATCGAGGAACCTGCCGGTGCCCTCCAGCGCCTTTTCGGTCATGCTCATCGCTACTCATTCCCCCCGCGGAAACCGGAGGCGCCCAGCTCCCAGAAGCTGGGGCCGACCGGCACGTGGTAATCGCTCGTGGCGATCAGGAAGCCCTCCGCATCGGTGCCTATCGGCAGTTGCGGCAGCGGGCGGGGCGCGGGCCCGAAGAGCACCTGGGCGCCCTGGGCCGCGTTGAACGTCGACTGGTGGCACGGGCAGAGGATGTGGTGGGTCGTCTGCTCGTACAGCGCGACCGGGCAGCCGACGTGGGTGCAGATCTTGGAGTAGGCGACGATGTTGTCCACGGTCCAGTTCATGACCGTGCCCGGGCTGCCGGGCCGGTCCGGGATCAGCTCGCCGGGCGCGAACTTGATGATGATCGTGACCGCCTTGGCCAGCACGTCCTGGTTCTCGGCGAAGCCCTCCGGGGCCACGGTGATCATCTGGCCCGGGATGCTGAAGTCGGCGGCCCGCAGTGGCGTGTTGGGCCCGTACACGACCATCCGCGACCCCTTGCGCCACGCCGTGTAACGCAGGCTGGTGCCGGGCAGCGGGCCCATGTCCCGCAGTATGACGAGGGGGGCGACCGCGAGCGGCACGCTGGCCGCGATCAGCGTACGCCGCAGCAGGGGCCGCTTGACGAAGCCGCTCGCCTCGGCGCCCTCGGTGAACGTCTTCGAGAACGCCTGCCGCTCCTCCGGTGTGGCGTGCAGCGGGTGGCGCTCCTCGACCTGCTCCACGTCGGGCATGATGTTGCGGACCCAGATGGTGGCGCCGACGCCCATGGCCATGAAGGCGATCCCCATCGACAGGCCCAGCGCCAGGTTCGAGCGGAGTGTGGCGTCGACCGAGTGCACCTCGAGACCGACGTACGCGGCGATGAACCCGATGCTGGCCAGCATCGACAGCACGAAGCACGCGGCGACGAGCTTTTCGGCGGTCTTCGCCCTGGCCGGGTTGTCCGGCCCGGCGGGAAGCTCGCGGGGAGGCGCCGGCTCGGCCACGGCCCGCGGATCGCCCAGCAGCGTGTGAGCCTGCGCGGGCGACGGGGTCCCGATCACCCGGTAGGGCACCCGGGATTCCTCGCGCTCCTGGGCCGCCCCGTTCCCGTCATCCGGCGGCGCGAAGTGGCCAGATTCTGTCTCGCTCATGATTCAGCCGTTTCATCGCGTGTGTCACGTCGCTTCATCGTGATCCACATGGCCAGGAAGATGAGCACCCCGATCCCGCCGAGGAAGCCGACGATGCCCTCGGTGACGGGGCCGATGCGGCCCAGGCTGAACCCGCCGGGGTTCGGCTCGGCGCGCAGCTTGGTGACGTAGTCGATGATGTCCCGCTTCTGGGCCGGGGTGATGGTGGTGTCGCTGAACACCGGCATGGCTTCCGGGCCGGTCAGCATCGCCTCGTAGATCTGGGTGGGGGTGGACTGGGTGAGCGGCGGCGCGTACTTCCCGTAGGTGAGGGCGCCGCCGGCCCCGTCGAAGTTGTGGCACTGCGCGCAGTCGGTGATGAACAGGCTCTGGCCGAGCGCGGTGTCCGCGCCCGAGGTGCTCACCTGGGCGGCCGACGGGATGGCCGGGCCGCCGCCGAGCGAGGCGACGTAGGCCGCCATCGCGTGGATCTGCTCGGTGCTGAACGTCACCGGCTTGCGGGGCATCTCCGGGCCGAGTTCCTTGCCCGGCATCCGCCCGGTGCTCACCTGGAAGTCAACCGCGGCGGCGCCGACCCCGACCAGGCTGGGAGCCAGCGAGGTGCCCTGGGCTTCCATGCCGTGGCAGGAGGCGCAGGTGACCGCGAACAGCTCCTTGCCCTGCGCGATCGTCTGCGGTGACACCGAGCTGGGGGTGGCTGCCGACGCGGTGCCGCCCTGCCCGGTGAGGGCGGCGTAGCCCACCCCGATGATGATGAGCCCCAGCAGGACCACGGCGTACCCGGCGACTGGGCGCCTTCGCCGTGCGGTGATCCAGCTCACTTGCTGCCTCGGTTTCGGATCATGGGACGCCGCGCACCGGCGCGTCAGCGGATGAGGTAGATGGTGGTGAACAGGCCGATCCACACGACATCGACGAAGTGCCAGTAGTAGGACACGACGATGGCGCTGACCTGCTGTTCCTGGGTGAAGGTCTTGGCGGCGTAGGTGCGCCCGAGCAGGAACATGAACGCGATGAGCCCGCCGGTCACGTGCAGGCCGTGGAACCCGGTGGGGATGAAGAACACCGACCCGTAGCCACTGGAGGACAGGGTCAGGCCGTCATGGATCAGCCCGAGGTACTCGTATCCCTGGCCCAGGACGAAGTACAGGCCCATGAGGAAGGACAGCACGTACCACTCGCGCAGGCCCCATTTGCGGAAGTCCCAGATGCTGGACGTGCGCCTGATCTGGCCACGCTCGACCGCGAACACGCCCATCTGGCAGGTCACGCTGGACAGCAGCAGCACGGTCGTGTTGATCGACCCGAGGGTCAGGTCGAGGTGGGCGCCGGGCCAGGGCAGTCCCTCGCCCTTGTCGACCGAGCGGATGGTGAAGTACATCGCGAACAGCGCCGCGAAGAACATGAGCTCAGAAGACAGCCAGACGATGGTTCCGACGCTGACCAGGTTCGGCCTGCTGGCGGGCGATCGGGGTGGCGTCTTCGTCGCGGATGCAGTGGCCACGATGGCCATTATTACGACACCACGTAGGCGAGCGCCGCCCGACCCCCCGTGTCGATACCATCCTGTGCATGAAGGTCGTCGTTTACAGCCATGATGCGGACACCCGGGCGCGGATCCGGCTGGCCATCGGGCGCCGCCCGGCCGTGGATGTGCCGGAGGCGGAAATTATCGAGGTTGCCACAGAACCTGCCCTTTTCCGGCTGCTCGACGCCGGTGGCGCGGACGTCATGGTGCTGGACGGCGAGGCTCAGCCGGCCGGCGGTATGGGCGTCTGCCGGCAGGCGAAGGACGAGATCCACGACTGCCCGCCGGTGCTGCTGATCATCGCCCGGGCCGACGACGGCTGGCTCGCCACCTGGTCCGGCGCCGAAGCGGTGATCAGCCATCCGATCGACCCGCGGGCGCTGGCCAGCGCGCTGGCCGGCCTGATGCGCCAGCGGGGCGGTCAGGCGGCCGTGGCCGGGGCCTGAGTCATGGATGACCGCACCACGTGGCCCGTCCTGATCGGCACGCTGATCAGGGGGGAGACGCTCACCGCCGGCGAGGCCTCCTGGGCGATGAACGAGATCATGGACGGCGCGGCGACGCCGGTCCAGATCGCCGGGTTCGGCGTGGCGCTGCGCATCAAGGGCGAGACGGTCGCCGAGCTCAGCGGCCTGGCCGAGGCGATGCTCGGGCACGCCACGCCCATCAGCATCCCCGGCCCCCTGGTGGACCTCGTGGGCACCGGGGGGGACGGGGCGCACACGGTCAACATCTCCACGATGGGCGCGATCGTCGCGGCGGCGGCGGGTGCCCGGGTCGCCAAGCACGGCAACCGGGCGGCCTCGTCCGCGTGTGGCGCTGCCGACGTGCTCGAGGCGCTCGGGATCGTGATCGACCTGCCGCCCGAGGCATCGGCCCGGCTGGTGCAGGAGGCCGGCATCGCCTTCCTGTTCGCGCCGCTCTACCACCCGGCGCTGCGGCATGCCTCGGTGGCCCGCCGGGAACTCGGCGTGCCCACCGTGTTCAACTTCCTCGGGCCGGTGGCGAACCCGGCGCGGCCCGGCGCGCAGGCGGTCGGCGTGTCCGACCCCCGGATGGGCCCGGTCATCGCCGGCGTGCTGGCCGGCCGCGGCTGCTCCGCGCTGGTCTTCCACGGCGACGACGGGCTGGACGAACTCACCACGACCGACACCTCGACCGTCTGGGTCGTGCACGACGGCACGGTCAGCCAGACCGTGGTCGACCCCGCTGACCTCGGCCTGCCCCGGTCCAAGCCAGCGGACCTGCGCGGCGGGGACGCGGCGCACAACGCCGAGGTGGCCCGGGCGGTGCTGGCCGGCGAACCCGGCCCGATCCGGGACACCGTCGTGCTGAACGCCGGCGCGGCGCTGGCCGCCGCCGCGGGCGTGCCTCGCGCAGCGGACCTCACCGGCGTGCTGGCGGACGCGTGCACGCGGGCCTCGGCAGCCATCGACTCGGGCGGCGCGGCCGCGCTGCTCGACCGCTGGGCCGCGGCGGCCCAGCGCCTCGCCGCTGGCGCCTGAACGTCAGGGCCTGAACGTTAAGGCCTGAGCGTCAGGGCCTGAACGTCAGCTGGATTCGGAGTACCCGAGGGAGAAGGCCGCGTCCAGGTCGTGGCGCGAGTAGGTGGCGAACGCGATGTGCGTCTCGGTGTGCGTCACGCCAGGAACCCGGTTCAGCCGGCCGGGAATGACCGCGGCAAGCTCCTCGTGCGCCCGCACCCGCACCATGGCCACGAGGTCGAACTCGCCGGTCACCGAGTACACCTCGCTGACCTCAGGGATCTGGGCGATGGCCTCGCCGGTCTCCGGGATCGCCGCCACGTCGGCCCGGATCAGCACGATCGCAGTGACCACAGTTGTCTCCGGTGTCTTGTCGCGCCTGCGCCAGCCCGCCCACCGGGCCAGCACTGTGAGCCTAGCGATACTGCTCCCAGCGGTGCCCAGCCCCTGTGGTCATGGGCCTGGAGTTTTGCCGCCAGCGGTACCCGGATACGTGGCCTCCCTGCGCCGGAGTGGCCTCTAAACAGAAGCTGAACCAGCCACCGCAACAGCCAATCGTGGGGGTCCGGGGGGTCGCCCCCCGGGCTGGCATTGCGGTCCGGCCCCGGCGAAGCCGCGCAGCGGCGAGCAGGGTTCACCGGTCGGCCCGGCCCGGCCTCTAAACAAAACCCACGCCGGCCTCGGAGAAGCCGACGCCGGCGAGGGTGTTGACGCCGCTGGCGGCGAGCCTGCCCAGCAGCGCGCCAACAGCTGGTTGGGTTTGGCGAAGCGGTTGAAAACCATGATCTTGGCGACCAGTACGTCGGCCGTGGCCTCACCACTGTCGGTGGCGGTGATGACCTCGACGCCGGGACAGGATGACCGTATGAACTTGGATGTTTCCGATGTACTTATATCCAACTTGACGGACGCTTTCTGAATCGTGACATGGTAAGGTGGCCTCGTGGTATCGGAAGTCATGGCACGGCAACGGTTCGAGACAAATGGGCCGTTACGAGGGTAGGGGACCGGTGTTGTCCTTTCACGAGT
>CAVPFC010000069.1:0-168757 GCA_963703605.1 uncultured Actinomycetes bacterium
GCTGGTCAGATCGTTGATCGCCTTTTTCAGTCCGTCGGTTGTCTGTTCGTTGAATTGCGTGATGCGGATGTAACCGACGTCGCCGCCTTCCGGATGCCAGCGCACCGACTTCACCCGAATGATGTCGCGAACGATCGAGACTTCGATCGGCTTGTCGGCGCCCTTGCGCATGATCGTGAGCTTGATCTTGGTATTCACCGGGCCACGCATCTTGTCGACGGCCTGATTGAGGGTGAGCCCCTGCACTGCTCGTCGTCGAGCTTGGTGATGATGTCATTGGCCATGACGCCGGCTTTGGCGGCCGGAGTATCGTCGATCGGAGCGACCACCTTCACCAGGCCGTCCTCCATCGTGACCTCGATGCCGAGGCCGCCGAACTCACCGCGCGTCTGCACCTGCATGTCGCGGAAGCTCTTCGGATCCATGTAGCTCGAATGCGGATCGAGCCCGGCGAGCATGCCATTGATGGCCGATTCGACGAGCTTGCTGTCGTCCGGTCTTTCGACGTAATCGGCGCGCACGCGCTCGAACACATCGCCGAACAGATTGAGCTCCCGGTAGGTGTCCAGGAAACCGCCCGCGCGCCGTCGATCCGACCAGCAAGGCGTGCGGCTGCGTGATTAACAGCGTGACCAACACGCCGGCCAGTGCACCGAGAAAGAGCAGTGAAGTTTTGCGCATCATCCGCGAACCTTTTCGCCTTCGTTAGTCGCCCACCACGGGCTGGGGTCGATAGGAGCGCCGTCCTTGCGGAACTCCACATAGAGTACGGGTTGCTTGGGACCGGACGTGCCGGTCGGGGACACTTGTGATCCGCCACCCATTACCGCTACCGGCTCACCGGTCAGGACGAACTGCCCGAGATCGACGGAAATCCGCTCCATCCCCGCTAGCAGCACATGATAGCCGCCGCCGGCATTGAGGATCAAGAGTTGCCCATAGCTGCGAAATCGTCCGGCGTAAACAACCCAACCGTCGCAGGGCGCGGTAATCTCGCCGCGCCGGCCGGGCGGCGATGGATAGGCCTTTTTGAGTTCCGCCCAAGCCGTCGGAGCCGCCGAATTCACGGATCTTGGACGCCATTGACCGGCAGACGCAGATGCCCGCGCATATCGACAAACGCAATCGCTGGGGTCAGACGCCCCGGGTCGCTCAAGTGCGGCGAGTTCCGGATGCGTCGCATCGTTGGCAATTCCCCGATCGGCGTCCGCGTCGCGCGTTTGGCGCTGTCGAGCCCGGCTTCGAGCTTGCCGATCAGGTCCTTGAGGCTGTCGACTTGCCGCGCCAGCGTCGGTGGCGCGCGTCGCTCGCATCGAGCGCCACCTCGGTGGTGTTGCTTTTTCTGCCGTTGTCGATCAGTACGTTCATGCGAAACTGCTCGCGGCCGAGCAGATCGAGGTCGTTCGAGAGATGGTCGCGCTCGCCGACGATCGTCTTGCGCACCGCCAGGAGATCGGCGAGGTCGCCGGCGAGCGCGTCGGCCTGCGCGTGCATATCCGGAAGCACGGCACCAAGCGTGATGGCGGTGCGCACTGCTTTCAACGCGTCTTCCGGCTGCACCAGCAGCGCCGGCGGCGGCTGGTGGCCGACCCGCTGGAGCGCGGCGAGGATTTCGATAATCGCGGTGCGGCGCTCGTCGAGCGATTTGCGAATGGAGCCTTCTTGCTCGTCGAGCGGCTTGAGCCGCCCGCGTGTCGTCTCGATGCTCGCCTCAACGTCGCGCACCCGCGCGGCGGTATCGATAAGTTGCTGGTTGAGTGCGCGCCGGTCGTCGCCGATCGCTTCAATTTCGCGCCGGAGCTTCGCTTGGCTTTCGGCCGATGCGCGCTCCTTGGCGCGGAGCGCGTCGAGTTCCTGGTCGCGCTGCTTGAGGGTGTCGGCGTCGGCCGGTGCCGCGGACGACGGCGATGGAACCTGACTTGATGGAACTTGAGTCAGGACTTGGTTCGGGGCTTGGTTCGGGACTTGGTTCGCGGGGATTTGGCTCGCCGGCAATTGTGCCGCGCCGGCAGGCATTTGGCTCGGCGCATTTTGCGCAAAAGCGGCAAAATTGCCGCCAAACGGCAGCGCAAGCACCAATGCCGAGCCAAGCACAAGGCGCGGGTCGGTGCGGCTCGAGCGTCGGGGAATCATGTTGTCCAAGGGTAGGCGCCAACCTCAGGAACGCAAGACGAAGCAGCCACGATTCGACCGGATTAAGACGCAGCCCCGGTTGAACCGTCACAAAACAGTGAGGCAAGATTTGAGAACAATTATGGCCGATCACCCCCGATGATAGGGATGTCCGGTGAGAATTGTGCCGGCACGGTAAAGCTGCTCCAGGAGCATGACCCGCACCAGCTGATGCGGCCACGTCGCCTTGCCGAAAGCCAGCCGGATTTTGGCGCGCTCGATCAGGCTCGGCGCCAGGCCGTCGGCGCCGCCGACGATAAAGCATGCGGCCGCCCGATCCTCCGCCCGCCACTCGCGCAGCAGGCCGGCAAGCGCCGGGCTGTCGAGGCTTTCGCCGCGCTGGTCGAGAACGACGACGATCGCTCCATCGGGGATGACATTGGCCAACGCGATCGATTCCTCGACGCGCCGCCGCTCGACGTCTTGCGCCCGGCTTTCACGGATTTCGACGACTTCGATGCCGCGCAGGCCGAGCGAGCGTCCGGTCGCTTCGGCGCGCTTGTGATACGCCGCGGCGAGGTCCCGCTCCGGTCCTTGCTTGAGGCGGCCGACGGCGGCGATGAGAAGGCGCATGGCGCAGCTTAAGGGTAAGATCGCGACACGGCGATGCTTATGCACCGCTCGTCCCCGCGAAGGCGGGGACCCAGCTGCTCCACCAGAAAGCCCTCACGCTCCACTGGATTCCCGCTTGCGCGGGAATGAGCGGAACAGGTCTAGCTCGCGCGCATCGCCGGCCGGCTAGCCGCCCACATCTTTTCGAGATTGTAGAAGGCTCGGACTTCGGGGCGGAACACGTGAACGATCACATCGCTCGCGTCGATCAGCACCCAGTCGCAATGCGGAACGCCTTCGACCTGCGCGGCAACGCCAGCCTTGTGCAAATCTTCGACGATCCTGTCGGCGACCGAGCCGACATGACGCTGCGACCGGCCGGAAGATACGACCATGTAGTCGCCGATCGAAGATTTGTCCCGCAGATCGATGGTGAGGGTGTCCTCCGCCTTCATATCGTCGAGGCGGGTGAGGACCATACGAAGGATCTCCTCGGCGTCAGGACGCATTCTGGAGACCGGCTCGGGCGCGCGACGTTCGGCCCGAAGAGTTACAGGTGTGGACAGGGGTCCTTATCCTTTCGCTCCATTTTTCGGCCCCGGCTATCGAGTCCGGAGCCACCGCTAAGATAGGCACGCTGAGTTAACAGTTTCAACTGCCCCGCCGTCATGTTCTTGCAATCAAATACCTTCCGTCAGTTGTCCTGCAAGGCCCGTGCCGCCCGCAGCGCAGTCGACGATAGCGGCGATTTGAGGCCATGCAGATAAATCCACGCTGGCGGCCTTCGTTCCGGCAGCGTCCTTGCCGCAGTCTCTGGGAGACGCGCATAGGCGAGTGCCTGACCGGCCACGCCGGCCGAGGCGTAGAGGCTCGGACCAAGCCGGTCGACCACGGCGATCGGGACAAGCCTCGCAATGCCGCGCCAGCGCTGCCAGCGATGAAAACTGCGCAGATTGTCGGCGCCCATGATCCAGACGAAATGCACTTGCGGGCAACGGCGGACCAGATAACGCACGGTCTCGTAGGTATAACGCGTACCAAGCTGGGCTTCGAAATCGGTGACGTCGATGCGGGGATCGTCGGCCAGCGCTTTTGCCGCAACGACGCGGGCCGCGAGCGGCGCGAGGCCGTGGCCATCCTTCAGCGGGTTGCCCGGCGTGACCATCCACCACACCCGATCGAGACCGATCCGCTTCATGGCCAAGAGACACGCGCCGCGATGCGCCGCGTGCGGCGGATCGAACGTGCCACCGAACAGCCCGATGCGCATGCCGGGCGCGTTCGGGGGCAGAGATGAGGCGGCGCTTATGCGTGGTCGAAAGGTCAGCCGCACGCGGAGGCGGGAACTCACAGTTCATGGCCTTGAGAAACAACCCCCTCCCCACCCGTCCGCCGACCGCGTTTGGCGACAAGCCGCGGCGGCGGAAACGAACATTATGGCCGCGTTTGTCCGCTGCCGCGGATCCGGTATTTGAAACTTGTCAACTGTTCGACACCGACAGGACCGCGGGCGTGCAGCCTTGCCGGTGGCAATGCCGATCTCGCCGCCGAAGCCGAACTCGCCGCCGTCGGCAAACTGCGTCGAAGCATTATGCAGTACGATCGCCGAATCGACTTCGCGCAGAAACTTTTCCGCCGCGGCGCGATTCTCGGTGACGATGGCGTCGGTATGATGCGAACCGTAGCGCTCGATATGCGCAATCGCTGCGTCGACGCCGTCGACGACGCCGGCGGTGAGAATGGCGTCGAGATATTCGGTGTTCCAATCGGCTTCGCTCGCCGGCTTCACCCGGCTATCGGCCGCCTGCACCGCGGCATCGCCGCGAACTTCGCAACCGGCATCGATGAGCATGCCGACAAGCGGCTTGAGAAATTTGCTCGCGCCCGCCCGATCGACCAGCAACGTCTCGGCGGCGCCGCAGACGCCGGTGCGGCGCATCTTGGCGTTGAGCACGATCGCCTTGGCCATGGGCAGCTTGGCCGCGCTATCGACATAGACGTGACACACGCCTTCGAGATGCGCGAACACCGGCACGCGCGCTTCGGTCTGCACGCGTTCGACCAAGCCCTTGCCGCCGCGCGGCACGATGACGTCGATCGCGCCGTCGAGCCCCGCAAGCATCATGCCGACCGCGGCGCGGTCCCGCGTCGGCACCAGCGAAATAGCGGCGGCCGGTAGTTCAGCTTCGGTAAGGCCTTCGACCAAAGCGGCGTGAATGGCGCGGGTGGAGCGGAAGCTTTCCGAACCGCCGCGCAGGATCACTGCATTGCCGGCCTTCAGGCATAGCGAACCCGCATCGGCAGTGACGTTAGGCCGGCTCTCGATAGATCACCCCGACAACGCCGAGCGGCACCCGCACGCGCTCGATACGCATGCCGTTCGGGCGGCGCCATGATTCCATGACGGCGCCGACCGGATCCTTGAGCTTGCGGATCGCATCGATGCCCGACGCCATGGCCTCGATGCGCTTCGCGTCGAGCGTCAAGCGGTCGAGGAAGGCCGCAGCGGCGCCCGCCGACTTCGCCTCGGCGACGTCCTCGGCGTTGGCGGCGAGAATGGCTGCTCGCGAACCGCGGATCGCTTTGGCCATGGCGGCGAGCGCGCAATTCTTGCGCGCCGCCGGCGCGAGCGCGAGCGTGTGCGCGGCCTCGCGCGCCCGGCGACCGATCTCGCGCATGGTCGCTTCGAGCGTTCCGGCGTTGCCTACCGCTTTGAGCGGAGCATTCATGGCCTTGATCCGTCTGGCGTTACAGGCTTCCTACCATGTTCGGGCAGCCCCGGCGAGGCGGCTCGGCGCCTCTATGGTTGTCCACATTGCTCCACAGCGCTTCGCGCTACGGTCATAGAATCCGCGGAACCTGTCCATCGCGAAGGGAGTTTCGTCCCGGTATTGCGCGAAGGAGGGTTTCATGGGTTTGCCGACAGGTCGTACGCCCAGCGGATTGCCGCGGCGGTTCCCGGTCGGAGCCACCTACGTGGTCGAGGGATACGGCGGCGAGGAAGGTAATTTTCGCGTCATTGCGCGCTATGTGGTTTTGCCCGGCGGCCGGCGGATTAATGTTCCCGCCGATCTTTCAAGCCCGGCGGCGCCGCGTGCGCTGGCTTTCCGGCGAAGGGCCAATTCCAAGCAATCGCAGGCCAAAAGCCAGCCGACGCGCGGCGGGAAAAAATTCGCCGCGCGGCGAGGAACCGGTTAACGACAAGCGCGTTGAGTGAGTGGCGCCGGGCGAAGCCCCCCAGCCCCTCACCCTCAATCACCCGGCGTTGAACCCCGGCCGCGCCAAGCGGCCGGGGTTCCCTATTTCGGGAGATACCGGCGCGCCTTATTCCGGGCTGACGACCAGGTCGTCGCGATGAATCATCTCCGCACGGCCGCTAAAGCCGAAAATGCGAAGCGATATCCGCGGACGAGCGACCGCGGATTTTCTGCGCGTCCTCGATGTCGTAGGCGATCAGACCGCGGCCGATTTCAGCGCCGTTCGGGACCGCGGATGATCACCGCGTCGCCGCGCGCAAAACTGCCATCGATGCCGACGACGCCGGCGGGAAGCAGGCTCTTGCCCCTTCGCAGCGCGGCCACGGCGCCGGCGTCGATCGTCAGCGTGCCCTTGGGTTCGAGCGCACCGGCGATCCACTTCTTCCGCGCCGTCACCGGATTAGCCGCGGTGAGAAACCAGGTGCAGCGCGCACCTTCGGCGATGGCGCTCAACGGATGCTCGACGCCGCCCGAGGCGATGACCATGTGCGTGCCGGCATTGGTCGCGATCCGCGCCGCTTCGATCTTGGTCTGCATGCCGCCGCGCGACAGTTCGGAACCCGCAGCGCCGGCCATCGCTTCGATCTCCGGCGTGATGCGCGGCACGCAGGCTATGTGCCGCGCTGCCGCGTTGGTATCGGGCGGCGCGTCGTAGAGACCGTCGACGTCCGACAACAGAATCAGGAGATCGGCGCTCACCATGGTGGCGACGCGCGCCGCGAGCCGATCGTTGTCGCCGTAGCGGATCTCGTTGGTCGCGACCGTGTCGTTCTCGTTGATGACCGGAATCGCGCGCCACTGCAGCAGCGTGTCGATGGTGGAGCGGGCGTTGAGGTAACGCCGCCGCTCTTCGGTGTCGCCAAGCGTGACGAGCACCTGGCCGGCGATGATGCCGTGCTGCGACAGCGCCTCGGTCCAGGTCCGCGCCAGCGCAATTTGGCCGACCGCCGCCGCCGCCTGACTGTCTTCGAGCTTGAGCGGGCCGGCGGCGAGCTTGAGCACGGCGCGGCCGAGCGCAATGGCGCCCGAGGAGACGACCAGGACGTCGCGTTTGTCGCGATGGAACTGGGCAAGATCGGCGGTCAGCGAGGCGAGCCACGATTCCCGCAGCCGGCCGGCGCGCGCGTCGACCAGGAGCGATGAGCCGACTTTCACGACGATGCGGCGGAAGTCGGCAAGGGTCGGAATTTTCATGGCGCGGCGGAACGGATGATCGAAACGGCGGCTGCTACAGCTCCGCTTCGTGCTCCAATTGCGCCTTGTTCTCAAGGCAATAATAGCCGGACAAGCGGCTGACCAGCTTGCGGCGCTTCCAGTCGTTGAGGATGCGGCTGACGTTCTCGCGAGCGATGCCGGCCATGGCGGCGATGTCGCTCTGTCCGATCTTCTGGCGGATGACGATGCGGCCCGAGCCGACGTCCTGGCCGAAATGCTCCGCAAGCTCGAGCAAGGTCGAGGCGACACGGCCTTTGAGCGGCAGGAAACTCCCGGCCGCGACCACCGTGTCGGTCTCGCGCAAACGCATGGCGAGCAGCGTGACCAGGGTCTTGTAGACCTCGGGATTTTTTTGCGCAAAAGCCTCGAACGCGGCGCGGCTGAGAAAGCTCAAGGCCGAATCGCGCACGGCCACGACCGCGGCCGAGCGCGGCAGCCCGTCAATCATCGACAGCTCGCCGACGATCGAGCCGGAGCCGACGAACGATAGAATCCGCTCGGTGCCGGAGCGTGAAACCATTGTCACTTTCAGCAAACCGTCTTCGATCCGATAGCAGCCGTCGCCCGGGTCGCTGGCGAGGAAAAGCACCTCGTCGGCCGCGAGCCGCATCGGCTTGGCGCCGACAAACAGGTCGGTCGCGAGACGCCGGGGCAAACCGGACAACAGGCTCGGACCCGGACGAGCGGTCTTCGGCATCAAAGCTGCATCCCCTTAGCGCGGACGCGCGCACCAAAGCATGAGCGGGAGTTGGCCGCAAATGCTTCGCCGCGACGACTTGGTGCAAATACTTGGCGCTAATAAAAGCCCGCCCGGACGCGAGGTCCGGGCGGGTCCAGTCGACCCTCGAGGGGTCATGGGTGGGGGTTGGGGACCGAGATTCCACCCCTTGGGATCGCCGCCGGCCGTCGGGGGGTCGGGGGGATGCGCGGCTCAGCGCGGCGAACCAAGTCAGTTGTTAACGATGGTTTACAGGGGCGCCGCGGCAGGCGAAGTGACCGCCATCACAGAAAATAGAGTTTTATGTAAGCGCCTGACTTACAAAGATTATTTTATAAACGGCCGTTTAAATTGTGGTGGTTGTGCGGCGAGCTTAAGAGGCCCGCACCTTGACGCCGGCGCGCTTTTCGAGCGGCTGCACGATGTGCGATACGTCGGCATCGGGCCCGCACTCGTCGCACGTGATCTGAAACAGCCGCGCCACCGCTTCGATCACGTCCGTCGGCACGCCAAGCGTTTCGCGCTCCGCAAGAAAAAGCTTCACGTCCTTGAGCATCAAGGCGGCGGCAAAACCGAGATCGAACGTGCCTGGCAAAATCGCCTTGGTGAATTTGTCTTCGGTTGCGGTATTCCGTCCGGTGCCAGCATTGATCACCTCGAGCATGAGCCGCGGATCAAGCCCGGCCTTCACTCCCGTCACCATGGCTTCCGACGTTGCCGCCATGGCGGTGGCGGAAAGCACGTTGTTGACGAGCTTCATCGTCTGCCCGAGGCCCGGGCGCTCGCCGAGAACGAAAACCTTGCCGATCACCGCCAGCGCCGGCGCGACGGCTGCAACATCGGCGTGCGGACCAGACACCATCACGGCGAGCGTTCCCTTTTCCGCGCCGCGCACGCCGCCGCTCACCGGGCTGTCGATCTGCACGATATTGCGCGCGGCCAAGAGGCCGAAGATGCGCTGCGCCGCCGCGGCGCCGGTGGTCGAAAGATCGACAAAGCGGCGCACGCGTTTGCCTTCGATCACGCCGCTCGGACCGGTGGCGACTTCGAGCACGATTTCCGGCGTCGGCAAACTCGCCATGACCGTCTCGGCCGCGTCGGCGACTTCCGCCGGCGAGCGCGCCGCGACCGCGCCAAGTGCCGCGAGATTGCCGATCGCTTCCTGGCGGTTGTCGTAGACGACGACCCGGTGCCCGGCCTCGATAAGCCGGCGCGCCATGTGCGCGCCCATATTGCCGAGACCGATGAAGCCGATGTCCATAGCCGTGTCTCCCTCAAGTGTTTCGTTCGTCATGCCGGGCCTTGTGCCGGGCATCCCGATTATTGAAACGCCGTGCCCTCGGATCGTCATGGCCGGGACAAGCCCGGCCATGACGAACTGCTAGGCCATAAATTCCGCCCGTACCTTCTCCGTATGCTCACCGAGCGCAGGAACAGGCCCATAGCGGCGCGATGTCGACGCGTGCCGTTCGGCCGGCGCCGGATACGATACCGGCCCGCTCGGCGTGCCGATGATCATGCGGCGCAGATGCGGATGACGCGCCAGCGCCGCGACGTCGTTGACGCCGGCGAACGCAATATCCGCGGCAGCGAGCTTTTGCGTGAGCGCCTGCGCGTCGAGCGCCTTGGTCACGGCGGCGACTTTGCCATCCGTCTCGGCGCGGCGCTGCACGCGGGCAAGATTGGTGGCAAAGCGCGGATCGGCTGCGAGCGCGGGATCGTCCAACACCTTTTCCGCCAGCACGCGCCATTCACGATCGCTCTGCACCGCAATGAGGACGACGACGCCGTCGCGGGTCGGGAACGCACCGTAAGGCGCGATGGCCGCGTGGGTGAGTCCGACGCGCCGCGGCGGCTTGCCTGCTTCCTGCTGCATCAGCGGCACCGCCATCCAATCGGCCATGGCGTCGAACATCGACAGTGAAAGCTCGGCGCCTTCGCCGGTGCGTCCGCGGGCAATCAAAGCTTCCAGGATCGCCTCATAGGCGTTCATTCCGGTGGCGACGTCGACGACCGACACGCCGACGCGCGACGGCTCCGTCGTGCCGGTGATCGACGCCAATCCGACTTCGGCCTGGATCAGCAGGTCGTAGGCCTTGCGCGTGGCGTAGGGACCGTCCTCGCCAAAGCCTGAAATCGAGCAGCAGATAAGCCGCGGATAATCGCGCCGCAGCCGCGCGATCGGGAAGCCGAGTTTGGCCACCGTGCCGGGTTTGAGATTCTGCACGAAAATGTCGGCGCGCTTGAGCAACGCTTCGAGCAGCGCCTTGTCTTTGTCTTTGACGAGGTCGAGCACGACCAATTCCTTGCCCCGGTTGAGCCAGACGAAGTAGCTGCATTCGCCGTGGGCGAAATCGTCGTAGTGGCGGGCGAAGTCGCCTTCAGGCCGTTCGATCTTGAGCACGCGCGCGCCGGCATCGGCGAGGCGGCAGGTGCACATCGGCGCAGCCACCGCCTGTTCGAGCGAGACGACAAGAAGTCCGGAAAGCGGGAGGTTCATTGATGCGTCATCGCCGGGCTTGTCCCGGCGATCTCGATCAATTGGCTAGGGCCGCGCAATATCATCGTACAGGTCGCGCCATGTCTCGTTTTCCTTCGCAATCAACCGTGTCTTCCAAACTCTCGGCCAGTGCTTGATATTCTTCTCGCGTTGGATCGCCTGATATGCCGTTTCGTAGATTTCAAAATACACGAGGCGATCAATTCCATAATTCTTCGTATGTCCCCCCACCATCTTCGTTTTATGTTCGTATACCCGACGAACCAGGTTGTTTGTGACACCCACATACAGGGCGCCCCCTGGTCGGCTGGCAAGAATGTAAACATAAAACGGTCGCACACGCTGAGTTTCGCGAATCGGGATGGCCGGGACAAGCCCGGCCATGACGCGCGCGGTGTTCTAGTAGGATCGCGGCAAATCGAGAACATGTTCGGCGATGTACGACAGGATCAGATTAGTCGAGATCGGCGCCACCGTATAAAGCCTGGTCTCGCGAAACTTGCGCTCGATATCGAATTCTTCGGCAAAACCGAAGCCGCCATAGGTCTGCACGCACATGTCCGCGGCCGCCCATGAGGCTTCGGCGGCAAGGTGTTTCGCCATGTTGGCTTCGGCGCCGCAATCCTTGCCGGCTTCGTAGAAACAGCCGCTTCGCGCACCATCAATTCGGCGGCGCGCATGCCGATGTAAGCGCGGGCGATGGGAAATTGCACGCCCTGGTTCTGCCCGATCGGCCGGCCGAAGACGACGCGCTCGCGCGCGTAGGACGCGGCTTTGTCGATGAACCATTTGGCGTCGCCGATGCATTCGGCGGCGATGAGAATGCGCTCGGCATTCATGCCGGACAGGATGTAGCGAAAGCCTTCGCCTTCGACGCCGATGAGATTGTCGGCCGGCACGCGCACGTTCTCGAAGAACACTTCGGTCGTTGCGTGATTCATCATGGTGCGGATCGGGCGGATGGTCAGCCCGTTACCTTTCGCCGCGCGCATGTCGACGAGGAAGACCGAAAGTCCGCCGGTGCGCGATTTCGCCGCTTCCTTCGGCGTGGTACGCGCCAAGAGCAGCATGAGATCGGAATGCTCGGCCCGCGAGGTCCATATCTTCTGGCCGTTGACGACGTAGTGCTCGCCGTCGCGCGTCGCCGTGGTGCGCAAGCTGAGTGTGTCGGTGCCCGAGGTCGGCTCGGTTACGCCGAAGGCCTGCAGGCGCAACTCGCCGCGCGCGATGTCTGGCAGATAACGCTGCTTCTGCGCGGCGCTGCCGTGCCGCAGCAGCGTTCCCATCGTGTACATCTGCGCGTGACAGGCGGCGCCGTTGCAGCCCGCGGCTTGGATTTCTTCCATGATGGCGGCGGCCGCCGTCATGGTCAGCCCGCTGCCGCCATACTCTTCCGGGATCAACGCGGCGAGAAAGCCGGCCTTGGTCAAGGCGGCGACGAATTCCTCCGGATAGGCGCGCTCGCGATCGAGCCGCCGCCAATATTCGCCGGGGAAATCCGCGCACAGCGCCCGAACCAATTCGCGGATCGGGGTGAGGTCTGCGGTGTCCGTCACGACCTGACCTCGGCGCGGCCGTTATTGATGGCGATCACGTCGCGTCCGACAACGCGAGCGCGAAAGCTGACGACATCGCCGTCACGCCACATCTCGGTGCGGATGGTCTCACCGGGGAAGACGGGAGCGGAAAACCGGCAGGAGAACGCGATCAATCGCGCGGGATCGTAGCCGCACATGGTCTTGAGCAGAGCGTGGCCGGAAACGCCGAATGTGCCGAGACCGTGCAGGATCGGGCGATCGAAACCCGCGGCCTTGGCAAAGGCGGGCTCGGCGTGCAGCGGATTGTAATCGCCGCTCAAGCGATAGATCAGCGCCGCCTCAGGGCGCGTGCCGAAATCGCAGATCGCGTCAGGCGCGCGCGTCGGCAGCGGATGCGGCGGCGGCGCCTCGCGCGGCGGGCCGCCGAAGCCGCCATCGCCGCGGCAGAAGATCGTTTGCGTGACAGTCCCGATCAGTTCGCCGCTCGCCTTGTCGGTTATTTTTCGTTCCGTCAGGAGAAGCGCCCCTTTGCCGGCACCCTTATCGATCACCTCGACGATCCGGGTGCGGCCGACGACGGCATCCTCGCCTTTCAGCGGCCGATGCAAAGTGAAACCCTGCTCGCCATTGACCACCATGACCCAATTGATGCCGCTCTGCGGATTGCGCGCGAGCGAGCCGCTATGGCCGATGACCGTGGCCATGGTCGGCAGCACCTTCAAATTCTTTTCGTAGACGAAAGCGAGCTCGTCCTCGTTCGTCGGGTCATGGCCGAGCCCGACGCCGAGCGCATAAAGCATGCAGTCCTTGGCGTCGTACACCTGCACGGCCGGCTCGATCTCCAGCGCCATGAGCTTGTCGTAGACGATGGTCATGCCGTGTTCCGTAGGCCGTCGTCCAAAGGAGCGAGCGTCTCAGAAAGATGGGGAGGATAAATTAACCCCAGACTTCCTCGGCAATCTCGACGATCATGCGCAGCTTCGCCCATTCTTCGTCCTCGGCCAGGATATTTCCTTCCTCGGTCGAGGCGAAGCCGCATTGCGGCGACAGGCAGAGCCGGTCGAGATCGGTGAACTTGGCGGCCTCCTCGATGCGGCGCTTGATGGTATCTCTCGATTCGAGCGCGCCGGTTTTCGTGGTGACCAGGCCGAGCACCGCGATGCGATCCTTCGGCAATCGCTTCAACGGCTCAAAGCCGCCGGCCCGCGCGGTGTCGTATTCCATAAAGTAGCCGTGCACCTTGATGCGGTCGAACAGCACTTCCTGCATGGCGTCGTAGCCGCCCGCGCCCATGAACGTGGACTTGTAGTTGCCGCGGCACAAATGCATCGTCACCGTCATATCCGGCGGGATGTCCGAAATCGCCGCATTGATGAGGTCGGCGTAGGCCGTGGCGAGATAATCCGGGTCGTCGCCGCGGTCGATCATCTGCTGGCGATATTTCGGATCGCACAGCATGGCGATAAACACTTCGTCGATCTGCAAGTAGCGGCAGCCGGCGTCGGCGAACGCGCGCACCGCTTTTCGGTAAGCCTGGCCGAGATCGTGAAAGAATTCGTCGAGCGTCGGGTAAATCGCCTGGTCGATCGGGGTCAGCAATGGACGGCCGTAGAGCGCCGACGGCGCCGGAATGGTCATTTTCGGCGTGCGCTGGGTGTGCGCCTTAAGAAACTTGAAATGCTCGAGCATCGGATGACCGGAAAAGCCGAGCTTGCCGGTGACGCGCGTTCCTTCATTGCGGGTTATGACGGCGGCAAAGGCGATCCCGCCGTCCATGACATGGCGTTCGACGCCGTCGAGCCCCCAGAGGAAGTCGAGGTGCCACCAGGAGCGGCGGAATTCGCCGTCGCTGATCGATTGCAGGCCGACGGCTTCCTGCTTCCGGATGATGTCCTCGATCGCTTGATCTTCGACCTCGCGCAGCGCGGCGACCGTGATCTCGCCTTTGGCGCGGCGCTCGCGCGCGGCTTTCAACGCCGCGGGGCGCAGCAGGCTGCCGACATGATCGGCGCGAAATGGAGGTTCGGCGTGTTTCATGATGTTCCCCACACGTCCTCGGCGATCTCGACGATGGTGCGCAGCTTCGCCCATTGCTCGTTCTCGGACAGAACATTGCCTTCCTCAGTCGAGGCGAAACCGCATTGCGGCGACAGGCAAAGCTGATCCAAGGGAACATGCTTCGCCGCCTGCTCGATGCGGCGTTTGATCTGGTCGCGGCTTTCGAGTTCTCCGGTTTTGCTGGTGACGAGGCCGAGCACGACGGTTTTGCCCTTCGGCACAAAGCGCAGCGGCTCGAAACCGCCGGCGCGGTCGCTGTCATATTCCATAAAGTAGCCGTGCACCTTGATCTTATTGAACAAGGCCTCGGCGACCGGCTCGTAACCGCCTGAGGCGACGAAGCTCGAACGGAAATTGCCGCGGCACAGATGCATGGTGATGGTCATGTCGGCCGGGATGTCGGAAATTGCCGCGTTGATCATGCCGGCATAAACGTCCGGCAGCGACGCCGGATCTTCGCCGCGGGCGACAATGAGCTCGCGCAAGGACGGATCGCACAGATAAGCGAGGTTGACCTCGTCAAGCTGCAGGCAACGGCAGCCGGCGTCGGCGAAGGCCCGCACGACCTTGCGGTACGACTCGCCGAGGTCGCGATAAAAATCCTCCATCGCGGGATAGATGACTGCGGGCACGGCATCGCGGCCGTAGCGGAAATGCAGCGATGACGGCGACGGGATCGTCACCTTGGCCGTTTGCCTGGTGTGCGCTTTGAGGAATTTGAAATGCTCGATCATCGGATGCGGCGCGTAGCCGCCGAGCTTGCCGATGACGCGCAGCAGGATCGACCGCGGCTGCGGGCCGCTGTGGGAGAACTTGATCTTGCGCTCGCCGGTATAGGATTCGACGCCATCGAGCTGTTCGAGGAAATCGTAATTCCATGAAACGCGCCGGAACTCGCCGTCGGTGACGGATTTGAGCCCGACCTCTTCCTGCTTGCGGGTCACGTTGTCGATTTCGCGATCCTCGATGTCCGTCAGCGCCTCGGCGGAGATTTCGCCGCGCGTCCATTTCTCGCGCGCTTTCTTGAGCGGCGCCGGCCGTAACAAACTGCCGACATGATCGGCGCGAAACGGCGGCTTGGTACGCAACATGTTCAACGCCACACCTCCTCGGCGATCTCGACGACCATGCGCAGCTTGGCCCATTGCTCGTCTTCGGACAGAACATTTCCCTCCTCGGTCGACGCGAAACCGCATTGCGGCGAGAGGCACAACTGATCGAAGGCGACGTATTGGGCGGCTTCATCGATGCGGCGCCTGATGTCGTCTTTTTTCTCCAGCACGCCGCTTTTCGAGGTGACGAGGCCGAGCACAAGCTGCTTCTTGCCCTTCGGGAAAAATCGCAGCGGCTCGAAGCCGCCGGCGCGATCGCTGTCGTATTCGAGGAAATAGCCGTCGATATTGAGCTCGTTGAACAGCCGCTCCGCCAAGGGCTCGTAGCCGCCCTCCGCGATCCAGGCCGAGCGGAAATTGCCCCGGCAGGAATGCAAGGTGACGACCATGTCGGCGGGCTTGTCGTCGAGCGCGCGGTTGATCAGGCGCGCGTAGACGGCGGGAAGCTTTTCCGGCTCGTCACCGCGTTGGCGCGAATGGGCAAGCTCGCGCGCGTCGCACATCATCGCCCAGGTGGTGTCGTCGAACTGGAGATAGCGGCAGCCGGCGTCATAGAACGCGCGCACCGCCTTGCGCGAGGCAGTGGCCACGTCGTCGAAAAATTGCTCCAGATCGGGATAGACCTGTTTGCTGATCGATTGCCGGCCCGGGCGAAAATGCAGCATGCCGGGCGCCGGAATGGTCATTTTTGGGCGCACGCGCGTGTGTTCTCGCAGAAAGCGAAAATCGTCGACATGCGGATGCGAGGAGAAATCGACCCGGCCGACGACGCGGACGCTCTCGGCCTTGGTCTTGACCCTGTGAAAAACGATGCCTTCGCCAACCTCATAAAGTTCGACGCCGTCGAGCCCTTTCATGAAATCGAATTGGTACCAGGAGCGGCGAAATTCACCGTCGGTCGCGAGCTTCAGCCCGATCTCTTCCTGTTTTTTGATCGCCCGTTCGATCTCGCGGTCTTCAACCGCACGCAGCGCATCGGCCGTGATCTCGTTAGCCGCCCGCTTCCTCCGGGCCTCTTTCAGCGCCGGCGGCCGCAACAGGCTGCCGACCTGATCGGCGCGGAACGGGGCCGCGGTTCGCTGCATGCATGTCCTCCTTGAGGGGCGCGCTCCACCTTTGTTCTTGGTCATGGTGGTGGAGCTGTCGGCGGGCTGAGTGCGATTTAGCAAGGTGCGCCAGCGGGTGTAAATCCCATTGCGTTGGCGCAAAACTGCACAGACACTCTGCGCGCGGCGCAGAGCCTGCCCACCAACAGGAGTAGCCCGATGCCCCCCGTGCTCCGGCTTTTCGAAGACGTGCTGGCCAACGGCGCCGAAGTTTCCCTGCCGGCTTGCCCGCGCATGATCTTCGTCGTGCATGGCTCGATCGCCATGGCCGACCGCGCTTTGCATGACGACGAAGGGTTGGGCAGCGAAAGCGCCATGAGCTTCAGCGGGGGCCGCGAGGGCGCGACAGTCTGGCGCTGGGAAATGACGGCGGATAGCGATGGCGGCATCCCGACCGGCGTTGGTGTCGTCTCGCGCGAAAAGCTAGCCGCGCGGCTCGATGCGATGTCCAAGGGGGCGATACTTTTGCGCGGCGACAGCGTCGCCTTTCCGCCCGGCGGTTGCGCTTATCTGCACCGCCATCAGGGGCCCGGCATCCGCTGTCTGCGCGACGGCGGCATCCGCATCGACAGGCACGGTCGCTCGACCTCGTACGGGCCGGGCGGCGCCTGGTTTGAAAGCGGCCCCGATCCGGTCTTCGCGCAGGCCGCGGACAAGCCGACGCGCTTCATCCGCGTCATGATCCTGCCGATGGCCTATTTGGCGCGAAGCTCGGTCGAATATCTCAACGAGGAAGACAAGGCGAAGCCGAAGACGCAGACCTACAAAATCTACGTCGATATGCCGATCGCCATTACCACTTCGCCGGCTTGAGCGACGGATCGCCGCCGGCAAAGGTTCATAAAAGTTCCCGAAAAAAGTTCCACAAAGTTCCCAAAAGTTCCATGGCCTCAAATAGTTCCGCGTAAAATACGTCGACGCGGTAACCAATTATTAACCACGCCAATTCACCCTGATCACGGGGGGCATCACTCCGAAGTTTAAGTTAGAGGAGATGATGATGCCGAACTACCGAGCCGTTGAAATCGGCGGAGCATCCGCCCGTCAACGCGACACCACAAGGCGGACTTACGGCAATCGACCGTGCCTGCATCAAGCAGCTGATCGGTCACCGGCTGGCGCTTGTTGAGCGCGAGCTCATTTTACAGACGCTGAGATCTCACAGGGGGAACAGGACCCGGGCCGCGGACCTATTGGGAATATCGATTCGATCGCTGCGCGATCGAATCCGCAACTACCGAGGCCAGGGTGAAGACGTACCGGCGCCGAAATCGGCGTGCGCGCAGACGCCGGTGGAGCGGGGCTACAGCGGGCTTCGTCACTGACAGAAGCATGATCTTTTCGGAAAATCGGCTTCCGCTTTTCCGGATCGTGCTCAGTTGTCCCCAGGACCTCGTCGGACGTCGGAGGACGGATGGCGAGGAACCTTCGGCCCACGCTGGATGCGTGGGTCGATGGGACACTGCAAAGTCTGACACTGCAAGTCTGACGCTGCAAATCTGACGAAAAAATTGGTGCCGCGGAGAGGATTCGAACCTCCGACCCCCGCATTACGAATGCGGTGCTCTACCGGCTGAGCTACCGCGGCACACTGACGGCGAGGCGTCCTAGTAATACCCGAACCGTATTAACGCAAGCGCGTCCGCCGGGTCCGCTCATTCCCGTGAAAGCGGGAATCCGGTGTCGTGTGACGCAAAGAACTAGGTCCCCGCCTTCGCGGGGACGAGCGGGAGGTTAGTTTGTTTCCGCCTCCGCGCGCAGCCTGAAGCGCTGGATCTTGCCGGTGGCGGTTTTCGGCAGTTCACCGCGGAATTCGAGCCAGCGCGGATATTTGAACGGGGCAAGTTTTTCGCGGCAGTGATCCTGCAAGATGCGCTTGAGCGCGTCGCCGGCCTTGTCCGGCGATTTCAGCACCACAAAGGCTTTGGGCTTGATGAGCTTGTCGTCGTCGGGCCAGCCGACCACGGCGGCTTCCAGCACGTCGGGATGGCTTTGCAACACGCCCTCGACCTCGAACGGCGAGACATAGATGCCACCGACCTTGAGCATGTCGTCGCGGCGGCCGCAATAAACCAAATAGCCGTGCTCGTCCTCGACGTATTTGTCGCCCGAGCGCGTCCACTCGCCGAGAAACGTCGCCCGCGACTGCTCGCGGTTATTCCAATACATCACGGCGCTGGTCGGCCCGCGCACTTGCAGTTCGCCCATTTCGCCGCGCGCGGCGACGTTGCCGCCGTCGTCGACGAGGCGAACCTCGTAGCCGGGAACCGGCTTGCCGGTGGTGCCGTATTTCACGTCGCCGGCGCGGTTGGAGACGAAAATGTGCAGCATCTCGGTCGAACCGAGGCCGTCGAGAATGTCGACGCCATAACGCTCGGTGAAGCGGCGGCCGACATCCAGCGGCAGCGCCTCGCCGGCCGAGACGCAGCGGCGGAGCTTGACCTCAGCGCGCTCCGGCGCAGCCGCATGGGCAAGAAAGCCTGCGTAGAAAGTCGGCACGCCATAGAACACCGTGACGCCGTGTTTTCTCAGAATGTCCGCGACCAGATCCGGCGTCGGCCGTTGTGCCAACAGTACTGTCGTCGCGCCCGCCGCCATCGGGAAAGTGAGCGCATTGCCGAGCCCGTAAGCAAAGAACAGCTTCGCCACCGAATAGCAAATATCGTTCTCGCCGATGCCGAGATAAGGTTTGCCGTACAGTTCGTCGGTAAATTTCAGGTCGGCATGGGTGTGGACCGCGGCCTTCGGCCGGCCGGTCGAGCCGGAGGTGTAAAGCCAGAAACACATATCGTCGCACACGGTCGGCGCGGTCACCGGATCGCTGGTCGCGCCGGCCAGCAAAGCTTCGAATTGTTCGTGCCCGTGTGTGTTCGCGCCCGACACGATGACGTGCGGGCGGTCCGCGGATGCGGCGATCGCTTGGGCGAATTTGGGATAAAGCTCATCGGAGACGACCAGGAGCCGCGCGCGGCTGTCGTCGAGCATGAAGCGATAATCGTCGGCGGTGAGCAGCGTGTTGAGCGGCACCGGCACCATGCCGGCCTTGATCGCCCCGAGGAATGCCGTCGGCCAATCGATGGTATCGAGGAGGCAAAGCAGCACGCGCTCCTCGCGGCGGAGCCCGAGCGAACGCAGCACGTGGCCGAAGCGCTCCACGCGCTCGGCAAGGTCGCCGTAGGTCCATCCCTGGTCGGTTGAGCCTTGGCGGTGATCGATGTAAGCGAGCTTGCCGGCGCGGCCGGCGTCGAGATTGCGCTTGAGGATGTCGGCAGCGAAATTGTAGTCGCGCTGCGGCGTCGTAGCCGCTGCTGCGGCCGCCGGATCTGGCTGCACGACATTCATCGCCGCTTTCCTCCCGCGGGGCAGTGGCAATCGCCCACCACCTGCCCACGCCAACATACTATGCCGACATGAGAATTTAGCCGCAACGGCGCTGGCATGAACGTCAAATTGCGCTATGACGGATGCGCCTGTTTGCGCGCCATCTTTGCCGGAGTTGAGCCATGATCTTAAGCCGCGATCGCATTCTCACAACCCATGTCGGCAGCCTGCCGCGCAACGAAACGCTCAGCGAGCTTCTGGTGCAACGCGAGGCCGGCGAAAGCTACGACAAGGCGCTGTTCGAAGCCGAGATGGAAAAGGCAGTCCGCCACGTGGTCTTAAAGCAGAAAGAGGCCGGCATCGACAGCGGCAACGACGGCGAGCAGCAGCGCGTCGGCTTCCAGACCTATGTGCCGGCGCGCATGTCGGGCTTCGGCGGCGTATCGAAGCGCCGCCGCGGACGCGAGTTCGAGGAATTTCCCGACCTCGTCAGCTACCTCACGCGCCGCTTTCCCAATGTGAGCCGGCAGCAAAACGCGCCGGAAGCGCAAAGCGAGCTGCATTATCACGACACCTCCGCGATCGAGAACGAGATCGCGCGCTATCAGCGCATCGCCGCCGAGGGCAGGCCGTTCACCGAAGCGTTCATGACGGCGCCCTCCCCGGGCATCATCGCTTCGACCATGCTCAACGCCTTCTACGACTTCGAATGAAGCCTATCTCGCTGCCATCGCCTTCGCGAACACGGCGCTGTTGAGAGTGCTGATCTTGGACTGCGCCTGCCGCCGCTTGACGGCCATCTGGGCGGCCAGCTTGCTGGCCAGCTTGGTCTGCTGCTCCGAGCTGTCGCGTGCCCGCTGCGCGGCGGCCACGCCCTCGGCGATCTGGCTGACCTTATCGCCGTTCTCCTGCTGGAGTTCCTGCATGAACGCGGCCCGGCTGATCAGCGTCTGCGGGGTGCTCGACGTCAGCAGCGCCAGCGGGGTGTTCATCCCGCCGGTCATGTAGCTCTGCGCCGCGAGCTGGCCCACGGCGAGCTTGCCCGACCCCAGCCTGGCGAGGTCCTCGGTGTAGGTGCGCTGGGCGACCTGCGCCTCGGTGCGCGCCTGGGTGAGCTGGATCCGCAGCCCGTCGTACTGCTCGTTCAGGCTGCTGATCTCGTTGGAGAGCATCTTGGCCTGGGCGATCAGGGTGTGCAGGCCCGGCATCGGCTGGGCCGGGGTGGCACCGCCGATGCCGCTGGGGAGCACCACGCTTGCCAGCGCCGCCGCACCGGCCACGGTAGCTGCCCGGCCCCAGGCCCGGCCGGGCCTGATGTGAGTTCTTCTTTGACCACTTAGCACATACCCGCGGGAAGGCAAGTGCCCCACATGGTCTCCTCTCCTCGGCCATCCGCCGTCCGCCAGGCCGGCCTCGCTATGCCGCGCCGTACGCTGCGATCGGCGCTGGTGGCAGCGCCGCTTGGTAATGGGCTTCGCAAGCGCCCACCAACCGGAACGACTGAATCTTTGCATAGCGCGCGGTTGTGGGTGGCCCGGTCTGACTATGCGGGCGGGCCGGCCCGCCCGGCGGCCCTGGTGGCATGAGATTGCCGTAGTCCGCGTTTTCCCAGCTAGCGCGCCACGTGCGCGCCGCGAGAAAAGGCGTGATCTGCCTGTGATGTGTACAAATGGTGCCTAATGACCCAAAGGGCGGGCGCGGGGGCTGGCCCGGCCTGGCTAAGGTATGCGCGCGATGAACTACGTGATCAGGCGGGCACGGACCCGGGACGTGCGAGTGATCGCCGGCCTGGTGAGCGAGAACGTGGCGTCCCGCCGCCTCCTCGGCAAGGCCACCGTGACGCTGTACGAGGACGTCCAGGAGTTCTGGGTGGCCGAGCGGACGGCGGACGGCGCGGTGGTGGGCTGCGGGGCGCTGCACGTGATGTGGGAGGACCTGGCCGAGATCAGGACCGTGGCCGTCCACGCCGACTGCCAGGGGCACGGGATCGGGCACAAGCTGGTCGCGGCGCTGCTGGACAGCGCGCGCACCGTGGGGGTGCGGCGGGTCTTCGTGCTGACCTTCGCCGTCGGCTTCTTCGGGAGGCACGGTTTCGCCGAGATCGACGGGACGCCGGTCGCCCCGGAGGTCTACGACGAGCTGCTGCGTTCTTACGACGAGGGCGTGGCCGAGTTCCTCGACCTGGATCGGGTCAAGCCGAACACCCTGGGCAACACCCGCATGCTCCTGCACCTGTGACCCGATTGTCGTTGGTCACAGAAGGCGCAGTTGCTGGGTCTCGGGGCGGCGCGGCCGGGGCACGGAGCGGTCGAGCAGCGTGGCGCCGATCGCGGTGAGGAACGGCGACGGGCCGGCCTCGGCCACCGTGCCGTGCCGGCGGCGCTGCTTGGCGCAGGTGAGGAACAGGTGCGTCCGGGCCCGGGTCATGCCAACGAACAGCAGCCGCCGTTCCTCGGCCAGATCCGGCCCGCCGCTGCCGGGCAGCCACAGCGGCAGCAATCCCCGCTCGCACCCGGCCACGAACACCACGCCGAACTCCAGCCCCTTGGCGGCGTGCAGCGTCAGCAGCGTGACGGCGTCGGCCCTGGGGTCCAGGGCATCGGCTTCCGCGCCGAGCGCGATCTCGGTCAGGAACCGGTCCAGGTCGTCGCCGCAGCGGCGGGCGAGCGGCGCGAGTACCTCGCCCGCCGCGAGCACATCGACGGCTGAGGCCGCCTCGCCCGGTGCGTGCCCACCGGGCGGGCGATCGCCCGGTTGGCGGGCGGTGAGCCGGCGGACGGCCGCGGTCAGCCGGTCAGCCACGCTGACGCCGCCCCGCCCGGTTCCCGCGTCGCCGGCCCCGGCGGCTCCGGCTGGGCCCGTCTCGGCGGTTTCGGCGAGGCGCATCTGGTGCACGATGTCCGGGACCGCGGTCCGCCTGGCGAGCGCGTCGTGCGAGCGCTTCTGGAACGGCAGGCCCGCCCGGTTCAGCGCCTGGCCCAGCGGCCCGGCCTGTGCGTCGGTCCGGTAGAGCACGGCGATGTCGGCGAGGCCGATCTTGCCGCCCGAGTGCCCGTCCGCGCGCCCGCTGTCCAGCGAGTGCAGCGACGTGCCGCCCAGCACCTGGTCGATGGCCTGGGCGATCCAGGCCCCCTCGGCGTGCTCGTCGGCCGCCTCGTGGACGGTGATCCGCGCGGCCACGCTCTGGCCGCCGCGCCGGGCCTCACCGCGTCCGGCAGCCGCCCGCCCGGCAGCCGCCGCCCGGCAGCCGCACGCCCGGCACCCGGCCGCCAGGCTGGGCCGCCGTCGCCGGCCACGGCGGTCAGGCACCGGCCAGGCACGAGCGTGGACGGCGCCACGGCCGCCAGAGCGCCGCTGACGATGGCCGGCGACGACCGGTAGTTCCGGGTTAGCTCGACCGTCCTGGCCCCGGGGTAATCGCTCCCGAACCTGCCGAAGATGCCCACGTCCGCGCCGCGGAACCCGTAGATCGCCTGATCCGGGTCGCCGATCGCGGTGAGCCCGCCGCCGTCGCCGGTGAGCAGCCGCAGCAGCTCGTACTGGGCCGCGTCGATGTCCTGGTACTCGTCCACGCTGATCCAGCGCCACCGCTCGCGCAGCCCCGCGGCCAGGTCCGGCTCATCCCGCAGCAGCGCCACCGGCAACTCGATCAGCGCGTCGAAGTCGACGAGGCCGCGGCCGGCCAGCGCGGCGGTGAACTCGGCGCGGAGCGTGGGCTCGCGGGCCGCCGCGGCGAGCAGCCGTCGTCCCCCGGCCTCCGAGCCGGCCTGCCCGGCCGCCACCGCGAGCCGCGCCGCCTCGTCGGCCACCGCGAACCCCGGCGGCAGGCCGGCCCGCTCGCCGTGCTCCCGCAGTATCGCCAGGCCGAGCCCGTGGAACGTGGTGATCATCAGCCGGCCCGCCTGGGCGGGCAGCAGCAACGCAAGACGGTCGCGCATCTCCTGGGCGGCGCGCCGGGTGAAGGTGAGCGCCAGGCAAGCCTCCGGGGCGGCGCCGTGCCCGGCAACCGCGACCGCGATCCGGTGGGTGAGCGTCCGGGTCTTGCCGGTCCCCGGCCCAGCGATGATCATCAACGGTCCCGGCGCCTCCACCGCCGTGCGCTGCTCGGGGTCGAGGCCCGCCAGCAGCCCCTCGGCGGCCGCTGTCTTCTTCGGCCCAACGGCTGGCGCCACAACCCCGGCCCCCGCGGCCCGTCCCGGGACGCCGGGCAGGCTCTCGCCGCTGTCGTGTTCCGGAATCTCAGCCGGGTCTGCGTCGGCGGCCTGTTCCGGGAGGTCGAACAGGGCCCCGGCGCCGGCCAGTTCCTCCGGCTGGAACAGGCGGATCACGCCGTACTCGCCGTCGTAACCGCCTTCCTTGGTCACCTCGCCGCGGCGCAGCCGGGCGACGGCCTCGCCCAGCAGGCTGCCGCCGGCGCGGCTGATGTCGGTGAGGTCGGTGTCGAACAAGATGGCCAGTTCCGGCCCGAGCATGGCGACAAGGCGGTCCACCTCGATCGTGACGCCCTTGCTCTTCGGCCCGGCGCCGCGAATTTCGCCGACGATCTCAGGAAGGGAGACCATGTTGGCGAAGCCGGCCGCACCGGCCGGCCGGTGCCCGGCGGAACGATCGGCCAGTTCTGCCACCCGGTGCAGCACGCCAATGGTGAGCGGCTTCCCACATTGTGGACAGATCTCGCCGTGACTCTTGCTCTGCAACGGGAAGAACCTGACCCCACACTTACGGTGTCCATCCAGGTGATAACGACCACCTTCGGGAAAGAAGTTGAGCGTGCCGGCCAGGCCGTGGCCTGTACGCAACGCACGCAACATCGCGAAGTAGTCGAGTTCGGTGCGGAACGTAGTGGCTTCCCGGCCAAGCATCGGCGGCGAATGCGCATCGGAGTTGCTCACTAGCTGGTAGCGATCTAGTCCCGAGCAAATCCAGTTCATCGGCGGGTCGGAGGACAGCCCGGTCTCCACCGCGAACACATGATCCGCAAGGTCGAGGTAACACTCCGGCACCGTGTCGAACCCGGACTTGGATCCAAGGACGGCGAACCACGGAGTCCAGATGTGCGCCGGGATGAGGAAGCAACCCGTACCGGCGTTGAGTGTTATTTCAAGGAGGTGCCTGGAGTCCAGGCCGAGGATTGGCCGCCCGTCAGAAGCCAGGTTCCCAACCTTGGCCAATGCCGCGGTGATCGCGCTTGCCGCCTCGAACGTGGGCGCATAGAGAAGGTGGTGCACCTTCCTGGTCGCATCGTCGCGCTTGTAGATAGTGGAGATCTCGGTGGACAGCATGAACCGGACCTCGCCGGCGCAGCTCGGCGGCAAGGTGCGCCGGAGGCGCGCCGCGAGTTCGGGGCGCAGGCGCAGCAGTCCCGGCTCGGCGGGAATGAGCGACTCCGCGAGCGCGGCGGCCCAGGCCGGATGGGTAAAGTCGCCGGTGCCCACCACCGCGATGCCCTTGCGGGCCGCCCACCAGGCAAGATTCGGGATCTCGCAGTCTTTGCTACAGGCGCGGGAGAACCGCGAGTGGACGTGCAGGTCCGCGTGGAACACGCCGCCTGATCCTGCCACGCATCGCGGCCCCGCGCAGGCGTCGCGGCCGCGCGGCAGGCCGCGATCTGGAACTGATTGCCCGTGACGGCGTGCCGTGCTGAGATCGCCCGGCGCTATAACCGGGGGGCAGGGCGGCCCGTCCGGCCATCATGAGTCACAATGCCAAGAGGAGGGACATGGGAACGAACGCCAACTCGAGGAGGTGGCCGCCGTGCTCGCGGATCTGGCGGCGCTGACGCCACCTCTGATCGTCGGCGGTGCGTTCCTGATCGGAGTTGCGATGTTCCTTCGGAGACAGATGAGCCCGTCGCGGCAGTCTGAAGATGACGGCGATGAGGCCGACATTGGAGCCGACAGCCGGAATGCCGATCCCGGTGATCCTGCCCATGGCCCATCGTCGGACCAGCATAAGGTATAGCCAGCCATCACCCGAACAGCAGATACGTCGCCTGACGATGGACCATCTCCCTGGCGGCGATAGAGCATCTGCTCGATTGAAGGCCGGCCCTCCGATGTCTGATTACTGAGAGTTACACCAATCATGCACATGGCTCACTCGCCATGCGGCGTGCCAACTCAGGCAGGGCTCAATCTTCGCACTCAGAATTGCTAAACTCAACAGGCTTGGTATATTGTCTGTCAGCCTTAAAACGCTCCCAGCAGAAGGGCTGGCCCCATGGCGCAGAAGACGGTGGTGACGGTCGTGTGTGACCTTCCCCACGACGGTGAGATCGAGGGAACGGAGACTGTTTCGTTCGCCTTTGACGGAACTGGCTATGAGATCGATGTGTGCTCCACGCACGCGAAGGATCTGCGCGAGAAGTTCGGTAGGTACGTTGAGCACGCCCGCCGTGTCGCAGGTGGCCCAGGTAGCCGCCGCCGCCGTTCACGGAGTGGGCCGGGCCGCGAGCGCAGTTCGGAAATCCGCGCGTGGGCAAAGCAGCGTGGTCACAAGGTTAGCGAGCGAGGCCGTATTCCAGCCGCGATCATCACGGAGTACGAGTCCTCCCACTAGGAGTCCGGGGCGGCCCGCAGGTGAGTTGCGGGCGGGTGCCCATCTGATACCCCGCCTCTAATACCCCGCGTGCGGGCCGCCAAAGGCCCCCCTCCGCCGCACCGCAAACCGCACGTCGCTGTTCACCTAGTACCGCATGCGGGCCGCCCTCGGCCGGTGCCGCAAACCGCACCCCGCTGTTCAGCAAGTACCGCGTGCGGGCCGCCGAAGCTCCCCGGCCGCGCCGCAGCCGCTCCCCACGTCAGCGCGGACCCGGGCCCGCCCGGCTCCGCCCGGGACTGACGATCGCCGCTATACCGCCGCTCAGGCACTGCTCAGGTGCCGCTCAGGCAGCGTTCGCTTGCGGCGTAGCAGGGAACACTCTACCTCCCTCACCGGGTTGGATGGGATGAACGCCCTCCTGCCGGGGAACGTTTTATGTACGACATATCGTGCGCCGCGTCATCCGGCAAGCGGGCTACCATGCGGAAGGACGGGGCCGGACATCAGGCCTCCCCAACCGCTTGCGTGAGGGAGCAACGAGATGTTCGAGAGGTTTACCGACCGGGCGCGGAGAGTTGTGGTCCTGGCTCAAGAAGAGGCCAGGATGCTGAACCACAACTACATCGGCACCGAGCACATCCTGCTGGGCCTGATCCACGAGGGCGAGGGCGTGGCGGCCAAGGCGCTGGAGTCGCTTGGCATCAGCCTGGAAGCGGTGCGCCAGCAGGTTGAGGAGATCATCGGCCAGGGCCAGCAGGCCCCGTCCGGGCATATCCCGTTCACCCCGCGCGCCAAGAAGGTCCTCGAGCTCTCGCTGCGCGAGGCCCTCCAGCTTGGCCACAACTACATCGGCACCGAGCACATCCTGCTTGGCCTCATCCGCGAGGGCGAGGGCGTGGCGGCCCAGGTGCTGGTGAAGCTGGGTGCCGACCTGAACCGGGTGCGCCAGCAGGTGATCCAGCTCCTGCACGGCTACCAGGGCAAGGAGCCCGCCTCGTCGGGCGCTCCCTCCGAGTCGGCTCCCTCCACCTCCCTGGTGCTCGACCAGTTCGGCCGGAACCTCACCCAGGCGGCCCGCGAGGGCAAGCTCGACCCGGTTATCGGCCGGGAGAAGGAAATCGAGCGGGTCATGCAGGTGCTGTCCCGGCGCACGAAGAACAACCCGGTGCTGGTCGGTGAGCCGGGCGTCGGCAAGACCGCGGTGGTGGAGGGCCTGGCCCAGAAGATCGTCAAGGGCGAGGTGCCGGAGACCCTCAAGGACAAGCAGCTCTACACGCTGGACCTGGGCGCGCTGGTGGCCGGGTCGCGGTACCGCGGCGACTTCGAGGAGCGGCTGAAGAAGGTCCTCAAGGAGATCAGGACCCGCGGCGACATCATCTTGTTCATCGACGAGCTGCACACGCTGGTCGGTGCCGGCGCGGCCGAGGGCGCCATCGACGCCGCCTCGATCCTGAAGCCGATGCTGGCCCGGGGCGAGCTGCAGACGATCGGCGCCACCACGCTGGATGAGTACCGCAAGCACCTGGAGAAGGACGCCGCGCTCGAGCGCAGGTTCCAGCCCATCCAGGTGGCGGAGCCGACCATCTCGCACACGATCGAGATCCTCAAGGGCCTGCGGGACCGCTACGAGGCGCACCACCGGGTGTCCATCACCGACAGCGCGCTCGTCGCCGCCGCCCAGCTCGCGGACCGCTACATCAGCGACCGGTTCCTGCCGGACAAGGCCATCGACCTGATCGACGAGGCCGGGTCGCGGATGCGGATCCGCCGGATGACCGCGCCACCCGACCTGCGCGAGTACGACGAGAAGATCGCCCAGGTCCGGCGGGAGAAGGAGTCGGCCATCGACTCCCAGGACTTCGAGAAGGCTGCCGCGCTGCGGGACAAGGAGAAGCAGCTGATCGCGGCCAAGGACTCCCGGGAGAAGGAGTGGAAGGCCGGCGACATGGATGTCGTCGCGGAGGTGAACGAGGAGCTCATCGCCGAGGTTCTCGCCACCGCCACCGGGATCCCGGTGTTCAAGCTGACCGAGGAGGAGTCGCAGCGGCTGCTGCGCATGGAGGACGAACTGCACCGGCGGGTGATCGGGCAGAACGACGCGATCAAGGCGCTGTCCCAGGCGATCCGGCGCACCAGGGCCGGCCTGAAGGACCCCAAGCGCCCCGGCGGGTCGTTCATCTTCGCCGGGCCCTCTGGCGTCGGCAAGACCGAGCTGTCCAAGACGCTCGCCGAGTTCCTGTTCGGTGACGAGGACTCGCTGATCCAGCTCGACATGAGCGAGTACATGGAGAAGCACACGGTGTCCCGGCTGTTCGGCTCGCCGCCCGGCTACGTCGGCTACGAGGAAGGCGGCCAGCTCACCGAGAAGGTGCGCCGCAAGCCGTTCTCCGTCGTCCTGTTCGACGAGATCGAGAAGGCGCACCCGGACATCTTCAACTCCCTGCTCCAGATCCTGGAGGACGGGCGGCTGACCGATGCCCAGGGCCGGACGGTGGACTTCAAGAACACCGTGATCATCATGACCACGAACCTGGGGACCCGGGACATCTCGAAGGGCGTCTCGGTCGGCTTCACCCGGCCCGGCGAGTCTCGCGGCTCCTACGACCGGATGAAGTCCAAGGTGCAGGAGGAGCTCAAGCACCACTTCCGGCCCGAGTTCCTCAACCGCGTGGACGACGTGATCGTCTTCCACCAGCTCACCGAGGACGAGATCGTCACGATCGTGGACCTGATGATCGCCAAGGTGGACGTGCGGCTCAAGGACCGGGACATGGGCCTGGAGCTGCGGCCGGCCGCCAAGGCCCTGCTTGCTCAGAAGGGCTACGACCCGGTGCTCGGGGCGCGGCCGCTGCGCCGGACCATCCAGCGGTCGATCGAGGACATGCTGTCCGAGAAGATCCTGTTCGGCGAGCTGAAGCCCGGCCAGATCGTCATCGTCGACGCCGAAGGCGAGGGCGAGGAAGGCGCGTTCGTGTTCAAGGGCGTGCCGAAGCCCGACGAGGTGCCCGTCGCGGCCATGGCCGAAGTGGAGAGCAGCGCGAGCAAGCCGCAGGACTGACCCGCCGAGGTCGTGACGCTGGCCCGGGCCGGGCACCGGCCCGGGCCAGCGCATGTCTGGCCCCGGGTGCCGAACGGCTCTCGCGGTCGTCAGCCAAGGCAGGCCAGTTGCCCTGCGCCCGGCCGGGCTCAGCCGGGAAGGGCGTAGCGGCCGCCGGGCAGCGCTTCGGCCAGGCCGTCGGCGAGCAGGCTGGCCAGCGCGCGCTCGCGCTGCTCCGGGTCCGGCCAGGCCGCGTCCAGGCGGGCCGCTGGGACCGGCTCGTCCGCGTCCCGGAGCACGGCCAGCAGGCGTCCCCGGCACTGCCGGTCGGTGCCCTCGTAGGCCTGGCTGCGGCGCTTTCCCGGGTCCTCGGCTGGGCTGCCGGCCCGGTGCCAGGCACACGCGGCGACGACCGGGCAGCTATCGCAGCGCGGCCGGTCGGCGGTGCAGATCAGCGCGCCGAGTTCCATCACCGCGACCGACCAGCGCGGCGCGAGCCCGGGCTCGGCGGGGAGCAGCGATTCGGCCAGCTTGACCTCCATCGCGCTCGGACTGGCCGCGGGCCGCGGGACGCCGCCCGCGAGCCGGGCGAACACCCTGCGGACGTTGGTATCCAGCACAGCGTGCCGCTGCCCGAACGCGAAGCTGGCCACCGCGGCGGCGGTGTACGAACCGACACCCGGCAGCGCCCGGAGGGCGCTCAGCGAACTGGGGACCGTTCCGCCGTGCTGCTCGACTATGACCCGGGCGGCGGCGTGCAGCCGGAGCGCGCGGCGCGGGTAGCCGAGCCGTCCCCACTGGCGGACGGCGTCGGCGGGCGAGGCCGCCGCGAGCGCGGCCGGTGCGGGCCACCGGGCCAGCCAGGCCTCGTACGCGGGCAGCACCCGCGCCACCGGCGTCTGCTGGAGCATGACCTCGCTGACCAGGATCGCCCACGGGCCCGCGCCCGGCCTGCGCCAGGGCAGATCGCGCGCGTTCGCCGCGTACCAGCTCAGGATCGCCGTGGCCGGACCGTTCCCCATGACAACCGCATCGTCCCACACGCCAGTGACCGCGCAGCCAGGGACCCGTCATGCAGGCTACGGCGAGCCTTCGAACACCTTGAGCAGGACGCTTGCATACTCGCCGTATGGACCAGAGCACGCGTAACGGGGCTGGCGAGCCCGGATCGCAGGCCGTGCCTGGCCCGGCTCGCCCGCCCGAACCCGGCGGCTCCGCTCGTCCTCCCGCGCGGGCCGGCGCCCACGCTCCGGTATCCCAGGCCACCTACTGGCGCCGCCGTGGGGTTGCTCTTACGACCGTTCTCGCGGCGCTGACGTTGCTGACCTGGGGGGTGAACGTGGCGCTCGGCGGCGGCCGGGCATCGAGCCAGGCGGCCGACCGCTCCGGGAGCGCCTCCGGGACCACCTCGCGCCACCCGCATAGCGGAGCCGTCCGGCAGGCGGCCTCTCACGCCGGCCACCCAGCCCACGGCCCCGCCCCGGCCTCGCTAGGGCACGGCGGGCCGGGGCCTTTGGCCGGGGAAACCGTCGACCTGGGTTCCCAGCCGCGGGCGAAGCCGCACCCAACGGCCGGTCCTTCGCATCCGAGTACCGTTCCCGCACCCGGGTCCGGGCCGCACGCCTGCGCACTCGGCGCCATGGTGCTGACCATCCGCTCCGACCGGTCCCGCTACGGGCCGGGCCAGGCGGCCGGCTTCGTGGTAGACGCGGTCTCCGCCGCAAGCCAGCCATGCGGCTTCAACCTGGGCGCCAAGTTCATATCGGTGGTGGTGGACTCCGCCGGTACCCCGATGTGGGACTCGGCCAGTTGTATACACGGCAGCGGTTCGCAACTGATCACGCTGCGGCACGGGGTACCGGCCTCCCTCCAGGTCACCTGGGACCGGAGGACCTCACTGTCCGGCTGCGCCGGCCAGGGGAGCGCGATCCCGGCCGGCCGGTACACGGTCGCGGCTTTCGACGCCCAGCTTCGCAGCAAGCCCGTGACCTTCGACCTCAGCGGCCGGGCCCCGGCCGCCCATTGACCGGGGCCGCCGCAACCTGGCCGCTAACAAAAGCCGGACCACCGGCCGGTACCACGGCGTGGGGGTTCCGGGGGCTCGGGGGTCCGGGGGATCTCCCCCGGAGCTAGCACTGCGGGCTTCGGCGAAACCGCCAGAACGGCGGTGAGCAGCCCAGGGCACCTCGGCTCCGGGCTAGCATCGCGGGCCGGGCCACGGCGAAGCCGCCCAAGGCCGACGAGCATGGCCGGCCCCGCCCCCGCCTCCCTAACCGCCCAGCGCGGCCGCGATGGCGTCGTGGATGGTGCCGACCTCCCGGACGTCGGTCAGCGCCTTCGGGCCGCGCGCCTCGGCGGTCTCGGCGCCGCTCTGCCCGGTCGCCCAGCCCGCCGGAACGAGGGCCCGCCGGAAGCCCAGCCGCTGCGCCTCGGCGATCCGCCGGGCCACCCCCGGCACCCGCCGTACCTCCCCGGCCAGCCCCACCTCACCGATCGCCACCACCGAGCCCGCGATGCTCAGGTCCGCGGCCGCGCTGGCCAGGGCGAGCGCGATCGCGAGGTCCACGGCGGGCTCGGTGAGCCGGACCCCGCCGATCGTGGCCGCGTACACGTCATGCCTGCCGATCTTGACATCGGCGCGGCGCTGGAGGACCGCGGTGATCATGCCGACCCGGGCGGAATCCAGGCCCGGAGGTGACCCGGCGCGGCGGAATCTCCGGTCGCGCCGCAGGGGGCAACCAGCGTCTGCACCTCGGCTATGAGCGGCCTGCGGCCTTCCAGCGCGACCGTCACGCAGGTGCCGGACACGTGATTGCCACCCTGCTGGGAGAGGAACAGCCCGCTCGGGTCGGCCAGGCCGGTCAGGCCCGCCTCGCCGAGCTCGAAGCAGCCGACCTCGTCGGTGGGGCCGAACCTGTTCTTGAGCGCACGGACCATCCGCAGCTGCGCGTGCCGGTCCCCCTCGAAGTGCAGCACGACGTCGACCAGATGCTCCAGCGCCCGCGGGCCGGCGATCGCCCCGTCCTTGGTGACGTGACCGACCAGCACCGTGGTGAGCGACTGCTGCTTGGCCACGGCCATCAGGGCGGAGGTCACCTCGCGGATCTGGGTCACCCCGCCGGGGGTCCCCTCGACGCCGGGCGCGATGATCGTCTGCACCGAGTCCACGATGAGCAACTCCGGCCGCAGCGCCTCCACGTGCGCCAGCACCGCCGACAGCCCGGTTTCGGCGGCGATGTAGAGGTTGCGGCCAAGCGCGCCGATCCGGTCCGCGCGCAACCTCACCTGGGCCGCCGACTCCTCCCCGGTGACGTAGAGGACCGGGCCCGAGTCCGACACCAGCGCGCCGGCCTCGAGCAGCAGCGTGGACTTGCCCACCCCGGGCTCGCCCGCCAGGAGGACGACCGCGCCGGGGACCAGCCCCCCGCCCAGCACGCGGTCGAGTTCGTCGAGGCCGGTGGGCTTGGCGCTCGCCGCGCGCGCGTCCACCTCGGTGATCGGCACCGCGCTGCCGGCGGCCGGCGGCCCGCCGTCCCGCGCCATGGGCAGCCGGGTCCGGGCCAGCGCGGGAATGGCGGCCTGCTCGACCGTGCCCCACGCCTGGCACCCGCCGCAGCGCCCGGACCACTTCCTGGTGCGCCAGCCGCACTCAGCGCACCGGTACAGCGCAGCGGCCGAGGAATTGCCCATGGCCGCACCGTAGCGGGCGGGTCGGACACTGCTACCCGGCGCGGCGCATAAGCTGGCCATGCGAGGGGTGCCCCAGGCAGGCTGGCTGGGGGGAAGGAGCAACGGTGAGCCTCGGCACCAGGTCCGGCGGAGCCCTTGTCGCGCTGTCAACCGCATCGGTGTTCCCCGACCGGGTCCCCGACGCGTTCGAGATCGCCGCTCGCCTCGGCTATGACGGCCTCGAGGTGATGGTTTCCACCGACGCGGTGAGCCAGGATGTGGACGTCCTGAAGCGGCTCGCCGACTATCACGGCATGCCGGTGCTTGCCCTGCACGCGCCCTGCCTGCTGGTCACCCAGCGGGTCTGGGGCCGCGAGCCGTGGGGAAAGCTGGTCAGGTCCAAGGAGGTCGCCGAGGCGCTCGGCGCCCGCGTCGTCGTGGTGCACCCGCCGTTCCGCTGGCAGCGTGACTACGCCAAGAACTTCACCGAGGGTCTCGCGCGGATGGGCGAGGAATCCGACGTCATCTTCACGGTGGAGAACATGTACCCGCTGCGCGCGGGCGGCACCGAGGTCGCGCCCTACGCCCCGCACTGGAACCCGCTCCAGATGAACGCCCCGCACGTCACCCTGGACCTGTCGCATACGGCGGTGTCCGGCTCCGACGCGATCGCGATGGCCGAGGAGCTTGGCGGCCGGCTCGCCCACGTGCACATGGCCGACGGCACCGGGCTGGCCCTGGACGAGCACCTGGTCCCGGGACGGGGTACCCAGCCGTGTGCGCCGCTGCTGCACAAGCTCGCCGCGGAAGGCTACTCCGGCACCGTGGTGCTGGAGGTCAACACCCGCCGGGCGGCATCGCGCGAGGAGCGGCTCGCGGACCTCGCCGAGTCGCTCGCCTTCACCCGCCGCCACCTCGCTACCGATGGCGCGCAGGCCGGCCAGCCGGGGAGCGGCGGCACCGGGGGCGTCCGGATGGACGCGAGCCCCAGGAATTAGGCATGCTCTCGTCATGACCAGTAACTCGCCCACCGGCGCCACCCTGATCACGGTCGCCCCCACCGGGGCGGAGGCCGAGAAGGCATCCGTCCCCGCACTGCCGGTCACCCTCGACGAACTGGTGACCACTGCGAAGGAATGCCAGGCCGCCGGTGCGTCCGTGGTGCACGTGCACATCAGGGACGCCGGGGCGCGGCCCACCCTGGACCCCGGCCGGCAACGCCGAGCTGGTGGAGCGGGCGGCCACGCTCGCCGAACTCGCCCAGCGCCCCCCGATGCGGCCCGAGCAGGCGCGCGCGATGCTTGGGGTGAGCGGCCGTAGCTGACATCCCGGTGATCGCCGAGGTAATCCGGTCGGGATTCACCGAGTCCCGGCACCACGGCTCGGTGGTCGTGCTCGGTGCCGATGGCGAAGAGGTGCTCTTCAGCGCGGGGGAGGTGACCGCCCCCATCTACCCCCGGTCGTCCAACAAGCCGATCCAGGCCGCCGCGATGCGCTCCCTGGGCCTCGACCTGGACGGCGAGCTGCTGGCGCTGGCGGCCGCGAGCCACTCCGGTGAGGAGTTCCACGTCACCGGGGTGCGCAAGATCCTGGCCAGCGCGGGCCTCACCGAGGACGCGCTGCAATGCCCGCCCGCGCTCCCGCTCGACGAGACCGCTCAGCGGCGCTTCCTGGCCGAGGGCGGTCACCCGGACCGGGTGCACATGAACTGCTCCGGCAAGCACGCGGCCATGCTCGCCACCTGCGTCACGGCGGGCTGGCCCACGGACAGCTACCGCGATCCGGGCCACCCGCTACAGCGGGAGATCAAGGCCGCGCTCCAGCGCCTCTCGGCCGAGAAGGTCGCCGCCACCGGGGTCGATGGCTGCGGGGCGCCGCTATTCGCCGTTTCGCTGACCGCCTTGGCCCGCGCTTTCGGCTCGCTGGTGCTTACTCAGCCAGATTCAGCCGAACGCAGCGTCGCCGATGCCATTCGTGCCCACCCTGAATGGACGTCGGGGACGGCCCGCTCAGAACGGGCGCTCATGCTGGCCGTTCCCGGGCTGCTGGTGAAGTCCGGGGCGGAGGGGGTGCAGGCGTTCGCGCTCGCCGACGGCCGTGCCGGGGCGATCAAGATGGAGGACGGGGCCCCCCGCGCGATCCCCGCGCTGACCGTGACGCTGCTGCGCCTGCTCGGCGTGGCCGAAGCGGAACCGGGCGCGCTGGACCAGATCGCCGACCTGCCCGTCTACGGCGGCGGCCAGGTGGTCGGGCAGATCCAGGCAACCCTGCCCGAGTGATCGGCCGGTTCCCGGGGCCGGTCGGATTCGGGCTGCTAGCTGGTGCTAGCAGGCCGCTTGCAATTGCAAGCACCTTGTGATTAGCTGGTCCTGTGAGTCCCATGAACGTTGGTTCCATCGGCGAGTACATCCGCCAGCAGCGCGAGCAGGCCAAGATCTCGCTGCGCCAGCTTTCCTCCGCGGCGGGCGTCTCCAACCCATACCTCAGCCAGATCGAGCGCGGCCTGCGCAGGCCGAGCGCGGAGATCCTTCAGCAGATCGCGAAGGGCCTGCGTATCTCGGCCGAAGCGCTCTACGTCCAGGCGGGCATCCTCGAAGACCGGCAGTCCGACTCGGGGGTGCGGATGGCCGTGCTGGCGGACCCGGGCCTGTCCGAGCGGCAGAAGCAGGTGCTGCTGGAGATCTACGAGTCCTTCCGCAAGGAGATGGCCGCCGGCGAGGAGGCCGCCGAAGCCAGCGAACCGGCCGGCGAGGCTGGCGACGTGGCCGCCGGCGCCGAGCCCGATGGCATGGTGCCCGGTGCCGGAGTGTCGGCCACCGTCTGGGCGGCCGCGGCGAACGAGGCCGCGATGAGCGACAAGCCGGCGAACCGGCGTGCCAGGCGGCCCAGCGCGCCGGCGACCGGCGCGGCTGGGCCTGACGCGGCGGGGTGACGCCAGGCTGACCACCGATCCGGCGATCATCCGCCGGATAGGCAAAACGGGGTTTCTCACCAAGATGTCCGGCGTGCGCGCCGGCGTGCGCAAAACCGCGCACAACCTAGGGTGCCTGCCGCGACCGGCAGGCCAGGAGAGGCAGGAAATAGCGATGTACGGCATCGACGACGTGCGGACCGAGGTTCGCAAGATCACGAGCAGCAAGCCTGTGCACGCGGCGGCGGGCGCCGGTGTGCTCGCCACCCAGACGCTCAAGGAACTGCCCGGCCGGCTCGTCCGGGGCATCGACGGCACGGTGATGTCGTGGCCGGCCCGCGCGACCGAGTACGTGCAGACCGCCCGGGCCAAGGCCGCGGGCCAGTACGACATGCTCGCCGACCGCGGCAAGCAGGCCCTCACCGGCAAGGACGACGAGCCCGCCAAGAGCGTCCTCAACGGCACGGCCAGCACCGCCAAGGCCAGCACCGCCAAGGCCAGCACCGCCAAGGCGAGCACCACCAAAGCCAGCACCACCAAGGCTGGCACGACCAAGTGAGGCCGCGGGAGCGGGCCTGGGCCGGGCGGAACGACCGCCCGGCACCCAGGGCCGCCAGGCCCCATGCCGCGGTTGACCGGCATTCGGCCCGGCCGCTCCAGACCAAGCGATAGCCTGGAACCGTGTTCGGTACCGCAGGGGCGCTTACCCCGCTGTTCTGGTTTTTCGAGGCCCTCTCGCTGGCGGCGCTCGTCGTCGAGGGATGGGCCTTCATCGACGCGATCCGCCGCCCGGCGGCAGCGTTCCTGGCGGCTGGCAAGCAGACCAAGCCGATCTGGCTGATCATCCTCGGCGTCGCCACGGTGATCGGCATCGGGTACAGCGCGTTGGGCGGGGTCTCCCTGATCCAGATCCTCCCCCTCGCCGCCTTCGTCGCCGCGGCCATCTACCTCACCGACGTGCGGCCCAAGGTCAGGGAGTTCCGCGGCGGCAGCTCCGGCCCTACGGCCCCTGGTAGAGGAGGCCGCTGGCCGGGTGGGCCCGCCATGCTCGTCGGCCTTCGGCCGCCTTCGCCGTTGCCTGGCCGCGATGCTAGCCCGGGGGCCGAGCCGATCCCCACGGGTCCGGCACAGGACGCGCCGGGCCGTTCGCGTCCCTCACCGCGGCCGTCCCGCGCCGCCCCTGGCCGGTCGCCGCGCCCGCTGACCGTGGTATCGCCGGGGCCGCAGTAGGCTGCGTTGGGTGAGTGAGACTCAGTGGCGCACGCACCGGCTGGAGCTTGACGACCAGACCCTGCGCGAGTGGGATGCGACGGTACTGGTCAGCGATCCCGACGGGATCGTCCTTGATACCTCGGCGTACTATCCCGGCGGCGGGGGCCAGCCGCCGGACCATGGGGTTCTGCTGTGGGGCGGGGTGCAGACCCGGATCGTCGGCGCTCGCAAAGGCGACGACCTGTACCTGATCCCGGCCGAGGGCGACCCCCTGCCGCCCCCCGGCACCGCCGTGCGCGGCGCGGTGGACGACGCCAGGCGCACCGCCCTGATGCGCACGCACTCCGGCCTGCACGTGCTGTGCGGCGTGGTCTTCCGTGACTTCGGCGCCCTGGTCACCGGCGGGAACATGGAGCCGCTCACGGCACGCATGGACTTCAACCTGCCCGACGTGCCGCCAGGCTTCCGCGAGGCGGTCGAGGCCGCCTGCAACGCCGAGGTGACCGCCGGCCGGCGCATCGACGTGCGGGTGCTGCCCAGGGACGAGGCGTTCGCCATCCCCGACATCATCCGGACCGCGACCAACCTGGTTCCGCCCGAGGTCAAGGAGGTCCGGATCATCGACATCGTGGGCCTGGACCAGCAGGCCGATGGCGGCACGCACGTGGCCACGACCAGCCAGATCGGCCGGATCGAGGTCGTCAAGATCGAAAGCAAGGGCAAAGGCTTCCGCCGCCTCCGCATCCGCGTCGCGGACTAGCCGCCGGCGCACGCAAAGGCCACCGGCTCAGCATGCTTTGCTGACCTGCTCACCTTCGAGGTCAAACCGGTCATCACGTCGGCCGAGGCCGCCGCGCGTGCCGATATCGGGTGAATACGGACGCGAGCCGGGCCGCTGACCCCGGCGCGGTCAGAGCGAGAAGAGCAGCAGCGTGACCGGGACCGCCACGAGAATGGCGGCGGCCGCGCAGATCAGGGCCTGGATGGGCAGCGACAGGCGGGCTTGCGGGATCAGCAGGCGGGTGACCCGGGCAACAACCTCGGCGTCGGCGGCGGCCAGGGCGCCCGACGGGGCCTGACCGGCCCCCGACACCCCTACCCGCAGCAGCGCCGTGGCGAGTTCCCTGGCCGGGCGCTGCCTCAGCGCCTGGTCATCGGCGAGCATCTCGACGAGCAGCGCGACGGTCGCGCGCGCCCGGCGCACCAGCCGCGACCTCGGGAAGGCCCGGGCCAGCGCGCAGAACGGCAGCAGCACCAGATCGTGGCGGGCCCGCAGGTGGGCCCGTTCGTGGGCCAGGACGGCGGCCAGTTCGGCCTGGTCGAGCAAGTCGAGGGTGCCCGCGCTGATCACGATCTGGGACCGTAGGCCGGGCACGCAGTAGGCGGCGGCCGCGGGGTGGTCCACCACGAGAGCCCCGGGCACCTTGGGGTCCCCGTGCGCCAGCAGGCTCAGCAGCGCACGGTGCCTGCGCCTGGCCAGGCCCACGGCCGCGGCGGCGGCCAGCAGCACCCAGCACAGCATGGCCAGCAGCGCGGCGCTCGCGGCGAGGACGGTCAGCCTGGCCGCCACGCCGAAGCTGTGCGCGTCGAAGCCCGGCGCGGTGTCGCGCAGCGCCCGGTAGGCACCATAGAGCGCACCACCGGCGACGCCGTAGTGGTCGGGCACCGCGCCGAGCCCGGCCAGCGTCCCCACCGCGGCCAGGCCCCAGCTCAGGCCCAGCGCCTGCCACAGCAGGATGGCCGCCGCGGGAGACCGGTGCGGCCAGCGCGCGGACGCCAAAATGGCCGCACCGGGCACCGTGCCGAGGGCGACGGCGGCGAGAACCAACACGGGGGGGAACACTTGCGGTCAGTCCGGAGGGACTTCTCCAAGGGATTCGAGAGCGGTGCGGAGCACTTGCGCTTCGGAGTCGGAAACCCGCCGGGCGAAGCTTGCTAGCGCGGCAGACCTGTCGCCGGTCTGGTCCAGGGCGTGCAGCATCAATTCGGTGACGTAGGCTTCCCGGTCTGCCGACGCCCGGTATCGCCAGGCACGGCCGTCGCGTTGCCGGCGTGCGAACCCCTTCTTCGCAAGCCGGTCCAGAACCGTCATCACCGTCGTGTGGGCCAGATCCCGGTTGGTAAGGCGCAAACCGACCTGGCGGACGGTGAGCGGCTCGGTGCTGTCCCAGAGCACGTCCATGATGGCGCGTTCGAGTTCACCCAGCCTGTTCACGGCGTCAGCCTATCTTCCGGGCGAAACCGGGAGAAGATCGGGCCGCCCGCGAATGAGGCAGGCGCCGCCCCAGGGCAGCTTCCCGTCCGCCGCCCAGCTCAGGCCGGCTCGCCGACGTCGCGGGCAATCCACCCAGGCGTGTCGAAGCGCACCGGCTGCGCGCCCACCAGCGTCGTGAGGTGATCCTCGATGCCCTCCAGCTCGGCGGCGCCGATTCGCTGCGCCCACTGATCGCGCAGCTCCTCAAAGATCGTCTCGCCCTGGCGCAGCACATCGAAGCCGAGCTCGGTCACCCGAAGGCGCTTGCGGCGGGCGTCGCGCGGGTCCGGGTCGCGGACGACGTACCCGCGCTCCTGCAGGACCGCGATGGTTTTCGCGGCCGACTGCTTGGTGATCGACAGGCGGCGGGCTAGCTCTGAGGCGCTGTCGGCTCCGGCGGCGATGGCCCGTATGGCGAAGTCATGAACGGGACGCACGTCCTCGTAGCCACGATCGGCCAGCTCGGCCGTCGCGGCATCCACGAGTGCGCGGAAGCCCCCGAGCAGCAGCAGCGCGAGATCAGCGCCAGAGCGAGACATGCGAGAAGGATATGACCCTCGACAAAGGACAGCCTGGCTGTCTATTATTAGACAGCCAGGCTGTCGAAATAAGGAGAGAGGCATGGCTACCGCACCAGCGAGCCTCACCGTCCCCGAGATCACCCACCACCGCGCCCACGTCAACGGAACGACTCTGCATTACGCTGCCGCCGGGACCACCGGGTCCCCCGTCCTGCTGGTCCACGGGTTCCCCGAGACCTGGAGGGCCTTCCGCAAGCTCATCCCCCTGCTCGCCGCCAGCCACCGGGTCTTCGCCGTGGACCTGCGTGGCTTCGGTGACTCGGACATCGCGCCAGGCGACCACGACAGCAAGGCCTCGGCCGAGGACCTGCACCAGCTGATCGAGCACCTCGGCCTCAGCCCTGTCCACCTGACCGGGCAGGACATCAGCGGGGCGACGGTCTTCCGGCTGGCCGCCACCCACCCGGAAGACGTGCTCAGCCTCACCGCCATCGAGACGGGCCTGCCTGGCTTCGGCTGGGAGATGCTGGCCGACGTCGCCCACGGCGGCGCCTGGCACATCGGGGTCCTCGCCGCGCCCGGCATTCCCGAGATGCTCCTGGCCGGCCGTGAACGCGAGTTCCTCGGGCAGTACGCGTTCCCGTCCATGACCGCCGTCGCGGGCGCGATCACCGATGCCGACATCGACGACTTCGCCCGCACCTACGCGCGCCCGGACGGCTGGCGCGGCGCGGCCGGCCTCTACCGGTCGTTGCTTCGGGAAGGGCCCGAGCTCAAGGCCCTCGCCGAGTCCCCCGGGCTGACCGTGCCCGTGCTCGCGGTCGGGGCCGGCGGTGGCCCGTTCACGGCCACCACCATGTCCCAGGCCGCGTCAGCGGGGGTCAGTTCCGTCCAGCTCGACGGCGTCGGCCACTATGCCGCGATGGAGGCCCCCGAGGAGCTGGCAAAGGCCGTCCTCGGCTTCGTCGACGCCATCGACGCCACCTAGGTCACTGGAGCCGGGCGCTGGCCGCCGACGCCTGGCGGGCAGCGCCTCGTTCCAGTCTCAGGTTGCCTGCGGCAGTCAGACGCTCCAGAGTGCCTGGGTGGGTGACAGTCGGGCGGCGCGGATGGCGGGCAGCAGCCCGCCTGCTGCCCGGCCTCCGGCCGCGCGAAACCGTCCCGCTCATGACTAACCTCACTTGCCGATGATCCCGTAGCGCCGGCAGGCCTGCGCCGCCGCGTGGAACTGCGGGGTGTTCAAAAGGTTCCGGATCCCGAAGAGGCTGATTTGCTCATTGCCGCCGGCGCCCTCGGGGATGGGGTCGGGGTATTTGATGATCCCGTGGTTGCGCATGCACTTGGCGAACTTGAGGGCGTTGGTGTCGTTTTGGGCCACCTGGGCCGGGCTCAGGTGACCGCCGGGCTCCAGCGACCGGCAGGCCTGCTGGGCGGCCCGGTAGGTGGGGTTGTTGAGGTCCAGGTCGCTGCCCGGGCTGGGCTGGAGCGGGCCGCCGGAGTCCGGGAAGTCGGTGACCCCGTGCGCCCGCATGCACCGGGCGAAGGCGAGCTCCTGGGATTGCGGGGGCCCCGCCGCAGTCGGTGAGCCGCCGGAACCGGTGGATGAGCCGCCGGAACCGGTGGATGACGGGCCGCCTCCGCATGCCGCCACCAGCAGCACGATGCCGGCCGTGACGGCCAAGACGCCCGCTCGCTGCGGCCATGCCCGGCACCAGCGCCAGCGGCCGCCTGTTGTCTCGTTCATGGTGCCGTCCTCATGGCTGGCTGAATGATCCTCAGTGTGAGCAGGCCATGGCGAGCAGGGCGGATGAGGCCAGCGCCGCGACCGTCTGACCGGTGCGTCCGGCCCACCCGGCTGCGAACCGGGGCGGTGCGCCGTCGTGATCTTCATGCCGGACCTCCACATACGCTGTCGTGCATCTGGGATCCGTTGTAGAAGACGGCACCTACCACGGCCTTTACACCGCCTGGTAGGCGTCTGGTAGGTCGCCGCGGTCATGATGGTTCATGACAGTCGCGAAATCATCGCAACCTAGGCGCGATAGAAAGCCAGGGAGCCAGCATGAGCCTCACGCGGCCAGTCCGGACCCTGCGCGGCTGGGCGCGGAATCCGCACCTGCCGCTGCGCACCGTGCGCATGCGCCTCACGTCGCTCTACGCTGCGCTGTTCCTCGTATCCGGGGCGGTGCTACTGGCGATCACCTACGGCCTGGCCTGGAACGCCACCACACCTCCAGCCGGCCCGCCCAATTTCAACCCGCACAAGTCAGGCAACGCCGTCATCGTCTCGAAACAGAAGCAGGCAGAACTCGCGCAGCAGCATGCTACTGAGGTTCACCAGCGGGCCGCCGACATGCACCAGTTGCTGGCCAGCGCCGGGATCGCGCTGCTGATCACAGCCGTGCTGTCCATCGCCTTGGGCTGGCTCGCCGCCGGGCGGGTGCTGCGCCCGCTGCGCACCATGACCGCTGCCGCGCAGCGCATCGGCGAGCAGAACCTGCACGAGCGGCTCGCCGTCGCCGGCCCCGACGACGAGCTCAAGCGGCTCGGTGACACCATCGACGAGCTGCTGGGCCGCCTCGAGGCGGCTTTCGACGCGCAGCGCCGCTTCGTCGCCAACGCCTCCCACGAGCTGCGCACCCCGCTGACCATGATGCGCACCGCGCTGGACGTGGCCACCCGCAAACCCGGCCCGCCGGCGCCCGGCGTCACGATCCTGGCCGGCAAAATCCGGGCCGGGCTCGACAAGGCCGACCGGCTGGTGGAAAACTTCCTCACCCTCGCCCGCGCCCAGCACGGCGGCACCGTACGCGGCAGCACGGTCGCGCTGGACAAGCTCGCCACCACAGTCCTTGCCGATCACTGCGCCGCGATCAACGACATGCACCTCACCGTCGGCCAGGACCATCACGACGCGCCAGTGCCCGGCAGCGAGGCGCTGCTCACTCACTTGATCGGCAACCTGATCGACAACGCCATCCGGCACAACCAGCCCGGCGGCTGGATCTGCGTCGCCACCGGCACCGGCACCGGCACCGACACGGCGCGGCTCGTCGTCGAGAACAGCGGACCGGTCCTCGACCCGGGCAGGGTCGGCGAGCTGGCCCAGCCGTTCCGCCGCGCCGTCCCGGACCGCACCGGCGCCGACGGCACCGGCGTCGGCCTCGGGCTCTCCATCGTCGCTGCCATCGCCGCCACCCACCACGGCACGCTGGACCTGCACGCCCGCCCGGACGGCGGGCTGCGCGTCACCGTCACCCTCCCGCTCGCCGCCCGCCCGGCGCTCACCGCGGCAGCCGCATCATGAGGATCCTGGTCGTCGAGGACATGCACGGCCTGGCCGACGACATCGCCGAAGGGCTGCGCGACGAGGGCTTCGCCGTCGACGTCGCCTACGACGGACTCGACGCCGCCGCCAAGCTCGACACCAACGCCTACCAGGTCGTCGTTCTCGACCGCGACCTGCCCGGCATCCACGGCGACACCCTCTGCCGGATGATCACCGAAAGCGACCGGCCGGCCATGACCCTCATGCTCACCGCCGCCGACACCAGCGACGACCGCATCAGCGGGCTCAGCCTCGGCGCCGACGACTACCTGACCAAACCCTTCCACTTCACCGAACTCGTGCTCCGCATCCGCGCCCTGGCCCGCCGCCAGCCCACCGCCCGGCCCCGCATCTACCACGCCGCCGGCCTCACCCTCGACCCGCAACGCCACACCGCCACCCGCAACGGCCGGCCCCTCGACCTGTCCGTCAAAGAGTTCGGCGTCCTCGAAGCCCTGCTCCGCGCCGCGCCCGCCCTCCTCAGCACCGAAGAACTGCTCGAACAGGTCTGGGACGAAAACGCCGACCCCTTCACCAACACCGTCTTCAACACCATCAGCCGGCTACGCCGCAAACTCGGCAACCCGTCCCTCATCGAAACCCGGCCCGGCGTCGGCTACCGCATCACCGACCCTGCCGGAACACGGCGGTGACGACTAACCTGCCTCGGCTCATCCCTACGGTTAAGGCCGGGCTGCGTCGGTGCCAAACTGACTAAAAAAGTGCCAACTATCCAACTATCATGAAAGGTCAGGCCAGGAGGTGGACCAGCAGTCCCTCGCCTCAGCCTACCTATGCGGCTCCCCAGCAGGTAAACACAAGCCGCATCTTCCTGGCAGGTTCCACACCAGCCGGCATCTGCCGGTCACGGCGCGGTTCCGACGGGGAGGCTGGTCAGCGGGTTTTCAGGTGACCAATGGCCCTGACCCTGGGCCGGGGATTATGGCGATCATCAGGGTGTGGCTGCGCTGCTCGCTTATGTTGCTGGGGCGATCGTCGCGGTGTGGGGGGTGGCACACGCGATCCCTACCCGCCAGGTCCTGGCCGGCTTTGCGCCGATCACGGCCGATAATCGGCGCATCGTAGCGCAGGAATGGCTGGCTGAGGCGTTCACCATGTGGGGGATTGCCGCCATGGTGATCGTGGCGACCGCAGTGAGCGGGACAGATGCCCGTGTCCGCGTGTGGGTCTACCGGGTCGCTGCCGGGCTGCTGATCGCGCTGGGGACGCTGACCGCGCTGACGGGCGCGCGCACCCCGGTGGTCTGGTTCAAGATTTGCCCGGTGCTGCTTGGCGGCTCGGCCGTGCTGCTGCTGGCCGCGAGCTGGCTATAGGCCCGGCTGCCGTCGGAGGCTGGCGACTGCCAGGGGATTGCCCCAGCCGAGGCTTATGCGCAGTGCTGCCTCCAGGACGTCATCGGTGCCGGGGTAGGCGGTGGCGCCGACGCATCGTAGGCAGCGCGTTCACCGTGAAGATCAGCCGCCCCACCGGTACGTCCGCCAGCAGCCGCAGCGACTCCTCACGATCCAGCCGGGTGAACTCCTCCGGCACCGCCGGGCGTGCAAAATCAGTCACCCGGCACATTTTCACCCCGTCCCGGCCGCCCCGCCACGGCCGAAGGTCCCAAACCGGGCACCGGGCACACCGCCGACACCGGCCAAGACCCCGGCCCGCCTGCACGGCTAACCCGGGTGCGGGCTGGAGGACTAACGCCGTGGACCGGCCGACGGCGACGCTGGAGAGCGCCATTGTTGCCGTGGTCTTAAGGTTGCGGGCACTGCACAAGGGGCTGACCGGCAGACGGCACAGGTTCTTGGCAGATGGTAGCCAGATGCTGGCGCTTGGTGAGCGCTTTCGCCGGAAAATCGGGCAGAATGGTATTTAGCGCCTGCCATCATGCCGTTGGCGGGTCGCGGCGTGATCGGGCAGTGGAGGCGCCGCGTGAGCATTGGTGAGGCCCTGGCAGCGGCACGCTCCCAGGCTGGCCTGACTATTACGCAGGTCAGCCAGCGGACTCGCATCAGGGAGACGATCATCCGGGGGATCGAACAGAACGACTTCTCCGCCTGCGGTGGGGACTTCTATGCGCGCGGGCACATCCGCGCTATCGCGCGCGCCGAGGGCGTGGACGGCGAACTACTGGTCAATGAGTACGACGCCAGCCACAGCCCGCCGCAGGCCGGCACCGCTGCCAGCACGCCCGGGCCGTCCGCGCCCCTGCGGCTCAGGCAGCGCCGCAGGCCGAACTGGAGCGTTGCGCTGCTGGTTGCGCTCGCGGCGGCCGTCGGCCTGGTCACCTATTACCTCATCGCGTCCGGCCCTGCGCGCGGGGCCCCGGCTGCCGCCCACAAGACGGCGGCCAGCGTGCATAAGGCCGCCCGCACACACCCGGCCGCAAGGAGCACCCCGCTACCCTTCGCAGCGCGCCATGGCCCACGCGAGGTGGTAATCTCCGTGACCGCAGTGAGCGAGGCATGCTGGGCTGACCTCACCACACGGGGCGGCGCGCCGGTCTTCGCCGGCGTCATCGACGCGGGTGGCTCGAAGATCTGGACCGAACGGCGGGCAGTCGTGCTGGAGCTTGGCAACCCTGGCGCGGTCACGCTGACCGTGGATGGCAAGAAGCGCACCGGGCTCGGGCCGGACCCGGTCACGCTGAGACTGGCACCTGGCAAGAAAGCTTCGCAGTAGCGCGGTCGAGCACTTCCTCATGGCAGGCCCGCGGTCGGCCCGGACGACAAGGAAGAGCTTGGTTTCGCGGCGGCGTAGGGAGGCAACCGCCGCACCCGCCGGCATGCAGCCCGAGCGAACCAGGGCAGCTTCTCCGGCCCCTCACCTGGCAGACAGCAACATGAGGCACTTCTGCGCTGGAGTCGCCGCGCATCCCATCAGTGCGTCTCCTCGCCCACCGCTGGCAGCTCCCCGTGTGTCAGGTACTTCTTCAGTTCGTCGCGGTCGAACAGCGCCAGCAGGTCCTCGCGCATGGGAACCATCGGCTGCCGCTTAAGGGTGACCCGCTTGCCGTCCAGCACGCAGATCAGGTTGATCTTCCGCCATTCCGGTGACATGACGGGGAAGTCGTCGCGGGTGTGCCCGCCCCGGCTCTCCTGCCGTTCCAGCGCCGCCTGCGCGACGCAGTCCGCGATGAGCATGATGTTGCGCAGGTCCAGGGCCAGGTGCCAGCCCGGGTTGTAAGCGCTGCCTCCTTCGGCACTGACCTGGGCGGCGCGCTCGCGCAGCTTCTCCAGCTCAGCCAGGGCGGACTTGATCTCGTCCTCCCGGCGGATGATGCCGACCAGGTCGCTCATGGTCTGCTGGACCTCGGCGTGGACGGTGTAGGGGTTCTCGCCGCCCGAGCGCTCCAGCGGGGCGAGCGCCTCTGCCCGCGCGCTGGCCAGGTCGTTCTCGCCGGGCACCGGCCTGGCGCCGCCCAGCGAGTCCAGGTATGCGGCGGCGCCCATCCCGGCGCGGCGGCCGAAGACCAGCAGGTCGGACAGGGAGTTGCCGCCCAGCCGGTTGGATCCGTGCATGCCGCCCGACACCTCGCCGGCCGCGAACAGGCCAGGCACGACGGCTGCCTGGCTGTCCGGGTCGACCTCGACGCCGCCCATCATGTAGTGCTGCGCGGGGCCGACCTCCATCGGCTCCTTGGTGATGTCCACGTCGGCCAGTTCCTTGAACTGGTGATACATGGACGGCAGCTTGCGCAGGATCTCCTCGGTCGGCCGCCGGGAGGCGATATCAAGGAACACGCCGCCGTGCGGTGAGCCGCGGCCGGCCTTGACCTCGGCGTTGATCGACCGCGCCACCTCGTCGCGGGGCAGCAGTTCCGGCGGGCGGCGGTTGTGCTCTGGGTCGGTGTACCAGCGGTCGGCCTCGTCCTCGGTTTCCGCGTACTGGGCGCGGAACACATCCGGCACGTAGTTGAACATGAACCGCTTGCCCTCGGAATTGCGCAGCACTCCGCCATCACCGCGAACCGACTCGGTGACCAGCAGCCCGGCCACCGACAGCGGCCACACCATGTGCGTGGGGTGGAACTGCACGAACTCCATGTTCAGCAAGGTCGCGCCGGCCAGCAGCGCCAGCGCGTGCCCGTCGCCGGTGTACTCCCAGGAGTTCGAGGTCACCTTGAACGTCTTGCCGATCCCGCCGGTGGCCAGGATGACGGCCGGCGCCTCGAACAGCACGAATCGCCCGGTGTCTCTGGCGTAGCCGAACGCGCCCGCGATCCGCCCGCCGTCCTTGAGCAGCCGGGTGATCGTGGTCTCGGCGAAAACCTTGATCATGGCCTCCGGGTCGCCGAGCTCGCGGGCGTCCTCCTGCTGCAGCGCGACTGTCTTCTGCTGCAGGGTGCGGATCATCTCCAGGCCGGTCCGGTCGCCCACGTGCGCCAGCCTCGGGTACTCGTGCCCGCCGAAGTTGCGCTGGCTGATCTTCCCATCGGGGGTGCGGTCGAACAGCGCGCCCCAGGCTTCGAGTTCCCAGACCCGGTCGGGCGCCTCCTGGGCGTGCAGTTCGGCCATCCGCCAGCTGTTCAGGAACTTGCCGCCGCGCATGGTGTCGCGGAAATGGACCTGCCAGTTGTCCTTCGGGTTGACGTTGCCCATCGCGGCGGCGGCACCGCCCTCGGCCATGACCGTATGCGCCTTGCCGAACAGGGACTTGGAGATGACGGCGGTCCGCTTGCCCGCCAGGCGGGCTTCGATCGCGGCGCGCAGCCCCGAGCCCCCCGCGCCGATCACCACGACGTCGTAGGAGAGCCGGTCAAGGCCGGCGGCCGGGAGGTCTCCGCGGCCGTTGCGGCTGCGAGCGTTGTCAGTCATGGGTCTTGCCTGCCTCAGTTGAAGAACCGCAGATCGCTGATGGTCCCGCCGGCAAGAGCATGATGCACAGGCCGGTCAGCATCAGCGTGATCCCACGCGAGCTGCATGTACGCACGTTCAGCCACGAGAAACCAGTCCATACCGAGTACCGGACCGGGTGCCTGGAGAAGTCGTTGAACCTGCCGCCGGTGATGTGCCGGCGCGGATGCGGACGACGGCGTACCCGGTGATGGTGGTCACGCCGTGCGCGGCCCACGCTGCTGGACCCGGCAGTCCGCACCTAGCCTCCGTCGGAACCGATTGCTAAGATTAGCAATTGCTGAGCCGATGATATAGAGCCGGAGCCATTGCCGCGCGTGAAGGCAACTTTGAGGTGTGACACGGACCGGCCACATGGGCGGGGTAGGGCGGCACGGGCCCGCAGGGTGGCGATGGGAATGACACAGCAGTACCTGGCCGGTGAGCTGTCGGTGGTCCTCTCACACGTGCAGGCCGTCACCACCACCGAGGCAGCCAGATGTGATGCGTGGTCCCTGCGGCACGAGGCTGAGACGGAGCCGGTCCAGGCACTGGGCTGGGTAACCGTGCGCGCGCTGGCCCTGACAGAGCGCTTGTGCTGGGAGTCGCTGAACCGGGGCGATGCTGCGGCGTTCACCCGCCAGGCGGCGGTCTGCGCGGAACTGCATGACTTCGGCGTCTGCGCGGGCCTGCTCAAAGACTCTTAGCGCGGAACGGCCCTCCGGTCTGCGGGGGGCCATCTTCTGACGAAAGGACAAGGCCATGGCGGAAGGCCAGGATCCGCAGGGTTCTGAGGCGCAGGTTTCCGAGGCGCAGATCGCAGTGCACTGGCGCGAGGAGGAGTACTACCCGCCGCCCCCGAAGTTCGTGGAGCAGGCCAACGCCGCGGACCCGGCCATTTTCGGCCGGTTCAGCGAGGAGCACTTCCCTGGCTGCTTCAAGGAGTACGCCGACCTGCTCAGCTGGGACGAGCCATGGCACACGACGCTGGACACCAGCAACCCGCCGTTCTGGAAGTGGTTTACCGGCGGAAAGCTGAACGCCTCGTATAACTGCGTGGACCGGCACGCGCAGGCTAACCCGGACAAGACCGCGATCATCTTCGTGCCGGAGCTGGAGTCCGACGAGCACGTTGAGATCAGCTACTCGGAGCTGCACCGCCAGGTGAACGAGTTCGCCGCGGTGCTGCGCGACTCCCTTGGCCTGAAGACCGGCGACCGGGTGACCCTGCACATGCCGATGGTGCCCGAGCTGGCGGTCACCATGCTGGCTTGCGCCCGGCTCGGCGTCATCCACTCGCAGGTGTTCGGCGGGTTCAGCGGCACCGCCTGTGGGCACAGGATCGCCGACTCCGGCAGCCGCATCCTGATCACTATGGATGGCTACTACCGCGGCGGCCAGCTGGCCGACCACAAGGTCAAGGCCGACGAGGCGCTCGCGGCGGCCCGCCAGGAGGGCCAGGAGGTCGACAAGGTGCTGGTGTGGCGCCGTCATCCTGGCCAGTACGCCTCGCAGACCCCGATGGCCGGGGGCCGCGACGTTTTCGTCGACGAGCTCCTCGCCGGCTACCGCGGCCAGGTCGTGGAGCCGGTGTCGATGCCGGCCGAGGCGCCGTTGTTCCTGATGTACACCAGCGGGACCACCGGGCGCCCGAAGGGCTGCGTGCACTCCACTGGCGGCTACCTGGCGTATGTGGCCGGCACGTCGAAGTACTACCAGGACATCCACCCCGGCGACGTGTACTGGTGCATGGCCGACATCGGCTGGATCACCGGCCACTCCTACATTGTGTACGGGCCGCTCGCGCTGGGCACCACGACGGTGATCTATGAGGGTGTGCCCAACTACCCCGACGGTGGCCGCCCGTGGCGGATCGCGGAGAAGCTCGGGGTGAACATCTTCCACACGTCGCCCACCGCGATCCGGATGCTGCGCAAGGTCGGGCCGGAGGAGCCGAAGAAGTACAACTACCATTTCAAGCACATGACCACGGTGGGCGAGCCGATCGAGCCCGAGGTCTGGCGCTGGTATCACTCCGAGGTCGGCAAGGGCGAGGCGGCCATCGTCGACACCTGGTGGCAGACCGAGAACGGCGGCTTCCTCGGCAGCACGCTGCCCGCCCTGCAGCCGATGAAGCCCGGCAGTTGCGGCCCCGGCGTCCTGGGCGTCTACCCGGTGATCTACGACGAGAACGGCACCGAGATCCCCGCTGGCAGCGGCACGGCGGGCAACATCTGCATCCGTAACCCCTGGCCGGGCATCTTCCAGACCATCTGGGGCCAGCCGGAGCGGTTCGTCGACACCTACTACCGGAAATACAACAAAGACCCGGACAGCACCGACTGGCGTGACTGGCCCTACTTCGCCGGCGACGGAGCTGTCCAGGCCGCCGACGGCTACTTCAGAATCCTCGGCCGGGTGGACGATGTGATCAACGTGGCCGGGCACCGGCTGGGCACCAAGGAGATCGAGTCGGCCGCGCTGACCGTGCCCGAGGTCGCTGAGGCGGCCGCGGTCCCGGTGATCGACGACATCCGGGGCCGCGTGGTGGAGGTCTACGTCTCGCTCAAGCCCGGCTTCGAACCGGGGAAGGAGATGGAGGCCAAGGTCAGCAAGGCGATCGAGACCGAGATTGGCAAGATCGCCCGGCCGAAGAACGTCTGGATCGTCCCCGACATGCCCAAGACCAGGTCTGGCAAGATCATGCGCCGGGTGATCGCGTCGATCTCCAACTTCGCCGACGTCGGGGATGTCACCACCCTGGCCAACCCCGAGATCGTCGAGGACATCCGCCACCACGTACAGAGCGCGAAGGTCGCAAGGGACGACGTGCCGCGTCAGCTGACCGAGGTGGAGTTCGAGGAGATCAAGAAGTTCGGCGCCGAGTAGCCGGCAGTGTGACCTGCACCAGGGCCGCCCCGCGCACAGTCGGCCCTGACCGCGGGCAGTGGTCACCAGAAAGCCGGCGCGATCGGGTAGCGGTCATCGGCGTCGTAGGTGATGTGCCCGCCGGCCTGGGTCATGCCCTCGGCCTGCAGCGCGGCGGTGAGGGTCAGCCGACGGCGTTCAGGCGCTTGAGCAGGCGGTCGTGTTCCTCCCAGAGCTGGGCGGGCAGATGGCCGCCGAAGGTGGCGAGGTGCTCGCGGATAAGGGCTGCCTCGTCGTGCCAGGTGCCGGGGTCGACCGACAGCAGCACCTGCAGGTCGTGCTCGCTGACCGCCAGGCCTTCGGTGTCGAGGGCGCCTTTGGCGGGCAGGTTGCCGATAGGGGTGGCCACGGCCCCGGCCTGCCCGGACAGCCGCTGGGCGATCCATTTCAGGACCCGGCTGTTCTCGCCGTAGCCCGGCCAGGCGAACCGGCCGCGGGGGTTCTTGCGGAACCAGTTGACGTGGTAGATGCGCGGCAGCTTCGCCGGGTCGGTCATGGCGCCGATGGCGAGCCAGTGGGCGAAGTAGTCGCCCATGTTGTAACCGCAGAACGGCAGCATCGCGAACGGGTCGTAGCGCAACTGCCCGACCTGCCCGGCGGCGGCGGCGGTCTTTTCCGACGCTATGCACGCGCCGAGGAAGACGCCGTGCTGCCAGGACCGGGCCTCGGTGACCAGCGGGGCCGCGGTGGCGCGGCGGCCGCCGAACAGGATCGCCGAGATCGGCACCCCGGCCGGATCCTCCCATTCGGGGGCGATCGACGGGCACTGCGCGGCGGGCACGCAGAAGCGGGCGTTGGGGTGGGCGGCGGGCCTGCCGGAGTGCGGGGTCCAGTCCCGGCCCCGCCAGTCGGTCAGGTGCTCCGGGGGCTGTTCGGTGAGCCCTTCCCACCACACGTCGCCGTCGCCGGTGCGGGCGACGTTGGTGAAGATGGTGCCGCCGCCCAGCATCCTGACCGCGTTGAGGTTGGTGGTGACGCCGGTGCCGGGCGCGATGCCGAAGAAGCCGGCCTCGGGGTTGATCGCGCGCAGCCGGCCGTCCGGGCCAAAACGCATCCAGGCGATGTCATCGCCGATTGTCTCGACCCGCCAGCCGGGGATCGTGGGCTCGAGCATAGCCAGGTTGGTCTTCCCGCATCCCGACGGGAACGCCGCGGCCATATACAGCGGCCCGGCGCTGCCGTTGCCGCCGGCGGGCGGGATGATCTTCAGGATAAGCATGTGCTCGGCCAGCCAGCCCTCGTCACGGGCCATCACCGAAGCGATCCGCAGCGCGTAGCATTTCTTGCCCAGCAGCGCGTTCCCGCCGTACCCCGACCCGTACGACCAGATCTCCCGGGTCTCGGGGAAGTGGGAGATGTACTTGGTGGTGTTGCATGGCCACGCCACGTCCGCCTGCCCCGGCTTAAGCGGCGCGCCGACCGAGTGGACGGCCCGGACGAAAAACCCGTCCTCGCCGAGCTGCTCCAGGACCGCGGCGCCCATCCTGGTCATGATCCGCATCGAGGCGGCCACGTACGCCGAGTCGGTGATCTCCACCCCCAGCTGGGAGATCGGCGAGCCGAGCGGGCCCATGCAGAACGGGACCACATACATGGTCCGGCCGGTCATGCAGCCTGCGAACAGGCTGGCGAAGGTGGCGCGCATCTGGGCCGGGGCGATCCAGTTGTTGGTCGGGCCCGCGTCCTGTTCCTTCTCCGAGCAGATGAACGTGCGGTCCTCCACCCGCGCCACATCCGAGGGGTCGGAGCTGGCGGCGAAACTGTCCGGCCGCAGGTCCGGGTTGAGCCGGGTGAACGTGCCCCGCTCCACCAGCAGGCCGGTGAGCTGCTCCCACTCCCCCTGCGAGCCGTCGCACCAGTGCACGCGGGCGGGGCGGGTGAGAGCGGCAATCTCCCGCACCCACGCGATCAGCCCACCGTGCGCGACCGGGGCCTGTTCCAGCCCCGGAATCTCCTCCGCCACGTCATCTCCTTCCGGCTGCTCTTCATCGCGGGCCGCCGGGACGCCAGCTCGCCCTCCATGGTCGGCGAGCTGGCACGTTTCGCGGGCACCGCGCCTGCCATGCATGCACCCCGGCCGGCTGGCGCCTGTCGGCACGTGTCACATCTGCGCGCTGCCCGACACGGGGGCCGCGGCCTGACAGCAGTCCCCGCCGGCCTCGCCACCGGCGGCGGGCTCGGGGCAGGGCCAGGGCCCGAGCCCGTGGCGCCCGGCGACACGGCGCAGGAACTCCAGCCGCTCGCGGTACGTCTCGGCGCCGTAGTCGTCGCCGACCAGCCGGGCCTCGGTCATCTTGCGGGCAGCCTCATCAATGCACGCGTGCAACTCTTCTTCCAACAGTCCCATGGCGCCTCTTCCGCCCCGAGGGGGAGCCGGGCCCATGCTGCCCCGCTGATCACGGCGGCCCTTACGTAACTATTATCTATGCAATTAACAAATCTCGCAACACCTTCCTCGGGCCGCCGGGGCCCTGGTCCAGGCCGGGTCAGCCGGCGGTGGCCTGGACCGCGGCGGCCGGTCCGAGGAGCAGGACGAGGTCACCGGGGCCCAGCGTCATCTCGTGGGCGGGGAAGGCGACAGCGGCGGCGCCGCGCCGGGTGACGGCGAGGATCCTGACGTCAGGATGCGCGGCGCGGATCTGCCCGATCGCCGTGCCGTCTAGCCGGGCGCCCGGCCGGACCTCGACCTCCTCCAGCCGCCACCCGGGGGCGACGCGGACCATGTCCAGGAAGCTGACGATCGCCGGGTGCAAGGCGAGTACCCCCATCCGGCTGCCGCTGACCTCATACGGCGAGACCACATGGTCGGCGCCGGCCCTGCGCAGCTTGTCCGCCGATCCGGGATCGGAGGCGCGGGCGACGATGGTCAGCCGGGGGTTCATCGCGCGGGCGGTGAGGGTGATGTACACGTTGATCGCGTCGGAGTCGACCGCGCACAGCAGCCCGCCAGCCTGCTCCACGCCCGCGCGGCGCAGCACCGCCTCCTGGGTGGGGTCGGCGGTCAGGTGGGGGACGTCGTGCTCCTCCAGCAAAGAGGCCAGCTCCGGCTTGGCCTCCACCACCAGGCACGGCACGCCGTCCCCGCGCAGCTGGGCCACCGCCGCCCGGCCGACCCGGCCGTAGGCGCAGACGATGTAATGGCCGCGCATCCGGCCCAGTGAGGTATCCATCCGCTTCCTCCGCAGCCAGCTCGCCAGCTCGCCGCCCGCGACCAGCTGGGTGACGGCGCTGATGGCGGCGGCCAGGGCGACCACGCCGAGCGCCAGCAGTGAGATCGTGAACAGCTTGCCCGCCGCGTCCAGCGGGTGCACCTCGCCGTATCCCACGGTGGTGAGCGTGATGACGGTCATGTAGAACGCATCAAGCGCGCTCCAGCCCTCAACCAGCTGATACCCCGCCGTCCCGTAGGCCACCGCGACCGCCGCCAGCACCAGGGGAAGCCGCAACCTGGCGAACACGCCCGTCCGCTTCACCCGGCAGCACCCCCCTCCAGCCCTGGCCACGACATGACCCCTGCTGCCAGGACCATAACCCCGGCTGGCCTATCCAGCGGCCGCCGTTACCGGTTCCGCCCCCGGTGACACCCAGCTGCCGCGCGCACCAGCACCGGGGCGGCGGCCGCCGCCTGGCCCACGGCAAACGTGAGCCCGTCGCGGGTGGCATCGCGCCGCGCGAAGTCAGGTCCGTGGCGCCACGGCTGGTGGCTCATGACACACCGACGATCACGCGGGGTCGCTGCCTGCCCGGCCGGACCGGCCCCTGCGGCGGCGGGAGCTACCAGGGCATACGGCAGCCGTCGGTGTAGACAACGTCCACGCCGAACCATACGCAGGCGCCGGCCTGCTCGCCGAGCCGGGCATTCAAGGCTGCGGCCCGCTCGCGGGCACGCACGTACTGCCCGGCGCCTTCCCGCACCGCCAGGTCGGTGCGGGCCTCGGTGCAGCCCCAGACACTGGCGGGGACGCGGGCGCGGACCACGACATACCCAGCGACCGGACAGGCCATGGCAGTGACGCACGTCGTAGGATCCGCTGTCCCGCATCCAGCCTCGATTCCCCCCATCAGACTTGCTAAGATTAGCAATTGCTGAGCCATGCGGTAGCATTTTTGCGGCATAATAGGGCCAGCGGGTGAGCTGGCGGACAGGCCCCAGGACGACAAGGCACCGATGCTGGTAGGGAGACTGCTGGAGTGAGCGCGCCGCTGTACCAGCTGAAGGCTGACTTCTTCAAAACACTTGGCCATCCCGCCCGGATACGGGTGCTGGAACTGCTCAGCGACCGTGAGTATGCCGTTGCGGAAATGCTCCCGCACGTCAACATCGAGCCTGCGCACCTGTCGCAGCAGCTGGCGGTCTTGCGCCGGGCGAATCTGGTGACATCCCGCAAAGAAGGCTCCACCGTGTACTACTCCCTGACCAGCCCGCACGTGGCCGAGCTGCTAGCGGTCGCACGGCAGATCCTCACCGGGGTGCTGTCCGGGCAGGCCGAACTCCTCCACGACCTGCGCGCCTCCGCCACCCCCGGCTGACGCCCCTGGCCTGTGGCTGTCCGCGGGCACTACAGCCGCGTGACACCCGCGCCCGGACCGGCCGGCCCCGCTTTGTCATCCGGCGGCGGCCCGCGCCGCTCCGGGTGTGGTCAGCATCCGGGATCTCAGGAGACCGCTCACGAACGTGGCTGGTCACTGTTAGCGCAGCCAGGCCAGCTATTGCAATTATCATTAATTGCTTAGATAGTGTTTGCGGCAGACTTTCCCTGCCGGGCCGGGAAGGGCAGCCGGACACGGCGGAGCGACGGCCGCGGGTACCGCAGCCGTCACTCCCGCCGTGCCGCAAAGACCGGCTCGGGCGGGCAGGTAAGGAGTCCGGTCATGTCTACGGAGGACCTCGAACTGGACGCGAGGACAAGGCTGGATCCGGACTCGCAGGCGTGGATGGACGGGCTGCGGTGCTCCGGCGCAGAGCGCGATCAGGCCCTCGCCCGCCTGCATGACCTGCTGCTGCGCGCGGCCTGCAGTGAGGCTGCCCGCAGGGGCGGATCGCCGCGCCTTGGCGGCCTGGACCTTGACGATCTCGCCCGCCGGGCCGCCGCTGACGCGCTCCGGGCGATCACCGCTGAACTGCGGGGCTTCCCGGGTGAGAGCCGGTTCACGACCTGGGCGTCCAAGTTCGCGGTATCAGCGGTGGCGGTGCAGGCGGCCCGTGCCGCTGCGGCGCCAGGGGCGATGTCGGCTGATGACGTTGATGACGGCGGCTGGGAACGGCTGCCCGCCCGCCTTGGGCTTCGGCCGGATGAGCGCGCCGGATGGCACGAGTTCGCGGCCGCGCTGCGCCGGGCCGCCGAAGAGGAACTCGGCGGCAAGCAGCGCAGGGTTTTCACGGCCGTCACGCTCCATGACGTGCCCGTCGGCGTGCTGGCCGCGAGGCTGGGATCCAGCCGAAACGCGATCTACATGGCGCTGTTCGAAGCCCGCCGCACGCTGCGCGCCCGGCTGGCAACTGACGGACACGATCCCGCACACCGTAGCGGGCCGTTCACCGCCGGTGCCCGCTGGGTCGACGAACTGCTCGCCGCAGACCCCGGGGATGCCGGGTGCGATGTCACATTCCAAGTGCTCGACCGCTACGTCGAGACCCAGCTGCACGGGCAAGACCCGGGACGGCGGTTCCCGGCAGTGGCCGCGCACCTGCGCGGCTGCCAGGCCTGCCGGCAAGACTGCCAGGGCCTGCTGGCAGGCGCCGGCGGCCGGCCCGTCATGCCCTTGGCGCGCAGCAGCGCCGCCAGTTCCCGAACGGCACCTCCTCACCGGCTGTGACCGCCAGCCCGCGCCGGCCGCGTCCTTGCGATCTGCGGCCTTGCGGACGTGGCCGGGCTTGCCTGGCCTGGAGGTCGTGTCCAACACTCCTGCAAAGGGGGACCTTCGGCCCTATGTGCCGCGCTGCCCTGCCTGGACGCTTGGGGCATGTTCGTCACCGAGGAGGTGACCGTCAAGACCGGATCCCGCGCGGCTCAGGCACGGTTTGAGAACCTGGTTCAGGGGGACTGGCTGGCCGGGGTCTCCGAGGCGGCCCACGACGGAGCGGTCACGGGCCTGCGCAAAGTGGGGCCGGCGGCCTGGTCGCGGCGAAACTGGTCCGGGTCAGCTTCCTTGATCCGGTGTATCACGGTGATGTCATGACGGTCGGGATGCGCTGGGAGGCAACCGGCGCCGCCGGCGCCCTGTTCCCGGTGCTGGACGCCAACATCACCATCTCCCCGGCCGGGGACCACACGGCCCGGCTGGCGCTGGCAGGCTCCTACCGGCCACCCCTAGGGCGCCTGGGTGCCGGGGTTGACCGGGCCGTCCTGCACCAGGTGGCGGCTGCGACGATGCGCTCCCTGCTGCGGAACGTGGCGGCAGCGTTGACCAGCCCCGCCCCAGCCGGTCACCCCGCTGCGGAAGCGCGCCCCGGCTTGCGCCCGGCCCCGGAGCAGGGGATGCCCTAAGGAGCGGCGGTTCGCAGGCGTGGCCCCTGATCGCACACCAGGAGGTCGTACCGGTGTAGCAGGCAGAGTGGTGGGCCGAGTTCAAGATCTTCCAGGACCGGGACGGCAGGTACTCCTGGCAGCTGCAAGCCGCTAGCGGCAGGATCATCGCCCTGTCAGGCCACCCCTACGAAAGCAGGTACTGGTGCGAGCAGGACGTGAACTGGCTGCGGGCAAACGCGGGCCTGATCATGATCTATGACCACGCCGGACCGTCGCACCGGCTAGCAGCCTGATGTCATGCCTCGGTGACTTCCTCCGGCGGCCGGCGGGCGGTGGAGCGGGTAGTGCGGGCGAGGCCGAGTTGCAGCAGCATCTGCGGGGCCCCGGGGAGCGCCAGGCGGTCCCGGATCAGCGCCCGGATCGCGGCGGCCTCCAGCGGCTGGGTGTAGAGGCTGGCGAATACCCACCTACTGGCTGCGTGAGCCAGCAGCCGGTGCAGCGCCTGGCCAGCGCGCAGCCAGTCGGCCCGGCCATCCCCGGGCGTCAGCAGCACCGCGGTGACGGCAGGCGGCGATCCATCGGCTGGCAGCAGCCCCAGGCCACGGCCCAGGTCGAAATCACGCTGCGGCAGCCGCCCGCGCTGAGGGCCGGAACTGGCGGGGAACGCGTGCACGGGGACGCCGTCACGGGCGGGATCAGCGGCGGCCCGGCTCCATCGCCGTACGTCTTCCTGGGCTACCGGGTCGAGGTTCTGCCTGCGGCCGGCCGCACCAATGATGTCTGCCAGCTGTTGGTAGGCGATGCCGGGGTCGACCGGACCTAGTGTTGCCCCCTCGGCGAGTGCGTCGTGCTGGAGTCCGGCAAGCAGCCCGGCGGGCAGCGGACCGGGGTCGAAGGAGCCGCGGTGGGTGTGCCGGTGCGGTACCGCCTCGATCATTTGGCGCTCCCTGGCGGTCATCGGCGCAGCTGCGCCCAGCCGCACCCGGGACAGCAACCGCAGCTGGGCCGGGTCAGGCAGCAGTTCCACTACGGGCAGGTACCCGAGCGACCGCACCGCTAGCCGCAGCCCGAACAAGGCAGCGCCGCAACTGATCAGCATCTCCCGCCCGAGCGGATCCACTCGCAGCTTCCGGCGCGTGTCGGCATACAGCTCAATGGCGAACTCGCCCACCTGGAACCGCCATGGCTGCGTGTTGTGCACCGACGGTGCACGCGCCGCAGTGGTTATCAGGAAGTCCACCTGATCGGCCGGTATCGGCACCGCCCGCCGGCCGGCCTTCTCGTTCATGCCTCTCACCTGCCTCTAGCAGTTGCGGGCCAGCGTCTCCCGGACGGACTGGCAACTCCAGGGCCCTAAGACAGCGCTCAAATAGACCAAAGTCCTGCGGGGCGAGCCTGACCAGCCCCTTCAGCTCTACATAGCTCCGCGCATCTCTTTGTGCGCCCGGCGTTGAACGCGCGGGAGCCACCGATACCCGGCGGGACCGTGATCGGGCCTTTGGTCCCTGCCCTGGTGCTGCCAGCGCCCGTACAGTGCGCGCATGGTGGCAAGAGGCGAATGCCAGCTGGCCGACGGGCGCACGGTCGTGCTGCGCCTCGCCGGCCCGGGCGACGTCCCGGCCATCACCAGGCTGTACCTGGAGCTGTCGCCCGAGTCCTTCTATCGCCGCTTCCACGCTGGCCAGCCGGCGCCCGCGCTGGTGGCACGGTTCGCCGGCCTCGGCAGCGGCACCGTCTGCCTGGTGGCCGCCCCGCCAGCCGGCCCCGGCGGCCTGGCCGCCGAAGCCCGCTACGTACCCATCGGAGATGGGACCGCGGAACTGGCGCTGACCATACGGGACGGCTACCAGGGCGCCGGCCTGGGGCACCTGCTGCTGGACGCATTGGTGGAGCGCGCTCGCACAGACGGGCTTGATCGCCTGCGCGCCGTCGTCCTCCTCGCCAACACCCCGATGCTGCGCTTGCTCCAGCACTACGGGTGGGTGCTGGCCGCCCCCACCGAGGACTTCTCCGTGGCCTGCCTGGAGATCTCCGCGGCCGGCGGAATGCCCGGCTGGCCCGCCAGCAGCGTGGGCCAGCGGGTACTGGTGGAACGCCGCGGCTGGTTCGACGATCAGCGGGTCGCAGCGCTCCGTTCCGTCGGCAACGACGTCCGCCAGTGCCCCGGGCCGCTCCCGCAAGCCGGCCGGGCCTGCCCGCTCGTCACAGACGGGCGGTGCCGGCTTGCCGAACAGGCAGACCTGATCGTGAGCCTGCTCCCCGACGGCGAACCGGACTGCGCGGCGGTGCTGGCGGCCCACCGGCGGCGCTGGCCACACCGGCTTGCCAAGTGACCACACCGGCTACCTCGAGCGAACCGCGGTGGTCGGCGACGACGCGTGTAGGACGCCAGTGCCTGTGGGCGGCATGGTCGCCGTGCTGCCCTCGTAATGAACCGCAACCCCGGGTTACTGTGGGCCCGAGCCTCGAACCAAGTTCCATCAAATCTATTTGATGTATGGTAGGCCGGTGGAGTCGGGTACGGCGATCACGGCGCCGTCGTTTGTGCGGATTGCGGCTCATCCGTTGCGGTGGCGGCTGTTGCGGGAGCTGGCGCGCAGCGATTGCCGGGTGCGGGAGCTGGTGGCTCTGGTCGGTGAGCCGCAGAATCTGGTGTCCTATCACCTGGGCCTGCTGCGGGCCGGTGGGCTGGTCGCGGCGCGGCGCAGCAGCTTCGACGGGCGGGACACCTACTACCACCTTGACCTGGCGCGGTGCGCCGAGTCGCTGGCCGCGGCGGGCGCGGCGCTGCATGCAGGTCTGCGCCTGGATCCCGCTGCCACGGGCACCGTCACCCGAGGCGGCCCAGCACGGTGCACCGTGTTGTTCTTGTGCACCGGCAACAGCGCCCGCTCCCCGATGGCCGCGGCGCTCGCCGGGGCGCGTTCGGCCGGGCGGGTACGGGCGTCCAGTGCGGGCAGCCATCCCAAGCCGGTGCACCCGAACGCGGTGCGGGTGATGGCTGAGCGCGGGATCGACCTGGCCGGCCACTCCGCCAGGCACCTCAGCTCGTTTGCCGCGGAGCGCTTCGACTACGTGATCACCTTGTGCGACCGGGTGCGGGAGGTCTGCCCGGAGTTCCCCGGACACCCCGGTTACATCCACTGGAGCATCCCGGACCCCGCCGCCGCTGGCGGCAGCGATGAGGACACCTATCCGGCCTTCGAGCGACTGGCCGCCGAACTTGATACCCGCATCGGGTTCCTGCTCGCCGCCGTCAGCGCGGCGCCCGCCGATGCATCCACTCAGGAGGTGTGATGAGCAGCCCGCAAGATATGGTCAGCGTCCGCTACATGGTCGACGACGTGCCGGCCGCCGTCGGCTTTTACACCGGCCATCTTGGCTTCACGCTGCGCTTCAGCGCAGCGCCCGCGTTCGCCGACGTCACCCGGGGCAACCTGCGGCTGCTGCTGGCTGGGCCGGACAGCTCGGCAGGACGGCCGATGCCCGACGGCCGCAAGCCGCAGCCAGGCGGCTGGAACCGGATACACCTGATCGTGGGCGATATCGCGGCCGAGGTCGCCCGGCTGCGCGCGGAAGGCGTCCGCTTCCGCAACGACGTCGTCACCGGCCCCGGCGGGAAGCAGATCCTGGTTGAAGACCCCGCCGGGAACGTGGTCGAGCTTTTCGAACCAGCTGCTACCCCTGCCCGGTGAAACCGGCGGTTCCGGCGCCGGACGACCCACCGGCCTCGGGGCCTCCCTCGCTGGGCACCGTGCTGCGGGAATGGGGCCGCATCGGGTGTATCGGGTTCGGCGGCCCGCCGACCCACATCAAGTTGCTCCGCGACCTGTGCGTACAGCGCCGGGGCTGGCTGGACGCACGCGAGTTCGAAGACGCGATCGCCGCCTGCAATCTGCTGCCCGGCCCGGCTTCGACCCAGCTGGCGATCTTCTGCGCCTGGCGGGTCCGCGGCCGGGCCGGCGCCCTGGCCGGGGGTGCCGCGTTCATCGTGCCGGGCCTGATCGTGATCCTCGCCCTTGCCGCGCTGTTTCTCAGCAACTCCCCACCGGCGTGGGTGCTTGGCGCCGGGGCGGGCGCGGGGGCCGCCGTCCCCGCGGTCGCCGTGCAGGCTGGCACCTCGCTGCTCGGTGCGAGCTGGCAGCGGCGCAAGCAGGCCATCCGGTGGCTGATCTACCTGGCCGCCGGGGCCGCCGCGGCGGCGACCATCGGCCCGTGGCTGGTCTTGGTCCTGCTCGGCTGCGGGGTCATCGAACTGGCCGCTCAGCGGGTCCCCGGCCCGGGTACCATGGCCCACGGGATCGCCGCGGCTCCGCTGCTGGCCTTCGGCGCGATCACCGGCGGCGTCCTGCTGTCGGTGGCTTGGGTGGCAGTCAAGGTCGGCGCGCTGTCATTCGGCGGCGGGTTCGTCATCATCCCGCTCATGCAGTCCGATGCGGTGAACCACTATCACTGGATGACCGGCGCCCAGTTCCTCAACGCCGTGGCCCTGGGCCAGGTGACCCCCGGTCCGGTGGTGCAGACCGTTGCCGTCGTCGGTTACGCCGCCGCCGGGCTCGCCGGCGGGCTGCTCGCCTCGGTGGTCGCGTTCAGCCCGTCCTTCGCGTTCATCCTGTTCGGCGCCCCCCGCTTCGACCGGATCCGCGACAACCAGCTGGCCCACGGGTTCCTGGCCGGCGCCGGGCCAGCCGCGATCGGCGCTATCCTCGGCTCGGCCATCCCACTCACCCGCGCCCTCACCCAGCCCTGGCAATACGCCGTCCTCGCCGCCGCCCTGATCATGCTGCTGGCCCTGCGCCGCGGCGTGGTGCTGACCCTGGTGATCGCGGGCGCGGTAGGAACCCTCATCGCCCTGATCGGTGCCCCACTGCCCCACTAGCCGCTACAGCCGGATGCCAGGCCTAGCTTCTCATTCAGGGCTGGGCTGGCTGTGTTTGATGTGGTGGAGGAACTATGCCAGTCGGTGGCGGTGAATGTGAGCGTGGGGCCGTGGGGTCTGTGGAGTCACGGACGGCGACTATGGTGCCGGGGTGTGTGCTACTTCGACGCAGTGCCGTTTTAAGGTGCTGTGGCTGCTTTTGCGCCAGTTGGCGCGTGTCAGGTCCATCCCGGCTACCAGCGGACACGGGCTGCCTGTCTGCCCTGTTTCGGTACGCTCGCAGCCGGTGGTGGATGGGAGTGCGCAGTGGTTGGTCTGCGGATCTCGGAACATGCTGCGCGTCACCCAAGGCGACCATCCACTTGCTTGGCGCAGCGACTCCGGCTCTCCCTGGATATCGTCACAGCTAGGGGCGTCTCACCGGTCGTGATGCGCAGCTCCAAGCGATACTCGACCAGTACGCCGACGAGCTCACCACCCGCATCGACCGCGGCGAGTTCCGTTAGAACCGTGCTTGCGAAGGTGCGGTGCCAAACTCGCTGAAAAAGGGCCAACTATCGGGAAAAGTCACAAAACCATGCGGATCACATTGAAGATCGGCGACATCACCGCGGAACAGGCCGATGCCATCGTCAACGCCGCCAACTCGTCGCTGCTCGGCGGCGGCGGCGTGGACGGGGCCATCCACCGCCGCGGCGGCTCCGCGATCCTCGCCGAGTGCCGTGAGCTGCGTGAGTCGCGCTATCCCGAAGGGCTGCCGACCGGGCAAGCGGTCGCGACGACGGCGGGCGACCTCGCCGCCCGGTGGGTGATCCACACGGTGGGCCCGGTGTACTCCGCCCGGGACGACCGCAGCGCGTTGCTCGTCTCCTGCTATGAGCGCTCGCTCGCCGTCGCCGACGAGCTCGGCGCCACCACCGTCGCGTTCCCCGCCGTGTCCGCGGGCATCTACGGGTGGCCGCACGCCGACGCCGCGCGAATCGCACTGACCACGGTCAGCCGGGCGCCGACCCGGGTGGCGGAGGCGCGTTTCGTCCTGTTCACGCCCGACATGCACGACACGTTCGCGCGGGCCCTGGAGTCGCTGGGGTGACCTCGCGGCCGCCTTCGCGGTCTCGCGCCGTGCGGCCCGCGGCCAGGCCGGGCGTCCCGCCGGCGCCGCTCACGGTGGCAGACTGCTAAGAAGGCAACAACCGCGCAGCCGGAGGGACAACGGTGTCCGACCGATCACCCCGATTCCGCCCCGTCCTGGAGCAGTTCGCCACCTACCAGCCCGGCCGGCGGGTGGCCAGCCCCGACGGCAAGTCGTACAAGCTCGCCTCCAACGAGTCCCCGTTCGGCCCGCTTCCCTCGGTGGCCAAGGCCATCGCGGCGGCGGCCAGCGAGGTCAACTGGTACCCGGACAACAACGCGGCCGAGCTCACCGACGCGCTCGCCCGCCGCCACGGCGTCCCGCCCGCGCACATCGCGTTCGGCTGCGGTTCGGTCGGGGTGGCCCAGCAACTGCTCGCGGCGACCGCCGAGCCCGGTACCGAGGTGCTGTTCGCCTGGCGGTCGTTCGAGGCCTACCCGATTCTGGTCCCGCTCACCGGCGCGGCCGCCGTGCGGGTGCCGCTGCGGGACGAGACCCACGACCTGGCCGCCATGGCGGACGCGATCACGCCGCGGACCCGGGTGATCTTCGTCTGCAACCCGAACAACCCGACCGGCACGGTCGTGCGCCGCCCCGAACTGGAGGAGTTCCTGGACCGGGCGCCCGCCGACTGCCTGGTGGTGCTCGACGAGGCGTACTCGGACTACGTCAGGGACCCCGGCGTGCCCGACGGCATCGAGCTGTACCGCGACCGGCCGAACGTCGCGGTGCTGCGCACCTTCTCCAAGGCCCACGGCCTGGCCGGGCTGCGGGTCGGCTACCTGGTGGGGCACGAGCCGGTCGCCGCCGCGGTGCGCACCACCATGCTTCCGTTCACGGTGAACTCCCTCGCCCAGACCGCGGCGCTTGCCTCGCTCGCGGCGGAGGCCGAACTGCTGGAGCGGGTGGACCACGCGGTGAAGGAGCGGGGACGGGTCCGGGACGAGCTGCTGGCCCAGGGCTGGACCGTGCCACCCACCGAGGCCAACTTCGTCTGGCTCCGGCTGGGCGAGGACACCCAGGACTTCGCGGCGGCCTGCGCGGCCGCCGGGGTCAGCGTCCGGGCGTTCGGCGACGAGGGCGCCCGGATCTCGGTCGGCACCGAGGAGGCCGACGACGCGCTCCTGGCCGTCGCCGCGGCCTATCCGCGCAGGCACTGATTTGTCTGCCTCCCTCGCGGGCGCTCGGCGGAGCCTCGCTGGCTTCGGGAGGCGTGTCCTCGCCGCCGGGACACACGTCGTGCCGGAGGCGCGCAGGCCAGCACTGCGGCGCCTGGGGCTGCGTCGTGCCGGAGGCGCGCCAGCTAGCACCGCGCGGCGTTCGGCCCGGCGGCTGCGGCGTGACACTTCCCGCGGTTGACGGAAGGTATCTCACCGGGAGTGGTTGTCCAGCTTCTCCGTCACCAGCCGGTAGAACTGGCGCGGGCGTCCTGGCTGCGGGGCCCTGCTCGGCGGCAGCGGCCAGGCGAGGCCCTCTTCGGCGAGCGTGTGCAGCAGCCGGCGGGCGGTCCGCGAGGTCACCCCCAGCAGGCGCCCAACGGTCTCGGCGTCGACAACGCGGGCCCCCTCGTCCGCGGAAAGCTTGTCGGCGAGCCGGGACAGCGTGGCCAGCCCCCGCGGATTGCCGGCCCGGGCCAGGGCTGGCTCCCGGGGACCGGGCACCACCGCGTGCCCCTGCCGGTCGAGGGCGAACCTGCGGGCACCGGGCCCGGCGTGCGAGCGGGCGAGGGCGGCCCGTGCGTGTGCCTCCGCGTCCTGGGCGGTCTGGCCGAGCCCGACGCCGACCTCCACGGTGATGCCGAGCTCGCTGCGCGCGCGCTCGGTGAACGGCGGGACGCGGAAGCCGTCGGTCGCGGCGGACAGCGATCCCCGGGTCGCGGTCACCAGGAAGCTGTACTCACCCGCCGGCCAGACGGTGGCCTTGATCCGCTGCGCCTCCTGCACCAGCAGCCGGTGCACGGTGAGCCGCAGTTCCTCACCCGACTGCCGCGAGGCCGGGCGGCGCGACGCCTCCCTGAGCGTCGGCACCTCCACCACGGCGACGGCCAGCTGTGAGTCCTCCAGCCGCCGCTGCGCCCCCAGCAGGGTCGCGGTTCGCAGGGCCGCCTGGATCGCGCTGCGGGTCGGCTGCACGACCAGGACGGGGATCTCCAGCGCCGCCAGCCGCTGCGCGACGGAGTCCAGGCAGGTGAAGGCCACCGTGGTCTGGCGCCGGCGCCAGAGGCGTTCGTGGAACGCCGCGAGAGCCGCGGCGCCGCTGGGGTCGTCGCGGACGTGGATGTTGCTGGCGGGCACGCCGACATCGGCGAACGCGTCGTCGACCTCGGCCCGGCTTATCGTGTCGACGCTGAGCCGGGACAGGTCATGGCCGCCGTCCCTGCTGGCCCGGAGCATGGTTGCGTACAGGGCGCTGCCGCCGAGCGGGATACACGTGGCGGGGCCGTGCAAGACGCCGGCGCGGCGGGCATATGAGTACGGCACCTTGCTGGCGAAGAGCCAGGCGTCGATGCCCGCGCCGAGCCGCAGGACCTTGTCGCCCGCCTCCTGCTCGGTGCGGTAGGCCGCGGCGACCAGCCGCCGGGCCAGGCCAGGCTCCAGGGGCAGATCGCCGTCCACCGGCTCGTTTCCGGACAGGCCCGCCGCGGCCCGGGGCGAGCCCGGGGTGGTCACCGGGGAAAGCATGATCCGTTCGACAAGCTCGTGCGAGCCGACCACGCCGATGGCGAGTTCCAGCGCCGCCTGCCGCTGCCCGTGGGTCATGGGTCACTCGTAACCCACCGGGCCGGTACTTAAAAGGGATTTCTGAAACTTGCCTGAACAATTGCTGTATAGCTCCATGCGTTCAGGCGGCGACGCGCCGCACCCGGGAGGTCGGCAGGGGCCCGCGCCCTCAGGCGGTCTCTTCTACGCGGATGTCGGCGCCGAGGGCGGACAGGCGGGCGGCGACGTCGGAGTGGCCCCGGTCGATCAGGTAGCCGGGGGAGACCACCGTCTCCCCCTCGGCGGCCAGCCCGGCCAGGATCAGCGCGATCCCGGTGCGCAGGTCATGCGCCTCGACCTTGGTTCCCTTGAGGGCGCACGGCCCGTGCACGACGGCCTTGTCCCCGTCGACCTGGACGTCCGCGCCCATCTTGATCAGCTCGCCGACCAGCGTGTAGCGGCCGTCGTAGATGGTTTCCCTGATGTAGCTGGGCCCTTCCGCCAGGCAGCTCAGCGCCATGATGGGGGACTGGAGGTCGGTCGCGAACCCCGGGTACGGGCTGGTGATCACGTTGATCGACCGCAGCGGGCGTTCCCTGCGGACCTGGAGCACGGCCCCGCTGGCGGCGAACTCCACGCCCATCTGCTCCAGCTTCCAGCGGACCACCCCGAAGTGGTCCAGGTTGGCGCCGACCAGGCTCAGCTCGCCACCGGTGATGGCGGCCGCCATCGCGAACGCACCCGCGTCGATCCGGTCGGCCATCACCGTGTGCTCGGTCGCGGTGAGCGCGCCGACCCCCTGCACCGTGATGAACCCGGTGCCGCCGCCGCTGATCCGCGCGCCCATCTTGGTGAGGAACGAGATGACGTCGAGCACCTCGGGCTCTTGCGCGGTGTTGTCGATGACCGTGGTGCCCGGGGTCAGCGCCGCCGCCATGATCAGGTTCTCGGTGCCGGTGTGCGACGGGGTGTCCAGGTACAGGTGCGCGCCGCGCAGCTTGCCTGCCTTGATGTAGATCTTGTCGCCGGTCCCGTCCACCGTGGCACCCAGCCGGGCGAAGCCACGGTAGTGGAAGTCGAGGTTGCGGCTGCCCAGGTTGCAGCCCCCGATGCCCTCGATCACGGCCTCGCCCATGCGGTGCAGCAGCGCGGGCACGAACAGCACCGAGCCGCGGAACCGGCGCGCGATCTCGGCCGGCAGGACGGCGCTGGTCAGGTTCGACGCATCCACCACGAGGGTCCGCTCCCCCTCGTGGAACCTGACCACGGCACCCACGGCCTGAGCGAGCTCGATCGCCCGGCGCACGTCCTCGATCACCGGAACGTTGCGCAGCACCGTCCTGCCCTCGGACGCGAGCAGCGAGGCGGCGATCATCTTGAGTGCAGCGTTCTTGGCCCCCTGCACGAAGACGGTCCCGCGCAACTGCTCGCCGCCTTTGACGCGGTAGCAGGTCTCGGGTCCAATGATCATGGACACGCTGCTCCTTGGGTGCACATTGGGCCGACCGACGGCCGGATGGTGGACCGGGCCAGCCCCGTCCGGGCTGCCCGCCGGCTGTCCCGGCACGGGACGGCCTCGTTCACGCGGAGTCCAGTATTCCACCGGCTCCAGGGTCTGCGGGTCATTGCGGGCATCCCGGGCTCGGCGGCAGCGACGCCCGGCAATACCGTCTGGTTCACATCAAACGGCGCAAATCTCAAGCTTTCACCCCGCTCCCCGCCCCCTATCGTGCCAGGTCCGCCGGCGCGGGACCCGGTCAGGGCAGGCCCGCGGCCGGTCCGGCAGGCCCGCGGCCGGTCGGGCGGGTCAGCGGCAAGTCAGGTCAGGTTGCGCAGCCGGGCGAACACGGGCCCGAGCCGTTCGGTGTACCGTTCCGGCCGGCTGATCTCGTCCAGCCGGGCCTCGTCGAGCGCATGGCCGGCCGCCGCGGCCTCCTTGCGCAGCGCCTCCCGGAACCCGGCACCGGTGTCCCATGCGGTCATGGCCGCGCGCTGGACCAGAGCGTAGGCGTCCTCCCGGGACATGCCCGCCCGCACCAGCTCGAGCAGCACGCTCGAGGTGTAGATCAGCCCGCCGGTGGACTCCAGGTTGGCCCGCATCCGGTGCTCGTACACCGTCAGGCCCTTCATGACGTCCGAGGTCAGGTGCACGAGATAGTCGGTCGCGATGGCGGCGTCGGGCAGCGCCACCCGTTCCACGCTGGAGTGTGAGATATCCCGCTCGTGCCACAGGGCCATGCCCTCCATCACCGGCGTGACGTAGCCACGGACCACCCGGGCCAGGCCGCAGATCCGCTCGGAGCGGATCGGGTTCCGTTTGTGCGGCATCGACGATGAGCCCTTCTGGCCCACCGGGAACGGCTCGGCCAGCTCGGCGACCTCGGTCCGCTGGCCGTGCCTGATCTCCAGGCCGATGGCATCGCAGGCGGTGGCCAGCAGGGCCAGCGCGCACACCCACTCGGCGATGCCGTCGCGGAACACCACCTGCGTGGCCACGTCCGCCGGGCGCAGGCCCAGCTCGGCCATGACCCGGGCCTCGATCGCCGGGTCGATGTTGGAGTAGGTGCCGACCGGCCCGGACAGCTTGCCCACCGCGACCGCCTCCCTGGCCCGGCGCAGCCGGTCCCGGCAGCGCGCCACCGCGAAGGCGAAGTCGGCGACCCGGTGCCCCCAGACGTCCGGCTCGGCGTGGATCCCGTGGGTCCGCCCGGGCCGCAGCGTGTGCTGGTGCGCCAGCGCGTGCTCGCGCAGCACCGCCACCAGGCCGGTGGCACCGGCGATCAGCAGGTCAGTGGCCTCGGTGAGCTGGACCGCCAGCGCCGTGTCCAGCAGGTCGGATGAGGTCATGCCGAAGTGCACCCAGGCGGCGGCCTCGCGCGGCACGGTGTTGTCCGCCCACGCGCTGAGGAAGGCGATCACGTCGTGATTGGTGACCTCTTCCGCGGCGGCCACCGCGGCGGGCGTTGGTGGCGGCGCGGCGCGCACCGGTGCCACCGCGTCCGCCGGCACGGTGCCCGCGTCGGCGTGTGCCTCCAGGACCAGGATCTCCACCCGGCACCACAGCTCGTACTTGTGCGCCTCGCTCCAGATCCGGCCCATCTCGGGCAGTGTGTAGCGCTCGATCACGTGCCTATTCTCCCCCGGCCGGCGGGGAGAGCGCCGCGGGCGGCTGCGGCGTGGCGTGCGCGCACGTGTTCCGCGCCGAGCATCGCCGCCATGCCGCCTACCAGCACCGCCATCTGGGCCTCGACCGCGACGGTCGCGCCGAGGGCTGCCGTCGCCAGCGCCGCCACGGCGGCAATGGCCCGGGGCCGGGCCGGGCCGACCCGCAACTCCCGGCGGAACAAGGCGTCACCGGCCAGGAACAAGGCCACACCACAGGCCAGCGCGATGGCCGCCGCCGGGTGTCGGCCGGCCCGCCTGACCGATCGTCAGCTTCACGCCCGCGGCCATCACCACCACGCCGAGCAGCATCGGGATGTGGGCGTAGAAGTACCCGGCCAGCGCCAGGCCAGGGCGGGCGCTGGGCTCCGCCGCGGCCATCGCCCGCTCGGCGCGCGCGTCGTCGCCGTCGCCGAAATAAACCCACCACAGGCACGCCGACAGGGCCAGGCCGAGGATGGCTGTGATGGCCACGCCGAAGGTCACGCCCCGCGCGGCGGCGACGATGCCGAGCGCCGCGACCGACTCGCCCAGCGCCACGATGACCAGCGCCCCGTGCCGCTCCACGAAGTGGGCCGGCTGGATGTAGAACAGGCCGCCAGGGCGCACGATCAGCGGCGAGAGAACCTGGATGGCCAGCGCCGCCGCCCACAGCGCATAGGCGGCCGCGCCTCCGGTCAGGCCGGCCCCGATGACCAGCAGCGCCGAGGTGACGTTGAACGGCGTGATCCGCAGGATGTTCCGGTTGACGCGGTAATAGAGCACGCTGTGGACAAGCACCACGAGCAGGTAGCCCAGGCCGAGGGCGACCCCGCTCGCGCTGCCCGACGGGCCGGAGCCCTCCGGGATGGCCAGCCCGGTGACCAGGAAGCCTGCCATGCCGAGCAGCAGCAAGAGCCGCTCCGGCGCCCGGTCCGGGGCGCGGGTGTTGGTCAGCCAGGCGTACGCCCCGTACATCCACCACAGCACCCCGAAGACCAGCACCACCTGGACCGCGCCGGGTACGGACAGGTGCCGGGTGAGCAGGGTGGTGAGCCGGGTGAGAGTGAACGCGAAGACCAGGTCGAAGAACAGCTCCAGGGTGCTGACCCGCAGCGGCGCCTCGCCGGGTTCGGGGTCGTCCGGGCCGGGTTCCGGGTTGCCTGCGCCGGGCTCTGGGTCGTCCGCGCCGGACTCCTGGTCACCTGCGCCGGGCTCCGGGTCGTCCGCTCCGGGCTCCTGGTCGTCCGCGCCGGGCTCCGGGCCGGTCGTGCCGGGCTGCGCCCCGCCGGGCGGCAAGTCGCTCGTCCCGGGCCGCGCCCCGCCGGGCCGCTGGTCGTTCATCCCGGGCCGTGCACCGCCAGGCTGGCGGCCGCGGCGATGTCGGTGCGGAACCAGCCGCCCCGCATCCGGATCCGGCCCGCGGCCGCGTACGCCTCGGCGCGGGCCGCCGCCAGGTCAGGTCCGGTGCCGACCACATTGAGCACCCGGCCACCGGCACTCACGAGCTGGCCATCCCGGTCGGTGGCCGTGCCCGCGTGCAGCAGGTAAGCCCCGTCGTTGCGTAGTGCACCTTCTGTGTTTTCAATGACGTCGCCGGTCACCGGCGCGGTGGGATAACCCTCGGCCGCGATGACGACCGCGACCGAGGCACCCGGCGCCCAGTCCAGCCGGCGCGCCGGCCAGCGAGCCCGAAGCGGCCGCCGCCAGCGCCCCGGCCAGCGGGCTGGCCAGCCGGTCCAGCACCACCTGGGTCTCCGGGTCGCCGAACCTGGCGTTGAACTCCACCACCCGCGGCCCTTCCTTGGTCAGGCAGAGCCCGGCGTAGAGCAGGCCGCGGTAGGGGGTGCCGCGCTGCCGCATCGCGTCGACCGCGGGCTGGATCACGGTGCCCATGAGCTCGCCGGTCAGCCCGGGCGGCGCCCAGGGCAGCGGCGCGTAGGCGCCCATGCCGCCGGTGTTCGGTCCCTGATCGCCGTCCCGGGCCCGCTTGAAGTCCTGCGCGGGGAGCAGCGGAACGGCGGTGACGCCGTCGGCCAGGGCGAACAGCGACACCTCCGGGCCGTCGAGGAACTCCTCGATCAGCACCTTTCCGGCGGACCTGGCGTGCGCTAGCGCGGCGGCCAGGTCGGTGGTGACCACGACGCCCTTGCCGCCCGCCAGGCCGTCCGCCTTTACCACGTACGGGGGCCCGAACTCGGCCAGCGCCGCCTCCGCCTCACCCACCGTGGCGCAGACCCTGGCCTGCGCGGTCGGGATCCGCGCGGAGTTCATGACGTCCTTGGCGAACGACTTCGAGCCCTCGATCATGGCGGCCCGGCGGCTGGGACCGAAGCAGCTGATCCCGGACCCGCGCAGCGCGTCGGCCAGCCCGGCGACCAGCGGCGCCTCGGGGCCGATCACCGCCAGGCTGGTGCCGAGGGACCGGGCCAGGCCGGTGACCGCGCCGGTGTCCGCCAGGTCGGCCGGGTGCACCGTGGCGATCTCGGCGATGCCCGGGTTGCCCGGCGCCACGTCCAGGCTCGTGACGTCCGGGTCGGCGGCGAGCGCCCTGGCCAGGGCGTGCTCGCGGCCCCCCGAGCCGAGGAGGAGGACTCGCACGCGGCGAGCCTACCTGCCGGGAAGCGCCCCGGGCCCGCCCGCCGTCACGCGAGCCCGGCGCGCGAGCCCCGCCGCGGGAGCTAGCGGTCGAGCAGCGGCCGCAGCTGGAGGGTCTGGTCGCGGCGCGGGCCGGTGCCGATCGCGGCGACCGGGGCGCCGATCATCTCCTCCAGCGCGTGCACGTAGTTCCGCGCGTTGCGGGGCAGGCTGGCGAAGTCCCTGGCCTCCGACAGGTTCTCCCACCAGCCGTCGAGATGCTCGTACACCGGCACCGCGTGGTGGAACTCGGTCTGCGTCATCGGGATGTCGGTGTGCCTGGTGCCGTCGACGTCGTAAGCCACGCACACCGGCACCTTGTCCAGGCCGGACAGGACATCCAGCTTGGTGAGGAAGAAGTCGGTGATGCCGTTGACCCGGGCCGCGTACCGGGCGATGACCGCGTCGAACCAGCCGGTGCGGCGCGGGCGCCCCGTGGTCACCCCGTACTCGCCGCCGGCCTTGCGCAGCCAGTCGCCCTGCGTGTCGTCGAGTTCGGTGGGGAACGGCCCGGAACCCACCCGGGTGGTGTACGCCTTGACGACGCCGATCACCGCGGTGATCCGGGTCGGCCCGATACCCGAGCCCACGCAGGCTCCCCCGGCCGTCGGCGATGAGGACGTCACGAACGGGTACGTCCCGTGGTCCACGTCGAGCAGCGTCGCCTGGGCGCCCTCAAGCAGCACCGACTTGCCCTCGTCGAGGGCGCCGTTGAGGACCCGCGCGGTGTCGGCGACGTAGCGGCGCAGCTTCTCCCCGTACCCGAGGTACTCCCGGGTGACCGTCTCCGCGTCGATGCCCCGGCGGTTGTAGACCTTCGTGAGCACCTGGTTCTTCTCGCGCAACGCCAGGTCCAGCTTCTGCCGGAGGATGCCGGGGTCGAACAGGTCCTGGACGCGGATGCCGGTGCGCGCCACCTTGTCCGCGTAGGCGGGCCCGATGCCCCGCCCCGTGGTGCCGATCCTGGCCTTGCCCAGGTAGCGCTCGGTCACCCGGTCGAGCGCACGCTGGTGCGGCATGATCAGGTGCGCGTTCGCCGAGATTAGCAGCCTGTCGCAGGACACACCGCGGCTGGCGAGGCCGTCGATCTCGGCCAGCAGCACCTCGGGGTCGATCACCACGCCGTTGCCTATCACGGGGATCACCTGCGGCGAAAGGACCCCGGACGGCAGCAGGTGCAGCGCGTAGCTCTCCTCGCCGATGACCACCGTGTGGCCGGCGTTGTTGCCGCCCTGGTACCGGACCACGTAGTCCACGCGGTCGCCGAGCAGGTCGGTTGCCTTGCCCTTGCCCTCGTCACCCCACTGCGCGCCTACCAGGACGATGGCCGGCATCTGGTCAGGAGCCTTCTAGCTCGGTGGCGGCCAGGGGGCTCGCGTCGTGCAGGAACGTGCGGCAGCGTTCCGCCTCGTCGTCCTCGCCCAGCGCGGCGGCGGCGCGGCCGAGGGCGTACAGCGACCGGAGGAACCCGCGGTTCGGCGCGTGTTCCCAGGGCACCGGGCCGTGGCCGTGCCAGCCGGCCCGGCGCAGCTGGTCCAGGCCGCGGTGGTAGCCGGTCCGTGCATAGGCGTACGACGCCACCGGCTCGCCGCGGTCCATGGCGTCGTCGGCGAGCGCCGCCCACGCGGCAAGGCAGGCCGGGTGCGCGGCGGCGACGTCGGTGGGGCTGACGCCGTACTCCAGTTCGTCGGCCGCCGGGTCCTCGGGCAGGTAGGTGGGCGGCGGCCCGGCAAGGAGATTCCCGTGTTCCATGGCATCCATCCTGCCCGGTCGCCGCCGGGGGCGCGCGCGTCAGGTCAGGCGCTTGCCCACCGACATGAGGTCTTCGCAGGCCTGGGCGACCCGGGCCGCCATGGCCGCCTCGGCGGCCTTGCCCCAGGCCCGCGGGTCGTAGGTCTTCTTGTCGCCGACCTCACCGTCGATCTTGAGCACGCCGTCGTAGTGGGTGAACATGTGGCCCGCGACCGGGCGGGTGAACGCGTACTGGGTGTCGGTGTCCACGTTCATCTTGACCACGCCGTAGGAGATCGCCTCGCGGATGTCCGCCAGGGCCGAACCGGACCCGCCGTGGAACACCAGGTCGAACGGCTTGTCCTTGCCGTACTTGGCGCCCACGGCGTCCTGGATGTCCTTCAGGATGGACGGGCGCAGCGTCACGTGCCCCGGCTTGTAGACGCCGTGCACGTTGCCGAAGGTGGCGGCGAGGATGTAGCGGCCCCGCTCGCCGAGGCCAAGGGCCTCCGCGGTGGCGAGCGCGTCCTGCGGGGTGGTGTAGAGCTTCTCGTTGATCTCCCCGACGACGCCGTCTTCCTCGCCGCCGACCACGCCGATCTCCGCCTCCATGACGACGTGGGCCTTGGCGCACTCGTCCAGCAGTTCCGAGGCGATGGCCAGGTTCTCGGCCAGCGGCACCGCGGAGCCGTCCCACATGTGCGACTGGAACAGCGGCTCCTCGCCCCGCGCCACCCGCTCCTGGGACAGCCGGACCAGCGGCCGCATGTAGCTGTCGAGCTTGTCCTTGGGGCAGTGATCGGTGTGCAGCGCGATGTGCACCGGGTACTTCACGGCCACCGACCTGGCGAAGTGGGCCAGCGCGATGGCCCCGGTGACCATGTCCTTGACACCAGAACCGGACAGGTACTCGGCGCCACCGGTGGATACCTGGATGATCCCGTCGCTCTCGGCGTCCGCGAAGCCGCGCAGCGCCGCGTTGAGCGTCTGGCTCGACGTCACGTTGATCGCCGGGTAGGCGAAGCCGTGCTCCTTGGCCCGGTCGAGCATCTGGGCGTAGATCTCTGGCGTCGCGATCGGCATGGCGAACGGCTCCCGTCTGGTGACCAGAGTCCAGTATCGGTGACCCGGCTGGCCGGTGCCAGCAGGGGCAGGCAGGAACGCGTGGTGGCCCGGGGGCTAACGTTTCGCCACGAAGATGGCAGGGGACGGCAATCGTGGCCATTACACGGCCCGGCACCTGGTACAACATTGAACCATGGAGAGTTTTCTCACCCACTACGGCTACGCGGCGATCTTCCTGTTCGCCTTCCTAGAGGCGTGCTGCGTGCCGATCCCGTCCGAGGTGACGTTCGGCTTCGCCGGTGTCCTGGCCGGCCAGGGCCATCTCAACATCGTCGCCGTCATCGTCGTCGGGACGGTCGCCGAGCTGATCGGCTCTCTGGTCTCCTACGGTATCGGCCGGGTGGGTGGCCGACCCTTCGTGGCCCGGACCGGCCGCTATCTGCTCATCACGCAAGCGGACATCGACCGAGCGGAACGGTTCTTCACCGGCCGCGGGGCCTGGGCGGTGCCGCTTGGCCGCTGCCTGCCGGTGGTGCGCTCGTTCGTGTCCGTGGTGGCCGGTTTCGTCGAGGTGCCGGTCGTCCTGTTCGCGTTCCTCAGCCTCATCGGCACGGCCGTCTGGGTGACGGTGATCTCCCTGGTCGGTTACGGGGTCGGCAACGCCTGGACCAAGGTGAACCACGACATCTCGCTGGCCGGGTACGGGATCGTGGCGATCGCGGTGATCCTCATCGCCGCCTTCGTCTTCTACCGGCTGCGCGAGCTGCGCCGGGAGGACCACGCCGCGGCCGGCCAGGACCAGGACCAGGACCGGGGCCAGGGCGGGGCGCATCAGCCCAAGCACAGATCCCCGACGTCGTAGGCGGCCCGGAACTCCAGGCCCGCCGCGGTCACCCGGTCGCGCGCACCGCGGTCCACCAGCACGGCCACGCCGGCCACCTGGGCGCCCGCCTCGCGCAGCGCGTCCACCGCGGTCAGCACGGAGGCACCGGTCGTGGAGGTGTCCTCCACGGCCAGCACCCGGCGCCCGGCCACATCGGGGCCTTCGATCCGGCGCTGGAGCCCGTGCGCCTTCCCGGACTTCCGCACCACGAAAGCATCCAGAATTTTTCCCTCAACGGCTGCCGCGTGCAGCATCGCGGTCGCGACCGGATCGGCTCCCAGGGTGAGCCCGCCTACGGCGTCGTAGTCCAGGCCGGCCGTGGCCGCCAGCATCACCCGGCCCGCCAGGGGCGCGCTCTCGCCGCTCAGCAGCACCCGCCGCAGGTCGATGTACCAGGACGCGCGCTGCCCCGAGGAAAGTACGAAGTCGCCCCGCACCACGGCCTTGTCCTTGATCGCCTGGAGGAGGTCATCGCGATCAGACTCCATTTATGGCCTCCCTCGCGGGCGCTTCGCTGGCTTCGGGAGGCTGCCGCGGACTCCGGGGTGCCACCCGGACAACGCTGTCTTGGCGCCGGGACACCGCTGCGGCGCTTCGCCGGTCGCGCCGGGCAGCAGTACGTGGCGTTCGGCCCGGCGCCTGCTGCATTGCTGCGTGGCCGGGCTGGGTCGAGGCTGCCTCACCAGTCGTGAGCCTAATCGAGGCTGGCGAGGATCTCGCTTTCCTTGGCGGGGTCGAGGCCGATCTCGGCCCGGCGGGCGATCTGATCGAGCGGCCGGCCCGCGACCGCCTCCTGCCGTAGCCACAGCCAGGTGTCGTGCAGCGTGTCGGTGAGCGGCCGGTACCGCATGCCGGTGCGCAGCGCGCGGTCGCCGGAGACGTCCCACATCCCGGCGAACTCCGGCTGGTCGGGCACCCACATGGGCAGTTCCATCCAGGGTTCTACGCCGGCGTCCAGCAGAACGCTGTCCGGCACCCACCGCAGCGTGACCGCCGGGTTGCCGTCCGCGCCGGCGAGGCGGGCGCAGGTGGTCAGCAGGTCGCCGAAGGTGACCCCCTCCGCCCCGGGCACGTTGATGGTCGCCGGGAGGCCGCGCCGGGTGTTTTCCACGGCCCAGGAGGCCAGGTCCCTGGCGTCGGTCATCTGGACCGTCCGGCCCGGCTCCCCCGGAGCGAGGACGGTCCCGCCCCTGGCCATCCTGGCCAGCCACCACGGCGCGCGCCCGACGTTCTCGTGCGGGCCCACGATCGTGCCGGGCCGGACGATCAGGCACCGGCCCGGCAGCGCGGCCGCGACGGCACGTTCACAGCCCGCCTTGAGCTCGCCGTAGCCCAGCGTCTCGACGGTGCCGGTGGCGTCCGGGGGACAGTCGAGCACCGGCGAGTCCTCGGTGGCGCCCTCCCCTGGCCACCTGGCGTACACGGAGATCGTGGAGATATAGGTGTAGTGCTGCGCCCGGTCGGCGAGGATCCGCGCGGCGGCCAGCACGTCGGCGGGCGCGAGCACCGACGTGTCGATCACGCCGTCCCATTCCCGCTGCGCAAGCTGGCGCAGGTCCTCAGCGTTGGTGCGGTCGCCGCGCAGTGCGTCCGCGCCCGGCCGGGGATGACCACTGAGCCCGCGGGAGAACGTCGTGACGTCGTAGCCACGGCTGATCGCGTCGTCCACGATCGCCCGTCCGAGGAAGCGTGTTCCCCCGAGCACTAGGAGTCGCATAACCGCCAATCCTGCCGGGCCGCCGGTCGCACGGCGGCGTCTTCGCCGTCCCCTGGCGGCATCTTCCGCCCAGAGCACAACGGCATCGTGACATGACGTACGAGGGCATCGTGACACGGCGCACGGCCGCGACTGTGCGCGATCCCATCACGGAGGCGGCTGCGCCGCTGGTAACGTCTCGCCTGGACGGAAGGGCGGTGTCGCGTGGATCGGTGCGCGCTGTTCGTGGACGCGGGCTACGTGCTGGGTGATGGCGCGATGGCCGTCCACGGAACCCGCAACCGAGGTTCCGTTTCGTGGGACTATTCCGGTGTCGTCCAGGTCCTGTCGAACGTGGCACGCGACCGGACCGGCCTGCCGCTGCTGCGGTGCTACTGGTACGAGGCCACCGTCGAAGGCCGCCGGACGCCCGACCACGAGACGCTCGCGGACCTGCCCGGCGTGAAGCTCCGGCTTGGCCGGATGAGGCCGGGCCGCCGGGAGGGCGTCGAGAGCGAGATCCACCGCGATCTGGCCACCCTGGCGCGCAACCGGGCCATCAGCGACGCCCTCGTGGTGAGCGCCGAAGAGGACCTCGCGCAGGTGATCTCGGACGTGCAGGACCTCGGGATCCGGGTGATCCTGGCGCACATCCCGGTGCACGGCGCCTGGGCCGTCCCCGCGGCGCTGCGCCAGGAATGCGACGACGTCGTGGAGATAAGCGAGGCCCACCTGCGCCCGGCGGTGGAGCTCGTGGTGGGGGCGGAGCCGGTCAGCGAGGACGACCGGCACCCCGTTGCCGCCTACGCGGGGCGCACCCCGGCCAACGGGCACGGCCCGACGGGCGCGCTGGCCCACCGGCAGGCGCTGCCGGTCGGCTCGCACGCCGCCCCGCCGGCCCTCTACACGGGCCCGGTAATAGCGGAGTACCAGCGTGCGGCGCAGCCGGCGATCGGCCAGGCCGCCGCGGCCAGCTCCGCCGGGCCTGCCGCAAGCCCGGCCTCCCCGGCAGCCGCGCAGCAGGTCCCCGCCGCCCCCGGTGACGCAGGGCGGCCTGGCGCAATGACCGCCCCGGCGCACCCCGGGCCGATGGCGCCGCAGCCGGGCCACCCGGGAGCGGGCATCCAGCCGGGACCGCCGCCGGTGCCCAACGGACTGCCGGGCCACCCGGGGATGCCCGGCCAGCCAGCGCCGCCGCCCCAGCCGGGCCTGAGCGCACCGGCGGGCATGCCACCGGGCCTGGCGGGCCAGCCGGGCATGCAGCCCGGCCAGCCGGCCGGTTCGGGCCAGCCCGTCAACCACGTGGCCACGACCCTGCCGGTGCCGCAGGGCACCCCGGGCCTGCCGCCGCCGGGCCAGGCGCCGCCGGGCCAGCCGGGGCCCCGGATCGGGCACCACGCCGCGCCGGGGCCGCCGCCGGACTCACCGGTTCCGGCCGGGCTGCCCCCGGTTCACGGGCAGCACGAGTTCTCGCCGCAGCAGCCCGCGCTGCCTGCCGCCGCCGCGATGACCCAGCCGTACCAAACGCCCGCCGGCGTGGCTGGTCAGCAGGGTTCGCCGCTGCCGCCGGGCCTGCCCCCGCCGGGCATGGCGGGGCAGCCGGGCGCCGCGGGGTATCAGGCGGCGCCGCCAGCGCAGGCCGGGCCGGCGCCCACGGGTTCCCGGCTGTCGCCCGGTGCTCCGCTCGGCCCGGCACAGCCCGGGCCCGCCGGCCAGCCCGGCTCGCAGGGTGGGCTGGCGCCGCCGCGTCCGTACCAGGCGGGACCGCCCGCACGGCTGCCGGCCGGCCAGCAAGACCAGCGATCCGCGCCGCAGTTCCCGCCGGGTCACCCCGATGGCGGTGCCCCCGGTCCCTATGTCCCGCAGCAGGGACCGCACAGCGGCCCGCAGCCCGCCGCGCAGCCCGCGCCGGTGCCGCCGCCGGTCGCCGTGTCGCTGGCCGACGCGGTCCAGGCCGCGCACGGCGAAGGCTTCAGCTTCGGCCAGGTCGTGGCGCGGGACGCGCCGGCGCTCTGGCTGGAGGCGGTGCTGGCCCGTAAACCACGCATGCCGTCTGATCTCGAGGCCCGGCTGCTGCAGGACTCGTCGCTGCCCATCGATTCCCTGCTCCACGACGAGGTGCGGCATGCCCTGCGCCGTGGCTTCTGGGACGCGCTGGAGAGGGTCCGTCATTGACCGGGCTCGCAAGTTCCCCCGTACCGCGCCGATCTAGGTTCCGCATCGTGGGCCAGCCATTTGCGGCTGTTGTCTGCTGCTGTTAGCTGGGTACCTCTTTACCGTGGTTGTCCTGAGCCGTGAGGCATTCGACGCGATCGAATTCGATGCCGCGTGCAGTGGCGAGCACCGGGCGGCGGCGCAGCAGATGACGTGGCTCGCCGACACCGGCACGCAAACGGCGGCCATGCCCAGGTCCGAGGCTTATCTGCGGGCCGGGGAGCAATGGCTGCTCGCCGACGACCCGGCCGCGGCCGTGAATGGGTTCCATCGCGCGATCGCCGACGGCGGTCCCTCGTCGGTGGACCCCCGGATACCGCTCGCGCGGGCGCTGTTCCAGCTCGGCCGCGCCGACGAGGCGGAGGCGCACATCCGTAAGCTTGGGGCCGAGCCGCCGCGGGACGCCCGGATGTGCGATCTGCTGGCCGAGCTGCTGGTCGAGCAGTCGGACCTGCCCGGCGCGCTGGCCTGGGCGACCGCGGGCGTGCAGCTGTGCCTCGGCCAGACCCCCGGTCCGGTGACCACCGGCGCGGGCACGGCGGCCAGCACCGTCATCGCGGCCGTCCCCGGGCCCGCGGACCGTACCGGGCCGCTCGCCCAGGCCGACGAGAACGAGTTTCGCCTGCTGCTGAGCCTGCGCTTCCGCATCCGCAACGACCTCGGGCTGCCGGAGGACGATTACGACCGGCTGCTCGACGAGCCGAACTAGGGCCCTGTTTCGAAGGCGGGCTTGGAGCGAACGGCACCGGCGAGCCGTAGCTCGCCGGTGCCGTCAGCTTTACCTGGGCCGGGCCGTTACGGTACCGGCAGCACCGGCTGCGGCCCCGCCGCCCGGACCGACAGCGCGTCGGAGCTTGGGTCCAGGTCGACGAGCACCTCGGCGCCGTCGGAGATCTCACCGGACAGCAGGGCCCTGGCGAGCTGGTCGCCGATGGCCGACTGGACCAGCCGGCGCAGCGGCCGGGCGCCGTAGACCGGGTCGAACCCGGTCAGCGCCAGCCACTCGCGGGCCGCCGGGCTGACGTTCAGCGTCAGCCGCCGCTCCGCAAGCCGCCGGGTGAGCGCGGCCACCTGAAGATCCACGATCTTCGCGAGGTCTTCGGTGCTGAGGTGGTCGAACAGGATCACCTCGTCGAGGCGGTTCAGGAACTCCGGCTTGAACGTGGCCCGGACCACGGCCATCACCCTGGTCCGCTTCTCGTCCTCGCTCAGGGTCACGTCCGCGATCTCCGCCGAACCGAGGTTCGAGGTGAGGATCAGGATCGTGTTGCGGAAGTCCACGGTCCGGCCCTGCCCGTCGGTGAGCCTGCCGTCGTCGAGGACCTGCAACAGGATGTCGAAGACTTCCTGGTGCGCCTTTTCCACCTCGTCCAGCAGGATCACGCTGTACGGCCGCCGCCGCACCGCCTCGGTGAGCTGGCCGCCCTCCTCATAGCCGATGTAGCCGGGCGGTGCCCCGACCAGGCGGGCCACCGAGTGCTTCTCGCTGTACTCGCTCATGTCGATGCGGACGATGGCCCGCTCGTCGTCGAAGAGGAACTCGGCCAGCGCCTTGGCCAGCTCGGTCTTGCCCACCCCGGTGGGCCCGAGGAACAGGAACGAGCCCGCGGGCCGGTCCGGGTCGGCCACGCCCGCGCGCGACCGCCGGACCGCGTCCGACACCACCTGCACCGCCGCGCGCTGGCCGATGAGCCGCCTGCCCAGCTCGTCTTCCATCCGCAGCAGCTTGCCGGTCTCCCCTTCGAGCAGGCGGCCCGCCGGGATGCCGGTCCACGAGGACACGACGTCGGCCACGTCGTCCGGGCCGACCTCCTCCTTGACCATCGGCGAAGCGGAGGCGACGCCGCCGTCCCCGCCCGGCACGGCCGCCGCGCTCGCGGCGGTGGCCTCGGCCAGTTCGCGTTCCAGCGCGGGGATGTCCCCGTACATCAGCCGGGACGCGGTGCCGAAGTCGGCGTCCCGCTGCGCCCGCTCGGCCTGGCCGCGCAGATCATCGAGGCGCTTCTTCAGCTCACCGACCTTGTTGAGGCCGGCCTTCTCCCGCTCCCAGCGGGCGACGAGCGCGGTGAGCTGCTCCTGCCGGTCGGCCAGGTCGGCGCGCAGCCGCTCCAGCCGTTCCTTGCTGGCGGGGTCCGCCTCGCGCTCCAGCGCCATCTCCTGCATCTTCATCCGGTCCACGGCACGCTGGAGCTCGTCGATCTCCACCGGGCGCGAGTCGATCTCCATGCGGAGCCGGGACGCGGACTCGTCCACCAGGTCGATGGCCTTGTCCGGCAGGAACCGCCCGGAGATGTAGCGATCGGACAGGCTCGCCGCCGCGACCAGCGCGGCGTCCGAGATCTGCACCTGGTGGTGCGCCTCGTAGCGTCCCTTGAGGCCGCGCAGGATCGCGATCGTGTCCTCGACCGAGGGCTCGCCGACGAAGACCTGCTGGAAGCGTCGCTCCAGGGCCGGGTCCTTCTCTATCCGCTCCCGGTACTCATCCAGCGTGGTCGCGCCCACCATCCGCAGCTCGCCGCGGGCCAGCATCGGCTTGAGCATGTTGCCGGCGTCCATCGCGCCCTCGGCAGCGCCGGCGCCCACAACCGTGTGCAGTTCGTCGATGAACGTGATGACCTGGCCGTCGCTCTCCTTGATCTCGTTGAGCACGGCCTTGAGGCGCTCCTCGAACTCGCCGCGGTACTTCGCGCCCGCGACCATCGCCGGCCAGGTCGAGCGCGATCAGCCGCTTGCCCCGCAGCGACTCGGGCACGTCGCCCGCGACGATCCGCTGGGCCAGCCCTTCGACGACGGCGGTCTTGCCGACCCCGGGCTCGCCGATCAGGACCGGGTTGTTCTTGGTCCGCCGGGACAGGACCTGGATCACCCGGCGGATCTCCGAATCCCGGCCGATCACCGGGTCCAGCCCGCCATCCCGGGCCCGCTGGGTGAGGTCGACCCCGTACTTCTCCAGCGCCTGGTAGGTGCTTTCCGGGTCCTCCGAAGTGACGCGGGCGCTGCCGCGCACCTTCTCGAAGGCTTCGAGCAGCACGTCGGGCCTGGCCCCGTGCTTGCGCAGGATCGCCGCCGCCTGCCCACCGTCGGTGGCGAGGCCGACCAGCAGGTGCTCGGTGGAGATGTACTCGTCGCGTAGTTCGGCCGCCTTCTTGCCGGCCGTGGCGAGCACGCCCAGCATCGGGCGCGACATGTCCGGGGCGCTCACCGTGGTCCCGGCCGCCTTGGGCAGCCTGGCGAGCTGGTCCTTGGTGTCCGCCAGCACGGCGGCGGGGTCGGCGCCTACCGCGCGCAGCAGCGGTGCCGCGGTGCCGCCTTCCTGGCCGATCAGCGCGGCCAGCAGGTGCAGGGGGTCGACGTGGGGGTTGCCCTCGGCGGTGGCCCGCCGGACGGCGTCGGACAGGGCCTCCTGGCTTCTGCGGGTGAGTTTGTCTTCCATTAGCTGCTTTCCGGGAACGCAGCGTTGGCTGCGGTTGGTGTTCCTAGCTGCCCGCCCGCGGGCGGCTCGGCGGCCGCCGCGCGTGGCGCGGCGGCGCCGAGGTCCCGCACCGGGACGAGCTCGGCCCCGGCCGTGCGGTTGCGTACCAGGCCGGCCAGCCTCGCCGCGACGGCCCGGGTCGATTCGAGCTCGGCGCGAAGCTGCGCGAGCTGGGCGGTCAGCTCCGCCATGACTGCGCGGGACCGCTCCAGTTCGGCCTCAAGCTCGAGGATGAGCTTGATGCCGGCGAGGTTGACGCCGTCCTCCTGGGAGAGCCGCTGTACCTGGCGCAGCACGAGGATGTCGCGCAGTGAGTACCGGCGCGCGGCCTTGGCGGAGCGGCCCGGCGACACCAGGCCCAACCGGTCATAGGCGCGCAGGGTCTGCGGGTGCATGCCGGACAGCTCGGCGGCCACCGAGATCACGTACACGGGGGTGTCGTCAGAAACCTGGAACGGGCTGCTGCTCACGGCGCCACCTCCCCTCCGGCTTGCCATCTCATGTCTGCCTCGCTCGCCTCAGCAGGTCGTCCCGCGGGTCCTCGCCCGCGGTCGCGTCCCGGAACTCCTCCAGGGCCTTCTTGGCCGAGCCGTTCAGCTTCTGCGGCACCTGGACCGCGACGGTGGCCAGCAGCGCGCCGGTCGTCCCGTCCTTGCGCCGCACGCCCTTGCCCGGCGCCCGGAAGGTACGCCCGCTGGGCGTGCCCGCCGGGATGCGGATGCTGACCGGCGCGCCGCGCAGCGTCGGCACCTTGATCTCGGCGCCCAGCGCGGCTTCGCTGAAGGTGACCGGCACGGTCACGGTGACGTTGTCACCGGACCGCCCGAAGATGGGGTGCGGGGTCACGTGCACCCGCACGTACAGGTCACCGTTCGGGCCGCCGTGCTCGCCCTGCGTGCCCTTGCCCTTGAGCCTGATCCGCTGCCCGTCCGCGACCCCGGCGGGGATCCGGGCCTGGATGGTGCGGGTGCTCATGGCGTGCCCGCTGCCCATGCAGTCCGGGCATGGGTCGTCGACCACCAGCCCGCGGCCGTGGCAGTCCTTGCACGGCTCAGAGAACGCGAAGCTGCCCAGGTTCCGGCTGGACTGCCCGGTGCCCTGGCAGGTGGGGCAGACCCTCGGGACCGTGCCCGACTTCGCCCCGGTGCCGCGGCACTTCGGGCACACTCCCTCGCCGGTCAGCCGGAGCGACACGGTGGCGCCGTCGATGGCGTCGGTGAAGGCCAGCGTGGCTTCGGTCTCCACGTCCGCGCCGCGGCGCGGGCGGGTCTGCTGGGCGGTCCGCCCGCCGAACATCCCGCCGAACAGGCCGCCCTCGCGTCCCCGGCCGCCTGCGCTTGTGTCCGTCCCGAACAGGTCGCTGAGGTCGAACGGGAAGTTGCCCGCGCCGCCGGCGCCGCCGGCACCAGGGGCCCGGAAGCCCCCGCCGAACATCGAGCGCGCGTCGTCGTACTCCTTGCGCTGCTTGGGGTCGGCCAGGACGCTGTGCGCCTCGGAGACCTCCTTGAACCGCTCCTCGGCGCTGGAATCACCCTTGTTGGCATCCGGGTGGTACTTGCGCGCGAGTTTCCGGTACGACTTCTTGATCTCGTCGGCGGTCGCGGTCTTGGGGACCCCGAGAACCTTGTAGTAGTCCTTCTCGAGGTAGTCCCTGGTGCTCACTGATCTCTCCGGGCGTCAGTCTTCCTCACGGTTCTCCTGTGATCCGGCCTCGTCCTCAGGACGTGGGCCGCCGGTGTCCGTCGTGGCGGCTCCGGCGTCCCCGCCGGGTTCCGCCGACTCATCGGGCTCGGCAACCGCCACCCTCGCTGGGCGCAGGATCCTCTCGCCGACCTTGTAGCCGGGCTGAAGGATCTGCACACAGGTGGGCTCGGCAACGTCGGCCGAGTAGGAGTGCGTCAGCGCCTCGTGCACCTTCGGGTCGAACGGCTCGCCCTCGGTGCCGAAGGTGGACAGGCCGAGCTTGGTCACGGCCGACTCCAGCGACTCCGCCACCGACTTGAACCCGCCGACCAGTTCCCCGGCGTCGCGGGCCCGCCCGATGTCGTCGAGCACCGGCAGCAGCGCGCTCAGCACGTTGGCCAGAGCCTGCTCCCGGACGGCCAGCCGGTCCCGCTCCACGCGCTTGCGGTAGTTGGCGTACTCCGCGGTGACCCGCTGCAAGTCGGCGGTCCGCTCGGCGAGCCGGCTCGCGAGCTGCTGCTCGTCACCGGCCCCCTTGGCGGGCCCGGGCCCGGCGGGCCCGGGCCCAGCGGGGCCGTGCCCCGCCTGGGGCGCGGACCCGGCCCGGTCGCCGTCCGGCCGCTGGGCGGCCGCGGGCTCCCCGCCGGCAGGCCGGCCGCTGGCCGGCCTCCGGCGCGGCCTCGGCCTCCGGCCCGCCGCTGGGCGCACCGCCAGGCTTGGACACAGCATGCTTGCCAGGCCTGGCCGGCTTGCCAGGGCCCCGGGCCGCGCCCGACGCATCGGGCCCGGCCGTCCCGGGGTTCCTGACCTGCCCGGTCCTTGGGTCGATGCGCCTGAGGTCGCGGATCACCGGTCTTGCGTTGGTGTCCTCAGGTGAGCTCATTAGGCGGCGCCACCCTCTTCGCCGGTCCTGTCCTCGTCGACGATCTCAGCATCGACGACCTCGTCGTCCTGCTGTGCGCCCGAGTCATCGCTACCGGCCGACTCGCCCGCGGCGGCGCTGGCCGCCTGGGACTGAGCGTAGATGGCGGTACCCATCTTCTGGCTGACCTGGGCCGCCTTCTCGGTGGCCTCCTTGATCGCGTCGATGTCGGTGCCCTCAAGAGCCTTCTTGAGGTCCGCGATCGCCTCGTTGACCTCAGACTTGATGTCGTCCGGGATCTTCTCGGCGTTCTCGGCGACGAACTTCTCGGTCTGATAGGCGAGGGCGTCCGCGCGGTTGCGGGTCTCGGCCTCGTCGCGCCGCCTGGCGTCCTCCTCGGCGTACTTCTCGGCCTCGTCCATCATCCGCGCGATGTCGTCCTTGCCCAGGGCGGAACCGCCGGTGATGGTCACCCGCTGCTCCTTGCCCGTGCCGAGGTCCTTGGCGGACACGTTCACGATGCCGTTGGCGTCGATGTCGAACGCGACCTCGATCTGCGGGATGCCGCGCGGCGCGGGCGCGATGCCGGCCAGCTCGAACATGCCGAGCTTCTTGTTGTACTGAGCGATCTCCCGCTCACCCTGGAACACCTGGATCTGCACCGACGGCTGGTTGTCATCCGCGGTGGTGAAGATCTCCGACCGCTTGGTCGGGATGGTGGTGTTGCGCTCGATGAGCTTGGTGAAGATGCCGCCCTTGGTCTCGATACCCAGCGACAGCGGGGTCACGTCGAGCAGCAGGACGTCCTTGACCTCGCCCTTGAGCACGCCGGCCTGGAGCGCCGCGCCGACCGCGACGACCTCGTCGGGGTTCACGCCCTTGTTCGGCTCCTTGCCGCCGGTGAGCTCCTTGACCAGGTCCACCACGGCGGGCATCCGGGTCGAGCCACCGACCAGCACCACGTTGTGGATGTCGCTGAGCTTGACCCCGGCGTCGGCGATCACCTGCTTGAACGGGCCCTTGCAGCGGTCCAGCAGGTCGGAGGTCATCTTCTGGAACTCCGCCCGGGTGAGCTTGGCGTCCAGGTGCAGCGGGCCCTGCTCGGAGTGGGTGATGTAGGGCAGGTTGATCGTGGTCTCGGCCGAACCGGACAGCTCGATCTTTGCCTTCTCCGCGGACTCGCGCAGCCGCTGCAACGCCATCTTGTCCTTGGACAGGTCGACGCCGTAGCCGTTCTTGAAGTCCTGAACCAGCCAGTCGACGATCCGCTGATCCCAGTCGTCACCACCGAGGTGGTTGTCGCCGTTGGTCGCCTTGACCTCGACCACGCCCTCGCCGACCTCCAGGAGGGACACGTCGAAGGTGCCGCCACCGAGGTCGAACACCAGGATGGTGGCCTCGTTCTCCTTCTCCAGGTGGTAGGCGAGCGCCGCCGAAGTCGGCTCGTTGATGATGCGCAGCACGTTGAGCCCGGCGATCTGGCCGGCCTCCTTGGTGGCCTGGCGCTGCGCGTCGCTGAAGTACGCCGGGACGGTGACCACCGCGTCGGTGATCGTCTCGCCCAGGTAGGACTCCGCGTCCCTCTTGAGCTTCTGGAGGATGAACGCGCTGATCTGCTGGGGGGTGAACTTCTTGCCGTCGATCGACACCGTCCAGTTGGTGCCCATCTGCCGCTTGACCGAGCGGATCGTCCGGTCGACGTTGGTCACCGCCTGCCGCTTGGCGACCTCGCCGACGAGCACTTCCCCGTTCTTGGCGAATGCGACCACCGACGGTGTGGTCCGCGAGCCCTCCGCGTTAGCGATAACCGTGGGCTCACCGCCTTCGAGGACAGCGACGACGGAGTTGGTGGTACCGAGGTCGATCCCTACCGCACGTGCCATGTGTAGTCCTTGTCAGTAGTGAAAGTTGAGCCATGTCGACGCAAGTTTGCCACTGTGCGCTGTCGCTGGCAAATGACTTGAGCCTGCCACGCTCAACCTTGTTGTAGCGGGACCTATTCCCCGGACTGGGGCCGCCGTGGGCGTAAGAAGGGCCCGGATCCGGACACTCCTCGGTGACAGCCGCGGTGACCGGACCGACCCCCCGGGCCGCCCGGCCCACCGAGGTTACTAGCGAGTAGCATGCTGCGAGATGCCCGCCCGGGGCCGGGAGCACGCCCGGGCCCGAGCGGGATTGCCGGGGCACGCCGTGGTCACTTCGGTGGCCGGCGGGCCCGGCGTACGCTTGCAGCCAATCGCCGCACTCGGAGGTCACCGTGGCCCTGCGCATCGTTGTCGGCCTTGCCCTGACGGCAGTCGCGGCCGTGCTCGCCGGGCGGCGGATGTGGTGGCTGTACCGGGTGGCCCGGTCCGGCCAGCCCGCGCCGGAGCGGATCGCCGCGGTGCGCGAGCACCCCGGCCGGGACGTAGAGGTCCAGGCCAGCGAGGTGGTCGGGCAGCGCAAGCTGCTGCGATGGTCGGTGCCGGGCACGGCGCACGCGCTCACGTTCTGGGGCTTCATCGTCCTGCTGCTGACGATCATCGAGGCCTACGGTGCGCTGTTCGACCGTAGCTTCGCGATCCCCGGCATCGGCCACTGGGCGTTCATCGGGTTCGTCGAGGACCTGTTCGCGGTGGGTGTGCTGGCCGGCATCATCACCTTCGCGATCATCCGGCTGCGCACCAGCCCGGCACGGGAAGGCCGCGAATCACGGTTCGCTGGCTCGCACACCGGCGCGGCGTGGTTCGTTCTGCTGATGATTTTTCTGGTGATCGCGACGCTGCTGCTGTACCGGGGCGCGCAGATCAACACCGGCTTTTTCCCGTACCCGCATGGCGCGTTCGCCTCGCAACTGGTGGGACACTGGCTCGCACCCCTCGGCACAGGCGTGAACAGCGTGCTCGAGACGACGTTCATCCTGGCGCAGATCGCGGTCATCATGGCCTTCGGGGTGTTCCTGACGTACTCCAAGCACCTGCACATCGTCATCGCCCCGGTCAACGTGCTGTTCTCCCGGCGCCCGGACGGCCTGCGCGCGCTACAGCCGATGCGCTCGGGCGGCAAGGTGCTCGACTTCGAAGAGGCCGACCCGGACACCGACATCTTCGGCCGGGGCAAGATCGAGGACTTCACCTGGAAGGGCATGCTGGACATGGCGACCTGCACCGAGTGCGGCCGCTGCCAGTCGCAGTGCCCGGCCTGGGCCACCGGCAAGCCGCTGTCGCCCAAGAAGCTGATCATGGACCTGCGCGACCACGCGCTGGCCAAAGGCCCCTATCTGCTCGCCGCCAGTGACGCGGAAAGGGATGCCCTTCCCGAGCACATCAAGCAAGAGGCAGTACGCCCCCTGGTGGGTGACTCGGATTCCCACGGCGTGATCGACCCCGACGTGCTCTGGTCATGCACCAACTGCGGGGCCTGCGTGGAGGAGTGCCCGGTGGACATCGAGCACATCGACCACATCTCCGACATGCGGCGTTACCAGGTCCTGATCGAGTCGGCATTCCCGGTGGAGGCGGCCGGGATGCTGAAGAACCTGGAGAACAAGGGCGACCCATGGGGGATGGGCGCGGCCAGGCGGGCGGAATGGATGGAGGGGCTCGGCTTCGAAGTGCCGGTGGTGGACGGGCCGGTCGGCGACGACGTCGAGTACCTGTTCTGGGTCGGCTGCGCCGGAGCGCTGGAGGACCGGGCCCGCAAGACCACCCGGGCCATCGCGACCCTGCTGCACACGGCGGGGGTGAAGTTCGCGGTGCTCGGGCCCGCCGAGACCTGCACCGGCGACCCGGCCAGGCGGATGGGCAACGAGTTCGTCTACTCGATGCTGGCCCAGCAGAACATCGAGACGCTCAACGAGGCCGCGCCGCGCACGATCGTCGCAAGCTGCCCGCACTGCTTCAACGCCCTCGCCAACGAGTACCCGCAGCTTGACGGCAACTACCAGGTGATACACCACACCCAGCTGCTGGCCCGGCTGGTGGACGAGGGCAAGCTGACCCCGGTCACTCCCGGTGGCCGAGAAGATCACCTACCACGACCCGTGCTTCCTCGGCCGGCACAACAAGGTCTTCACGGCGCCACGCCAGATCATGGAGCAGGTGCCGGGGGTCCAGCCGGTGGAGATGCACCGGTGCAAGGAGCGCGGGTTCTGCTGCGGCGCGGGCGGGGCCCGGATGTGGATGGAAGAGCGGATCGGCAAGCGGATCAACACCGAGCGCATCGACGAGGCCCTGGCCACCAACCCGGACACGGTCTCCACCGCGTGCCCCTACTGCCTGGTCATGCTCGGCGACGCGATCAGCGCGAAGAAGGCCGCGGGCGAGGCCAGCGAGTCCCTGGAGATCGTGGACGTGGCCCAGTTGCTGGCCCGCTCGGTGCAGCCGCCGGCCGCTGCCGCCGCCGAGCCCTCGGCCGCTGCTGAGCCGCCCGCCACCGGGTGATCACCGGGCCATGTCGACGGGGCGGCTAGAGGCGTTCAGCGACGGGGTGTTCGCGGTCGCCATCACCGTGCTGGTCTTCGGCTTGCTGCCGGTCGGGACCGGCAAGACCCTTAATGCCACGATCCTGCTGCGCGCCTGGCCGCAGTACTTCGCCTACGTGGTCAGCTTCCTCAGCATCGGGATCATGTGGATGAACCACCACACGATCCTGGCGCACGTCACCCGGGTGGACCGGCCGCTCCTCGTCCTGAATCTGCTGCTGCTCATGGGCATCGTGGCCATCCCCTTCCCGACCGCCCTGGTCGCGGACCACCTGCGCGGCTCGGGCGGCACCGCTGCCGCCACCGCCACCGTCACCTACGGGCTCGTCATGATCGCGATCTCCGCCGGATTCGCCGGGCTCTGGGTGTATGTGGTCACCCACGCGCCTGCCCTGGGAGCGGCGCTGCCCCCGGAGGCGCTGCGCGATTCCATCCCCGGGTTCACCCTCGGCGGTGCCGTCTACGCGGTCGGCACCCTGATCGCGGCGTACGTCTCGGCGCTCGCCGGGCTGATCATCTTCGGCGCGCTCGCCGTCTACTACCTGTTCGAGCACCTGCCCAGCCCGGCCGGCGAGGCCGAACCCGGCTCGGCGGACGGGCAACCAGACGGCTGAGCCGGGCCCGCCCCTGTCAGAGCCGGCCCGGCTCGCGTTCACCTCGCCGGGCCTCAGGGACCGGACCAGCGCTGGTCCTTGAAGTCGTGGCAGGCCCGGATCTCGACCTGGGTCCCGTTCTTGGCCGAGCCGCTCGGATCGGTCAGGCACAGGCCCTTCGCAGCCAGCACGAACTCGCCGTTGGAGCGGTGCTTCCACTGCTCGTTGCGGTGGCCGATGCAGGACCAGAGAACGAGCTTGGTGCCCGCGCCGGTGTAGCGCTTGTCCGCCAGGCAGCCGCCGAGCACGCTGAGCGTGCCGTTGCTGCCGAGCGTCCACTTCTGGGCGCCGGTGCCGTTGCACTTCCAGATGTCGATCTTGTTGCCGTTGCTGGTCCGGCGCAGTTTGCTCGCATAACACCATTGGCAGGGAATTTCCGGACGGTAAATTCGGAATTCCGCGGTAACGCGCCATTAGCGATGGGGCATGGGCCAGGGGCCGTTGGACCCTGCCGGTCACGGGGCGATTGTGCCGGTGGGGAGCCAGACCCGGACCCGGGTGCCGTGCCCCTGGGCGGACTCGAGCGTGGCCTGGCCGCCGTGCGCCTGCGCAATGGCCGCGACAATGGCAAGACCAAGCCCGCTTCCGCCGCTATCCCCGCCCGCCGCGCCGTTCGGGCTCACCCCCCTGGCGCTGCCCGCGTCGCCGTCCCGGCCGGCGCTGGGCCCCCCGTTGTGCCGTTCGCCGCCCCGGTAGAACCGGTCGAACGCACGGGCTGCCTCGCCCGGCGCCATGCCCGGGCCGGCGTCCGCGACCTCGAGCACGACGCCGCCGCGCACCTGCGCAAGCCGCACCGCGGTGGGCGTGGTCACCGGGGTGTGCTCGCGGACGTTGCCGAGCAGGTTCGCGAGCACCTGCCGGATGCGGGCCTCGTCGACGGCCGCGACCATGCTGTCGGGCGCCTCCGCGCGCACCGGCCGGCCCGGCTCGACGGCGCGCGCGTCGGCGACGGCGTCGCGCACCAGCACCGCCAGGTCGGTCTCGGCGATGTCCAGGGACGAGGTGCGGTCGAGCCGGGCCAGCTCGAGCAGCTCGGCGACCAGGGTGCTCATCCGCTTCGCCTCCTGCTCGATGCGGCGCATCGCGTCGGGAAGCTGATCGGGCCCGAGCGCTCCCTGGCGGTACAGCTCCGCGTACCCGCGGATGGTGGTCAGCGGGGTGCGCAGTTCGTGCGAGGCGTCGGCGGCGAACTGCCTGACCTTGTGCTCGGACCGCAGCCGCGCGCCGAACGCGTGCTGGATCCGGTCCAGCATCGTGTTGATCGCCGCGCCGAGCCTGCCCACCTCGGTGCCTTCGTCCGCGTCGGGCATCCGGGCGGTCAGGTCACCTTGCGTGGTGATCCGCTGCGCGGTGCCGGCCATCTGGCTCAGCGGGGCGAGCCCACGGCCGATCAGCCACCGGCCGCCCAGCGCGAGCAGCAAGATCAGCGCGCCGCCGGTGATCAGCTCGGTGATCACCACGGTGTGCAGCTGGGCGGTCAGGGCGCTGACCGGGCGCGCGACGACGATCAGCACCCGGCCGGGCGGGAGCCCGCCCGGCACCCGCGCGGACAGGGCGAAGCGTGCCACCGCGCGCAACCTCGTGCCGTCGGCCAGGACGAGGCTGAACGGCTGGTGCAGATAGTCCTGGTGGAGCACGAACCGTGGGGTGCCGTTGATCAGCTCCTGCAGCTGCGTGCTCTGCGGGCCCTGGGTGAACAGCTCCGACCGCCCGGACCAGATCGAGAACGCGGCGGCGAGGTAGCCGCCCGTCCCGCCGACTAGTTTCGCCGGCGGGTGTGCGGCGTAGGCGATCAGGTCCGCGTTGAACTGCTGGCTGAGCTGCCGGGACAGCACCAGCGTGGTGACCCCGCCCATGATGAGCAGGAATGCCGCCGTCACCGCGATCAGCACGATCAGGAGTCGGGCGCGCAGGGAGATGCGCCCGGGACCGGTCATCCCGCGGGCCCGTGACCATACCCCGGCGGCGGGCCGGCGTCGGCGTGCCCGCCCGGCGCCCGCAGGCTGTAACCCACCCCGCGCTGGGTGTGGATCAGCGGCGGGCCCAGCGGGTCGAGCTTGCGGCGCAGGTAGCTGACGTACGTTTCGACGATCTGGGACTGGCCGGCGTAGTCCCAGCCCCACACGGCCTCCAGGAGCTGCGCCCGGGTCAGCACCCTGCCCTGGTGCCGCATGAGGTAGGCCAGCAGCCGGAACTCGGTCGGCGACAGCTCGACGTAGACCCCGGCCCGGTGCACGCTCCAGCGGGCCTCGTCCAGTTCCAGGTCGGCTGCGCGCAGCGTCGCGTCGTCGCCCGCGGCCGGGGCCGATCGCGACGCCCGGCGCAGCACGGCGCGGACGCGGGCCACCAGCGCCTCCACCGAGAACGGCTTGGTGACGTAGTCGTCCCCGCCGAGCGCCAGGCCGGTCACGGTGTCCGAGGAGGTGTCCCGTGCGGTCAGGAAGATCACCGGTACCTCGTTGCCCTCGGCCCGCAGGCGGCGGCATACCTCGAAGCCGTCGATGTCGGGCAGGACGACGTCCAGGACGATCAGGTCCGGCCGGGCCGACTCCGCCTGCCGCAGCGCGTCCGCCCCGCTGGCCGCCGTGCTCACGGCGCACCCGTGGAACTTCAGCGCGACCTGGACCAGCTCACGGATGTTCGGCTCGTCGTCCACGACGAGCACCTGAGGGATCCGGTCGTTGGCTGTCATCACTTCCCGGGGACATTCTGCCGGTTCTGGGCCTTGGTGGGAATGAAGGGGGAAGGGGAGGCGGGCGGGGCGGGGGAGGCGGGCGGGGCTATGGGGACCGGCGCCGGTCCGGGCCGGGCGGGGGGCCCGCTCATGCCCCTCCTCCTGAACGGGCCCCCGGTCACCCCGCCGCCTCCCGCGGGGCCCATCCCGCGGGAGGCGGCGCGCCGGCCCTCGCGTTAGCTGTCCGGCGTGGAGGATGGGGGCGCCGGGGGTTGCGGGGGCCGGAGAATGATGAGCCTTGCGTCCTTCGCGCCGCCGGTCACCGGGCCGCCCACCCAGACCGGCGTTCGGCCGGTCAGCGTGCTGGCCGGGACCTTTCCCTGCCGGTCCCGGACCACGGTCGTGCTGACCAGGTCCCAGGTCCAGGTCGTTCCGTCGGCGGCCTTGACCACGATGGACTTGCCGGCGTCAGCCGACTGGATCACGCCACGCTCGTAGGCGAGCGTCTTGATGCCCCGCCGGGTCTGGATGGTGAACTGGCCGTCCACCCCGCGCAGCAGGAGGAACGCGAAGACGCGGTGGCGGAACAGCCGGCAGCGCGCCGCGCCGTGCTGGAACCAGCGCGCCAGCCCCGGCCGGGCGGCCCGCCGGGCGGCCCAGGCGGCCCGGCGGGCCCTGGCGCAGGCCGGTGCGGCCGTTCCCCTGGCGGCTGCACCTGCCCGTGCCCCGCCCGGAGTGCCCCCGCCGCCCAGCTCGGTGGCGCTCAGGGCGGTGCTGAGGCTGCCCGGCGAGCCAGCGTGGCTGAGCGCCGAGTTGAGCAGCGCCGCCTGCCGTGCACCGGCCGGGCTGACCTGGGCCTCCGCGGGGCTTGGCGAGGAGTGGCCGAGCAGCGACAGGCCCGCGGCCGTGCCGGCCCCGATCAGCAGGGCGGCCGCGGCAAGGCCCAGCGTCCAGTGGAGCGCCGTGCGGCGGCCGGACTTCGGGTGGTCGCCGAAGCTCGCCGCCTGGTCGGCGCCCGGCCCGGGCCGGCCGCGCCGGGCGGCTCTCCCGCCGTGGGCTTCGCCGCGCCCGGGCCGGGGCCCAGCCAGAACGGCTGGGTCGGCTGGCCGCCCGCGGGGTCGGCGTCCGGTGACCCGTATGGATTGCTCATGCCAGGTAGCGTCGCCGCCCGGCCTGGGACATCGACAAGGCCAAGCTGGGATTTGCCTGGGATTTGCCTCTTGGGCTACCCGCGGTCGCTACATGCGGTCTGGCACCGGGACGCCGAGCAGGCCGAGCCCCGTCGTCAGCACCCGCAGGGCCAGCGCGCACAGCGCGAGCCTGCTCTCGCGCACCGGCTCGGCCGGCGCCTTCAGCACCGGGCATTCCTCGTAGAACGTGGTGAAGGCGCTCGCGACGTCGAACACGAAGCTGGCCAGGTGGTGCGGCTCGGCGGTCTCGGCGGCGTGGTGGACCGCCGGGCCGAAGCCGAGCAGGGTCAGCGCCAGGGCCCGCTCGGCGCTTTCGCCGAGCGTGATCGGCCCGGCCGCCTGCCCCGGGTCCAGGCCTGCCCTGCGGAAGATCGACCTGATCCGCGCGGTGGCGTATTGCAGGTAGGGGCCGGTGTTGCCGGTCAGCGCCAGCATGCGGTCGAAATCAAAGGTGTATCCGGAGTCGCGGGCGACCGAGAGATCCGCGTACTTGAGCGCGCCGATGCCGACCGCGTCGGCGATCTGGTGGCGCAACTCGGGGTCCTCGTACCGGTCGGCGATCACGTCCTCGGCCCGCTCGACCGCCTCGTCGATGAGGGTGATCAACTTGACCGATTCGCCGGTGCGGGTCCGAATCCGCCCGCCATCCGACCCCGTGACCAGGCCGATCACCGCGTGCTCCGCCCTGACCTCGTCGGTCAGCCACCCGGCCTGGCGGGCCACCGCGAACAGCATCCTGAAGTGAAGGGACTGCTCGGCGCCGACCACGTAGATGAGCCTGGTGGCTTTCAGGTCCCTGATGCGGTACCTGATCGCGGCCAGGTCGGTGGTGTCGTAGCCGTAGCCTCCGTCGCGCTTGCGCAGAATCATCGGCTGCGGCGCCCCGTCGCGGCCGGTGAAGCCGGGCGGGAAAGCGACCAGCGCGCCGTCGCTGATCACCGCGATCCCGTCCGTTTCCAGTTCCGCGCAGACGTCGGCCGAGCATGGGGTTGTAGAAGCTCTCCGGCGCCAGGTCCGCATCCGTCAGGGTGACGCCGAGCCGCTGGTAGATGGCGTTGTAGTACTGCTTTGAATCGGCCACCAGGTCCTGCCACAGGCGCACCGTGTCCGGATCGCCCGCTTGCAGCGCCACCACCCGGTGCCTGGACCGCTCCGCGAAGGCCGGGTCGGCGTCGAACTTGGCCCGCGCGGCCTGGTAGAAAGCGTTGATCTCGCCGGCCGACAGCGCCGCGCGGGCGGCCTCTTCGCCGACATCCAGCAGGTGCTCGATGAGCAAGCCGAACTGGGTGCCCCAGTCCCCAACGTGGTTGGCCCGCACCACCGTGTGCCCGAGATATTCGAGGACCCGCACGATCGCATCCCCGACCACGGTGGTGCGCAGGTGGCCGACGTGCATTTCCTTCACGACGTTGGGCGAGGAGTAGTCCACGACCACCGTTTCGGCCGGGACCGCTGCCGGCACACCGAGGCGCGCGTCCGCCAGTTCGCCCGATGCCTGGCCGGCGATCCAGTCGCTGGCGAGCGTGAGGTTGATGAACCCGGGCCCGCTGACCTCGACATCGTCACAGACGCCGGCCACGTCGAGGTGCGCGACGATCTGCCCGGCCACCTGACGGGGCGGCCTGCCGAGGCTCTTGGCGAGCGGGAGTGCCACGTTGGCCTGGAAGTCCGCGAACTGCGAAGGACGGATGAGCGGGTCGGCACCGGCCTGCTCGGCGCCGAACGCGGCCGTGACCGCCGCGCGCACCCGTGCCGCGAGAACCTCCTGGGGATCGGCCATGTATACCAGCCTATCGGCGGCCCGAGGTGCCCCGCCGCTGATAAAAGCGCTACTCAGACCGGCCCGGCAGGTCAGCCCGGCGGAGCGCTCCGGCTGGGGCCCCCCGGTGGCGCCGGCCAGGTCGCGCCCCTCCATACCCCGCACCTGGCCGGTCAGGAGCGCCGCAGGAAGTGGCCGCCGCGCGCGGGGCCGAACCGCTCCCTGATCTTCTCGGTGATCTGTCCGTGGGCGAGGTCCGCCGCCAGCCGGCAAGCGGACATGATCCCCTTGGCGGTGGATGCCCCGTGCGCGATCACCACCGTGCCCTCGAGCCCGAGCAGCGCCGCGCCGCCGTAGGTCTCCGCGTCCATGCGCCCCCTCAGCTCCCGCAGCGCGCGCCGCAAGAACAGCGCGCCGAGCCGGGCGGTGGCGGAACCGGCCACCGCGGCGCGCATCTGCTCCGTGGCGTACGCCCCGGCCCCCTCCAGCGTCTTGAGCGCGACGTTGCCGGTGAAACCGTCGGTCACGATCACGTCCGCCTTGCCGGCCAGCAGGTCACTGCCCTCTACGTTGCCGGCGAAACAGATCGGCAGGCCGCCGTGCGGCGGCGCCCCGGCCAGGAGCTCGTGGGCCCGGCGGGTCAGCTTGTTGCCCTTGCCCGGCTCGGCGCCGATCGTGAGCAGGCCCACCCGCGGCTCGGCGATGCCGTGCGCGACCTGAGCGTAGGCGACCCCGAGATGGGCGAACGCGAGCAGCATCTCCGGTTTCGGGTCGGCGATGGCGCCCGCGTCCACCAGCAGGGTGGGCCCCGGCTGGGTGGGCAGGACCACCGCCAGGCCCGGCCGCATGACGCCGGGCAGCGATCTCAGCCGCAGCCGCGCGGTGGCCACGATCCCCCCGGTGGACCCGGCGGAGACCACGGCCTGCACCTGTCCCCGCCGGACGAGCTGGCAGGCGATCGCCACGCTGGACCGGGGCCGCCGCCAGCTCGCCAGCGCGCCCTCGTCCATGCCAACGGTGTCATCGGCGGCGGCTATCCGTACCTGCTCCCGCGGCGGCGTTCCGGCCGGGCCCGGTGCGCCGCCGGCCCGGCCGTTCGGCCGGGCGTGGCCGGCCAGCAGCGGCCCCAGCTGGGCGGAGCGGCCGGTCAGGATCACGTCGATGTTCAGCTCAGCCGCCGCGGCGACCGCACCCGCTACGACCGCGTCTGGCGCGTGGTCGCCGCCCATGGCATCGACCGCGATCGTGATGGGCCGGGCGCCGCCGTGCGGCGGGGTCTCTCCAGACACGGCGCGATCCACCAGGCCGTGTCAGGGTGCTGCCGACGGGGCGGGGGTGTGCCGCATGGCGTCAAGCTTCTCACCTGGGGCCGCCCCCGCGCGGGCCGGTATCACGGCTGTGCCTGGCGGTCCGGCGTGACCCACGTTGCCCCAGGCCAGCCGTGATGACCCGCTCGACATGTTTATTGCCCTATGGTGGGGTAACCATCAGGTCAAGGCGTGGGGATCACCACCCGGCCCTGGCGCGCACGCGCCGGCCAGGAGCAGACGAGCCGTACCGCAGCCGGGTGTTGCCTGGGCGGCTCCCGTGATGTGCGGATATGGGGATAGGTACGGATTGGCTGGCCGTGACCGTTGCGCGCGCACTGTGATCTCGCACTGTGATCTTCTCGTAATCATCTCGGCGCGGCATTCCGCCCCCCGGGAGCGTCTAAGAGGGTGCGCTCGTTAGACGTAACGAGCGGCGGAAAAACCGGAAGCGACTGGCTGAAGGTACCTGGCGACCCCAGAAGGTACAGGGCAGTACCCGACCCGAGGGAGATGCGTGACTGGACCCCACGTCTTGCCGGCCGTCGCCGGACGCCGGTATCGCGCCTTTACCGCGAAACACCTCGATGCCCTGGCCCAGCGGGCCGGGCTCAGCACCAGCGAGCGGCTGGCCATCCGCGCCGTGGGTATGGTGCTTCCCTTCCGCACCAATTCCTACGTGCTGGACAACCTGGTCGACTGGGACGCGGCGCCCGATGACCCTATCTTCAGGCTCGTATTCCCGCAGGCCGAAATGCTACCCGCGACGGACGTCGGCCGTATCGCCGCACTGATCTCACGGGATGCGCCCGAATCGGACATGCGGGCGGCCGTCCACGAGATCAGGATGCGGCTGAACCCGCACCCGGCCGGCCAGCTCGCGCTGAACATTCCCGAGCATGATGACGAGCCACTGCCGGGTGTGCAGCACAAATATCCCGAGACGGTGCTGGTGTTTCCCAAGCAGGGCCAGACGTGCCACGCCTACTGCACTTACTGCTTCCGCTGGGCGCAATTCGTCGACGAGCCGGACCTCAAGATGGCCACCTCGGACATCGAAAGCGTGACCAGATACCTGCGGGCGCACCCGGAGGTGACCTCGGTTCTTGTTACCGGCGGCGATCCGATGATCATGGGGGCGGACGTCCTGCGCCGCTACATCGAGCCGCTGCTCGGCCCGGGCCTGGAACACCTGGAATCGATAAGGATCGGGAGCAAGTCGCTGACCTACTGGCCGCAGCGATTCGTCACCGATCCCGATGCCGACGACACCCTGCGGCTGTTCGAAAGGGTGGTGGCCTCGGGCCGGACGCTGGCCTTCATGGCGCACTTCTCCCACCCGCGCGAGCTCGGCCCGGAGATGGTGGCCGAGGCGGTACGCCGGATCCGCGGTACCGGGGCGGTCATCCGGACCCAGGCGCCGCTGATCAGGTCCATCAATGACGAGGCAGCCATCTGGGCGGGCATGTGGCGGACGCAGGTGCAGATGGGCATGGTGCCGTACTACATGTTCGTGGAGCGCGACACCGGTCCGCAGGACTACTTCGCGGTGCCGCTGGCCCGTGGTTACCAGGTCTTCCGCGAGGCCTTCCGGAGCGTTTCCGGGCTGGCCAGGACCGTGCGGGGGCCGTCCATGTCGGCCACCCCCGGCAAGGTGTGCGTCGACGGCATAGCCGAGGTAGCGGGGCAGAAGGTGTTCGTCCTGCACATGATCCAGGCGCGGGACCCCAGCCTGGTCGGCGAGCCGTTCTTCGCCAGGTTCTGCCCGGAGGCGACCTGGCTGTCGGACCTGGTGCCCGCGTTCGCCGACAGGTTCCCCTTCGACCCGGAACCCGCCGAGGTACCCGACGTCTGGGCCGGCGAAATGTACGAGCCCGCCTGACCTTCGGATCAGGCGGGCTCGAACGAACTCCCTATCAGGCCGGCGTTACCGTTTCCGCCGCCTTGGCAGCCTCGGGCTGCTCCGGGGCTGGGGCGCGCTTGCCTTCCTTGATCGCCAGGCAGCTCACCGCGCCGACGGCGAGGAGGATGACCGGCAGCAGCATCGTCTGCTTCATGGCCGTCACGAAGGCGGAGGTGAACACCTCGTGGCCGATGCGGGCGATCTCGGCGACGATCTGCGCGGGCACGCCCGCCAGGTGGGTGCTGCCGCCGCTCTGGCCGGCGCCCACCTGGATGCCGTTCTGCGCTGAGTGGTTGATCTCGGTCACGAACCGGCTGCGCACCTGGGGCGGCAGCGCGGCCGACCGGGTGCTGGCCTGGCTCGATATCGACGAGACGAGCCGGTTCTGCAGCAGCGCACCCACAGTGGCGGTACCGACCACCAGGCCTACCTGCCTGATGGTGTTCAGCACGCCGGATGCCGCGCCGGCCATCCGCGGGTCTATGTTGCGCAGGGCGACCGTGACCATCGGGGCGAAGATGCAGCCCATGCCCAGCCCGGCCACGACCAGGGGTGCCATGAAGATGAGCCACGAGGAGTTCGGGTGGGCGATGAGCGCGAGCCAGCCCATGCCGGCCCCGAACAGGATCAGGCCGGACATCAGGATGAACTTGCCGCCGATCTTGTCGGTGGACCGGCCCGCCACGGGCGCGACGAACATGGAGACAACCGAAGCGGGGGCCATCACGAGCCCGGCCTTCAGCGCCGAGAAGCCGAGAACGGACTGGAAGTAGATGGTCAGCGGCAGGAAGATGCCCATCATGCCGATGGCGAGCACGCCGGACACCCAGTTCACCACCGAGTAGTTCCGGTCACGGAACAGCGCGAACGGCACCAGTGGCTCGTTGTTCTGGGTGAGCTTCTGGACAAGCAGGAAGACGAGCAGCAGCACGACACCCAGGCCAAGGATCAGCGGGATGCTGATGAACCCGGTGATCGTGCCCCAGTTGTACTTCTGCCCCTCGACCAGGCCATAGCAGATCGCGAGCAGCCCCGCGCTGGCCAGCAGCACGCCCCAGACATCGATGCGGTGCCTGCGGCCCGGCCGCAGGTCCGGGATGATCAGCGGGGTGATCGCCAGCACGATCACGCCGATCGGCAGGTTCACGAAGAAGATCCACCGCCAGTCGAAGGCGGTGACCAGCAGCCCGCCCAGCGTAGGCCCGGCGATGGTGGCCACCCCGGCCACCGCGCCCCAGACGCCGAACGCCGCGCCGCGCCGTTCCGCCGGGAACGTATTCGTGATGATCGTGAGGGTCTGCGGCATGAGCATGGCGGCGCCAAGACCCTGGACCGCGCGGAAGCCGATCAGCCAGCCGGGGCTCGGGGCAAACCCGCACGCGGCCGAGGCCGCGGTGAACACCGCGACCCCGCTGGTGAACATGATCCGGGGACCGATCAGGTCACCGAGCCTGCCCGCCGTGATGACCAGGACCGCGAGCACCAGCGCGTAGGCGTTGATCACCCAGAGGACGTCATCGAGCGACGCGTGCAGCTTCGTGATCAGGTTGGGGATCGCGATGTTGACGATCGTCAGGTCGAGCAGGGTCATAAAGAACCCCAGCGAGACAACCAGCAACACTGCCCAAGGGTTCCCGCGGAACTTCCTCACGACTTCTCCTTGCCGTCATCCGCACGATGCCACGAGCGCCCCCCCGGCACCGCGCCGCAGGCACCCACCGTGCCCGGCGCCCGCCCAGTTGGCCGCGGGCACATGCCTATCAGACTACGAGCTAGTCTTCAAGATATATCTTGAAGACCGACCTGCGATAGCCCCTGCGATCACGGATGACCAGGTCACCCGGGGCCAGGCACGGTTCATGACCGTTAAACCCACCATAGGCATGGGTGCCGACATTTGCGCGGCGGGTCCGCCGACCGGGGTCAGACGCGAACGTGGCGGACTGCCGAGCTGGCGGCCGAGTCGGCGGGTCATGAGGGTGATCGGAGCTGCGCGGGGTCAGCCGCGCTCGCCCTCTTCGGTCCCGACGGTACGGAAGCCCCGGCGGTGGTAGTTGGGCAGGGCGTTGGGGTGGTCGAACGATGACGTGTGCAGCCAGACCCTGCTGACCGTGGCGGACAGTTCCCACGCCCGCTGAACCGCCAGCGTCAGCGCGTACCCGCCGAGCCCCCTGCGGACGAACTCCGGCAGCAGCCCGAAGCTCTTGATCTCCACCTCGTCGCCGGGATGGGGCTCGTAGGCCACGATGCCGGCCGGCTCACCCGCAACGGACAGCAATTCAAACGTCCGCTCCGGGCGCTCGGCGAGCCACACCTGCCAGTCCTCGCCGGTGCGGCAGGCGCTCTTCCAGCCGTACGGAGCACCCACCCTGGCCAGGATGCGGGGGACCAGCGGCGAGTCCCGCGCCAAGGACTCCAGGAACAGGCCCGGCACCGGTGCGCCGGGGTTGAGCTGGTCACGATCGGTCATCTCGAGGTACGTCACGATCTCCCTCACCCGTGCAGGGTAGGAGATCCCAATCCACCGGCCCACGTCATCGGGGGCCGTCCCCGGCGCCCTACCCGGATTGCTACTGGCGAGTAGCAAACAAGTATGCTCCGGGGATGGACCTGAACCGAACCGCAGCAATCATCTCCGGCGGTGCCAGCGGCCTGGGCGAGGCGACGGCGCGCGCGCTTGCCGCCGCGGGCAGCACCGTGGTCGTCGCCGACCTGAACGCCGACCGCGGCGAGGCGGTCGCCGCCGAGCTTGGCGGCAAGTTCGTGCAGACCGACGTCTGCGACGAGGGGTCGGTGGCCGCGGCCGTCGACGTGGCCGCCGCGCAGGGGTCGCCGTTGCGCGTGGTCGTGAACTGCGCGGGCATCGGGTGGGCGGAGCGCACGGTGAACCGGGACGGGTCGCCGCACGCCCTGGCCACCTTCCGCAAGGTGATCGACATCAACCTGATCGGCACCTTCAACCTGATGCGCATCGGGGCCGCGGCGATCGCCCGCACCGGGCCGGTGGACTCGGACAACCAGCGCGGAGTGGTGGTCAACACCTCGTCCGTCGCGGGGATCGAGGGCCAGACCGGCCAGCTCGCCTACTCGGCGTCCAAGGGCGGGATCATCGGCATGACCGTGCCGGCCGCGCGCGACCTGTCGGTCATCGGCGTGCGGGTCCTCACCATCTGCCCGGGCATCATCGACACCCCCATCTACGGGACGGGACCGGCCAGTGAGGAGTTCAAGGCCAAGCTCGCCGCCCCCGTGGTGTTCCCCAAGCGGATGGGCACGGCGGCGGAGTTCGGCCGGCTCGTCTGCTCGCTGATCGACAACGACTACATGAACGCCGATGTCATCCGCTTCGACGGCGGCATCAGGTTCCAGCCCAAGTTATAGGAAACCGCGTCTGACCTGCACTCATGGCCTCTCCCCTGGGTCATGCGCGCAGGCGTGCGGGCACGGGCGCTGCTCGCGTTGCTGGCGCCTGATCCAGTGCCCGATCAGGTCACGCCGGTTGTAGTACCGCCTGGCCACGGCAGAGCCTTGCTCCTGGTTGGCGAGCCGGTAGGCGAGCACCACCAGGCACCGGCCGACGAACGCGCCCGCGAGCACCATGACCAGCCGACCCGGCCGTGAAGACGCACCGCTCGTGGGCCTGGCGGCACAGCGGGCAGATGACCGCCCTGGTTTTCACGGCTAGGGGGGTTCCCTAGTACCCAGGTCCCGGCCGCCGCAAGATCATGCCGGTAGGCGTGCGCCGCGGCCAGCCCGGCGGCCCGTTTGCGCATAGTCAATTTCCGCACGCTTCGGTACGTCATTTCGCTGATGCCAGCGCGTGGGGAGCTTGCCAGGCTAACGACTGGCCGGTTGGTAATGGGTCAGTTTGAATCGCCGGTCAAGCAAGAGCCGTCGCTCATTCTCTGACCGGCGGCAAGGCTCAACAGGGAGGACAATCATGAAGATTCGCAAGTCCATCGTGGCGGCAGCCGCGGCTGCCGTTCTCGGCACGACGGGGGCACTGGCGCTCCCCGCCGTAGCCAGCGCTCACAACGCCTCGACCACGCTGAAGTTCACCGCGGTGACGGTGAAGATGGTCACCTTCACCAAAACGAACTTCGGCCTCCAGGAGACCGACGTCAACAGCACGGGCAAGACCATCGGGTTCGACGACGTGAACATCACGTTCACGGGGACGAACTCGGCCACGGCAGGCGTGGCGGTCGACCTCAAGGGCGGGTTCCTGTACGGCGCACTCACCAGCACTAACGGCGGCAAGACGTTCAGTGGCAAGGTGACCGGGGGGACCGGGCCGTACAAGGGCGCGACCGGCACGATCACCGGCAAGTCCATTAGCAGCACCAAGACGGCGGTCACCATCGTCTACAGCTGAGGCACGGCAGCCTTATGGCAGGCAGGACGGCCTGGCGCTGCGAGGCCGTCCCGCCTGTTGCCCACGCGCGGGCGGGTCGCGGCGCAGGCCGCGGAACGGGCGGACCACCCGGGTGCCGTCGCTGCGCTGGATCAGGACGTTGCGGGGGCCGCGGCCAGCCCACCAGGTGATGACCTCGACGCGCTGGCCGCGTTCGTAGTAGAAGCGCTGGCGGCTCACAAGCCCATCCTCAGCGACGGCTGAGTACCGGAGTACTCAGCGACGGGCGGCCGGGCTAGACGGAGCCCTGCATCGCCGACGAGTGGCCCATGGCCGCCAGGGCGGAGAGCGCCGCCGAGTTGTTGTCGATGGCGTAGTTGCAGTTGGGGCCGCCTTCGTCCCAGTACAGCGCCGCGGCGATCTGCGGGTTGCCGGCGACATAGCTCTGCATCTGCTGGATGAACGTGGTCTGCTCGGCGGGCTGAACGGTATCGCTGCCCCATTCGGCGATGAACACCGGCAGCCCGCCGTGGCTGGCGGCGAAGCTCAGCGCCGGATCGAACAAGCGGGCGGGCGTCTGTGCCTGGCTCTGCAAGCTGCTCTTGCAGCGGTAGCTGTTGTAGCCGTCGACGGCGACGACATCCACCTCGCCGGCCCCCGGCCAGAACGAAATGGCGGCACCGCTCGCAAAAGTGCTGTGAATGATAATGAGCACCCAATGCAGCCGGCCGCCATTTTGCCAGTTCAGGTGGGCCGACGCGGCCAGCTGGCGGACGTGGTCCCAGGCCTGGACGAACTCCGCCGGTGAGCCGAGCCCGGAGGCCAGCGAGTTGTCCGGCTCGTGCTGGAAGCTGACGTAGATCGCGCTCAGGTGATACCGGACCGCCGCCTGGTTCACCGCCCGGAGGAAGGACAGGATCGCGCCGTCCTTGTCCCCCGCCGCGATCGACGCGTAGCTCGTTCCGGTGCTGTCGAGGCTGACCAGCAGGGTGCTGCCCGCGGCCATGTGCGCCTGGTCCTCCGGCGTGGGAAATGCGTCGCCGATGTGGTAGTAGACCCGGACGATGGCCAGCGTGCGGCCCAGCGCGCCCTGCTCCCCGACCAGCGGGTCCGTACCGCCGAACAGCGCGGCACCGGGGGCGGTGCCGGCGCCGGTACCGCCGGTGCCGCCGGTGCCGCCGCTCTTTCCGGCCGGCTTACCCCCGTGGCCGGGCGCGGCGCGCCCACCGACGATGCCCTCACCGGCGGCCGGAAGTGCCTCCGCCGCGGCGACGGGGTGCGTCCCCGCCACACCATGCGATGACCGGACGAGCGGCGCCGTCCGGTGCGATGTCGCTTCCTGCGATGCCGGTATCAGCGATGCCGAGACGCCGCATCCGGCCGCCAGGGCAAGCAGGCCGGCCACGGTGGCGCAGGCGGCGATGACGTGTGCTCGCGTGCCACCGTTCCGCCGGGGGTGCGATGGGCGATGCATGGCACAAGAGTGTAGATTCCTTGACCTCAAAACTTCCGGCTCTCGGCGACCTAAGGCCGTCCGCTTGGCGAATTGGTGACCAACTCGCTACGGAACACGATCCAGCCGGTGCGCTCCCGGGGCCGGGCGGGACGAGCGCCCGCCGGGGCGGTCCGTGCCGTGGCCGCCGTCGGCGCCGAGCCAGTCCAGGGCGAAGGCCGTCAGCAGGACCACCGCCGTGGCGACGGCTGCCCCGCCGATGATGTCGGTGAAGTAGTGGCGTCTCAGCGCCACCATCGACACCGAGACCGCGATGGCCGCCAGCAGCGCGGCCACTGAGAGCAGGCCGCGCAGCGCGGGCCGCGGGCGGCGCGACGGCTGCGCGAGCAGGACGCACACCGCAACGGCGAGCGCGAACGTGATCGCGGCGTGCCCGCTGGGGAAGCTTCCCACGCTGGCCCCTATCTTGCGGGCGACGAGGGGCTTGAGCACGAACTCGGTCAGGACGGGTGCGGCGATCGCCGCCACCGCCACCAGCGCGGCCGCGCGCCAGCGCCGCGCCACGAGGCAGGCCAGCACCAGCGCGGCGGTCAGCACGGTCGCCACGATCGGCGTGCCCGGCAGCACGATCAGCTTCAGGATTGTCCGGTGGCTGCCGATGCCGTGGCGGATGGCGTAGTCGGCCACCCGGTCAAGCCCATCGGCGGTGGCGCGGCCATGGACGAGCACCGCGAGCACCAGCGTGGCCACGGCGCACACGGCCACGGCGATGGCCGCGGGCCGCCGCGTCGCGGCAGGCAGCAGCGGGGGGTCTGACGACAACATGTGCCCGATGGCTCGTCTCATCGAGTTCATCCTAGGAATCCCGCGGGCCTCGGTGTACAAGAGTGGTGGACTCAAAGCCGCTCGCCGTGCGGCCCGATCGTGCCGAAGCAGTCAGCCAACGGGAGTCATCCCTTGATCGCTCATCACGGCCGTCGCGTTCGCTGGATCATGCTGGGGGCAGTGGCCGTAGCCCTGACGGCTGCCGCGGCCGCGCTGGCGCGGCCGGCCGGCGCGGCGCCCGGCCGGCCGGCGTTCGCGCCGCCGCCGGCACCGTTGCCCGGCCGGGCGCGGGGCGTGCCAAGGCATCCCCGGTCCGCCACATCGTGGTCCTCTACCTGGAAAATCACAGCTTCGACAGCATGCTGGGGTACTGGTGTGACGCCCACCCGCGCCGCTGCCCCAAAGGCGGAATGCCGTCGTCGGTGACCCTGTCGAACGGGGCGGTCGTCCACCCGGGCGTCTCTCCGGACGTCGTGCCGAACGTCAGCCATGGCGTGGCGGCGCAGCGGTCGGCCATCGATGGCGGGAAGATGGACGGCTGGCAGAAGGTTCCCGGGTGCCACCCGTCCCAGCACTACCGGTGCATCAGCGGCTATAAGCCAAGCCAGGTGCCCAACCTGGTCTCGCTGGCGAACCGCTTCGCCATCTCCGACGCGACGTTCAGCATGGCCGACTCGCCGTCATGGGGCGGCCACCTCTACGCGGCCCTGGGCAACCTGGACGGCTTCGCCGGCGGCAACCCCAAGCCCGCGGCCGGCGTGCCCGTCGGCCCTGGCTGGGGCTGCAACTCCAGCCGGGTCACGCCGTGGAGCCCAGCTCTGGGTGCGAAGACGCGCAAGGTCCCCAGCTGCATCCCCGATCCGGCGCTGAAGCTCCCCTTCGGCGGGGCATTCCGGAAGACGCCGGTCCACTACGTTCCGTCGATCATGGACAGGCTGCACGCCGCCGGGCTGTCCTGGCGTATCTACGGCCAGCCGGTGCCGGCGAAAAGCAGCGGGTACATCTGGGACATCTGCCCCAGCATCGCGGAGTGCCTGGACACCAGCCAGCACAGCAACAATCTGCCCGCGACGCAGTTCGCCGGCGACGCCCGGTCCGGCAACCTTCCTGCGCTGTCCATCGTCACGCCCGGTGGCAAGGACGCCCTGAACTCCGAGCACAACGGGTTCTCCATGACCGCCGGGGACAACTGGCTGGGCCGCGTCGCGTCGGCGGTCATGAACGGCCCGGAGTGGAAATCCACCGTGCTGTTCATCACCTGGGACGACTGCGGCTGCTTCTATGACCAGGTGCCCCCCGGGGTCAACCCGGATGGCACCCACCAGGGCCCCCGCGTGCCCCTGGTCGTGGTCAGCCCGTTCGCCAAGCACGCGTTCACCGACGGCAAGCCCGCCACGTTCGCCAGCATCCTCGCCTACACCGAGCAGACCTTCGGGCTGAAGCCGCTGGCCGCCAACGACGCGCGGGCGTACCCGTTCTCGAGGATCTTCAACTATTCGCAGCGGCCGCTGCGGCCGGTCGCGATGGTGACGCGGCCGGTGCCGAAGACCGACCACATCAAGTACTGGGAAGCCCGCCAGGATACGTGACGGGGACCGGTTCCGGTACGCCACCGCACGACCCGCCTGACGTTACCCGTAGGTAACGTGCCAGACTCTTTCCAGTCCAGGTGACCCGGAGGAGGCGAGGCAGTGCCTGACGACGTACTGGCCGAGGTGGCCGACGGGGTAGCCGTCATCACCATCAACCGCCCACAGGCGCGCAACGCGGTCAACGAGGCGGTGGCGCGGGAGATCGCCGCGGCCATCGACGAGCTTGACCCCCGCCCCGACGTCAAAGCGTTCGTCTTCACCGGCGCGGGCGGCACGTTCTGCGCGGGAATGGACCTGAAGGGCTTCGCCGCCGGAGAGAACTCCACGGCCGGCGGCCGCGGCTTCGGCGGCATCACCGAGCGCCCGCCCGCCAAGCCCGCCATCGCCGCGGTCGAGGGCTACGCCCTGGCCGGCGGGTTCGAGATCGCGCTGGCGTGCGACCTCATCGTGGCCAGCGAGGAGGCCACGTTCGGCCTGCCGGAGGTGACCAGGGGGCTGGTCGCGGGCGCCGGCGGGCTGCTGCGCCTGCCTCGCCACATCCCCTATCACCTGGCCATGGAGATCGCGCTGACCGGGGACCGGTTCCCGGCGTCCCGCCTGCACGCGGCCGGGCTGGTCAGCCGGCTGGTGCGGCCGGGCGAGGCCCTCGCCGACGCCCGTGCGCTCGCCGTCGAGATCGGCCGCAACGCGCCGCTCGCGCTGGCCGCCACGAAGCGGATCGCGGTGGAATCGGCCGATTGGTCCCGGGCCGAGGAGTTCGCGCGGCAGAACGAGATCGCCGTCCCGGTGTTCCTGTCCGCCGACGCCATGGAGGGCGCGGTCGCCTTCGCCGAGAAGCGCCCGCCCGTCTGGCGCGGCGAATGACCACTCAGCGGGGCGTCCACCCTGTGTAACCCGCCTCAGCCGACACGCCGCAGGCGCCGGGCCCCACGCCGCATCGCTCCGCGCTGCGGCTTCCCGGCGCCGAGACTCTGCTGGTTCCGGGGGCAAGCCCCCAGACCCCCGTGCCTCCCGAAGCCAGCGAGGCCCCAGCCGAGCGCCCGCGAGGGAGGCAGGCAGATGAGTCCCGCGGGTACCGGCTCCATCGTAGGATCGAACCCCAGACAACTCGCGGAAACCGTTAGGGACCACGATGTGCAGAATCGCCGGCTGTCTGGCGCTGGCCCACGAGGCAGATCCGGACCAGAACTGGGTTACGAGCGCGCTCGACTGCATGCGCCACGGCGGGCCCGACGACGAAGGCATGTACACCGACGCGGACGTGGCGCTCGGCTTCGACCGGCTGGCGATCATCGACCTCTCCCAGGCCGGGCACCAGCCGATGCGGTCCGCCGACGGGCGCTACTGGATGATCTTCAACGGTGAGATCTACAACTACATCGAGCTTGGCCAGGAACTGCGCGACCAGGGCGTCGAGCTGCGGTCCAGCGGCGACTCCGAGGTTCTCCTCGAGACCTACGCGCGGGTGGGCAAGGAGGTCGTGCACCGGCTCCGTGGCATGTACGCGTTCGCCATCTGGGACACCTGGACCCGCGAGCTGTTCTGCGCCAGGGACCCGTTCGGGATCAAGCCGTTCTACTACCGCGTCGACCGGGGGCCCGGCACGGTCCCGGGTGACCAGGGCAACGGCGCGGATCCCGGGCACGGCGGCGCGGAGCGGGCGGGCCCGGGCGCGGGGAACGCCGCCCTCGGGTTCCCCGGTCCCGGCTTCCCCGGCCCCGACCCCAGTCCCGGGTTCCCCGGAACCACGGGTGCGGCCGGCGGCGGGGCAAGCGCGGGCGCCGGAGCCGTCCAGGACCCGGGGGACCGGGCGCGGGGCGGGCGCCACGCGGCCCCGGCGGCGCCCAACGGCACGGCCGGCCAGGAAGGCGACAGCCCGACGGCCGACTGGTTCGCCCCGGCGCAGCCAGCCCGCCGCACGGGCCGGCACGCGGCCGGAGAGCCTGGCGGCGCTGGCGTAAAGCACCCTGAAGATCAGGTGCCGCCGTTTTCCGCGGCGCCGCCGCCGGCCCAAGCCACCGCCGGCCACGCCACCGCGGCGGTGCCGGGCGTGGTCGACCTGCGGCTGCGGTTCGCCTCCGAGCGCAAGGCGCTGGCCCACCCGGGAGAGCTCCGCGACCTGGATCCCGCCGCGCTGCGCAGGTACCTGGCCTTCCAGTACGTGCCCGCGCCGGACACCATGACCCCGCCGATCCGGGTGCTGCCGCCCGGCCACGCGATGATCGCCCGGCCCGGGAGCCCGCCGGACGTGTACCGCTACTGGCGGGCCGACCTGCGCCCGGCCAAGGCGCCCAGCGACGACTCCCCGCAGCGGATCCTGGCGGCGATGCGCAACTCGGTCGCGGTCCACCTGCGCAGCGACGCGCCGCTCGGCGCGTTCCTGTCCGGCGGCATCGACTCGGCCGCGATCTGCGCGCTCGCCGCCGAGCACCGGCCGGACCTGCTCACGTTCACGGTCGGGTTCGAGCGCGAGGGGTACAGCGAGATCGACCGGGCGCAGGAGACCGCGGCGGCGCTCGGCGTGCGCTCGGTCCCCTACGTGATCAGCCCCGAGGAGTTCTTCCGCCACCTGCCGCAGATCATCTGGCACCTCGACGACCCGATGGCCGACGCCGCCGCCGTGCCGCTGTGGTTCGTGGCCCGCGAGGCGAGCAAGCACGTCAAGGTCGTGCTGTCCGGCGAGGGATCGGACGAGCTTTTCGGCGGGTACGCGATCTATCACCAGCCGGGCGTGGTGCGGGCCGGCGAGCGGCTGCCGGACTGGGGCCGGGCGCCGATCAAGAAGGCGGCGACGATGATCCCCGCCGGGGTCAAGGGCCGCGGCTTCCTCGAGCGCACCTCCACCCCGCTGCGCCGCCGCTACATCGGCAATGCCCGCGTCTTCACCGACGACGAGGTCGACAGGATCACCCGGCCCGGCATGGCCACCGCCTGGGATGTGACCGACCCCGTCTACGACCAGGCGGAGCAGGCCGAGCTTGACGACACCTCCACCATGCAACTGGTGGACATCAACACCTGGCTGGCCGGCGACATCCTGGTCAAGGCGGACCGGATGACGATGGCGCACAGCCTGGAGCTGCGGGTTCCGTTCCTCGACTCCGAGGTTCTGCGGGTCGCCGCGCGGCTGGCCCGGGTGGAGAAGATCGGTTCCGGCACCACCAAGCTGGCGCTGCGCACCGCGATGAGCGAGGTGCTGCCCAAGGCGGCCGCCGAGCGGGCGAAGCTCGGCTTCCCCGTGCCGATCGGGCACTGGCTCACCGGCGAGGCGTACGGCTTCGCCGAGCAACTGCTGCGCGAGGCGCAGACCGACGAGTGGATCAACCGCCAGGAGGCGCTGCGCCTGCTGGAACGGCTCCGGGCCGGCGAACCCGGGGTCGAATGGCGGCACCTGTGGGTGCTCGTGGTCTTCTCGCTCTGGCACCGCATCTTCGTCGAGGCCGCCTACGACCCGGTCGCGCTGGGCTGGGAGCGCGCCGCCAGGGTGCCGCGCTAAGCGGTCAGCCGAACCGCCCAGCCTGGCCGGCCCAACCGCGCCGGGTAAGGTCGCCGCGCCGGAGAGTGCGCGTATCGTAGCCGGGTGACCACTCCCCGTATCAGCGTCGTGGTGCCCTTCTACAACAACGCGGACGTGGTTGGCGACTGCCTGGCCTCGATCGCGGCGCAGACGTTCACCGATCTGGAAGTGATCATGGTGGACGACGGGTCCACCGACGGCGGGGCGCGGATCGCCCGCGATTACGCCGCGGCCGATTCCCGGTTCACCCTCATCCAGACGCAGAACGGAGGGCCGGGCAAGGCCCGCAACGTCGGCATCGGGCACGCCCGGGGCGAGTACCTCGCCTTCGTCGACGGCGACGACATGCTGCCGCCCCATGCCTACGAGAAACTGCTGCACGCGCTGGAGAGTTCCGGGTCGGACTTCGTCTCCGGCGCGGTGAACCGGTTCGGCACCGGCGGCGTGCACCCCTCCGGCCTGCACGAACGGGCCATCAAGGGCCCGAAGACCGGCACGCACGTGACCAGGTCCCCGGAACTGCTCTACGACATCTCGGTGTGGAACAAGCTGTTCCGCAGGTCGTTCTGGGACTCGCGCGGGCTGCACTACCCCGAGGGCATGGTCTGGGAGGATCTCCAGCTCATGACCAGGGCACACGTCCTGGCCACCGCGGTGGACGTGATCGGTGACCGCATCTACTACTGGCGCGAGCGAGCCGCCGGGGAGTTCTCCATCACCCAGAACCGCACCGACATCCAGAACCTGCGTGACCGCGTGACCGCGCTGCTGGCGATCGACGAGTTCCTGCGCGGGCACGCCCCGGCGCAGACGCTCCGGGCGCACCAGCGGAAGGCGCTGGTCAACGACCTCTGGCTGTACGTGCGCGACCTGTGCCGGGTCAGCGACGACTACCTGGCCGAGTACTTCGGCCTGGCCGGCGCCTATCTGGACACGGTGCCGCGCCGCGTCGAGGCGGCGCTGCCCGCCACGCACAAGCTCGCCTACCACCTCACCCGCAGGCGGCTCCCGGGTCCGCTGCTGACGTACCTCACCTGGCTGCTCGACCAGCGGGTGACGACGATCCCCGTGGTGCGCAGGCACGGCAGGCTGCAAGCCGATCTCCCGTTGCGCACCGACCGCGAGCTGCGCATCCCGCGCCGGGTGTTCCGGCCGCACTGGCGCGACCTCGACCCGTTCGTGCAGGTGGACAGCGTCACCTGGCAACGTGGCAACCTGGTCATCGCGGGCCTCGCCTACGTGCCCTCGGTGGACATCAGCAAGCGGCGGTACACCAGCAAGATCGTCATCCTCCGGCCCCGGCACCGGTTCCGCCCGCCGGTGGTGGCGCTGGCCGCCTCGCAGCGGCACCCGCGCGCGACCGTGCTCTCCGGGCAGGAGGACTACGACTACACCTGGGCCGGGTTCCGCGCCGAGATCTCCTCCCGCTGGTTCCGGGTGGCCGGCCGCTGGCTCACCGGCGACTGGGACTGCTTCATCCTGGTCCGGGGGCACGGCGTGTGGCGGCCCGCCCGGCTGCACAGCCCGGCCCTCGGCGAGGCGGGACGGCCCGGCTTCCTCGAGCCGGTGCCCGGGCTCCAGGTCCGCCCCACCTGGGTGGGCCGCCATCTGCACGTCGGCGTGCTGCGGACGCCGGCCCGGCTGGCCGGGTTCTCGCCCGGGCCGCGCGGCCTGGCCCTGGGCGTGGAGCTCGACCTGGGTACCGGCGAGCGCCCCGTGCCGGACGCGGCCGGGTTCGTGGCGGCCGAGTTCGTGCTGGCGCGGCAGGGCGGATCGGCCGTCCACGCGGTCCCCGCCTCCGTCACCGGGACCACGGGCCGGGCGGCCCGGATCCGCGGCGAGATCCCGCTGGACCTGCTGCCCGGGGCAACGTGGGACCTGTACGTGAAACCGGCCGGCCAGGGGCGGATCCGGGTGACGTTCCCCGCGGACCTGGCCGAGGCGCGTTACCCGGTCGCCGCGCGGGAGGTGGCGGTCGAGCGGAGCCGCTACGGCAACGTCACGCTCGCCGAGCGCCCGCCGCGGCCGGTCATCGAGGCGCACGCCTGGGATGCCGAGGGCCGCCTGCTGCTCGAGGGCAGCTACCTGGGCCCGGCCGGCGCGGGCCTGGCGCTGGTGCTGCGCCTGCTCGACGGCGCCGACAGCTACCCCGTCGCGTGCTCCAGGGACGGGACGCGGTTCGCCGCGACGGTCCCGGTGAACGCGATGCCCACGTTCGGCCTGCCGCTGCCGCTGCGCGACGGCCAGTGGGAGATCCTCGCCCGGGCAGTGAAGGGGGAAGGGGAGGTGGGCGGGCCGGTGACCGCGGTCGCCTACGACCACGCCCGGCTGCCCGAGGTCTCGCACAAGAAGGTCGCCGTGGGCGCGAAGCTGTACGCGCTGACCACCGGCGGGTACGACACGCCGGTGATCACCGCGGAGCCCCGGCTCCGCTTGTCCGAACAGGGGAACTTCAACCGGCGGGTGCTGCGCCGGGCGCTGTACCCGATCCAGTCGCGGCGCCCGCTATGGGACGCGGTCCTGTTCTCGAGCTGGAACGGGAAGCAGTGCACGGACAACCCGCTCGGCATCGCCGAGGAGCTGCGCCGCCGCGGCGACCGGCGGGAGCGGATCTGGGTAGCGGGCGACTACTGCGCGGCCGCCCCGCCGGGCAGCCGGGTGGTGCTCACCGGCACCGAGGAGTACTTCGAGGCGCTGGCCCGGTGCCGGTATGTGATCTCCAACGACGACATGCCCGACTACTTCCGCAAGCGGGAGGGCCAGGTCTACCTGCAAACCTGGCATGGCACGCCGCTGAAGCGGATCGGCTTCGACATCGGCAGGCCGCAGTTCGCCAGCGGCAGCGCGTACTTCGATCGCCTGGCCGGCGACGTCGCCAAGTGGGACCTGCTGCTGTCGCAGAACCCGTTCAGCACCGCGATCATGCGCCGCGCCTTCCGGTACGGCGGCGAGATCTGCGAATCCGGGTATCCACGCAACGACGTCCTGTCCCGCGGCGGTGAGCGCGCCGCTCAGGTCCGCGAACTCCTCAGGGTGCCTTACGGAAAACGCGTGGTGCTCTACGCCCCCACCTGGCGGGACAACCAGTTCTACGCGTCGGGGCGGTACCGGTTCGACCTGCGGCTCGATCTCGACCGGGCGTGGCAGGCGCTGGGCGCGGACCACGTGATCCTGGTCCGCGGGCATCACCATCTCGCCAACGACGTGCCGACCGGCAGCCGGCCCGGTTTCGTGGTCAACGTGACGGCTTACCCCGATATCGCCGAGTTGTTCCTGATCAGCGACGTGCTGATCACCGACTACTCGTCGGTGATGTTCGACTTCGCCACGACCGGGCGGCCGATGCTGTTCTTCACCTACGACCTGGCCCACTACCGGGACCAGTTGCGCGGCTTCTACTTCGACCTCGCGGCCGAGGCGCCCGGCCCGTTGCTGGCCACGTCGGACGAGGTGATCGCGGCCCTGCGGGACATCGCCGGTGTCGCGGCGGATCACCAGGCCGCGTACGCCGCGTTCGCGGCGAAGTACTGCCCCCTGGACGACGGCAAAGCGGCGGCCAGGGTCTGCGATCGGCTGTTCGCCTAGCCGGAGAATCCTGGCAGGGCGTGGCCGGGGGCGTAGGCGGCTAGTTTGTCGCGGAGGCGGCCGCGGCCGCGGTGGAGGCGGGACATGACCGTGCCGATCGGGGTGCCCATGATCTCGGCGATTTCTTTGTAGGCGTAACCCTCGATGTCCGCCAGGTAGACCGCGACCCGGAATTCCTCGGGCAGGTCACGCAGCGCGCGCATGATCTCCGAGTCGGTGAGCCGGTCCAGCGCCTCGGCCTCCGCGGAGCGGGCGGTCGGCGCGAGCGGGTCGGTCTGCGCGTGCCAGTCGGCGTAGTCGCCGGCCGTCGCCTGGCGGGGCTCCCTGCGGCGCTTGCGGTACCCGTTGATGAACGTGTTGGCCAGGATCCTGTGCAGCCACGCCTTGAGGTTGGTACCGGGCCGGAACTGGTGGAACGCGGCGTAGGCCTTGACGGACGTTTCCTGGACGAGATCCTCGGCGTCGGTGGGGTTGCGGGTCATCCGGAGCGCGGCCATGTAGAGCTGCCCGAGGAAGGGCACGACGTCGCGCTCGAACTCCTGATCGCGGTCCGGCGCCTCTTCAGACTTGGCCATGTTGCTCCGCCTTCGTGTTGTTCCTCACCCTATAGACGCGTGTCAGGCCCCGTCTGGCTCGGGTTTCCCGCAACTTTCTTCGACCCAGGGTGACTAGTTCCCTTCTACACAACATTGCTGAACGTTTCCTGAACGTTCTCTAGGATCTGTCGTTGCGCGGCTCGCCGCCACACCCCGCGCGGGTAGTTACCCCCAGGACGGCTCCTCATCCGCCCGGGACGGATCAGGCGGTGCCAGAACACGAGCAGGGTGACCACCCTCATGCTTACTACCCTGGCCGGTGCGGGCCGGGCGCGCCATGGGCCGGCACCCACCGTCGGTGGTGGGCCTGGGCCTAGTCACGAACTGCGCCGGGCCTGCTCGGGGGCCACAGCCCCTTCCCCCGGGCGCACGCGAGCGCAGCGGCGTCAGCCGGACGGGGTCCCTCAGATCCAGCCGTGGTACCACATTCGGGACAGCCAGGAGGAATACGGGATGACCTTCGCCGACAGGATCGGGTACAGGTAGGCGAAGTTGACCAGCACGACGAGCAGGTAGGTCCCGGCCAGGGAGGCGCCTACCGCGCGGCGCACCGATTTCGCGTGCGCGGAGCCGATCAGCAGGCCCAGGCACAGCGTGATCGACAGCACCAGGTACGGGACGAACGCGACCGAGTAGAAGTAGAACTGGGTCCGGTCCGAGTACATGAACCAGGGCAGCCAGCCCGCCGCGACCCCGACGAGCACCGCGCCGGCCCGCCAGTCGCGGCGGGTCAGCCACCAGCCCAGGCACACCAGCAGGGTGATGATCGACGTCCACCAGATCGCCGGGGTGCCGATCGCGAGCACCTCCGACGCCTTCCCGGCGCCGCAGACGGGGTGCGGCGTGGTCGGGCACCAGTAGTAGGACACCGGGCGGCTCATCACCAGCCACGTCCAGGGCTCCGACTGGTACGGGTGGTGCGCATGCAGGCCCGTGTTGAACGCGAGCATCGCCTTGTTGTATTCGAACAGCGAGATCAGCGGCGAGATCACCGGGAGGTTCACGCCGTGCTGCGCCGCCCAGTTCCGGTCGTAGCCGCTGCTGGTGGCGAACCACCCGGTCCAGGTGGCCAGGTAGGCGAGCACGGGCAGCGCGACGAACGAGCCCGCCAGGCCGGCGAGGTCGCGGCCGAGCGCCGTGTCGGGGCCCCACCTGTACCCGGCCGCCCGGCGCGCCCCGATGTCCCAGGCCAGCGTCATGGCGCCGAACGCCGGTATGAACCACAGGCCGTTCCATTTCGACCCGACCGCCAGGCCCAGGCACACCCCGGCGGCCAGCCGCCACCAGCGGATCCCGGCGGGCGGCGCGGACTCCTCCCCCGGATGCCCCGGCAGGACGGCGGCCAGCCGGGCCCGGTAGACGTCACGGTCGACCACCAGGCAGCCGAACGCCGCGAGCACCCAGAACATCACGAAGATGTCGAGCAGCGCGGTCCGGCTCATGACGAACTCCAGGCCGTCGAGCGCCAGCAGCAGGCCGGCCACGCAGCCGAGCAGCGTCGAGCGGGTCATCCGGCGGGCGATCCGGGCCAGCAGCAGGATCGACAGCGACCCGACGACCGCCACGGCGAACCGCCAGCCGAACGGGGTGAGGCCGAAGAGCCATTCCCCCGCGGCGATGAGGATCTTGCCGAACGGGGGATGCGCCACGAACTCGGGGCCGGCCGTGAATATGTGCGGGTCCCCCCGGAGAAGCAGGGAATTATGGGTGGACGCGTAGTTGTGTTCCACCCCGAACCGCAGAATGCCCAGGGCGTCGGGCACGTAATACGTCTCGTCGAAGATGACGGCGTGCGGATCGCTGAGCCGGTCGAACCGCAGGAACGTGCCGAACGCGGTTACCAGCAACGGGCCTGCCCAGCCCCAGAACGCGCTGCCCGGCATCGGTGGAACGAGCCGGGCACGGAGGGCGGCGAGGCGTGTGCTGGTTTCTTCGGGCGCGGGCTCAACCCGTGATTCCATCATCGAGCCACATCGTAGGCGGAGGTGGGGCCAGTGGGGTGAGATGCGTGCGGGAAAGCGGCACTACTTGGTCGGCTACCTTGGTCGCGAAATGAAAACCTCCAAACCAGGTGTCCTCACCGTGGCGGCCGTTCCCATCGGCCAGGCGGGTGACGCTTCCCCGCGGCTGACGGCCGCGCTGGCCACGGCCGGGATCATCGCGGCCGAGGACACCCGCCGGGTGCGCCGGCTCGCCACCGCGCTCGGGGTCCGGCTTACCGGCCGGATCGAGTGCTACCAGGACCTGGGGGAGACGAACAAGGCAGCCGAGCTGGTGACGGAGCTCGCCGGCGGCCAGGATGTGCTGCTGGTGACCGACGCGGGCATGCCCGGCGTGAGCGACCCCGGATACCGCCTGGTGGCCGCGGCGGCCGAAGCAGGTATCACGGTCACGGTCCTGCCGGGGCCGTCCGCGGTGACCGCGGCGCTCGCGGTCTCCGGGCTGCCCAGCGACAGGTTCTGCTTCGAAGGGTTCCCGCCGCGCCGGGACGGGCCGCGGGCCCGCCGGTTCGCGGAACTGCGGGCCGAGCCGCGGACGATGGTGTTCTTCGAATCGCGGCGGCGGGTCGGCCAGACCCTGGCCGGGCTCGCCGAGGCCTTCGGCCCGGACCGGCGCGCCGTGGCCTGCCGGGAGCTGACCAAGACGCACGAGGAGATCCGCCGGGGCACCCTGGCCGAGCTGACCGCGTGGGCGGCGGGCACGCCGCTGGGGGAGATCACGCTCGTCGTCGCCGGCGCGACCGCCGCGGCCGGCCCGATGAGCGTGGCGGACGCGGTGGCCGCCGTGGCGGAAAAGGAGGCGGCGGGGATGCCGCGGAAGCTGGCGATCGCCGCCGTCGTCCTGGACTCGGGCCTGCGCCGCAGGGACGTCTACAACGCGGTGGTGGCGGCGGGCGGCGGGGCAGGCCCGCGCCAATAACCGTGCGGGAGCGGCCCGGGAACACCGCTACGCTGGTGCGCATGTCCGCGACCAATCGTCACATCCTCGCCGCGCCGGCCTGGCCGTACGCCAACGGCCCCCGGCACATCGGGCACGTCTCCGGGTTCGGGCTGCCCTGCGACATGTTCGCCCGGTACCAGCGGATGTCGGGGAACCGGGTGCTGATGGTCAGCGGAACCGACGAGCACGGCACGCCCATCCAGGTTCAGGCGGACAAGGAGGGCACCACGCCGCGGGCGCTCGCCGACCGGTACAACCAGATGATCGCCGAGGACCTGGTCGGCCTGGACATGTCCTACGACCTGTTCACCCGGACCACCACGCGCAACCACTACGCGGTCACCCAGGAGATCTTCACCGGCCTGTACAACAACGGCTACATCTTCTCCAGGACGGCCCTCGGCGCGATCTCGCCGTCGACCGGGCGGACCCTGCCCGACCGCTACATCGAGGGCACGTGCCCCATCTGCGGATTCGACAGCGCGCGCGGCGACCAGTGCGACAACTGCGGCAACCAGCTCGACCCGACCGACCTCATCAACCCCCGGTCGAAGATCAACGGCGAGACGCCGGTCTTCGTGGAGACCGAGCACTTCTTCTTCGACCTGCCCGCGTTCGCCAACACGCTCGGCGACTGGCTGCGGAGCAAGCGCGGCCAGTGGCGGCCGAACGTGCTGAACTTCTCGCTCAACCTGCTCAACGACCTCAAGCCCCGGGCGTACACGCGCGACTTCGACTGGGGCGTCCCGGTGCCGCTCGACGGCTGGCGGGACCGGCCGGACAAGCGGATCTACGTCTGGTTCGACGCCGTGGTCGGGTACCTGTCCGCGTCGATCGAATGGGCCCGCCGGTCCGGCGACCCGGACGCCTGGCGGGCCTGGTGGCAGTCGCCGGACGCCGAGTCCTACTACTTCATGGGCAAGGACAACATCGTCTTCCACGCCGAGATCTGGCCGGCCATGCTGTTCGGCTACAGCGGTCAGGGAGACAAGGGTGGCACGCCTGGCTCGCTGGGCGCACTCAAAGTGCCCACCGAGGTGGTGGCCAGCGAGTACCTGACGATGGAGGGCCGCAAGTTCTCCTCGTCCCGCTCGGTCGTCATCTACGTGCGTGACTTCCTCGAGCGCTACGACGTGGACGCGCTGCGGTACTACCTCGCCGTCGCGGGCCCGGAGAACCAGGACACCGACTTCACCTGGAGCGAGTTCGTCCGCCGCAACAACGATGAGCTGGTCGCCACCTGGGGCAACCTGGTCAACCGCGCCGTCTCGTTCGCCGCTCGCAACATCGGCTCGATACCCGAGGCGGGCCACCTCACCGAGGCCGACCTCGCGCTGCTGAGCCGCACCCGCCAGGCGTTTGGCATAGTAGGCGCCGAGCTGGGACGGTCACGGTTCAAGAACGCCGTCACCGAAGCCATGCGGACGGTCGCCGAGGCCAACAAGTACATGTCCGATCAGGCGCCGTGGAAGCTGCGGGAGTCCGACCCGGAGCGGGTGCGGACCATCCTGCACGTGGTCCTCCAGGCCGTCGACGACGCGAAGACGCTGCTCACGCCGTTCCTGCCCGGCTCGTCGCAGAAGGTGCACCACATGCTGGGCGGCGAGGGCCCGTGGAGCGGCACGCCCTACATCGAGAAGGTGGACGAGGAGGGCGGCCCGTCGTACCCGGTGATCACCGGCGACTACACCAGCGCGGCCCGCTGGGAATCGGTGCCGGTCCGGCCCGGCACGCCGCTCGCGGTGCCGCGGCCGCTGTTCGCCAAGCTCGACGACTCGGTCGTGACTGAGGAACTGGCGCGGCTGGAGCGGTCGTGACCCCATCCCGCGCTCTGCTCCTCCCGCCCCCGCGCTCTGCTCTTCCCGCCCCCGCGCTTCGCGCCCGCCCCCGGCCTGCGCCCGCCCCCGGCCTGCGCGGGACGACGCTACGCCGCGGGACGAGGTTATGCTGCGGGACTACCCGCCGGCGCCCGAGCCGCTGCCCGCCGACGCGCTTGACGCGCACTGCCATCTCGACCTGATCGGCCGGCCCGCCGCCGAGGTGCTCGCCGCGGCCCGGGCGGCCCGCGTCCGCCGGGTCGTCACCGTGGGCGTGGACCTGCCGACGTCGCGCTGGTCGGCGGCCTGCGCGGCCGAGAACGAGGGCGTCTACGCGGCCGTGGCGATCCACCCGAACGAGACGCCCAAGGCGGCGCCCACCGCCGCGGAGCGGGACGCCGTGCTTGCCGAGATCGCGGAGCTGGCCGCGCTGCCGCAGGTCCGGGCCGTCGGCGAGACCGGCCTCGACTACTACTGGGACGACGCTCCGCCGCAGCTCCAGCGGGAGTGGTTCCGGGCGCACATCGAGATCGCCAAGCAGGCCGGCAAGGCGCTGATGATCCACGACCGGGACGCGCACGAGGACATCCTGCGGATCCTGGACCAGGACGGGCCGCCGGAGCGGGTGATATTCCACTGCTTCTCCGGTGACGCGGCCATGGCCAAGCGCTGCGCGGAGGCGGGGTACGTGATGAGCTTCGCCGGCACCGTCACCTTCAAGAACGCCCCGGGGCTGCGCGAGGCCGCCGCGGCCGCGCCGGGCGAGCTGATCCTGGCCGAGACCGACGCCCCGTACCTGACGCCGATGCCGTACCGGGGCAAGCCCAACTCTCCCGCGATGGTGGCCCACACCGTGCGCTGCCTCGCCGACGTCAGGCAGATCAGCGTCGCGGACATGTGCGCGCTGGTCACCGCGACCGGCGAGCGCATGTTCGGCCGCTGGTGACGCCTTGCCGGGCGAAGCCGAACCGCTCGGGCCGGCGGCCGTCCGGGAGATCGCGGCGCGGCTGGGCGTCCGGCCGGCGAAGCGGCTCGGCCAGAACTTCGTCATCGACCCGGGGACCGTCCGCCGCATTGTGACGCTGGCCGGCCTCCGTCCCCAGGATGTGGTGCTCGAGGTCGGCCCCGGCTTCGGCTCGCTCACGCTGGGGCTGCTGCCCGCCGTCAGCCGGGTGGTCGCGGTCGAGGTGGACCCGGTGCTCGCCGGGGAACTGCCGCGCACGGTCGCCGCGCGCGCGCCGGGCCTCGCCGGACGGCTCGAGGTCGTCACCGCGGACGCGGCGAGGGTGACCGGCCTGCCCGGCGAGCCGCCATCGGCGCTGGTCGCGAACCTCCCCTACAACGCCGCGGTGCCCGTGGTGCTGCACCTGCTCGCCACCGTTCCGTCGCTGGCGCACGGACTGGTCATGGTGCAGGCGGAGGTCGCGGACCGGATGACCGCGCCGCCGGGCAGCCGGGTCTACGGCGTGCCCTCCGTCAAGCTGGCCTGGTTCGCCTCGGCCCGGTGGGCCGGCGCCGTGGCACGGACGGTGTTCTGGCCGGTGCCGAACGTCGACTCGGGGCTCGTGGCGTTCGCCCGCCGCCCGCCGCCCGCCGAAGGTGCGGCCGCCCGCCGGGAGGACGTCTTCGCCGTGGTCGACGCGGCGTTCTCGCAGCGGCGCAAGACGCTCCGCGCGGCGCTGGCCGGGTGGGCGGGCTCGGCGGCGCGGGCCGAGCGGATCCTCCGGGCGGCCGGCGTGGACCCGGGTGCCCGCGGGGAATCGCTTGGCGTGGCGGATTTCGCGCGCATCGCGGTGCAGGCGGGCCGTTAGGATCAGGGCATCGTGACCCCTGTGACCGCCGTGACCGCACGTGCGCCGGCGAAGATCAACCTCCAGCTTGCCGTCGGGCCGCCCCGGGCCCACGGCTACCACGATGTGGTGACGGTGTACCACGCGGTGTCGCTGTTTGACGAGGTGACCGTCGCGCCCGCGGACCACGACAGCGTGACCGTCACCGGAGAGGGCGCCGACACCGTCCCGGCCGACGGCACCAACCTCGCCGCCCAGGCCGCCGAGGCGCTGGTGCGGGCCGTGGGGCCGGGATGCAAGGACTCCCCGGGACTGTCGATCCGGATCGGCAAGCGGATACCGGTGGCGGCGGGGCTGGCCGGCGGCAGCGCCGACGCCGCGGCGGCCCTCGTGGCGTGCAACGAACTGTGGCGGACCGGGATGAGCCAGGCCGAACTGTGCGAACTCGCGGCCGAGATCGGCAGCGACGTCGCGTTCGGCCTGGCCGGCGGCACCGCCATCGGGGTGGGCCGGGGCGAGCAGGTCACCCCGGCGCTGGCCGTCGGCAGCTACCACTGGGTGCTCGCGTTCGCCACGGGCGGGCTGTCGACGGCGGAGGTGTACGCGGCGTTCGATTCCTTGCGGGCCAGGCGGGGCGGGCAGCCGGGGTCCTCCGCGCCGGCCACGCTGCCCCCGCCGCCCGCGCTGGACAACCGGCTGATGGCGGCGCTGCGTTCGGGCAAGCCCGGTGAGGTCGCCCCGCTGCTCAGCAACGACCTCCAGCCGGCCGCGATCTCGCTGCGTCCCGGACTGCGCCGGACGCTCGCGGCGGGCACCGAGCACGGCGCGCTCGCCGGAATCGTCTCGGGATCGGGCCCGACCTGCGCCTACCTCGCCAAGGACGCGCGGCACGCCGCCGCGCTCGCGGTCGCGCTGGCCGGGGCCGGGGTGTGCCGCACGGTGGTCCACGTGGTGGGCCCGGCGCCGGGAGCCAGCGTGATAGGCGTGATGACGGAGCCCGGGTGAACCTCGCGAACCTGGAGAGCGTGGTCAAGGCCTACGGGCACCGGGTGCTGCTCGACGGCGTCTCGGCCGGCGTGGCGACCGGCGACTCGGTCGGCCTGGTCGGGCGCAACGGCACGGGCAAGAGCACGCTGCTCGCGCTGCTCGCCGGCACGGAGCAACCGGACAGCGGCCGGGTCACCCGCGCCCGGGACCTGCGCATCGGCCACCTGCCGCAGACCGACCGCCTGACCGGCACGGTCGCCCGGCTGGTGATCGGCGACCGGCCGGAGCACGAATGGGCCGGCGATCCCCGCATCCGCTCGGTGATCGGGACGCTGCTCCCCGGAATCGATTTTCAAGCGGAGACAGAACGCCTGTCGGGTGGCGAGACTCGCCGCGTGGCGCTGGCCGCGCTCCTGGCTGGTGAGCACGACCTGCTCCTGCTCGACGAACCGACCAATCACCTGGACGTGGAGGCCATCGACTGGCTGGCCGGGTTCCTGCGCGAGCAGGGCACCGCAATGGTGGCGGTCACCCACGACCGGTGGTTCCTCGACGCGGCGACGGGCCGGACCTGGGAACTGGCGGAAGGGCGGCTGAACGCCTTCGACGGGGGGTACGCGGCGTACGTCCTGGCCCGGGCCGAGCGGGCCCGGATGGCCGATGCCGCCGACCGCAAGCGGCGGAACCTGCTGCGGAAGGAGCTGGCCTGGTTGCGGCGTGGGCCGCCGGCCCGGACCAGCAAGCCCAGGTTTCGTATCGACGCGGCCAACGAGCTGATCGCGGATGAACCGCCGGCCCGGGATGGGGTGGAGCTCGCACGGCTCGCGATGGCGCGGCTGGGGAAGACCGTGATCGATGCCGAGGACGTGTCGGTGCGGGCCGGGGACCGGGTCTTGCTGTCTGACGTCGATTGGCAGCTTGGGCCCGGTGACCGTGTAGGTGTGGTTGGGCCCAACGGCAGCGGGAAGACTACTTTGCTCCGGCTGCTGGCGGGATTGCCGCTGGCAGGCCCCGCCTCGGCTCAGGTCTTGGGTCGGCCGGGGGATCGTCCGGCCGACGGCGGTGCTTACGCAACGCCGCGGCCGAACGACCCACCCGCCGACACTGAGCCCGGTTCCGGTCTGGTGGTGTCCGGGCACATCACGCGGGGGAAGACGGTGCGGCTTGCGTTTCTGGCACAGGATGGGGACGAACTGGATCCGTCTCTGAACGCTCGCGAAGCGGTTGCCGCCGTGCGCGGGAATTTGATGGCTAGCGGGGGTCCGGGGTCGGTCGGGTTCCTGCTGGAGCAGCTCGGGTTGCGCGGGGATGTGCAATTTACGCCGGTCGGGGAGCTGTCTGGCGGGGAGCGCAGGAGGGTCCAGATGCTCAGGGTGCTGGTGGGGGAGCCGAATGTGCTGTTGATGGACGAGCCGACCAACGATCTTGATGTGGACACCCTGACCGAACTCGAGGACCTGCTTGATGGGTGGGCGGGGTCGCTGGTGGTGGTTAGTCATGATCGGTACTTCCTGGAGCGGGTTACCGATCACGTCGTGGCGCTGCTTGGGGATGGGAAGCTGTCGTTCCTCGGGGGTGGGGTGGAGGAGTACCTGGAGCGGCGGGCTGCGATGGAGCGGGCCGGGTCCGGGGTAGGGGCTTCGGGCGGGGCGGGTATGGGTGCGAGGGCTGAACGGGGTGCGGGGCAAGCGGGGGTGCAGCGGGCGGCCCGGAAACAGATGTCGCGGCTGGAGCGGCAGATCGACCGGCTCAGCTCACGGGAGAAGGAGCTGACGGAATCGCTGGCCGTGCACGCGAGCGATTACACCAGGCTGGTCGAGCTTGGCGCGCAGTTGCGCGAGGTCCAGGCGGAAAAGGCCCGCCTGGAGGAGGACTGGCTCACCGCCGCCGAGGACACTGACTGACCCCGACGGCTCAGTCCGCGTCCAGCGGGGCGAGGACGATCCGCAACAGGTTGGCCAGCGTCTCCCGGCTGCGCTCTGGCAGCGCCGCGAGCAGAGCCTCCTCGGCCGCCAGCAAGCCCGCCAGGGCGGCGTCCGCGCGGGCCTGGCCGGCGGCGGTGAGCGTGACCAGAACACCCCGCTTGTCCTCCGGGTCTGGCCGCCTGCGGACAAGGCCGGCCTGCTCAAGCCGGTCAACCCGGTTGGTCATGGTGCCGGAGGTGACCAGCGTGGTGCGCAGCAGCGCCCCGGGGCTGAGCTCGTAGGGCGGGCCCTGCCGGCGCAGCGCCGCCAGGACGTCGAACTCCCACGGTTCCAGCCCGTGGCCGGCGAACGCCGCGCGGCGTGCCCGGTCGAGATGCCGGGCCAGCCGGGCCACCCGGCTCAGCACCTGTAGCGGCTTGACGTCGAGGTCGGGCCGCTCGGCCTGCCAGGCCGCCACCAGGTCGTCGACCTCGTCGCGGACCGGTGCCTTGCGCTCCATACCCGGGAGAATATCTCTCGACATCAAGGATCACCCGGAGCGGGCCGACCGGACTGCTCGCTTGACCGGAGGCTCACCCGGACTGACCGGAGGCTTACCTGGGCTGACCGGAGGCTTAGCCGGACTGGTGCAGCTGCTTTTCCCGGCCCTCGGCCAGCTCGTCGAGCGCGTCGTAGGCCTCGGGCCACGCCTCCGGGTTCAGCTTCCTGGCGAAGAAACCGTCGCTTGCCCGCATCTCCGGCACGTCCGCGGGCCCGAGGGTCGCCGGATGCAGCACCCCGCCGCCCGGCCACCTGATGTACCGGCGCAGCTCGTTTACCACGTTGAGCTCCGGCTCACCGCTGACCGCCAAGGTCACCAGCGCCGCCTCATCTGGCACCGGGGCGCGCCGTAGGTACCGCATCAGCGGATCGTAAAGCCGCGAGTCGAGCATCTTGTCCACCGCACGGACGGACAGGTTGATCCAGAGATCTCCGGCGTACAACCCGAACTCGTCGTGAAACGGGTTGCGCCGGGGCCACGGTAGCTCGACCGATTTGGCCGAGCCGGGAAGCCGCCGCCGGTACAGGTACCGGCGGCGCATCTTCGTCTGCCACCTGTGCACGTCCTGCGCGGGGTCCGAATCCAGCCGGAAGTGGCGGATGAACGCGTCGCAGCGCGCGACGGCCAGCTCATCCTCGATCGAGGCCATGGTGCGGATGGGGTAATCCTGGCCCGATATCACCAGCGCCCAGGACAGCGTCGGCACATTGTCCTTGAGCCACCGAAGGCTCCTCCGGAGTGCCTCGATCCTGCCCGGCTTGCCCCAGGGGCACGGCACCGGGTTGGGCAACAGCGCCACCGTTGACGAAGTCCGCAGCCGCAGCGGCTCCGACCGCGGGTCGTGATGGACGACGGTTACCGTGTCGCGTCCGCTATCAAGCCGGGAGACCAGCCGGGCCACCTGAGCTGGCGCGCGGTGCGATAGCACCACCACCGCGAGGGTTCCCCGGCGTTCTCCGGGATCAGGTTCGGTGTTCACGGCGCTGGAGTATACAGTGCACGAGATAGCTTGATATCGAGAGACTTGGAGGCCCGTATGTGGGATCCCGGCCAGTACCTGCGTTACGCCGACGAGCGGGCACGCCCCTTCTTCGACCTGCTCGCCCGGGTGCGGGCAACCGATCCCGGGTACGTTGCCGACCTGGGCTGCGGGCCGGGAAACCTGACCGTCACGCTGGCCGAGCGGTGGCCAGGTGCCCAGGTCGTGGGCGTGGACAACGCCGAAGAGATGATCAGCGCGGCGCGCTCGCAGCCCAGCCCGCACCCGTCGGTCAGCTTCGTGGCTGGTGACGTGCGGACCTGGCGACCGGAGCGGCCGCTGGACGTGCTGGTGTCCAACGCCGTGCTCCAGTGGGTGCCCGATCACCGCCGCGTGGTCAGCCAGTGGCCCGGTCTGCTGGCGCCGGGCGGCTGGCTGGCCTTCCAGTTGCCCGGCAACTTCGACCAGCCGACCCATGCCATCCTGCTCGACCTGGTGCGCTCGGCCCGGTGGGCGCCGTTGCTGGCGGGCGTCTCGCTCAACCGCCAGGCCGAGGACCCGGCCGGCTACCTTGACCTGCTGGCCGGCGCAGGCTGCTCGGTGGATGCCTGGGAGACCACCTACCTGCACGTGCTCCATGGCGCGCACCCGGTGGTGGAGTGGTACCGGGGCACCGGCCTGCGGCCGGTGCTGGCCGCCCTCGATCCCGGCCAGGCGGAAGAGTTCCTCGCGGACTACTCCGAGCGGATCGAGGCGGCCTACCCGGCGGCTCCGTACGGGACCGTTCTGCCGTTCCGCAGGGTGTTCGTGGTGGCCCAGGCCCGGTGAGGAGGTAACCAGGCCCGGTGCCGGTAAGCAGGCCCGGTGCCCGCTGATCAGCGGGCCCGCCGGTGGTGGTGGTGTGCGCTCTTGCGGGGCTTGGCTCCCAGCATTTGCAGGGCGGGTGGTGGCACGGTGCACCCCATGCACTCGGGCCTGCCCCGGAAGTAGGGCGGAATCGACGGCGAGTCGGTGGGCGGGTTCGTCGGCAGCAGGAACGGCTTGCGCGGCGGCTGGCTGAAGTTGAAGTCCTTGACGAGGTCGCCGAGTATCGGCTCGTTTTCCCGGACGTCGGGACGCGGGTCCGGGCGGCCGTCGGTCTTGGGGCTGAGGCGGGCGCCGCCGAGGAAGTCATCCTCGATGAACTTCAGGTAGGCGTCGCTGCTGAGGGTCTGGTGGTCGATGTACCCCTTCCTGGCGTAGGGGGAGATGACGATGGCGGGCACGCGCAGGCCGTAGCCGTTCTGGTCGACCCGGGGTGGCACCACGTTGTCGTAGAAGCCGCCCCAGTCGTCCCAGGACAGGAAGATCGCGGTGGAGTTCCAGTCCGGGCTCTTCATGATCGCGTTGATGAGCGCGGTGACGTAGGCCTGGCCCTGGTGCACGCTGGCGGGCGGGTGCTCGCTGTCGGGGTTGGACGGGGTGATCCAGCTCACCGAGGGCAGCGTCCCGGTCCTGGCGGCGGCGAAGAACGCGCTGAGCCCCTTGATGTCGTACCCCTGGTGATCTTCCTGCACGTCAACGAACACCGGCAGCGGGTTCCAGATCCCCGGCGTGCTGGCGCTCTGCCGGACCGGGTGGCAGGTGAGGGCCGAGTCGTTGGCGCAGTCGGGCTGGCTGCCTCGTTGCACGTAGTACGCCCAGCTGACGTGCTGGGCGTGCAGCAGCCAGGTGATGTCGGTCCAGGCCAGGTCGATCGAGGTGGTGCCGGTGGCCAGTTCCTGGTGCACCGCCTCCTGGAACTGAAGCGAGGTGTACGGCCCGATGATGTTGTTGACGCAGCTCATCGGGTTGCGGTTGCGGCACTTGGCGGACCACGCGGAAACCATGTAGAGGTGGTCGGGCAGCGACCACGACTTCACCGGCTCGAACATGTGATCGGCCAGGGCGAAGTTCCTGGCGTACGCCCAGTAGTTCGGTATCTCCGCCGCGGTGTGATAGCCCATCACGTCAGGCGTGGCGCCCGCGTTGCACGCGGGATCGTCGATGCTGCGGCACAGCGACCTCCCCTTGGCCGCGTCGCGCTGCCTGATGAAGCCGTCCATCTTCCCGCCGTCGACGTCGGCCATGGCGTTGGGCTCGCCATGCGGGCCGCCACCGTTGATGTCGGCGGTGTCGTGATACGGCCGCTGGCACGCGCCCCGCGGGTTCGCCAGGCATGCCGCCGGCACGCCGCCATTCATCGGGATGCCGTCCGCCCCGGGGTAGGTGCCGAAGTAGTTATCGAACGACCGGTTCTCCTGCATGATGATGATCACGTGCTTGATCTTGTGGATGCCCACGCCAGCGGACGGCGCCGACGTCGGTCCGCCTTGCACCTGCGCCGGCCCGGTGCAGGCGGCGACCCCGGCCGCCACAAGCATCCCGGCGGCCGCGACACACAGCGGCCGCGCCCGGCCCGTCCCCCTCGCCCCTTTTCTCCCCCGCAAGACTGCTCCGGCTCCTCCCCGCCAGATCACCACTGCCTCCCTTGCCCGGAGCGCACAAGCGTCACTCCAGTCTAGATGATCAAGGTCCAGGCGGCCGGCTAACGCCGCGGGCTCGGCGGGCGCTTCGCTGCTGCCGCCGAGATGCTCGGCGCGCGGTCCAGTTGCGACAGGCCGTTCCAGGCCAGGTTGATCAGGTGCGCCGCGACCACCTCGACCTTGGGCTTGCGGGCATCCAGCCACCACTGGCCGGTCACGGCGACCATGCCCACAAGCATCTGTGAGTACATCGGCGCCAGCTTCGGGTCGTACCCACGGCTGCGGAAAAAATCGCCGAGCATGTATTCGACCTGGCTGGCCAGGTCGCTGAGGAGGCTGCCGAAGGTGCCGGAACCCGAGGCAGGGTGCGAGTCACGGGCGAGGATGCGGAAACCATCGGAGTTGTCCTCGATATACCGCAGGAGGGCGACGGCGGCGGCCTCGAAGTCCTCCCTGGTGTTGGCGTTGCTGAGAATGGCGGTCGCGGTGGTCAGCAAGCGTTCCACCTCGCGGTCCACCACGACCGCGTAGAGGCCTTCCTTGCCGCCGAAGTGCTCGTACACGACCGGCTTGGAAACGCCCGCCTGGGCGGCGATCTCCTCGATGGATGTGCCCTCGAAACCTCGCTCGGCGAAGAGCCTGCGGCCAATGTCGAGCAACTGCTGCCGGCGTTCGTTTCCGGTCATCCGCTTGCGGTGGTTGGGCCCAGCCGTGGGAGTAGTCACTCCTCCATCATCGCGGTCAGCTAGCGCGCGGTCACGGTGTTTGCCGCCCCGGGACCGTCATGGCGCCCAGCGACACCTTCCGCAGGCCGGTCAGCTTGGGTGACAGCCGCTGCGCGTCCGGCCACCTGACGTCCCAGGCCCAGCCCAGTTGCTCGGCCCACCTGATGGCCCGCGCGCTGATATCGATCTGCCCCTTCAGCGCGCCGTGGCGGGCGCAGGTCGGGTCGGCGTGGTGGAGGTTGTGCCAGGATTCGCCGAACGAGAGGATGGCCAGCCACGCCACGTTCCGCGACTTGTCCCTGACCTCGAAGTCCTCGTTGCCGAACGTGTGGCAGACCGAGTTGATGGACCACGTCACGTGGTGCAGCAGGCAGATTCGTACCAGGGTGGCCCAGAAGAAGGCGGTGAGCGCGCCGGCCCACGACATCGACCACAGGCCACCGATCAGGGCGGGGCCGAGCAGCGAGACCGCCACCCAGACCGGGAAGGTCTTCGATACCCGGCGGATCGGGCGGTCGGCCAGCAGGTCCGGGCAGAACTTCTGCTGAGAGGTCCTGTTGGCGTCGAACAGCCAGCCCACGTGCGCGTACGCCAGTCCCTTGCTGAGCGCCTTCCAGTCGTTGCCGAACCGCCACGGCGAGTGCGGGTCGCCCTCCTGGTCGCTGTACTTGTGGTGGCGCCGGTGATCGGCCACCCAGACCAGCACCGGCCCCTCTATGGCCAGGCTGCCCGCGATGGCCATGGCGACCCGCAGCGGCTTGGCCGCCTTGAACGAGCTGTGCGTGAAGTGGCGATGGAACCCCATGCTGATCCCTATGCCGGAGATCACGTAGAAGACCGCCGCGATCACGATGTCGCGCCAGCCCAGCCCCCACCCCCACGCCAGCGGAACGGCAGCGGCCACGGCTATCAGGGGTACGGCGACGAAGACCCCGACGAGGAACCGGTCGACGAACGTGCTCGGCTCGGGTTCGAGATCGGGAAGCGGACGGCGCACCCCGCCAGCGGGCGGGCTGGCCGGGGCGATGTCGTTGAGAACGGTCAACGTGGCTCCTCGCTCGTGCCTCAGCGGATAGATACGCTTACGTTACCGTAACCTACGAATGGGTAGCTTCAGTAAGGGAAGCGTCCAGATTTCACCAAGATGTAGCCCTGGGAACGGGCAATGGACACGTAGCGTCTCACTATTCGAGAACCGAGGCCGGCAAGGTCCTTGCGGTCAGGACCTGCCGCCCGCGCCGGCCGGGCCCTTGCCTCGCGCCGGCGCCCGGGCCGCCAGATAGAGTCGGAGACGGCACCTTCCGGGGTCGTCTAGCCAGGCAGGACGAGGGCCTTTGGAGCCCTTCACGAAGGTTCGAATCCTTCCCCCGGAGCTCTCACCACCGGCTCAGCCGGCGGCCTTGACGCTGCCCTGCATCGCGGCGGACTCGCCCACGGTCGCCAGGGCGGCGATGGAGGCAGGGTGACCGTCGATCCGGTAGTTGCAGTTCCTGCCGCTGTTCCAGTACATCGCCGCCGCGATCTGCGGGGTGTCGGTGAGGAAGGCCCCCATCGCCCGGATGAACTGCGACTGCGCGCGCGGGGGTGAGGAGTCGCTTCCCCACTCGGCGATGAACACCGGCAGGCCGTGCAGTTCGGCGAAGTGGACGACCGGGTCAAACAGCTCGGCCGGAGTGGGCTCGCTGATCGGGTAAGGGCCGTACTTGGCCGCTTGGCACGCGTAGCTGTCGTAGCCGTCGGCGGCCACGACGTCGACGAAACCGGCCCCGGGCCAGAACAGGTCGACGTCGCTGGCGTAGGTCCGGTGCAGCAAGATCAGTACCCAGCGTATCCGTCCGCCGTTATGCCAGTTCAGGTGGGCGGCTGCGGCCAGGTGATGAATGTGGTCCCAGGCCCGGACGAACTGGCCGGGGGTGCCGAGAACGAGATGATTCAGCAGGTCCGGCTCGTGCTCGAAGCTGAAATAGATCGCGCGCAGGTGGTACTCGGTGGCGGCACGATTCATCGCCCTGAGAAACGCGAGGATGGTGTGATCTTCGTGCCCGGCCGCAATGGATCTGTAGCGAGGCCCCCAGGCCGGCGGCGTGTCCAGGCTGACCAGCAGGGTGGTGCCGCTGGCCATCAGCATTGCGTCGGACGCAGTCGGAAACGCTTCGCCAATGCGGTAGTAGGTCCTGACTATGGCAAGCTTGCGGCCCAGCGAACCCGCTACTTTGGCCAGAGAATTGTTGCCGCCGAACAGGACGCCGCCTGCTCTCTTACGCGCCAGGCTGCTCTCGATCAGCTGGTCATGCCCGCTCCCTGCCGCCTGGCCGGGCCTTACCGCCGGGCGGGGGGCACCGTGCGGTGCCGGGCTCCCGCAGCCGGCGGCCAGAACTATCAGGAGTGTGGCGGCGCCTGCGGCCACGCCCCGGCCTGCCAAAACAAAGCGGCCTGCGGCCGGAGGCTTACGGTGCATGGCATCAAAGTGTAGAGAAGCCGGCCGCGTGCTCATCCCGGTTCGGGACCGCGGCGACGGCCGCCAAGGGCTCAGCGGGGATCTGGCCCTCAGCGGTCCCCGGGCGGGATGAGTTCGCCCGCTCCGGTCCGGTAAGCGATCAATGACTTCGGCACGCCGAGGACCTTCTCCGTGCGCAAGACCGAGGTGGCGAAGTAATGGCGCATCTGGGTTCGGTCGAGCAGCTCCACCCCCAGCACCTGCCGCACCGCCTCCTGGCGGGTCCAGCCGGTGTTGTCGGCCAGCGGCCAGCGCCGGCCGACCTCTGCGCGCATCGCGACGGGCATGAACTGCATGCCCGGCGCCATCCAGTGCGGCTCGACGGGGAAGTAGCGGTACGGCGTTTGCACCCAGTGTGCGTCGGACAGCAGGTGTACCGCGTCGGCAAACCGCTCCCTGCGCTCGTGACCGCCCACGTGCTCTATCACTGAGTTGGAGTAGACCAGGTCGTAGCGCCGCTTGGTGATGTGGTCGGGCAGCGCGCAGGCATCGCCATGGTCGACCTCCGCCCACTCCGGCAGTTCGGACGGCGGGGACTCCAGGTTGACCACATGAACGTGCTTGGGCCGCACCGGCGCCCGCTTCCACGGGCCAACGCGTCCGCCAAGGTCGATGATCGACATCTGAGGAAGATCAGGAAAGGTTTCGGCCAGCCAGAGCGCCCGGCGTTCCCGCTGCTTCCAGCCGAATGAGCCTGGGCTGTCACCCAGAAACCTGCGCAGCGATTGCATGCCCATATTGGTGAGCGTATCCGGAACCGCCGTAGGCGGCTGAGGTTCGGGGCAAGCCCACGACCGGGAGCCGCGGCGGTCGGGAAGACGTGGCTGGCCGGCGATCAGGTCAGGTGGCCAGTGCCTGGTAGAAGGCGCGCAGGGCGGCGTATCCCCTGGGGCTGGGCACGTTCCAGCGGCCAGCGGCGAAGTAGATGCACGAGGCCCTGTCCTGCCGCCGGGCGAAGACGTGCGTGAGGTAGTCCATGTACGCTTCGAACTCGCCGTCGGGGACGTGGTACGGCCCGGTGGTGCGGCCGAACTCGCCCAGCCCGAGCCGCAGGCCGTGCCTGTCCGCGAGCATGATCGGTGCGTCGAGCCGCACCCCTCTCTTGAACTCCCCCCGGCAGTAGTAGTCGGCGTAGATACGGGAGATCAGCCGCTTCCCGTTGTGGGTGGCACCGGGGAAGTAAGCATGCTGGAGGACACCCCTGGTGGTCAGGACCAGCGGAATGTACGCGAGCGGGATGCCCATCTCGACCACGGTCGGCCCGTAATAGTGGACGTACTCGCGGTATGCCTGCGCCGAGCGGAACGGGTGCGGGTGCTGCGTGATGTCGTTTGGCTCGTGCCAGAGGCAGACGGCCTCGATGTTCAGCCCGGCCGCCAGGCAGCGCCGTATCGAGTCCCGCAGGCTGGTGATCTCGCTGGGCTGGTGGCGACGGGATGGCCGGAAGCTGAGCACCGTGGCGACGCCGACCGCCGCCATGGCGCGCACCATGCGCAGGCCAGGACCGGTGTCAAAGCCCGCCCCGCTCCAGTACATCCGGGTGGCCGTGGCCGCCAGCGGGCAACTGGCCGCGGCGTCGAACTTGCGCGCCCCTTCCCGCCAGGTGCGAACGCCCATGGCGGTGGGCGCTACCGTGGCACCGGCGCGGCCCGGGAACCGGGCCGGGTCGGCAACCACTCGGTGGTTTTGGACGGCCAGCAGCTCGCGGGGAAGCACCGCTGCGGCGCCGATGACGGCCGCACCGTGCAATACCCCCCGCCGGGTCAACCCAGGCTCGCGCATATAGTCCCCGGGCCAGGCAATCGCCTCGTCGAAAGCGCCCGCCCCGCATACCCCCACCCAGTCGCGTCCGGACCCGGGTGACGAAGCATGCAGAAGCAGATGCCTAGCGTCTTGTCGCTCGTTGGGCACGACGATTGCGTGAGAGACTACGCCAGCGACGCGGCAAAAGTGAGGCAAACACTCGCGATCGGACGGCGCGAGTTCGCGCCGTGGCCGCGCCGCTACTGACCGTTCCCCCGCTGTGGGCCGGATTTGCCCACTAACGCCGGTGTTTGCCCGCTAACGTAGGTGGCAGGCTGGGGATGGTGGCTTACCGGGCTCGACCCAGCCCAGCGAGGGCCAAGCGGAATTGACGATGCTTCGTTCTCCAGGTCCGTCGACCCGAGTGAAAGGCCATATCCAAATGCGCGGAATGAGGCACAGGCCGGTCCGGTACCTGTGGCTGGCAGCCATTGTGGGAGCGGCAGTGTCACTCTATCCGGCGGGCGCTTCGGCCTACCGGCGGGCAGGCCCTGTGGTTACCGAGTATCCCAATCCCGTCAGCCGCCCGGAAGGGATCGCCCAAGGCCCGGATGGCGCCATGTGGTTCACTAGCCATGGCACAAATTCGATTGGCCGCATCTCCGCTTCGGGAAAGGTCACCAGCTACACGGCGCCGGGCATCGACGAGCCGGAGGGCATAACCGCCGGGCCGGACGGGGCGCTGTGGTTCACCAACTACGGCAACAACTCCATCGGGCGCATCACAACCGGGGGCGCGATCACCACCTACACGGCGCCCGGCATCGGCGGCCCGTTCGGGATTACCGCCGGCCCGGATGGCGCGCTGTGGTTCACCAATCACGAAAACAGCTCAATCGGGCGCATCACCACCGACGGCACGGTCACCACCTTCACCGGCGGCGGTATCAGCGGGCCGTACGGGATCGCGGCCGGCCGGGACGGGGACCTCTGGTTCACCAACTGGGGCAACAACACGATAGGCCGCATCACCACCGCCGGTGTGGTCACCCACTACACAAAGGGCGGACTTCGTGGAGTACGGGGCCCGAACGGGATAACGGCCGGTCCCGACGGGGCGCTGTGGTTCACCATCGACTTCAACAACAATGCCATCGGGCGGATCACCGCAAGCGGGAAGATAAAGATTTACACCAGCGGCGCACTCAGGGGCCCCGCCGGGATCACGGCCGGCCCGGATGGGGCGCTGTGGTTCACCAACGGCCCGAACGCTATCGGCCGCATCACCACCGCCGGGACGATAACCAGCTACAAGAGCTCTCGTATAGCGGCCGGCTCTTCCGCCAACGGCATCGCGGCCGGTCCCGACGGGGCGCTCTGGTTCGCCAACTCGGGCAACGACTCCATCGGGCGCATCACCGTTTCCGGCTCGGTCAGCAGTCACCCGGGCAACGGCATCAGCTATCCCATGGGGATCACCGCCGGCCCGGATGGCGCGCTGTGGTTCACCAACGATCACGGCACCGGCTCGGCTGGCCGCATCACTACCGGTGGCAAGGTCCACACCTTCGTGCGAAAGGGTTTCAGCGGGCCTGGGGCGATCACGGCCGGCCCCGACGGGAACCTGTGGTTCACCAACACGATTGGCGCCGGCTCGATCGGCCGGATCACCACCGGGGGGAAAGCCACCAAGTATGTCAGCAAGCACATAGACGGGCCACAAGGGATTACCGCTGGCCCGGATGGGGCGCTGTGGTTCACCAACGACGGCAACAATTCCATCGGCCGCATCACCACCGGCGGTGTGGCCAGCAGCTACACGGCGCGGGGGGTCAGCGGGCCGGAGGGGATCACGGCCGCCCCGGACGGGGACCTATGGTTCACCAACTACGACGGCAATTCGATCGGCCAGATCACCACGGGCGGCGCGATCACCATCCACAAGGGGTCCGGGATCAGCGAGCCGGAGGGGATCACGGCCGGCCCGGACGGGGCGCTCTGGTTCACGAACGCCGGCAACGATTCCATCGGCCAGATCACCACGGGCGGTACGGTCACCACCTACACGGGGCCGGGGATCAGCGACCCGCAGGGGATCACGGCCGGCCCGGACGGGGCGCTGTGGTTCACCAACGCCGGCAACGATTCCATCGGCCGCATCACCACCGGCGGTGTTATCACCACTTATACGGCGCCCAGCGTCGGCAGCGGGCCGCAGGGGATCACCGCTGGCCGGGACGGGGCGCTGTGGTTCACCGGCTACAACAACGACATGATCGAGAAGATCACCACGCCCAGCGCCTCTTTAACGCGGCCGCGCCTGGTACGCCTTTAGGTGCGCCCCGTCCTGCCCCGGCGGGCCGGTGCACGACGGCCGGCGAAGCGACTCGTGCCCATCACGGCTGACGGGGTCGCGGCTGTTAGCGCGAGATGTGTCCTTGCAGCGCCGGGGCCTGGCCCATGGCCGCCAGGTCGGCGATGGATTGCGGCTGCCCGTTGACGTGGTAGTCGCATGCGCCCTTGCCGCTGTCCCAGTACAAGGCCGCGGCAACCCTCTTGTGGGCAGCGACCCAGGCCTGCATTTCCTGGATGAACTGGGGCTGGATGCCGGCGGGTACGGTGTCGCTGCCCCACTCGGTGATGAACGCCGACATGCGGTGCGCGGCGGCAAAGCTGAGCAGTGGATCGAACAGGGTGTCGGGCGTCCACTCGGGCTGCCCTTTCCCCCTGCACCCAGCGCTGTTGTAGCCATCGGTGGCGACGATGTCGGCCTCGCCGGCCCCCGGCCAGTACGCGTCGGCCTTCCAGCTTCCCCATGAGTTGTGGATCAGAATGAATATCCAGTGCAGCCGGCCGCCGTCGTTCCAGTCCAGATGGGCGGACTCGGCCAGCGCGTGAACGTGATCCCAGGCTTGGACGAATTGTCCCGGGGTCCCGAGGTAGCGCGCGTTGTGGGCGTCGGGCTCGTGCTCGAAGGTTATGTAAATCGAACCTAGCCGGTGCTTGATCGCGGCCTGATTCACCGAGCGCAGGAACGCCAGAATGGTGGAGTCCTCATTCCCGGCCGCTATCGAGGCATAGCTGGGCCCGTGGGTATCGAGGCTGGCTATCACCGTCCGCCCGCCCGTCAGCGCTTGCCCGTACCCGCCCGGGAACGTTTCACCGATGTGATAGTAGAGCCGGACGACGGCCAGCTTGCGGCCCAGTTGCGACTCCAGCGAAAGCAGGGGGTAGTTGCCGCCGAACAGGGCACCGCCGGTGACTCCCGACGGGGTGGCGGCCGGAGACTCCTTTGCCATGTTCACGCGGCGGTAACTATGGTCGCCGCCGGCGAAACGGCCTACCGGATGCCTCGACGCCGCGAGCGCGGACTGGCCCGCGCCCCCGCTCAGTGCCGCCAGGGTGACCGCGGCTACGCCCACCGCCGCGCTCCGCAGGTGTAGCCTGGCCCGGCGCCCGCCCGCACAATGCCTCATGGCCACCTAGGCTAGCCCGGTTCGTGTGCATAGGTCCTTGTTCCGCCGGAAGGACCCAAGCGCGAGTTCCGGGTACGCTAAGTTACCAGCATGCCACGGTGTCCGAATAGGCCTGCGACTACCCGTGGGATGCGTGCAAGCAACCACCGGCAACCTGGCAGCCCGCTGGCAATTCTCCTGCCGGGGAGCCGACCGGAGAAAGGTCGGCTACGTTGTTAAGGCTGTGATAGAGGAGCGGGATGTCGCGTGGCGAGGAATCTTGACACCGGGGCGGCAGCCCATGCACCGGTCGTGCCTGACCGATGTTCCGGGCGCTGCTACAAAGCTGCCTGGTGTCATGCCTGTCCGGCCTTCCCGGCGCGTGGGGGTGCGCGCAGGGCCTGGGCGCGAGAAACACCGAAGACCTCAGCGGCGGCGGTGCGGCGCGCCCGTTCAGGCGGGATGATGGAACATCGCTCGCGTGCATCGTGCTCCGTCCGGAGCCAAGGGTCCAGACTGACCGGTCATCCGAGGACGTGACTCATTGAACATCCCCCGTCGCATCGAGGCCGCGCCGCCAGCCCCCGGCGGCAGCTCGGCAGTGGTGGCGGCATCCGACCCCGAATGGCTGACGGCGCTCCGCGAAGCCTGCGAACTGCTGTGGCCACCTCCGGCGACGGTCACGCTGGAGCCCGATGAGCCGGGCAGGCCCGGCTGGCGACGTTCCATGTGGCGCTGGGCGCGCGGCCCAGCGCAGCCGACGGGCGGAGAGTTCGCCCTGGTACGCGGCTTCCGCCAGCCGCCACTGCTGGTGCCCGCGGCCCCCCACGCGGCGGCCGCCGCGGTGCGTCGCTACAGCAAGCCGCAATCCGCTGCGGCCCGGTTCGGCATCAGGGCGCTGTCCCGCGTTCTCGGCGGCGGCCTGGGTGGCGTGATGCTCTGCGGCCGGGTCCACGTCACAGCGGACGCCGAGGCCGAGACCATCGAGGCGTATCTCAAGACCGTTATGGCGCGCGACATCCGGGTGAGCATGTACCTCGGGCCGCCCCGGGCAAACCGCAAGCCGGTACTTCAGCTCGTGACCGACACCGGGGAACTGGCGGGCTTCACCAAGATCGGCGTCAATCCCCTCACCCAGCAGCTGGTCCGGGCAGAGCGGGACGCGCTCGCCGAGCTTGGCGAGGCCGGGCTCACCGGAATCGTGGTGCCTCGCGTGCTGCATTACGGCACGTGGCGCGGCCTGGACGTCCTGGTGCTCAGCTCGCTGCCGGTGTGGGAGCGTCATCGCCCGCTCTCCGATGCCCAGCTCGCCGCGGCCATGAACGAGCTGGCCAGGGTGAAAGGACTTCAGCAAGAGACGCTGGCCGACAGCGGGTATCTGCTGCAACTTCGGTCCCGCCTGGCCGCGACCGACGAGAGCGCCGACCGGCTCGCCCTGACGCGGGCGCTCGATGCGCTCCTGGCAAGGGAGAAAGACGCGGTCCTGACCTTCGGGGCCTGGCACGGCGACTGGGCTCCCTGGAACATGGCGAACACCGCCCGCGGGCTGATGGTCTGGGACTGGGAACGGTTCAGCCTGGGCGTCCCACTCGGTTTTGACGCCATTCACCACTGGCTGCAGACCGAGGTCAGAGGGGGACGCCACGCCCCCCGGGTCGTGGCCGCCAGGTGCATCGAGTCCGCGCCCCACTTGCTGGCGTCATTCGGCATCGCTCCCCGGGAGGCCCGGCTCATCGCCGGCCTCTACCTGTCCGATCTGGCAACCCGTTACCTGTTCGACCGGCAGGCCCTGGCGGGAGCCCCGCTCGGCGATCCTGGGATCTGGCTGATTCCTGCCCTGGCGGAGGAAGTGGCCCGGGTGTGAGCCGTGGCGGAACGCTTCGGCGTATCCCCGTAGCGTCCATGCGCGAGGCCATGCCCGCGGAACTGAGCCGGGTCGCCCGGTCTGTGTACCGCCGGCTCGGTGCGGCGACAGCGCCGTTGCGCCTTCGGCCGGCCTTCATCGTGATCGGTGCTCAGCGCTGCGGCACGACCTCGCTGTTCCGCGCCCTGGCGGCTCACCCGCAGGTCGCGCGGCCCGTGTTCCACAAGGGCATCAACTACTTCGATCTCAACTACCACCGTGGTGAGCGCTGGTACCTCGGGCACTTCCCCATCGCCCAGGTCGCCAGCCGCAGGGCGGCCGGTTGCGGCGAGCCGATGGCGTTCGAGGCCAGCGGCTACTACATGTACCACCCGTTCGCGGCTGAGCGGCTGGCACACGATCTGCCCGCGGTGAAGCTCGTGGCCATGCTGCGCGACCCCGTCGAGCGGGCCTTTTCCGCGTACAAGCACGAGTACGCGCGAGGGTTTGAGCGGGAGAGTTTCGAACAGGCCCTGGAACTGGAGGACGGCCGGCTAGCCGGGGAGATCGACCGGATGAGAGCGGATCCCCGTTACGAGAGCTTCGCCCACCGCCATCATTCCTACCGGCATCGCGGGCACTACGCCGAGCAACTGGAGCGGGTCTTCGGACTGTTCCCGCGCGCCCAGGTACACGTCATCGAGAGCGAGGCGTATTTCCGTCATCCCGCCCAGGAGTACCGGAGGCTCCTGGGGTTTCTTGGGCTGCCCGCCTTCGAGCGGGCGGAGTTCGGCCGGCACAACGCGCGCCCAGGCCCGGCGATGCCGCCCGCTACGCTCCAGTGGCTCACGGAGTACTACTCCCCGCATGATCAGCGGCTGGCCAGACTGCTGGGCCGGCCGCCGCAGTGGGCGGGCTGAGGCCCGGACACGCACCGCCGCGGCCCCACAGGTACCGTCCCCCACCAGGCACATTTTGCCCTCTGGCAACCGGCCTACCAGGGCGGACTCGTCAGTACGCATGTCCCGGACTGTCCCGGTGTCGTACACTTTGGCTACTCGGTGTCCTCAGGACGCTCCCCGCAGGCCATACCACCGTAACGGGGGCACAGGGCAAAGTTCGGACAAGTAGGCGGGGCTAGGCGCCAGCGCGACAGTAGGATGATCGCGCGCGTCAAAGCTCCCCCCGGGGTTAGCGCGGGCAGGCACGCGCCGAGTAGCTAGGAGCACTGGAGCATGGATACCCAGCGTCCCGACTCCTTCGATGTATCCGATCAGACGGGCGTGCTGCGGCGCCGGTGGCTGATCATCGTCGGTTGCACGGCCATCGGCTTGGTCGGCGCACTGGGTTACGTCTTTGTCGCGCCCAAGACGTACACGGCCACGGCGGCTGTGCAGGTCAACCCGACGGGAGCCGATCAGGGCAACACGCTTGCCAACAGCCGGACCAGCGGCTCGGTCAACCTGGACACGGAGGCTCAGATCGTCACGTCCGGCGCCGTGGCGGGCATCGCGGCCAAGACGCTGAAGAGCCCGCTGACTCCCTACCAGCTGAGCAAGCACGTGGCGGTGGCCGTCCCGCCGAACTCCGAGGTCCTCAACATCAGCTGCGGCGCAAGCACGAAGACGGCCGCGGCCCAGTGTGCCAATGCCTTTGCCGCGGCCTACCTGCAAAACCGGAGCGCGAGCGCGGCGGCTGACCTCAACGGGCAGGTCAAAGCGCTCGACAACAACGTGAGCTCGCTCGACAAGACGATCTCCGGGCTGAACGCCAAGATCGGCAGCCTCCCGAAGGGATCCCCGGCGCGGGCCGGCTACGCCTCCACGGTGTTCTCCGACAAGAGCCAGGTTCACGCCTTCATCAACCACATAGACCAGCTGAAAAGCCAGGCCGCCGACGTCAACGGCGGCAAGATCATCACCCCCGCCACTCCGCCGGGCAAGCCGAGCAGCCCGAAGAAAACCCTCATACTGCCGAGCGGTCTGGTAGCCGGGCTGCTCATCGGCCTGATCGCGGCGTTCATCTGGGACCGCAGGGACAAGACGATCCACCGCCCCCGGGACGTCGAGCGCATGCTGGACCTTCCTGTCCTGCTGGACCTGGCCGGCAGCAGCTACGGGAAGCAGGTCTCCCTCGCTTCGCCCCGGTCGGGGATCGGCCGCGCCTTCACCGAGCTGGGACACGACGTGACGGCCGCCCTTGGCGAGGGGAATCATGTCTTGCTGGTGGCTGGCGCCTCGCCGGGGCCCGCGGGAAGCGTGGTCGCGGCCAGCCTGGCGGCCACCTTGGCAAGGACGCACCCGGACGTGGTGCTTGTCTGTGCCGACCTGAGCGGCAGCGTGGGGCCCAAGATGGTCGGGGTCGAGGATGGGCAGGGCCTGGCCGAGGTGATGGCGGGCGAGGCATCCGTGCGCGATGTCGTTCGCGGGCCTTCGGCGGTTCCGGGACTCTGGGTGATCACACCGGGCTCTGATGCGTCTGGGCAGGGGTATTACGTCCAGTACGACACCGCGAAGGCTCTTATCGGGCAACTGCGCCGAGACGTGCGGTACGTCATCATCGAGGCCACGGGCGCGGAGGATGGAGCGGACACGTTCGCTTTCGCGGAGTTCTCCGACGCCGCGCTTGTGGTGGTCGAGGTCGCCCGCACCCACCGCGACGAGGCCGCCGAGTGCGCCCGGCGTCTCGAGCGGATGCGGACGCCGGTCATCGGGGTCGCCGCGCTCCCGGCCATCGGCAGGAGGGTCGCGGTGCGCCCGCCCCGGCAGGCCGGCCCGGGGGCGCGGGACTTTCAGGGTGAGGTAAGAGGCGGCACGGGAGACATGCCCGTGTTGTCCGCCCCGCCGAACGGAGGGACGGAGCGGCGTGGCCGTCCCGTGCGCGCCGCTCGGGAGAACTACAGCGAGCAAGCACACGGAAACTGAACCCGGTTGCAGACCGGGGATGGTTGCCACAGCACACGGGTGGCAAGCCAGGCAGGCAAAGGCAAGGCCAGATTAGGCGTAGCTGCGCTGCACCCGGCACAGCAGGAATGAGGAGCGCACTGTGACGACCGTGCTGCGTCCGAGCAGCGAGAATGGCCAGGCCGCCGCCGCGCGCCCGGCCGTCGCGCCCCCGCCGATGCGACGGATCCGCCGCGGCCGCGGCTGGCTCACCCCCGGTCCCGCACGCTCAGTGACCCTCCTGCTCGCAGCCTGGCCGCTCTGGTGGGCGCTCGGTGTCGGCGACTATATGCCGATCATTATCGCAATCCCGATGGTCTACCAGATGTACCTGTGGCGAGCCAAAGAAGGCCGACGTATCCGGGTGCCACCGGGTTTCGGTTACTGGGCCTGTTTCCTGATGGTGATGCTGTTCGGGGTCGCGACGCTTTCCCTGGACGCCCCGGGTACATTGGCTACCCCGGTATCCCACCGGATTCTGGCGTGGGCTCTCCGCGCCCTCACCTATCTCGGCTGCACCGTAATACTCCTGTACGTGGGCAACCTGAGCGAGGAAGAGCTTCCGCGCCAGCGCCTGGCCTGGCTTCTCGGGATGGTCGGGGTGTACTCGGTTGTTTTCGGCCTGGCCGGCGTGCTCGATCCCACCTTCCATTTCACCTCACCGCTGGCGTCGCTGGTACCCGGGTCACTCCAGGCCAGCGACACGACGCTCGTCCAAGAGTTTCATCCCGCCCTGACGCAGATACAGTCGTTCCAGGGGCGTGGCCGGCCGATGGCGCCGTTTACCTACTCCAATGGCTGGGGGGGTAACGTGGCCATCCTTCTGCCCTGGCTGGTGGTTGGCTGGTGGGTGTACGGAAAGCCCAAGCAGCGCCGCGCCGCCCTGGTGCTGCTCGCCATCTCCATCATCCCCATTGTCTGGTCCTTCGACCGGGGGCTGTGGATCGCTATCGCGCTGTCCGCTCTCTACGTGGCGATACGTTTCGCCATGCAAGGCCGCACCATCGGGCTCGTGGTCGTCGGCGCAACGGCTCTGGTCGCTTTTGTCATTATTGTCGCGACGCCGCTAGGGAGCCTCATCGGCCAGCGGTTGACACATGAAACGAGCAACACCGGCCGGGCAAACGAGGCCGTCATCGCCACAAAGGCCGCCCTGGTTTCCCCCATCATTGGCTTCGGTGACACCAGGCATGAGATAGGCAGCACCAAGTCCATCGCGATCGGGAAAACCGCCAACTGCAAGGACTGCGGCAACGCGGTCGTCGGCGGTCATGGGCAGCTGTGGCTGCTGCTTATCGCCAACGGGTTCGTCGGCGCGTTTTGCTACGTAGCCTTCTTCGTATATGGCACCTGGCGGTACCGGCGCGACGGGACGGCCTACGGGATAGCTGGCGAACTCGTGCTGGTGCTGGGGTTCGTGTTCATGATTGTTTATGAGGCCGTGGGGTCCGGCCTGGCCTTTACCATGATCGCTTACGCACTGCTGTGGAAGAATGACAGGGAGTTGCGGCTGGCGGCCGCGGCACCCGAAGCGGCCAAGGAGCTGGCGACCAAGGCAGACGCTAGGTCGCCTGCCGCCCGGGCACTGCCGGGGGTGGCTCCAAGCTGGCTCAGGTAAGACGAAACTCCGACTTGACGGGATACAGGTCACGAGCCTCGCCGGACTACGACGGCCCGCCCCGCGGTTACCGCTCACCTGCGCCCCGGAACACCGCTCAGCGTGCCGGCGGCCGCTCGAGTGACCGGCACAAGCTGGCGGAGGTCGGCAAGGGCAGCCGGCTCAACCTGGCGGCCGCGCTCGTAGCCGCGCTCGCCACCACCGCGGTGACGGTGGTAGTGACCAGGAAATTCAGTCTGGCTCTGGCCGGCACGTTTTTCACCGCGACCTCACTGTTTCTGATTGTCGCGGCGGTTGCGGGTCTCGGCACCAACATTGGCCTGACCTACTTTATTGCCCGGCTTCGCTCGCTCGGCGAGGACAACCGGATCCCGATGATCATGCGGGCCGCCATTATTCCCGTGGTGGTGGTATCCATCAGCGCGGGGGCGCTTCTGCTGGTGTTTGCCGCCCCGCTGGCGCACCTCATGCTCAGCGACCACGGGGGGCACACCGGGGCGACGCCCGCGTCGGTGGCAAAGGTGCTGCGCGGGCTGGCGATCGCGTTGCCGTTCGCCGGGTTCATGGCCACCCAGACCAGCATCAGCCGTGGGTACCGGGACATGCGCCCGGCAGCCATCGTCGGCCAGATTGGCCTCTCGGTTGGCAGGCTGATCGGGGTGCTGGCGGCGACCGCGGTGGGAAGCGCGCTGCTGCTGGCGCCGCTGTGGGCGGCGCCATACATACCGGCCGCCGTCGTCGCATGGCTGTGGGCGCGCCGCATCCGCCGCAATCGCGCCGACCGCAGCACCTTGTACACCGACGTTCCACCGGAGGTTGCCGCCCTCCTGGCGCTGTCCAAGCCGGTGCCGTCGGTCTACAGCGCCCGGCGGGCGGGGGACCAGCGGTCGGCGGGCACCAGGACCATGCGCAACAAGCTTGCCAGCGCCACCCCGCGCGGATTCTGGGCGTTCACCAGCCCACGCGCGGTGGCGAGCCTCGCCCAGAGCGTTCTCCAGCAACTGGACATCGTGCTGGTCGCCGTCATCCGCGGCCCGGCGGAGGCGGCCGTCTACACCGCGGCCACCCGGTTCCTCGTCCTCGGGCAGCTCGGCGGCGTGGCGGTCAGCGGAGCCTCCCAGCCGCGCTTCACCGAGCTGTTCACCCTCGGTGACCGCCGCGGCGTGAACGCCATCTATCAGGCCACAACCGCGTGGCTCGTCCTGTTGTTGTGGCCGCTGTTCCTCGTGGCGACGGTCTACGGGCCGTTCGTCCTGACGATCTTCGGCCGGTCCTACCGCGCGGGCGATGTCGTCATGGTCATCCTGGGCCTTGCCATGCTCCTGGCCACCGCGTGCGGCCAGGTCGACGTCGTCCTGATCACCTCGGGCCGCAGTAGCTGGAGCCTCGTGAACGGCCTGCTGACGGTCGGCATAAACGTGGCCGTGGACCTGGCGCTGATACCGAAGTACGGGATTGCCGGCGCGGCGATCGGATGGGCGGCCGCCATAACCATAGGTAACCTCATGCCGCTGGTTCAGCTGGCGGCGGTCCTGCGCCTGCATCCGTTCGGGCGGGGCACCATTGTCGCCTGCGCGCTGACCGCGCTGGCCTTCGGCGCCGTCCCGCTCGCGCTGCGCTCCGCGCTTGGCGACAACCTGCTGGCCCTCGTCGCGGGCGTCGCTGCTGGATCCGTGCTGCTGGCGGCCGGGATGTGGCGGTTCCGTGGGGTGCTACAGCTGTCTGCGATGTCCGGCGTGGTGATGCGCCGGAGACAGGCCCGCTGAGCGGTGGCAGCGACCTGGTCGATAGCCATCCACAAACAATTCACGCTACATACAAGAACGCTTCCCCGCTGGTGTTTCCTATTTACGCCCAGTGACTCACGGGTCCCGTCATAATATCGAACGAGGGAGCAACCAGCCCATGCTGCGGCTAACAGACAGAACGGGAGGGATCGGCAGTGACCAAGGTTCCGACCCGGCTGGCGCACCGGAGCGCTGAGACCGCGGTCCACCAGGCGGCTACTGCCGATAGCTCCCCGCAGGGCAACTCGCCGCCGGTGAGCTCCCCGCCGGTCATCTACATCGCGGGATCCGGCCGTTCCGGCAGCACCATGCTGGAGCGGGTTCTGGGCGAGATGCCCGGCTTCGTCAACGTTGGCGAGCTGATCGACATGTCCCGCAGGCCCGCCCAGCAGAGCGAGCGCTGCGGCTGCGGGCGGCCGGTGTCCGAATGCCCGTTCTGGATCGCCGTCGGCGAGCGTGCGTTCGGCGGCTGGGCAACCGGGTGCCTCGCGGAGGGCCGTTACCTGCAGCGCCTGGTTGCGCGGCAGCGGCACATTCCCCGGCTGCTCGCCACGCGGACGGCTGGCCGTCACTTCCAGACGGATGTGGCCGCCTACGGCGCCTGGTACGCCAGCCTCTACCGCGCCATCGCCGCCGAGTCTGGCGCGGCATGCGTGGTGGACGCGAGCAAGTGGCCGGTCCAGGCGCTCGCACTGGCCCGGGGCGGAATCGACGTACGGGTGATACACCTGGTCCGGGACGTTCGCGGGGTTGCCCACTCACTCAGCAAGCAGCAGGTGGCCCGGCCGCACGCGCTGACGGAAACCGAGTTCATGTGGCGCAACCGCCCCTCGGGCGCTGCCGCCAGGTGGGTGACCTGCCAGATGCAGGCAGAGTTGCTGCGCGGCTGCGGCCTGCCCTTCGCGCAGGTACGTTACGAGGACTTTGTCCGGCGGCCTCAGCAGGTCATCGAGACGGCCCTGGCCGGGCTTGGCGTGTCCCACCCCGCGTCCAGCCTGGCGTGCATCGACGACGGGAACGTCGTGCTCGGCCGCAGCCACGGTCTGGCCGGTAACCCCTCACGCTTTAACGATGGCAAGATCGAGTTGCGCAGCGATGACGGGTGGCGGCGGCAGATGTCACGGCGTGACCGCCTCGTCGTCACGATGATCGGGCTGCCGTTGCTGCTGCGCTACGGCTGGCGCTCGCGCAGCCGGTCCGGCGCCGCGAGCAGGCTGCCATGAGCGGCTCCAGCTCGCGGGACGACGCAGCGTGGCCACAGGTAACGGTGATCATGCCGACACGAGGCCGCCCGGAACTGGTCCGCAAATCGATCGCGGCCGTGGTGGCCCAGTCGTATCCGGGTGACATCGATTGCATCGTCGTGCACGACCAGGAGCCTCCCGATGAGGAGCTGCCCCTCATGGGCACCGCGCAGCACCAGGTACGCGTGGTCGCCAACGCACGGACGCCCGGCCTGGCAGGTGCCCGCAACACCGGCCTCGATCTTGCCAAGAGTGACTACATCGCCAGCTGCGACGACGACGACGTCTGGCACCCGGACAAACTGCTGGTACAGATGAGGCGCCTGCTCGACGAGCCAAGCTTGCTCGTCCTCGGCTCCGGTATCCGGCTGTGCTTGCCCGGTGGCAAGACCCTCGACTGGCCGGGGCGCGCCGAGGAGGTCAGCTACGACCTGCTGCTGCGCAATCGGGTGAAGGAGCTGCATTCCTCCACGCTGGTGATGCGCCGCGACGCGTTCGCCAAGGCCGGAAGCTACGACGAAGAGGTTCCGTACGGGTACGCCGAGGACTACGACTGGGTGCTGCGGGCCGCCAGGGCGGGCCGGGTCGGGCTGGTGACCCAGCCACTCGCGGACATCCGCAGGAACGGCACCTCGTTCTACCAGGGGGGAGCAGAGAAGAAGGTGGCGGCAGGCCTGGAGTACCTGCTGGCCAAGCACCCTGACTTCGCCAGGTCGCGGCGGGGTCACGCGCGCATGCTCGGCCAGATCGCCTTTGCGCGGTCCACGCTTGGTGAGCGGGGGCGCGCCTTCCGCTACGCCACGCGGGCTCTCGTCATCTGGCCGGCCTCGCCTTACCCGTTTATCGCGCTAGCGCATATCATGACGGGTATTCAGCCACGGCATGTGCAACGTGCGGCCAGGCTATTCCACCGCGAGCTCGCGTAGGGCAGCCACGCCAAGTGAAGGTCTTGGGGAACAGCCGCTAGCAACATCCCCACCGGGGAAGAAAGGCCGAAAAAGGTGGAGAACGGAGTGAACCTGCCAAGGATTATCTGGTTCACATGGTTCCAGGGCCTCGACAGCGCACCTTATGTAGTTCGCAAGTGCTATGAGTCCTGGGTGGATCGGAATCCTGGCTGGCGCGTGATGAGTCTTGACGCGGCCAACCTTCGGGAGTTCACATCTGTCGACTACTCGCGCGGCAACATCGCCAATCTATCCATGCAACACCGGGCGGGATTGCTCCGGCTTGATCTCCTTGCGCATCACGGAGGCGTGTGGGCCGATGCGACCTGTTTCTGCATGCGGCCGCTGGACGAGTGGCTGCCACAGAAAATGGATATGGGCTTCTTTGCCTTTCACCGGCCAGGCCCGGACAGGATCATCTCGAGCTGGTTCCTCGCTGCCGAAGCTGAAAACCTCCTGGTGACGCGGTTGTTCAACAAGATGCTAGAGTACTGGCGCGACCATCCGCTGCGCACCGACGAGCGGCAGCTTGTCGCTAAGGCGCTTACCCGGCTGCTGCGAAATGCTTCCGTCACGCGCAGCCTGTGGTTCTCGCGCCCCATTCGGGATTGGCTAAAGGTTGGCCCCTACTTTGCGATCAGCTACGGGCTTGAGAACCTGATCCGCGAAGATCCCGAGTGCGCTCAGCTCTGGCAGCGCATGCCGAGGCTAAACGCGGACGGCCCGCACCGGCTGTACAATGCTGGCCTGTTTTCGCCGGTGTCGCCCGAGCTGCGGTCTGAAATTGACCGCCGCGAGGTTCCCGTGTACAAGACGTCATGGCGGACGGGAAACGAGTCAATTCCCAGCAACAGTATACTGGAGTACCTGCTGGAGGTGGGCCCGCACATAGGCGAGGTCCCCCGCCCGTAACCGCACTCGCTATGCGTTAGCACCTCGGTCCGCAGATATCTGAACGGGTGTCTGATGGATGGGGAAGGAAGCCGTCCATGGAGAGTCCCAACCCGGCCATTACCGCAACCGGAGCAGGCGGTGCGGATGCCGCGAGCCCAGCGCCCCAGGCCGGTCGCCGGCCCGGCGAACGAACTGGGACGATATACGGGCCGCTCATACGGCCGGGTCATTCCGGATGGGAACGGCTGATCCGGCGGACCGCCTACTGGGGGATGATGACGGTCGCCGGCCCGACCCACCAGGCCCGGATGCTGCCCGGTTTCTTGATGGTTGGCGCTGAGCGATGCGGCACCAGCTTCATGCACCAGTTGCTCCGGCAGCACCCGCTTGTGTTCAGCCCGGTCATTCCAAGGAAAGAGCTGCACTACTTCGATCTTGCCTACCACCGGGGCCTGGCCTGGTATCAGAGCCATTTTCCGCTGCGGGCCCGCGCGAACCTCATGACCCGCCGCGCCGGGGCTCCGCCGGTGGCCTACGAGGCCACCCCCGACTACATGTTCTATCCGCCGTGTGCTGAGCGGATCTACCGCGACCTGCCGGACGCCAAGCTGCTCGTTCTGGTGAACGACCCGGTCAAGCGGGCCTACTCCGCATATCACCACCGCGTGGGCCGCGGCTTCGAGAAGGAGTCTTTCGAGCGGGCCATCGAGCTAGAGAATGCCCGGATCGCCGGTGAGGCCGAACGGATCGCCGCGGACCCGTCCTATGTCAGCTTCAACCTCCGCCACTACTCCTACCGCACTCACGGGCACTACGCCGACCAGCTTGACCGCTTGGCGCGGTTCTTCGGCCGGGAGAGGATTCACGTCGTGGACAGCGGCGACTTCTTCGCCGACATGCATCCGGTCTACGATGGCGTGCTTAAGTTTCTGGAGCTGCCGAATCGCGGATATCCCGCTGTCGCGGCCAAGAAGAGCCGCCCGCGTGAGCCGATGCCCGAGGCGGTCCGGGCCGCGCTCGAGGAGCACTTCCGCCCGCACGACGAACGCCTGGCCGCCTGGCTCGGCCGCGAGCCGAGCTGGGTCCGCAAGCGCGCTCCTCGCCCCCGCTAGCTCCGGTGGCTTGCCTGGGTAGACCGCCGGGTCATCTTTGCCCGGACAAGTAGCCTGCCGTAGGCCAAGAGGTCCAGCGTGTAGCGCTTCCAGAGGCGGCGGGGCTCCCGGTATACCCGGTACATCCAGCCGAGCCGCATCTTGTTCACCCAGGCCGGGTACCAGTCCACGCGCTCGGCCAGATGGTCCAGGTATCCGCCGCCGGTGATGATCACCGACACGTTTAGCTTGTCGGCCATCTCCCATACCCAGTTCTGCTGCATCGGCGTGGGCAGGGATACATGCAGGATGTCGGCGCCCGAGGCGTTGATGGCGTCGACCATCACCTTGACATCGGCATCGCGGAACCGGCCGGGCTGCCCCTCGGCGTAGGGCCAGTAGCCGTGCAGCGTCCCCGCTATGTCCAGGCCCGGGAACCGGGCCCGCAGATTAGCCGCGGCACTCTCCGCGGTCCCCTCGGGGCCGCCGAACAGGAAGTTCGAATACCCCTGCTCGGCCGAAAGCGCGAACAACTTTGGGCAGATGTCGTCGTTGGCCTGCCGGCCGGTTAGGGGTACGCCCAGCCAGCGGCCGCCCAGGACGATGCCCCACCCATCGGGCAGGACGATGTCGAACCGGTTGATCTTCTCGGCCAGTTCTGGTGCCCGGTGGGCGAGCAACGCGTAGTACGGGTTGATGAACGACACTGCCAGCCGCGACTTGGTCTCGACCGCTTCGCGGACGGCGGACACGAACACCTCGTCTGGCAGGCAGGACACGCCGACGTTGTCGAGGAAGTCGCGCTTCCATTCCCCGGACCGTGCCGCCGGTCCCGGTGCGGGCCGGCGGCTCGCAGTGGCCGCCAGCCCCTCCGCCGGAGTCGCGGGTGCACTTCCCGTTTGCGACTCCGGCGGGCAAGCCGATGAGCTCATGATCCGTAGGGGAGGAAGCAGATGCCGGCGTGGCCGGTCTGGTGCTCACACTGGTCCAGGGCGAAGCGGTTCGTGCTGGCGATCCACAGCCCGGCACTGGTGAGGAGCATGTCGTCGGCATTGGCCCGCGACATGCTGTAGAGCGCCTTGCTCTGTGAGTCCAGCAGCGGCTGGCCATTGGCCGGGTTCCGCCCCTGCAGGCCGAACGAGGTGACGGCGCCGGGGCCGGCGGCGTTGCAGGCATTCTGGTTGTTCATCCAGCGCGGATGCCCAGCGGTGTATTCGGCGAACTGGTCGGCGGCGACGGTGAACAGGGAGTCGCACCCGGTGTAGTTGACCCAGGTGTCCGTGACCGACGACTGCGTGGCGGGGAAGGCGGCCGTCACGTCGCAGAGCCCGGGCAGCGGGAACTTGCCGTTCCAATTCCACGGCTCAGCGCCGGTGGTGGCGATGTAGACCGTCTGGTCGCCGGGTGCCCAGGCGGCGGCGCGGATGTAGAACGGCAGGGAGAACTTGCACTGGTAGGGGTAGCCGCCGGGCAGGTTGCCCTTGCTGCCGTCCCACTGCGGTGAGGTCCACGCGGTGACCGAGGCCGGGCTGGTCGCCAGGTTCAGCATGAAGACCTGCTGCCGGGGCTGCCCGCCGGCCGAGGTGAACACGCCCTCGGCCAGGTCCAGCGTCCCGCCGTGGCTGAGCTGCTGGTTGTAGATCTCGGTGGGCTGGTGCGACGAGCACTTGGTGCCGGTGCTGTTGCAGTAGTGGTAGGTGCCGGAGATGTGCAGGTTGAGGAAGCCGTCGTCCTTGCCGGTCGACGTGCTCAGGCTGGCGAAGTAGGGATGCGCGGTGTCGCCGTCGACCGAGGTGAACGTGCCGCCCACCAGCAGGTGGCTGCCGTCTAGCGCCACCGTGTTGACCCGGCTGTTGATGTGGTGGGCCCAGTCGCTCACCAGGGTGCCGCTGGTGGGGGCGCGGATGTTGGCGATGTGGTCGGCGCTCCCGCCGCCCACGCTGGTGAAGTCCCCGCCGAGGTAGGCGTGGGAGCAGGCGGAGTTGAGCGCGATGGAGTCGACCTCGCCGTTGGCGTTGGGGTTCCAGGAACTGACCGTATACGGCGGGCTGGCGCTGAAGCTGAAGGCGTTGTTCCGGTTGTAGGTGGTCCCGTTCCACATGATCTGGGTGAACTTGCCGACCGCGTAGATGGTGCCGTTGCACTCCACCAGTTGGCGGATCGTGTCGACCGCACTGGTGTGCTTCAGCAGCGCCGGCGTGCCGCTGGCCGCGGTCGAGGACACCGGGCCGGTCTGGGTCACGGTGGATGTGGCCGCGCTGAGCCGGGCGTGGGTTACCGGGGAAGCCGATGCGACGGAGACGGCGGTGGCCCCGGACCCTCCGGCGGCCAGCACCGCGATCAGCGCGGCGGCCCCGCGCCGCAACCGCCAGTGCCGAGTTCTGCGCATTATTCCTCCAGAACGTGTCGTACGCAGTAGCAGGCAGAACGTGTCGTACGCAGTAGCAGGCTCCCCCGCGCTGAGGCAGGCCCTGCCGGATTCGTGACTGTATATCCTCTTAAGCAGAGACTAGATGAAATATGTCGGATACATCAGCGAATCCCGGCAATGCGTGGGCCGCGGCTCCTAAGAGCCCGCCGCGTAGCTGTTAGCGCGGTCGCGGGCGGTGAGTCAGCGGTCATTTGTAGGGGAGGAAACAGATCCCCGCGTGGCCGGTCTCGTGACCGCATTGGTCCAGGCCGTAGCGGTTCGAGCTGGCGATCCACAGGCCAGCGCCGGTGAGCAGCATGTCGTCGGCATTAGCCGGTGACATGCTGTAGCGGCCCTCGCCGTTCCCCCTCAGCAGCGGCGCTCCAGTGCTCGGGTTCCGGCCCTGCAGGCCAAATGAGGGAATGGCGCCGGGGCCTTCGCTGTTGCACGCATTCTGGTTGTTCATCCAGCGCGGATGCCCGGCGACATATTCGGCGCTCGAGTCGGCGGCGACGGAGAACAGGGAGTCGCACCCGGTGTAGTTGACCCATGTGTGAGTCACCGGCGTCTGGGTTGCGGGGAAGGCGGCCGTCGTGTCGCAGAGCCCGGTCAGCGGGAACTTACCGTTCCAGCGCGATGGTGCCTTGCCGGTGGTAGCGATATAGACCGTCTGGTCGCCCGGCGCCCAGGCCGCGGCGCGGATGTAGAACGGGAACTTGTGGAAGCATTGGTAGGGGTATTTGTGCCCTTGGCTGCCGTCCCACTCCGGCGAGGTCCACCCGGTGACCGAGGCCGGGCTGGTCGCCAGGTTCAGCATGAAGACCTGCTGCCGGGCCTGCCCGCCGACCGAGGTGAACACGCCCTCGGCCAGGTCCAGCGATCCGCCGTGGCTGAGCTGCTGGTTGAAGACCTGGGTGGCGACGTGCGGCGTGCACCCACCGTTGCGGTCGCAGTAATGGTACGTGCCGGAGATGTTCAGGTGCAGGAAGCCGTCATCCTTGCCGTTGGCCGGGTTCAGGCTGACGAAGTAGGGGTCGGCGGTGTCGCCGTCGACCGTGGTGAACAAGCCGCCCACCAGCAGGTGCGCCCCGTTGCGGGTCAGCAGCACGGTGTTCACGAGCTTGTTGATGTGGTGGGCCCAGTCCTTGACCAGGGTGCCGTTCGGGACGCGGATCTCGGCGATATGGTCGGCGCTCCCGTGGCCCGCGCCGGTGAAATTGCCGCCGATGTAGGCGTGCGAGCAGTTGGTTCTGAGCGCGATGGAGTCGACCTCGCCGTTGGCGCCCGGATTCCAGGGGGTGACCGCGTAGGGCGCGGTGGCACTGAAGCTGAAGATGTTGTTCCGGGCGTAAGTGGTCCCGTTCCACGTGATCTGGGTGAACTTGCCTACTGCATAGATCTTGCCGCCGCACTGCACCAGCTTGCGAATGTTGTTGAACGGCGAAGTGTGCTTCAGCAACGCCGGCGTGCCTTTCGCCGGGAACGGTGACACCGCCCCCCTGGCGGCAGCGGAGGCGGACACGGCCGCACTCGTCCGGTCCTGCGCCTGGGCTAGCGGAACAGCCGAAGCGATGATGGTGGCTCCGGACACCCCGGCCGCCACCGCCACAATCACTGCACTGGTCCTAAACCCCAACCGCCGGTGCCACATAGCGCGCACTTGTCCCTTCAGATGTGTCACTGCGCCGCGAGGAGGTCTCCCGCGCCGAGCCCCGATCCTGCCCGATTCGTAACTGAATACCGTCCTCAGCAGGGTAGGTCGAACATGCCGGTACATCACCGAATCGCGAATATTTTTAAGCTTTGCCCCGGCCGGGCAGCGCGAGGACGGTGGTGCCCGGCCGGGGCAAGAGGCACGGCAAAGGGTGCGCACGCAGGCCCGGTTGGGTTCAGTAAGCGCCGTGGCCGCGGACGGCCGCTGGCAAGGTCTTCCACAGGATCAGCAGGTCGAGCGCGAGCGACCAGTTCTCCACGTAGCGCAGATCGAGGCGGATGGCCTCGTCCCACGGCAGGTCGGACCTGCCGTGGATCTGCCACAGGCCGGTTATCCCGGGCCGGACCGCGAGCCTGCGCCGCACGTGATCGCCGTACCTGGCCGCCTCCTCCGGCAGCGCCGGGCGCGGGCCCACCAGCGACATCTGGCCGAAAAGGACGTTGATCAGCTGGGGGAGCTCGTCAAGAGACCACCGGCGCAGCGTTGACCCGGTCCGGGTGATCCGAGGGTCGGCGCGGATCTTGAACATCAGGCCGGCGCCTTCGTCCTTTTCGGCGAGCGCGGCCTTCTGCTTCTCGGCGTCCACGACCATGGTGCGGAACTTGTACAGCTTGAACGGGTTGCCGTCGCGGCCCACCCGTACCTGCTTGAACAAGGCCGGGCCGCCGTCTTCGAGCCGGATCGTGACGGCGATCGCCAGCATCAGCGGGGCCAGCACGAACAGCGCGGCCGCCGCCGCCATCCTGTCGAACACGCCCTTGATGATCTGCCGCAGGCCGGACAGGTCCGGGTGGTCCATGTACAGCAGCGGCAGGCCGGCCGTGGCACGCACGTTGGTCCGCGGGCCGGCCACGTCCAGCAGCGCCGGGGCCAGGCACAGATCGGTGTTGGTCTTCTCCAGCGCCCAGGCCAGCCGTCGCAGCTGGACGCCGTTGAGTTCCGGGCAGGCCAGCACGGCGACGGTGTCCGCGTCCGCCTCGCGGACCGCGGCCACCACGTCCTTGAGCCCGCCGAGCACGGGTACCCCGGCCACGTCGTCGGGCCGCACCGTCCCAGGCCCGGCCACACAGGCGGCGATCACGGCCAGCCCGTGATAAGGCTCCCGGCGCAGTTCGTTGACCAGGTTGGCGACGTCTGGCAGGTGGCCCACGGCCACCGCGCGCTGCATGCACGCGCCCATCTCACGCAGCCTGTGCAGCCGCTTGCGCAACCCGTAGCGGGCGAGCAGGTCGACGACCACGACGGTGGGCATCGCCATCAGCATGTAGCTGCGCGACACCTGGGCCCTGGTCAGGTAAGAAAGGATGGCGATCGCTGAGGTGAGGCCCAGCCCCGCGTTGATGACCCGCCGGAACTCGTCGGCACCCCCCCCGATGAACCTGGTCTCGTAGGCGCCCGCGAGCGCCAGCGCGGCCACCCAAATGACCGGCAGGCTCGCCGTCAGCACCACATAGGCGAGCGGCACGTGGCCGTGGCTGTCATAACGTCCGCGCAATGCCAGCAGCCCGGCGGCCAGCGCAACCGCGGCGTCGAGCGCCACGGTATTGCGCAGGTACCGGCCGACCCAACCCGCGGTCTGACTCGGCGCGTGCACCGCACGCTGCACCCCTAGATGCGCGCGCGAGCCCACTGTTAGGTGCTCTCGCACAGACGTGCCCTCCCATTCCGACTCTGGGCCGCCGGACATCCCCTCGTGGACACGCAACCGGGAACTAGCTCTTGCGCGGGTACAGGCCCTACTCCCCGGTCATGTTTCTTACGATCTGGACGACAACCCTAGCGGCAGAGCGGGCTAAATATGCGAAAACTGGTAAACTCTGGAACAACGTCGGAGGAACTAATCACCCGCTGCCACCAGGGCGTTTGCAAAACTGGATAAGGGCTACTATCCCGATAGGAAAACTCTCTCCGGCTTACCGGTAAACCCTCCTTGGCCTGCCGGTCCCGGGCGCCGATGAGAGTGCCTCGCGGCCGGGGCGGCGCTCCCCGCGAAGGCGGCCCGAAGCGGTGCCCACCGGCGGGATCCGGGGTCTCAGCAGATGGTGTGATGCAGGTCATGCGGGCGGCAAGCCGGCCCCGGCCGTGTTGCCGGACGGTATCCTGCGAGAGTCGGGCACGTGAACCACTCCGGCCCGCACTTCGTTACCGACCGTAAGCGGGAAGCGGATCGTGGGCGGGAAGCGGAGAAACCAGCCAATCAGGCAGCAACACGAGGAGTCCCGCCAGGTGACTGTGAGCCGTCTTGGCGCCGTAGTCGTCCTGGCCGCGGGGGCGGGCACGCGGATGAAGTCGCGAGTCCCCAAAGTCCTGCACCCGATCTGCGGCGCGACCATGCTCGATCACGTGCTTGCCGCCGCGCGGGAGCTGGGCCCGGCCGAGCTCATCGTCGTGGTGGGCCATGGCCGCCGCGAGGTTCTCGGCCATCTCGCCGCGAACGCGCCCGATACCCGGGCCGTCGTCCAGGACCGGCAGGGGGGTACGGGTCACGCCGTGCGCATCGCGGTCGAGACGGCTGGCCTCGGCCAGGGCACCGTGGTGGTCACCTACGGTGACGCTCCCCTGCTGCGCGGTCAGACCCTCGCCGCACTGGTGCGGGAGCACGAGGCCCAGCAGGCCGCCGTCACCGCGCTGACCACCCACCTGCCGGATCCCACCGGCTACGGCCGGATATTGCGCGACGATCGCGGCACGTTCCTCGAAATCGTCGAGGAGGCCGATGCCTCCCCGGCGCAGCGGGCGATCACCGAGGTCAACTCGGGCGTCTACGCCTTCGACGCGGCCCTGCTGGCCGACGCGGTAAAGCGGCTGCCGACCGACAACGCCAAGGGCGAGGAGTATCTCACCGACGTCGTCGCGATCCTGCGGGCCGAGGGGCACCACGTCGCCTCCGTATTGCTGCCTGACAGTAACGAAGTCCGCGGCGTGAATGACCGCGTCCAGCTCGCCGAGGCGCGGCGGATCCTCAACGCCCGGATCCTGGACGGCTGGATGCGCGCCGGGGTGACGATCGTGGACCCGCTCACCACACTCGTCGATGTCGGTGTGGTACTCGCGGAGGACGTCGAGATCGGGCCGGGATCCCAGCTCGAGGGCACCACCGTGGTCGAGGCGGGAGCCAGCGTCGGCCCGGGCTGCCTGCTGCGCGACACGACGGTGGGCCGCGGCGCCACCGTCACCCACGCGGTCTGCGTGTCCGCGGAGATCAGCCCGGGCGCGGTGGCCGGGCCGTTCACCTACCTGCCGCCGGGGGGCGGCCCCGGTGACGCGGCCGGCCTGCCCGGCACCACCCGGACGAAGCCCGGCGCCACCGGGCGAGGGCCACGGAGAAAGGGGGCGAAACAAGCATGACCGGCATCACGGTAACCAGCCAGAAGAAGCTCATGCTCTTCTCCGGCCGCTCACACACCGAGCTCACCCAGGAGATCGCCGACTGCCTTGGCATTCAGCCGACGCCGACCAGGCTCTTCGACTTCGCCAACGGCGAGATCTTCGTCAGGTTCCTGGAGTCGGTGCGCGGCTGTGACGCCTTCGTGGTGCAGAGCCACACCGCACCGATCAACCAGTGGATCATGGAACAGCTGATCATGGTTGACGCGCTCAAACGGGCATCGGCCAAACGGATCACCGTGGTGATGCCGTTCTTCGGCTACGCGCGGCAGGACAAGAAGAGCCACGGGCGCGAGCCGATCTCGGCCCGGCTGATGGCCGACCTGTTCGCCAGCGCGGGCGCGGACCGGCTCATGGCCGTAGACCTGCACACCGCGCAGATCCAGGGCTTCTTCGACGGGCCGGTGGATCACCTGTTCGCCCTGCCGATCCTGGCTTCCTACCTCGAAGAGCGGCTCGACCTGGACCGGGTCACGGTCGTCGCGCCGGATGCCGGGCGGGTGCGGGTCTGTGAGCGGTGGACCGACCGGCTGGGCAGCCCGCTGGCGATCATCCACAAGCGCCGCGACCCGGACGTGGCACACAAGGTGGCGGTCTCCGAGGTCGTCGGCGACGTCGCGGGGCGCACGTGCATCGTGGTGGACGACATGATCGACACCGGTGCCACTATCGTCAAGGCGTCCGAAGCCCTGTTCGCCCAGGGGGCGGCCCAGGTCATCGTCACCGCCACACACGGCGTCCTGTCCGGCGCGGCCGTCGACGGGCTGAAGAACTCCCGCATCAGCGAGGTCGTCGTTACCAACACACTGCCGATCCTGCCCGAAAAGCGGTTCGACAAGCTCACCGTGCTGTCGATCGCGCCGCTGCTCGCGCGGGCCATCAAGGAGGTCTTCAGCGACGGGTCGGTGACCAGCCTCTTCGAAGGGCAGACCTGACCGTCACCGGCGGGTGCCCGCGTGGCCTGCCGGCGGGCGGCTGCGTCCCGCCCCGGCCGTCACCCAGGCAGTAAAAGCCGCCGACGGAGGGCTGGCTTTCCGTCGGCGGCAGCTCGCGGGTTGTGGTTTCGTTGGCGATGTGCTGAAGGGCTTGGCGGTGACCGCTGCCCCGCCCCGGCAAGCGCGGGGGCAGCGGCCACCGGCTCCCCGATGACCGCGGACCGCGGCATCTTGTTGTTTGGTGGCGGATGGGGTGTCCCAGGCTCGCCCGGCCGGTCGGCCGCGCTGATCCCGGTTCGCTCCGGACCCCGCCCCCGCGGAGGTCCCTAGCTATTCCGGCCTCATCCGCCTCTTTCTTCTCACGGTGGCTGAAAACGAGCATCGCAGGGGGCAATTGAGTAACGATGGAGCCGTGATTAACCCAGCCAGTCAGGGTCTCTTCCGGGTGCTGGGCCCGCTTGAGGCCTGGACCGGCGAGGACTGGGAAGGGATCGGGGCTCCCAAGCAGCGGTCGATCCTGGCGACGCTGCTCTTGCACCCGGGCGAGCCCGTGTCCACCGATCTGCTCATCGACGAGGCCTGGCCGAGCGGGCCGCCCGCGAAGGCAGGCAACCTCGTCAGCGTCTATGTGCACCATCTGCGCCGGCTGATCGGGGACGCGGAAGGCCAGGTGCTGGTCACCCGGGCGCCGGGGTATCAGGTGGTGCTCGGTCCCGGTGCGCTGGACGCCGACCAGTTCGACGGTTTGGTCACGGCCGGCCGCGGGGCGCTGGCCGGCGCGGAGCCGGCCCGGGCGGTGGACCTGCTCACCGAGGCGCTCGGCTGCTGGCGCGGCCGGGCGCTTGCCGACGTGCCGCCGACGCAGCTGATCACCGCGGAGGCAGGCCGGCTGGAGGAGTCGCGCGTGGTGGCGGTGGAGTTGCGCGCCGAGGCCAGCATCGCGTGCGGGCGGCCCGCTGAGGTGGTGTCCGAGCTGGCCAGGCTGGTCGCGGACTGGCCGTTGCGGGAGAAGCTCTGGGTCCTGCTCATGCTCGCTCTGGTCGGCGCCGGCCGCCAGGCCGAGGCGCTGGAGGTGTATGCCCGCGCCAGGACGGTGATCGCCGATGAGCTCGGCGTCGACCCCGGCCCGGAGCTGCAGAATCTCTACCAGCAAATACTTAACGCTGACGGCGACCAGACCCTGGTCACCCTGCCGCAGCCGGGCTCGGGGCGAACGGCCGGGGCGGCCTACCAGCCGCCGGCGCAACTGCCTGCCGACCTGGCCGACTTCACCGGCCGCGGCGGGCAGGTGGACCGGCTGCGCGGGCTGCTGGCGGGTTCCGGGACGGACGGCAACCCCGGGGCGGTCCGCGTCGCGGCCGTGGTGGGCGCGGGCGGCCTGGGCAAGACCGCGCTCGCCGTGCACACAGCACACCTGCTGGCCAGCGAGTTTCCCGACGGGCAGCTGTACGCGAACCTACACGGCGCCACCGAGCCGGCGGACCCCGCGGAGGTGCTGGCCTGGTTCCTGCGCGCGCTGGGTGCCGAGCCCGCGCAGATCCCGCTGGAGGAAGAGGAACGGGCGGCGCACTTCCGGACCAGGCTCACGGGCAAGCGGGTGCTGATCGTGCTCGACGACGCCCGCGACGCGGCACAGGTCCGGCCGCTGCTGCCCGGCAGCGCGTCGGCCGCGGTGCTCGTCACCGCCCGCCGCAGGATGCCCGAACTGGCCGGCAGCATGGTCCTCGACCTCGACGTCCTCCCACAAGACGAGGCCCGCACGCTGTTCGTGCTGGTGGTGGGGGAGGACCGGGCGATTGCCGAGCCCGCCGCCACCGATGACGTGCTTGCGGCGTGCGCGGGCCTGCCACTCGCCATCAGGATCGGCGGGGCCCGCCTGGCCGCGCGGGGCTCGTGGACCGTGCGCACGCTGGCCGACCGGCTGGCCGACGAACGCAGGCGCTTGGATGAGCTGAGGGTCGGCAACCTGGCCGTCCGCGCATCCTTCGAGGTCAGCTTCGCCAGCCTTCCCGGCTCGGAGGCACCCGGCGGGGTCGACCCGGCCCGGGCGTTCCGCCTGCTGGGCCTCTGGACCGGGCGATCGGTCAGCCTGGCCGCCGCAGCCGCCCTGCTCGGCGAGGACGAGTACCCTGCAGCCGACGCCCTAGACGTGCTCGTCGATGCGAACCTGCTGGAATCGCGCGCGCCGGATCGTTTCCGGTTCCACGACCTGCTCCGCGTCTACGCCGCCGACCGCGCCCGCACCCAGGAGACCGAGGAAGCGCGTGAGGTAGCGATCGCCCGGGTGCTCACCTGGTACTCGCACAGCATCGAGGCGGCCGCCGCGATGATCTCCGCACATCATCCGCGGGTGCCGCTCGGCCCGGTCCCAGATGCGGTCCACCCGCTGGAATTCGCCACCCTGGAAACGGCGCTTGCCTGGTGCGAGGCCGAGCGGGCCGGATTGATCGCCGCGACACGCCTGGCTGCCACGTCTGGTTTTCATGAGATCGCGTGGAAACTGCCAGCCGCCGCGATGAGCTTCTACTACCGCCGCAGCTACTGGGGCGACTGGGTGACCACCCATCAGATTGGCCTGGCCAGCGCCCGCGCCATCGCGGACCGGCTTGGCGAGGCGTGGATGCTCAACAGCCTCGGTATGGCCTACGGAGTTCAGCGTATGGAAGAAGCCGTCGGCTGCTTCGAACAGGCGCTGTCGATCTACCGTGAGCTCGGTGACGAGAGGGGCGAAGCCAGGGCGGCGAACAACGTGGCCCAGGCCTATGTGGATCTGCGCCGCTTCGAAGACGCGTTTTCGGCGGCTCAACGATCGCTTGCCATCCAGCGCCTGCAGGGCAATCGCTACCTCGAAGGTGTCACGCTCGGCATCCTGGGCCGTGCGTCCCGGGAGTTGGAGCGCTACGAGGCGGCCATCGGGCACTTGGAGGAGGCACTTGCCATCTTCCGTGAACTAGGGCAGCAATACGGCGAGGCCGACTCGCTCACCGACCTGGGCGATGCCTACCTGTGCCTGAACCAAGTCGAAGAAGCCATCGCACGCCTGCGCGAGTCGCTCGCGATCCACCGGGAAATCGGCGACGTCCACGGTGAGGCCGCAACGCTACGGCTGCTCGGCCTCGCGGTCCACCGGACCGGAGACCCCGCTCAGGCTCGTGACCTGATCGCTGAGGCCGTGCGCTTGTTCGAGGATCGGGGGGATCAAGCCGAGGCCGCGGCGACCCAGGCGGCCCTGGCGGCGATCATGGACGCGGCCGGCTGAGGTCAGCGCTTCCTGTCCGTTAGGTAACAATTCGGGTGTATCTCTGTCGTCGGGCTTCGCCGTCGTTAATGTGCTAACCGTTGTTTATCGGGGTTCTTTGGCATTCCCGGCTTCCGGGGGAAAGGGATGATCATGGGGGATGAAGAGGCGGCAGGTCAGCAGCCAGCCGACGACGAAAAGCAGCCAGGGACCGCGGGCTCGATCTACGGCGGAGACACCGGCCCCGCACAGCCTGGTGCAGACAAGGATCCGAATAGCACCAGCTCAACCGGCAGTGGAGAGCCCACCGGTGATGAGCCGGACGACGGCGACGGTCCTCCCGACGACGGCTCGATCTACGGCGGATAAGTAGCTCCGCACGATGGTCCCGCAACCCCGCTGGGTTGCGGGACCATCGCAGTGATGGTGACAGGTGTGTCGCTCAGCCGCCCTCTTTGATGAGGGAGCGGAGATCGGCCTGCATCTCAGCTGCCCGCGCGGTCTCCCCCAGGTCCTCGCAGAGTTGCAGGGCTTCTGCGAGCGCCTCCCGCGTCAGCCGAAGGTCTCCAGCCAGGCGGTAGCTTCGCCCGAGTTGCTGCAGGATCACCAACTGGTAGTACCGATCGCCTAGTTCCCTCCTGATAGTCAGCGATGCATGTAGGTGTGCGATCGCTTCACTCAGCTGACCGAGGCTCAGATACGTTACGCCGAGTTCACCCAGCGAGTCCGCTTCTGCGTCACGGGCGCCAACCTCGCGGAAGATGGCCAGTGACTGCTGAAGGTGGCCGATAGCATCGCCAGGTCGTCCGAGTTCACGGCAAGCCGCGCCTAGTAGGTCCAGCGCGATGCCTTCACCGTGACGGGCTCCTGCGCGTAGATGGATGCCGAGAGCAAGCTCGGCGGCCTCCTTGGCCTCACTGAACTTGCCGAATTCGATGTAGGTATTGGCCAGATTATTCGCAGCGCGAGCTATCTCCGGCTCGTCACCCAGCTCCCTGTTGATCGCGAGCGCTGCTTGAAGGAAGTTAATGGATTCCTTCCTACGCTGCACGCCGTATGCCATGCCGAGCCGGTTGAGGATCCACGCCTCAGCCCGCCTGTCTCCAAGTATGCGCGTGCTAGCCAGTCCGATCTCGTGACTAGTCACCCAGTCTCCCCAGTGGCTGCGCCGGTAGTAGAAGCTCATCGAAGCGGCTGCCAGCTTCCATGCGATCTCGTGCAAGCCGACGGCAGCGGCCAGCCGGGTCGCCGCTACCAATCCGGATCGCTCGCCCTCACACCAGGCGAGGGCCCGGTCGAGCGAACTGAAGTCTTCCCCCCTTGATTCCTGTCCGAGCGGGACACGGGCGTAGTGCGGAGAAATCACGCCCGCCGCGGCATCGACGGTGTGCAGGTACCAGGTGAGCAGCCGCGTGATCGCGGCGATCCGATCGTGTTCGGTTTCCTTGGTGTGGGCCCGGTCGGCGGCGTACACGCGGAGCAGGTCGTGGAACCAGTACCGATCCGGATCGGGTGATTCCAGTAGGTGGGCGTCGACCAGCACGTCCAGCGCGTCGGCCACGGCATCTTCCTCGTCGCCCAGCAGTGCGGATACGGCTGGCAGGCTGATCGACGGCCCGGTCCAGAGGCCCAGCAGGCGAAACGCCCTGGCTGGGTCCACTCCGCCGGGCGTCTCCGGACCTGGCAGGCTGGTAAAGCTGACCTCGAACGAGGCTCGCACTCCCAGGTCACCGGCGCGCAGCACGTCCAGCCGCTTGTGCTCGTCGGCGAGCCTGTCGGCCAGGGCCCGGATGGTCCAGGAGCTCCGCGCGGCCAAGCGAGCACCGGCGATCCTGATCGCCAGCGGCAAGCCCGCGCACACAGTCAGCACATCATCGGTCGCCGTAGGCTCAGCCGCAGCGCGCTCCTCGCCAGCCACCAGATCGAACAGCCTTCGCGCCTCGTGCGGCGGGAGCACATCAAGATCAACAGTTCGGGCGCCAGCGAGGCCGGGCATCTGCCCGCGGGTGGTTATCAGCACCGCGCACGAGGCACTGCCGGGCAGGAGAGGCCGCACCTGTGCCGCATCGCGGGCGTCGTCCAGCACGATCAGCGCCCGGCGCCCCGCTAGAGCGTGTCGCGTAGATCTTGGGGTCGGCCTGGTGTAGATCGTTCCGGGTGGATGATCTGCTGAATCGTCATGACTTGACCGATGAGGAGTGGGTGCGGCTGGTACCGCTGATGCCGGCGCACCCGCGGCAGGGGCATCGGTGGAACGATCACCGCACGGTGATTAACGGGATCTTCTTCCGCACCCGGACCGGATGCCCGTGGCGGGACCTGCCGGAGGGGTTCGGGAACTGGAGCAGCGTGTATGGGCGGCATCGCCGCTGGTCGCTGGATGGGACCTGGGCGAAGATCCTGGACGTGCTGCGGGCCGGGTGCGACCAGGAGGAGGGGAAAGACTGGGCGGTCAGCGCGGACTCCACCGTGGTCCGCGGGCACCAGCACGCGGCCGGTGCCCGCGGGGCCCTGCCCGCGGAACTGCGCGCGGGGGGCATTACCGAATGACAAGAACCTGCGGGCGGCCGGGCCGTGCCGGGAGGCGCTGGGCCGGTCCCGGGGCGGCCTGACCACCAAGATCCACCTGGTAGCAGACCGGCGCTGCCGCCCGCTGGCCCGGATCCTCACCCCGGGCCAGCATGGTGACTGCCCGCAGTTCATCCCACTGATGAACCAGGTCCGTATCGCCCGCACAGGCACCGGGCGGCCCCGCACCCGGCCCGGCACCGCGATGGGCGACAAGGCCTACTCCTCCGCCGCCAACCGCGCCTACCTGCGCCGCCGCGGCATCACCGCGGTCATCCCGGTTAAAGAAGACCAGAAGAACAACCGCCGTAACCGGGGCCGCCGCGGCGGGCGGCCACCGGCGTTCGACGCCACCCGTTACCGCGACCGCAACACCGTCGAGACGAGCAAGCCGCAGTGCTGTCATAACTGCGGTTTGTTGTCATTGCCGTTAGCTCCTTCCGCGGTGATCGCGATGACTGCCTGCTGGTTGTTTTGCCAGGGCCGCCGAAGATGCTGCCCACGTGGCGTCTGGTGGAGCGCCCGGAGGCGTTCCACCTCGGCGGGGTCGGCCCGCACCACGGTGCGCTTGATGGCCGGGTGCAGATAGCCGGTGGCCCAGCCCCGGCGGACCCAGGAGTCGAGGGTGACCGCGGACATGCCCAGGTGCCCGGCCAGGTCGCGCAGCCACCATTCGTGCTGGGCCAGGGGCGGGCGGTGAGCGGGGCTGCGGGGGCGCCGGATGCCTGCCGCGTGCAGCAGGTCGCTGACCGCGTTGGTGGTAAAGGCCGGGCAGCGTTTGGGCGGGCGGAAGCCCTCGGCGTTGAGCTGCCTGGCGATCTGCGCTAATGGCAGCCTGGCCCCGGCCAGTTCACGGGCCCGCTGGGCGAGCTGGGGGTAGTAGCTGAGCTGGGCCAGGCAGGCCACCGGCCTGCTGACCTGGGCGGTGGTGCGGTGCCCGCCCGCCCAGACCACTTGCACGTCCACCTTCTCGGTGGTGCCGGCCACTGCGACGCGGACCTGCTCGACCAGGTGCCGGATCAGCTGCTTACGGTCGGCGCTGGTGGTGGTGGGCGCGTGCCAGATGGCGGGGATGCCGGTGGCCAGGGCCCGGATTTGCTCGCGTTCGGCAGCTGTCAGCGTCCGGGGGCGGGCGGCGGTGAACCGGTCGTACTCCTCGCCCAGTCGTGCACGCTCGGCCAGCGCAGCCTCCCAGTCTTTCTCCAGTTGCCGTGCCACCAGCCGGTTTTCAGGTTCGGCGAGCTGGTATTGGCGCCGGGCCCGGTCCGCGGCGAAATCGGCGCGTTCCAGCCGCTGCCGCCAGATGCGGTCTACCTGCGCGCGGCGGGCCCCGGCCTGCTCGGCCGCGGCGAGGGAGACCTCCAGCGCGGCCGGGGCCAGCGCATCCAGCAGCAGCCCGGTGACGTAGCTGTCGATACATGAGCCGGCGACCTGCTGGCACTGACCGCCGCCATGATCGGTCTTCTCCCGGGCGCACACATAGACCGGCTGCAGCTTGCCGCCCGCTGACCGCTGGTAGTGCACCGTCATCTTGGCGCCGCAGCGCCCGCAGGCCACCAGCCCGGCCAACAGGGCCGGGCCATCACGCACTGCGCCCATGCTCTGGGACCAGGACCGGTTGGCCTGCATCCGCTGCCTGTTCTTCTCGTACTGCTCGATGCTGATATAGCCGGGCAGCAGCCCAGGCAGGAAGACGATCCAGTCCTCCCGCGCGGTCCGTACCCGCCCGGTGAACGGCCGCCCAGGCTGCCGCCGCCGCGGATCAGTGGTGCTGCGGCCATAGGCGTAAATCCCAGCGTAAGCCGGATTCCGCAGCATGTTCTGCACCCCCACCCGGCTCGGCCGGCGCCACTGCAGCTCTCCGCGCTCAGGGCCTTCACGCACCCGCACGCCGACCTGGATGTGGTTGCCGGCCAGGAAACACAGCACCCCGTTCACCGTGCCCAGGCGGTCAAACAACTCGAACACCAGCCGAACCACCGCCTGGACCTGCTCATCGGGATCCAGCGCCACCTCCCCCGACGGCCGCCGGACGAACCCGGACGGCAGCGGCACCGCCAGTTCCCCACGGCGGGCCTTGGCCAGCCGCCCCGACCACATCCGCTGCTTGATCAGATGCAGCTCAGCCTCGCTGATCGTGCCCTTCAGCCCCAACAGCAGGCGGTCATTATGCTCGGCCGGGTCGTAGATCCCGTCCGGATCTGCCAGCAACGTCCCCGACAAAGCGCACAGCTCCAGCAACTGATGCCACTCCCGGCCGCTGCGGGCCAGCCGCGACATCTCGATGCCCAGCACGATGCCCACATGATCCAGCCCGACCTCCGACACCAGCCGCTGGAACCCCGGCCTGGCCTCTGCGCCCGACGCCGAATGCCCCAGATCGTCATCGATCACCAGCACCCTCGACGGCGCCCACCCCAACGCCACCGCCCGTTCGGCCAGCCCATACTGCAGCCGGGTGGACTCCTGGTGATCATGAACCTGCTGCGTGGTGGACTGACGCACATACACAGCCGCCAGGCGATCACGATGCCACGGTGAGACCTTGCCCTCCAGCCGCTCCCACGGCCTAGCCGGCGCGCTCATCCCGCTCCCCCCGCCCACCACAGCCACCGGCGCCATCATCCGTTCCACCAGCAAGCCCAGCAGGCACACCGCCAGTGCCCGGTTCATCTCCGGAAACGCCTCCCAGCCCGGAACCCCGCCTCGCGGGGCCGCTAACTGGGGGGCACCGCTGCATCTGCTGACACTGCGGCCCACCTCCCTCACCGCCGCCAGCCCGCAACCGTGCGATGGTTCCGGCCAGGGCCAGCAGGCCCTCGATCCCAACGACCGGGAGGTTCCCCACCTCAAACTCATCTATGTATGCAGTCTGGCTTGCTCCTTGAGCGCGAGTTCGGCCACCTGAAGCACGAGTGGGGACTGCTGCCGCTGCGTGTCCGGCGGCTGACAGGGTGCAGGCTGCATGTTGACTTGACCATCCTGGCCATACTCGCCTCCGCGCTGCTCACCGCGCGAACGTAAGGCACCCCGTTCCGCACCCCGCCAGCAGGCGGGGACTTCGGCATGCCCAGACAGCCAAAAGCGCCCCCCGAATGGCTCATGCGGGCCGTCCGGGGGGCGCTTTGCCCGTTTCGGGGGTGAATCCGCAGGTAGCAGCCTAACTCTCACCACCTGGAAAGATGATCTTGAGGGTTTCGCGGGCCGTTGCGCGGCTCCCTACTAGCGCCGTTTCTTACGGCCGGGGCGGGCCAGGCGGCGGGTCATGAGGGTGATCATGGCCCGCGCCGTTAGCTGGCCTCGGCGATGCGGCGTTATATAGCGAGCCAGCGCGTCCCCGGCCGTCTCGTCCTGCGCCACCCGGGGCCCGCGAAAACTGCCTGGCCGAAAAGTGTTGGCCGGAAGGCCAGCCGCCGCTCCTTGTGGTGAGACGTCACCACCACCGAGGAGCGGGCGATGAGGCGGCCTGACCACCCAGACCTGGTATCTGCCGGTCGCCACGGTCCTCATCACAACCGAGGACAACGTTCCGGGCCTGGCGAACGTCCTCTCCAGCGCCTCCTGGCGCTGACGCGGGGGGCGCCGGCGTTTCCTTCCCTCATTGGGCCGTCGGGGGGAACGCGGCCCGCGCCCGGCCCGGCTGCCGGCGCCGGCGCCATCGAATGAGCCGGCCGCGCGCTGGGGTGGTGCCTGTGCCGTCCCCGGCGCCTCAGGCCGGGCCGCGGGCCTTGACCAGGCCGCTCTCGTAGGCGTACACCACGGCCTGCACCCGGTCGCGCAGGCCGAGCTTGGCCAGGATCCGGCCCACGTGGGTCTTCACGGTCGCCTCCGACACCACCAGCTTGCGGGCGATCTCGGTGTTAGACAGGCCACGGGCAACCTCGCCGAGCACGTCTCGTTCGCGCTCGGTGAGCTGGGCGAGCTGCGCCGGTGCGGGGCCTGGCCGGCCGGGAACAGCTGCCCGGCGAACGCGTGGATCAGCCGCCGGGTGGTGGACGGCGCGACGACGGCGTCGCCGCCGTGCACGTGCCGGATCGCTTGGAGCAGTTCGCCGGGCAGGGCGTCCTTCAGCAGGAACCCGCTTGCCCCGGCCTTCAGCGCCGCGTACGCGTACTCGTCAAGGTCGAAGGTGGTGAGCATCAGCACGCGGGGGCGCTCGCCCGGCCGGCAGATGCGCCGGGCCGCCTCGACTCCGTCGAGACCGGGCATGCGCACGTCCATCACCATGACGTCGATCTCCCGCTCGCGGGCCAGCCGCGACGGCGGCCAGCCCGTCGCCGGCCTCGCCGACCACGGTCATGTCCTCCTGCGCGTCAAGCACCATGCGAAAGCCGGTGCGCACCAGTTCCTGGTCGTCGACCAGCGCGACGCGGATGGTCATGCGGCGACCGTCTCCTCGGCGTGAGCGGCAGCGTGGCGGTGACCTCGTAGCCGCCGCCCGGCCGCGGCCCGGTCCGCAGCGTGCCGCCGTAGAGCTGCACCCGCTCGCGCATCCCGGTGATCCCGTGCCCTCGTTCCGGACTGGCCGTCCGCGTCCGCGGGCGCGCGGCCGGTGTCGGTGACCCGCACCAGCAGCCCGTCATCGGCGTAGCGCAGCAGGCACGGCGGCGTCGGCGCCGAGTCCGCCGTGCTTGCGGGTGTTGGTGAGCGGCCTCCTGCACGATCCGGTAGGCGGCCAGCTCCGGCCGCTGGCCAGCGGCCGCGGGTGCCCTCGACCGTGAGCGACACCGGCAGCCCGGCCAGCCGGGCCGCGGCCAGCAGCTCGCTGACCTGCGCGAGCCCGGGCTGAGGGGCACGCTCATGCGTGGCCGCGGTCTCCGCCCCGTCTCGCAGCACGCCGAGCAGGCGCCGCGTCTCCGCGAGGGCCTGCCTGCCGGTGGCGGAGATGGCGTCGATCGCCTGCCGCGCGCGGGCCGGGTCGCGGTCGAACGCGTAGGCCGCGCCGTCGGCTTGCACCACGATCACGCTGACGTGGTGCGCGATCACGTCGTGCATCTCCCTGGCGATCC
>CAVPFC010000070.1:0-18770 GCA_963703605.1 uncultured Actinomycetes bacterium
CGAAGGCGATGGCCGTCTTCAACCGGACCGGCAGCTACCCGAACATCCCCATCCCCACCGCCAACACGATCGGCGCGCAGGCGCTGCGCTGGGCGCTGTCCCGGCGCGGCGACCCGTACGTCTGGGGTGCCGCGGGACCGAGCTCCTTCGACTGCTCCGGCCTGGTCTTGTGGGCCTACGCGCAGGTTGGCATCAGCCTGCCGCACTTCACCGGCGCCCAGTGGAACATGGGGATCCACGTCGCCCGCAGCCAGCTCCAGCCCGGCGACCTGGTGTTCTTCTACGCCGACATCGGCCACGTCGGGCTCTACCTCGGCAACGGGCTCATGGTGGACGCCCCCGACTTCGGCGAGAACGTGCAGGTCCAGCCGGTCATGTGGAACGTCTACGTGGGCGCCGTCCGCATCGTGGGCTAAGGGCACCCGGCAATAGAGGCTGCCGGGCACTCTAAGGATCCGCCCGCGGCTGAGGCCCCGCTCCGGCCGGCAGCGGGCCCGGCCGCGGCTACTCGGGGCGGACCATCGGGAACAGGATCGTCTCCCTGATGGTCTCGCCGGTGAGCATGATCAGCATCCGGTCGATGCCCATGCCCATGCCCCCGGAGGGCGGCATGCCGTACTCCAGCGCCTGCAAGAACTCCTCGTCGAGCTGCATCGCCTCCGGGTCGCCTCCGGCCGCGAGCAGCGACTGCGCGGTGAGGCGCGCCCGCTCCTCGACCGGGTCGACGAGCTCGGAGTAGCCGGTGCCCAGCTCGGTGCCGAACGCCACCAGGTCCCACTTCTCGGCCAGGCGCGGGTCTTCGCGGTGGGCGCGGGTAAGCGGGGCCACCTCGACCGGGAAGTCCTTGTAGAACGTCGGCAGCACCGTGGTCCGCTCGACCAGCCGCTCGTACAGCTCCAGCACGACCTGGCCCCGGTTCCACCCGGGCTCGGCCGGAATCCCGGCCTGGGCGCACAGAGCGCGCAGCCGCTCCTCGCTGGTATCCGGGGTGACCTCCTCGCCCAGCGCCTCGGAGATCGCCCCGTAGACGGTCTTGACCGGCCACTCCCCGGCGATGTCGGCCTCGGTACCGTCCACCCGGTGCAGCACCGTGGTGCCCAGCGCCTCGACCGCGGCCCGCTGGATCAGCGCCTTGGTGAGCTCGGCGATCGTGGTGTAGTTGCCGTAGGCCTCGTAGGCCTCCAGCATGGTGAACTCCGGGTTGTGCGTGCCGTCCACGCCCTCGTTCCGGAAGTTGCGCCCGATCTCGTATACCTTCTCGATGCCGCCGACCACCAGCCGCTTGAGGTAGAGCTCCAGCGCGATCCGCAGGTACAGGTCCATGTTGTAGGCGTTGATGTGGGTGGTGAACGGCCGCGCGTTCGCCCCGCCGTGGATCCGCTGCAAGATGGGCGTCTCGACCTCGAGGAACCCGCGGTCGTGGAGCTCTTCGCGGACCGCCCGCGTCGCGGCCGCCCGGATCTCCACCATCCGGCGCGCCTTTGGGTTGACGATCAGGTCGACATAACGCAGCCGCACCCGCGACTCCGGATCCGTCAGCCCATGGTGCTTCTCGGGCAGCGGGCGGAGCGCCTTGGCCGTTACCGCGAACCTGTCGGCGAGAACCGACAACTCGCCCCGCCGGGACGAGATGACCTCGCCCTCGACGCCGACGTGGTCGCCGAGGTCCACGTCGCGCTTCCAGTCGGCAAGACGCTCCTCGCCGACCCGGTCGGCCGAGATCATCACCTGGATGTCCCCGGTGCCGTCGCGGATCGTGGCGAAGCACAGCTTCCCGCCGATCCGGGACAGCATCACCCGCCCGACGACGCCGACCCTGTCGCCGGTGGCGGTGTCCGTCTCCAGGCCCTTGTAGCGGTCCCGCAGCTCGGCGATCGTGTCGGTGCGGGGGAAGCCAACCGGGTAGGGGTCGGCGCCCTCGGCGAGCAGCCGCTCGCGCTTGGCCAGCCGGACCCGCGTCTGCTCGGGCACCCCGGCCGGGTGCTGGTCGTGGTCCACGCGGACGAGGCTACCGGGGCCACGGCACGGCCAGGACAGATTATCGGGGGTTCCAGGGGGTCGCCCCCTGGGCCAGCACTGCGGGGGGTTCCAGGGGGGTCGCCCCCCAGGCCAGCACTGCCGGGGGTTCCAGGGGGGTCGCCCCCCAGGCCAGCACTGCCGGGGGTTCCAGGGGGGTCGCCCCCCAGGCCAGCACTGCCGGGGGTTCCAGGGGTCGCCCCCCAGGCCAGCACTGCCGGGGGCACCCGGGGGCAGGCGCCGCCTGCGGGGCCGTCAGCCGGACAGGTTGCGCTGGAAGACCAGGCGCAGGCCGATAAGGGTGAGCCATGGCTCGTGCGCGTCGATCACGCTGATCTCGTCGAGCACCAGCGGGGCAAGGCCGCCGGTGGCGATGACCGTGACCGAGTCGGGGTCGTCCGGCGCCAGTTCCGCCAGCATGCGCCGCACGAGTCCCTCGACCTGGCCCGCGAAGCCGAAGATGATCCCGGACTGCAGCGCCTCGACCGTGTTCCTGCCGATCACGTGCTGCGGGCGGATTAGCTCGACCTTGAGCAGCTGGGCGGCCCGGCGGGAGAGGGCGTCCACGGAGATCTCGATGCCCGGCGCAAACGCGCCCCCGACGAACTCCCCGCGGGCGCTGACCGCGTCGAAGTTGGTCGACGTGCCGAAGTCCACCACGAGCGCGGGCCCGCCGTAGAGGTGCACCGCGGCGACCGTGTTCATGATCCGGTCGCTGCCCACCTCCTTCGGGTTGTCCATCCGCACCGAGACCCCGGTCCGCACGCCGGGCTCCACGATCAGCGCGGGCACGTCAGCGTAGTAGCGGGCGCACATCTCCCGCATCTCGTGCAGCACCGACGGCACGGTTGAGCACAGTGCGATGCCGGTGATGTCCGGGTCCTTGAGCATGGCGCTCTGCGCGAGCAGCCCCTGGAGCACCACCGCGATCTCGTCGGCGGTGCGCACCGGGTCGGTGGCGATGCGCCAGTGCTCGACGATCTCCTCGCCCTCGAACACGCCGAGCACGGTGTTGGTGTTCCCGACGTCAATCGCCAGCAGCATGGCTCTCCCTCACGATCCGGCCACCCGCCCGCAGGCCGTGATCATGGGACGGCTGTTGCCTCCACAGCAATCCCTTGATCATGACTCAGGCGCCGCGGCGCCCAGCGTCAGCGGCGTGTTGTCGATCAGCCGCGTGGTGCCGACCCGGGCCGCCACCAGCAGCAGCGCCTCGCCAACGTATCCGGGCTTGACCGGGGTAAACGTATCCGGCTCGACCAGCGCCAGGTAGTCCGGCAGCACCGGCGGGCCGGCCCGATCGGCCTGGTCGAGCACGTGCTGGGCCGCGGCGAGCACGGCGTCGGGGCCGGCCTGGGCGGCCGCCCGCCCGGCCCGCAGCGCCCGGGGCAGCGCGAGCGCGCTCGCGCGCTCGGGCTGGGTCAGGTAGGCGTTCCGGCTGGACACCGCCAGGCCGTCGGAGTCCCGGACGGTGGGCACGCTGGCGATCTCGATCCCGAGGTCGAGATCGCAGCTCATGCGCCGGACCAGGGCAAGCTGCTGCGCGTCCTTCTCGCCGAACACCGCGATCCGCGGCCGGACCAGGCCGAACAGCTTGAGCACGACGGTGAGCACCCCGGTGAAGAACCCCGGCCGCGCCGCGCCCTCCAGCACCATGCCCACCGGCCCCGGGTCCACCGTGATGAGCTGCTCCCGCGGGTACATCTGGTCTTCGCCGGGGGCGAAGACCAGCTCGGCGCCCTCCCGGCCGCAGATCGCCAGGTCGGCGTCCAGGTCGCGGGGGTAGCGGTCGAGATCCTCACCCGGCCCGAACTGGAGCGGGTTGACGAACACCGAGACCACGACGCTCCCGTTCGGCTGGGCGAGCGCCGCGGCGCGGCGGAGCAGTGCGATGTGCCCCTCGTGCAGCGCGCCCATGGTGGGGACCAGGACGATGGGAGCGCCAAGCAGCTTGCGCGCGGCATCCATGCCCAGCCTGGTGCGGGCCAGCACGGGGATCACCGCGGCGCCCCGGCCAGCGGCGGGCGTCACCGGGGTGCCCCGGCGAGCACGTCGAGCAGGCGCTGCGCGTCGGGCGGGTCCAGGATTCCCGCGGCGAGCGCCCGGTCGGCGGTGAGCCTGGCCAGCGCTACGTAGGCGCGCAGCGCCTCCGGCGAGACCTCGCGCAACGCCGCGATGTGGCTCGCCACGGTGTCCGCGTCGGCGCGCGCCACCGGGCCGGTCAGCCCCGCGTCGCCGAGCCGCAGCGCGTTGTCGAGCGCCGCGCCCAGCAACGGGGTGAGCATCCGGGCCGGGTCGGGGACGCCCGCCTGGCCCAGCAGATCGGCCGCCTGGACGACCAGGGTGACCAGGTGGTTGGCCCCGCTGGCCAGCGCCGCGTGGTACAGCGGCCGGTTCTCCTCGGTGATGAACACCGGCTCGCCGCCCATCTCGATGACCAGCGCCTCAGCGACCAGGCGGAGCTGGTCCGGCGCGGTGACCCCGAAGCTGATCCCGGCGAGCCGGTCCAGGTCGTCCGGACGGCCGGTGAACGTCATCACCGGGTGCAGGGCCAGCGGCAGCGCGCCGCGCCTGGTCGCTGGGCCGAGCACGGCGGTGCCATACCGGCCGCTGGCGTGCGCGAGCAGCCGGCCCTCCAGCGGGGCGTCGGTCGCGACCAGCCCGGCCACCAGATCGGGCAGCGCGTCGTCGGGCACCGTCAGCAAGATCAGGTCGGCGTCGGCCAGGACCGCGGTCGGCTCCTTGCGCGGCACGCCGGGCAGCAGCCGGGCGGCGCGCTGCACCGAGGCGTCGGACACCGCGGAAACCGCCACGACCTGATGCCCGGCCCGGGCGAGCGCGGCGCCGAGGACCGCACCGACCCGGCCGGTCCCAATGACACCTACCCGCAGGCGAGCGGGATGCGGCTGGTCCACCGGGTTAGCGTACGACGCTAAGCTCGGCGGGGTGTGGATGACCTGGCGTCAAGCCATGCAAGAGGCCCTCTACGGCCCGGGTGGGTTCTACGCCAGGGGCGAGTCGCCGGCCCGTCATTTCCGCACGTCCGTGCACGTCTCATCGCGGTACGCCGCCGCGGTGCTCAGCCTGCTGCGGCACGTCGACGTCGTGCTGGGGCACCCGGCGCGGATCGATCTGGTGGACGTCGGCGCCGGCCGGGGCGAACTGCTCGGCCAGGTGCTCGCCGCGGCGGAGCCAGACCTGGCCGACCGGATCGCCGCGCACGCGGTGGAGGTCACCGCGAGGCCGGCCGGCCTCGATCCGCGCATCGGCTGGGGCGCCGAGCCGCCGGTCACGATCACCGGGCTCGTCGTCGCCAGCGAGTGGCTCGACAACATCCCGCTGGACGTGGTGGAGCTCACCGCGGCCGGGCCCGTGGTGGTCCAGGTGGATCCGGGCTCAGGCGCCGAGCGGACCGGGCCCCCCGCGGATCCGGCCGATCTGGCCTGGCTGCGGGCGTGGTGGCCGCTGCGGACGGTGGGCGACCGCGCCGAGGTGGGCCGGGCCCGGTGCGAGGCGTGGGCCGGGATCGTCCGCCGGATCGGCCGGGGTGTCGCGCTGGCCGCCGACTACGGGCACGTCCGGGCCGCCCGGCCCGGCTGTGGCACGCTCACCGGTTACCTGGAGGGCCGCGCGGTGCCGGCACTGCCCGACGGCTCCCGGGACATCACGGCGCACGTGGCGCTCGACGCATGCGCGGCCGCGGGCCGCCGGGCCGGCGCCGGGCAGACGCTGCTCACCACGCAGCGGCAGGCGCTGCGCAGCCTGGGCGTCAACGGCCGCCGCCCGCCTCCGGAACTGGCCGTCAGCGATCCTGAAGGTTATGTCCGAGAGTTGTGCCATGCATCCGAGGGTGCCGAACTGGTCGACTCCCGCGGGCTCGGCGCCTTCGGCTGGCTGGTTCAGACGGTCGGCGTGGCCATGCCGGGGCCGCTGGCGCGGCTGGCCGGCGCCGGGGATCGCGGCGGGACGGGGGCGGGCTCATGGCCACCCGGGTAACGGCCGTCACCAGCGCCTGGGCGGCCGGCGACGCCCCGGATGGCCTGGTGATCAACCTCGGCCCGGCGCACCCGTCGGCGCACGGGATGCTCAGGCTCCGGCTCACCCTGGACGGCGACCGCATCGCGACGGCGGAGCCTGAGATCGGGTTCATGCACCGGGGCGCGGAGAAGCTGTTCGAGGCGCGTGACTACCGGCAGATCATCGTGCTGGCCAACCGGCACGACTGGCTGGGGGCGTTCGCCAGCGAACTGGGCGTGGTGCTCGCCGCGGAACGGCTGGCGCGGATCGAGGTGCCGCCCCGGGCCATCTGGGCGCGCACCCTGCTGGCCGAGCTGAACCGGGTGCTGAGCCACCTCGCCTTCCTCAGCTCCTACCCGCCGGAGATCGCCGCCGGGGCCGCGGACTCCGGTGAGCGAGCCGCGTTCGGTGCCCGCGAGGCCATGCAGGCGATCATGGAGGAGATCTCCGGCGGGCGGATGCACTACATGTTCAACCGGGTCGGCGGGCTCAAGGAGGAGATCCCGGCCGGCTGGCTGGACCGGGCCCGCCGCGCGGTCGGCGACGTGCGCGCCGGCCTGCCGGCGATCGGGGCCCCGATCGCCGACGAGGTGTTCCGCGCCCGCACCAGGCGCGCCGGGGTGCTCACCGGGGAGCAGGTCCGTCAGTACGGGGTGAGCGGCCCGGCCGCCCGGGCCTCGGGCGTCGACTTCGACCTGCGCCGGGACGAGCCTTACCTCGCCTACGGCGAGCTCGCCGGGGTGCTGCGGGTGCCGGTCCGCGCCGAGGGCGACTGCCTGGCCCGGTTCGAGTGCCTGCTCGACCAGGTGGCGGTCAGCCTGGACCTCGCGGAGGAGTGCGCGGGCCGGCTCGCCAGCCTGCCGCGGGGACCGCTCAGCGCCCGGCTGCCGAAGGTGTTCAAGGTCCCCGAGGGCGAGGCCTACGCCTGGACCGAGAGCCCGCTCGGGCTGAACGGCTATTACCTGGTGTCCCGCGGCGGCAAGACGCCGTGGCGGCTGAAGCTGCGGTCCGCCTCGTTCAGCAACGTCGCCGTCCTGCCGGAGGTGCTGCCCGGGCACCGGGTCGCCGACCTGGCGCCCATCCTCGGCTCGCTGTTCTTCGTGGTCGGCGACATCGACAGATAACGCTAGGCCGGCCCATCGTCGGCGTCGTCGTCGCGTTGAGGTGGCACGCGGCAGCCCTGCTCCAGGTACAGCGCCGCGGCCATGAGGATCAGGGCGGACCCCAGCGTCACCCCGGAGGTGACGGCGTCGGTGCGGAAGGCCGGCTTGTCCAGCGAGCCGAGCACGTAGATCAGGAAACCGGCGGCGAGCCCGGCGATGAGGGCGGCCGCCAGCGAGCTTGCCTTGGCCAGCGCCGCCATCCTGGCGACCGCGATCGGCGGGATCCGGGTGCCCCCGCTGCCCCGCAGCCGGGCCCGCACGTTCCGCCCGCTGACCGCCTCGGCGGCCGCGAGCAGCAGCAGCGCGGGGACCCCGGTCCACGGCAGCGGGGGAAGCGACACGTAGACCAGGCGCAGCAGCAGGTAGGCCAGGCCGGCGCAGACCAGCGCGACCAGCGCCAGGGTCGGTACCTTGGTGGGCTTCATCGCGGCACCGTCACGCGGGGGGTTGCAGCACGGCGCCGTCCAGTTCGGCGACACCGTCCAGGCCCGCCGCGGCCAGCAGGTCCGCCACCCGCCCATGCCCCGGGAGCCGCGCCGACGGGTCGGCCGCGTGCCAGGGCGCGAGGACGAACGCGCGTTCGTGGGCCCGGGGATGCGGCAGCGTCAGTTCCGGATCGTCGCTCACCTCGTCACCGTAGATGATGAGATCCAGGTCAAGGGTCCTCGGCCCCCACACTTCGCGGCGGACCCGGCCGAACGCGTCCTCGATGCCGAGGCACCGGTCCAGGACGGCCCGCGCGGGCAGCGTGGTCTCCGCGATCAGCACCGCGTTCAGGTAGGGCGGCTGCTCGGGCCCGCCCACCGGGGCGGTCTCGAACACCGGCGACACCGCGACGAAGGTGAAGCCGGGGGCGTCGAAGAACGCGTCGAGGCCGCCCTGGAGGTTGTCCAGCCGGTCGCCGAGGTTGCTGCCCATGGCGATGACCGCACGCCGCCTCATGACCGCGCCCGCCGGATCGTGACGGCCACGTCGCCGAACGGGCGGGCGATGGGCGCGTGGGGTTTGTGCACGGTGATCTCTGCCTCCTCGACCGCGGGCTCGGCCAGGCAGGCGGCCGCGAGCCGCTCGGCCAGGGTCTCGATGAGCTGCACCGGCGGGTCACCGGCGAGGACGGCCAGCCGGTCGGCCAGGGCGCCGTAGTCCACGGTCCTGGTCAGGTCGTCACCGGCCGCGGCGGGCCTGGTGTCCAGCCACAGCACCGCGTCGATCACGAACTCCTGGCCGTCGCGGCGCTCCGCCTCGTGCACTCCGTGCCGGGCGAACACGCGCAACCCGGTCAGCGAGATCCGGTCGAGGTTCATGGCTGCGGCCGCCCCGGTTCCACCTGCGGCGCCTCCCCGAGGCGGCCGGTGACCCGCAGGCCAGCCGACGCGGCCCGCCACGCCTCCGCGACGCGGACGGCGTCGGAGTTGGCGGGCACCTCGTGCACCCGGGCGCACCAGGCTCCCGCCGCGGCCGCCAGGGCGGTCACCGCGACCGTGGCGTCGTCGCCGCCGGCGAACGGCCGCGGCACGCCGTCGGGCCCGGCAAGCAGCCTGCCGAGGAACCGCTTCCGCGACGCGCCGACCAGCACCGGGAAGGCCGGCCCGTCCGAGCCAAGCCGGGAGATCCGCGCCAGGCTGGTCAGCAGCGCCCAGTTGTGCTCGGGATGCTTGGCGAAACCGAGCCCGGGGTCGACCACGATGAGCGCCGGGTCCACGCCCTCCGCCACGACCGCGTCGACCCGGCGCCGCAACTCCTGGCACACCTCCGCGACCACGTCGGCATAGACGGCCCGCTCCTCCATGCGGTGGCTATGGCCACGCCAGTGCATAACGACATAGGGGACACCCGCCCGTCCAACCAGGCGCGGCATTGCGGGGTCGGCCAGGCCGCCGCTGACGTCGTTGACCAGCCGCGCGCCCGCGTCCAGCGCGGCCTGGGCCACCTCCGCGCGCATCGTGTCGACGCTGACGGGGATGTTCTCGCCGGCCAGCCCCGCGATCACCGGTATCACCCGGCGCAGCTCCTCCGCGGCCGGTATCCGTTGCGCGCCGGGGCGGGTGGACTCGCCGCCCACGTCCACGATGTCGGCCCCCTGCGCGGCGAGCTGCCGGCCCCTGGCGATGGCCACGTCGGTGCCGAACCATTCGCCGCCGTCCGAGAAGGAGTCGGGGGTGACGTTCACCACGCCCATGACCAGGCAGCGGCCGGGCTGCGGCAGGCCAGGCGGGCTTTGCCCGCGCCGCGCCCCGGCCAGCCAGGCGGGCCCGCTGGCCGCATCGCTAGTCACACCGGTCACCATAGAGCACCCGGCGGCCGAGCCGCCGTCGTCATCCCACGAGGCCGGTGGTCGTCCCTCGATCAGCCCCAGCCCACGGGACCGGGTGACCGCCTGGTGACCATGTGGCAGCGGGGCGGGTCGCCCGGGTGGGGTTCTATTCGGCCAGCGGCTCGGCACCCGATGGGCCGCCGCCGGAGCCGTCGAGGTCATCGAGGTCGTCGAGGTCGTCGCAGTCGCGGACGATCTGCCGGGCCGACGGCGCCGCGGCCTGGCTCACCGCCGGCTGCCGCCGCCGGTGGGACCACTGCCGGACGGGGCGGAGCAGGCGGGTCAGCCCCAGCCTGCGGGCGATCCGGCGCAGCTCGACCGTGGGCCAGACCAGGAACGCCTCCGCCTCCAGGGCGGCGAGCGCGACCCGGGGTGCGTCCTTGGTCCCGGAGAACACGAAGAACCTGGGCACCCAGATGGGGCAGAACTTGGCGTTGAACTTGTAAAGGGACTCGATCTGGAACCAGCGCGACATGAACAGCAGGACGCCGCGCCAGGCCCGTAGCACCGGCCCGGCCCCGATCCGCTCGCCGCGGGCCAGGGTGGAGCGGAAGACCGCGAAGTTGAGCGAGACCCGCTTGACCCCGAGCTCCTGGGCCGCCTTGATCGTCTCCACGATGAGGAAGTCGTTGACCCCCGGCTGCGCGGTGCGCTCCCGGCGCATGAGGTCGAGCGACAGCCCGTCGGAACCCCACGGGACAAAGTGCAGCAGGCCACGCAGGACGCCGTTCTCGGTGGCGGTGGCGATGACGCAGTCCCCGTCCGCGGGCCCGCCGACGCGGCCGAGCGCCATGGAGAAACCTCGCTCGGTGGGGCTGCCCCGCCAGGAGTCGGCCCGGCGGATGAGCCGCTCGACCTCCTCGGCCGGGACGTCCGCCAGCCGCCGGACCTCCGCGACATACCCCTGTCGGCATACCCGGGCGGCCATCTGCCGGACGTTGCGCATCTGCCTGCCCTTGAGGCTGAAGTCGGCCACCTCAACCACGGCCTCGTCGCCGAGCTCGAGGGCGGTCAGGCCGTCCTCGCGGCACCAGATCTCGGCGCCAAGCTCGCTACAGCCCATGACCGCGGGGACCCACGCGTGCACGGCCGCCTCGTCGAGGAAGGCGTGGATCGCGCCCGGCCACGCCTCGGGATCCCCGATCGGGTCGCCGCTGGCCAGCATGACCCCGGAGACCACCCGGTACCCGATGCAGGACTTGCCGGTCGGCGACCAGATCACGCTCTTGTCGTTGCGGAGCGCGAAGTAGCCCAGCGAGTCCCGGTGGCCGTACCTGGTGAGCAGGTCCCTGATGCCGGTTGCGTTCTGCTGGCTGAGCCTGCCTTTGGGGTGCGCCGGGCGCAGGAACAGGTAGACGGTCACCACCAGGGTGAACAGGCCGAGCGAACCCATGAGGAAGGCGAACAGGTCGCTGCGGCCCTCCGGCACGAACTGGACCGGCCCGCTGACCCCGACCAGGCCGTACACCACGTGCACGGTCCGCTGCCACATCGAGTAGTCCTGGGCCAGGCCCCGGGCCAGCGTCATGTAGGTGAGGCCGACGGCCACGTCCGCGGCCAGCAGGCCGACGAAGACACGGCCGGCCCGCCACCGGGTCCCGCTGTCCCCCACCGCGTAGAACTCGTCCCGGAAGAACAGCAGCATCGCCAGCACGATCGCGGAGACCACGCCGGGGACAATGTACGGCGCATGCACCACGTGAATGATCACGCTGAACAACAGCAGCACGCTGACCGCCTGCCACGCTCGCCGCTTCCGCCGCCGCAACCCGTGGGAGAGCATGAGAAGCAGCAAACCGATGATCGCGTCCGCGGTGGCGGTGACATTTGTCAGGACACCCGGTACATATGGCGTGATCCGGTGCAGCCGGTGTTCCAGCTGAAGTTTCGGGATGGCGACATTTACCACATCGGCCAGCCCGATCCAGAAGCACAGCCAGCCGATCGTGATCGGCACCCAGCGGCGCTGCTGGCGGCGGTCGGGCGAACGGCCCGTCCGGGAATGGGCTTGTTCCCCGTCGCCGCTGGCATCGGATGCCGCGGACAGGGCGCTGGGCTCGCTTGCTTCGGACATATGCATGAGGCCCTGCGTCACGGGGGTCAGCGTAGTCTCGCCGACGCCTTCCATGGGTAATCTCCCCGCTATCGGCAAAGTACCCACGGGCGCGCCAGTTTCCCTTCGCCGTGAGGGATCTTCCACGCCTGACCTCCAGGTTATCCGCAATGCGCCGATTGCGCGGCGATGCCATCAAATGGTCATGAATTGGTGTTCTTGCGGGCATCCCCGGTTGGGCCTGCGGTGCGGCAACATGCTCAGGCACTACCCCCGGGCGGGGGCGCTATGCCGTAGCCGGCATCGTTCAGTTTAGCCGCGATGCAGCAGCAGGCTCATGGCTTCGGCGCGGGTGCGGTCGCTGTCCCTGATGATTCCGCGCACGGCGGAGGTCACCGTCTTCGCGCCGGGCTTGCGCACCCCGCGCATCGACATGCACAGGTGCTCCGCCTCGATGACGACCAGCGCACCGCGCGGTTCGAGCACGCGCATGAGCGCGTCGGCGATCTGGCTGGTCATGCGCTCCTGGACCTGCGGGCGGCGCGCGTAGACGTCAACCAGCCTGGCCAGCTTGGACAGGCCGGTGATCTGCCCCTTCTCGTTCGGGATGTAGGCCACGTGGGCGCGGCCGAAGAACGGGGCGAGGTGATGCTCGCAGGTGCTGTAGACCTCGATGTCCCGGACCAGGATCAGCTCGTCGTGGTCGGCGTCGAACACCGTCCCCAGCACGTCCTCCGGGAGCTGCGCCAGCCCGGAGAACTGCTCGGCGTAGGCACGGGCCACCCGGGCCGGGGTGTCGCGGAGCCCATCCCGGTCCGGGTCGTCCCCGATGGCCGCCAGGATTTCCCGGACGGCCCGCTCGATCCGCGGCTGGTCGATCGGCCCGGTCAAAGAGGCTCGCCGGGCAAGGGATCATCCGGGCTGAACGGGGGCAGTCCGGCGGGCGGCGTGCCGCCGTGGGCGTTCGGCGTGCTGGCCTGGCCGTTCCCGGAGGCCGGCAGATCCTTGCCGTCCGCCGCGGCGGTCAGTGCGAGTTCCTTCGGCGTCATGATCGGCGGGCGATCCGAGGGCAGCCGCTTGCCGTACCCGGTGTAGGAACCGCGGGACGGGCGGGTCTGGATCGGCGCGAAGATCCGGAGCACCTCGTCCCGGGTCAGCGTCTCCTTGTCCATGAGCTGCAGGACCAGGTCGTCGAGGACCTCGCGGTAGGCGACCAGGATCTCCCACGCCTCGTCGTGCGCCGCTTCGATGAGCCGGCGCACCTCCTCGTCGATCGTGGAGGCGATTTCATCGGAGTAGTCCCTGGTGTGCGACATCTCGCGGCCGAGGAACGGCTCGCCGTCGCCGCTGCCGAACTTGCGGGCGCCCAGCCGCTCGCTCATGCCGTACTCGGTCACCATGCCGCGGGCGATCTGGCTGGCCTTCTCGATGTCGTTGGCGGCACCCGTGGTGGGCTCGTGGAAGACCAGTTCCTCGGCCGTGCGCCCGCCCAGGAGCATGGCGAGCTGGTCCATCATCTCCGAGCGGGTGACCAGGAACTTGTCCTCCTGGGGCGCGGACGCGGTGTAGCCGAGCGCCCGGCCACGGGGGATGATCGTGATCTTGTGCACGGGGTCGGCGTTCGGCAGAGCGTGCCCGACCAGGGCGTGCCCGCCCTCGTGGTAGGCGATGAGCTTGCGCTCCCTCTCCGACAGCACGACGCTCTTGCGCTCGGGACCCGCCATGACCCGGTCGATCGACTCTTCGAGCGCGGCCATCGTGATCTTGGTGCCGTTGGCGCGCGCGGTCAGCAGCGCGGCCTCGTTGATCACGTTGGCGAGGTCGGCGCCGGTGAAGCCGGCGGTCCGGCGCGCGATCAGGTCGAGCTCCACGCCCTCGGCGAACGGCTTGCCGCGGGCGTGCACGCGCAGGATGCCCTTGCGCCCGGCCAGGTCGGGCTGGGCAACGACGATCTGCCGGTCGAACCGGCCCGGCCGCAGCAGCGCCGGGTCGAGGATGTCCGGCCGGTTGGTGGCCGCGATGACGATGACCCCGCCCTTGACGTCGAAGCCGTCCAGCTCGACCAGGAGCTGGTTGAGGGTCTGCTCGCGCTCGTCGTGCCCGCCGCCGAATCCGGCGCCGCGGTGCCGGCCGACCGCGTCGATCTCGTCGACGAACACGATCGCGGGCGCGTTCGCCTTGGCCTGCTCGAACAGGTCGCGCACCCGGGAGGCGCCGACGCCGACGAACATCTCCACGAAGTCGGACCCGGAGATCGAGTAGAACGGCACCCCCGCTTCCCCGGCGACGGCCCGCGCCAGCAGGGTCTTGCCGGTGCCCGGCGGGCCGTAGAGCAGAACGCCCTTGGGGATCTTGGCGCCGATGGCCTGGAACTTGCCCGGGCTCTGGAGGAACTCCTTGATCTCCTGTAGCTCCTCGATTGCCTCGTCGGCCCCGGCCACATCGGCGAACGTCGTCTTCGGCGTGTCCTTGGTGATCAGCTTGGCTTTGGACTTGCCGAAGTTCATCACCCGGGAGCCGCCGCCCTGCATCTGGTTCAGCAGGAAGAAGAAGATCAGGATGATCAGGATGTAGGGCACAAAGCTGAAGATCACGCTCAGCAGGCCGTTACCGGACGGAACCTGGACGTTGTACCCGCCCGAGGGGGGGTTCTTCGCCAGCGCGGTCGCCAGTTCCTGGCCCTGGTTGCCGACCCAGCTCGCCTGGAGCCGGTCACCGGACTTCGTGGTGATCTGGATCGTCTGGTTCTTGTCGATCAGGTTGACGTAGCTGACATCGCCGTTCTGGATGTCGGAGACAACCCGGGACGTATGGACCGTCGTATATGTGTTGCCGTGGTTCGCGTAGGTGAACACGATGAAGAACAGCAGCAACATGACAAGGACCGCGATGAACGGCCCGCGGAAGTAACGCTTGAGATCCATTGATCAACGACCCCGCCTGCTCGGGGCGGGTCCCTCCTGACCAGCCTGCGTTGTGACCCGCCGACCTCCGGCGGGACCGTCCTGCGTCCCTGTGACCATGCCGGCTTCCTTGTCATTCCCGGTGAAGGTGCGGGCTAGTTGACGTTACACCGCTCCCGGGACTCCTTGGGTGTGGGTACCACCCGAGATTTCCCGGCGGTCTCTCCTCGCATCAACGCTCCCCATCGCTGATGGTGTTCCCCGGCCGTTCCCCTGCTTGTTCCCCGGGCGCCCGGCCGTCCTCCCCGGCGGGTTCCCCGCCGTAGACGTGCGGCGCCAAAGTGCCCACGAACGGCAGGTTGCGGTACCGCTCGGCGTAGTCGAGCCCATAGCCGACAACGAATTCGTCGGCGATGTCGAACCCGGTGTAGGCCACGTCGACGTCCATCCGGGCCGCGGCCGGCTTGCGCAGCAGGACGCACAGCCGCAGCGACGCGGGCTGCCGCGAGCGCAGGTTCCCCACCAGCCACGACAGCGTCAGGCCCGAGTCGACGATGTCCTCGACGATCAGCACGTGACGGCCCGATATGTCGGTATCGAGGTCTTTGAGGATGCGCACCACCCCGGACGACTTGGTGCCCGACCCGTAGGAGGACACGGCCATCCAGTCCATCTCCACCGGCAAGCGCATGGCCCGGGCGAGATCGGCCATGATCATGACCGCGCCCTTGAGCACGCCCACCAGCAGCAGGTCGCACCCGGCGTAGTCCGCGTCGATCTCGGCCGCGAGCTCGGCCACGCGCCCCTGGAGAAGGTCGGCCGGGATCAGGATCTCCTTGAGGTCGGCTCCCACGTCACTGGCGTCCAACGGGGTCCTCCGCGTTAGCATGTCCGGCCCGTTCACCCCGGTCACCGGCGGTGAAAAGCAGCTTGCCACAGCGGCGGGTACCACGGACACCTCCGGGCAGGTCCGTCCATCGTTGCCCGTGCCAGTCGGTGACCATCGAGTCCAGGGCCTCGATGTGCCGCGCGGCCAGCGCGCCGGGCGGGCAGCCCGCGGCGATCGCGGCCCGGCGCAGCACCCGGGTTCTGATCGCGGGCGGCAGGCCGGCCAGCAGGTCGGCCCGCCAGGCCCCGTCGCCGTCGCGGGCCAGCTCCGCCTGGCCGGCGGCAATGTCATCGAGCGCCTCGGCGTCGGCCCGGACCTGGCTGGCGGTGCGGGCCAGGGCCGCCGCGACGCCCGGGCCGAGCGCGGCCTCCAGGGCGGGCAGCGCATGGTGGCGGACGCGGGCCCGCGCGTAGGCGGGATCGCTGTTGTGCGGGTCGTCCCAGGGCGCCAGCCCGAGCGCCGTGCACGCGGCCCGCAACGTCGCCCGGCTGACGTCCAGCAGCGGCCGCCGGTAGGGCCCGCGGCGGGCGGGCATCCCGGCCAGCGACCGGGCACCCGAGCCACGGGCCAGGCCAAGCAGGACGTTTTCCGCCTGATCGTCACGGCTGTGCGCCAGCAGCACGGCGGTTGCCCCGGTCCGCTGCGTGGCCTCGGCCAGGGCCTGGTACCGGGCATCCCGCGCGGCCGCCTCGGGTCCCCCCTGCCCGGCCCCGCGCGGCACCTGGACGGTCACCCGTTCCACCGGGTCGAGGCCCAGCCCGGCGAGGACCCGGGCTACCTCCCGCGCGCGGTCCGCCGAGCCCGGCTGGAGGCCGTGGTCCACGGTGACGGCGCCCGCGCGCAGCCGCGCGCGGGGCGCTTCATGGGCCAGCGCGGCCGAGTCTCACCGCAAGGCGGCCAGGCGCGACCGACGACGGTGCCTTCGCGGGCCAGCTCGCCCCGGTTACCGGCCCGGACGGCAAGCTCACGGCCGACGAGGGGATCCGGCGGGACACCTCGCTGGAGAAGCTGGCTGCGCTCAAGCCCGCCTTCCTCGACGACGGGGTGATCCACGCGGGCAACAGCTCGCAGATCTCCGACGGCTGCGCCGCCCTGCTGATCACCACCAGCGAGCGGGCGGCCGAGCTCGGCTGGCGGCCGCTCGCGCGGTTCCATTCCGCCGCGGTGACCGGGGACGACCCGGTGACGATGCTGACCGCGCCCATCCCCGCCACCGCGAAGGTGCTCAAGCGGGCCGGGCTTACGATCGACGACATCGGCGTGTTCGAGGTCAACGAGGCGTTCGCCAGCGTCCCGCTCGCCTGGGAGGCGGAAACCGGCGCCGACCACGCACGGCTCAACCCGCTCGGCGGCGCGATCGCGGTGGGGCACCCCCTCGGCGCGTCCGGTGCCATCTTGATGACCCGCATGGTGCACCACATGCGGGCCAACGGGATCCGTTACGGCCTGCAGACGATGTGCGAGGCCGGCGGCATGGCGAACGCCACCGTCATCGAGCTGCTGACCGACTGACCCGGACACCTACGAAGGAGAACCCGTGGAACTTGACTCCATCTCCGCACTCGTCACCGGCGGCTCGTCCGGGCTCGGCCTGGCGACCGTCCGCCGCCTGCTCGCGGCCGGCGCCCGGGTCGGCATCGCCGACCTGAACCCGCCGTCCGACGAGGACCTCGCCGGGCTCGGCGCGGGCGTGACCTACGCGAAGACGGACATCACCGACGAGGCCGCGGTGACCGGGGCACTCGACGCCATCGAGGCGGCGCACGGCCCGCTGCGGGCGGTGGTGCACTGCGCGGGCCGCGGCGGTGACCGGGTGCGGATCCTCGACAAGGAGGGAAACCCCGGCTCGCTTGAGACCTTCGCCGAGGTCGTCCGGGTGAACTTGGTCGGCACCTACAACGTCCTGCGGCTGGGGGCGGCGCGGATCGCCCGGTCGGAGCCGGTGGACGGGGAACGCGGCGCGATCGTGCTCACCGCGTCGGTCGCCGCCTTCGACGGCCAGATCGGCCAGACGTCGTACACCGCCGCCAAGGCGGGCGTGCACGGCATCACCCTGGTCGCGGCGCGCGACCTGGCCAGCAGGCAGATCCGGGTCATCACGATCGCGCCCGGCGTGTTCGACACGCCCATGCTGGCCCGGCTCCGGCCGGACATCCGGGCGGCCCTGGAGCAGAGCGTCCCGCATCCCAGCCGCCTCGGGGCGCCCGACGATTACGCCCGCATGGCGGTCAGCCTGCTGGAGAACTCCTACGTGAACGGCGAGACGATCCGCCTCGACGGCGCCATCCGGATGCCGCCGCGCTAGAAGACGACGCCAGCGATGACAAAGGGGGACGGTCGCTGGTGGGATTAGTCTGAAATGTCGGTTCCGGAGTTTTCGGTCAGGGGTTACCCTCGGTTTAGCTACCTGAGAGGAGCCGCCATGTGCAGGGGAGGTCGCCTCGTAGCGGACTTCGTGGCCGGGACCAGTGCTAGGCCGGTCGTGCCCGAAGAAATCCAGAAGCATCTGACCGTCACCGCGGACGGGCTGTGGGTGGTGTGGGCCTACAAGCTGGCCCGGCCAGCCGGCGATCTGTTCGTGCCGCTGCGGGGCGGTTCCGGCTATCCGGCGGATGCCCGGGCCGAGTGCCGGCTCCGGGGAGCTCCTGGCACTCACCGCGTCCCCGATCCGGGGTGCACCTGCGGTTTCCACGCTCTCTCTGACCGGAGGCTGCCCGGATTGCCGGCCGCAGTGGCCTCACCGCGCTGACCGTTGCGCTATCTGGACGGATGCTCGCTCTTGAGTGGGCCGGCGACGGGGTGCTGTGGAGAGCGGAGCGGCAGACCGTGGTCCGCGTCGGCCGGCCGGGCGTGCCCGATCGGCTGGGTGAAGTCCCGTCCTCGCGCCGTCGGCCTGACGACCCCGATGGCCGGCGAGCTGTGCTCCCCGCAGCGACGCCTCGCGATTCCGGGCCGGTACGCCTGAGCCTGCCCGCCTCCTGCCCGGTGATGCTGATGCGCCACGACGACGCCGGCTGGTGCGCGGAGCCCAGCACGTCCATGCGCTCACCGGCATCCCTGGCGCTGGTTGAGCGCCTGCGGCCTAGCTGTCGAGCCCCAGGGTGAAGGTGGGCTTCGGTGAGGTCGCGGGGAGCCGGTGCTCATCGGCGAGGCGCCGGATCGCGGTTCCGGTGGCGAGGAACTCGGTCGCGTGCTCGCCCCAGACGTGGTTGTTGACCGCGACGTTCACCCCGACGATGCCCGAGGACCTTGCCTGCGCTGCCTCCACCTGCATCCTGGTGAGCGCGAGCTCGCGGGCCTCGTAAATGCCCTGGGTGAAGATCACCATCTCCTGGTTCTGGCCTGCCTGGCGCAGGGACTGCATCACCGACTGATGGGCGATGTGGTACACGCAGGTCCCGAGCACGAACGCGAC
>CAVPFC010000071.1:0-106508 GCA_963703605.1 uncultured Actinomycetes bacterium
GCTCGCCCGGCGCCACCACTCGTTAGGAGGCCACGAAGATGAACGGAATTTGCGCAGGAGTCGCCCCGGGCAGCAGCAACAATCCTTCGCGAGTCCGGCGCGATCGGTACCGGCCGGTCGTACTTGTTGGGTTGGTCCTGCTAATCGGCGTCTTGATTTTCGTAGCTCGACCGGTGAGTCATCGCTCACCTACGATCGATATCCTCGGCTCCTATTTTCCGGCTTGGATGATCTGCATTGAGGCGGACGAACGCTGACGCTTATCGCCCACTGGATTGTGCAACTGTGCCGTCTAAAAGCATATCTCGGTCCGGCGCCGCTCGTCTATTCATGCCTGATGATCATCTTCACCTTCGCGACGTGGATCCTGTTTTACCAAAACTGATATGCATCAACCGGCAACACCTTTAACGGACGGCCCACAGGGCCGTGGCTACAACCAACAGGACGCCGTGACGTCACCGGACGAAGCTGTCGAGCGCGGCAAATTCATTCGCAAGATCACGTCCTTAATCATCGTCGCGGGCGCGGTGCTGATCACACTCTATGTCTGGGGAATTATTGAACGACATCCGTGTACAGACGACGCGACGGCGCGCGCCAATGTCGTGGGCATTGCGCCGCGAGTGGCTGGCCAAATCCTGAAGCTGAATGTGCAGGACAACCAGGCGGTGAAAGAAGGCGACGTGCTTTTCGAAATCGACCCGGAGGATTACAAACTCGCCCTGGAAAAGGCCAAAGCTGAATTGGCCGCTCTAGATCGGCAAATTGCGCAAGCAGATAGCACCTTGCGGCGCCTTGAACCGCTCTTGCCCAACCACTTTACCACCGCCGAAACCGTCGATGAAGCCCGAACTAAGCTGACGACCCTCCAAGCTCAGCGCGAAGGTGTGGTTGCCACCATCAATCTGGAGGCACTCCATCTCTCCTACTGCAGGGTCATCGCGCCTTTTTCCGGACGTGTCATCAATCTCAACATTTCGGCCGGAGCCCATGTGACCACCGGAGGTTTCCTGCAGTTCTTCTCGTTGCTCGAGACGAGCAAATGGTACGTGATCGCGAATTCTTCGCGAGGCGGATAGTCCACACGGTCCGGGCAGCGAAGCGATCGTCTACCTCCATCGTCCGCGCCGTAACCAACGCTTCCGTGGAGAAGTGCAAGGAATCGGATGGGCAGTGAAGCCCGAAGGCGAGACTCGATCTGCCTCCCTGGCGGTGCGCCGATATGTGAAGCGCGAACTCGAACTGGGTGCGCGTGGCGCAGACGATTCCCCGTTCGCATCGAGGTCGAAAATCCCGACCAGATCTTTTGGCGGTCCAGGGGATGCACAGCCGGTTGCCCGGTCCGCGGCGGGCGCCGAGTTGGGCGGCTTCGATCCAGTAGTAGATGACGCCGGTGCTGCAGCCGAGCCGGCGGGCGGCCTCGGCGACGGAGACCTCGCCGTCTGCATACGGTGGTAGCACCGGGATGTGGTAGGCGTGGCGGATCCACTGGACTGCCTTGACGTCGAACGGGCGGCCGTTACCGGTGGTCAGCCCGGCGGCGTTCAGCTGCTCGGCCAGCTCATCGGCCGGCGTCACCGGGCCGAGCTGGCGGACCATCTCGACGGCCGGGGAGGGGCTGCGCCTGGCGGTGCCGGGATGGACGGCGCGTGCGACAGTGAGCTCGTCGGTGGCGCCGGTATGCCAGCGGATCCCGATCCGGGCCTTGCCCGGGTCGGGTTCGGGCAGCAGGGTGACGTCGGCGATCAGGGTGCGCAGCAGCCGCTTGCGGTCTTTGCTGCTGGTGGTGGGGGCGTGCCAGAGCGCGGGCAGGTCGGCGGCGAGTTTCTCCAGGTCGGCCCGGCTCGGCAGCGGCGGCAGCGAATCCCGGGCGGATTCCAGCGCTTGCCCGGCCTCGGCGAGGGCGGCGAGCCTGGCTTCCCAGCGGGCTTCGAGGTTCCGCGCGACCAGCCGGTTCTCCGGCTCGACCTGGCAGAAGGCGCGCTCGGCCCGGTCGGCCTCGTAGCGGGCGCGCTCAACGGCGAGCTCGGCGGCCCGGCTGACCCGCTGGTGCCGGTCGCTGACCTGGTCGGCAGCCGACAGCGCGAGGGCGACTTGCTCGGGGGTGAGCGCGTCCAGCAGGGCGGCGGCGACCGCGTCATCGACCGTGGCCGCCGCGATCGACCGGCATGTCGGCGTGGTCAGCCGGTCCGCGCGGGAACTGCACTCATACGACGGCCGCTGGCCGGTGTGGTAGTTGGCCCGCATCGGCTTGCCGCAGCTGCCGCAGGCGATGATGCCCTGGCACAAGGCGCGGCCCTCCCGCGGCGGCCGGGCCCCGGCGTTAGTCCGGTTTGCCGCCAGCCTCGCCTCGTTGTCCAGGTAGCCGGCCCAGGTGATGTATCCGTCGTGGTGGTCTTTGATCAGCACCGGCCATTCGGCGCGTGGCCGCTCGACCAGCGCGGTGCGCACGGTGCCGTCCTCATCGACGCTGCGGCGGGAGGCATACCGGCCGTGCACGTACGCCCCGGCATAAGCCGGGTTCTTCAGCACGCCCACCACGCGGGCATGGGTGAGATGGCCCCAGCGCAGCTGCCCGGCCCACGCGCCGCCGTAGGCGCGCAGCGGGAACCGCCGGCCAGCGAACACCGCGACGACGCCATAGGCCGAGCCGGTCGCCGCGAAGCCGGCGAACACGTCGGTTATCGCGGCCTGCACCTCGGCATCGGGGTCGATGACCACCTCGCCGGCGCCGTCGTGGACGTAGCCGACGGGCAGCGGAGTACGCAGCTCGCCACGTGCCGCCGCGGCCCGCTTGGCCTCCTGAAGCCGGCCGGCCATCACATGGAGTTCCACCTCGCCCATGGTGCCCTTCAGGCCCAGCAGCATCCGGTCGTTGACATCGGCGGGGTCGTAGATGCCATCGCTGTCGATCAGCAGGGTGTCGGTGATCCGGGCGAACTCGATCAGCCTGGCCACATCGGCGTTGCTGCGGGCCAGCCGGGAGATCTCGATCCCGAAGATGGCCCCGACCTCGCCCCGGCAGACCAGGGTGACCAGGTCCCTGAACCCTTCCCGCGTCACACCGAAGCGGCCCGAGATCCCCAGGTCGGTGTCGATCACCTGCACGTTCGCCGGTGCCCAGCCGAGCCGTTCGGCTTCGCCGGCCAGCCCGTACTGGCGCATCGTGGACTCGGTGTGCTCGCGGACCTGGGCCATCGAAGACTGGCGCAGGTAAACCACCGCCAGCCGCTGCCGGTGAAAGCTGGTGACCTTCTGCTCGCCGTTCACCACAGCCTCCCAGCGCCGCCGATGTCATGTTGGCCAGCACCGCCACTGCCTCCGCGCGGGCGGGGCCGGGCAAGACGGCGCCGGTCACCGTCTATTCCAGTTCCCGCCGGGCCAGCAGCTCGGCGTTGATCGCCGAGATTTCCGCAAGCACCGCGTCGACCTGCTCGCCCCGCCTCAGATGGCTGCGGACCGTCTCCACCAGCCCGGCCGGCACGTATCTCAGCCGCCCCCGCCCGCGGGTTCGCGGGGCGAAGTAGGCATACGGGCCGTGCGGCTCCCCGCCGGCGCACCGGCAGCCGGCCTTGCCGCACCGGCGCGCCTGCTCGACCAGTGACCCGGCCAGCACCTGCTCCACATCGCCGATCCGGCCGGCCAGGGCGCGGCGGCGGGCCAACAGCTGCCGCCGTGACATCACCGGGAGATCGTTCTTGTGTCCATTCATCACACAAGAGTGTGCCGCTATCAGCCACCGCAATCAACAACCCGGATCGCCCGGACCAGCGTGTCGAGCCCGGCCAGCCCCTCCGCCGACAGCCAGGCCGACGGCGGCTCGCCCCGGTCGGTCCACGACCCCGGCAGCGTGATCTGCCCGCCGACACCACCCGAGCAGACAAACACCACGGCCGGGCCGCGCCTCTTGACGAACAAGACCTCGAGCCGCTGACCGCGCAGCGGATGGAACGGGTGCGTGACGACGAACGGAACCAGAAAGGTCACTGGACGGTGCGGCACTATGCCGCCTCCGTCGGAATTCCTAGCTTCCGGAATTTCCCGGATTTTCCTTTAGGGATCATCACTTGCCGCACTCCGGCCGGACGGTACCCGCCGGACTTCAGCGAGTCCCGCAACCGGGCCAGGAACTCCAGCTCGCCGCCCTCACGGGCCTTGATCTGGGCCACGGTCACCCCGTCGATGCCCGCGGTCTTCGCCCCGGCGTTAGCGGCCACCCGCTGGAAAGCGCCGACCAGGAACGCCGGGTCATAGACGAGGTTGAATAGGTCACCGAAACAGCGGGAGAGATCTTCTCCCGCCCAGCGGTGCAACTTGGCCTGCATCCTCCGTACCATGACACTGGCCGTGAAATCATCCGGCCAGGCCACGGCGCCGGTATTCACCGGCGCATCTTCGGACATTACATTCCCTCCTTGACTGACACGCTGCCGCCCTTCCCCATGCACGCGGCTTTCCCGCGCTCGGAGTACTACGGCGGCTCCGCCCCACCCGCGCCTTCGGCAGGCGTCGCGCCTATCCCCGCCCAGCCCTCCTGGCGGGAAGGCGGGCGCGGAACGCACGCGGATGGTTCCCACGTTCACTGTCGTCCGGTCGACGGATTAGGCACCCGGCTCTACCCCTGCGGCCTCGCCAGCGGCTACTTCGCGGTGATTCACCCTGGCCTCCGAGATAAGGCCCTACAGACCCATCCCGGAGTTCCCCGCCCGTCATGAAGAGCAGGTACGCACCGCACCCCAGCCCGCATCCACCGGATTAGAGCTGGTCATAAGTCAAGAGGCGTAACGCAACCGGTTCCTCGCGTATACCTTTCCGTCTCGCTCACCGCGCCCGGCCCATCCGGCAGTGCTGAACCGGCGCGACTTTGTCGAGGCTGCTCCCGCCCTCCCCGGCGACCCCCGGATCAGGCTGCCTCCAGCTTCACCCCACCGCCACGACGGCGAGGAGATGGACGGTCTCTCACCTCCATCCGTAAACGACAGCGCCTCGTGGCGCACGCAGGCTCTTATGAGGTCACGCTCCAGCAGGGCAGGAGGGCCCGGGGACGGCCGACGGATCGTTAGCAGGCCAGCACGGTGCGGCAGCCGATTAGCGGGTCAGGCCGCCCCCGGAGGCTGAGGGTTAGCCGGCGGCGCGGAGGTGGCGGTAGACCTCGCGGGCGACGTAGCGCTTGAGGCAGCGGATGATCTCTTTCTTGGACAGGCCTTCCTTGGTGCGCCGCTCGACGTAGGCGCGGGTCGGCGGGTGCGATGCCCATCCGGGTGATCACGATCCGCCACAGGGCGTGGTTGGCCTGCCGGTCGCCGCCGCGGTTGAGCCGGTGCCGGGCGACCTTGCCCGAGGAGGCCGGGATCGGGGCGGCGGCGCACAGGTGCGCCCAGGCGGCTTCGGACCGCAGCCGGCCTGGGTGGTCGCCGGCGGCGATGAGCAGCAGCGCGGCGGTGTCCGGGCCGATGCCGAACAGGCCGAGCAGGCCGGGAGCGCGGGCGGTGACCAGCGGCACGATCAGCTGGTCGAGGCGGCCGAGCTGGTCATCGAGGTACTGGGCGCGGCGGCCGAGCTCGCGCAGCGCCAGCAAGGTGTGGTAGCGGACCATGCTGCCTGGGCGGGGCCGCAGCGCGGCCAGTTCGGCGACCAGCGCCGCTGGCGTCTGCCCGGTGAACCTCGTGCGGATGTCGTCTGGCCCGGTGATGATCAACGCCCTGGCCTGGTTGATCGTCTGGGTCCGCTGCGCCCGGGCGGTGCGCTTGGCCACCATCAGCGCCCGGATCGCCTCTACCTGGCCATCACGTCCCCGGGGCGCTCCGGATGCGCGGCCCGACAGGGCCGCCCGCGCGGCGCTGACCGCATCCAGCGGATCGGACTTGCCCTGGCGCCGCCGGTCCTGCCGGTCCGACCGGTCCACCTCGACGACCCGGATCCCGGCGGCGCAGATGTGCCGGGCCAGGCCCGCGCCGTAGCTGCCGGTACCCTCGATGCCGATCAGGCAGACCGTGCCGAAGCCCTGCAGCCAGCCAAGTAACCGAACGTACCCAGCCGGTGTGGCGGGGAACTCCGACACCCCCAGCAGGCCGCCGATGCCATCCAGGGCGGCGGCGACATGGCTGTCAGCGTGAGTGTCCACTCCGCCGGTAACGGCAACGGTCTTTACGATGGGCATCCTCATCCCTTTCATGGTTGAGGGATGGCACGCACCCGCTGGCCGCCGATCTTGTGAACCCTGGCCTCTTGCCCAGGCCAGGCAGGATCGGGAACGGCACCGCCGGTGGGTGCCACAAAACCTGGGATCCCGGCCGACAGATCGAATCGAAGGACAACCAGCGGCGTCAGCCGAATAGCAGGTCAGGCCGGGACCCAGGCCACCGGCCCTACGCCCACATCAGGCCAAAACCCCGGAAGCAGGGCCGGAAGCACACATCCACATCCTCCCTGCCGAATAGGAATGTCTACTGAAGCAATAGGCATATGCGGGCCCGTGGTGCAGATTATCCATTCGGTTGGCTGGAGCACATCGCCCGGCCGGTGGGTACCGTCGGATGCATGACTGCCTCGCTGCGGACGGGTGTCCGCTTCGTTGCTAATGTGACGGTCGCCGGAAGCGCACTGCACGTGTAGGTCGGTCTTTTCGCGAATGCGATGGGAGAAACTACGGTGCCGACGAGCACGTACGTCCGACACGGAGCTCGCGGGTCGCGATACTGGCTCATCGATAAGTTTCCGGCTATCGCTACGGTGCGTGAGCCCGGGCCTCGACCTCGATGGCTTGAGCCGGCCGCCTGGACCCTTGGCGCTCTGCTCGCCTTCGTGTGCTACCTGCGTATTTCGCGGACCGTGGCCACAAACTCCGACGGCGCATCGCAGGCTCTGCAGGCATGGGACATGCTCCACGGAAACCTGGTGCTGCATGGCTGGCAGCTCTCGGACGTCTCGTTCTACACCACGGAGCTACCGGAGTACATGGTGGTAGAGCTCCTGCGAGGGCTCAACGCTGACGTCGTACATGTGGCGAGCGCTATGACCTACACAATGGCGGTCGTCCTGGCTGCGCTGCTGGCCAGGAGCACGGCCACTGGCCGCGCGGCCCTTGCCCGCGTTCTGGTGACTGCGGGCATCATGATTGCCCCGCAGCTGGCGTCGGGCGTCTCTATCGTCATGTCCTCCCCGGACCACTTCGGCACTTCGGTGCCAGTCCTGGTGGTCTGGCTCATCCTGGACCGGGCCCGGCCGCGGTGGTACGTGCCCATCCTGGCGGCGGTGCTGCTGGCCTGGGCGGTCGTGGCAGATCAGCTCGTCCTGCTCATCGGCGTGCTGCCGCTGGCGATTGTCTCCGCGACCCGGCTCTACCAAGCTGTCGTGATTGAGCGTCACCCTCTGAAGTGGCAGCGATATGATCTCGCCCTGCTGGGGGCAGCCGTCACGGCTGCCGCGGCAGCGGACGTAGCGTTCAAGATCCTCCGGGAGTCGGGCGGCTACCTCCTGCACCCCCCGCCCGATCAGTTCCTGGCTGAAGTCCAGCTCATCCCGCGGAGCCTCAGCGTCACGGGCGAGGGCCTGCTGTTGCTCGGCGGCGCTGACTTCCTAGGACACCAGCTGAGCCTGGGTACCGTCGTCCTTCTGCTGCACCTGGGGGGCGTGATTCTCGCCGGCCTGGGCACCTGGGTTGCCGCGAAACGGTTCTTGCGGGGCCGAAACCTCGTTGATCAGCTCCTGGTCGTGGCCATCGCGGCCAACCTCGCTGCATACATCGTGAGCACGAGAGCATACGGGATCGCCGGAACGCGAGAGATCGCGCCAGTGCTGCCGTTCGCCGCGGTGCTGGCCGGCAGGTTACTGGCCGAGCGCCTCCTGGCCGCCCGGCTCGCACCTGCCCTCATCGTCGTGCTGGCCGGGTACCTGGCCGGACTTTCTTACTCCGTCGTCCAGCCTCCCGCGCCGATTCAGGATCAGCAGCTGATCTCATGGCTGACCGCCCAGCATCTCACCTCGGGCCTCGGCGGCTACTGGCAGTCAAATGAGGTAACCCTCGCGACCAGCAACAGAATCCGGATCCGCTCACTTTCATTTGCGGCCGCGCACGGCCTGCCCACCGGGGAGCCCGGACCAAACGCGAAGCTGGTTCCGACTGTATGGGACACGAATCTCCAGTGGTATGACCCACGCACGCAGTCAGCGAACTTCATCATTCTCGGCGGCCCGCCAGGATTCTCTCGCTTTAGCGACAAAAGCCTCGTGTTGGCCACCTTTGGACCGCCCGCGCGTTCCTCGCACGTCGGAACGTACGAGGTGCTGGTCTGGAACAAGAACCTGCTCTCGGACCTGCCGTGACGACAAGGCTAGACCTAGACCGAGTGAAGTGACACCGTCGCGCCCCGCCGGGGCAGCGGTGCGGGGCAGGCTATGCGCCGCCGTGGTCAGCGCCTCGATGATGAGCGCGACCGCGGGCCTGCGCACCGAAGACGCCCTGGCTACGGCGTAGAGGTCCCGGGCCGGGCTGCGGCCAGGCAGCTCCCGCACCGCGACCCTGGCATCGCCGCCTGCGAGCGTGAGGCGCGGCAGGATGGCCACGCCGACGCCGCGCGCGCAGATGAACTCGCCGCTCGTCGCGAGCTACGTGCCTGGACGCACGCTGCTCAGCATGTTGCTTTGCGAGGCTCTTCTGCGGACGGGGGATGGAGACCAGCCACTTCCCGTCGCCGTCGCGCGGCCGGGAGCAGTACAGGGCGTCAGGCCATGAAGCCGCCTGCGCCGGCAATACGCGGCTGTTCGCCCGGGCAGAAGCCGCCCGGGTAACGGCAATGCTCTTGCTCGTTGCCTCCGGGAGCAAGGGTCGGCTGGTGCTTTTGGCGGATTCGTTACGGATCCCGGCTGCCCGGTACACTGCGAAACGCCACCCGGCTGTCTTCCCGCTGCTCCTGACCAGGCCCGCAGCGACTCCGGCCGCGCGCACAGCGCGCGACTCCGTCCAGGAGGCGCTGCGCGAGGCGGGCCTGGCCGCAGACGAGGCCGCCCGAGCCGAGTGCCTGATCAGCGCGGCCGTCCTCGGCTTCGCCGCCAGCGAGGCGGCCGGACGCTTCCGCCATCACACACAGCAGGTCATCGACGAGGACTTCGCCGTACTCCTGCGCTGGCTCAGGCTCGCCCTGACATCCAAATCGCCGACGGAACGATGACAGGGGCAGAGAACCCTGCCTGCCCCCACCCAGCGCGACAGCGCATAGAATCCAGTTCTGCGCGCCGACGGACAGGGTGACGGTCATTGCGCACTTCGCGCAGATCGGCGGATGTCGCGCTCAAGCCGCCGACCAGCCCGGTCACCAGTGAGACTCGGGCTTCGAGCCTGGCGAGGCACCGGATCGCCGAATCGGGACGCTGACTCATGTGCTATCCGGGTCGGTCGCCGGGCGCAGATCACCTTGTTATGGCTGAGGCCTGGCCTTAGCTGGGTGGGCTTGTCATTTGCGGTCTGGCGCTGCCAGCGCGTTCAGGATGCCAGGTTTCGATCACCAGGTGGTCTGCTGGTGTCCGGGCGTAGGTCAGGACGGCATTGGTGATGTCGATCCGGAGGGCGCTACCGTGTCGGGATCGTGCACCGGGCCGGTTTCCACCGCGATGCCCGCGAGCTTGGCGTCACTCGGCTAGCGTGCCGTGTCGTGTGACGGTTCGATGGGGGGCAGTGCACGGCGATCCGCGGATCGCGGGGACGTCGGGGAGCTTGCGGGAGCCGCCCATCATCCCGCACGTGACCTCCCCGTTGACGATCTTGAGTTCCAGCCTGCTGATCCGGGAGCGCCGTCGGCTCGCACGGTCGCGATGGTCTTTGTTCGTGCCCGCGTCGAACCGGCTGCCTACCCTGCGCGCAAACTTCCGGAGCGGTCCTGCTTACTTTCCGGGTACTGCCTGGCGTGTGAGCTTGGTGGGCGGGATTGGCGGGGGGGTGGTCCCTCGTGGCTAGGTGGCCTTACGGGCTGCTGGGTCACGACGGCCGGCGCGGGCCGCGCGGCGCGCGGCGGGTGGCTGCCCGGAGGCCGGGGTGCCGGCGCGGGAGCTGATGTGTGCGGGGACGGGGGTGCCAGGTGGCAGGGCGGGGTCGGGGACTGGCTGCTGCCAGGTGGTGGCCAGCGGCAGCTGGCCGGCCCACAGGCCCAGCGCGGCGTCCGGGCTGTCACCATCGTCGGGCGGGCCGGTGCGGGCCTTGACCGAGGCCTCGTCCAATGGCAGCGCCAGGACCCGGACCGCCGCGAGTTCCTTGCGGTTGGGCTGGCGGGCATAGTCCCCACTGGCCGGGCGCCATGTGCTCGGTGGTGCACCGCAGCCCGGCGAGCCGTTCGCCCGGATCGGTGACCAGCCGGGGCCGCCCGTAGATCATGGCGCGGCGGTAGTTGACCGAGTGCTCGAACACCGACCGGGCCAGCACCAGCCCGTCGGCCACGGTGATGGTGACGCATACCGGGGTGCCGGCAGTGTTCAGGCTCTGGCTGGCGACCGACCCGTGCAGGTACAAAGTGTCGGCGGTGAAGCCGTAGCAGGTGGGGATCACCATCGGCCAGCCGTCGATGATCACCCCGAGGTGGGCGACCAGCCCGGCGTCCAGGACCGCATACAGCCACGCCCGGTCGGCCCTGCCCAGCGCGCGGAGCCGGCGGTGCCGCGTCCGCTCGGTCACCGACAGCGGCGGCCCCGCGCCCGCGGGCCCGCCGGCGGCGGGCGTGGCACGGCCCTGCTTCGCGGTCATGTCGTCGCCGTCGGCTGGCACCGTGCCGGGGATACGGGGCGGGTCGTGGAACTGCTTGGTCACAGCTGTCTCCGGGTGGTGTCGGCGGTTGGGTTAACCGCTGTGGCGCACTGGAGGGCCCGTTCCGGGGCGGGGTGGAGGCGTTCGCGGCCTGGGGCGGGTCCCGGGGTGAGTCCGGCGGGTGGCGGCCGGTCGGTGATGTGTCCAGGGCAGCCGGCGGCTCTCGTGGCTCTCAGTCCTGGCGGGTCAGCAGGAACACCGGAAACTGCCGGGTGGTCTTGGCCTGGGCTTGGCCGAGGGAAGGGTACTGCGCGACCAGCTTCGGCCACAGCTGCGCGCGGGCGATGCCGTCCAGCTCCTCCGCCAGCACCGTGAACGTCTGGTCACCGACCTCGACGGTGATCGCGGGATGGGCCTTGAGGTTGTGATACCAGGCCGGGTGGGCGGGCGATCCGCCGTTGGCGGCCCACACCACGAAGCGGCCGCCGCCCTGGGGGGAGCAGGCCACCGGCGTGACGCGCTCGATCCCAGACTTGGCGCCGACGTGGTGCAGGAGGATCACGGGGGCGCCCTCCAGGAACGCCCTGACGACACGCCCTTGGTTCGCCCGGAACTCCTCAATGATTTGGGTGTTGAAGTCACGGGCATCGCCCACGGCAGAGTTCGTCATGATCTCCTCCAACGCACGGGTTACTGGCTGCCGTATTCGCGGCGGCGCCACCAGGAACCCTCAAGTGAGCGACGACCCGGCATGGCGAGGATGGTCGGCGGATGCCATCCCTACCCTCCCGTGCGTGCGTGCACCCGGACCCGGGTACTGCAAGACCGATCCCACCTACCGCACCGGAGGTCACCGCCATGGACCCCAAGGGCGAGCAGACCGCCTTCGTCTACACGACCTACATCCAGGAGATTCCCGAGCGCGTGTGGCAGGGCCTCACCGACCCTGCGCTGATGAAGCGCTACTGGCGGCACCAGACCGCTGGCCCGAAGACGTTCCATTCGGACTGGAAGAAGGGCTCCACCTACGAGATGGCCCACGACGACGTCGGATTGGTCGTGAGCGGCCCCGGCCAGGTCATCCTCGAGTCCCATCCGCCCCACCGGTTGGCCTACACCTGGCACACGATCACCCCCGAGTGGGCCGCGGCGGTCGGCATGGACGAGGAGACCGCGGCGGCCTGGCGCGCCGAAGCCCGCTCCAAGGTCGCCTTTGATATCGAGGACGTCGGCCACGGTGCCGTCAAGCTCACGGTGACCCACGACGGCTTCGCGCCGGGCAGCGCCGTGCTGCCGGCCATCTCCGAGGGGTGGCCCGCTGTCCTGGCCGGCCTCAAGACCCTGCTTGAGACGGGGTCGTCCTTGCGCACCTCGTGAACGGCCGCGGCAGACAACAGCACACGTCCCGCGCCCTGAACCACGGCCCCGCCCGACGCCTCCCGGCAGTCGGGCGCGACGCGACCGAATGCGCCGCTCGAGAGCGGCTCTCGGTGTGCTCGGGCTCTGGGTCGCACCTCGCCCCGCCCCGAACGACATTCCGCATCTGGAGGGTGCGACTACCCTTCGTCAACCCATGCAGGGGTCTGGAGGCTGAAGCAGTGAGTGAGCTTCAAGGCATCGCTCGGTTCAAGTTCGATGAGGGCAAGCTCGAGGAGTTCAAGCGTTTGTCCGCTCAATGCATGCAGATCGTGCGGACCAAGGACACCGGAACGCTGCAGTACGAGATCTACTTCAATGACGACCAGTCCGAGTGCATCGTCCTCGAGCGGAGCAGAACGATCCTTCGGTACGCCCTCACAGACCTGCCTGTCGAGCACTCCTGGCGTGCCGAATTGGGCGGGTCGGCGCACGTTCTGCCTGGCTTCCCTCGTCACTCAAGGTTATGCCGTCAAACGAAGCAGTCCGAGGCTGAGCCTGGGTCGGCTCAGCGCGACGAGTCTGCCGGGGGTCGTCCTCGCTCGTGGGCCAAGGTACCGCAGCCCGCTACTCCATGCCGGCAACCGAGCGCGCTGTTATGCGGCATAGACAGCGTTCTCGGCACAACGTGACCTGGATAAATATGCGGGCCACGCACGCCATCCTGACGTGGGCACTCTGACGGTAGGAACGCTGACGACGTGACAAGCTGGGCCAAATAAGCGCGCGCAGTCCCGCCGTTATGGCGCCCGTCCCGGTTGTTCGGCCTGGCCGCCCATGGCGCACTGAACGCGGAGTTATGGAGCGGCTTATCTTGATCGCTGATCGGATCTCGATGCGGGTTCTCCCCCTGCCCGAAGTGCTGATCGCCCGTCCCACTCGATCACACTGATGCCTTCATCGTCGCCGATCGCTAGCGCGAGCCCAGCCGCTGCGATTGAGGGGACGCTAGACCTGCGCTGAAGCGTTGCGATCCATGCCCCCGTCGCCGGATTCCACAGCCGCACCGTGTTGTCGCGGCTGGCGGAGGCCAGCAGCAGGCGGCCGTCAGGGGCGGTTCCGAACGCCACCGAGGACACCCGGCTCGTATGGCCGGTGAGCGGCCCGCCGGCCGATGCGCCGGTGAGCGGGTCCCACAGCCACACCGCCTTGTCCCAGCTGCCGGAGGCCAGCAGCAGGCGGCCGTCTAGGCCGGTCCCGAACGCGACCGAGGTCACAGGCATCCTGTGGCCGGTGAGCGGCTCGCCGGCTGGCGCGCCGGTGACCGGGTCCCACAGCCGCACCGTCTTGTCTTCGCTGCCGGAGGCCAGCAGCAGGCGGCCGCCCGGGCCGGTCCCGAACGCCACCGAGTAGACGTAGTTCGTGTGGCCGGTGAGCGGGCCGCCGGCGGGTGCGCCGGTGACCGGGTCCCACAGCCGCACCGTCTTGTCTTCGCTGCCGGAGGCCAGCAGCAGGCGGCCGTCGGGGCCGGTGCCGAACGCCACCGAGTTCACCGCGCCCGTGTGGCCGGTGAGCGGCTCGCCGGCGGGTGCGCCGGTGACCGGGTCCCACAGCCGCACCGTCCCGTCGTTGCCACCGGTGGCCAGCAGGCTCCAATCCGCGCCGGTGCCAAACGCCACCGAGTTCACCGCTTCCATATGGCCGGGGAGCGGGCTGTCGTGAGCCGCGGACAGTAGCTGGTACGCGTAGTCGGTGAGGGCCTGCGGGTCGCGGTAGTTGTCGCTGTCCAGGTCAACCAGCAGGCTGATGTCCGCCGCCGAGGGAACTACGTGGCGACGGCCCCCGACGATAACCCGCAGGCCGGGCCGGCGGCCCAGCGGCAGCAACAGTTCGGTAAGCAGCCTTCGGGGGTCGCGGGCCTCGTCGACCGCGTCGATCACAACGATCCGGGACGACGTCTCAGGACGGTCTTCCAAGTCACCCAGCAGCTCCTCAGGGCTGTCTGCCGAGCGGCCAAGGTACGCCCCGAGGGTGTCCGCGACCTGGTAGGGGTTCATGCCTCGGGCGTGTACGCCGAGCACCGGCAGGCCGTCGAACAGGTCAGCGGCTCGGGGGACCAGCGAGCCCTGGCCTGCCCCGGCGACCAGGACGTCCCTGCCCTGGCCATTAGTGAGGAGAACCGGCAGCGCCAGCATCGCCGACTTGCCGGACCCAGGGCTTCCAGTTACTACGGCCAGCCCGCCGCGGTCCGGGTCGCGCATCCATGAGGCGAGATCCTCAACAACCCGCATCCGCCCCGTGCGTCCGGTGATGTAGAACCCCGCCGCGGTGCTGCCGGCTGGTGCGCCGCGTAGTCGGCTCACCCAGTGCTGCTCGGCGACCGTCAGCCCCGCGACACTCGGGACGTACTTAGGGTTCGGGAAGAACGGCGGAAGCCCCGTGGACTCGCCGCCCGGCGGGATGTAGCGCGCCCTTTGCCCGGCGTGTCCAAGGGTTGCGTTAATCTTCTCAACGATCCGGTCGAGGCCCAAGAGCCGCTGCGAGGACCCCGCCTCCGGATCCAGCAAGGCCTGCCTGAGCGCTGCGGCGAACCGGCCCTGCTGCGCATACTCCACACTGCTGGCGGTGGCGAGCACCCACACCTTGGGGTTGCCCATGCCCTGCAGTGATTCCTTCAGCGCCTCAATCCCGCCGGCGCCGGAGAAACAGCAGTCGAGGATGACCAGCACTTGCGGCTGTTCGTCGTCAGGGACAACATCATCATGTGCGTCCCGGCGGAAGACGAGGTCAAGGAGCTGTCTGGCCTCCAGCGCCGTATCACCGAGCCGACCTGGTTTTGCCCCGGCCGTGACCAGGTAGTAGGGGCTGCGCTCCAGTTGCATCGCCCGAACCACCTTATTCACACGGGCCGCGATCTTGGGTTCGGTGACCAGCGAGGTCTGCGGCCTCTGGCTGCTGCCTTTGCCACGTCCGGCCTTCAGGGTGCGGAGCCTTCCTGCGCTGGCCCTGTACCAGAGCTGCGAAAGAGCTGCCGACGTGGTGGCTGGAAGGTTTGAGTTTCATCCGACGTGGAACCTGAAGCCATCGGAGCGTCGCGTCTCCGGCAGCTCAGCTGGGAACGCGGTTCGTATATGGCAGCGCTGGTGCCGCTGGACGCTAAGGAGCCAGTCATGGGTCTGGGCAAGAAGGCTAAGAACAAGGCTAAGACAGTTAAGGGCAAGACCAAGAAAGGTGCCGGCAAGGTCAAGCACAAAGGGAAGAAAGCCAAGAATGCCGTGAAGCATTAACCAGGAGCCCTCAGTTTTATTACCGGCTCTGAGCTTGTTATTTAACCTCTGCTGTCCCGGCTGGTGTATCTCGCCGCTTTCGTCCGGCGTGCCGCCGTGGTAACAGGCGGCCACCGCGCGATCATCTTCGGGTTCTTGCGACAGAAACTGAAGATGGTGGCGGTGGCCGTGGGGCTCAGTATGGCGTGGCTGTGGGATGCAGTCGAGGATGGTGCTGGTGAGCAGTGGGCGCGGGGGTTGCTGGCTGGGTTCCGCGGTGAGCTGTACCGGTGCTTGGGTAAGCGCGCTGATGTGTTGTTCGAGCTCGCGGATGCGGTGTTGTGCAAGCAGGACCGGGTGCACATGCTGGCGGAGTTGTCGCTGGAGCCGGAGTGCCGCCGCGGCCACGGCGCGGTGTATGACGCGCTGAACTGCGGTCAGGTGCGGATCGGGCGGTTGCGGCGGGCGCTGGCGGGCCTGCCGCTGCCGGCCTGGGAGGACGGGCGGATCCGGCTGGCCGCCGATGTCAGCAACTGGTTGCGGCCGGACGCGGCCACCAGCGCGGAGCGATTGTTCTGCCACTGCTATGCGCGGGGCAGGGGGAACGCGCAGATGATCCCGGGCTGGCCGTACTCGCTGGTCGCGGCGCTGGAGCCGGGCCGCACGTCGTGGACGCTGCCGCTGGATGCGGTCCGCCTGGGCCCGGCTGATGACGCCACCGAGGTGACCGCCGCCCAGGTCCGCGAGGTCGTGGCACGGATCATCGAGGCCGGGCACTGGCGGGCCGGCGACCCGGACATCCTGGTCGTCTTCGACTCCGGCTATGACCTGACCCGGCTGGCCTGGCTGCTGGCCGGTCTGCCCGTCGAGATCATGGGCCGGCTGCGCAGCGACCGGGTGATGTACTTCCCGGCTCCGCCCCGTCCCGCCCGGCCGGCTGGGACGGGCGGCCGGCCGCCCCGGCACGGGGCCGCGCTCAAGCTCTCCGACCCGCGCACCTGGGCCGTCCCGTCGGTAACCACCAGCACCCAGACCGCCCGGTACGGCACCGCACGGGCGATGGCCTGGGGCCGGCTGCACCAGCAACTGGCCAGCCGCGGCAGCTGGGAGGACCACGATGGCCCGCTGCCGGTCATCGAGGGCACCCTCATCCGGCTGGCCGTCGATCACCTGCCTGGTGACCGCAGCCCAGAACCGCTGTGGCTGTGGTCCTCCCGCGCCCAGACCTCCACCGCCGAGGTGGACAGCACCTGGCAAGCGTTCCTGCGAGGTTTGACCTTGAACACACGTTCAGGTTCGTCAAACAGGTGCTCGGCTGGACCCGGCCCAAGCTGCGTGACCCGGCCGCCGCCGACCGGTGGACCTGGATCATCATCGCCTGCTACGCCCAGCTCTATCTCGCCCGCCACCTAGCCGCCGACATCCGGCTGCCCTGGCAGCGGCCCTGCCCGCTGCCCTTGGAGAGCTGCCTACTCTTCAGGTAGCGCCCGATGTCCGGCCAACGGCTAGTGATGAGCACCCCAGGGGCTGCGGGAATCAACACCAGGAGCGCCTTGCGGGTGCGTTCCTCCTTGCGTAGTCCTGGTAAGAACCCAGCCGCAGTGCCGTGCCCGCCATTCTGCACCTTACCGGCGAAAGTCGCTACGCCCGCGAGGATCCGGAGGTCAGTGTTGGCTGGCCTCCTCGTCAATGGGCTGCTTTGCGTTCCGGTCCGGGTCACCGGGAACGGCCAGCCCGACGCCTGCGCCGGTCTCCCGTACCACCTGCTCTGTGCGGCCAGCTCCAGGGTTCCTTGGGGTCTGGTCACCTACCGGGACTCCAGGCAGGTCGGCGCCCTTCTCTACATCGAATGCCAGTCCTTCCGGTCTTTCCGTCTCCTCGGACGGCGTCACGGGTACAGCCTTGAGGACCTTGCCGTGTGCCGGCTCGGTGCCTGTCCGGTTCTGATCGACCATGGGTCTCAACCCCTTCTGGAAGCCACCGGACTACCCGTTAACGACCGGTTCAATCGCCGCAACAGGGCATCATTTGCCGGTCTGTCACGGCGTTCCCTATTCAGGGATGCGCCGTTGTGCCGTACCTGACAGACGATCTGTCGCGCTTGCTGCACACTCAGGTACGCCAGTCCCGAGCTTCAATGGCGGTCCAAGCTGACGCTCGAGGGCCGTGGTACACGACGGTTAGTGGCTTCTGGCCACTATCGCCTGCTCGTCTATCCGCCCCGAAAGAAAGTATTGGTTCCTGGCCTGCGCGAGCGGGCATGCAAGAACGCCGCACGGCTCCGGTTGGCCGAGGCAGGCGCCCTTGCGGAACAGCTGTCCAGTTACGCGGCGAGCAGTCGCTCGAAGAAGGAGCGGTACCGGCGCAGGCCGCGCGCCTTAGCTCCTCGGCGGACACGTCATCACCGCTGGCCCACCTTGACTCGAGCTGATCGCGTTCGGTGGCGAACATCCGGGCTAGGCGCTGCATGAGGTCGGCGACGAGGGTACCAGCGTCCTGGACCGCCTTTCTTGGCTCGTCGACGAACTCTGCCTAGATGTCCGTCCACTGCGCAAGGATGCTCTGCAGCTCGTCGTCTGCCAGCAACTGCGCGCGCGGCTGATCGCCCATACCGGTGGCGTCGCCGGCTGCGGCCTGCGTGACTGGGGCCGACTTCGTCTGCATGTCTGTCAACGGGTGCTGGCCCGGGCCTGTGCGGTCCGTGCCGTCGGAGGTGCCCGCGGCGGCGATCTGTTCGGTGGTCGGCGCCCTGTCCTGCGCACCTTCAGAGTCGGTCATGGCGCACCTCCGTCTGTCTGGCTGATCGTGTCCGGTGACCCGGCGGCGTCTTGGCCGTCGGCGTTGCGGTCCAGAGCGCTGCCATCCTCGTCCCTCTGGCCGGCGATGTTGCCCGGCGCGCGCCTCGCGGTGACGCCCGCTTGGCCGCCTTCCGTTGCCAGCAGCTCGTCGAACAGCGAGCGGTAGCGCAGTAGCGCCTCCCGGAGGTCTTCGGTGCTCACCTGCTGCGCTTGCGCCCGCTCGTGGATGCGCCAGCGCCGTCGGTTCCCCACGAGCCGCCAGCTTTGCCCGGCAGCCGTCAACCCCCTAACCCATACGTTCCCGTCGGAGCGCCATGCGCTGACCAGCGAGCGCTTGGGGGTGCCGTGCCCTGACGCATGGCATGGATTTGCCGCGCTGCTCAGTGCCCGGCTGGCGCAGGCTTGTCCACCGCGCGGTCGGCTCGCTCGGCGGCTGCGGTGATGTTGCGGAGCATCCCGCCGAATACCACGCCGTGGAACGGCGATATGGACCGCCAGTACGCGTGTCCGGCGAGCCCGCGCGGCTGGAAGATAGCCCGCTGGCTGTAGGTGGTCATGCCGTCATGGTCTCGGCCGACCGCCATTTCGAGCCAGGCCAGGCCGGGTAGCTTCATCTCCGCGCGCAGCCGCAGCAGCGATCCCGGTGTGATGGCCTCTACCCGCCAGAAGTCCAGCGCGTCGCCGGCGAGCAGGTGGCGCGGATCACGCCGGCCGCGGCGCAGCCCGACGCCGCCGGCGAGCCGGTCGAGCAGCCCGCGTACGGCCCACGCGGCGGGGAAAGAATACCACCCGGTCTCACCGCCGATGCCCTCGATGACCCGCCACAGGGCCGCCGGCGAAGCGCGGACGGCACTGATCCGTGCGTCTACGTAAAGCGAGCCACCGGCCCAGGACGGGTCGCTGGGCAGCGGGTCGCTGGGAGCGCCGGGCGTCGCGGCAGATGACCAGCGGGTGGAGACCGCGCCCTCGCGGGTATGCCGCAGGGCCAAAGCGATGGCACGGTTAACGGGCAGCAGGCCCTCGGGCGGTTCCGGAACGTATGAGGCGATGTCGTGCTCGGAGCACACCACCTCGTTCCTGAGCGATTCGACCAGCGGCCTGGCCAGGCCGGCCGGCACCGGCGTCACCAGCCCGACCCACAGCGACGACAGCCGCGGCGTGAGCAGCGGCACCGGAAGGAGTACGCGCGGCCGCAGCCCGGCCACCTCGGAGTAGCGGCGCATCATCTCCGCATACGTCAAGACGTCCGGGCCGCCGATGTCGAAGCGGCGATTGACGCCGGGAGGCAGCGCCGCGCAGCCGACGAGATAACGCAGCACATCATGGACGGCGATTGGCTGGATGCGGGTTTCCACCCATTTCGGGGTGACCATCACCGGCAGCCGTTCGGTGAGATACCGCAGCATCTCGAACGACGCTGACCCGCTGCCGATGATCACAGCGGCCTGCAGCGCGGCCGACGGCACGCCACTACCCAGCAGGATGTCCCCGACCTCCGCGCGCGAGCGCAGGTGCGGTGACAGGCCGCTGCCATCACCGGGAACGATGCCGCCCAGATACACAATGCGCGTGACCCCGGCGGACATGGCGGCATCTGCGAAGATGCCCGCCGCGTCACGGTCCCGCTGTTCGAAGGACGCGCCTGTGCCCAGCGAGTGGATCAGGTAATAGGCCACATCCACACCCTCGAGGGCCCGCCGCACGCTGGCCCCCTCCAGTGCGTCGGCTGCCGCGATCTCAACGTCGCCGGACCAGGGCCGGTCGCTGAGCTTCCCCGGGTCGCGAGCCATGCACCGGACGGGATACCCCGCGGCGAGCAGGTCAGGAACTAGCCGCCCGCCGATGTAGCCAGATGCGCCGGTGACAAGGCAACGCAACGGTGATGGCCCCAGCCAGCGCGGCGTTGAGGGAGACGATTCGGCCATCTGGCGGTTCCTCGCCGGTCTCAGCTTCTTGCTCTGCGCGAGGAGCGCCCGGACACCGCGGTCACCGCCGAGTCGACCCCGTGGAGCAACTTCGCCGTACGGGCGGATGGGTCACGGCGTTCAGCTGCGACAGCGGGGCGATGGACAAGCAGCCGGGCCAGCGCCAGTGCGATGGCCAGCAACAGCCAGGTCCGCAGCCGGGCAGATAGAAAAACCCACATGCTCAGCGTCCCTTCTTTCTTCCCGCCTGGAGGCCGGGCCCTAGCCGCCCGGCGCTGATGTGCGGGACTCCTTACCGCACTGAGCTGTGCATCAGTGGCGTTGCCGACAGCCAGGTTGGCGCACAGCCGGGCGTGTCCCCCAGTGTCTTCGCGGCGCTACCCGCAGCGCGGCGCGCTAATCACTGCGCGGGAGAGGCGTGTCCTTGCGCGCTGCGGCCAAATCGCCGCATTCAGTGTCTTCCTGCCAGCAACTGCTGAGAGCCCGGCGTGGGCCTGGCGCCGGGGGTTTGGTGGCAGGGCTGGCGGGTAGCCGCCGCTGGATGCCAAGCGAGCCGGGAGGAGCAGCATGTCATCTGATGCCATCGTGGTGCTGAAGGCCGATCACAAGGAAATCCGCAACCTGTTCCGGAAGTTCCAAGCCGCTGGTGATAAGGCGGTCAAGACGAAAGCCAAGATTGTTGGGCAGATCATCGAACTGCTCACGGTGCACACCTACATCGAGAATGAGGTGATGTACCCGGAGGTCTGCGCGTTGCTCCCCGGCCTCAAGCACGACGTGCTGGAGTCCTACGAAGAACATCACGTGGCCGACGTCTTGTGTATGGAGCTGGCGGGCATGCCGGCCGGGGCGGAGCGCTTCGACGCCAAGGCCTCGGTGCTGATCGAGAACGTCAGCCATCACATCGAGGAGGAAGAACAGGATTGGTTCCCCAAGGTGCGGGCTGGCCTGGGCCGTAAACAGCTGCAGGAACTCGGGGCCAAGCTGGAGCGGGCCCGGGAGAAAGCGCCAAGGTCGCCGGCCCAGCCCAGTGCGCTGAAAAAGACGGTCGACGCCATCATCCCCTGAAGGGCAAATACGCCTGTCTCAGCGCGGACGAAGGATGCACATGACAAACATGACAAACATGACAAGGGAGCACAGCACTCGGCGAGCCACGTGCGCAATGCCTTCTGTGTATCTGCGCAGTGCCGCGGATTATGTGGTAACCGGGCTTCACCTGGTCGCTGGGGGCTGGTTCGGTTCCTGAGTCATGACGGTGGGCACGCGTCGACGTGGACTAATAGGGCGGGGAGTGGGATGTGAAGACCGCGGAGCCGGGCGGCTGGCCGCCGGTCTTGCTCAATACGTGTGGGCCGTTTCGCTGGGTCGACGCGAGGGGTCTGCGCCTGTTGACGCACCTGGGTTCGTGCTGGATCGCGGGGTAGGGGCGGCTCATGTTCGATGGCTTCCAGCTGGACCGCGTCGACGTCGGGGAGGTGACGCTCCGCGTGCGGTACGGCGGTGAGGGGGAGCCGGTGGTGTTGCTGCATGGCCATCCGCGCACGCACACGACCTGGCATCGCGTGGCGCCCCAGCTCGCGGGGTCGTTCTTCGTGGTCTGCCCTGACCTGCGCGGGTACGGCCAGTCGACGCTGCCGCCGGACGCGCCCGAGCACGCGCAGTCGTCCAAGCGTGCGATGGCTGGCGACGTTGTGGCACTCATGCGGCATCTCGGCCATAACCGGTTCTCGGTCGTGGGTCATGACCGGGGCGCGCTGGTGGCCTTCCGCACGGCCATGGATCACCCGGGCGCCGTCGGGCGGCTTGCCGTGATGGACGGCCTGCCGGTCATCGAGCACTTGGAGCGCCTGAATGAGGCGTTCGTGCGTACCTGGTGGCACTGGTGGTTTCTGGGCCAGACCGACAAGCCGGCGGAGGCGTTCATCAGCTCCGATCCAGGCCGCTGGTACCAGACCCCGTCACCTGCGGAGATGGGTGAGGGGAACCACGCCGACGTGTGGGCCGCCTTCGGCGATCCAGCCGTCGTCCATGGCATGTGCGAGGACTACCGCGCCGGCTTGCGCATCGACCGCGCACATGAGGAATATGACCGCGCCGCAGGCCGCAAGATCAGGTGCCCAATGCTGCTGCTGGTCTCGGCTGGCGACGACCTCGACATCCACGGCGACCCTGAGGCGATCTGGCGGCCATGGGCAGCCGGCGAGCTGCGCAGCCGCCCGATCCACTCTGGGCATCACCAGGCCGAACAGGCGCCAGACGAGCTCGCCTTGGCGCTTCTGGAGTTCCTTGGCGGTCCCGCTTCTGATCACGATGCGTGACTCTGGCCAGCGAAGAAGACGCCCGGCGCCGCGGAGGTCATACGATCCGATGCCATACACGATCAATGATTGGGACTGGTCCGCCGCAGCAGGTCATGCTTAGCCGCCGGGCAGCGGGTAGCTGATGGACATGACCGCAACCGTCACGGCCGCCCTGTTCGATGTGGACGGGACCCTGGTCGACACCAACTACCTGCACGCCGTCACCTGGTGGCAGGCGTTCGCCCAAGCGGGGCACGACGTGCCGATGGCACCGATACACCGGGCCATCGGCATGGGCTCGGACCAGCTCCTGGACGCGCTGCTGCCAGCCAGCCGGGACACCGGGGCAGACCCTGGCATCCGCGCCGCCCACAGCGCGCTCTACGCGACGTACTGGTCCCGGATCAGGCCGCTTCCTGGCGCCGCTGAGCTGCTGCGCGCCAGCCGGAAGTCGGGCCTCACGGTCGTCTTGGCCAGCTCCGCCGACCCGCAGGAGTTCGCGGTGCTGCGCGAGGTCCTCGGCGCGGAGGACGCCATAGACGAAGCCACGTCGGCAGGCGACGTCGACACCAGCAAACCAGCACCCGATCTGGTAGAGGTCGCGCTGCGCAAGGCCAGCGCCCCGCCCGAGGGGGCGGTGTTCGTCGGCGACACGGTCTGGGATGTGCGGGCGTGCCAGCGGGCGGGCGTGCCGTGCATCGCGCTGCGCAGCGGGGGAATCGGTGCCGCGGAACTGCTGGACGCGGGAGCCGTAGCGATCTTCTACGACCCGGCGGACCTGCTGGAGTCAACCGGGGGGCAGCTGGCGCAGGCGCTGCCTGGATGAATGGCGGCCCGCAGTCCGGGTAGTGGCCCGCGCACCAGGCGCGGGAGCGCCGGCCGTCCAATTCGCAGGAGGTGGCCGATATGCCACGGGGATCCAGCCCCAAACGGGAGCGACAGTACGAGCACATCAAGGACAGTGCCAAGCGGCGGGGGAAAGCACCGGCCGGGCCGAGGAGATCGCCGCGCGGACCGTGAACAAGGAGCGTGCCCGGTCCGGGGAGGCCAAGACGGCCAGCACGGCCTCTACGCAGGACATGTCGTCGGGGCGGCGTGGTGGCCTGCGCTCCCATCGGGGCGCCGGCGGCCCGACAAAGGCCCAGCTCTACGCGGAGGCACGCCGCCGCGGCGTGAAAGGCCGCTCAACGATGACCAAGGCGCAGCTTGCCCGCGCCGTCAGCCGCTGACACGCGCTGGCCAGGCAGCCAGATGGGGCTCACCGCGGTGGACTACCGATCAGGGTGCCGCGTGGCGTTCGGCCTGGCCGGAGCCCCACCGGCCAGCGTTGCCAGACGCCGTGGTGCCTCCTGCCCGATCCCCGGCTGGCACCCGGGCCGGCCCTCATCAGGACACTCAGCACCGGCGTTGGAGGAGCCATGACAGCAACTGACATCGCTAGCGGTACCATGCGAGCACGGCAAAGCCTGCTCGGCATATACCTCAACGATCACCTTGCCGGCGCCACCGGTGGCGCCGAACTGGCTCGGCGAGTAGCACGATCACACCATGGCGAGGACGGCGAAGGAGACCTTCAGCGTCTCGCCGCTGAGGTCACCCAAGACCGCGCCGCGCTACTGGACATCATGGCCGCGCTCCGCGTCCCGGTCCGCTCCTACAAGGTCTATGCCGCATGGATCGGTGAGAAGGCCGCCCGGCTGAAGCTCAACGGCTACCTGCTCACCCCTTCGCCGCTCAGCAAGCTGGAAGAGCTCGAAATGATGCGACTCGGCGTCGAGGGCAAGGCCGCTGGCTGGCGTACCCTACGGGCTCTGGCCCAGGCAGACCACCGGCTCGACCCCGCCCGGCTGGACGAGCTCATCTCCCGGGCCCGGCGTCAGGCCGATCTCCTCGAAGAGCTTCGCATTCGCGCCGCGGAGCTGGTCATCAGCCTGGAACAGGCGTGCACGGCGCGGGCGAAGTGTTCCAGCGGGATGGCGCACAGGCACTGGGGCAGCCCGGGCTCGTTGAAGTAGCCCAATGCCAGCGCTGGGTACCCGCCCATCGCCAGCGCTGCGGCGGTGATGGTGTCCTCGCCGCCACCGGAGCCGCCGAGCACCACGACGGCCGGTGCTTTGGGCGTGGCCTTGTCCGGGGTGAACAAGGTGCTGGCAAAGCCGTCACGGCGCATCGTCTGCACGCTGGGCGCGGGTCTTGAACGACCACATGCGGGCCAGCGTCGCGGCAGCCTCGGCATGCCCGCCGACCATCACTTCCAGCCGGTGTAACCCGCGGCGCCCATGAAGAACTGGGTGGCCCCGCCGATCGTAATGATCGGGGTATGACTATGCGCAGGCGTGCATCAGCATGTGCTCAGAGGGCGCGCTGTCATCGGCGATGTGAGAACGTGTTCCTGACCGCCATGACCGGGCTGCCGACGTAGATCCATCATCGGCCGAAACGAATACCGGCGGCCAGGCCGACGCTGACAGCTTCGCTGCCGCCGGGTCACTGGGCAACTGGCAGCTACGTTCAGTGACCGAATCCGCCAGGCACTGCACCAGCGCCGTGGAACGAGCCGTGGGACCAGCACCGCCCGTATCCCTGTGCAATGTGTGCCTTCCGGGCATCCACGTGTGGCATCTGTGCGGGTAGAACGCCTGGACTGGCCCAGCAGCCCACTTTTAATCCGTTGGTTCAGGGTTCGAGCCCCTGGCGCCCCACCAGCGAAAACGTCGCTTGTTGATCTTGTTTCGTGGAACGAGTACTCCGTTCCACGAAACAGCACCCACTCTTGCCTGCGGGTGAGGCATTCGATCACGCAAAGTGACTGCCAACCGCTGCGCCACCAGGCTACGACGGACGTGCCTGTGCCCAGAAGGCTCTACCGGACCTCATTCTGCATCTGCGCGTGGCTGAAAACGTGAGCCCGGGTCATGGCGCGGCGTCGTGTAATGCGTGACCTGTCCGCTGAGGGTCGGCACCGTTGCAGGGGTTACTGCACGTCCCGGGCGTAGGGGCCAATGTCGGCACCTTGGTTGAGGTGCCCGTCTCGGGGTTGCGTTAGGCCAGTGCGGGTACCGGGGCCCACAGGGCGTCGATGGCGCGCTCGGCCTCGGCGAGGCTCTGGTCCGCTAGCGGGATCAGTTCGGCCATGGCCGGGTTCACATGGGCGAGGGTGAGCTCGGCGGTGATGAAGCGCGGTTCCAGTCCGGTGAGCGAGATGGCGTGCGGAAGCCATGGTTCGGCGTGGTCCCACCCGTGCCGGGGTGTGCCTTCGGCGTAGCCCCCGCCGCGGCTGGCGAGTACGACGAACTCGCGGCCGCCGAGCAGGGGGGCCTTGGTCTCGGGATCGTGCGACAGCCCGGGCCCGATGAGGTGGTCGAGCCAGGCCTTGACGCTGCTGGGTGCGCCGAAGTTGTACAGCGGAAGCCCCAGCAGGATCGTGTCCGCTTCCCTGATCTCGTTGACCAGTTCTTCACTCAGCGCCCACGATGCGGCCTGTGCCGGGGTGCGCTGCTCGGGCGGCACCAACCGGGCCAGGCCGGTGGCCGCGTCGAAGTGCGGGACGGGATGGCTGCCCAGGTCCCGGTAGGTCACGGTGCCACCGGGATGCGCAGCGAGCCAGACGTCCTTCGCGCGCGCGGTGAGCCTGCGGCTGACCGACCGATCACCCTGGATGCTTGAGTCGATGTGCAGCAGATGCGCCATGTCGTTTCCCTTCTTGGATGGTGAGTTCGCTGCCCTTGTCCACTTCGGGCGAGCGCGACGTCCTGGGCTGACGGGCGTCAGCTCGTGACGGGGACTTGCTCCGGGTAGAACCCGAGCCGGGCCAGCGGCTCCACCAGCTCCTGTTCCTCATAGGCGAGGTGCGAGAGGAGGGCGTCGGTCAGGTAGTCGATCGCAGCTTGAATGGCGTCGTGGTTCTCCGGTCGTGTCATGTGCTGGACGAGGACCCGGTCGACCTCCTGGATCGCGTCGTGGATCACCAGGTGCTCCTCGGTCAGCCGATCGATCACCGGTGTGAGCTGCGGTTCGCGGAGCGCCAGGTGCGGAAACACGGCGGCGTCCTCGGCGCCGTGATGCTGCGCCACGACGCTGCAGTAGCGGGCGCAGACCGTGCCCAGCGTCCAGTCGTTCTGGCGCAACACCATCTCGTTGAGCGCCGCTCTGGCTTCCCCGGCCTGGATAGCCTCGTCGCGTACCTGCCGCAGGATGTGCCGTAGGTCCGACAGCTCGCCCCGGAGCAGGTCGTGCACCGCGATCAGCTGCTTCGCGGCGCGGCGTCCCCGGTCTGTGTAGATCACCTCCGGTCCCGAGCGGTCCCGCCGCGGCCGCGTCGAATCGTCCCAGGGGGCCCGGTCGCTGAGGCGGATCGCTTCGTCCGGTGTGGGCCTCACCCCCAACGGCTCGTCCTCGGTCTCGCCGGGCGCCGCCTCCTCCGCCTCCGTGGGCGCGCTGCTGCCGGCCGCGGCCGCCACCAAGGCCGCAGGTGCGGCGGCCGGGCCGCGTAACCGCGCCTCCTGGACGGCCTCTCGGACGCGGGGCGCCACCTCGGAAGCGAAGTTCGCTATCGCACCCGGATCGTTGGCGGTCACGATGAAGGTCCCGATCCCGTCTTCGAGCGCGAGCCTGGCGAGCTGCGCGGCCGTCTCGCGCGCGGGCGCGCCGACTGCCCCCAGGTTCAGCAGCCGCCGGATCGCGGGGGGTTCGCGCCCGGCTCGGGCAGCCGCCGCGTCGATCACGGCGTTGCCGGCGGTGAGGTCACCAGGTTTGAGTGCGGCGACGGTGGGCCACCACCCGTCGGCGAGCCGGCCGACCAGCCGCAGCATCCGGGGCTTGAACGCGCCCACCCAGATGCCGATGTCGTGCACCGGTGCCGGCCCGCGGAGGGCGCCGGCCAGCCGGTAGTGCTTGCCCTCGAAGGTCGCGCCGCCCTGCGCACCGGCGTCCCAGAGTTCGCGGATCACGTGGATGGCTTCCTCGAGGGCTTCCACGCTGTCACCGCGATCGAGGCGCCGGCCGCCCATCGCCTCGATCGCGTCCCAGGCGCTGCCTGCGCCGATGCCGAGCTCGGCGCGTCCGTGGCTCAGGATGTCGAGGCTCGCGACAGCTTGCGTCAGCACCGCCGGTGGCCGCAGCGGCAGGCTCAGCACATTGCCCGCCAGCCGCACCCGGCCGGTCCGCGCGGCCACGAAGGACATCAGGGCCAAGGCGTCCAGGGCCCGCGGGGAGTAGGGATGATCGTTGTACGAGACCAGGTCGTACCCCGCCTCTTCGGCGAGCACCGACAGGGCCACCACCTGGTCCGCGGACCGGGCGGCCGGGTCGATGAAGACGCCGAACTCAAGGTCGTGCCCGTAGTCACCCATGCGTACCACATCGCTTCCTCGTCATAGATGATTCATGAAACATCAATCATTTATATCACACCGGTAGATGATGCGAAGGGTTATACTTGGCGACATGGCGGTGCAACCCGAGGTGACCCAGACGGCACACCATTCGGGTGCGCTGCTCGATCACCTGGCGCGCCGGATGCGCCTGCGTTCCGAGGCGGTGCTGGCCCCCCTGGGCCTGCGGCCGCGTCACCTGGTGGCGCTGACGGTGCTACGGGATGGCGGCGGCAGCACCCAGCAGGCACTCGCCGCCACCCTCGCGATGGACGGGACGAACATCGTCGGGCTGCTCAACGACCTGGAAGCCAAGAACCTGATCGAACGGCGGCGCTCGCCCGAGGATCGGCGGCGGCACACGGTCGAGCTCACCGAAGCCGGCGCGACGCAGCTGTCGAATGTCGAGTTCGCACTGTCATCGGTCGAGGACGAGGTGCTCGGCGCCCTTGGCGAGACGCAGCGCGAGACGCTCTACAACCTGCTTCAGCAGGCTGCCGGCACCGTGGTGACCTGCACGAAGGTCATCGATGACTAGATGATCCGTTCGCAGAAGGCTGAGACCAACTGCGCGAACTCGCGGACAACCCCGGGCGCTATGGGCCTGACCATGCTGGTCCCGCGGGGGCACCGCACGCGGCGAACTGCCCGGCACGGTCGCGGATGAGGAACTGGAAGTCCGCAGCGTGGTCCAGTCCGCGTTGTTCCAGCTGCTGCTGTTTGCCGCGCGGCAGGCGATCGAGGACGACCTCCCCGAGGTCGCCGAGGAGTCTCGCAAGGCGCGGGGGCGCATCATCGCGGTGATCCGCCCGTGCACGAGCAGCGACGACGTGCGCGACCTGGCCACCGCCCTCATCGGTTACACCTTCATGACACTGAGCACCGGCATGCCGGTCGACAGCGAGGACCTGCACCGGTTCGTCCGACGCCAGTTCGCGCCCTACTCCGTCCGGGGCCACGCCTCGGCCGGCTCCAATCCCACCCCAGCGAGAGGACACTGACCATGGGCACTGCACGAAACGCCCGCCGGCCGCAGGACTACACCGCCCTCGGCATCGCGCCACAACCGATCGCGCGGCGTGAGGACGGGATGCGCACCACGGGCGAGAAGGACACCTACGAATGGTGGTACTTCGACACCCACCTCGACGACGGCAGCTCCCTGGTCGTGGTGTTCTATACGAAGCCGTTCATCGAGGGCGTCGGCAAGGGCCTGGCGCCCTACGTGTCGGTCGAGCTCGATCGCCCGGACGGCTCGCACCGCCAATGGGAGGCCAAGGCCGACGCGGCCGGTTTTCACGCGGCCACCGACAGGTGTGACGTCACCATCGGCCCGAACACCTTCCGCAACCTCGAGTGGGGGGAGCCGTTGAAGTACCGCATCCACGTCGAGGAGGGCCCGCTGTTGCTGGACATCGACCTTGCCGGACAGGTGCCGCCGTGGCGCCCCGGCACGGGCTACATGTACTTCGGTGAGCAGGACGACCACTTTTTCGCGTGGCTGCCGTCCGTGCCGCAGGGAAGCGTCGTGGTTGACCTCGTCCTGGACGGTGTTCAGGAGACCCTGAGGGGTGTGGGCTACCACGATCACAACTGGGGGGACGTGGCCATGACCAAGCTCATCAACCACTGGTACTGGGGCCGTGCCCAGGCCGGGGCGCACTCGATCGTGTCGAGCTACATCACGGCCGAAGCGAACTACGGCAGCACCGAGATCCCGATCTTCATGCTCGCGAAGGACGGCGCAATCGTCGCCGACGACCCCGGCAAGGTGCGGTTCTCGTTGGAGGGCGAGCAGGTCGACGAGCACAGCGGTAAGCCGTTCGCGCAGGCCGTCATCTACGAGTACGAAGACGGCGCGGACCGCTATGTCATCCGCTATCAGCGGCAGTCGACCATTGTCGATGATCGGATGATCGACCAGATCACGGGGATCAAGCACCTGCTGGCCAGGGCGGCCCGGTTCGACGGCGCGTACCTCCGGTTCACGGGCCAGGTGGAGCTCGAACACTTCGTCGATGGGCAGTCGGTGGAGAAGGTCGCCGACCCCGGGATCTGGGAGCTCATGTGGTTCGGCCACGTGCGGTGACCGCTGGTTTGGTCGGCAAGCCCAGTGACCGGTGCCGTGTGTCCTTGGCGCGTGGTCGCCGATCCCGCCCGTCAGGCGCGCATGAAGGCGACAGCGCCGATCCCATCGCCCCCGGTGCGGAGCCCGCGTCAGCCCGCGTTCACGAACCCGCCGCGCAGTCATAACTATCCGTCTGTACCGCGCGGTCAGCCCGCAGCGCCGGCGACTGGGGCCGACCGAGCGGCGGGGATGCGTGCGCCCGGTACGAGGGCCGGTGTTCACGGAATGTGAGGCTGGGCTGTCTGGCTCTGGTGTTGATTTCGTACCCGGGTGCTGAGGTGAGCTCCGCCGCAGCGGTGCCTGGTGGGAGCGGGTCCCGGCGAGGGAGTACGCGGCGCCGGTAGCGCTGCACGGGCCGGCTAGCGGCAGCCGTTCGGGCTTTGAGGATCTGGGCTGCCGCCGGCCGGTGCGCTGGGCGTGACTAGAAGTTGATGTGCCACGTCGAGGGCGGGCACAGCCAGTGTGTGAGCCCCACTGCGAGCTTGGCGGTGCCGAACTGGTTCTGGTCGAACACGGCCGGGGGGTGCGGTGTCGCTGTCACCGGGAAGCACAGCAGGCTCCCGGCCGGGTGGATGATGGGGAATGTCGTGCCGCCGACGATCTTCTCGGTCGGCATGCACAGTTCCGCCGGAACGGCGCTGACCCTCGCCGAGACCGGCTTGCTGGTGAACTCGTCTTGCAGCAGCACGGGGGGCGGGTGGTAGGCGCCCTGGCTGATCTTCACCGGGTAACAGGTGAAATGGTCCAGGCCCGGCGGCTGCACGCGCGTCCGGTGGGGTGGGCCGGTCAGGCTCTTCCATGACGGCAGGCAGAGCAGATTGGGCTGGCTGGTGGTCACGTCGGCGATGCCGAACTGGTTGGTGACGGCCAGGCTGTGGACGGGCTGCGGCGAGGCGGTGATCGCCAAGCACGCAAGGTGGGCGGCCGGGTTGGTGATGGGGAAGATCTTCCCCGTGGGCAGCGTCTTGGCCACGGGGTTGCAGTGCAGCGCGACCTTGCCGATCGCCGGCCTGAAGCCGGCCGGGTTGAGCGCGTTCTTCAGCGTTACCGCGGCAGGGGCCTTGAAACCGGTGCCGCTGGCCCGGTAGCAGAGCTGGTGGCTGAGCGGCGGGGCGGGTTTGGCGGACGCGGACGCGGCGGCCACACCCCCGGCCGTGCCCCCGCCAGCCAGCAGGACGAGCGCGGCGCTGAGGGCCGCCCTCCTGGCGGCAGGCCGGAATGACTGGAGCATAGGGGTCTTCTTTCGTTCCGCGGGCGGTGGGCAGCTGCCCGCACCTGATGGTGGGCGTGGGGCGGGGCCTTATTTCCGTAGCGGGAACACCAAGCATCGACCCCGGCCCTGCTCACCACAAGGGCACACCGCGGCGAGGTTTCAGTTTGACTCCCGTGCTGGGGCCGAACCGGGCACCCGCCGGCCGGGCCGGTCATACGCACGACCCGCACAGGCCACACCTTCGGTTTCGCCAGCACGCCCGGCCCAGCCTGAACTCCGGCTCGCCAAAGACCACCGAAACCAGCTGCCACCGCAGCAGGCACCGATCAACCTGATCGCTGCCGGTCTAAATGAGCTCGTCCACTGGCCACCGGGGCACCGATCGGCGGCTTGGCACGCGTGGTGGGTCTGTGTACCGTCACATCCCGTGCTCAATCCCGGACGGGCCCCGAATAGCGTCGTGTTCGACTCGATGGAACTGACCGCCGACCCAGCGTGGAGGCATTCGAGAAGACGGTATTACCGGGTTATACTGAGGTTATGAAGACAGCGATCTCGGTACCCGATGACACCTTCGAACAGGCCACCAGGCAGGCAGCGGAGCTAGGCATCAGCCGGTCCGAGTTCTTCGCCCGGGCCGCCCGCCGCTATCTCGACGAACTCGCGTCGCGTTCGCTGACCCAGCAGGTCAACGACGCACTTCAAACGGCCGGGGACGACGACTCCGCCGCAGTCGCCGTCCAGGCTGGCCGTGACCTGCTGGCAACCGGAGAGGACTGGTGATCCGCCGCGGCAGCATCTGCTGGGCCGACCTGGGAAAGCCGCAGGGCAGCCGGCCCGCCAGACGCCGCCCCGTCCTGGTCATCCAGGCCGACCCGTTCAATGCCAGCCGGCTGAACACCACACTTGCCGCCGTGATCACCTCCAACACCGGCCTGGCCGCCATGCCCGGCAACGTCTTCCTGCCTGCCACCTCCTCTGGCCTGCCCAAAGACTCCGTCGTCAACGTCACAGCCCTGGTCACCCTCAACAAGACCGACCTGGACACCGAGGCCGGGCACCTCCCAGCGGCCCTCATGAGCGAGGTCGACCGTGGACTCCGCCGCGTACTTGGCCTGTAAGCACCAACGCGCGACCAGCGGCAGACCTCGTCGCCGTGCACCCCAGGCAGGTCCCGGTCCAGCACCATGACGTCATAGCGGGTCCTGGCCAGATGGTCGAGCGCGTCGTTCCTGTCGAGAACGTCGTCGACCGTTATCCGTCCCGGCGCAATCGGTCCAGGACGTGGAAGTCCTCGACGGCCAGCACTGTCATGGTCTCTTCGCGATCCTTCTTTGGGCCGCCGCCCGCTCAGCGGTGAGGCTACGTGGCTTCAGCCAGACGATGCCAGGTCACGGGTGTCAGCACGGTGTCAGCTGTCGGCACCGTGCTGACACCGGCCGCGGCGTAGAACCACTCTCGAGACAAATCCCACGACCGACAAGCTGCGCGACGCCTGACCCAGAGAGCAAGGGACCCGAGGCAAGGAAAGGAAAGGCGAAAGTGTCATGAAGACAGTGAATCTGCCCCGCCGGGCCCGGTGGGCGGTTCCCGCCGGGATCGTGGCGGTGGCCGGCGGGCTGCTGACCGGATCCCTGGTCTCCGCCGCCGCGGCCGCGCCGCCGCTGCCGTCCCGCACGGCGGCGCAGTTGCTCGCCGAGGTGGCCGGGAAGCCGCCGCCGCTGGCCGGGACGGTCGTGGAGACGGCGTCGCTGGGGCTGCCCGCGCTGCCGCCGGTGGTGGGCACCGTCTCCCTGCCGTCGATGCTCGCAGGCTCGCACACGATCAACGTCTGGTATGCGGACCCGTCTCATTACCGGCTCGCGTTGCCGCAGAGCATGAGCGAGAGTGATGTGATCCAGAGCGGAAGCGACCTGTGGCTGTGGGGAAGTTCGGCCGATCTGGTTACCCACCTGACGCTTCCGGGGGGCGCGAAGACCTCACCCTTGCAGTTCCTGCCGCTGACGCCGCAGCAGGCCGCTGGCCGGGCGCTCACCGAGGCGGGCCGGACCACGGCGATCCGCGTGGACAGCAACGTGACGGTCGCTGGTGAGGCCGCCTACCAGCTCGTGCTCGCGCCGAAAAGCCCCGGTTCCCTGATCGGCCAGGTGCGCATCGCCATCGACGCACGCCGCCACGTGCCGTTGCAGGTGCAGGTGTTCGCGAAGGGCGCGGCCAGCCCGGCCTTCCAGATCGGGTTCACCTCGATATCGTTCGGCACGCCGGCCGCGGCGAACTTCGACTTCGGGCCGCCCGCTGGCGCGGCGGTCGTGCAAGACAACACCGCGTCGCCGGGCAAGGCCGCTGGCCAGGCACTAGGCAGCGACATCGCGACCGGGTCTGGTGTGATCGGCAACGGCTGGCTGGCCGTCGCTGACCTGCCCGAGTCCGCGTTGTCGTCGCTGGCCGGCGGCGGACCGCCCGCCAAGCCGACAGGCCCGGCGGCTGGGCTGTTCGGCCATTCGAGCGCATCGGCTGGCCCGGCGCCCGGTAACTCGGGCGGGGCGGGGCTCGGCATCGGCACCGACGTGATCTTCAGCAGCGTGCTACAAGCGGCCACGCACGTCAGCGGCTCCTGGGGCAGCGGGCGGCTGCTGCGGACACCCCTGATCTCGGTCCTGGTGACCAGCAACGGCCGGGTCCTTTTCGGCGCCGTCACACCGGATGCCCTCTACCGGGCCGCCACAAAGGCGGGCCACGCGCCGCCGGCCTTCTGGCACCACTCAGCCGCTGCGCGGTCGAAGTGACCGGCGCGGCCTTGCCGCAGGCGCAGGGCACCGCGGGCCTGGTGGCCGTCACCGCCGCCGTCGCGCCCGCGGGGCCGCCCGTGCTGGCCGTGGCGAGCAGTGGCCTCACCAAACGGTTCCGCGGCGGGCAGGTGGCCGTGGACCACATCGACCTGGCCGTCCCGCGCGGCTGCGTGTACGGCTTCCTCGGGCCGAACGGCTCCGGGAAGACGACCACGATCAGGATGCTGCTCGGCCTGGCCTTCCCGACCAGCGGCAGCGCGGAACTGCTGGGCGTGCCCATGCCGGCGGGCGCGACCCGGGCGCTGCCCCGCGTCGGCTCCCTCGTCGAAGGCCCGGCTTTCTATCCCTTCCTGACCGGCCAGGACAACCTCGCCCGCTGCGACGCCGCCGACCGTAGCGCCGACCCGCGAACCGCGGCGGCGCGGATCGGCGAGGCGCTGGACCGGGTGGGCCTGCTGGCGGCGGCGAGAAAGCGGTACCGCCACTACTCGCTCGGCATGAAGCAGCGGCTCGCCATCGCCGCCAGCCTGCTGCGGCCGCGGGAACTGATCGTGCTCGACGAGCCGACCAACGGCCTGGACCCGCAGGGCACCCGCGAGGTCAGGAGCCTCATCCGGGCGATCGCCGCCAACGGGATCACCGTATTCGTGTCCTCGCACCTGCTCAGCGAGGTCGAGCAGGCGTGCTCGCACGTCGGCGTCATGCGCTCCGGGCGGCTGGTCTTCCAAGGCCCGCTCGCCGAACTGCGCCGGACCGGCACCACCCGCATCCGGGTGGAAACCGCCGAACCGACAAGGGCAGCGGACGTGCTCCGGCGGCTGCGCCTGACCGGCCCGCTGATAGCAGGCAACGAGGTATCCGCGCAGCTCGCTGGGGAGCGGCCGGAGCGGATCTGCGCGGAACTCGTCGCAGCGGGGATCGGGGTCCGCGGGCTCAGCGTGGTCACGCCGAGCCTGGAGGAGCTATTCGTGGGACTCACCGGAGAGGGGTTCGATATCGATGACTAAGTCTTCGCTAGCCGGTTCGACCGCGCCGGGACCGGCCGCCGGGCCGTTTGCAACCGGGCCGGCCACCGCCGGGACCGGCCACGCAGGCGGGCCGGCTACGGCTGCCCAGGGGAACGCTGGCCCCGTCCGGGCGTGGCTTCGTTTCTTCCGCTCGGAGTTGCGGCTTGTCTTCGGCCGCCGGCGGAACCAGGCGCTACTGGCCGTGGTCGCCGTCTTTCCCGTCGTCATCGGTGTGGGGCTGCGCCTCGCGATACAGCCGGGGAACACCAGAGGGCCCGACGGCGTCGCGTTCATCGGCCAGCTTGCCGGGAACGGGATCTTCCTCGGCTTCATCGCGCTGACCCTGCTGCTCGTGCTCGTGATGCCGCTGGCCGTGGCGGTGGCCGCGGGGGACTCGATCGCCGGAGAGGCCGGCTACGGCACGCTGCGCTACCTGCTGGCAGTGCCGGCCGGGCGGGCCCGCGTCCTCACCGTGAAATACGCCGTGATCGTCGTGTACGCGCTCGCGGTCACGTTCGGCGTGACCGCGGTGGCCCTGGCCACCGGCGCCGCCCTATTCCCCATCGGGCCGGTGACGCTGCTGTCGGGGACCACCGTCCCGCTGGCCGGGGGAATCATCCGGTTACTGTTCGTCGCGCTGTACGTGGCCGCCGCGATGGCCTCGCTCGGCGCGATCGGCGTGGCGGTCTCCACCCTGACCGAGCACGCGATCGGCGCCATCGCCGCACTCGCGGTCCTGGTGGTGACCAGCGAGGTGGCGGACAACGTGCCCCAGTTCGCCGCGATCCACCCCTACCTGCCCACCCACTGGTGGAACGCCTTCGATGCCCTGCTCCGCGTCCCCATCGACACCGGGACCCTGCTATGCGGCCTGCTGTCCTTCGGGCTGTACCTGCTGCTCTTCGCGGCGCTCGCCTGGGCCCGGCTCACCACCGCCGACGTAACCTGCTGAGGCACACCGCGCTCCTGACCGCCCAAGGCGCCACCCAGCCGTGGCGTCGCAGGCAGACACCGGTGCCGTACAACCGAAGGCATCACCGCTCCGCGAAGCTGAACTGATGGGGCGGCGGCATGCGGCCAAGCCGCCGACTATGTCCTCGGCTACGTTCAGTGACGGGATCTCCGGGCCTGGCCCGGATCCGTGGAACGCCTCGTGGAACGAGCACCACCGCATTCCTGTGCGTTGCGTGCTTTCCGGGCACATTCCTGAGGCGTTCGTGCAGCCAGAGCGTTCGCTGCGCCGCAGCGGCCCTCTTTTAATCCGTTGGTTCAGGGTTCGAGCCCCTGGCGCCCCACAAGCCCCATCTGGACGCAGACCTTGTCGAGCGCCTCGGCTGGCTGACTGGCTCCGCCGTGCCTAGGGCTGCCTGCCTTCGAAGGCGGCCAGCCGGTCGGCGGCGGGGGCGGACGCGGGCACTTCGACTTTCGGCCCGAACGGCGCCTCGCCTTCAGGACCGCGCATGCTGTCGGGCAATAGCTGCTCGATCTGCGCCAGCAGTTGCCCGGCGAGGTCTGGTTCCAGGTCGCTGGGCTGGCCGGTGGCCTTGGCCAAATCCCAGCCGTGGGTGAAGATGTCCCCGGCGGCGATCCAGACGCAGACCGAACCGGGAATCCCGCCAAACGGCATCTCCAGGGTCTTGTCCATCGTGCCCGGCGCGCTGAACGCGGCGACCAGGCGCGCCGCCTCCCGGCCGAAGGGGGCCGCGAAGTCGCCCGCCGTGCGATCGGCGTCCTCGCCGCCGTCCGGCCACGCGCCGGTTTCGGCCAGTTCCGCGTAGGTCGCGGCGCTGTCGATGAGGTGATTGACCACGTCCTTGACGGTCCAGGACTTACACGGGGTCGGCCGGCTGAAGTCGCCGGCCTGCACCGTCGCGAGCATCGCCGCGGTCGCCGCGCAGGCGCGTTGCACTATTTCCGGGCTGCCCGGTGCTGGATACGTCATCGAGGACCTCCCCCGTTATGGATGTGTGGCCGCACCTGATCCGTCGGCCGGGCCGGCGCGGGCCGCCTAGCGCGGCACCGGGGTTCGCCGAGGCCGTCGCCGGCGGGGACGACGATAGCCCCAACCCGTGGCCGGGCAGCGCCGTCTCCAGGGCATGGAGACCACACGGGGGCCGCTCGGCCGGCGCACACTCGCTCCTGCCGCCATGGCGCTGGGACTCGCCACGCTTGCCGCCTGCTCGTCACCTTCCCCTCCTCACCTGTCCGCGCACCACAAGCGGAGCACGTTAGCGCGCGATGCGGCGCAGGCCCCTCCGGGCGTGGCGCAAACCGTGCCGAAGGTGGCGCACACCGCCCGCCCGGGCTGTGGGCCACGCACAACGGAGGCGGACCTGGCGTGAGCTAAGCCTGCACGGCTGGCTGGTGGGCAGCGTCGCGGTCGGCGGCGGCCGGGTGATCGCGGCCGTGACCCGCTGTCTCGCACAAACGCCGCGGTGCGGCCGGTTCCGGGTCTATTCCGCACCCGTGACGGCGAACCGGTGGCGGCCGGTGCCCGGTGCCGCCGGGACGGTGGGCGTGTTCGGTGGAGGCGTGGCGCCGCCTCAGGTGACCGTGGCCGCGGGGACCGGTTTCGTGACCAGCGCGAACTACGGTCCCGGCCTTGCGCCATCGCCGCTGCTGACCGGACCGGCGGACGGCTCGGCGCGGTGGCACCGGCTCGGCACGCCCTGCTCGCGGTGGACGCTTAGCCTGGCTGCCGCGCCTGGCCTCGCCCTGGCGCTCGGCTGCACCACTGGCCAACCGGCGGGCGCGCAGCTCCAGCGCGCCTACCTCTCCACCGGCGGCGGGAGCGCCTGGCAGCGGCTCGCCGCGATGACCACCGACACCCTGGGCTTCGTGATCGAGCCCTGGTCCGGCGGCGGGAGCATCTGGTTCACCTATGACGACGCGCACACCTGGCATCTGGTGACGCCGCACTAGCAGCGGGAGGATGCTCAGGCCGATGCCGACGAGGATGGCCGTGCCGCCGGCGACCTGCTCCAGGCCGGCCGGGTTGCCGAACACAACGACACCCGCGACGGCGCCAACCAGCGGCTCAAGGTTGACGAACGCCCCGGCCACCTCGGCGGACACCCGGCTCTGCCCGTAGGCGAAGAGCGTGAAGGGCACCAGCGTGCCGACGGCCGCCAGCCCGATGACCGTCAGGACCACGCCGGGGCCGGACGGGGCCGCGGGCATTCCCTCGGTGACCGACGCGAACGGCAGCATGACAAGGGCGGCGCCCAGGAACTGCACCGCGGTGACCGCGACCGGGTCGCGGCCGCGCAGCAGGCGGCCTTGCGCCACCGTGAACACCGCCGACAGCAGCAGCGACGCCAGGACCAGCCCGTCGCCGCCGACCGTGGCGCCGCCGCCCCCGCCGCCGGTGACCAGTGCTACACCGGCCAGCGACAGCGCGAAGCCCGCCCAGGCCACCGGCCGGGCCACGGTGTGCTGCCAGAGCGCCGCGATGATGGCGATCATCACGGGCGCGGCACCGGCCAGCAGAGCGGCGTGGCTGACGCTGGTCCGGCCGATGCCGGCGTTCTGCACCACGACCGATCCGCCGTAGCCGATCGCGCCGGAGGCCAGCAGGGCCGGGGTGCACACCTCGCGCACCCGGGACCGGGCGACAACGAGCAGGATGGCGGCGGCCAGGCCGAACCGCACGAACGTGAGCCAGCCCGGCAACAGCCAGACCAGGGCCAGCTTGGACAGCGGCACGGTGGTGCCCCAAAGCAGCCCGGCGGCGATGAGCGCGGCGATGGCACGGCGGCGATCTGTGGTCATGCCCTCATGGTCGGGCCTGGCTGGTACAGAATTTGCCCTTAGCAGGCTTATGCTAAATACTATTTGACAAGATGGCTGTTGAACTTGATGATGTTGACGTAATGCTGCTAACCGCTCTCCAGGCGGACGCGGACCGCACGAACGTCGAACTGGCGCGCCTGGTCGGCCTGTCGCCGGCCGCTACGCTGCACCGGGTCCGCTGGCTGAAGGAGTCCGGCGTCATCCGCATCATCAGCGCCCAGCTCGACCCCGCCGCGGCCGGGTTCCCGTTGCAGCTCTACGTCACCGCCACGCTGGCGCGGCATGACCTGCGCTCGTCGCGCATCTTCGAGGACCACATCCTGGCGACGCCGCAGATCATCACGGCGGACATCGTCGCCGGCGAGATGGACTACCTGATCAGCGTCGTCGCCCGGGACGTCGCAGAACTCCAGGAGGTGCTGGCCGGGCTGGCCACCCGGGGCGGGCAGCGGCTGGTGACCTACCTGCGGCTGTCGGAGGTCAAGCCCCCCTCCCGGCTGCCGCTGGCGCCGACCAGGCCGGCCGAGCGCCCGCCCCGCCAGCGCCGCCGGCCGGCCACCCGGGCCGGTTCATGACGGCAGGCGCACCGGCCGCGTGGCCGGTCAGGGAGCCAAAACGGGAGTCCGGAAGAAACCTCCCGGCCGATGTCGAGACGGGCGCCTCGGCTACGTCCTTGGCTTAGAGCGCCACCCGGGCGTGGCAACCGGCCTCCGGGCGCGGCAACCGAAGGGATGAGCAACATGGACTGGAAACTGGAAGTCGTGGTGGTCCCGGTCACCGACGTCGACCGGGCGAAGGACTTCTACCTCGGCAAGCTGGGGTTCCACCTGGACGCCGACATGCAGCCCACACCGGCACTGCGGGTGGTGCACATGACCCCACCGGGGTCCGCGTGCTCGGTGGTCATCGGGCCCACTCAGGTGCCGGCGGGCACCAACCTGGGCTCCGCGGGCAGCTACCAGCTCGTGGTAACCGACGTCGAGGCCGCCCGCGCGGAGCTGACCAGGGCGGGTGTCGAGGCCTCGGAGATCCAGACCCTGGACCCCAGGGACGGCGGCAAGTTCGTCTTCTTCACCGACCCCGACGGCAACAACTGGGCCGTGCAGGAGATCCGCGACCACGTCGGCGCGGAACTGGCATAGCTCAGTCGCCGAGGGTGGCGGCTAGGACGGCGCGCTGGGTGGGCAGCGCCTCGGCGTGACGGCGGCGGCCGGCGTCGGTGAGGCAGACGTAGATCCCGCGGCGGTCCAGATCGCACAGGGACCGCTGGACCAGGCCGTGCTGCTCGAGCTTGCCGATCAGCCGGGACAGCGCGCTCTGGCTCAGGTGCACCGACTCGGCCAGTTCCTGGACGCGGAACTTGTGCTCGGAGTCCTCGGCCAGGCGCTCCAGCACCTCGAACTCGCTGACTCCTAGCCCGTGCCGCTCGCCAAGCTCGCGTTCCAGCGCGGCGACCACCGTCGCGTGGCGCGCGGCGAGCGCCCGCCACGCGGCCACGAGCTCCGGGCCACCCCCGGGCTCGCCCCGGTCGGCCAGGCCAGCCCCGGCCCGCTGCTGGATCACGGGCGAAGTCTAGCTCGCCTTGGGCAGTAGTTGCAAGCGCATTAAATGCGTTTGCAACTACTGCTTGCGCATGCATAGAGTCGCGGCTATGACCTTGGCAACAGCTCTCCCTGGCACCGACAGCCGATGGAGCCCACGCCTGTGGGGCATCCTCGTCGTGCTGTGCGGCGCCCTGTTCCTCGATGCACTCGACGTCTCCATGGTGGGGGTCGCCCTGCCATCGATCCGGGCCGACCTGGGCCTGTCCACCGCGTCGCTGCAATGGGTGGTCAGCGGGTACGTGCTCGGCTACGGCGGACTGCTGCTGCTCGGCGGCCGCGCCGCCGACCTGCTCGGGCGGCGGCGCGTCTTCCTGGTAGCGCTGGCCGTCTTCGCCGTGGCCTCGCTGCTCGGCGGGCTCGTCAGCACCGGCCCGCTGCTCATCGCGGCCCGCCTGGTGAAGGGCATGGCGGCGGCCTTCACCGCCCCGGCCGGGCTGTCGATCATCACCACCACGTTCGCCGAAGGGCCGGCCAGGAACCGGGCGCTGAGCATCTACTCGGCGTTCGGCGCGGGCGGCTTCTCGCTCGGCCTGGTGCTGTCCGGCCTGCTCACCGAGATCAGCTGGCGGTGGACCCTGCTGCTGCCCGCGCCGGTGGCCGCGGTCATACTGCTGGCCGGCATCCGGCTGATCCCGCGCGGAGACCAGGCCGACCGCGGCGGGCGGCGGTTCGATCTCCCCGGCGCCGCCACGGTGACCGCGGGGATGCTCCTGCTGGTGTACGCGGTCGTCGGCGCGCCGCAGGCCGGCTGGGCATCGGCGCGGACGCTCGGCTCCTTCGCCGGAGCCGCCGCGCTGCTCGCCGCGTTCGTGGTCATCGAGCGGCGGAGCCACGACCCCCTGGTCCGGCTGAGCATCTTCCGCTCGCGGGCGCTCACCCGCGCGAACCTCGGCGCCATGGTGCTGTTCGGGTCGTACGTGGCCTTTCAGTTCCTGGTCACCCAGTACCTGCAGATCATGGCGGGCTGGTCGGCGCTGGGGACCGCGCTGGCGTTCCTGCCCGCCGGGGTCCTGGTCGTGATCGCGTCGACCAGGCTGGGCCCGGTGCTCGACAGGTTCGGGCCGGCCCGGATCGTCGCGATCGGGTTCGCCTGCCTGGCGGCCGGCTACCTCTGGTTCCTGCGGGTCGGCCAGGTACCGGACTACCCGGCGGTGATCCTGCCCGCGGTGCTGCTGATCGGCGCCGCGTTCGGGCTGGGCTTCTCCTCGCTGAACATCCAGGCCACCGCCGGTGTCGCCGACCACGAGCAGGGTCTTGCCTCCGGCATCCTGCAAACCTCGTTCCAGATCGGCGGGGCGATCGTGCTCGCCGTGGTCACCGCGGTCATCGACGCGCGCGGGGCGAACCACGCGATCTCGCCGCACACGCTGACCGCGTACCGGCCGGCGCTGGACGTGATCGCCGGGGTCGCCGTCCTCGGCGTGGTCATCGCGCTCAGCGGGCTCCGCGCGCCCCGGCCGCAACCGGCCGGCCAGGCCGCACCGGGCCGGGACGCACTGGGCCAGGCCGTACCGGGCCGGGCCGCGGAACTGGCCAGCCCCGCCGCGGCCGGTGACGACGGCGGCGAGGCCGAGCTTGCGCCGGTGCGCGGGTAACCCCGGCAGCACCAACCCCGGATTAGGCCAGGCCCGCCGTGGACATTGCGACGGGCCTGGCGTAATGCAGGAAAGACCGTCAGGAAACCGAGACCGGCACGCCCGCATCGGCGGGAGTCCCGGCCTCGCCCGGGGACTTTCGCAGGGTCCGGCTCGCGACCGGCAGCAGCACGGCCACGGTCGCCGCGATCACGGTCAGCACCAGCCAGGTGTGCACGTGACCCCACTCGCCGAGCAGCAGCAGGTACCCAGGAACCGTGCAGGTGGTGAACGACAGGATCAGCGTCAGCCAGCCCGTCAGCGGGGTGAGCCGGGTGACGCCCAGGCCAAGTACCAGCCAGAACAGCGCCCACAGCACCGACCACTGGAGCCACAGCAGGCCGATCGTCGGATCATGGAATCTGACGATGTTGGTGATGCCGAAGGCGGCGGCCATGATCGCCACCCAGGCCGAGTACCAGCCGAGCCCGACCGGGGCCTGCCCCGCCAGGTTGCTGATCCCCACGTAGAGGTAGGTGAAGCCGAACAGGAAGATCCCGGAGTCCAGCCGGATGGTCCGGGGCGGTGGGCAGCCGGGCGTCCCCGGGTCAGCCCCTCAGGTGGTCAACACCGGTTCCACGGCGACTCTGCTCGCGGGCCGCAGCGCGGGTGCGTGGGCATCCGCCCAGGCAGCCGCGAACGAGGGGAAGTCCTCGATTTCGGATTCGAGCACGAACAGGCCCCGCACCGGCACGGTGGCGCCGAGTTCCAGCAGCAGGGGCGTGAAGTGGACGTCCACGGCGAGCCGGTGGTTCTGCGCGCCGCCGAGCAGCACCGGGACCGCGGCCGCCCCGGCCAGGCTCCCGGTGCCGAGCCGGTCCAGGAAGGCTTTCAGCAGGCCCGAATAGGTGGCCTTATAGGTAGGGCTGGCGATCACCAGCACGTCGGCGGCGAGGACCCGCTCCACGGCCGCGGTGACCGCCGCGTCGGACGGGTCGAGCACCTGCGGCCCGAACGGCGCCAGGTCGACCTCGGTCACCGCGGCGGAGCCCAGGACGCGGCCGATCTCCCGGGTGAGCGTGCGCGCCAGGCCGTGCGTGCGTGACTCGGGGCGCGGGTTGCCCACCACGCCGGTGATCCGCAGCAGGGTGCTCATGTCGTTGCCTCCCTCATGGGGCGATCCGGGCGCCTCACGCGGCACCGAGCGACGCGTACGCGCCGCGCCAGTAGAGCAGCGGGGCCACGTCCCCGCCGGCGGTCTCCACATCGCGCACCCGGCCGACCACGATCTCATGGTCCCCTCCGGGCAGCCGATGCTCAACGGTGCACTCCAGCGCGGCGAGCACGCCGTGCAGCCGGGGGCTGCCGGTGAGCCCGGGACGGTGCCGTATCTCGTCCCAGGCCGCCGCGAGGCCGCGCCGGGCGAAGTTGGCCGACAGGTGCTGCTGCGGCGCCGCGAGCACGTTGACCACGAACGCGCCGTGGCCAGCGACCGCCTCGAGGGTCAGGCTGGCCCGGTCGAAGCAGACCAGCACGAGCGGCGGGTCGAGGGAAAGCGAGCTGACGGCGTTGGCGGTGGTGCCCACGGGCTCACCGTCGAGCCCGACGGAGGTCACCACGGTAACCCCGGTGGCGAAGTGGCCGATGGCGTGACGGAACTCGGCGGAACCGACGCCGGCCGCGGCCGGACTAACTGCTGTCATCGTTAGACCTGCCCGTGGTTGGGTGGGTGGACGTTGTTCAGCAGGTAGTTGCCGATGTGGTGGTACTTCCAGTCGGCGGGGTCGTGACTGGCGTGGGTACGGGCGTTGCGCCAGTGACGGCTGAGGTCGTGGCGCTCGTCGGCGGCGCTGGCGCCGCTGAGCGAGAACAGGTCGCTGGCCACCTCGACCGCGACCTCGCCGCCGAACGCCTTCGCCGCCGCGACCGCGACCGAGCCGCGAGCCGCCGCCGCGGCGTCGGCCGGGCACCTGGTCACCTCGTCCAGCGTGGCCGCGGCCGAAGCCAGCAGCGCCTCCGCAGCGCGCACCTTCGTGGCGAGCTGCCCGTACCGGCGGATGACGTGCGGGTCCTCGCTGGCCCGCTCGGCCCATCCGCCGCGGGCGGCCTCGAAGAACGGCCGCGCCTTGGTCCGGACGAACTCGCCGGCGTCGGCCAGCGCGCCGCCGGCGATCCCGACCTCGATGGCCGCGTGCACGAGCTGGGCCCGCGCGCCGAGCTGCTGGGGCACCGCGAAGGCGCGCTCGTAGGGGATGACCAGCGCCGGGTCCACCGGCACGTCGTCGAAGACCGCCGTGCCGCTGACCGTGGCGCGCTGGCCCATGACGTTCCAGTCCTCGTCGATCTTGACGCCGTCCGCCGCGCGTGCCACGAACGCCAGGACCAGGTGGCCGTCGTCGTCCAGCGCGCTGACGCCGATCCAGCGGGCGGTGATCGCGCCGGTGCAGTAGTACTTGCGGCCCGGTCAGGCGCAGCCCGGTGCCGTTGGCGTGCAGCCTGGTCTTCAGGTCCTGGGCGTGCTGGCCGCCGCGCTCGGCCAGGCCGTTGCCGAGCCGGGCGCCGCCCAGCACGTCGCCGAACAGGCGCCGCTGCTGCTGGCTGGTGCCCCACACCGCGAGCACGTCGGTGAACAGGTAGTGCGCCTGGGGGACCTGCGCGATCGCCGGATCGACGGCCGCGATGGTCCGGATGACCTCGGCCAGCACGCTGGCGGGCAGCTCCGGGCCGCCGTGCTCGCGGGGCACGGTGATGGCCAGCAGGCCGGAAGCGTCGAAGGCGGCCAGCTCGGCCGCGGGCACGGCGCCCGCCCGGTCGCGCGCGATCGCGCCCTCGGCGATCGAGACGGCATACTCCCGCGCGACGGCGACCGCCTCGGCCCCCGACCGGACCACACCGACCGAGGACCGGCGCCCACTCCGGGACCGGCCTCCGCCCCGGGACCAGCAGCGGGCGCGGTCCGCGTCACCGCGGAGGTCATCCCGCCACCGAGAGCACGAGGTCGTCCTCGGAGAGGCCGACCAGCGGGTCGGGGACCGCGGTCGGGTCGGTGGTCATGGGATTACCTCCAGAAGTTCGCGGTCAGGGTCCGGCGGCGCGAGCAGCCCGCGCCGCCGCAATACCGGCAGCACGCCCTCGCCGACCTGGTAGGCCTCCTCGAGATGCGGGTAGCCGGAGAGGATGAACTCGTCGATGCCGAGGCCGTGGTACTCGGCGATCCGGTCCGCCACCTCTTCGTGGCTGCCCACAAGCGCGGTGCCCGCGCCGCCGCGCACCAGGCCGACCCCGGCCCACAGGTTCGGCGAAACCTCGAGCGCGTCGGTCCGGCCGCCGTGCAGGGCGACCATCCGCCGCTGGCCCTCCGACCCGGAGGCCCGCTGGATCGCCTGGGCCTCCTCGATCGCCGCTGGGTCGAGCCCGTCCAGCAGCCGCTGCGCCTGCGCCCACGCCTCGGCTGCGGTGTCCCTGGTGATGACGTGCAGCCGGATGCCGAAGCGGAGCTCCCGCCCGGCCGCCTTGGCCGCCGCGCGCACGGTGTCGAGCTTTTCCGCGACGTCGCCCGGTGGCTCGCCCCAGGTCAGGTACACGTCGGCGTACCGCGCCGCGACGTCGACCGCGCCCGCCGAGGAGCCGCCCAGGTAGATGTCCGGCCAGATCTCAGCGGGGATGATCCGCGCGCCGTTGACGCCGAGGTACTCGCCGGTGAAGTCGACCGTCTCCCCGGTCCACAGCTCGCGCAGGATGTGCAGGAACTCACCGGCCCGCCGGTACCGCGCCGCCTTGCCGAGGTGGTCGCCGAACCGCCGCTGCTCGGCGTCGTCGCCGCCGGTCACGATGTTCAGCAGCAGCCGGCCGCGGGAGATGCGCTGGAAGGTGGCCGTCATGTGCGCCGCGAGCGTCGGGGACAGCAGCCCGGGGCGCAGCGCCACCAGGAACTTGAACCGCTCGGTGACCTGGCTGAGCCCGGCCGTCATGATCCACGCGTCCTCACACCAGGAGCTCACCGGGGTCAGCGCGCCGGCGAAGCCGAGCTGCTCCGCGGACCGGGCGATCTGCCCGATGTAGCCGATGGTGGGCACCCGCTCGGAGCCGCCCTCGACGACCCGGCTGCCGGCGATGCCGACCGCGTTGCCGAGGCTCAGGTCGGTTCGCGAGTCGCCGTTGGTCGGCAGGAACCAGTGCGGGACGATTCCCATCTGCGGCCGGGCCTCCTTGCGGTGTCGTGACCTTCTCCGCCCAGCATGCGTAGGCCCCTCGCGAAGCGTCCAATACGGATTTCCGAGCCCGTGATAAGGTAATCCTATCAAATCGATCGAAAAACTAAGATAGCCTGGGGTCACCGAGCGATCGGATGCTTCGCCGTGCGGATTGAGCAACTGGAGTACGTCGCCGAGGTGGCCCGGCTCGGCTCGTTCCGGCGCGCGGCCGAGGCGCTGCACGTGTCCCAGCCGGCGCTGAGCGGGGCGGTCCGCAACCTGGAGCGGGAACTCGGCGTCGACCTGCTGGAACGCGGGCGCCACGGGGCGCGGGTGAGCGACTCCGGGCGCGATCTGCTCCCGCGCATCCTGACCGTGCTCGACTCGGTCGACCGGCTGCGGCAGAGCGCCGGCGAGCGGCACCGCAGCATCCCCCTGGTGCGCGTCGGGACCGTCAACACCGCGACGGTGCCGCTGCTGGCCCCCACGATCCGCGAGTTCCGGGAACTCCACGGCTCGACCCAGGTTGAGGTGATCGGCGCCCAGCAGGCCCAGATCCACCGCGCGATCCTGGACGGAAGCTTCGACCTCGGCCTGGTGAACTACCTGGAGGGCGACGACAAGCCGCCGGAGCTGCGGAGCACGATGCTGCTGCGCGGCCGCCCTGTTGTTTGCATGCGTTACGACAGTCCCTTGGCTGGCCGGGACGCCGTGCGGATCAGCGATCTCCGCGCCGAGCCACTGATCGTCATGCGCGCGGGCTATGTCATGCACCGGTACATCCACCGGCTGCTACACGACGAGATTCCGGAGTTCTCCTACTCCACCGACGGCGCGGAGATGGGCAAGCTCATGGTCGCCGAGGGACTCGGGGCTCACCGTGCTGCCGGACTTCAGCGTGATCGGCGACCCGCTGGAGCAGCGCGGGGTCATCATCTGGCGGCCAATCGCGGATGACCGGACCCAGGTCCACCTGGTCATCCAGCGGGTCCGCTCGCTTCCGGGCACCCAGGCGGTACAGGATCTGCACCGCATCTTCGTCGAGCGCGCCGGGGCCTACCGCGGCGCGGCGGCTACCAGTGGCCGACCAAACGGAACGCCGCCCGGCCGAACCGGACGCAATCCCCCGGGCGGACGATGAAGCCGGAGTCGGCGCTCCATCCGTTGACCCGGGTCCCGTTCTTGGAGCCGAGGTCGACCAGCACCCAGGCGTCGGCCACCTGGCGCAATTCGGCGTGGACCCAGGACACGGTCGGATCGCCGAGCGGGAGGTCACAGCCGGGAGACCGGCCGATGGTGAACACCGTCCTAGGCCCGCGGGGCAGGGCGAGCGTGGGCAGGCCGGGCGCGGGCCAGGCGGCCCGGACGGCGGCGGCGGCGCCCGTCCGCCAGGCGGTCACCCGGCCCCGCCAGGTGCGCCGCGGCGGCAGGTCATGGTGCAGCCGGGCGAGTTCCTCCGCGCTCTTGGCGCGCAGCGCGCGGTCCACCCGGGCCAGGAACGTGTCCTCCGACAGCCGCCCCTCGGCAGACCCGTCGCGGAGCCTCCGGATGACCTCGTCACGGTCCTCATCCGAGGCGCGGAAGACCTCTGGCAGTGAATCCGGGCCCGCCATAGCCTGACGATATCTCGCGCCGGCTCACCGCTCCATAGGCCGGACAGCGGCCGGGACCCCTGGTGGCGTGCGCGGTCCGGGCAGCGCCGGGGGGCCGCCCGGCCCGGCCGGACGGGTGCGCCGGCTACTCGGCGATGTCGCTCCGGGCGGGCCCGAAGACCACGAGGTGATCGAGAACCGGTGCCGGGTCACCGGACCAGTCGAGCGCGGCAAGCTGGCCGCGGCTGCGGCGGCCCATCCGCCACCGGAACGCGTCGAACCGGGTGGTCCGGAGCCCCAGCGGCTCCTCTCCTCCCGCCCCGGGCGACGGCTTGTCTCTTCCCGCCCCGGGCGACGGCTCCGCCGCCGCCCTTCCACCCCCTGCCGCCGCCCTTCCACCCCGCGCCGGGCCGGCCCGGAACTCCGCGTCCTCGACCGTCACGCACACCGGAACCGGGGTGCGCAGCCGCTCCAGCAGCCAGCCGGCCATCTGCCGGATCGCCTCGTTGTCCCGCGCGCCCGGCAGGCCGAGGGCGCCCCGGATGTCCTGCTCGTGGCTGGCCACGTCGATGACCGCCGGCGGGATGTCGAAGGCGCTGATGACCTCCTCGAACCGCGGTGCCCCTGCGGTCCAGCCGGCCAGGGTCCGCGACATCGGCCGGCCCTTGTACCTGGCCACCTGGACGGCCGTCTCCGCCTCGGACGGCGGCCCGGTGAGCCTGCCCGCCAGCGCGTCCTCGACAATCGCGGCCAGGTGAGCCACGACGTCGGCGACCTCCCAGCCCGGGCACGCGGGCACCGGGGTGGCGAGCGCCTGCCCATCCAGCCCGGACACAAGCGAGGTCAGCCGCTCGCGGGTGTCCCGGTAGAGCCGGGCGAGGTCGTAGTCCGGTTCGCCGTCCACGCTCGAACCCTACGTTTGGCGGGCCAACCGTGCCAGGGCCGGGCCAGGCGGGTACGCGGCGGCCGGGGCCGCGTACCGCCGACCGCGCCGGCCGTTCATGGCCGTGTCAAGCGGGCCCCGGCAGCGGCCGGCCTGCGAAGATCTTGAGCCGCGCGGTCAGGCCACGGCGGCTTGCCGGCCGGGCCTGCGCCGCATTGGGCGCCCCACGGAACGCCACGGCCGGACGACAGAGGGTATTAACGTCAAGTGAACGGAAGGGCAGTGCGCTACGTGATGTAGGTATCTGATCGAATTCCACTTGAACGGAGAAATGCAATGCGCAACAGATGGCTGGCACCTGCGGGGCTCGCCGCCGCCGCGTTGGTGGTTGCCGCGTGCGGAAGCTCCTCGTCGGGCGGCTCCGGTGGCGGCTCGTCTTCGCCGGCCGCCGCCCCCGCCACGAGCGCGGCCGCCGCAGCAGGGGCCGCGCTGGCGAGCAAGAAGGTCGGCGGCGCAACGCTCCTGACCAACTCCAAGGGCTTCACCCTGTACTGGTTCGTCCCCGACACCTCGACCCAGTCGAAGTGCAACGGCACCTGCGCGCACTACTGGCCGCCGGTGCACGGGCCCGCTACCGCGATGGCCGGTGTCAGCGGCAAGCTCGGCGTGATCACCAGGTCGGACGGCACCAAGCAGGCGACGTGGAACGGGCACCCGCTGTACACCTACGTCGGCGACACCGCTCCCGGCCAGGCCAAGGGCAACGGGCTGAACCTGTCCGGCGGCGTGTGGCACGACATCGTCCTGACCGGCACGGCCGCGCCCGCCCCGACGAAGAGCAAGTCGAGCGCCGGAGGTTACGGGTACTGATCCAGGCCCGGTCAAGCAGTATCCGGACGCCGCCCCTGCTCACGTTGCCGCGGGCGGCGTCCAGCCGTCTGGGGCGGGTGGCGTCCGGGGGACGGGTGGCCGTCCGGCGGTGGCCGCCGGGGGGCGGGTGGCCGCCGGTTGAGCCGGCCGGTCGACACTGAAGTGTGGCCCGCTGGATACTGCATGTGGACCTCGACCAGTTCATAGCCGCCGTCGAGGTGCTGCGCCATCCCGAGTTGCGCGGCCGGCCTGTGGTCGTGGGCGGCGACGGCGATCCGGCCAAGCGCGGCGTGGTAGCCACCGCCTCCTACGAGGCCCGCGCGCACGGAGTCCACTCCGGCCTGGCGTTGCGAACGGCGCTGCGCCGCTGTCCCGACGCGGTCTTCCTGCCGGTGGACCGCGCGGCGTACGAGGCGGTGTCCGAGACGGTCATGGCAGCGCTGCGGGAGTTCGGCGCGGTCGTGGAGGTGGCCGGCTGGGACGAGGCGTTCCTGGCTGCCGAGACCGACGACCCCGAGGCGATGGCGCGCAGCATCCAGCAGCGCGTGCGCGCGATGACCCAGCTCGACTGCACGGTCGGCATCGGCGAGAACAAGCTGCAAGCCAAGCTGGCGGCCGGCTACGGAAAGCCAGCGGGCGTTTTCCGGCTGACGCATAGCTCATGGTTCGAGGTGCTCGGCGGGCAGCCCACCGACGCACTGTGGGGTATTGGCCGCAAAACGGCGGTCAAGCTCGCCGCGCTCGGCATCGCCACGGTCGCGGACCTGGCCGCGACGGAGCCGCGCACGCTAGCCCCCCATTTCGGCCCGACGATTGGCCCGTGGCTGGTCCAGACCGCCCGCGGGCTCGATCCGTCGCGGGTGGAGAGCGCGCCGTACGTGGCCAGGTCGCACGGCCGGGAGACCACGTTCCAGCGCGACATCGGCGACTGGGACGAGGTGCGCCGTGCGGTCGTGCGGCTCGCGCGGCTGGTCGCTGCCGACATCGCGGCCGGGCAACGCCCCGCGGCCCGGGTCGTGGTGAAGGTGCGCTACGTGCCGTTCTTCACCCGCACCCACGGCCACTCACTCGCCGCGCCGGGCACCGGGGCCGCGCTCATCGAGGCGGCCGCCCTGGCGGCGCTCGATCAGTTCACCGAGCACCGTCCGGTCCGGCTGCTGGGCGTCCGTGCCGAGTTCGCGGACTGACCGGAACCGGCGAGCAGGACCAGCCGGCCCGGACGACGGCGGTCCGGACGGCGACGGCCCGGCGCCGCGGCCGGCCGGATTTCATAGGTGAGGCCCGGGAGGCCCCGTGACCGGCGCGAGCCGCGCCTGCCTGGGTGCGTAACGGGTTCCCGGGCGCTCTCCCAACGGCTGGTCCCAGCGCCGGCGGCACGGTGCCGCCAGGTGCCGGTTTAGCGAATCAGGCCAGCCAGCATGTCGCTGTACTCGCCGGGCCCGGCCGGGCGTGGCGGCGAGGAGAAGGTCAGCGGCGACCCGGGGCGGCTGACGCCGCTGGGCTGACGGGCCGCACCGGCCACCGGCCGGGAACTCGCCGGCCGGCTGGCCGGCCTGGTGCTGGCGGGCTTCGCGCTGGACGGCTTGGCGACGCTCATCTTCTTCGCCACGGTGCCGGTCTTGGCCGCACCGCGTGGCTTGATGGCGGTCGCGCTGGGCCGGGCGGTGCCGGTCCTGGGCTTGGCCGTCTTGGACTTGATGACGGTCGTCGTGGGCTTGGCAGCCGTGGGCTTCGCCGAGGTCCGCGGCTTGGCGGCGGTCCGTGACTTGGCCGTGGCCGGCGACTTGGCCGTGGTCCGCGGCCTGGCGGAGGTGGCCTTGCGCGGCTTCGCCGTGGTCTTCCGCGCGGCCGCCTTCTTCGCCGTGGCGGGCTTCGGCGCGGCCGCGGGCTTGGCCGCGGACATCGTCTTCGCGGCCGCCGTCAGTGCCTTGGCGGCGGTGGTCATGGCCTTGGTGGCCGCGTTCATCGCCTGGAGCGCCGTCGACATGGTCTTGGCTGACGTGGTGGCCTTGGTGGCGGCCGAGGTCATCTTGGTCGCGGCCGAGGTGACCTTCGCCGCGGCCGACGAGACGGTGCGCGCGGCGGCGGCCGATGTTGGTGTGGTCTTGGCCGTGGCCGGCCTGGTGGTGGAGCGAGCCTTGGGCTTGCTCGTCACGCGCCGGGCCGTCCCGCTGGTGCGCGTCCGGGCGCGGGCGGTATTCGCCGGGCCGCGCCGAACGGGCTTACGGGCCGTGGATTGCAGAGGCATTGATCTCCCCCCGTAGTGATCAATTACGGGAGACGTATTCCACGATTGGCTGCCACTTACACCAGCATGGGCCCGGAAAAACCGCTAACCGGCCTTCAGCGAGGCTGTTCCGGAACAACAGAAAGTGTCATAGATGGCAAAACGGTGCAACAGGCCGCGCCGCCGGGAGGACGTGGACGGCGCGGCCCGCGCGATAAGGCGCCTTTCCCGGGCGGGCCCGGTCAGGGACGCGCTGGCAAGCGCCTCCGCCAGCGCGTCCCTGCGCCCAAAGCGTGCTGGCAGCCCCGGCAGTAGGCGGCCAGCGCCTTGGGTCCTATCCCCCGGCACCTCCCTCAGCCGTGCTGCGGGCGCCGCCGCCCGGGAACCGGGGCAGGCGGTAAGCGCGGTAGGTATTCACCCCGGCCGGGAACTCGGCGTTGAACTCCAGTTGCCCGGACGGGCCGAACTCCGAGAAGTAAGGCAGCGCCCCCCAGCCAACGAAGAGGTCGCCGTTGCGGGTTGTCTGGGCGTTGCCGGCAAACGCCGCGGACAGACCTTCCGGCTGGTCGTCCGATTGCACCAGGGTGGCCGTTTTGTTCCACGGAACAAGTTGCACGCTGATCGCCCGGCTGTATGGCAGCAGCGGAGTGCCCGAGGGCTCGTTGCCAAAGAACGTGTACTCGCCATGCCCGGCCGAGTCGGGATCGTGCTGCCAGGTGAAGATCTCGTTCGCGCTGCCGAGGAGGTGCCCCGCGTTGACGTGGAACCAGTCCCACGGCGTGCTGGGCGAGGCACGCAACGGCCGGCCCGGCATCAGGCGCGGAACCGAGCGTGTGTCCATGCGGGGACGTGACCTTTCACGAGAACAGCGGGGCAGGCCGTCCAGCGGACGGCCTGGCCGGGTCGTGGTCGCCCACGACCCGCCCACCGGCAGGTTAAACCAACTTCCTACTTTTTAGATAGGCTTACTTTAAATATTCATCTGGCCGGCGCCTGGTGCCTGCCGTCAGCCCGGGGGCTGCGCTCCGCGCTCGGCGGGCCATGAACTCAGGAAACTGTCCAGTTCCGCGCGCGTGGGCCCGGTGGCGGGCCCGCGCCGGGTCACCGACAGCGCGGCCGCCGCGTTGGCCCGGCGCGCGGCGCCGGCCGGTGACGCCCCTGCGGCCAGCGCGGCGAGGAACGCGCCCGTGTGGGTGTCGCCGGCGCCGTTGGTGTCCACGGCGGCGACGCTGAAGCCGGGCACGTGCCGCGCCGGTTCGCCGCGCCGACCGAGCAGGCAGCCATCGGGCCCGGTCCGCACCAGGACACCCGCCCGCCCGGACCGCCGGGTCAGGTGCCGCAGCGCCTCTCGCGGATCCTGGGTACCGGTGAGCAGGGTGGCCTCCCGGGCGTTGCAGGTGAGCCAGTCGGCCCGGCCGAGCACGGGATCGAGCACGTCGCCGGGGAGGGACCCCACCAGCGGGCCGGGGTCGAAGACCATGATCTGGCCGTCAGCCAACCGCGGCAGCCAGCCGAGCAGCGCGGCCCGGTTGGCCGCGTGAACCAGCCCGTAGCCGGACAGGTAGACCGCGTCCCGCGGGCCCGGCCGGACGAGGTCAAGGTCGGCCGCGGTCAGCGTGGCCTCGGCCCCGGGGCTGGTCAGGAACGTCCGCTCCCCGGTCGCGTCCACGACGCTGATCACGAAACCCGTGTCGATGCCGGCCCTGGCGGGCCGCAGCACCTCAATGCCCTCGGCCGCGCACGCGGCCCGCGCCACCTCGCCGAACGGGCCGCTGCCGAGCAGCCCCGCGTAGCCCACCGGCAGGCCCTGCCGACGGGCCGCGGCCATCACGTTGAAGCCACCGCCCGCCGCGGTTTCCGTGCTGGTGGCCAGCACATCGCCGCCCGGCTCGGGGAGCGCCGGGACGGTCAGCACCACGTCCACGACCACGTTGCCGAGGTGGAGCAGCCGGGCGAACGGGCCGCTCTGCTCTCCCCGCCCCCGCGCAGTGCTCTCCCCGCCCCCGCGTTCCGCGCCCACCCCCGTCCTGCGCCCGCCCCCGCTCATGGCGTACCGGCCCGCACCGCAAGCAGATCGGCGGCCAGCGCGTCCAGGTCGAGGCCGTTGACGCTGGCCACGGTGTCCCGTGCCGCCTGCGGGAACGCCTGCACCCCGAGGCTGGCGCCGCAGATGGCGCCGGTCATCGCGGCGATCGTGTCGCAGTCGCCGCCGAGCGAGGCCGCGATCCGGCAGGCCAGCCACGGGTCGTCCGGGACCGCCGCGGCCACCGCGAACGCGGCAGGCACCGATTCCTGGGTCGCCAGGCTGGTGCCCACCAGCCGGTACACCGTGTCGATGAGCTGATCCGGGCCGAGCCCGGCGGCCAGCCCGGCCGCCCAGCGGATCCGCGACGCCACGTCCGCCCCGGCGGCCCAGTGCCCGCGCTGAGCCGCGCTCGCCGCGGCGGAGCACGCCAGCCTGATGGCGCCGGGCAGCGCAACCCCGTCGATCCCCGCGCTGACCGCCGCGGCGACGGCCGCCGCGCCGGCCAGCGCGATCCCGGTGTTGTGGGTCACCCGGCTCGCGGCGACCACCCGGTCGACCAGCAGGGGCAGGTCGCGCGAGGAGGTGGCGACGCCGACGGGGGTGACCCGCATGGCCGCGCCGTTGGTGACCCCGTACCGGCCCGCCTCGCCGGCGCTGGCCCCGGCGGCCAGCGCGGCCAGCGCACGCTTGCTGGACGGCCCGAGCAGATCGAGCGACCCGCGGGCGCGCATCGACTCCTCCCAGGCGAGCAGGCGGCGGCCCAGCTCGGCCGGATCGACCTCGCCGTCGCGCTCGACGATGAGCCGGGCCAGCAGCATCGCCTGCTCGGTGTCGTCGGTGATCGTCCCGGCCGCCAGCCCGGCCGCGAGCGGGTGCCCCGGCGGCCCGGGCCAGAACGTGCCGACAAGCGCCCCGTATCGCGCCACGACCTCGGCACGCGGCAGCGACTGGGTCGGCATGCCGAGCGCGTCACCGATCGCCAGCCCGTACAGTGCCCCCGCCGCTCTGCCCTTCTCGCCCCCGCGCTCTGCTTCCCCCCGCCCCCGCGCTTCGCGCCCGCTCCGGGCGCCCGCCCCCGGCCGCGCCCACTGCTCTGATTCAGGCATTACGCCATTACCCCGCCCATCGTGCCCCAGCACTCACCCGGATCCCCCGCTACCGGGGCGCGGGGGGCTCATCCGGCCGCGGGGGCCGCGGCGAGGGCGTCGGCGAGGGTGACGACTTCGACGAGCGGGCTGTAGAGCCGGAGGATGTCCAGGGCCTTGGCATGGCTCTGATCATCGACCCCGGCGCACGCGTCGGCGACCACGCGGACCGGGGTGCCGGCGTCGGCCGCGGCCACCGCCGTCGACAGCACGCAGCAGTCGGTCGAGACCCCGGCCAGCACGAGCGTTCCCGCGCCGGTCAGGCCCGCCAGTTCCGGGCCCCACTTGCTGAACGTGGTCGCGGCCAGCGTCGGGCCCGGCTCGCCCGCGAACTCGTCCACGAGCTCGTAGATCCGCGCGCCCGGCGGCTGGAGCGCGAACGGCCACTGCGCGTAGTAGGCGCGCCACGCCCCTGCCGGGACATCCGGGGCCACGAACCTGGTGAACGTCACCCTGGGCCGGAACGCCTCGACCAGCCGGGTGACCGGCCCGACGATCTCGGCGAACCGCGGGGCCAGCCACGGGCTGCCCGGCGCGGCGAACACCCGCTGCATGTCGATGACCGCGAGCCGGGCGGCCGGCGCCGTGCCCTGCTCAGCCGTCATGCCGGGGCCGTCATACCTGAGCGGCGGCGGGCTGGAGCGGCGCCGCCTCCTGCGCGTGGACCGCCGAGCGGCTGAACGCCCAGGTCGCGACCAGCCCGATGACCAGGGCCACCAGGACACCCAGGTTGGCGCCGGCCCAGGCGCCGGTCTTGCCGCCAAGCCCGAACGGGCCGAGCAGGTAGCCCTGCCACTTCAGCCAGCTTGCGCTGGTGTTGGTGACCAGGCCCCAGCCCAGCACGGTGCTGACCACGATCACCCCGGTCGGGAACCACCGGATGTCGCCGTACCGGCCCCGCCGGTCGTACAGGTCGGCCTCGGCGTAGTCCCGGTGCCGCATCCCGATGTCGGCCAGCATGATTCCGCACCAGGCCGCGATCGGCACGCCGAGCGTGATCAGGAAGCCCTCGAACTGGCCGACGAAGTTGTGCGCCACGAACACCACGTAGATCGCGCCGAGCGTCATAATCGTGCCGTCGATCAGCGCGGCGACGAACCGTGGCACCCGCAGGCCCAGGGTCAGCAGCGCCAGCCCGGACGAGTAGATGTCCAGCACCGAGCCGCCGATGAGGCCGAGCACGGCCACGACCACGAACGGGACCAGGAACCAGGTGGGCAGCAGGTTGGCCAGGGCGCCGATGGGGTCGGCGCCGATCGCGTTGGACAGGCTCGTCGAGGAGCCGGCCAGCAGCAGGCCGAAGACGAACAGGAAGATCGGCGCGATGGCCGAGCCGAAGGTCGTCCAGCCGATAACGCCCGCACCGGAGGACCGGCGGGGCAGATATCGCGAGTAGTCGGCCGCGGCGTTGACCCAGCCGAGCCCGAACCCGGTCATCATGAACACCAGGGCGCCGATGAGCTCCTGCGCCGTGCCGCCGTGGATCGCGGCCACGGTGTGCCAGTGGATCTTGTCGACCACCAGGACGCCGAACATGACCGTCAGCACGGCGGTCACGATCGTGATGACCGTCTGCATCCGCATGATCAGGTCGAACCCCATCACCCCGCCGAATACGGTCAGCGCCACCACGACGATCAGCGCGATCACCTTGGTCCCGGTGCCGCCGCCCCAGCCGAGGCGCTCGAAGACCGTCGCGGCAGCGAGCGTCGCGAGGATGACCAGCACGGTTTCCCACCCGACGGTGAGCAGCCACGAGATCAGCGAGGGGAGCTTGTTCCCGCGCACGCCGAAGGCCGCCCGGCCGAGCACCATGGTCGGCGCCGACCCGCGCTTGCCCGCGACCGCGATGAACCCGCACAGCAGGAACGAAATGATGATGCCGGCCAGGCCGACCACCACCGCCTGCCAGAACGAGATGCCGAAGAAGAGGACGAACGCGCCGTAGCTCAGGCCGAGCACCGAGACGTTCGCGGCGAACCACGGCCAGAACAGGTCACGCGGTCTGCCCTTGCGCTCTTCGTCGGAGATGACGTTGATTCCGTTGGCCTCGATTTGCAGCGCGCGCGCTTCCGCCGGGCTGCCCGGGTCCGCGCCCTTGGCGCGCTGAGCGTGAGCCATCGCACATCCCTCCGTGCATCCTGCCCTCTCGCCTGGCTAGAACCGCTTTGGGCGGTCTGTGCATCCCAGCAGGGCTAGAAACCTCGCCGATCGAAGTAATGGCGGATGTACATCAAATATCACGCGGCGGGCCTTGAGTCAGGTCCCGCTGTTCCCGCGGGCCGTAGCTGGGCACCAACTACGCAAGAGGCCGGGGAGGGCGCGTGGGCGAAGACGCAGCGGCGGCGCGGCAGGGCGGCTTGACCCCGGCCGACCGCGAGGACCTGGTCGCGTACGCGCGCCGGATGGCCGGTGATGACCTGGGCCCGGGCACGTCCGGCAACCTCAGCGTGCGGCGCGGGGACATGGTCGCGATCACCCCGTCCGGGGTGCCCTACGGGCGGATGGGCCCGGCCGACATCTGCCTGGTCCGCCTGGCGGCCGGGGGTGGAAGGGCGGCGGCGGAGCCACCGCCCGGGGCGGGAGAAGAAGAGGCACCCGAGCCCGGCTTGCGGCCGTCCACGGAAACCCCGATGCACCTGGCCGTGTACCAGGCCACCGGCGCTGGTGCCATCGTGCACACCCACTCGCCGTACGTGGTGGCCCTGTCCACCGTGCTGGACGAGCTGCCGGCCGTGCACTACGCCATGGCGGACCTGGGCGGCGTGGTGCGTGTCGCGCCCTACGTCAGGTTCGGCACCCCGGAGCTGGCCAGCAACGCGGTCGCCGCGCTGGCGGGCCGCAGCGCGGTGATCCTGCGCAACCACGGCGCGCTCACCTGCGGGCCGGGCCTGGCGCGGGCCTACGACCGGGCCGTCACCCTGGAGTGGCTGGCCCGGGTGTACTGGTACGCGCGGCTCGCCGGGACCCCGCAGACGCTGAGCGAGGCGGCGCTCGCCGAGGTCGGCGAGGCCACCCGGGCGATACGGTACGGCGAGCAAGGCTCACTGCCATCGGAACGAGGAGGCCCGCCCGGTGACTGACGCAGGCAGTGCCAGCCGCGACCCCGCCTCCCCGCCCAGGCTGCCCCGTGCGCACGCAGCGACGCCTGCCGGCAAGCCGCGGGCCCGGGCCCTGGGCATCCCGTTCGGCGGGACCCCCGGGCCCTGGAACGCGATCACCGACGTTCCCGGCGTCGAGGTGGGTTACGTCACGCTCATCGAGGGCGACTCGGTGCGGACCGGCGTGACCGCAATCCACCCGCGCGGGCCCGCAGGTGCCACCGACCCGGTCGCGGCCGGTTACTTCTCCCAGAACGGCAACGGCGAGATGACCGGCGTCTCCTGGATCGCCGAGTCGGGCACGTTCTGCCTGCCCATCGCCGTCACCAACACGCACGCGGTGGGGATCGCGCACGCCGGGATCGTCGCCTGGGCGGCCGGGCAGCACCCCGGCCGCGACGACATGTGGTGCCTGCCGGTGGCGGCGGAGACCTGGGACGGCTACCTCAACGACGCGAACGGGCACCACGTCACCGAGGCGGCGGTCATCGCCGCGCTGGAGGCGGCGCAGAGCGGGCCCGTCGAGGAAGGCTCGGTGGGCGGCGGCACCGGCATGAACTGTTACGAGTTCAAGGGCGGGAACGGGACCGCGTCCCGGACGGTCCGCCACGGCGGCACCAGCTACACGGTCGGGGTGTTCTTGCAGGCCAACTTCGGCGCCCGGCAGGAGCTCACGCTGGCCGGGCTGCCGCTGGGTGAACTGTTCCGCGAGGACAACCCGATGTCCGGCGACGCCACCGTGCCGCCCGGGGCTGGCTCGGTGATCGCCGTCGTGGCCACCGACGCGCCGCTGCTCCCCGGCCAGTGCACGGCGATGGCCCGCCGGGTCACCCTGGGGCTGGCCCGCACCGGCACCACCGGCTCCCACTACTCCGGCGATCTGTTCCTCGCCTTCTCGACCGGCAACCCCGGCGGGTTCAGCCCCTACCAGATGAGCCAGGACGGCCGCGCCTACGACCAGCTCACGTTCATCCCGTGGGGTGCCATGAACCCGTTCTTCGCCGCGGTGGTCCAGGGCGTGGAGGAGGCGGTGGCCAACGCGCTGGTGGCGAACGAGGAGATGACCGGCCGCGACGGCCACCGCAGCCCGGCGCTGCCCCGGGACCGGGTGGCCGCCCTGTTCCGCGCGCGCTGATCCTTCCCCCGCCCGCGGGCACTACGGCCCGGGCGTCCCCCGCGGCCGGCCCCAGCGCTGAGCAACCAGGCGGCGGGCGTCAGCGGCCGCTGCGCGCCCGCAGCAGCGGCATGGCCAGCGGCGCGCACGCCGCGATGGCGGCGATCAGCGCGACGAAGGCACCAAAGGACCAGCCGACGCCCAGCGCCAGGTAGCCGGGCGACACGAAGAAGGCCAGCACGACGAGCAGCAGGTTGAACCCGCTCGCCGTCAGCAGGAGCGGTTCGCGTGCCGCGGGCAGTTTGACCGGCAACTCGGTGAAGCCAGCACCAAAGACCAGGAAAGCGACGATCCCCAGGCACAGCAGGAACACCAGCCAGAGGTAGCCGTGGGCGGTGATGCCACTCCACGAAATGGTTCCCGCGGGGCCGCTAACGCTGAACCAGGGCAGGAACAGTGAGATCAACAGGATCACCGATGCCACGCCGGTGATCTTGTCCGCCTGGGTCAGCCGTGCCGAGTTGAAGCTGTAGCCCTGCGCCGCCGTGCCCGTTCCGGTGCCGCCAGCGCGAGCCGGGCTGGCAGCCGCGGCCGCGGCACCGGGCGGCGTCCCGCACCGCGCGCATGAGGGCGCTCCCTCGGCAACCGCGTTGCCGCATTGCGCACAGAACATCTGCCTGCCTCCCAGATGGCCGCGGGACCGCCGCATCACCGAGGGTTTTAACGTGCTGCTTCCGTACCGGGTTCACCCTAAACAGAACGTGGGCGGCCTATGACCAGAACGCGCCAGCGACACGCAGGCCGCCCCCGCGCAGCGTAACGCCCGGTGCCCGGCTGGTCAGCGCGCTGGCCGGGATGGTTTGGCAGCGCCCGGAGCCCGCTGGCACACTGCGAGTGCGGGGGGTGGGCGCGAAGCGCGGGGGCGGGGGAAAGCAGAGCCGGGGAACGAGGATCACGCAGCGAGACAAGGAGCAACCGGTGGCGGACAACCAGCGCATCAGCTATGTGCCCCTGACCGATATGGACGACGAGATGCGGGCGGAGATGGAGCGGTGCGCTCGCGAAGGCACGCCGCGGCCGGAGAGTTCCGCGATCCGCGCCCACGTCCCCGCCTGCTTCTGGTTCTTCGCCGAGTCCTGGGACGCCGTCTTCCGCAACGGCGTCTGCGACCACCAGATCAAGGAGCTGTGCCGGGTCTACATCTCCCGCTCGGTGCAGTGCGAGTACTGCGGCAACCAGCGTTCGGTGGCGGCCGCGGCCGGCGGGCTGACCGAGGGCAAGTACGACGAGCTGCTGAACTTCGAGACCTCGCCGCGGTACGGCGAGCGGGAGAAGGCCGCGCTCGCCTACGCCGAAGCGATCGCCTGGCACCTGCCCACCGACGACGCCTTCTGGGCGCGCCTGCGCGATCACTTCAGCGAGCCGGAACTGGTGGAGCTCGGCTGCTTCATCGGGCTGACCTTCGGCCAGCAGAGCTGGCTGCGCATGCTCAACATCGGCCATCACGAGGTGCTGCCGGGCACCGCCGCCTCCATGGCACCCGGTTTCGAGACGCGGGAGGCGATGGCCGCGACCAAGGCCTCGGACGAGTACTGGGCCAAGACGGAGCCGGCGCGCTGAGGCGGCGCGGGTCCGCCTGGCCGGGGGTTGATCAGCCCCGGCGCCGGGCCGGCCCGCGGGGGGCGTGCGCCGGGCGTCAGCCGTTGGGCTATATCTGAAGGATGGACGAGGACCTGCCGATCTGTGCGACCTGCGGGGTGCAGTACGGCGCGGCGCGCGAAGACTGCCCCATCTGCCTGGACGAACGGCAGTACGTGGGCTGGGACGGGCAGCGGTGGACCAGCCTGGCCAAGCTCGCCGCGGCCGGGCACCGGGGGCGGATCGAGGCGGAGGGGCCGGGCGTCGTCGGCGTGGGTGCCGACCCGCCGACCGCCATCGGGCAGCGCGCGCTGCTGGTGCTCACCCCGGCGGGCAACGTGCTCTGGGACATGATCACCTACCTCGATGACGACCTGGCGGGCCGGATCCGCGACCTGGGCGGGATCCGGGCGATCGCGATCAGCCACCCGCACTTTTACGGATCGATGACCGCCTGGGCGCGCGAGTTCGGCGCGCCGGTCTACATCCACGCGAACGACCGGGAGTGGGTGGCCAGGCCGGACCCGCTGGTGCGGTTCTGGGACGGCGAGACCCATCAGCTCTGGGACGGCCTCACGCTGATCAACGTGGGCGTCCACTTCGCCGGTGGGCAGGTGCTGCACTGGGCGGACGCGGACGAGGGGGCGGGCGCGGTGCTGTCCGGGGACATCATGACGGTCGTCCCGGACCGGCGCTATGTCTCGTTCATGTACAGCTACCCGAATCTCATCCCGGAACGGCCCGAGGTCATCCGCTGCGGCCTGGCCCGGCTGGCGCCGTACCGGTTCGAGCGCGTCTACGGCGCGTGGTGGCGGCGTGTGGTGTACGCCGACGGCGCCGCCGCGGTTGCCCGCTCCGCGGAGCGCTACCTCCGCTTCGCGCTGGGCGAGGGAAATCCCCCGGCCTGAGGGCCGCCCCCCGGCCAGCAGTTACGGTAGGCTCCGGCCGACGATCAAGGACGCTCCGGCGTCCCGGGCACATCCCGCGCCCCACAGCGCGGTGGGGGAAGTGATCACATGCGGCGCATCATGCTCGCGGTGGCCGCCACGGCCATCGGCGCCAGCCTGGCGGCCTGCGGGTCCGCCACGTCCAGCAGCCCCCCGGCGCCCAGCTCCGGCGCGGCAAGCGCGGCCAGCTGCTCCAACGCTTCGATCCAGAAGAACCTGTACACCAAGGGCGTGCTCACGGTGGCCACTGACAACCCCGTGTACACGCCCTGGTTCGTGAGCAACAAGCCGACGAACGGCAAGGGCTACGAGAGCGCGGTCGCCTACGCGATCGCGGCCCAGCTCGGCTTCAAGCCGTCTCAGGTGGTGTGGGTCACCGAGCCGTTCAGCAGCTCCTACGCCCCGGGGCCGAAGAAGTTCGACTTCGACATCAACGAGATCTCCTACACGCCGCAGCGCGCGCAGGCCGTGACGTTCTCGAACAGCTACTACGACGTGCAGCAGGCGATCGTGGCGCTCAAGGGCTCGAAGATCGCCACCCAGCACACGGCGGCGCAGCTGAAGACCTACCTGTACGGCGACCAGGTGGGGACCACCGGCCTTACCTACATCACCAACAACATCCAGCCAACGCAGCAGCCCCGGGTGTTCGACACCCTCGCCGAAGCCGCCGCGGCACTGGAGGCGCACCGGATCGACGCGCTGGTCACCGACACGCCCACCGCGCAGTACATGGCCTCGGCGCAGCTCAAGCACGCCGTCCTGGTGGCGCAGTTCCCGGCCGTCGGCGAGCACTACGGGCTGTTGTTCCACCTGGGCAACCCGCTGGTGAACTGCGTCAACCACGCGATCGCCAAGCTCAAGAGCAACGGCACCCTGCAGGCGCTGCAGAAGAAATACCTGCAGATCTATCTCGCCTTCCCGACCGTCCAGCCCTGACCGGCCGCAGTTAGCCGCCACAGCCTATGGACGAGCACCAGGCCGGGCCTCCGTCGGCCGATCCGTCCGGTACCGGGTTTACCGGTACCGGACTGCCCGGCACCGGGCCGCCCAGCGCCTCGGCCGGGGCGGCTGGCAGCGCCTGGCAACCGCCCGCCTCGTTCGCCCGGCGGGGGCGCGGGTCCCACCTGCTCGGCGGCGTCAGCGGGACGGTCATCTCGACCTCCAGCACGATTGTCGTGCTCGGAGTGCTGGTCGCGATCTTCCTGCTGGCGCCCGGTGCGCGGGCGGTGGAACATGCGTTCTTCAACCCGCAGGACATGTGGGCCTCGTTCATCGGCGACCCGCAAAAGGGCTACTACTCGGTGGGCGCGGCCGTCTGGCTAAACATCAGGATGTTCCTCGTCGCCGAGGTGTTCATCCTGATCCTGGCGCTGCTCATCGCCCTGGTGCGGCAGTCCGTGCATCCCGCGCTGTTCCCCATCCGAATCCTGGCCACCGGTTACGTGGATCTGTTCCGCGGCGTGCCGCTGATCCTGGTGATCTTCGCCATCGGGCTGGGCGTCCCGGCCCTGAGCCTTCCGGTGGTCTCGGACCAGTCCAATGCCGTCTACGGAGTGACCGCCCTGGTCCTGTCCTACTCCGCCTACGTCTCGGAGGTCTACCGGGCCGGGCTGAACTCGGTGCATCAGAGCCAGGTCGCGGCCGCCCTGTCGCTGGGCTTGCCGCACCGCACCGCATTGCGGCATGTGATCCTGCCACAGGCCGTAAGGAACATCATCCCGCCGCTGCTCAACGACTTCATCAGCCTGCAGAAGGACACGGCGCTGGTCGGGGTGCTCGGCACGATCGAGGCCAACAAGGCGGCGGAAATCTACAGCGAGCAGGTGTTCAACTTCTCCAGCTTCACGGTCGCCGCCATCTTGTTCCTGATCCTCACCATCCCCCTGGCGCGCTTCACCGACCGGCTGATCGAGCGGGACCGCAGGCGGCGCCTGGCCGGTGCCCCGGCATGAGCGCGAACATGCCCGCTGAGGCGCCGCCCATTGGCGGTGAGGCGATCAAGATCGAGGACCTGCACAAGTCGTTCGGCGCCAACGAGGTGCTGAAAGGCATCAACCTCTCGGTGGCCACGCACGAGGTGATCTGCCTGATCGGGGCGTCCGGGTCGGGCAAGTCGACGCTGCTGCGCTGTGCCAACCTGCTCGAGCCCATCGACTCGGGCCGGATCAGCCTGTGGGGCCAGCAGATCACCGGGCCGGGCATCGACCAGAACCTGGTGCGCCGGTACGTGGGCATCGTGTTTCAGTCGTTCAACCTGTTCCCGCACATGACCGTGCTGCGCAACGTGACGCTGGCCCCGTCGAAGGTGTTGCGCCTGCCGCGGGCCGAGGCGGAGGACGAGGCCAGGGCGCTGCTGAGCCGGTTCGGGCTGGCCGACAAAGAGGCCGAGTACCCCGACCGGCTGTCCGGTGGCCAGCAGCAGCGGGTGGCGATCGTTCGCGCGCTCGCCATGAGACCGCAGATCATGCTGCTGGACGAGGTCACCAGCGCGCTCGACCCGGAACTCGTGGCCGAGGTGCTCGACGTCATCAGGGAACTGGCCGCCACCGGGATGACCATGCTGATCGCCACGCACGAGATGGGTTTCGCCCGGGACATCGCCCGCCGGGTGTGCTTCCTCGAGGAGGGGCGGATCATCGAGGACGCCCCGCCCGCCCAACTGTTCTCCGAGCCCAAGGACGAGCGCACGCGGCGGTTCCTGCGGCGCATCGTGGACGCGGGGCGGCTGTGATGATCCTGCCGCACTTAGCCGCCCGTTCGCGGGAATGTCCGATCCGGGCGCTGGGATATACCAGTGAGGGGATCCGCTCGGACCGGAGTCGTCCGGCCCGGGAGGGTCCAGGCCCCCAACCCGGGCGCGGGAGCGCATGAACGCAGAGCCGAGGCTAGCCAGCAGCGACAGGTTCCTGGCGCACCGGAGCCTGATCGCCGTGGCCAGTGGCGTCGCGATGGCCGAGGCCGGCGTGCTTGTCGCGTTCGCGCCCGCGGCCAGGGCGCTCGCCCCCCAGGTCACCGCGCTGCCGCCGCTGGCGATCTTCCACGACCTGCGCTGGCTGTACAGCACGCAGCGGTCCTGGCTGTGGTTCGCCCTGCTGCTGGCCGGGCTGCTGCTGGCGCGGTCCACGCTGAACACCGCCCTGGTCCGGCTCGCCTGGCCGGCCGGCCTGATCCCGCCGGGGCCGCTGGCCTGCCTGCGCAGCGCGCTGGCCGTCACGATCCTCGCCTGCCTGCTGATATCCCCGCTGGTCAGCCTGACCTTCGGGGTGGCCATCCTGCCATTCTCGTGGCCGTTCCTCGCCCTGCTGCCGGCCATGCTCCTGATCGCGCTGCCGCTCAGCCATGCCGGGGTGGCCGACACCTGGTGGCGGACCCTGCCGACGCGCGGCGCGGCGGGGTGGTTGCTGGCGGAGTTCGCCATGCTGACCGTGGTTGCCGCGGTGACCATGGCGCTGCCCGTCCCGTGGGCGGTGCCCATGGCCGGGCTGGCCGGCCTCATCAACGCGCGCGCCTGGTACGGCCTCACCGGCGCGGCGGCGCACGGCCTTGACGATCCCGTCCCGGAACCGGCCCGGGCGCACTGGCGCGGCCACCGGCACCCGACCATCTGGCCGGTCCCGGCCGCGCCGCTGGCCCTGGCCGTGGTGATCGCCGTGGTCATCGCGCTGACCAGGCTGGTTTTCGTGATCGGCGGGAACACCGTCGGCAGGCCCAGCGACAGCCCGGTGGCCTGGAGCGCCGCGTCCGCGGCGGAGCGTGACGCCGCGGCCGACGCCGGGCTCCACCCCGTGCTCGAGGTGGCCGGTTTCGGCTCGTGGTGCTGCGGGCAGGACCGCGCGCTGGTCCTGGCGCTACAGGGCACCGTGGTCCAGCAGTTCTCCTACCGGGGCTTGAACAGCAAGGGCCAGCCGCTCCCCTACGGGGCGGCCGCGGCCGACCTGCCCCTGGCCCAGCTCGGCGACCGGATGGCGGCCCAGGTGTGGCGGCTCCACGAGGAGACGGGCCAGCCCGTCAACGTGGTGGCGGAGAGCGAGGGCACGCTCGGCGTGTACGCCATGCTCGCCCGCCACCCCGACGTCCCGGTCAGGTCGGTGGTCCTGCTCAGCCCGATCGTCGCGCCCGGCCAGGTGGGCTTCCGCGGGGGCGGCGGGACCAGCATGGTGACCGGGGACGAACTGCGCGCCATGATCTGGTTCGTCGGCGGGCTGTCGCCGTTCGGGACGTCCGGCGCGGAGACGCTGATCAACTCCGTGAACAAGGTGGGCGCGCGGTTCGCCGCCGCCGCGGCGCACCATGCCCGGCTGCGCCTGCTCGAGATCGTCCCCCTCGCCGACGCGGTGACCCTGCCCGCCTGCCCGCTGCCGCGCAACGTGGTGGTGATCCCGGCCTTCCACGGCGAACTGCTCGGCGACCCGGCGGCGCTGCGCGCGCTGCGCGGCTTCCTCGCGCACCAGCCGGTCAAGGGCGTGCCGGTGCTGCGGACCACCGCCGAGATCATGGCCGCCGCGGCCTCGGCCTGGCGCATGCCGGAACACGCCCCGCCGTCCCCGCCGTGCGAGGCGTGACCGGCACGGCGAACCGGCCCGCGCGAACCGGCCGGAGCCGCGGCCAGCCCCGGGGCTGACCGGCGGCGGGCCCGGTCAGCGCGGCGCGTGCACGCCCGGCCAGTGCTGTGCCTCCCACCGGCCCTGCTGGAACCTCAGGTCGAACCGCTCGAGTTCGGTGCCCTCGGCGTCAAACCCAGCCAGCGAGTCGAGCGATGCTTCACGCGGAAGCAGCAGGGTGGCGAAACGGACCTCGGGAACGTCCGGGCAGTCAACGAGCGGCACATCGAGGGTCGCGCCGTTGCGCATCCTCAGTTCGAGCCGCCGGACGGCCGGGCCGACCCGACCCAGCAAAGCCCGCGGCCCTTCCTCGCTGCCGCTGGTGCTGACGTTGAGCATCCGGCCGGGGTACAGCGGCGGGCCGGACGAGCCTCCGGCGTGCAGAATGCGGCCGGAGGCGTCCGTGACCCGGATCATGCTTAACAAGTCGCCCTCGCGCGGCTCGTCCCGCCGCACCCAGACAACCCACGACACCCCCGCATCGTGGGTCCCCTTGGCAACCTCGTACCGCCCTTCCATGAGGCCCTCCAAATGCCTCCCCGCGGAGCCGTCCCCTGACCGGGCAGCTTACCGTGCGTGACCGGCGTCATGGCAGCCTTTGCGGCCGGCCCAGCGCCCAAATCCGGTAGCTGACCTGGGCAACCGGCACAGAACGGACAGGACGGTCACGGGTCCCACATCCACGGTTCGGGTGGGCCCGCGCGGCAGCGGCGCGCTAGCGGACGCGCCGCCGCGCCCGGCCCGCGACGGCTATCAGCACGAGCCCGACCACGGCGACCACCGGGCCGATGACCGCCCACACCGTGGCCCCGGACATGAAGCTGCCGCCCACATAGCCCAGCCCCTGGAGCGTCCAGACGACTCCCGCGACGACGGCGGCCACACCGATCACAGCCAGCACGATCCGCCTCATCGCCATGTCCCTTCGTTCCGCCACCAAATCACCTACTGAACGGGCGGCTGCCCGGAGCCGTTCAATGGACGATACAAGTCAACTCCGCAACGGTTAGGGCGCCCGCTTCGGCCCGGCGGTGGGGACGCGTGGGGCGTCCTCCCGCCGGGCCGAACCCTGTTCCGCCCGCGGGCTTGCCCGGCCGCCGGGCGGGTAGATGACCGGCCGCCCGAAGCGTGTCCCGGTACTTTGCTTGTCGAGCACGATATCGTCGTCATTCCATGGTCGGCTGGACCGGACCGGTAACGATATTTCCCATTCCTGGAAGCGGCCAAGGAGGTCAGAGTGCTTAAAGGATTCAGAAACTTCCTCATGCGCGGCGACATCGTCGTCGTGGCCGTCGGCCTTGCCGTGGCTCTCGCGTTCAGCGCCTTGATAGCCGGCTTCACCGCCGACATCATCAAGCCGATCGTGGCGCGGGCGCAGGGCAGCAAATCCGCCGGGCTGGGCGTTCAGCTGGGCCAGGCGGGCAACTCGGCGACGTTTATCAACTTCGGCGCGCTCATCTCCTCCATCATTTACTTCCTGGTCTTCATGCTGGTCGTTTACTTCGTGATCGTCGTTCCGTACCGGCACGTCCAGTCCCGGCGCGGGCAGACCGTGTTCGGCGATCCGTCTCCGGTCAAGACCTGCCCGGCTTGCCTGTCCAGCGACCTGCCGGCCGCCGCGAGCAAGTGCAAGTACTGCGGCACCGAACAGCCGCAGCAGGCCGCCGCCTAGCCAGCAGAGCGCGGGCCGGCGGGGTCGCGGCCAGCGCTGCCGCCGCGGGCCCAGCAGTTCCGCTGCCGGATGCACTCACTTCGCGTCCGCGTAGCTGGTCACCACGGCCGTGGTCACCGGGAACCGGACCGGGGTCGGCCCGAACACCAGCCGCCCGGCCTCGTCGGCGGCGTCAGCCACCGCCGCGACCACGTCCTGCGCGAGGGCCTCTGGGCAGTGCACGATCACCTCGTCGTGCTGGAAGAAGACCAGGCGCGGCTGACCATCGCCGCCACCGGCGGCTGGGCCGGCCGCGGACCGGGCCGCCTCGTCGGCAGCGGGGCTGGGCGCAGCAGCGTAAGGCAAATTCAGGACGGAAAGGCGGCGGCGGAGCCCTGCCAAGAACACCACGGCCCAGTCCGCGGCGCTGGCCTGCACCACGAAGTTGCGGGTGAACCGGCCGCGGGCCCGGATCGAGCGGCCGGCCCGCGGCTCGGCGGAACCCGGTTCGTCCGGCTCGGCGGTCAGCCCGCGCCAGGCCTCGGAGGGAGGTGGGCAGGTCCGGCCCAGCCGGGACCGGACGACCTTGCCCTCCTCCCCCGCCCGGGCCGCCGACTCCACGTAGTGCGCCGCGCGCGGGAACCTGTGCCGGAGCACCGCCAGGAGCTGCCTCGCCTCGCCAGCCGCGCCGCCGTACATGGCCGACAGCAACGCGATCTTGGCCTTGGCCCGGTCCCCGCCGAACGCGTCGGCCAGCGCGAGGTAGAGATCGCCGGTGCCGGCCGCCGCCGCCAGCGCCTCGTCCCCGGCGAGCGCGGCCAGCACCCGCGGTTCGAGCTGGGCGGCGTCGGCCACGACCAGGACCCAGCCGGTGTCGGCCACCACGGCGCGGCGCAGCACGCGGGGGATCTGCAAAGCGCCCCCGCCCCTGGTCGCCCACCGCCCGGACACGACCCCGCCGACCACGTACTCCGCGCGGAACCTCCCCCCGGACACCCACTCGTCCAGCCAGGACCAGCCGTGCGCGCCGTACAGCCGGGCGAGTTCCTTGTACTCCAGCAGCAGCGCGGCGGCCGGGTGGTCGACCTCGCGCAGGACGTGCGCCCTGGTCGACGGCACCCGGACCCCGTCGGCCGCGAACGAGCGCAGCACCTGCGCCGGGGAGTCGGGGTTCACCGGCCGCCCGCCGAACGCCGCGCCGATCCGGCTGGCCAGGTCGGCCAGCCGCGCCGGGCGCAGCCCAGGCATGGGCCGCTCGCCGAGCAGCCCGGTCAGCAGCTCACCGTGCACATCGGCGCGCCAGGGCAGCCCGTGGAAGCCCATCTCGGCCGCCACCAGGCCCGCCGCCGACTCGGCGGCGACCAGCAGGCCGAACCTGGCCGGGTACTCGTCGGCCCGGATCCGGCGAACCTGGTCGGCATGCACCGCGACCAGCGCCTCCAGCGCCGCGCGCGGACTGGGGAACACCGGGTCGGCGGGCTCGAACAGCACCGCCTGGCCGGGACCCGCGGGCCGCCGCACGCCCTGCGCCCATGGGCGGGGTGGCGGGGTCGGAGCTAGCAGAGCGCGGGGTGGCGGGCTCGGAGCCAGCGGAGCGTGGGGTGGCGGGGCCGGGGCTAGCAGAGCGTGGGGTGGCGGGGCCGGGGCTAGCAGAGGTGCCGCCGCCGCATGCAGTCGTGCCCACGCCCCCGCCAGCGAGGCGGGCTCGCCGTAACGCCCGTCGCGGCCCAGCAGCAGGGCTTCGGTCAGCGCCACGTCGTGGCAGCGCTCGACCCGCACCCCGGCCCGCAGCAGCTCCGGGTAAAGCTCGGCGCTGGCCGCCCACACCCACCGAACGTCGCCGGCCCGCTCCCGCGCCGCCACCACGGCCGCCAGATTTTCGTGCCTTACGATGCGCCCGGGGCCCGTCTCGTCGCCCACGGACTCGGACAGCCAGCAGCCGCCCTCCGGCTCGGCGACGATAGCAACCCGCACACCACTAGATTCTCCGCCCGGCCTCGGACGATCCCGGCCGCGAGCGGCAAGCCAACCCGCGACAGGCCGCCACCGGGACCGGCGGACAGGGCTGGGCCGGCGAACCCGGCTGGCCGACGGCCAACGGGCAGCGGCGGCCCGGCGTTTCGGCCGTGGATGCCGGATCACCGAGCACAACAAGCCCCGGCAGGCCTCCCTGGGGCGGCTGCCTGCCGGGGGCTGACCGGCCGTGTCAGTGGTGTCGGCCCCGGCGGCGTGCGCCGGGGCCGGGTCTCCTACCTGACCGGCTCGGTGGTACCGATGCCTGGCGAGCCGATACCGGAGGTACCGGCCGAGTGGTAGCCGGGCGAGGGCGAGGGAACCCCGCCGATGGTGGCCCAGGCTGCTAGCCGGGCGGACGCCTCCCCCGGCAGTTCGCCGGAAGCCCATCCGGCCAGCTCAGCGGCTATGGTGTCGGACCTGGGAACCCGCCCGGCCGTGCCGATGCTGGCGCCGCCCTGCTGTGGCGTGCCGGCCAGGACATCCCCCGGGACCAGCGGATCCGGCAGGTCCGGATCGCTGGCGCTGTCCCGCCTGGTCAGGGCGTCGGCCATGCCCCCGGCCTCGCCGCGCCCGCCCGGAGTGAGACGGCCCGGGGCGCGGGACTGCGGCGCGGCGTTCCCTGGATGGTTCCGGCCGGTCCCGTCCTGGCCGAGATCCCGTACGTGACCCCAGTCCGCGTCCCCGGCGTGGTCCCGGCCCGCCTCACCCGCGCGGTCCCGGGCGCCTTCGCCTGCGTGCCCCCAGCCGTCGTTGGCGGCGCGGTCGCGGCCATCCGCCTCGGCGTGATCCCAGTCCGCGTTGCCCGCCGGAGCGCGCCCGTCCTCGTCTGGGCTGACCCACCCTTCACTGGCCGCGCCGTCGCGGCCGTCCAGTCCCGGGTGATCCCAGGCCGCGTTACCCGCGGGGCCGCGGCCGTCTTCGTCCGTGTCGGCCCAGCTCCCATCGCCCGCGCGGCCGTCCGCCCCGGCGTGATCCCAGTCCGCGTTGCCCGCGAGACCGTCATCTTTGTCCGGGTCGGCCCAGCCGGCGTCCCGCAGGTGGCCGTCGGCATCGACGTCCGTGCGAGCCCAGTCCGCACCCGTGGCGTGATCCCGGCCGCCCTCGTTCCCGTGGGCCCAGCCGATGCTCCCGGCGTTGTCCGGGCCGTCGTTTTCCGGGTGGGACCAGCCGTCCTCGCCGCGTAGCTGATCGCGGCCGGGTTCGTTTTCGCGAGCCGGGTCCGCTCCCATGGCGTGATTCTGGCTGCCCTCGTCCGCGGGCGCCCAGCCGCCGCTCCTGGCGTGATTCCGGCCGCGCTGGGCCCAGCCGTCCTCCCACAGTTGATCGCGGCTGTCTCCGTCCGCCTGGCCCCAGTCCGCATCGCGCATCTGGTCGCGGCCATCGGCCCCGGGGTGATCCCAGTCCGCGCCCGGCACGTGATCGCGGCCGGCCTGAGCCGGCGTGATCCCAGCCGGCGTCCCGTGCGCGGCCGCGCCGGTCCGCGTCCGGGTCACCGCGGTCCGCGCTCCCCAGATGACCGGGGCCGGCCTCGTCGGCCCGGACCCAGCCGTTGCCTGTCTCGGTGCGGCTCCATCCGGCGGCCACACCGTCGTCCTGCTCAGCGTCCCCCGGACGTTCCCAGCCTGCGTCTCCTGCGCTGGCCCAGTCCGCCTCCGCCGCGGAATCCCGCGCGGCCTTCGCCGTGTGATCCGGGCCGTCCCCGTCTGCGGCCGGCCCGCGCTCGTCCTGGTCAGCCAGGCCCGCGGCGGCCCATCCGGCGCCGGAGCCTTCGTCACGGTCGGCCCGCAGGAGGACGCCCGCGTCCGCGGGCCAGTCGTCCCCGGCCCCGTCAACCGCTGGGACCAGCAGGTCCTGCGCGCCGGGTTCGGCGCCGCCGGGGGGTGCGGCCACGTTCGCGTCCGCCTGCGCCTTCGGGCGCCGCCCTTCCAGCTGCCGCGTGCCCGGCTGCTGAGCCCTTGCCTGCTGAGCCTCTGCCTGCTGAGCCCCTGTCTGCTGAGCCCCTGCCTGCTGACCTGCGGGCTGCTGAGCTGCGGGCTGCTGGGTCCCCGGCTGCCGAGTTCCGGACTGCTGAGCTGCGGGCCGCTCGGTCCCCGGTGGCTGTGCCCCCGGCTGCCGCGCGGCCGCCTGCTGCGCTGCCGAACGCTGGCGGCCGCGGCCGCGTTCCCGCCGGCTGGGCCGGCCTGGTTCTCCGCGCCGGTCCCCGCGCCGCCCGGGGCGCTGGTCACCGGCGTCAGCCGCGCCATCGGCCGGGTCACCGGGGTACGGCACATCGGCGGCGCCAACCTGGCCACCGGAGCCTCTGGACGGCTCCCGTTGGCCCTGGTGGCGCGGCCGGTCATGCGCTGTGCCGCCCTGCCTGGCCTCCCCACCGGCGGGAATGGCGGGGCTGGGCTGCACATCCCGTGCCCAGCGGGGCTCTGGTTCCTGCTCGGCGGCCTTGGCGGGCGCCGGGATGCGCGAGCGCGCCTCCTCCAGGAGGGGATCCGGCGGGTAACCGGTCCCGGCCACCTGGCCCGCCGGCACCTCGGCCGGATCGGCCCGGTAGAACGGCCCGACGCACTCGTGCCGGTCGAGCAGGGTTGCGAGCAACTCTGCTTCCCTGGCATCCACGCCGAACACGACGCGCGGGCGCCCCCACGGCTCCTCGATCGAGTAGCCGACGTAACTGGAAACCGGTGGCATGGGCTCTGCCGACAGGCCATGCATGACTCGCCAGCGCTCCCACGCGCGCTCCAGCGTTGCCGCCGCCTGTTGCGCCCGGGAAACCATTTCCGGATCACGCATTTGCGATCCTCCCCTGAACAGCGACGCCGCACCCCCCGCACCCTGCGGACCCATGTGGCGCTGCCAACCTCTGGGCACGCGCCGCAGCGCTTGCCATCATCCGTGGCCGGCGGCCAAGCCGCCGAGTGTGTGCGCACCTGCCAGCGGGCGCTCGCGGCCTAGTATGACCGACCCCTGGGGCGCGCACCTGCGATTACGAAAAGTTGCCGACTGATTACCTGAAGCTATTGACCGGCCCCTCGTGGCCGTGCCTTTACCAGCCAGCTCCAGCGAGTTGCTCTCCCAGCGGCCTGCGGCCGGCCGCTGCCCTGCCGGGATCCGGCCGGACCGGGATCTGTGCTTGGTGCTGTCCGCCGTGGCGGGCGGCGTGCCCGGGCGGGAGGTTCCTGTTCCGCCGGCGACGCTGCCTGGCGGATTCTCTGCCCCGGGCAGATGTGCCCGGCGGCCCGATCGCGTCCCCCTGGGCGACCGGATCGACCCCGGCGACGTCCTACCGGCCCATCGCCGTTGCGAAGCGACTTGCGATAGCCGCCCCGAGCGCGGCCTGGTGACCGCCGGGGCCGACCCCCCTATGTACGACTGCGGACTGCGCTACATCACTCCGAACGCGGCTGCGGAATGCCCGCGAGCAGAGCGCGGACCTCCGTCTCCCTGTACCGGCGGTGCCCACCGAGGGTGCGGATGGACGTGAGCTTGCCAGCCTTCGCCCACCGCGTAACGGTCTTGGGGTCCACGCGGAACATCGTGGCAACCTCTGCCGGAGTCAGCAGGGGTTCGGCTTCGGGTGTGCGAGCAGACATGTGTACGGCCTCTCCTCCTGGACCAGTACTGCGATCCTGCGTTGTAGCTCTTCCTGGCTCCGGGTGGAGCCTGCCGTGGATGTCCTATATGGCCCACTGAGACCATATTGCCATCACCAGCGGTGACAAGTCGACCACCAGGAGCAAAGATTCTGCGACACGTGTCCCCGTTGGTCCACTGATCTGAGTCACGCTGCGTGATTCTAGCGATACGTATAGTTGCGATGGCGGAGATTCGGAAAAGTCGTCTCGTGCCGTCGAAAGTGCCCGGTGATGGCGCTGACTCCGCCCCTACGCGCGCCTCAGGCACACGCTGCCCCCGGGTGCGCCCCCGGGTCCGCTCAGCTTGCTTGTTCGAGGGCACCCAGGGCGCGCCACCGGGCGGTGAACCGGTGGCACATGGCGGTAGCGAACTCGATCTCCCCCGCCGAGATCGCGCTGATCGTGGCCGACACCTCGGCCACGGACTGGTCCGCGCACAGCGCGGTGTCGTCGAGCAGGTGCACCAGGCCGCCGTAGTCGAGTTCGACGAGGGCGTGTGGGTGGAACTCCTCCAGCCAGGCCCCGACCTCTTTGAGCTCGGCGGCGATGGCTACCGGGTCACCGCCGAGAGCCCCCGCGGCGGGCAGGCCCCTGGTCCGCCGGATCACACCGAGCGCCTTGGCCACCCGGGTACGCGCCTGAGCCATCGCCGTCGCATAGACGAGCGTGCGCGTTCCCGCGGCGGTCGCCCGGCCGCCGCCCTCCACCGGGTCGCTGTGGTTACCGAGAACGAGCCATCGCTCATCCGGGGCAAAGGGGATGAACCAGGCAAACGGTACGGTCCACGTGCTGGCCTGGATGTAGACCCGGGGCGAGGCCTCCTGGCTGCGCCAGCGCGCGAACTCGCGCACCGCGGCCTCGGTCTGATGGGTGGAAAAGGCGGCCTTGGTCAGCGACGGCGCGGCAGCACGGAGCCGGGTGAGGGCCAGCCAGGACCGCAGCCTCGTCTGCCATGGACAGACGTAGGTGATCCCCTCGGACCAGCGCACGTAGGCGTGATCGCTCTCCTGCTCCGGGGCGGGGAGCGGCGGGAGCGCCATGGCCCGCCGCAGCGAGTCCGCCTGCTCGGCGGCCAGCGCGCCGACCCGGCGCGGCCGGCCCACTGACGCGGCATACCGGGACCAGCGTCTGCCTTCGGCGTCAGGGAAGGCGGACAGCGGTTCGTAGACACGCAAATAGGCCGCGTAGGGAAGCACGAACGCATCGTGGCACGGCGTGACGGCGGGATACAGATGCGACACGTAACGAGATCGTCACCGCTTCTGAATGCGGCACGGCCAGCCGAGAACCTCATGGCTCACCGGCCACCACAGCCCGGGGAATACGCTTGTCGCGAGCCCGTGTCAACGAGGACGCGGACGAGCCAGGAGAGCCACGACCGTGACCAATGTGTTCGCGAGCAACTCACACGGCAGCGTGCCCGCCTACCCCCAGGGCACGCCGGCATCAGCCACCACCGCCCGCAGCGGCCATGAGCAAGTCGTGTTCTGCCAGGACACCCAGACCGGGTTGCGGGCCATCATCGCCATCTACTCCACCGCCCTGGGGCCATCGCTCGGCGGCACCCGCTTCTTCCCCTACCCCACCGAAGACGCGGCCCTGTCCGACGCGCTGAACCTGTCCCGCGCGATGGCGTACAAGAACGCCCTCGCCGACCTCGACCTGGGCGGCGGCAAGGCGGTCATCATCGGTGACCCCACCCGGCACAAAACCGAGGCGCTGCTCCGGGCCTACGGCCGGTTCGTCCAGTCGCTGAGCGGCCGCTACATCACCGCATGCGACATCGGCACCTACAGCGCTGACATGGACATCGTGGCCCGTGAGTGCCGCTACGTCACCGGACGGACGGTACTGAACGGCGGCGGCGGCGACTCCTCGGTGCTGACCGCCGTCGGGGTGTTCCACGGGATGCGGGCCGCCGCGGAGCACGTCTGGGGCTCGCCCAGCCTGGAGGACCGCCTGGTCGGGGTAGAAGGGGTGGGCAAGGTAGGCCACCGTCTGGTCGGCCACCTGACCGAGGTGGGTGCCCGGGTGGTCGTCTGCGACGTAAGCGCCGAAGCGATCCAGCGAACCCAGGCCGCCCACCCCGGCGTAGCGGCCGTCGGCGGCCGTGCGGAACTGCTCGCCCAGCCCCTGGACGTCTACGCGCCATGTGCGATGGGTGGCGCGCTCAACGACGACACGGTTGCGGCGCTGTCCGCGCGTATCGTCTGCGGCGGGGCCAACAACCAGCTCGCGCACGCCGGCCTGGAGAAGGTCCTGGCCGATCGCGGCATCCTCTACGCGCCGGACTACCTGGTCAATGCGGGCGGCGTCATTCAGGTCGCGGACGAACTGGCCGGCTACAACGCGGAGCGGGCCCGGGCTCGCGCGGAACAGATCTACACGTCCGCCAAGAAGATCTTCGCGCTCGCCGACGAAGAGGGCGTGCCCCCTGCCGTGGCCGCCGACCGGCTCGCCGAGCGCAGGATGTCCGAAGTGGGCAGGCTTCGGGGGATTTGGCTCAGTTCCTGACCAACGTCTGACCGCCTCCTGGCAGCCGCCTGACCTGCGGCTGACCGGCCCCGGCGGCGTTGACGGCGGGCGCCCGACCCGCGCCTGTGGGTGCACGAGCGCGCCTGGGAAGCGCACACGGCGCAAAGCAGGTACCGTTATAGAAGCATGCGGGCTCGAACGCGCGTCGCGCTCCAGGCGGTGGAGATGCGGCGCGGCACTATGTGCACGATGTCCGTACTGTTCACTGCAGGGAACAGGGGCCTTAGTCAAGGCTCCGCATGTTCGAGGGGGTCGAGCCAATGGGGCGCGGCCGAGCCAAGGCCAAGCAGGTAAAGGTGGCCCGCCAGCTCAAGTACAACAGCGGCGGCACTGACCTTGACCGGCTGCGGACCGAGCTGGGTGTCGGCGAAGGCGGGCAGGACATGGACGACCACGCGTATGCCGACCTCGCCGACCGGTACAGCGACTTCGACGACGAAGAACCTGACGAGGACGACGAGGATAGCTAAGGCTGCTCGGCGACCTACGGTCGCCTTCGCCATAGGCCCGCAGTGCTAGCCCGGGGGGCCGAGCCCCCCGGAACCCCCGCGATTGCCGGTAACCGGCCCGCTGGGCAGCTTTCCATGCCGCAGTGGTACAGCTTTATGTCGTTTAGCGGCACCCACTGCTATCGCTTGCTAGCCTGCGGCCGCCTTCGCCATAGGCCCGCAGTGCTAGCCCGGGGGGCCGAGCCCCCGGAACCCCCGCGATTGCCGGTACCGGCCGGGGCACTCCGGGCTGCTCAGCGGCCTGCGGCCGCCTTCGCCATAGGCCCGCAGTGCTAGCCCGGGGGGCCGAGCCCCCCGGAACCCCCGCGCTTGCCGGTAACCGGCCCGCTGGGCAGCTTTCCATGCCGTAGTGGTACAGCTTTATGTCGTTTGGCGGCACTCACTGCTATCGCTTGCTAGCCTGCGGCCGCCTTCGCCGTTCGCCCGCAGTGCTAGCCCGGGGGCCGAGCCCCCCGGAACCCCCGCGCTTGCCGGTAACCGGCCCGCTGGGCAGCTTTCCGTGCCGCAGTGGCGTGGCTGCCTGGGCCTGCTGCTGGCGGCGGTCAGGGTTGGTAGGTGCCGGATAGGCGGGCGCCACCGGGGTCCTGGGTGACCTCGCCTGCGTGCCAGGCGGGGATGCCGCGGGCTGCGAGCAGGCGCAGGGCGCGGTCGGCGTCGGCGGGGTTCACGATCGCGGTCATGCCGATGCCCATGTTGAAGACGCGCTCCATCTCAGGCCCTTCGATGCCACCGCGGCCGGCCAGCAGGGCGAAGATTGCCGGTGGCCGCCAGGTCGCGCGGTCCAGCACGGCGCCTGTTCCGGGGGGCAGCACGCGGGCCAGGTTCGCCGCGATCCCGCCCCCGGTCACGTGCGCGAACGCGTGGACATCGCACTCGGCGGCCAGGGCCAGGCAGTCACGGGCGTAGATGCTGGTCGGCGTCAGCAGTTCCGCGCCCAGCGGCCGGCCGAGCTCCGGCGGCTCGGCGTCGAGTCCCAGTCCCGCCTCCGCGACCACCCGCCGGACCAGGGAATACCCGTTGGCGTGCAGTCCCGATGAGGCCAGCGCGAGCACCACGTCGCCGGGCCTGACCCGGTCCGGGCCTAGCAGCGCGTCCGCCTCCACGACCCCCGTCGCCGCGCCCGCCAGGTCGAAGTCATCGGGGCCGAGGTGCCCGGGATGCTCGGCGGTCTCACCGCCGAGCAGCGCGCACCCCGCCCGCTCGCAACCCCGCGCCACCCCGCTCACCACGGCGGCGGCCCGCTCGGGCCGCAGCGCGCCGAACACCACGTAGTCGGTCATGAACAGCGGTTCCGCGCCGCAGGTGACCAGGTCATCCACGACCATCGCGACCAGGTCGAGGCCCACCGTGTCGTACCGGCCCAGGCGCTGGGCGATGACGACCTTGGTGCCCACCCCGTCGGTGGACGTGGCAAGGAGTGGGCGCCGGTAGCCACTCAGCCGGGAGGCGTCAAACAGCCCCGCGAACCCACCGATCCCGCCGACCACCTCGGGGCCCGCTGTCCGCGCGATCGCGTCCTGCATCAGCGCGACCGCCGCGTCGCCAGCTTCGATGCTCACCCCGGCGGCCCGGTAGGACGACCCACCGCCGGCCGCCCCATGGGACACGCCGGCCGGCCGCTCAGGCGCCGCTGGCGCCCCGGGGAGACGCTCCCCCGGCGGCGGCACCGTCACGGGCGGGTCCCGGCCGCTCCGGCGCCCTCCAGCAGGTGCTTGCCGCGTTCGGCTTCGGCCACGCCCAGCGGGTAGTCGCCGTCGAAGCAGGCCCGGCACAGGTTTCGCGCGGGCACCGTGGTCGCCTCGATCAGCGCTTCGAGCGAGATGAACCCCAGCGAGTCCGCGCCGATCGACTCGCATATCTGCGCGGGTGAGAGGTTGCCGGCGATCAGCTCGGCGCGGGTGGCGAAGTCGATCCCGTAGAAGCACGGCCATTGCACCGGAGGGCTGGAGATGCGCACGTGAACGCGCACCGCGCCGGCCTCGCGCAGCATCGCCACGATCGCCTGTTGCGTGTTGCCGCGGACGATCGAGTCGTCCACCACGACGATCCGCTTGCCTGCGATCACGTCGCGCAGCGGGTTCAGCTTGAGCCGGATACCCCGCTGGCGGATCGTCTGGCTCGGCTGGATGAAGGTGCGGCCCACGTAGGAGTTCTTGACCAGCCCCTGCCCGTAGGGGATGCCGCTGGCCTGCGCGTACCCGATCGCGGCCGGCGTGCCCGACTCGGGCACCGGGATGACCAGGTCGGCCTCGGCCGGGTACTCCGCGGCGAGGCGCCGGCCGACCTCCACCCGGGCCGCCTGGACGCCGCGGCCCGCGATCGTCGTATCGGGCCGGGCCAGGTACACGTACTCGAACAGGCAGCCGCGCGGGCTGGCCGGGGCGAACGCCGCCGACCTGACCCCGGTTTCGTCCATCGCGATGAGCTCACCCGGCTCGACCTCGCGGACCAGTTCCGCGCCGACGATGTCCAGCGCGGCCGTTTCGCTCGCGACCACCCAGCCCCGGCCGAGCCGGCCGAGGACCAGCGGGCGGAAGCCCTGCGGATCCCGCGCCGCGTACAGGGTCCGCTCGTCCAGGAAGACCAGCGAGTACGCGCCCCGGACCAGGGGCAGCTTGGCGAGTGCGCTGTCCCATACGCTTTGCGCACCCGGGTCGGCGAACAACGCGGTCAGCACGTCCGTGTCGGACGTGCCGGCCAGCCCCGAATGACGGCTGGCGGCGGGGAGCAGGGTGGTGAGTTCCAGCGTATTGATCAAATTTCCGTTGTGCCCGAGCGCGAGCCCGCCGGTGGCGGTTGGGCGAAACGTCGGCTGAGCGTTCTCCCACACCGACGAGCCGCTGGTGGAGTAGCGGCAGTGGCCGACCGCGATGTGACCTTGCAGGGACTCCAGCACGCCTTCGTTGAAAACCTGGGGCACCAGGCCCATGTCCTTGTAGACGACGATCCGCTCGCCGTCGCTGACGGCGATGCCCGCGGCCTCCTGGCCACGGTGCTGCAATGCGTAGAGCCCGTAGTAGGCGAGCTTGGCGACATCCTCGCCGGGAGACCACACGCCGAATACGCCGCACGCGTCCCGAGGAAGCCGATCCTCCGGAACCAAGTCGCCGGTCAGTCGGCCATCGGGCTGGACCACGCGGCCAGTCTAAGCGCCTGTGCCGCTTTGTCCGCGCACCTTGAGCACAGGGAGATACGGCGCCAAGTCGGCGCGGACGCCGCTGGCCTGGACCCGGCCGGACGAGGCGGCCTCGGCCCACGTCACCGCGCCTGTCGCGAGCTGGACCCAGGTCACCGGGTCCATCTCCACCACGTTGGCCGGCGTTCCCCTCGTGTGCCGGGGGCCGCCGATGCACTGGACCGCCGCGTAGGGCGGCACCCGGACCTCCACCGCCCGGCCGGGCGCCTCGGCCGCGAGCAGGTCAAGCAGGTACCTGGTCGCGGCGCGCAGCGCCTCGGGGCGAGGGGTATCCCCCGCCCGCAGGGCCGCCAGGACCGCCAGGGCACAGGCACGGCCCAGCGCATCCGGATCCGCGGGCCCGGACCAGGGCGGCTCGCCCAGTGCCGCGCGCTGTTCGTCCAGCGCAGCCCGCAGCCGCTGCGCGGCCTTCTCCCGGGCGTTCACGGCCCTTCACCTTAGCCCTCGGCTCAGTCAAAAAGGGCGGGGAGGACCCGGCGGCGCACCGCGGCCAGTTCCGCTACCGGGACGCTGAAACAGCCCGCTACGTCCAGGCTGTCGCCGCCCACCGTGCCCAGTTCCGTCACGGGCACCCCGTGCCGTTCGCACAGCGCCGTGAACGCCGCCTCCGCACCGGGGGCCACCTCGGCAACGGCGCGGGCCGGCGACTCGCTGAACAGCGCCGTGAACGGGTCGCCGGGCAGGCTCACCCGGCAGCCGGTGCCGCCCGCCTGGCAGCACTCGGCAAGGGCCACCGCGAGGCCGCCGTCGGACAGGTCGTGCGCCGCGGTGAGCAGGCCGTCAGCGGCCGCCGCGGCGAGCACCTCGGCGAGCGCGCGTTCCGCGGTCAGGTCCACGGCCGGTGGCCGGCCGCCGAGGTGCCCGTGCGCCACCCAGGCCCACGCCGAGCCGCCGAAGTCCTGGCCCGTCGTGCCGAGCAGGACCACCCGTGCCCCGGCGCGGCTGAAGGACAGCGACAGCCGGCGCCGCACGTCGGCCAGCACGCCCAGGACGCCGACCACCGGCGTGGGATGCACCGGCACGTCCCCGGTCTGGTTGTAGAAGCTCACGTTGCCGCCGGTCACCGGCGTGCCGAGGAAGGCGCAGCCGTCCGCGAGGCCGCGCACCGTCTCGGCGAACTGCCACATGACGCCGGGGTCCTCGGGTGAGCCGAAGTTGAGGCAGTTGGTCACCGCGATCGGGCGGGCGCCGGTGGCCGCCACGTTCCGGTACGCCTCGGCCAGCGCAAGCTGGGCGCCGGTGTACGGGTCGAGCCGGGAGTAACGCCCGTTGCCGTCGGTGGCGATCGCCACCCCGAGACCGGTCTCCGCGTCGACCCGGATCACCCCGGCGTCCTGCGGCGCGGCGAGGACCGTGTCACCGCGCACGTGCCGGTCGTACTGCTCGGTCACCCACGTCTTGTCCGCCAGGTCCGGCGAGCCGAGCAGCGTGAGCAGGGTGTCCAGCAGGGCGGGGCCGGCCGTGGGCCGCGGCAGCGCCGCCGGATCGTCCGCCTGGATCGCGTCCTGGCCGGCCGGGCGCGCGATCGGCCGGTCGTAGACCGGGCCCTGGTCGGCGGCGGTCTCCGGCGCGATGTCCACCACCAGCTCGCCGTGCCAGGTCATCTCCAGCCGCCCGGTGCCGGTTACCTCGCCGATCACCGTGGCGGGCACGTCCCAGCGCGCGCAGATCTCGGTGAACCGCCCCACGTGCCGCGGCTCCACGATGGCCATCATGCGTTCCTGCGACTCGCTCATGAGGATCTCGGCGGGGCCGAGCGTGGGATCACGCAGGGGTACGAGGCCGAGATCGACCGACATCCCCGAGCCGCCGCCCGCGGCGAGCTCGGCGGTGGCGCAGGAGACGCCGGCCGCGCCCAGATCCTGGATGCCCGCGACCAGGCCGGCCGCGCTCAGCTCCAGGCAGCACTCGACCAGCAGTTTCTCCATGAACGGGTCGCCGACCTGGACGCTGGGCCGCTTCGCCGCCTCGCCGCCGCCGAACGACGCGCTGGCGAGCACGGACGCCCCGCCGATGCCGTCCGGGCCGGTGCGGGCACCGAAGAGGATCACCTTGTTGCCCGGTCCCCTGGCCGCGGCGACCTGGAGGTCCTCGTGCCGCATGACGCCCACGCACAACGCGTTCACCAGGGGATTGCCCGCGTAGCACGGATCGAAGGCCAGCTCGCCCCCGATGTTGGGCAGGCCGAGGCAGTTGCCGTAGAAGGAGATGCCGGCCACCACGCCCGGCAGCACCCGGGCCGTGTCCGGCGCGTCCGCCGGGCCGAACCGCAGCGAGTCCAGCACGGCCACCGGGCGCGCGCCCATGGCCAGGATGTCCCGGACTATCCCGCCCACGCCGGTCGCCGCGCCCTGGAAGGGCTCCACGTAGGACGGGTGGTTGTGCGACTCGATCTTGAACGTGACCGCGTAGCCCTGCCCGATGTCGACCACACCGGCGTTGTGCCCGATGCCCGCAAGCAGCGCCCCGCCGGCGTGCCCATCCCCGGTCACCGGCGCCTTATCGGCGAACTGGCGCAGGTGGACCTTGGACGACTTGTAGGAGCAGTGCTCGCTCCACATGACCGAGTAGAGCGCCAGCTCGGGGTCGGTCGGCCGCCGCCCGAGCAACCGGCGGATCCGGGCGAACTCGGCGTCGGTGAGCCCCAGTTCCTGGTACGGCTGGGGCCGGTCCGGCGTGGCCGCCGCCAGCGCCACCGTGTCCGGGCCAGCCACGGTGCCCGCCTTCACTGGCGCACCAGCGCGGCCACGATGGAGGCGAAGAACCCCAGCCCGTCGGCACCGGGCCCGGTGAGCGGGTCGATCGCGTGCTCCGGGTGCGGCATGATGCCGACCACGTTGCCCTCCTCGCTCGCGACGGCGGCGATGTCGCCCACCGAACCGTTCGGGCTGCCGTCGCGGTAGCGGGCGACCACCTGCCCGCGGTCCGCCAGCCGCGCCAGGGTTTCCGGGCCGGCCAGGTAGCACCCCTCGCCGCTCTTGAGCACCACGGTGACCTCCTGATCCTGCCGGTAGCCGCCGGTCCACGGGGTGGCCGTGCTCTCGATGCGCAGCACCACGTCGCGGTCGACGAACCTGAGCCCGGCGTTGCGGATCAGCGCGCCGGGCAGCAGATGCGCCTCGCAGAGGACCTGGAAGCCGTTGCAGATGCCCAGCACCGGCAGGCCGTCGCGGGCGGCCGGGATCAGGTCGGTCATCACCGGCGCGAACCGCGCGATCGCGCCGCAGCGCAGGTAGTCGCCGTAGGAGAACCCGCCGGGCAGGATCACCGCATCGACCCCGCGCAGGCCACGGTCGGCGTGCCAGAGCGGAACCGCCTCGGCGCCCGCCCGCGCCACGGCGCGGGCGGTGTCCCGGTCGTCGAGCGACCCGGGGAACGTCACGATTCCCACCCGGGCCGTCATGGGCGCCCTCGGCGGCGTCGGCAGAGCGCGCGAGGTTGGCTCACGGACGCAGGCTACCGGCTCAGGCCAGCAAGCAGCGCGGCCGGCGCGGCACCGGTCAGCCGGCGTCGGCCAGTTCGTCGGCTGGCGTGTCCGCGAACGGCGCACCCGGGCGCCAGGCGAGGCGCTTTTGCAGCGACACCACGGTCCGGTGCTCCGGGCCGCTGGTCATGATCACGTCATCGACGCAGGCTCGCATGATCTCGATCCCGCGGCCCGACTCGGGAAGCGCGGCGATGTCCTCGTCCCTGGCCGTCGCCGGGCCCGGTACCCGCCCATCCCCGGCCCGCGCCGCACCGAGCGGAGACCGCCGGGCGATGACGGGACGCCCGCTACGGCGCCGGTTACCGGCCGGTCCCGCCGCGGGCCAGGTCCGGCGGCGCAGTCCCGGCAGGCGCCGGATGGCGAACCCCTGCCAGGTGTTCTGCACCTCGACCCGGCAGCCACGCCTGCCCAGGCTGGCCACGACCTCGTACCTGCGGCCCGGCCCCCCGTGGCGGACCACGTTGGTGCACGCCTCCGTCACGGCCAGCAGAAGTTCGGCGAGCCCATCGTCGTCAGCGCCCAGGCCGCGCAGCGCGTCGCCGAGCATGTGCCGCATCACGGGCACGCTGAGAGCCTCTCGCGGGAACACCAGGCAGAGCTTCACGTCCACGGTAGGCTCCTCGGCGCATGCCACCGAAGTATGCATCCGTCCCCCGGTTGCCGCGCCCCACGGTTCACGTTGGTTCACGGTTCGTGTTGGTCTACGGTTCGCGTTGGCCACTTAGATGTGCCTTCCCCCTCGGGGCCGTAATAATCGTCAACACACATGTCGCTGTGGTAAACGAATCCTCACCAGTCCCGGCTTAGCCTCCTGCCGCTACTGCCCTAACACGTCCCGGTCACGCCCCGCTGACTCTTCATAGAGCACAAATTCCTCAATCACCGGGTTGGCCAGCAATTCTCCGGCAAGGGCTTCGACCCTGGTCAGCGCCTCTTCGTCGGCCTGTCCGCGCAGTTCGACCTCGAACCGCTTGCCTTGGCGCACGGCTACCACGCCGCCGAATCCCAGCCGCTGGCAGGCGCGCGAGATGGCCTCTCCCTGCGGATCGTGAATCTCCCGCTTCAACATCACTTCGACGATGATTTTGCTCACTTCTCCAAGCCTTTCCTCGCTCTTGGCACGCCGGCCACGCAGCGTACGCGACCAACGCGCCGGCGGTGAGTGTTAACCACGGGTTCGCCGCACGGGGCGCGGTCTGTCACCATGGCCCTATCGGGTCCAAGCCCACAAGAGCCTCAACGGGCCCGTCTAGGAGAACCGGCCGGTGAAGGTGATCCCGGAACCGGCCCCGACCACAAGGAGTGGCACGTGGCCGTCGATGCTGACGGTGCGGTCACCACCGCACCGGGATCCGCCAGCCTGGACCGGCAGGCCGGATCACGAGTGGAAGCTGTCCAGCTCCTCACGCCGGAGGGGGAGCGGGTCGAGCACCCGGACTACCCACTGGACCTGTCCGCCGACGAGGTGAAGGCGCTCTACCGCGACCTCGTTCTCGTCCGGCGTATCGATACCGAGGCGATCGCCTTGCAGCGCCAGGGCGAACTCGGCATCTGGGCGTCCCTGCTCGGCCAGGAGGCGGCCCAGGTCGGTTCCGGGCGCGCGCTGGGGCCCCGGGACATGGCCTTCCCCACCTACCGCGAGCACGGCGTCGCCTGGTGCCGCGGACTGGACCCGATGAAGCTCTTCGAGCTGTTCCGCGGGGTCAGCCACGGCGGCTGGGACCCCGCCGAGCACAACTTCCACCTCTACACGATCGTGATCGGCGCCCAGACGCTGCACGCCACCGGGTACGCGATGGGAATCCAGCGGGACGGCCTGGTCGGCGAGAACGGCGAGGCGGCCATCGTCTACTTCGGCGACGGCGCCATCAGCCAGGGTGATGTGAACGAGGCGTTCGTCTTCGCCTCGGTGTTCAACGCGCCCGTGGTGTTCTTCTGCCAGAACAACCAGTGGGCGATCTCCGAGCCGCTGGAGCGGCAGAGCCGCATCCCGCTGTACCAGCGGGCGCTTGGCTTCGGGTTCCCCGGAATCCGGGTCGACGGCAACGACGTGTTCGCCTGCCTTGCGGTGACCCGCAAGGCGATGCAGGCGGCCCGGGAGGGCCAGGGGCCCACGCTGATCGAGGCCTTCACCTACCGGATGGGCGCGCACACCACCACCGACGACCCGACGAGGTACCGGCTCGCCGCCGAGCTGGAGGCGTGGAAGCTGAAGGACCCGGTGGAGCGCGTCAAGGCCTACCTGGTCCGTACCGGGTCCGCCGACCCCGCCTTCTTCGAGGCCATCGACGCCGAGGCCGACGAGGTGGGCCGGGGGGTCAGGAACGGCTGCCTGTCGATGCCCGACCCGGAGCCGCTGACGATGTTCGACAACATCTACGCCGAGCCGAACGCGCTGCTGCGCGAGGAGCGCGCGCAGTACGCGGCGTACCTGGACACGTTCGCCGACGAGGAGGTGGCGCGATGACCACGCTGACGCTGTCCAAGGCGATCAACGAAGGCCTGCGCAAGTCCCTCGAGGCCGATCCCAAGGTGCTCATCATGGGTGAGGACGTGGGCAAGCTCGGCGGGGTGTTCCGGGTCACCGACGGGCTGCAAAAGGACTTCGGCGAGGCCCGGGTGGTGGACACCCCGCTCGCCGAGTCGGGCATCGTGGGCACCGCGATCGGGCTCGCGCTGCGCGGCTACCGGCCGGTCTGCGAGATCCAGTTCGACGGCTTCGTGTTCCCCGCGTTCGACCAGATCGTGAGCCAGCTGGCCAAGCAGCGGCTGCGCTCGCTCGGGCACGTCACCATGCCCGTGGTGATCCGGATCCCCTACGGCGGCGGGATCGGGGCGGTGGAGCACCACAGCGAGTCGCCCGAGGCGCTCTTTGCCCACACGCCCGGCCTGCGCGTCGTTGCCTGCTCCGGCCCGCAGGATGCCTACACGATGATCCAGCAGTCGATCGCCAGCGACGATCCGGTGATCTTCTTCGAGCCGAAGCGCCGGTACTGGGACAAGGCCGAGGTGGACACCGCGGCCGGGCTGGACAGCGCGCTGCCGCTGACCACCGCGCGGACCGTGGCTGAGGGCACCGATGTCACCGTGCTCGCCTACGGCCCGATGGTCCGCACCTGCGTGGAGGCGGCCGTCGCGGCCCGCGAGGACGGCCGCGCCGTCGAGGTGATCGACCTGCGCTCGCTGTCCCCGCTGGACACCGCGACGATCGTCGCCTCGGTGCGCCGGACCGGCCGGTGCGTGGTCGTGCACGAGGCCCCGGTCACGGGCGGGCTTGGCGCCGAAGTCGCCGCGCGGGTCACCGAGGCGTGCTTCTACCATCTGGAGGCACCTGTGCTGCGCGTCGGCGGGTTCTCCACCCCGTATCCGCCGTCCCGGCTGGAGGAGCACTACCTGCCCGACCTGGACCGGGTGCTCGATGCGGTCGACCGCACGTTCGCGTTCTGAGAGGCTTGGGCATGGCTGATGTGAAGCAGTTCAGGCTGCCCGACGTCGGGGAGGGCCTGACCGAGGCCGACATCGTTACCTGGCGGGTCAAGCCCGGGGACCGGGTGACGGTGAATCAGGTCATCGTGGAGATCGAGACAGCCAAGTCGCTGGTGGAGTTGCCCAGTCCGTACGAAGGGGTCGTCAGTACCCTCCTGGTGCCCGAGGGACAGACCGTGGACGTGGGAACCCCGATCATCGAGGTCGACGTGGCTGCGGACGCCGGCGCCGGGTCCGGCCCCGCAACGGCTGCGGGGGCTAGCGCCGCCGCGCCTGCTCAGGCCGGTCCGGAGGCCGCAGGTCCCGTCCCGGTACCGGCCGCAGAACAGACGGCGCGCGAGCCTGGGATCCACGGGAGCCCGGCGCCGAAGATCGAGCGGCAGGCTGTGCTGGTCGGGTACGGAGTGAAGCTCGGCACGACGACCCGGCGCGCGCGCAAGGGGGGCGGAGCGAAGGGTGGTTCCGGGGCTGGGCAGGCTCCGGAAGAGCCTGTGGCTCCGGCTACCGCGCCGGGGGGGAACGGGGCGGCGGCACGGCCGGCGGCCAAGCCGCCGGTGCGGAAGCTGGCCAAGGACCTCGGGGTGGATCTGGCCTCGCTGGCGGGGACCGGGCCCGAGGGGACCATCACCCGGGAGGATGTGCATGCGGCGGCCGCGGCGCCGGCGGCGCCGGCCGTGCAGCCCGCGCGGGCGCCCCGCCCGGTGGCGGTTGGCGGCGAGGAGCGCGTCCCCATCAGGGGCGTGCGCAAGTACACCGCGGCGGCCGTGACCGCGAGCGCGTTCACCGCCCCGCACGTGACCGAGTTCCTGCAAATCGACATGACCGAAACGATGCGCGCGGTGCAGCGACTGCGGGACCTGCCCGACTTCTCCGGGCTGCGGCTGAGCCCGCTGCTGTTCGTGGCCAAGGCGCTGCTGGTGGCGGTGGCGCGGCACCCGATGATCAACTCCTCCTGGGACGAGGACGCGCAGGAGATCGTGGTCAAGCACTACGTGAACCTGGGCATCGCCGCGGCCACCGAGCGGGGCCTGCTCGTGCCCAACATCAAGAACGCCCACGCTCTGGCCCTGCCGGAACTCGCCCAGGCGCTCGCCACGCTGGCCGCGACGGCGCGGGAAGGCAAGACCCAGCCCGCCGAACAGGCCGGCGGCACCATCACGATCACCAACGTCGGCGTGTTCGGGGTGGACGCCGGCACGCCGATCCTGACCCCCGGCGAGACAGCGATCCTTGCGTTTGGCCAGGTCAGAGACATGCCCTGGGTGCACGAGGGAGCGCTGGCGGTGCGCCAGGTGACCACGCTCTCGCTGTCGTTCGACCACCGGATCGTGGACGGCGACCTGGGCTCGGCGGTGCTGCGCGACGTGGGGGCGATGCTCACCGACCCGGCCCGCATCATCGCCTGGTCGTAGCCAGCCACCGTTCATGATCCTGAAGGATTCTCCACAGGGATAATGGAAGATCCTTCAGGATCATGGTCCCACCCGGCCACGACGGCAGAAGGGAACGCGATGTTCCGGCACGTTGTGCTGTTCACCTGGAACGACGACGCCACCGAGGCGCAGAAGCGGGCGCTGCACGACGAGCTGTCGAAGATGCCTCCGGCGATCGACGTGATCAGGGCGTACACGTTCGGCCCCGACGCCGGGATCATGCCGGCGAACTGCGACTACGCACTCGTGGCCGACTTCGACGACCGCGCGGGCTACCTCACCTACCGCGACCACCCGCTGCACCGGGAGCTGGTCGAGCGTTACGTGATCCCGATCTCGGCCAGGCGGACGGCGGTCCAGTTCGAGATCTGATCTGTCTGCCTCCCTCGCGGGCGCTCGCTCAGAACGCCTCTTCGGGCAGCTCCATGAGGTCCAGCGTGGTCTCGGCGACGATCTCGCGCTCCACCGCCAGCCGGGGCAGCACGGTCTGCGCGAAGAACCGCGCGGTGGCCAGCTTGCCCTCGTAGAACGCCTTGTCCGCCGCGCTCAGCCGGTCCGCGCCCTCGCCGTCGAGCGCGGCCAGCGCGATCTCGGCCTGGCGGGCCAGCAGCCAGCCGATGACCAGGTCACCGAGCGCCATGAGCAGGCGGGTGGTGTTCAGCCCGGCCCGGTAGATCTCCTCCGGGCGGTCCAGCGACGCCGCCGCGTACCCGGCCAGCGTGTTGACCATCGCGTCAATGTCGCCGGCCGCGCGGGCGAGCGCCGTCCGTTCCGGCTTGAGCCTGCCGTTGCCACCCTCCCGGGCCACGAACTGGGCGATCTCGGAGAGCAGGCCGCGCAGCGCCTTGCCCTCGTTGCGGAGGATCTTGCGGAAGAACAGGTCCATGCCCTGGATCGCGGTGGTGCCCTCGTACAGGCTGTCGATCTTGGCGTCCCTGATGTACTGCTCGATCGGGTAGTCCTGGAGGTAGCCCGAACCGCCGAAGGTCTGCAACGACAGCGTCAGCATCTCGTACGCGCGTTCCGACCCAACGCCCTTGACCAGCGGCAGAAGCAGGTCGTTCAGCGCGGCGGCGTCCTCGCCGGGCTCGCCGCGCGCCGCCGCGATCTGGACGGCGTCCTGAAGCGACGCCGCGTAGAGCGCCAGCGCCCGCATGCCCTCCGCGTACGCCTTCTGCATCATCAGCAACCGGCGCACGTCGGGGTGATGGGTGATCGTCACCCGCGGCGCCGCCTTGTCGGCCATCTGGGCGAGGTCGGCGCCCTGCACCCGGGTCTTCGCGTACTCCAGCGCGTTCAGGTACCCGGTGGACAGCGTGGCGATCGCCTTGGTGCCGACCATCATCCGCGCATGCTCGATGATCAGGAACATCTGCCGGATGCCGTCATGCTTGTCGCCTACCAGGGTGCCCACGGCAGGCCGGCCGGCGCCGAAGGTGAGCTCGCAGGTAGTCGACGCGTGCAACCCCATTTTGTGCTCTACGCCGGTCACTTCAACCCCGTTGCGCTCCCCGAGCGTGCCATCGGGGCCGACGAGGAACTTGGGCACCAGGAACATGGACAGGCCCTTGGTGCCGGGCCCGTGGCCCTCCGGGCGCGCCAGGACGAGGTGGAAGATGTTCTCCGCCATGTCGTGCTCGGCGCACGTGATGAACCGCTTCACGCCCTCGATGTGCCACGTGCCGTCGGCCTGGGGGACCGCCCTGGCCCGGCCCGCGCCGACGTCGGAACCGGCGTCGGGCTCGGTCAGCACCATGGTCGAGGTCCAGCCGCGCTCCACCGCCACCTCGGCGAAACGCTGCTGCTCCGGCGTGCCCACCAGCCACAGCACCTGCGCCATCGACGGGCCGCTCGCGTACATCCAGATGGCCGGGTTGGCCCCGAGCACGAGCTCCGCGACGGCCCAGTTCAGGGACCGGGGGGCGCCGGTGCCGCCGAGGCCGGCCGGCACGGTGAGCCGCCACCATTCCCCGTCCAGGAACGTGCGGTAGGAGCGCTTGAACCCCTCGGGCATGCGCACCGCGCCGGTCGCCGGGTCGAAGACCGGCGGGTTGCGGTCGGCTTCGGCGAACGATTCCGCGAGCGGCCCGGTGGCGAGCCGGTTAACCTCGTCGAGGATGCCGTGCGCGGTCTGTTCGTCCAGGTCCGGATAGGGCGGCGCGCCCAGCACGTCCTGGCGCCGCAGCACCTCGAACAGGTTGAACTCGATGTCGCGGAGATTGCTCTTGTAGTGGCTCATCGCCCCGCCTCCCGTGCCTGGGAACCGCCCGTGAGTATCCCCCGGCGCATGATCGCTACTCGCCGGTAACATAGCTTATCTTACCAGCCGGTAACAAGGTTCGGTACTACGGCTTCCGCTGAGGGAGGAGCCGTTCTACAGTGAGCCGGATGCCAAGTACTCGGCAGTAGGGCCCCGGCCCCCGGCGTGGCCGCGGCGCCGGCGTGCCCGCCGCCGAGTGCTCCGTCGTAGCAAGCGAGGTGGGCAATGGCGCTGGCCCTGACCGAAGAGCATGTGGCCCTGGCGGAATCGGTGCGGGGCTGGGCAGCGCACACCGCCCCGCCGGCGCAGATCAGGGCGATCCTCGAAGCCGATGATCACGGTGCCGCGTGGTACCGGGACGCGCTGCGGCCCGGCCTCGCGGCGCAAGGGCTGCTCGGGCTGCACCTGCCCGAGGCGCTCGGCGGGCAGGGCTACGGGCTGCCCGAGCTGGCCGTGGCCACCGAGGAGCTCGGCCGGGCGCTGTTCCCCGGCGGGTTCCTGCCGACCGTGCTGGCCAGCGCGGTCCTGGCCAGCGCGGTCGCCGGTGCGCCGGACTCGGCGGACACCGGGGTGCTGGAGAGCCTGATCAAGGGCATGGCGGCCGGCACGCTGACCGCGGCGGTCGCGCTGGCACCGGGCATCAGCGCGGCCGGCCCGGCCGACGGCGACGGCGGCGCGGGGGACCTGGTGATCGACGGGAGCTGCCGCCCCGTGCTCGGCGCGTGCATGGCCGACCTGCTGATCCTGCCGGCCGGAGCCGAGAGCTGGGTGGCGGTCGACGCCGCCGACCTGGAGATCTCCCCGCTGGACAGCCTCGATCTGACCAGGCCGCTCGCCGAGGTCAGCGCCAGCGGGCTGCGGGTACCGGCCGGGCGGGTGCTCGCCGGGCTCCCCCCGGGCCTGGTGCCGAGCCTGGCGGCGGCCCTGTTCGGCGCGGAGGCCTGCGGGATCGCCGACTGGGCCGTGGAGACCGCCGCCTCGTACGCCAAGGTCCGGTACCAGTTCGGCCGGCCGATCGGGCAGTTCCAGGGGGTCAAGCACCGCTGTGCGTGGATGCTCACGGCGGCCGAGCAGGGGGCCGCGGCCGTCTGGGACGCCGCGCGGGCGCACCAGGAGACCGCCGGGGACGCCGCCGGCCGCGGCTTCGCGGCGGCCGCCGCGGCCACGGTCGCCGTGGATGCCGGTGTCTCCTGCACCGCTGACTGCATCCAGGTCCTCGGCGGCATCGGTTACACCTGGGAGCACGACGCGCACCTGTACTACCGCCGCGCGCTGTCGCTGCGCGCGCTGCTCGGCGGCTCCGGCGAATGGGCCGCCCGGGCGGGACGGCTCGCGCTGGACGGCGCCACCCGGCCGCTGCGCGTGGAACTTCCGGCCGAGGCCGAGGCGGTGCGGGCACAGGTCGCCGGGGAGCTGGCCGCCATCGCCGCCACCCCGCCCAAGGAGTACGCCAAACGCCTGGCGGAAGGAGGCTGGGTCGTCCCGCACATGCCCCGTCCGTGGGGCCGTGACGCGAGCCCTCTCGAGCAGCTCGTCATCGCCGAGGAGCTGAAGTCCGCCGGGCTGCGCACGCCCGGGCTCGGCATCGGCGCCTGGGTGATCCCCGCGCTGGTCCAGTACGGGACGGCCGAGCAGCAGCAGCGGTTCCTGCCCGGCACGCTGTCCGGCGAGACCGTCTGGTGCCAGCTCTTCAGCGAGCCCGGGGCCGGCTCGGACCTGGCCAGCCTGTCCACCCGGGCCGAGCGCGACGAGGCCGGCCGGGGGTGGCGGCTGACCGGGCAGAAGGTGTGGACCTCGCTGGCCGCGCACGCCTCCTGGGCGATCTGCGTCGCCCGGACCGACCCGGACGCGCCCCGGCACGACGGGATCAGCTATTTCCTGGTCGACATGAAGGACCCGGGTGTCACCGTGCGCCCGCTGCGCGAGATGACCGGGGACTCGCTGTTCAACGAGGTCTTCCTCGACGGCGTCTTCGTGCCGGACGACCGCGTGGTCGGCGAGGTGAACAACGGCTGGCGGGTGGCCAGGACGACGCTGGCCAACGAGCGGGTGTCGCTGTCGCAGTCGTGGACGTTCGGCTGTGGCGCGTCCGACCTGCTCGAAGTCCTGCGCGGGCTGCGCGGGGGCGGGCGCGAAGCGCGGGGGCGGGGAGAGCAGAGCGGGGGCGGGCGCGAAGCGCGGGGGCGGGGAGAGCAGAGCGGGGGCGGGCGCGAAGCGCGGGGGCGGGAAGAGCAGAGCGGGGGCGTGGACGCGGCGGTGCTCGAACGGGCGGGCAGGCTGGTCTGCGAGGGGCACGCGATCGACCTGCTGGGCCTGCGGGCGACGCTGAAGCGGCTGTCGGGGACCGAGCCCGGCGCGACGGGCAGCGTCCGCAAGCTGCTCGGCATGCGCTACGCGCAGCGGGTAGCCGAGGAATGCTGGGCGCTCACCGGGGCGGATGGCGCGGTGGCCGGTACCCGCTGGTCCCGGGCCATCCTGTTCACGCGGGCGCTCACGATCGGCGGCGGTACCACCGACGTCCAGCTCAACATCATCGGTGAGCGGATCCTCGGCTTGCCGCGCGATCCCGCGCCAGGGACGTAACCAGGCTTAGCGGGCCGCTACGGCCCAGCGCACGGAGCGCCGTCAGCCCCCGGAATCCGGGCTGTCCGCTGCGTATCCGCAGGGTAACCGGTCCCGGTAATCCCCGGGCAACGGCGCTTTCCGGGTGGCCCAAAATCCTCCATAGTCGCTGAAAGATTCCCCAAAGGTCACTGACCATGCCTTTTATCATTACAGGGTGATAACAGGTGAGTTCATAAGCAAAATCGGCTGCGATGATATGTAAAGCGCTGCCTTCCCCGCCGGGCTCTTGGCGCGATTACGCACTGGCCGGGAGGGGTTCTCGTGCGATCGCACTGGCACTCGACCATCCACCTGTTGGCCCGCTTCACCGGGCGCACTCGCAGACTCTGTGCCGCGCTTGCCGTCACCGCACTCGCGATCGGCGGGGCCGCCGCCGCCGGGGCGGCCCCCGTCGGCGCGGCGACATCGGCTCACACCGGGGCCACGGCCCCGGGGGCCGCCCACGACGAGCCCACCGCCTCGCAGAACAACCTGCGAGACGGGTGGGACCCGAACGAGCCCACGCTGACCCAGCACGCGGTGCAGCACGGGCGGTTCGGCAAGATCTTCCGGACCCGGGTCGACGGCCAGGTGTACGCGCAGCCGCTGATCATCGGCAGCACGCTGATCGTGGCGACCGAGAACGACCGGGTCTACGCGCTGAACGCCAAGACCGGCGCGATCTTGTGGCATAGGACGCTCGGGTCGCCGTACCGCATCACCTCGTGTCACGACCTCACCCCGAACATCGGCATCACCTCGACACCGGTGTACGACCCGAACACCGGGTCGGTGTACGTGATGGCGATGGCCAAGGAGGCCGGTTACGCGTTCCGCTTGTTCGGGCTGAATGTCAGCACCGGGGCGATCACGCTGCAGCAGCGGATCTTCGGCCACCCCAGCAACGACAGCCACATCACCTTCGCCCCGATCCCGCAGGACCAGCGGACCGGCCTGCTGCTGATGAACGGCTGGGTGTACGCGGCGTTCGCGTCGCACTGCGACCACAAGCCCTACGCCGGTTACGTGGCGGGCGTGAAGGTGGAAGGGCCGATCAATACCACGCTGTGGACCGACGAGGCGGGGGTGGCCGACGACAAGGCCGGGATCTGGCAGAGCGACGGCGGGCTGATGTCCGACGGATCGGGGCGGATCTTCTTCACCTCCGGCAACGGCATCTCCCCGCCGCACGGCCAGGGCAACAAGCCCCCGGGCCAGCTCGCGGAGTCCGTGGTCCGGCTGGAGCCCCGCGCCGACGGGTCACTGAAGCCGAAGGAGTTCTTCAGCCCGTCGGACGCCCCAATTCTCGACCGCGGCGACAAGGACTTCGGGGCCGGCGGCCCGACCGGGCTCCCGTTCGGCACGGCCAGGTACCCGCACATCATGTTCCAGGCGGGCAAGAAGGGCTTCTTGTACCTGCTCAACCGCGACGACCTGACCGGCCGTCACCCCCATGACCGTGACCTGTTCCAGACCAGCGGATGGGCCGGCCTGTGGGGCCACCCAGGGGTTTTCGCCAGCAAGATGACGTTGAACCGCAGCAACGCCGGCAGGTCCGACGACTATCTCTACTACGTCGGCGAGAACGACTACATGCGCGCGTTCAAGGTCGGGGTCGGCGGTAGCGACGCACCAACCCTGAACGACCAGTTCAACACCAGCTTCCGGTTCGGGTATGGCTCGGGGTCCCCGGTGGTGACCTCGAACGGCACCGACCCCAATTCGGCGATCATCTGGGTGGTCGACAGCCCCGACGCCCACGGTGACGGCAAGAACTCCTCGCTCATCGCGTTGGACGCGACGCCGCAGCACAAGGCCGGCGGCGGGACCAAGATGCGGGAGATCTGGGGGGCCAGCATCGGCACGTCCAGCAAGTTCACGATGGCCGCCACCGGCAACGGCATGGTGTACGTGGGCACCAGGGACGGCCACGTCTACGGGTTCGGGATCACCAGCGGCGGCGCGCTGACCTCGGGAGGGACGGTCACGTACGCGGACACGACGGTGCACACGGCCAGCACCGCCTCGGCCACCCTTACCGCGACCAGGACCGTGACGGTCACCGGCGCCTCGCTGCGCGCGCTGACCCCGCCGGCCCCGTTCAGCATCGGCAAGGTGACCGTGACCCGGCACGGCGGCGGGACGGCCACCGTCAACTTCCCGGTTACCTTGCACAAGGGTGACGTGCTGCGGACACAGGTGAAGTTCGCGCCGGGCGCTTTCGGCGGCGCCTCCAGCCAGGTCACGTTCACCACCAGCGCCGGAGCCGGAACGGTCTCGGTTCCGCTGGTCGGTGACGGCATCCAGACCGGCCTGTACGCAGTGGATACCAGCCTCTCGTTCGTGCTGAACACCAACGACGGCACGATCACGAACGTCCCGGTCGGGACCAACTCCTGGGCGGGCACCAGCCTGGTCAACGGCGGCGACACCCCCGTGCGGGTGACCTCGGTCAAGGCCCCTACCGGCCGTTACACGATGATCGGGCTGCCCAAGGTGGGCACCGTCATCAAGCCAGGTGCGGCGCTGCCGGTCCAGGGCGAGTTCACGCCGACGAAGGCCGGGCCCGCTACCAGCTCGTTCACCATAACCACCAACAAGGGCCCGAGCGTCACGGTGGCGCTGTCCGGCATCGGCCTGCGGCCGGTGGACAAGTTCGCCTCGGTGCCAGCGCGGGTGCACTTCGGCAACGTCCGGGTCGGGCACACCGCGAAGATCTGGGTCGACATCACCAACACGGGCAACCAGGGCGCGATCATGTCGGGCGCGTCCACCCAGGGCACGCCGTTCCGCGCGCAGTACGCCATCCCCAAGGGCCTGGCGGTGAACGGGAGCTACGACCTGACGGTCCCGATCGTCTTCACGCCACGGAAGGCGGGCCCGTTCCACGGCCTGTACAAGGTCACCTGGCAGGACGGACTCGGTAGCCACTCGCTGGAGGTGCCGATCTCGGGCACCGGCATCGGGTAACCCCGGACAGCAGGTGGCGCCAGGCCGGACAGCCTGGCGCCACCTGTTTGCTATGGGTACGTCAGGGTGTGGGCGGCGGCCCGTCGTCGCCCAGGCCCTGACTGGCTTCCTGCTCGGAAAGCGCCTTCACCAAGCGCTCGATCTTGTCGGCGGTGTCGGTCCCGCCCCGGCCGGTGCGCTCGGCGTAGACGGCCGCGCCGAGGTCACGGAACATGGCGTCGGCCCGCCGCTTGGCCTGCGCCTGGTCGAGCTTGGCCTTACCCGTCTGGGCCGCCTCCTGGGTGGCCTGTCCGGCCCGCTGGGCGACCTGCGCGGCCTGCTCCCTCACCCGGTCCAACAGTCCCATGGCTGACTCTCCGTTCTGTCCCGCATAGCTTGCCCTCCAACATCATTCACCCATCCCGCCTGCTCGGCCAGCCGGGGCAGCCGGTCCGCTCTGCCCGAAATATTCATCTTTGCCCTGGTCGACGGGCCGGTTACACTGGGCAGCGACGAGGCACGAGTGCCAGCGGCACGGCGCTGAGCCGTCTGGCGGGCGAGGAGGATGCACCGTGACACGCCCCGTGGGCGTACCCCGCCTGGTGCCGCTGGTCTGCCGTCGTCACGTTGACCTGCTCCGGGTCTCCAGCGCCATGTGTCGCTTCTGCCGCTGAACCCCAGTTCAGATCGCGCCGCCGGTTGTCTCCCGCGGCGCGCCCTCCCTTGCGGCAGAAGGAAGGACCATGCCACGCCAGACCACGCGCGGCCAGGGGCAGTGGGCCCTTGGCCATCTCGAGCCGCTCAACGCGGCCGAGCGGTTCAAGAAAGACGATGACGGGCTGAACGTCCGGCAGCGCATCCTCACCCGGTACGCCCACCTGGGCTTCGATTCCATCGACCCGCTCGACCTGCGTGGCAGGTTCCGCTGGTGGGGCCTGTACACCCAGCGCCGTCCCGGCATCGGCGGCGGGAAGACCGGTGCGCTGGAGGACGACGAGATCGAGGACGCGTTCTTCATGATGCGGGTGCGCATCCCGGGCGGGCAGTTGTCCGCCGGGCAGTTGCGCACCGTGGCCGGCATCGCCAAGGAGTACGGCCGCGACCTGGCCGACATCACCGACCGGCAGAACGTCCAGTTCCACTGGATCCGGATCGAGGACGTGCCGCAGATCTGGGACCGCCTCGAGGCCGTGGGCCTGTCCAGCCTCCAGGCCTGCGGCGACGTGCCCCGCAACATCCTGGGCTGCCCGGTGGCCGGGATCAGCGCCGACGAGATCATCGATGCCAGCGCGGCGCTGCGCGCCACCGAGGCGGTCGCCGCGGCCAACCCGGAGTTCACCAACCTGCCGCGCAAGTACAAGACCGCGATCAGCGGCTGCGCCGCCCAGTGCACCGCCCACGAGGTCAACGACATCTCGTTCGTCGGCGTCACCGGGCCCGACGGCACCCCGGGTTTCGACCTGTGGGTCGGCGGCGGGCTGTCCACCAACCCGATGCTGGCCCGGCGCCTGGGCGTGTTCGTTACCCCCGACCGCGTTCCCGAGGTGTGGAGCGGGGTCACCGGCCTCTTCCGCGACTACGGCTACCGGCGGCTGCGCAGCCGGGCGCGGCTGAAGTTCCTGGTCGCCGACTGGGGTGCCGAGCGGTTCCGCGAGGTACTGGAAAAGGAGTACCTGGGCGGGGCGCTGCCGGACGGCCCTGAGCCGCCCGCCCCGCCGCCCGGCGCGCGGGATCACGTGGGCGTGCACGCCCAGCGGGACGGGCTGTACTACCTGGGTGCGGCGCCGAACGTCGGCCGTACCTCGGGCACCCTGCTCTGGCAGGTCGCCGACCTCGCCGAGGCGTACGGCTCGGGCCGGGTGCGCACCACGAACACGCAGAAGCTGCTGATCCTCGACGTCCCCGGCGACCGGACCGCCGAGCTGGCCGAGGAGCTCGCGGTCCGCGACCTCCAGGTCCAGCCGTCGGTGTTTCGCCGGGGCACGATGGCCTGCACCGGCATCGAGTTCTGCAAGCTTGCCATCGTGGAGACCAAGCAGCGGGCCGTCGACCTCTACGCCGAGCTGGACCGGCGGCTGCCCGGCTTCGACACCCCCATCAGCATCAACGTCAACGGCTGCCCGAACTCCTGCGCCCGGTTCCAGATCGCCGACATCGGGCTCAAGGGGTCGATCGTCGAGGGCGGCGAGGGATTCCAGGTCCATCTCGGCGGCTCGCTTGGCGCCGATCCCGCGTTCGGCCGCAAGCTGCGCGGGCTCAAGGTGACCGCCGACGGCCTGGCCGACTACGTGGAGCGGATCCTGCGCAACTACGTCGCCGACCGGTCCGACGGTGAGCAGTTCGCCGCCTGGGCCCGCCGCGCCGACGAAGGGCTCCTTCAATGAATGAGGAAGGCGGCGGCGGCGAGCGGCAGGTGCCGTTCTACTGCCCGTACTGCGGGGACCAGGATCTGCGGCCAGCCACGGCCACCGGTGGCGCGTGGGAGTGCGCTTCGTGCGCCCGCGCGTTCGAGTTGCGGTTCACCGGCGTCGTCCGCGCCGGGTCCGGCGGGGCAGCGTCGTGACCGGGCCGGTTTTGCTGGCGGTGGCCCATGGCAGCCGGGACCCGGCGGCCAGGGAATGCGTCCTGTCCCTCACCGGCCGGGTAGCCCGGCTCGCGCGCGGGACACGGGTCGAGGCAGCCTTCGTTCAGCATGAAGAACCGTCACTGACGACGGCGCTGCCCGGCGCTACGGCGCAAGCGGGCACGGACGGGGCCGTGATCGTGCCGCTGCTGCTGTCCAGCGGGTACCACCTCAGCTCCGACATAGGCGCGGCGGCGCGGGCGGCCGGGGTGCCGGTCGCGGGCCCGCTCGGCCCGGACCCCCGGCTGGTGCGCGCGCTGGCCGACCGGCTGGACGAGGCCGGGGTCCCCGGCGGTGTGCCGGTCGTGCTGGCCGCCGCCGGATCGCGGGACCCGCGCGCCCTCGCGGACACCAGGCGCCAGGCGGCGCTGCTCGCGGCGTGCCGAGGTACCTCGGTGGTCGCGGCGTTCGCGTCGGCAGCCCGGCCGACCGTGGACGAGGCGGTGACGTTCCTGGCCGGGCTGACCGGAAAGCCCGTCGCGGTTGCCGCGTACCTGCTGGCGCCGGGGCTGTTCCACGACCAGCTCTGGCTCAGCTCGGGCACCTGGGTCAGCGCGCCGCTGGGCGACCACCCGGCCGTGGCGGACCTGATCGTGGACCGGTTCCGTGGCGTGGCCGGCCCGCGGGCGGCCGGGAAGTACTCGCCGGCGCCCGGTGTTCCTTACAGGCGTAACGCCCGCCGCCGCGGCGGCCGGGCGGTGGCCACGGGCTGGGGTGTGAATGCGGATCGACGAGCGGGTGCGCGAGGCGCACCTGAACCATTTCTGCCCGGGAGGCGCCAGCCTGCCGGTGACCGACTCCCGCCCGATCGGCCTTGACCTGGAGCCGCCCGCCGGGCCGCCGCCGGCCCTGGCGGCCGTGCGGGCCGAGGGCCAGCGATGCGGGCGCTGCGGCCTGCCGATCACAGCTGGCCAGGATGCCCGGCGGCGGGCGGGTAACGCCGGCGCCAGCGGGACCTGGGTGCACGAGAGCTGCCCTCGTTAAATCCCTTTGCGCTCGTCGCGGCGGACTTTGACAATCGCCTCATGACGTCACCGCACTGGCCGCTCACGGGGTTGCGCTTGCGCACGCCGCGGCTGGAGCTGCGCTGGCCCACGGTGAGCGACCTCGACGAACTCGCCGCGCTCGCGGTTGACGGGGTGCACGACCCGGACGTTCAGCCGTTCGGCGTCGCGTGGACCGACACGCCCGCCGGCGAGCTGCCAAGCCAGTCGCTGCGGTACTACTGGGCCCAGTGGGGCGCCTGGCGGCTCAACGACTGGACGCTGCACTTGGTCGCGGTGCATGACGGCACCGTCGTCGGCACCCAGGCGATGCGCGGGCAGGACTTCGCGATCCTCCGCGAGGTCGGGACCGGGTCCTGGCTCGGCCGCAGGTACCAACGCCGCGGCCTGGGCACCGAGATGCGGGCGGCCGTGCTGTCCCTGGCGTTCGACGGGCTGCACGCCGAGTACGCGGTGTCCGCGGCGCATTGCGACAACGCGGCCTCGCTGGGGGTGTCGCGCAGGCTGGGTTACGCCAAGGACGGCATCGAGCGCCTGGTGGTCCGGGAGCACCCGGTCACGGCCCAGCGGCTCCGGCTGGATCGCGCCTCCTGGCGGGCTCATAGCTCGCTGGCCGTCCAGACCTCGGGGCTCGAGCCGTGCCTGCCCTGGTTCGGCCTGACGTCGTGACCGGCCGCGCGGCGGGCGGCCCGCCTCGGCGGATCCCCGGCGCGGTGGCGGTACCGTTGGCGCGGCCGCCGTGGTGAGGGGCCGGAAGGGGGTGCCTGACGGTGCCGCGCTATCGCAGGGTGGTCGTCAAGCTCAGCGGTGAGGCGCTGGCCGGGACCGCGAGCTGGGGGGTGGATCCGGCCAGCCTCGCGCAGGTCGCCGGCGAGGTGCTCTCCCTGCACGAGATCGGCGTCGAGGTCGCCGTCGTGGTCGGCGGCGGGAACTACTTCCGCGGCCGGATGGCCAAGGGATGGGGCATCAGCCGGGCCGAAGCGGACAACATCGGGATGCTCGGTACGGTGATGAACGCGCTGATGCTCCGCGGCGTGCTCACCGCCCGGACGGATACCGACGTGCGGGTGATGACCGCCATGGCGATACAGAGCGTCGCGGAGCCGTTCATCAGGCTGCGGGCGGCACGGCATCTCGATCAGGGCCTGATCGTGCTGCTGGCGGGCGGCATCGGCCAGCCCTACGTCACCACGGACTACACGGGCGTGCAGCGTGCCCTGGAGCTGGGCGCCGACGCGCTGCTGGTGGCCAAGCGGGGGGTGGACGGGGTCTACGACAGCGACCCCAACGTCAACCCGGATGCGGTGCGTTACTCGAAGCTCACCTACGACGAGGCGCTGGCGGCGAAGGTGCGCGTGATGGACACCAACGCGTTCGTGCTCGCCGACGAGCAGGGGCTGACCATGCACATCTTCGACGTCGCCGCCGTCGGGGTGATGCGGCGGATCTGCGAAGGTGACGACAACCTGGGCACCCGCATCAGCCCCAAAGAGTAGCTGGGCGTGCCCGCCGCATACCCGGTAGTTCTTGCCGGCCCCCGCCGGTAGGGTCGGCGACCATGCGCATCCTTGTGCTTGGCGGCACGTCCTTCGTTGGCCGCGCCATCGTGGCGGATGCCCTGCGCAGCGGAGCCGAGGTGACGTTGTTCGGCCGGGGCAAGACCGGGGCCGAGCTGTTCCCCGAGCTGACCCGGCTCATCGGCGACCGGGACACCGGCGACTACGCGGCGCTGCGTGAGGGCAGCTGGGACGCGGTCGTGGATGTCTGCGGTTACGTCCCCCGCCACGTCGGGCAGGCGATGGACGCGCTGGACGGCCGGGCGGGGCGGTACCTGTTCATCTCCAGCCACGCGGTCTACCGGCACGAGGGGCTGGAGCCGGGTACGACCGAGGACGCTCCCCGCCGTGCGCCCAGGCGGGACGTTCAGGACACCGAGGAGCTCGACGACAGCACGTACGGCCCGAGCAAGGTCGCGTGCGAGGACGATGTGCTGGCCCGGTACGGCTCCCGGGCTACGATCGTGCGGCCGGGGAAGGTGGCCGGGCCGCACGATTGGCAGGACGGCCTCACCTACTACGTGCGCCGCGCCGGCCGCGGCGGCCGGATGGCGCTCCCGGCCAGCCCGCAGCAGCCGGTTCAGGTCATCGACGCGCGTGACCTGGCCCGCCTGGTGGTGCGGTTGCTCACCGACGACCGGCCCGGCGCGTTTCAGGCGGTCGGCCCGGCCGAGCCGGTGACGCTCGGCGGGCTCATCGAGACCTGTGCCCGGGTGGCCGGCACCCAGATCGAGATCGTGGAGGTGCCGCCCGAGACGGCGCCGAGGTTCTTCCCGCTGGTGCGGCCGGTCTGGGCGACCCAGCAGCGCAGCGCGGCGCGGGCCCGGGCCGCGGGCATGCCCGCGACGCCGCTGGAGGTCACGGTGGCCGACGTGCTGGCCTGGGACCGCCAGCGCGGCGAGCCGCCGCTGGGGCGCGGCTTCACCCCCGAGCGGGAGCAGGCGGTGCTCGCCCAGCAGGACGGCGTCGCGCGGCAGGGTGATCGCCCGGACTGACCAGCCGGCCCAGTGCAACCCGGGGCGGTCTCAGGCTTCGAGTTCGACCAGGTCGCCCGCTGCGATCTGGCCCGGTTCCACGGTCGAGCCGTAGACCCCGAGCCGGGCGCCGCGCTGCCGGGCTATCGCGCGCAGGATCGCCGGGTCCCGGGCCAGCGTCACCGGGTCCACGGTAACCACGACGCATCGCTGGTCGCGCTTGTCGACCCGCATCCGCAGCCCGCCGATGCGCAGTACCCGGCCGACCCAGGCGTCCTCGGGGAAGTCACCCTCGCAGGCATCCACCAGGAGGTTGGGCCGGAACCGCCCGGCCGCCAGGCCGGTGCCGGCCAGCCGGCCAGGCCGGCCAGGGTCTGCGTGGTCAGCAGCGACAGCGGCAGCGTGTCGAAGATGCCACGGTCGCTCTTGATGACGCGCACGCCCGGCCCGAGCTCGGCCGCCAGCGCGGGGTCCGCCACGTCGAGCTCACCGCCGGAGGGCGTGCGCACCAGCGTCACCGAGGCGTTGGGCCGGTCCGGTTCGGCGAAGCGGGGCCGGTAGTGGGCCAGCTCAGGCAGCTCCCTGATCGTCAGCCACGGAAAGCCGCTGCGCACCTGCCCGGCGCGGATGAACGCCCACCGGCGATCGCCCGCGAGGCCGTGCCACGAGACCTCGGCCCGCTCCAGCCCCTCGGCCGCCATCGATTTCACCGGGTACCGCCACAGCGCAGCGACGCGACCCACCACGGTCATGACCGCCTCCATGAAACTCGAAGGCGCCCTTACCGGTTGAGCGGGTGTCGAGCGTGGCGGACCTGATCCGTCGCAGCGCCCCTCGACCCCACCAACATGCCACACCGGGTGACGCGAATTGAAGCCGCTACCGGCCCGGGAATGCTGCCTGGCAGGAAGTCACTCGATACCTAGCTGCCTGCGGCGGGCCGACAGGGCCGTCGCCGCCACATCCACGGCTGCGATGCTCGCGGGCGGGCCCGGGCGGACCTCGGCCTCGATGGCCGACCGCAGGCGGAGACCACCCTCGCGCCGCGCGAGGTAGTTCATTCTCCGGTAGTCCCGCAGGAAGCGTTCGGCCAGCTTGACGGTCCTATCGGAAAGCTGCGTCGCGTCCACAGCCTGTGCCCAGGCGAGCAGGTCCGGGGAAACCGGGTCGGGACTGGCGCTGGGCTCTGCCCGACCGGCGCTGGGCTCAACCTGACCGGCGCTGGGCTCCGCCTGACTTGTACCGGGCTCTGCCCGCCGCCACCAGCGCATCCTCGTGGCCTACCTCTGTCGGTGCCAACCAGCAGGGTCAAGAAGTCTCAAAGCACAGGTTACCGCGCGGAGTGCCACAGGCCGGGCCGCAGGGAGCGTTGACCCGGCATGCAGCTTGCCTTCAGATCATGTCTCTACGGTGGGCCTGAGCGAGGAGCCGACAATCCTGGTGCTGAGCAGCTGCGAAAGGCGGAGGACGGTGCGAAACGACGTGGCCATCTGGTATCGGGGCGCGAATTACCAGCTCGGCCGTGGGCGGCACGGTTACGGGATATGGCCGGTGGCGGGACGGCCGGGGAATTCGCTGGAGCAGTGGCCGGAAACCGCGCAGGGATGGGCCGCGGCCTGGTCCCGGTTCACGGCCATCGAGCACCCCGCGGCCATCGTGCACCTCAGCGGGCCCACCGTCCCGGTGGCCAGTCCCGGCAGGCCCACCGTCCCGGTGGCCAGTCCCGGCAGGCCCACCGTCCCGGCCGCCAGACCCGGCAGCTCGATCGGGGCGGCAGGGCTGCTGGCCGCCGGTGTGGCCTGCGGGACCGCCGGGCTGTTTCCCGCGTACCTGTCCGGGGCGAGCCTGGCCGGCGATGCCGCCGATCTCGTCCCGCACGTGATCTACCTGGCCACCTGGCTGGCCGCCGGGCTGCTGGTCCTGTCCGGGGGAGCCAGGCGGCAGGTGGGCGCGCTGCTCGGGCTGGGCACCACCATCGTCACGTTCGGCTACTTCCTCGCCGACCTCGGCACGATTTCCGGCGGCTCCAGCCCGCTGGGTCCCGGGCTGGCCTTGGGGCTGATTGGCTGGCTGCTGTGCGCCGCGGGCGCCGCGCTGGCTGCCTGGCCACCCGGGCTGGCCGGCGCCCCACGCTGGCAACTTGCCCGCCACGGGCGCCCGGCCTGGGCGCTGGCGGTCACCGGGCTGCTGGCGGCCGGCGCGGCCGTGGCGTTCGCCCCGTCCTGGGACAGCTACACGCTGCGGACGCCCTCGCATCTGATCCAGACGGTGACCGCAGGCAATATCTTCTCGAACCCGGGCCTGGTGATCGCGGGCGACCTCGCCGTGATGGTGGCGTTCGTCGCGGCCGCCGCGGCCGCCGTGCTGTGGCGGCCCGCCCGGCTGGGCGCCGCGCTACTCGCCGGTGCCCTCATCCCCATGGCCGCTCAGGCCATCTCCGCGCTGATCCTGGTCGGCCAAGGCGTCTCGCCAACGCAGTTCGGGATCTCCCCCGGCCGCGCCGCCCAGGCCGGCCTGACCATCACCACCGGGCTGACGCCGGCGTTCTGGATCTACCTTGGTCTGGTGACAGCACTGGCCGGGATTGTTGCCTGGATGCTCGTCGCGGCCCGGTCGCAGCGCCGGGACGAGACGGGCCCGGTGTCTGCACCGTCCTCACATAGCTGGACACCAGCCCAGCCCATGGTCTGGCCCGGTACGCAAGTTCAACCGTCACATGCAGCGAACCCGCAGGTCAGCGACCCACAACGCTGAGCAAGACTGAGTCCACGCCGATTTCACCGGGCGTGGCTATGCCACCGCGTGCGCGAGGGCGCTGACCCAAGCGGGGGTGGCCCTCTCCGGCGTGCCCCGGGTCGAGATCCACACCGACGAGGCCATCGTCATCAGCGCTGCCATCCCGCGCCGGCCGGGTACCGGCTTGACGGGTGGACGAACTTCCGCCAGAGGCTCCCGCGTACTCCGGGCGGGTGCAGATCTGGGTCATGGACTCACGTCCAGCTCGGGCGACACCCGGCGGCAGTACGGGGGTTTTGGGATACTTTGCTGCCAAATCCACCCTTGATCCAGTGGCGGTACGGGTGTTAGACCCAAGAGTACGGCTCTGTTACATCCAGAGACCCCCAAAAGAGGGCCGGAATGGTGGCAGCAAGATGTCCGTAACACCCCGTAAGGCTGTTTCGTTGCTCGGTGCGGCCGCGCTCGGCGTCATGACGATGACCGGCGCCGGCTGGGCAGCCGCTTCGGCCGCCCAGGCCGCGGCCGGTTCGGCCGCCCGGGCCAGTGTGCCGAGGCCCAGCTTTCCTAAGCTGAGCCCGAGCCAGGTCAAAGCCCGTTCGTCCGGCAAGCGAGAGCGCGTGGTGGTCGTGTTCGACGACCAGCTCACGCAACCTGCCGGCGAACCGGGCCCACCGGCACGCCCGGGAAGCAGCGGCCGCGTCCATGCAGGCTCCGCTCGTAGCCCAGCTCAAGCAGGTCGGGGCGACGCATATCACGACCCTCTCGCTGCTCAACGCCGTCGCGGCGACAATGCCGGCGGCCGAGGCACAGGCGCTCAGCCACACCCGGGGCGTCAAGGAGGTCGTCCCCGACGGGACCGTCATCATCGGGCAAGGCGGCAAGTACAACACGAAGACGGTGGCCGCCTCCCGGGTGCGGAAGCCGAGCATCCCGGCAAGGGCGGCCGACGGGCAGCAACTGTGCAATACAAATCCCAGCAAACCGCTGGTGGAGCCCGAAGCCCTCACCAGCATCCACGCAACCCAAGCGAACGCGGTCCGGACGCGACGGGCCAGGGCGTCATCATCGGGAACGTCGACGCCGACACGCTGGCCGGGAACCTCAACATGATCCGGCCCAACGGGCAGCACGTGATCATCGATGCCCCGGACCCGACCGAGAACGTCTACAGCGACGAGTTCAACGGAGACGTCTCCACGATGGCCGCCCAGGGCACGGTCACCTACACCTACGCCTCTCAGCTGCCCTTCTCGAACGTCCCCGCGAACTGCAGCTTCCGGATCATGGGTGACGCCCCCGGTGCCTCTATTCTCACCACCGGTTTCTTCGACGACACCAACTCGCTGGGCCAGACCGTGGCTCCCGAGTCGCAGGTCATCGCCGGGCTCCAGCAGGCGGTGAACGAGGGTGTCAACGTCGTGTCGGAGTCCTACGGCTATGGCGCTCTGCCTAATGCCGGCGACGACCTGCTCGCACCGACCAACGTCGCCATGTTCCAAGCGGGCGTGGTCGTCGTCGAGAGCGCGGGTGACAGCGGCTCGTCCGGCACGGTCGAGCAACCCGCCGCTAACCCCGACGTCATCGACGCCGCTGGCACGAACGACCTAAGGCTCCTCGCCCAGGCCGATGGCTACACCAAGGGCTGGCTGGACGACAAC
>CAVPFC010000072.1:0-5335 GCA_963703605.1 uncultured Actinomycetes bacterium
GGAATCTCACCAAGCAGCGTCACCGGATCGTTGCCGGCCTGCTGGCGGCCGGCCGGATCGAGCGCGGCGAACAGGTCCCGCGTGCGGGCATCCCACGACCAGCGGAGATTGAGCACGAGGTCGCGCAGCGGGGCGAGCGGCCCGGGCAGCGAGGCCCGGATGGTGAAGCGGCGGATGGCTCTCACGCAGAGCGACCCTAATGGGCCCGGGCGAGTCCCGGGGCCAGAGGCGGCGAACCGGGGCGGCAGGCGTTGCCGCTCCGAAGGCTGGGTAGCGTTTCTACGTGATCGGTCGGATCGTGATCTGTGACGTCGAGCCCACGGTGGACTGCGGGCAGCGCCCGGCCAAGGCCGTGACGGGCGAAACCTTCGAAGTAGCCGCGACTGTGTTCCGCGAGGGGCACGAGGCGCTTGGGGCCGGCGTGGTCCTGCGCGGCCCGGATGATCAGCGCCTCCCCCTGGCCCCGATGCGCGAGGCCATCGCGGGCACGGACCGGTATGTGGCGGAGGTCACACCGACCGGCGAGGGCCGGTGGCGGTTCCAGGTGGAGGCCTGGGGCGATCCCATCGGTCACTGGCGTCACGACGCCGCCATCAAGGTGCCGCGGGGCCAGGATGTGGAGCTCATGCTGGCCGAGGGGGCGGCGTTGTTCGACCGCGCGGCGAGGTCGGCGCGGCGGCCGCCCGCGCGGCGGTCGGCCCTCGCGGCGGTCGCGGCCCGGCTCGCCGATCCGGCGATCCCGCCCTGGGACCGGCTGGCGGCCGCCGACGACGCGGAGATCATCGAGATCCTCACCGCGGCCCCGCTGCGCGAGCTGGTCACCCGCTCGGCCGTCTGCCCGCTGGTCGTGCACCGGCGGCGGGCACTTTACGGCGCGTGGTACGAGTTCTTTCCGCGCTCGGAGGGCGTCCAGACCGACCCGATGGGGCGCCGGGAGCCGGTGGGCGGGACGTTGCGCACCGCCGCGCACCGGCTGGACGCGATCGCGGGGATGGGGTTCGACGTGGCGTACCTGCCGCCGGTCCATCCGATCGGCACCACGTTCCGCAAGGGCCGCAACAACGCGCTACGGGCGGGCCCGGGCGACCCGGGCTCGCCCTGGGCCATCGGCTCGCCCGACGGCGGCCACGACGCCATCCATCCCGAACTGGGCACGCTGGCCGACTTCGACGCGTTCGTTGCCCGGGCCCGCGAGCTGGACCTCGAGGTGGCGATGGACCTGGCGCTGCAAACCTCGCCGGACCATCCCTGGGTCACCGAGCGGCCCGGCTGGTTCTCCTACCGGGCCGACGGCACGATCGCCTACGCGGAGAACCCGCCCAAGAAGTACCAGGACATCTACCCGCTCAACTTCGACCGCGACCCGGATGGGCTCTACCAGGAGGTGCTGCGGATCGTCCGGCACTGGATGAGCCACGGGGTGCGGATTTTCCGGGTGGACAACCCGCACACCAAGCCGCTGCCGTTCTGGGAGCGGCTGCTGGGCGAGGTCGACAGCACCGACCCGGACGTGATCTTCCTCGCCGAGGCGTTCACCCGCCCGCCGATGATGGCGGCGCTCGCCAAGATCGGCTTTCACCAGTCGTATACGTACTTCACCTGGCGCAACACCGCCGCCGATCTGACCGAGTACCTCCGCGAGCTGACCGGCCCTGCCGCCGCCTACATGCGGCCGAACTTCTTCGCCAACACGCCGGACATCCTCAACGAATACCTCCAGCACGGCGGCCCCCCGGCGTTCCGGGTGCGGGCCACGCTGGCCGCGCTGCTGTCCCCTACCTGGGGTATCTACTCGGGCTACGAGCTGTGTGAAAATGTCCCGCTGCGGCCGGGCAGCGAGGAATACCTGGATTCGGAGAAATTCGCCTTCCGGCCGCGCGACTGGTGCGCGGCGGAACGGGGGCCTTCCGGCATCGGGGAGTTCATCACCCGGCTCAACATGATCAGGCGGGCCCACCCGGCGCTGCACTGGCTGCGTAATCTACGCTTTCATCATGTCGACCAGCCGGAGTTGATGTGCTTCTCCAAGCGCAGCGCGCGCGAGGGGGACACCGTGCTGGCCGTCGTGAACCTTGACCCACACCAGCCGCGAGAGGCAACCGTATGGCTTGACATGCCCGCACTTGGCGTGGACGATCGGTCGCAACTCGTCGTCACAGACGAGTTGTCCGGGGAGTCCTACCGGTGGGGTCAGGCCAACTACGTGCGCCTCGATCCGGCGATAGCACCAGCTCACATTTTCACCGTCACGCAGAGCCCGATTGCGTGACGGTAATACCGGATTTATGCAGGAGACGCGAGTGGTCAATGAGCCGCAGCGGAGTCAGCCGGGCCTAGCAGGGCCGCCGGCCAGCACCGGGCCTGTTTTCTTCAGCCCGCCTCACGGCGAGCCCGTTCCCGACCCGTTCTCTTTCGACAAGCCGCGCGACCCGCACTGGTACAAACACGCGCTCTTCTACGAGGTGCTGGTCCGCGGCTTTCACGACTCCAACGGCGACGGCACCGGGGATCTGCCCGGGCTGACGTCCCGGCTGGACTACCTGCAATGGCTGGGCATCGACTGCATCTGGCTGCTGCCCATCTACGCCTCACCGTTGCGTGACGGCGGGTACGACATATCCGACTTCACCTCGATACTGCCCGACTTCGGGGTTCTCGGGGACTTCGTCGAACTGGTCGACCAGGCCCATGAGCGGGGCATGCGGGTGGTCGCCGACCTGGTCATGAACCACACCAGCGACCAGCACCCGTGGTTCCAGGAGTCCCGCAACAACCCGGACGGCCCCTACGGCGACTTCTACGTCTGGTCGGACACCGACGACCGCTACCCCGACGCGCGGGTCATCTTCGTGGACACCGAGGCCTCGAACTGGACCTACGACCAGGTCCGCGGCCAGTACTACTGGCACCGGTTCTTCTCGCACCAGCCGGACCTCAACTACGAGAACCCGCGCGTGCAGGACGCCATGCTCGAGGTGCTGCGGTTCTGGCTCGACCTGGGCATCGACGGGTTCCGCCTGGACGCGGTCCCCTACCTGTACGAGCGGGACGGGACCAACTGCGAGAACCTCAAGGAAACCCACGAGTACCTCAAGCGGATCCGGGCCGAGGTGGACCGGCTGTACCCGGACCGGGTGCTGCTCGCCGAGGCGAACCAGTGGCCCGCGGACGTGGTGGAGTACTTCGGCGACACCACGGTGGGGGGCGACGAGTGCCACATGGCCTTCCACTTCCCGCTGATGCCGCGCATCTTCATGGCGGTCCGGCGGGAACAGCGCTACCCCATCTCGGAGATCATGGCGCAGACCCCGCCGATCCCGGCGAACTGCCAGTGGGGCATATTCCTGCGCAACCACGACGAGCTGACGCTGGAGATGGTGGCCGACGACGAGCGGGACTACATGTACGCCGAGTACGCCAAGGATCCCCGGATGAAGGCGAACATCGGGATCCGGCGCCGCCTGGCCCCGCTGCTCGACAACGACCGCAACCAGCTCGAGCTGTTCACCGCGCTGCTGCTGAGCCTGCCCGGTTCGCCGGTGATGTACTACGGCGACGAGATCGGCATGGGCGACAACATCTGGCTGGGTGACCGGGACGGGGTGCGCACCCCGATGCAGTGGACCCCCGACCGCAACGCCGGCTTTTCCACCTGCGACCCGCAGCGGCTGTACCTGCCGCTGAACATGGACCCGATCTACGGCTACCAGGCGCTGAACGTGGAGGCCCAGCAGCGCAACTCCGGCTCGCTGCTGCACTGGACCAAGCGGATGATCGAGATCCGCAAGCGGCACCCGGTCTTCGGGCTGGGCGGGTACGAGGAGCTGACCTCCTCCAACCCCAGCGTGCTGGCGTTCGTCCGGGAGTACACCGATCCGGCCCGGCTGCCCGAGGGCGCCGACCCGGGCGATCACATCCTGTGCGTCAACAACCTGTCCAGGTTCCCCCAGCCGGTCGAGCTCGACCTGCGCCGGTTCAAGGGGATCACTCCGGTGGAGTGCATGGGCGGGGTGACGTTCCCGCCGATCGGGGACCTGAGCTACCTGCTCACGCTGCCCGGCCACGGTTTCTACTGGTTCCAGCTACCCGGGCTGAGGCCCGAGCAGCCGCGCTGACCCGGTGCCTCGCCGGCCGGCGGGATCGCTTCCCGCCAACTATGCCCCCGCCGGGCCGGTGAACGCGCTTTGGCGGGGTAGGTCGCTGTCATGACGTTTGAGGAAACCCTGGCCGCGTGGTTGCCCGGGCAGCGCTGGTTCGCCGGCAAGGGGAGCCCGATCACCGGGCTCGCCATCGCCGCGGACACCACGCTGGTGGACGGCGACCCGGGGCTGCGCCACCTCCTCCTCACCGTGCGCCAGGGCGGCGGCACGGACACCTATCAGGTTTTTGTGGGCTTGCGGGCGGAGCTGCCCGGCTGGCTGGACCACGCCCGGATCGGCCCGGCCGGCCCGGGCATGACCGCCTATGACGGCCTGCACGACCCCGAGCTGACGGCTGCGCTGCTGGCCGCGATGGCCGCCGAGGAGTCCGCCGGGCCGCTGCGCTTCGCCCACGCGCCGGGCAGCCGGATCGGCACCGGGCTGGAGAGCCTGGTGCTCACCTCCGAGCAGACCAACACCAGCGTGCTGTTCGGCGAGGAGGCCATCCTCAAGGTCTTCCGCAGGCCCTCGCCGGGCCCGAACCCCGATCTGGAGGTGCCGACCGCGCTGGCCAGGCTGGGCTCGCCGCACGTGGCCGAGCCGCTCGGCTGGATCGCCGCCACGATGGGCGAGATGCCCTCGGTCCTGGCTGTGCTGTCCACCTACCTGCGGGCGGCCGTGGACGGCTGGTCGCTGGCCGCCACCAGCGTGCGTGACCTCTACGCGAGCGGCTCCGCGCGGGCCGCGGACGCCGGCGGCGACTTCGCCGGTGAGGCGCAGCGCCTCGGCGAAGCCACCGCCGAGGTGCACCGCGACCTGGCGGTTGCGTTCGGCGTGGACGAGCTGCCCGCCGCGGCGCTGCGGGACCTTTCGGCGCAGATGCTGGACCGGCTGGCCGAAGCCGCGGGCGCGGTGCCGGAACTGGCCCGGCACGAGGGCCTGCTGCGCGCGGCCTTCGGCGAGGTGGCCACGCTGGACGGCCCGCTGGAGGTGCAGCGGGTCCACGGCGACTTCCACCTCGGCCAGGTGATGCGGACGCACCGCGGCTGGGTGCTGCTGGACTTCGAGGGCGAGCCCGCGGCGCCGCTGGCGCAGCGCCGGGCGCGGTTCCCGGCGCTGCGCGACGTGGCCGGGATGATGCGCTCGATCGACTACGCCGCCCGCTTCCAGCTTGCCGGACAGGAGGATGCCGGGCA
>CAVPFC010000073.1:0-30388 GCA_963703605.1 uncultured Actinomycetes bacterium
CCGCCGACGTCAACGGTGGTGGCCCGCACGGTGAGCCCAATGCTGTCGCGGATGTCGATCTGGTGCAGGATGGACGGGTTCATCAGGCTCTACCAGGCCAGCCGGCGCCACGCCATCAACGACCCGGCCTGCAAGAGCCGCGGGCAAGCCCCGACGTCACGGGCTACCACACGGCCGCGGAGATCCCCAACTACTGGGCGTACGCGAAGCATTTCGTGCTCGCCGACCACATGTTCGAGCCGGTGAAATCGTGGTCGCTGCCCGAGCACCTCTACCTGGTGCTCCGCTGGTCGGCCAGGTGCAAGAGCAGCTCGCCCACGAGCTGCCACAACAACATCAGCGGGCCGTACTACACGCTGCGGTTCAACCAGGCCGTGAATCAGGAGGTGACGAGGGGCACCACCTCGATCGACCTGGCCTGGACCGACATCACCTGGCTGCTGCACGCCCAGCACGTGAGCTGGGCGTACTACGTGCAGTCAGGCACGCAGCCCGACTGTGCCAGCGATTCCGCGATCACCTGCCCCCCGGTAAAGCAGAGCGCCCGGACACCGGGCATCTGGAACCCGCTCCCGCTGTTCGGCGACGTGCAGCAGGACAATCAGCTCAAGGACATCAAGGGGCTCGGGTCCTACTTCAGCGCGGCAAGGGCGGGCACCCTGCCGCTGCGTGCTTGCTGGATCACTCCGTCCCAGCCTGACAGCGAGCACCCGCCGGGCAGCGTCCATCAGGGCCAGGCCTACGTCACGGCGCTGATCAACGCGGCCATGGAGAGCCCGGACTGGAAGTCCACCGCGATCTTCCTGTCCTGGGACGACTGGGGCGGGTTCTATGACAGTGTGATGCCGCCACAGGTCAACCGGAACGGCTACGGCCTGCGGGTGCCGGCGATCATCATCTCCCCGTACGCCAGGGCGGGCTTCATCGACCACCAGGTGCTCAGCAGCGACGCCTACCTGAAGTTCATCGAGGATGACTTCCTGGGCGGTGCCCGGCTCAGCCCGGCGACCGACGGCCGGCCCGACCCCCGCCCCGGCGTCAGGGAGAACGCGTCCATCCTCGGCAACCTGGCCGGCGCGTTCGACTTCGGCCAGCGGCGGCGCAAGCCGCTGCTGCTGCCCACGAACCCGCCGACCGACTCACCGTCGATTCCCGGCTACTTCTACGGCAGGCCGTCGTGCCCGGGCTGCACCACGCCGCCCCCCGGCTGATCAGGAGGGCACGCTGGCCAGCGCGTCCCTGATCCGCCGCGCGTAGTCGGCGGCCTCCTCCTCGCTGGCGTAGCGCGTGCGCGGCCAGAAGAACCCGCGCAGGCCGTCCCCCTTGGTCCGCGGCACCACATGCACGTGCAGGTGGGGCACGCTCTGGCTGACGATGTTGTTGAGCGCGACGAAGGTTCCCTGGGCGCCCAGCGCCGGCCGGCAGGGCGGCGCTGACCAGGCGCACCCGCTCGAACAGCGGGCTGACCGCGGCCACCGGCAGGTCGGCCAGCGTCACGTAGTGACGGCGCGGCACGACAAGCACGTGCCCCTTGAACACCGGCCGGGCGTCGAGGAACGCCACGAAGTCCGCATCCTCCAGGACCATGTCGGCGGGCACCTCGCCGGCCTGGATCCGGCAGAAAGCACAGTCATCCCGGAAGTCATCCGTCACGGCTGAACCTTAGAGGATTCATCGCCCCAGAGAATGACGGCAACGTACCCGGGAGGATGACGTCGGCTGACCGGCCGCGATCTACCCTTGGGATGTGGCTGCCCTGTACGCCTGGGTACGCCGTCACCCCAGGCTGGTGGACGGCGTGCTGGCCGCTGCGCTGCTGCTGACGGGCGTCGCGCCCGCGGTGGCGGAGGGCAAGCTCATCGGCGTTCCGGTGGCGCTCGGCCTGTCGGTGCCCGTGGTGTTCCGGCGGGGCAACCCGATCGGCGCCTTCGCAATCGCCGTCCTGGCCGGCGCGATCCAGGTGGCGCTGGGTATCCGCCCGGCCGCCACGGACCTGGCCATCCTCATCCTGCTCTACACGCTCGCCGCCTACTGCTCGCGGCGGGTCTCCGTCTGGGGGCTGGCCATCTGCCTGGTCGGCTCGGCGACCGGCCTGTTCCGGTGGATCAACTTCAACATGCCGGACCCGCTGGGCGGGCTGGCCGTCTCGGCGATCCTGTTCGCCGGGCCCGCGCTGCTTGCCTGGGTGCTTGGCGACTCGATGCGCTACCGGCGGGCCTACTACGCCAACCTGGAGGAGCGGGCCGCCCGGCTGGAACGGGAACGGGACGCCCAGGCGCGGATCGCGGCCGTCGCGGAGCGGGCCAGGATCGCCCGGGAACTCCACGACGTGATCGCGCACAACGTCAGCGTCATGGTGGTGCAGGCGGACGGCGCCTCCTACGCGCTGGCCAGCGACCCGGTCCGGGCCAAGGAGGCCCTGGCCGCGATCTCCGCCACCGGGCGCCAGGCGCTGGCCGAGATGCGGCGCCTGCTCGGGGTGCTGCGCCGGGAGGAGAACGTGGCCACGCAGGAGCGTGCCCCGCAGCCAGGCGTCGGCGAGCTCGGCGAGCTGCTCGACCAGGCCAGGCTGGCCGGGCTGCCGGTGTCGTTCACGGTCGAGGGCATCCCGCAGCCGCTGCCCAGCGGCACCGCCCTGGCCGCCTACCGGATCGTGCAGGAATCGCTCACGAACACGCGCAAGCACGCCGGCCCGGTCGCGTCCGCGTCGGTCGTGCTGCGGTACTCCCCCGACGCGCTGGTGCTGACGATCAGCGACGACGGTCGCGGCGCGGCGGCGCCTGACGGTACCGGGCACGGCCTGACCGGCATGCGCGAGCGGGTGGCGCTGTACGGCGGCTCGGTGGCGGCGGGGCCCCGGCCGGGCGGCGGCTTCGAGGTGGTCGCCACGCTGCCGCTCACGTCCGTGCGGGCGGGTGCCGCGTGACCATCGGCATCGTGCTGGTCGACGACCAGGAACTGGTGCGGGCGGGCTTCCGCATGGTGCTGGACGCGCAGCCGGACATGACCGTGGTCGGCGAGGCCGGGGACGGCGCCGCGGCGATCGCGCTGCTGCGCACCGTCTCGGCCGACGTCGTGGTGATGGACGTGCGGATGCCGCGACTCGACGGGATCGAGGCGACCCGGCGGATCTGCCAGGCCGGCACCCGGCCCCGGGTGCTCATGCTGACCACGTTCGACCTCGACGAGTACGCCTACGCCGCGCTCAAGGCCGGGGCCAGCGGGTTCCTGCTCAAGGACGTGCCGCCCGAGGAACTGCTGTTCGGCATCAGGTCGGTGCATTCCGGGGACGCGGTGGTGGCCCCGTCCACCACCCGGCGGCTGATCGACCGGTTCGCGCCGCTGTTCCCGGCCGGCGACGGCCCCGCACCGCCGGACCTGGACTGCCTGACCAGCCGGGAACGCGAGGTTCTCGCGAACGTCGCCCAGGGCCTGTCCAACGCGGAGATCGCCGGCCGACTGTTCGTCTCGGAGGCCACCGTGAAGACGCACGTCGGCCGGGTGCTGGCCAAGCTCGGCCTGCGGGACCGGGTGCAGGCCGTCGTGTTCGCCTACGAGACCGGCCTGGTCAAGGCCCGCGGCCCGGCCTGAGGCGCCGGGGACGGCACAGGCACCACCCCAGCGCGCGGCCGGCTCATTTGATGGCACCAGCGCCGGCAGCCGGGCCGGGCGCGGGCCGGCGTTCCCCCCGACGGCCCAATGAGGGAAGGGAACGCCGGCGCCCCCCGCGTCAGCGCCAGGAGGCGCTGGAGAGGACGTTCGCCAGGCCCGGAACGTTGTCCTCGGTTGTGATGAGGACCGTGGCGACCGGCAGATACCAGGTCTGGGTGGTCAGGCCGCCTCATCGCCCGCTCCTCGGTGGTGGTGACGTCTCACCACAAGGAGCGGCGGCTGGCCTTCCGGCCAACACTTTTCGGCCAGGCAGTTTTCGCGGGCCCCGGGTGGCGCAGGACGAGACGGCCGGGGACGCGCTGGCTCGCTATATAACGCCGCATCGCCGAGGCCAGCTAACGGCGCGGGCCATGATCACCCTCATGACCCGCCGCCGGCGCGGCCGTAAGAAACGGCGCTAGGACTTGCGGGTAGCGCGGCGCAGCGACCACCCGAGCGCGGCGACCACGCTGGCCGGCAGCAGCCACCAGGCGTTCACCGAGGCCTCGTGCACCAGCAGGGCCGTCGCGGCCAGGGCCACCGCCACGACCGCGGCGCCGCGCCAGTCGTCGCCGATGATGAAGTCGTACCAGAACGCGCCGAACGACCGCAGCCACCTGGTCATACCGTGCTCCCTTCCGGCCGGGTGATCCCGGCCGCCACGCGGCAGTGCACCGGCCGCAGCCACCCGGTCATACCGCGCTCCCTTCCACCGAGCGCACCGCGCCGGGACTGGCCTCGGCAGCCCGGGCCCGGCGCAGCAGGGCCACGTAACCGAGCCCGACCAGCGCCACCGCCGGGATGACCACGAGCAGCGCGGCGTCGTTGCCGGGCCAGGACACGCCCGCGCCCTCCGCGGCCCAGAACACACCGAACGAGGTGAGCATGATGCCGACCGCGAACTTCATGGTGTTCTCCGGGACCCGCGACAGCGGGGCGCGCACCGCGATCCCGACGGCGGCGACCACGAGCACCGCGGCCGCCGCGCCGAGCGCGGCGAGCCCGAGGTTCTGCTGGTTGTCGCCGAAGGTGATCGCGATAAAGACCACCTCGAGCCCTTCCAGCAGCACGCCCTTGAACGAGAGCGTAAACGCGTACCAGTCGTGCACGCCGCGCCGCCCGCCGGCCGTGGCGGCCTCCGCCGCGGTGACCTGGCGCGTGTAGATGGCCCCCTCGTCGTGCAGGTCCTTGTATCCCGAGGCGCGCAGGATGGCCTTGCGCAGCCACTGCAGGCCGAACACGGCCAGCAGGGCGCCGACGACCAGGCGCAGCCCGGTGAGCGGAACCAGGGTGAGCGCGGGGCCGATCGCCGCCACGACGACGGCCAGCACCACAAGCGCGGCGGCCATCCCCTGGAAGGTGGACCGCCACTCGCGGGTCAGGCCCGCGGCGAGGACGATCGTGAGCGCCTCGACCGCTTCGACCGCGCAGGCGACGAAGACGGTGAGGACGAGGGCCAGTGAGTTCACGCGGCCTCCAAGGGGTACAGGGTGTTCCTGGCTCCGGGCTGTTCACCCGGTTCTGGGAGAATGCGGGGGTGCCCGATGGTGATCCCGCAGCGGCGGACGGCTGGCTCCTGCTTGTTTACCGCGTACCGCCCGAGCCAACCAGGCTGCGCTCGGCGGTGTGGCGCAGGCTGAAGAGCCTCGGTGCCATCTACCTTCAGAACTCGGCCGCGGCCCTGCCGGTGAGCGTGGGCGCGGAGCGGGCGCTCCGCAAGCTGCGCAGCGAGATCCTGGACATGGGCGGGACGGCGGCCCTGCTCTCGTGCACGGTGCTGGCCGGCGCGGCCGAGGTGCACGCGGCCTTCCAGGCCGCCCGGGACGACGAGTACGCCGAGATCGTCGACCGCTGCGAGGACTTCCTCGCGCAGGTGAAGAAGGAGCATGTGGCCAGCCACTACACCTACGCGGAACTCGAGGAGAACGAGGTCGACCTCGACAAGCTGCACAAGTGGTTCGACCGGGTCCGCGAGCGGGACGTGTTCGGCGCCGCCGGCCGGCAGGCCGCGGAGCAGGCGCTGGAGGTGTGCGGGCAGTCGCTGGAGGAGTACGCCGCCCGCGTCTACGCGGAGGAAGCGGAGAGCCACTGAGCCCCAGCCTCCTCCCGGCGGCGCACGGCTGCACCGGGAGCCGCGCACACAGGCCCATAATAACAGCCGTAGTAAGCATAAATTAACGGTGGTTATATCAATGATGCAGCCGTCGCTTCATCGGGACCTACGCCGGGCTGCGGCTTCGGACCGGATGGCTGCCGTTATCTTCGCGCTCCCGGCGACCCGGGGCTGATCTCGGCGGCTACGGCGGAGCCGACCGGGTCAGCCAGCATTTACTAACTGTTCACCAGCCCTTCACCTAGTGGCATGTACGGCGATTTAATGACTCAGCACGCTTCGGAGGGGTATGCCGCAATCCGCGTCCCGCGGTGCGCGGCGCGACACTACCCGTCCAAGACGGGAAGGGAGTCGGCATGGTAAGGAAGCTCATCCACCCGGCCACCGTGGCCGGAGTCGTGCTCGCCGTGACGGCCATGGTGACCGCGGCGGCGGCTGGCACGGCGCCACACGCCAGCCACGAACCGCACACCACCACGCCGATCAAGCACGTCGTGGTGATCATCGGCGAGAACCACAGCTTCGACAACGTATTCGCGACCTACCAGCCACCGGACCACCAGCACATCCGGAACCTGCTGTCCGAGGGCATCGTCACCAAGACCGGCGCCCCAGGGCCCAACTACGCCAAGGCGGCGCAGGTCAAGGCGTCGGACACCAAGACCTACTCGCTGTTCCCGAAGGTCACCGGCAAGTACAAGCCGCTGCCCCGGCCGAACACCACCTACGTGAGCCCCGCCTGCGACGGCCAGAACGGCGACGTCCCCGACGCCAGGTTCCCGGCGAACCTGCCGGACGGGCCGTACCAGATCACCAACTACGTGCCCTACTTCGACAGCCACCTGGAGTACTCCAGCAAGGGCCAGTGTGAGCTGTTCGGCGCCTACATGGGCGACCCGCTGCACCGCTTCTACCAGATGTGGCAGCAGAGCACGAGGCCCGGCGACCAGCTCCAGACCTGGGTGCAGAACACCGCGGGCGACGGCAACGGCACCAAGCCGCCGGGGCCGACCGACCAGGGCTCGGTGTCGATGGGCTTCTACAACATGGCCGAAGGCGACGCCCCGATCCTGCACAACCTGGCGCTGAACTACGCCCTCAGCGACAACTACCATCAGGCGGTGCAGGGCGGCACCGGCGCGAACCACATCGCGCTCGGCACCGGGTACGCCGCGTCGTACCAGAACAAGGCGGGCAAGGCGGTCCCGCCGCCGGCCGGCGAGATCGAGAACCCCAACCCCCTGCCGGGCACCAACAACAGCTACACCCAGGACGGGTACGGCAGCGGCAGCAAGGCCAACACCGGGGGCAGCTACTCCGAGTGCGCCAACCCCAAGGCGCCGGGCGTCAGCGCGATCGACAAGTACGAGGCCACCCTGCCGTACAAGACGCTGGCCAACTGCAAGCCCGGCCGGTACTACATCCTGAACAACTACAACCCCGGCTACAACGCAGACGGGAGCCTCAACACCTCGTCGTACACCGTCCCGCCGCAGAAGACCGACTACGTCACGATCGGCAACTCCCTGTCGGCCCACGGGATCAGCTGGGGCTACTTCGGTGAGGGCTACAACAACGGCAAGCCGACGTTCGACTACTGCGGCATCTGTGACCCCATGCAGTACTCGTCGTCGATCATGACCAACCCGAAGCTGCGCGCGAACACCCAGCACGACTCCAACCAGTTCATCGCCGACGCGGCGGCCGGCACCCTGCCCGCGGTGTCGTTCCTCAAGCCCGGCGACGACGACGGGCACCCCGGGTACTCCACGATGGCCGCGTGGGAGAACTTCGTCGCCCGGGCGGTCAGCGCGATCCAGGACAACCCGACGCTGTGGAAGTCCACCGCGATCTTCATCACCGAGGACGAGAGCGGCGGCTACTACGACTCCGGTTACATCCAGCCGGTCAGCTTCTTCGGCGACGGCCCGCGCGTGCCGATGATCGCGGTCTCCCCGTACACGAGGCCCGGCTTCGTGGACCACACCTACACCGACCACGTCTCGATCCTCAAGTTCATCGAGGCCAACTGGGGCCTCAAGCCACTGACCTCCTACAGCGAGGACAACCTGCCGAACGCGACCCCCGGCAAGTACGTGCCGAAGGTCCGGCCGGCCATCGGCAACCTGATGACGATGTTCGACTTCAAGCACCCCCACTTCGGCACGATCAAGCTGCCGGTACGCCCGGAGCCGCGGCAAGCGAGCCCGGCGCGGATCCCGGCGACGCCGCTGTCCCAGCGCTAACCGCTCGACCGGCAGGGCCCTGGGCGGCTTTCCGCCCAGGGCCCTTCCGCCTAGCCACCTCCGGCCGTCGGCGAAGCGCCCGCGCAGAGGGCGCGGGCCGCAGGCCATCGGGGGGTTCCAGGGGGGTCGCCCCCCCGGGCCAGCACAGAGCCGGCACTATCTGCGCGCGTAGCGCGCGGGCTCCTGGCCGGCCGGAGGTCCGCAGGCACTAGCATCAAAGCCGTGGGTATGACGTTGAACATCACCGAGATCTCGCCCCACCTTGCCGACGCGGACGCCGTCGTCATCGGGGTTGTCAAGGGAGCCGGCGGGGCGATACCCGTGCCGGATACCAAGGACGTGGACGAGGCGCTTGGCGGGACGCTGGCCGATACGCTGGCCGCGCTCGGCGCCACCGGTGAGGCCGGCGAGGTCACCAAGATCCCGTCGGGCGGCCGGCTGACGGCGCCGGTGATAGCGGCCGCCGGGATGGGCCCCGCGGCGGACGGCGGTGCCACGTTCGATCCCGAGGTGCTGCGCCGCGCGGCCGGCGCCGCGGTGCGCGCCCTCCTCGCCTCCCGCAAACCCGGGACGGGCCCCATGCGCATCGCGCTGGCGCTGCCCGCGCGTGATGCGGCCGAGGCGCAGGCGGTAACGCTGGGCGCTCTGCTCGGCGGCTACCTGTTCCAGCGCTACCGGCGGGAGACCGTGCCGGATGCCAGCATCACGCTGCTCGCGGACCCCAGCTACGCCGAGGCGGCGGCCCGGCGGGCCGAGGTGCTCGCCGCCGCGGTGAACCTGGCCCGCGACCTGGTCAACACCGGCCCGTCCGACCTGGTTCCCGCGGAGCTGGCCGACGTGGCCGACCAGGTCGCCGCGGACAGCGGCCTGAAGATCACCGTGCTCGGCGAGGACGAGCTGGCCGAGGGCGGCTACGGCGGGATCGTCGCCGTGGGGCAGGGCTCGGTGAACCCGCCGCGGCTGGTCCGCCTCGAGCACGCCCCGGAGGGGGCGCAGCGGACGCTCGTGCTGGCCGGCAAGGGGATCACGTTCGACTCCGGCGGCCTTTCCCTCAAGCCCGCGAAGGGCATGGAGGCGATGAAGTCGGACATGGGTGGCGCGGCGGCGGTGCTGGGCGCCATGCAGGCCATCGCGGAACTCGGCCTCCCGGTGCGGGTGGTCGGCTACCTGGCGATCGCCGAGAACATGCCGAGCGGGACCGCCCAGCGCCCCTCGGACGTGATCACCATCCACGGCGGCACCACCGTGGAGGTGGCCAACACCGACGCGGAGGGCCGCCTGGTACTCGCCGATGCGCTCGATGCCGCGGCGGCCGACTCCCCGGAGATCCTCGTCGACGTCGCGACGCTGACCGGATCCCAGGTGACCGCGCTCGGGCCGATCGTCTCGGGGGTGATGGGCAACGACGACGCGCTCCGGGACGCGGTGGTGGACGCGGCCGGCCGGGCCGGTGAGGCGATGTGGCCCATGCCGCTGCCCGAGGAGCTGCGCAAGGGCCTGGACTCGACCGTGGCCGACCTGTCGAACGTGCCTCAGGACTCGCGCGCGGGCGGGATGCTGGTCGCCGGGCTTTTCCTCCGGGAATTCGTGCCCAGCGGCGTCCGTTGGGCTCACTTGGATATCGCCGGCCCGGCGTTCAACGAGAGCGCCGAGCACGGGTATACCCCGAAGGGCGGGACGGGAGCCGCGACCCGGACGCTGGTCCAGATCGCGCAGGATATGGGCGAAGGGCGCCTGTAGCCGCCGGCCGGGGCAGGGTCAGGGGAACACCGAGAACCAAGGAGTGGGCCTGTGGCGGAGAGCGGCCGGTACGACATCGTCATCCTCGGCGGCGGCAGCGGCGGCTACGCCTGCGCACTCAGGGCAGCCGAACTCGGCATGAGGGTCGCCCTCGTCGAGCGGGACAAGGTCGGCGGCACCTGCCTGCACCGCGGCTGCATCCCCACCAAGGCGCTGCTGCACGCGGCGGAGATCGCCGACCACGCCAACGAGGCCGAGGCGTTCGGCGTGCGGGCCCGGTTCGAGGGTATCGACATGGCCGGGGTCAACGGCTACAAGGACAAGGTGGTCGACCGGCTCTGGAAGGGACTGACCAGCACGCTGCTGAGCCGGAAGATCGACATCATCGAGGGTGACGGGCGGCTGGCGTCGCCGAACGCGGTCCGGGTCGGCGACGCGATCCTGGAGGGCGGGCACGTCGTGCTGGCCACCGGCTCCGAGCCGCGCAGCCTGCCCGGGCTCGCCATCGACGGCCAGCGGGTGATCACCAGCGACCACGCGCTCCGGCTCGACCACGTACCCGGCTCGGTCGTGATCCTCGGCGGCGGCGTCATCGGGGTCGAGTTCGCCAGCGTGTGGCGCTCGTTCGGGGCCGAGGTGACCATCGTCGAGATGCTCCCGCACCTGCTGCCGGCCGAGGACGAGTCCTCCTCCAAACTGCTGGAGCGGGCGTTCCGCCGGCGCGGGATCTCCTATCAGCTCGGGGCCAGGTTCGAGGGGGTCAAGGACACCCCGGACGGTGTCACCGTCACGCTGGAGGGCGGCAAGACGCTCAACGCCGAACTGCTGCTGGTGGCGGTCGGCCGTGGCCCGGTGTCCGCCGGGCTCGGCTACGAGGAGGCCGGGGTCGGCATGGACCGCGGCTTCGTCCTCGCGGACTCCTACTGCCGCACCAGCGTGCCGACCATCTCCGCGGTCGGCGACCTGACCCCGGGGCTCCAGCTCGCGCACGTCGGCTTCGCCGAAGGCATCCTGGTCGCCGAGCGGGTGGCCGGCCTCGACGTGACCCCGATCGACTACGACGGCGTCCCGCGGATCACCTACAGCGACCCCGAGGTCGCGTCGGTCGGCATCACCGCGGCCACGGCCGCCGCCAGGGGGATCGAGACCACGGAGTTCACCTACAACCTCGGTGGCAACGGCAAGAGCGTCATCTTGCAGACCCAGGGCGCGGCGAAGGTCATCGCCACCGCCCCGGACACTCCCGGCGGCAAGCCCGGGCCCGTGCTCGGCGTGCACCTCGTCGGCGCCCGGGTCGGCGAGCTGATCGCCGAGGGCCAGCTAATTTACAACTGGGAGGCGCTGCCCGCCGAGGTTGCGCAGCTCATCCACCCGCACCCCACCCAATCGGAGGCGATCGGCGAGGCGCATCTCGCACTCGCCGGGAAGCCCCTTCATGTGCACGCCTGAGGCGCCGCGCGCGCTTGCCGCATCGCCTCCCACCGGCAGCCGCATGGGCTGAGCAGCGAAGGAGTCACGACAAGCTATGTCGGTCACGGTATCCATGCCCCAGCTCGGCGAGAGCGTCACCGAGGGCACGGTCACGCGCTGGCTCAAGAAAGAGGGCGAGCGCGTCGAGGCGGACGAGCCGCTGCTCGAGGTATCCACCGACAAGGTGGACACCGAGATACCCTCCCCGGTCTCCGGCATCCTGCGCGGGATCACGGTCGCGGAGGATGAGACGGTGGCCGTCGGCGCTCAGCTCGCGATCATCGACGAGACCGGTGACGGCGCCGCGGCGGCTTCCCCCGCCCCCGCAGCGTCTTTCCCCGCCCCCGCTGACGTGCCGTCGCCCGGCGGTCCGTCGCCGGTCAGCCACCCCTACCCGGCGACCGAGCCGGTGCAGGCGGCCCCGGAGTACACCCAGCCCGCGGCCTACCCTCCTCCCGCCCCGGCCTACCCGCCCGCCGCCGTGCCGGAGCCCGGCTACGCTCCCGCGCCCGCCGCGCCGGTAGGTGGAGTGGCGGAAGCGGCGCAGTACCCGCCGCCCTACAGCCAGCCCGCCGAGCCCGCCCCCGGGTACGCCGCGCCCCCGCCCGCCGCCTACGTGGCCCCGCCGGAGCAGGCACCTCCGCCCGCACCGGTCCAGCCACCGCCCGCGGCGCCCGCCGCCGCGCCTTTCCCGGCCCCGCGCCCGCGGCGCCGCCACCGGCACCGGCGCCTTTCCCGGCACCCGCTGAGGCCCCCGCCTCGGCCCCGGCCCCTGCCGGGCCGGCCGGGCCCGCGCCGGTTAGTACTCCTCCCCCGGCACCGGCCTCCGCCGAGGGGCCGTACATCACCCCGCTGGTACGCAAGCTCGCGGTGGAGCACGGCGTCGACCTTGCCACGGTGGCGGGCACCGGCGTCGGCGGCCGGATCCGCAAGCAGGACGTGCTCGAGGCGGCCAGGACGCTGCGCGAGCAGCAGCCGCCCGCCGCACCGCAGGCACCCGCCGCCCCCGACGGACGGCCTGCGGTCGCGCCCGCCCCGGTACGGCCGGCCCCGGCGCAGGCAGCGCCAGCGCAGGCGGCCCCGGCGCAGGCGCCCCCGGCGCGGCCCATCGTCCCGTCGACGCTGCGCGGCACCACCGAGCGGCTGTCCCGGGCGCGGCAGCTCATCGCCCGGCGCATGGTCGAGTCGCTCCAGATCTCGGCCCAGCTCACCACCGTGGTGGAGGCGGACGTCACCGCGATCACCAGGCTGCGCGACCGGGCCAAGGCCGACTTCGAGGCCCGCGAGGGTGTCCGGCTGTCGTACCTGCCCTTCTTCGCCCTGGCCGCGCTCGAGGCGCTCAAGATCCATCCCAAGCTCAACGCGGTGCTCAACACCGAGGCCGGGCAGATCATCTACCACGACGCCGAGCACCTGGGCATCGCCGTCGACACCGAGCGGGGCCTGATGGTGCCGGTCATCCGCAACGCCGGTGACCTGAACATCGGCGGGCTGGCCCGGAAGATCGCCGATCTCGCCAGCCGCACCAGGTCCGGGCAGGTCAGCCCCGACGAGCTGGCCGGCGGCACGTTCACGATCACGAACACGGGCAGCCGCGGCGCCCTGTTCGACACCCCGATCATCAACCAGCCACAAGTGGCGATCCTGGGCACCGGGACGGTCGTGAAGCGCCCCGTGGTGATGGAGGACCCGGCCCTGGGCGAGGTGATCACCGTGCGGTCCATGGTCTACCTGGCGCTCACCTACGACCACCGGCTCATCGACGGCGCCGACGCGGCCCGGTTCCTCACCACCGTGAAGGACCGCCTGGAGGAAGGCGCGTTCGAGGCCGAACTCGGGCTCTGACCGCCGGGCGGCCGGCCGGAGGATGGTGCGGATGAGGGCCCACCGATGAGGGTCGCGGTCACCGGATCCTCGGGGCTGATCGGCACCGCCCTGGTCGCGGCGCTGCGGGCCGACGGGCATCAGGTCATCCGGCTGGTCCGCGCCGCGCCGGACGGCGACGACGCGATCGCCTGGGATCCGCGTGCGGACGGCGGCGCGCTTGACCCGCGGTCGCTGGACGGCGTCGCCGCCGTGGTGCACCTGGCCGCGGCGGGGGTCGCCGACCACCGCTGGACCGAAAGCTATAAAGCGCAGGTCAGGGACAGCCGGGTGCACGGCACCACGGCGCTGGTCAGCGCGCTGACCGCGATGACCACCCCTCCGGGCGTTCTGCTGTGTGCCTCTGCCATCGGCTGGTACGGAGATACCGGCGGGCGGGAGGTGGACGAGTCCGCCCCCTCCGGAACGGGCTTCCTGGCCGGCGTGGTCCGGGACTGGGAGGCCGCCGCCGCGCCGGCCGGGCAGGCGGGCATCCGGGTGATCACCATGCGCAGCGGCCTGGTGCTGTCGCCGCGCGGCGGCGTGCTGGCCCGGCTGCTGCCGCTGTTCCGGCTCGGGCTGGGCGCGCGGCTCGGACCGGGCACCCAGGTCATGAGCTGGATCACGCTGTCTGAGCTGCTGGCCGTGATCCGGTTCCTGCTGGCCAACGGCGAGATATCCGGGCCGGTGAACGCGACCACCCCGAACCCGGTCATCAACCGCAGGTTCACCGCGATCCTGGCCGCCGCGGTGCACCGGCCCGCCGTGCTCGCCGTGCCGGTTCCCGTGCTGCGGGTCGCGATCGGCGGCGCCAGCAGCGAGCTGCTGTCCAGCGCGTGGGTGCGCCCGGCGCGGCTGCTTGCCGCCGGGTACCAGTACCAGCATCCCCACCTGGCCGGGGCGCTCGCCGCCGAGCTGTCGCCCGGCCCGGCCGGGCCGGCGGGCGTGGTGCGGGGCGGGTAAGCGTTACGAGGCCTCCCTGACCTCTTCCCTTTCCCTGATCTGTTCTCGTTCGGTGAGTTCGGCGCATTCCGTGCTGACCAGATCCGGGGGCTTGCGCAGCAGCGTGCGGTACGAGCCCGGATTGTCACCGAACAGGGGCACCTGCCAGAACGCGGGCACAGGACCCGGGTACCCGCCGAGCAGTTCCAGCCGGCCGACCGTCAGCCGCAGCAGCCGCCGCGCGCCGATCAGCGCGATCACGGCCAGCGGCAGCTCCACCACCAGGGCCGACAGCAGGCTGACCGGGAAACCCCGGGTGCCCCAGTCCAGCGTGGTGTCGAACCACGCGTCGCAGCACAGCAGCGTCGCCAGGACCATGAGGCAGACGATGAGGACCTGGCGCCGCCGCCAGGCGGCCCACGCGGTGGCGGCGAACACCACCAGCAGCCCGACGTCGAACCCGACCCAGGCCGCCCGCCAGCCACCGGCCTGGTAGTGCCGGGGCAGCTTGACCTCGAGGATCCCGATCCAGACGGCAAGTATCAGCACGCCCGCGAGCGATGCCGCGATGACCAGCCGGCGCCTGCGCTGGCTGAGCGGGGTCGGGACCAGGCTCTCGGCATTCACGGTGGCGAGCTTCCGCGCCAGGCTGGCCCGCTCGTCTGCGGTCATACGCCGCAGGTCCGCCTCGTCAATCACCGCAATACCTCCCTCAGGTACGTAAAGGCACATACCCCGCAGACCATTCCGTCTCCCAGGAGATCCGGTTTTCGTGGATAGGCTGGCGGGGTGAGTGGCGAACTGGTCTTTGCCCACGCCGGCTTCGGCGCGGCCGCCGTCCCCTACCTCGACGGGTGGGATCTCCAGCGGCGCCTGCACGAGCGGCGGGTGGCCGGCGAGATCCCCGACACGTGCCTGCTGCTCGAGCACCAGCCCGTGTACACCGCGGGCAAGCGGACGAGCCCGCTGGACCGGCCGCTCACCGACCCGGGCATCCCGGTGATCGACGTGGACCGGGGCGGCAAGATCACCTGGCATGGGCCGGGGCAGATCGTCGGGTACCCGATCGTCAAGCTGGCCGAGCCGCTTGACGTGATCGCCTACGTGCGCGACCTCGAGGAAGCCTTGATGCGGTGCTGCGCGGACGCGGGCGTGGCCACCACCCGGGTGGAGGGCCGCAGCGGCGTGTGGATCACCGAGCCCGGCCAGCAGGACCGGAAGGTCGGCGGCGATCGGCATCCGGGTGTCGCGCGGGGTCACCATGCACGGCTTCGAGCTCAACTGCGACTGCGACCTGGGCTGGTTCGGCAAGATCGTGCCGTGCGGCATCAGCGACGCGGGCGTCACCAGCCTGTCCGCCGAGACCGGCCGCCCGGTGACCGTGGCCAGCATGCTCGGCTCGGTACAGCACCACCTGGCGGACGTGCTCGGCGCCACGGCCTGGCGCCAGGTGGACGGGACGGCGGGCCTGCTTGGGCGGCCGCGCTAAGCCCGGCCGCGCGCTGAGCCTTGCCGCCCCGGTCAGGGGGCCCCGGCCGCGTCGGCCAGGCCCGCGAGATAGTCGGTCAGCCTGCCCACCGGCACCGCGGTCTGCTCCCCCGAGGTCATGTCCCGGACGGTGACCGTGCCCGCCTGGTCCTCGGCGCTGCCGTAGATCAGCGCCCACCGGGCTCCGGTGTCGTTGGCCCACTTGAGCTGGCGGCCCAGCTTGGCGGACAGGGCCAGGTAGATGCTCGCCCGCAGCCCCGCCGCGCGGGCGGCCGCGGCGAGCGAGAAGCTGCGCGCCGCGTACCGCTCACCCATGACGGTGACGGCCACGTCCAGCCGGCTGTGCCCGCTCCCGGCGTCCGGGAGCAGCAGCAGGATGCGCTCGACGCCGAGCGACCCGCCGGTCGCGGCCACCTCGGGACCGCCGAGCTGCTTGATCAGGTGGTCATACCGCCCGCCGCCGCCCAGTGACCCGGGCACGCCCTCGGCGACGACCTCCCAGATCGGCCCGGTGTAGTAGCTCAGCCCGCGCACCAGCCGCGGCGTGAACACCACGCGGTCGTCCGGGAGCTGGCCGGCCAGCAGCGACAGGAGTTCGTTGACCTCCTCGATCCCGGCCCATCCCTCCTCGCTGCCCTTGAGCGCGTCCCTGATCTGCTCCGGCGCGTCGGCGGCGGTCAGCGCACCGACCAGTGCCGCGGCCGTGCCGGCGGGCAGGTCCCGGTCGGCGAGCTCGGCGCTGACCTCCGCGGGGCTGAGCTTGTCGAGCTTGTCCAGGGCGATCAGCACGCTTGGGCCGAGTTCGGCGGGCACGCCGAATACCTCGAGCATCCCGGCCAGCACCCGGCGCGAGTTGAGCAGGAACCGGAACCCGGCCAGGCCCAGCTCGGCCAGCGCGTCGTGCACGGCGCTGATGACCTCGGCGTCGGCCAGCACCGACGAGGTGCCAAGCGTGTCCAGGTCGCACTGGGTGAACTCGCGGTACCTGGCGTGCCCCGGCCGGTCCGCGCGCCAGACCGGCCCGATGGCGTAGCGCTTGTAGGGGGTCGGCAGCTGGCTGCCGTACGCGGCGGCCACCCGGGCCAGCGGCACGGTGTGGTCGTAGCGCAGCGCGAGGTCGGCCTCGCCGGTGCCTTCGTGCTCTCCACGGCGCAGGATCTTGAAGATCAGCTTGTCGCCGTCATCCCCGTACTTGCCCAGCAAGACGTCGAGGCGCTCGAAACTCGGCGTGACGAGCGGCTCGAAGCCGTACCGCGCGAACACGGACCTGATCGTGTCGAAGGCACGTTCCCGGAACTCCCAGTCGCGGGCGAGGAAGTCCCGGGTACCGGACGGTGGGTCGAACTGCGATGGCATGCGCCTATGTTCCACGACACGGGGCACCGCCGTCACATCGAATGCCCCCGATGGCCCGGAAACCCGGCTCAGCCCGCCTAACGATTCTTAACGGCGGGGGTTACAAACGCTGTTACCGGCCGCGGCGTGGTTGCGGGTCACCGCCGCGCGGGCGTGAGGTTCTTCTGCTGCCTGGGCGCCTTGACCCCTCATAATACAAAGCATAGCGTTACGAGGTATGGAGAAGGAGCGGCTGAAGGGGAACCTGGACCTGCTGCTGCTGTCCGTGCTGGCCGCCGGGCCCGCGCACGGGTACGCGATCATCACGGCGCTGCGCGAGCGCAGCGAGGGCACATTTGACCTGGGCGACGGCACCGTCTACCCCGCGCTGCACCGGCTGGAGGCCGCCGGGCTGCTGGCCAGCGACTGGGCGGAGGCCCCGGGACGCAAGCGGCGGGTCTACGCACTGACCGGCAAAGGCGCTGCGGCACTGGCGGCCGAGCAGGCGCGGTGGCGGCGGTTCGCCGCGGGTATGCAGGCGGTGGTGGGTTGGTCGGCATGACCGCGCTGATCGAGGAATACCTGCGCCAGCTGCGCGCCCGGCAGGTCGTTCATGGTGGACAGGATCATCGTTTCCCCTTCTCGCGGCCGTCCCGGCCGTGCCTGAAGTTCCCGGTCACGGGACGTAGGCTGGAACCGTGGTACTCGCACCCGAGGGGCGCAGGTTGCTCCGCATCGAAGCCCGCAACAGCCAGGTCCCGATCGAGCGCAAGCCCGAGTGGATCAAGACCCGGCTGCGGACTGGCCCGGAATATACCGCGCTGAAGGAACTGGTGCGCGGGCAGGGGCTGCACACGGTCTGCGAGGAGGCCGGCTGCCCGAACATCTTCGAGTGCTGGGAGGACCGCGAGGCCACGTTCCTGATCGGCGGCGACGCCTGCACCCGGCGCTGCGACTTCTGCCAGATCGCCACCGGCAAGCCGGAGCCGCTCGACACCGGTGAGCCGCGCCGGGTGGCCGAGTCGGTGGCCACGATGGGCCTGCGCTACGCCACGGTCACCGGGGTGGCCCGCGACGACCTGCCCGACGGCGGCGCGTGGCTGTACGCCCAGACCTGCGCCGAGATCCACGCGGCCCTGCCCGGCTGCGGGGTCGAGCTCCTCATTCCCGATTTCAACGCCGTCGCCGAACGGCTGGCGGTGGTGTTCGGATCCATGCCCGAGGTGCTTGCCCACAACATCGAAACGGTGCCGCGGATCTTCCGCGAGATCAGGCCCGGCTTCCGCTACGAGCGATCGCTGGAGGTGCTCGGCCTGGCCCGGGACGCGGGCCTGGTCACCAAGTCCAACCTGATCCTGGGCCTGGGCGAGGAGGACCACGAGATCAGCCAGGCCATGGCCGACCTGCGCGCGGTGGGCTGCGATCTGCTCACGATCACCCAGTACCTGCGCCCGTCGCCACGGCACCATCCGGTGACCCGGTGGGTGCGCCCGGAGGAGTTCGTCGCCTGGCGCGACGAGGCGCTCGGCCTGGGTTTCGCGGGCGTGATGTCCGGCCCGCTGGTCCGCTCGTCCTACCGCGCGGGCCGCCTGTACACCGAGGCGCGAGCCCGCCGGGGACCTCAGTCCGCTGGGCGAGTTTCTGTCTGAGCGCTGGCTCTCGTATCCTGCCGTTCATGGTGAATAAGCCCGTGGATCCGGCCAGCCTCGGCCGCATCAAGCAGCTCCGCATGGCGGCCGGGATGATCCGCGAGTCGAATCCCTGGGCGCTGCCGCTCGTCGCGCTGTCCGGGGTGGGCGCGCTGGCCGTGCTCGTGGTCGTCGGGCTGCTCACTGGCCTGGTCGCATTCCTCGCGCCGCTCGGCGTGCTGGCCGGTCTGATGGTCGCGATGATCGTGTTCGGCCGGTACGCGCAGTCCGCGCAGTACTCGGCGATCGAAGGCCAGCCGGGCGCGGCGGCAGCGATCTTGCAGACCATGCGCGGCGGCTGGACCGTCACCCCGGCGGTGGCCGCGAACCGCAACATGGACGTGGTGCACCGGGCCGTGGGCAAGCCCGGCGTGGTACTGGTGGGCGAGGGCTCCCCCAGCAGGCTGCCCAGCCTGCTGGCCGCCGAGAAGAAGCGCGTCTCCCGGGTCGCCGTTGACGTGCCCATCTACGACATGCAGGTGGGCGACGAAGAAGGCCAGATTCCGGTCCGGAAGCTACAGCGCAAGCTCATGCGGCTGCCCCGCAACCTGAAGGGCCAGACGGTGGCCGAGATCAACTACCGGCTCAAGGCGCTGCCCGCCTCGTTGCAGGCGCCCAAGGGCCCGATGCCGAAGACCGGCCGGATGCCCAAGCCCCCCCGCCCCCGCTACCGCTAGCGGGGGCAGCCGGAGGCTAGCGCGCAGAGGTTATGGTTTCGCGGCGGCCCGGCAGGGCGCGGTCCGGTTCCGGTCGCGGTCCCGCCCGGCTGGCCGCCTTGGTGAGTTACCCCGTCAGATGCGGATGACGACCGTGTTGGCCGCCCGGTCGTGCAGCCCGCGCATGTCACGGTCGGTGACCAGCGGCGGGACGACCAGCAGCAACAGCAGCGTGCGGAGCAGGGCCCGGCCGAACCCGATCGGCTTGCCGTCAAGGCGCGCGACCCGGATGCCGGCCAGCCGCTTGCCCAGGGTCAGCCCGGTGAGCGCGGTGAGCAGGAAGTCCTCGGCCGCGAAGATCGCCAGGGTCCAGTACTGGGACCGGAAGACCGCCTCCGCGATCAGCGTGCAAATCAGCCAGTCGATCAGCAGCGCCACCAGCCGCCGCCCGATGCTGGCGACCGATCGCGGCCCGTGCTCGGGCAGCCCGAACCTCTCGCCGGCATAGTCGTAGTCACTGTCGCTGCCGGGGGCCTGCGAGCTTTGGCTGTCGGGGGCCTGCGAGCCGCCTACCTGCGAAGCTGACACGGCTCCACGGTATCCCTTAACCCAGGCAAATACGGCACCGGCCCGCTACCCCGCCGGTGACCTGGTCAGGTGCGGGGTGTAACACGCGTGAAACACCCGGGACACGGCTCGGAAACGGCGGGCGCCTAGCGTCACCGCAAGCGCCTAACGTCGTGGCCGCAGCCCTGCGGCAGGCGCAACCGCGCAGGCAGGACACGGCCGCAGCCTCCAGGGAGGGTGGATGTTCACGAACGCCGACGAGGTACTCAGGTTCATCGGCGACAACAAGGTGGAGTTCGTCGACGTCAGGTTCTGTGACCTGCCGGGGACGGTGCAGCACTTCACCGTGCCGGTCGAGTCCTTCGACGAGAAGGTGTTCACCGACGGCCTGATGTTCGACGGCTCCTCGATTCGCGGGTTCCAGCAGATCCACGAGTCCGACATGCTGCTGCTGCCCGACCCCGGCACGGCCGTGCTCGACCCGTTCCGCCAGCGCCCGACGCTGAACCTCACGTTCTTCGTGCACGACCCGCTGACCGGCGAGCCATACAGCCGGGATCCGCGCAACGTCGCCCGCAAGGCGCAGGACTTCCTGGTCGGCACCGGCATCGCCGACACCGTCTACTTCGGCCCCGAGGCCGAGTTCTACATCTTCGACTCGGCACGGTTCGAGACCGGGCCGAACGCGGGCTACTACTACCTCGACTCGGTCGAGGGAGCGTGGAACACCGGCCGGGAGGAGAACGGCGGCAACCTCGGCTACAAGCCGAGGTACAAGGGCGGCTACTTCCCGGTCCCGCCGATGGACCACTACACCGACCTGCGGTCGGAGATGGTGCGCATGCTGATCCAGTGCGGAATCGGCGTGGAGATGCAGCACCACGAGGTAGGCACGGCCGGCCAGGCGGAGATCGACATCCGGTTCGCCCCGCTGCTGAAGATGGCCGACAACCTCATGCTCTACAAGTACGTGGTGAAGAGCACGGCCCGGGCGGCCGGGAAGACCGTGACCTTCATGCCCAAGCCACTGTTCGGCGACAACGGTTCCGGCATGCACTGCCATCAGAGCCTGTGGAAGGACGGGGCGCCGCTGTTCTACGACGAGGTCGGCTACGCCGGCCTGTCCGACGTCGGCCGTTACTACGTCGGCGGGCTGCTCAAGCACGCGCCCTCGCTGCTGGCCTTCACCAACCCCACCGCGAACTCCTACCACCGGCTGGTGCCCGGCTTCGAGGCACCGGTGAACCTGGTGTACTCGCAGCGCAACCGCTCGGCCTGCGTGCGGATCCCGATCACCGGCGCCAACCCCAAGGCCAAGCGCCTGGAGTTCCGGGTGCCCGACCCCTCGGCCAACCCGTACCTGGCGTTCGCCGCGATGATGATGGCGGGCATCGACGGCATCAGGAACAAGATCGAGCCGCCCGAGCCGGTGGACAAGGACCTGTACGAGCTGCCTCCCGACGAGGCGCTGGCCATCCCCCAGGTGCCCGGGTCCCTGGACGAGGTGCTCGACACCCTCGAGGCCGACCACGACTACCTGCTCGACGGCGGGGTGTTCACCCCGGACCTGATCGAGACCTGGATTGACTACAAGCGGTCCAACGAGCTCGACCCGATCCGGCTCCGCCCACACCCCCACGAGTTCGAGCTGTACTTCGACGTCTGACGATCACACGGCGAGAGCTGACGGCTGACCTCACCGGGCAAAGAGTGCCTGGTGACGGCCATACATGCTGATCTGCGTGCGCGGGCTAACGGGTGGCGTCTAGGTGTCGTATCTATCGTGACGGCGAAGCCAGCCCAGCGCTGGGCTGTTGCTGCGCCCGGGCGGCTGTTCCCAGTCCTCCTGTCGGCCGCGCGCGGTCAGGTCGAGCCAGTGATAGGTGCCGTCGAGCATGTCGCAACTGCGCGCGTAGCTCGAGTACGTGTGGAAGACACGGTCGCCGTGGCGCAGGAAAGCGCTGACTCCGAACATCTCACCCGACCACCCCTGCCACTCCGGGCCGAGTTCGGCGAGGGACCGGTAGTTGTACTCGACCGGGGCGACGGCCTGGTCGAGGGTGACGTGGAAGTCGTAGTTGAAGTCGCTGCCGAACGAGGAGAACCAGGGGATGGTCCAGCCCATTCGCTGCCGGAACGGCTCGATCTTGGCCAGCGGCGCCCGGCTGACCAGGGCCAAGGTGGTATCCCGGGCGTGCAGGTGGGCGAGGTGGCCGATGTTGTCGGTCAGCAACGAGCAGGTCGGGCAGCCCTCATCCCAGTCCGGGTCGAACATGAAGTGGTAGATCAGCAGCTGGCCCCGGCCCTCGAACAACTCCAGCAGGCTGGCCTTGCCGTCCTTGCCTTCGAACAGATACTGCTTGCCGATCTCGGTCATCGGCAGCCTGCGCCGCTCGGCGTTCAGCGCGTCCCGCTGCCGGGTGAACTCCTTTTCTCTGGCCAGCAGCTTCTTGCGGGCGGTAAGCCACTCCTGTTGGGACACGACCGGCGGATCATCCATTCCCATCCTCCCTTGGCGGGTTTCCCGGGCTGGTGCCAGGCCTCACCGTTCTATTCAGCAACCTGAGCTCACTGCTCGCACGCAAGAGGTGCGAGGGCTGAATCCTCCCGGGAGTGACGCTGTCGCTGGCATCATGCCCGGCGGGTGTCGCTGCCCCAGATACTGGCGGGAATCACCCGGATGAAGTGCACAGGCACCCCCTCGACCCAGGGCTCGAGCCCGGCATCGATGAACGGCGCGCGCTCGGCCTCAGTGTCCAGATGATGCGCCGCCCCCCGTGCCAGCACGAACCACCCCTCACGCGCTTCGACATCGATGTGGTCCACCTCCACCGCGACCTGATACTCGGCCTGCGCGATACCAGTCCGCAGGTCCTCGTCAAAGAGGACGGGGTCCCACGTGCCCAAGACGATCGTTCCTGCATCGATCTTGTACACGACCGGCAGCGCCGTGGGCCCGTACGGGCCGTTGTAGACCAGACGCCCGAGCCCCCCGCTGGCGAGCAGCTCCATGGCCTCGGCCTCACTCATGCGCGGTGGGCCGGGCCACGCAGAATCGCTGGGAGAGTCTAGGTCGGCTTCGTCATCCGCCATAGCTCGATACCGTAGCCGCCCTGTCCGGCGATAACCAGTTCACACCGAGGAGGTCACCTCGGTCACCATCCATCGCGCCGAGGTCAAGGAGATCGACGGCTAGCCGCTGCGGGGCGGCGCGTCCGGTGGCTCCGGACGGCCGAATGCCCCCGGACCGGCGTGAAACAGCCCCATCAGCAAAACGCCCGCCGCGGCCGAGCCGACGGACCAGCCAGGGTGCTGGCCGACGTGGGCGGCGTGTCGAGCCCGCGCTCAGCGCGGGGAGCGAAGACGTCCTTGCCGGTGGCCGAGGGGTCGCCTCGGTAACCCGCGGGTACAGGGTGGGTCAGGGGGGCGTCTTTGTATGGATGCGGTTAGCGTCCATGGTCCGGGGGAGCTCTCCGCTGCGGCTAGTGTCTGTCGCGGGAGGCATATGAGCAGCGATTCCGAACTGATCCTCGCCAGCCTGAACACGCACGGCGGGCGCGGTGCCGACGGGCGGCCCTACGACCTTGCCGACGCCTGCCGTCAGCTCAAGGCGGACGTCATCGCCCTGCAGGAGGTCTTTCGCCCGTACGGCGAGCCGGACCCGGTGGCCGAGATCGCCGCCGAACTCGGCGCCGAGGCCCTCCACACGGAGCTGCGCGCCGACATCGACCTGCGCAGCGTGGGCATCTCTGAGGAGACCACGCGGGGACGGTGGGGCCTGGCGGTGCTCACGACGGTGCCGGTCGCGCACTGCGCGGCGGCCGACCTGGGCCGCACCCCCGGCGACTCCATCGCCCGGGCGGCGCAGCTCGTCACCCTGGACCTCCCCGGTGGGGGCAGGCTCCGGCTGGCGAACACCCACCTGACCCACCTGCTGGCCAGCCCGGTTCAGCTGGTGCGGCTTGTGCGGCATCTGGCGGCGGCGCCCGGCCCGCCGACCGTGATCGCCGGGGACCTCAACATGCCGATGCCGGTGACCGGCCTCGCGGCCGGCTACGCCCCGGCGGTGATCGGGCGGACCTTCCCGGCCCACCGGCCGCTGGTGCAGCTCGATCACGTCCTGGCCGACCGCCGGGTCATCCGGTGCGGCGGGGAGGTTTGCGGGTCGGCCGGGTCTGATCACCTTCCCGTCCGGGCGCGGCTGCGCCGTTAGCCCGTGATCCCGTGCGCCGCGTTCCAGCGCTGCGCGGACCGGTAGGCGTCCACCAGGCCCCAGATCCAGGTGCCGATCATGATCGGGATTCCGATTATGACAAGGGTGAGCAGCAGGCCCAGCAGATTCAGGACCAGGATGGCCACGCCGGTGCCGACGTGACCGTTCACCATCGACCCGAGCCCGGGGATGAAGACCGAGAGGACCACGCTGGCCGCAGGGCTCCTCGGGACAACCACCGGCTGCATCACCATGCCCGGCTGCGGGAGCGGCTCCCACCGCGGCTGCTCAGGCCGCACCGCGTACCGCTCCTGGGCCTCCCACTGCTGGCTCGCCCCGGGCCACTCCTGGCCCGCCCCGGGCCACTGCTGATTCCCGCTCGGCCATTGCTGGTTCCCGCCGGGCCACGGCTGGGTGGCGCCCGGCCACGCCGGGCTCGTGCTGGGCGGCTCCTGGCCCGGCCAGGGCGGCGGCTCCGGTAGTAGCGGCGGTTCCGGGCCGAAACTCATGCCGGATTCCTCCCGTCCCACGCGCGGCGCCATGCCCCCGGCCGGCCTGCGGCAACGGCCGACGTGGCCCTGTGTCCGCGGCTGCACCCGCAGCGTGATAAGGCCATGCTAGCCCGCCGGCGTGGGGACGGGTCAGGGTGAATGCGGGCCGAGCAGGCCGAGCGGGCTTGGCGCGCTGAACTGTATCCGGATCACGGTCGGGCCTCCCGGCAGCCGCACGGTTTGCGTTTGCAGCGTGCCCAGGTGAGCGGGCAGCCCGTGCAGGAAGCTGAGCATTGACCGCAGAAACGCGGGGCTGGCAATGCGGCTGGCGCCGCGGCGCGCCCGGTCCGGCTGTGTCACCTCGGCGAAGCGGAGCGGCATCCCCCGGCTGGCACCGGGAGCGAAGCTGCCGAACGCAACGATGTCGATGGGGCGGGCCGCGGCGATGGTGGCGATCGTGATGATCAGCCGCGAGTCGACCTGTCCCGTGGCGAGCTGCCGGCGGGCCGTGGCGGAGGCCGCTATCCGGTTGCTGGCCAGCAACCCGGCCCCCGACGCCTTGCGTTCCGCCAGGTCGGCGCGGAGCGCGGACCGGTACGCGGTGGCCCCGTGCGGGGCGATCTCGCGGACATCGATCTCAAGCTGCCCGGAACCGAAGCGCGCCATGACCCCGGGCGCGTAGACGGAGCCGAGGAGGTTCCCGAACTGGGCCCGGACGACCGCCGTGGCCACGACGACCGTGGAGGCGAGCGGGGTGGTGGTGTTCGGTTCGAGCCGCTCCAGGTCCCTGGCCGGCACCCCGTGCGAGGCAAGCACGCCGCACATGACGGGATCGCAGGAAACCACGGCCGTCCTGCCGACTTGTTGTGCCACCCAGGCGGCCGCCTCGCTGCGGATGATCGCCCCGGCGGTCCGGCCGTCAGGCCCACGGCCGCGGCCAGCGGACGGCGCCTTCGCGGCCTGCCCGGCCAGCGTCGCGGTGAGTGCTCCCGCGGCGATCAGCGTAATGGCCGTGAGAACACCAGCGATCTGTATGCGCCGGCCGAACGCCGGGCGCCGCTTGCCGGTCTGCTGGGAAGCATCCGCGGCAGGGCCGTTCAGCCGCCGGGGCCATTCCTGCTGAGGCGGGTACCACTGGGGCGCGTCCCACCGGAGCTCGTCCCGCTGCGGCGGGTCCCACGGGGGCGCGTCCCGCTGGACGGCGCCGTTCTTGTGCGCGGGCGCGTCCGGCGGCGCAGACGCGTCCGGCGGCGCAGACGCGTCCGGCGGCGCGGCTATCTCGGGCTCGGCCGTCCCGCCGCGCCCGGCGGGCGAGACAACCGGGATCGGCTCGGTGAGGGCTTCGTAAGGTGCCCGGTCACCCACGGCCGGGGCCGGCACCGGACCGCCATTCTCCAGCGGTTGTGCTGGCTCGTCGCCGTGGCCCGGGACCCGCCGGGGCAGCGGGACGGACACCTCCGGTGCGGCGGCCTGCCCGGGCGCTGCATCACCCTGCGCGTTCGCCGTTGCTTCTTGCTGGCCGGCCTCGGTCTCGGCCCGCAGGCGCTCCATCAAGGACTCCGGCAGCACCGGTGGCTTTACCCGGACCGGCGGTCTCGGCGAATCCGCTGCACCGGGCACGCGGCGAGGGAGCGGCGGCACACCGCTTTCCTTTGCCATACGGCCACCCCCGAGAGGCAGCAACAGCTTGTGCCCTTTGATAGGGCAGCACATAGTGCGCCCGCATTCAACCGAAATAGCACATTGTCACCATGTAACTACCGCATGTAGGGGCTTGACCAGCGCACTTCCACCGTGCAAACCGCGCCTGCCGACCACAGGGCGCTGTCCGTGGCCATGAGAAACCTGGCCATTGACACCCGTCAGGGTGAATGCGGGCTGAGCAGGCCGAGCGGGCTCGGCGCGCTGAACTGGATCCGCAGCACGGTCAGGCCTCCGGTCAACCGCACGGTCTGCGTCTGCAGCATGCCCAAGTGAGAAGGCAGCTCGTGCAGGAACGCTCGGGTCGTTCTCCATCGCCGGGGTCAGGTGAATGTGTCTCGCCCACGCCGGGAGCGGCCGGATCACCATGGGAGATGGCAGCTTCCGCGGCGATCTGCTCGTTCTTAGCCTGTCGTGCAACTCGACCACATCCTGGCCGATCGCCGGGTGACCCGGCATGGCGGGGAGGTGCTCGCGGTGGCTGGATCGGATCACCGTCCTGTCCGCGCCCGGCTGCGCCTCGCCACATCTGACCGAGCTACGAGGCCAAGCGTGAAGGGGCCCCCTCGCGGTGGCCCCTTCATTTGGTCTCAAACGCCGGGTTGACGTGTCGGCCCGACACAAGGATCACAGACCGTGGTGACCACTGTGCAGGCCGAGCGGGCTTGGCGCAGTGAACCCGATGCGGAGGACGGCCGTGCCTCCGGCTGGTCGTATTTCCCCCATCTGTGCGGGACGATAAGGACCGTCTTGCGTCCGCAAGAATGCGGTCATTGACCGCACGAACGCTACGGTGAGCGGGCGGCTTGTGGGGCGAAGCGTGGGAGCAGCCTGCATCACTTCGGCGAACCGCAGCGGCAAGTCCGGGTCGGCGCCAGGGGAAGAACTGCCGAACGCCACAATGTAAATCGACTGTACTGAGGCCATGTCGGCGATCGCGACCAGCAGCCGTGTGTCCGCTTGCCCCGCCTCAAGCTGCTTTCGCGCCGTGACCGAAGGCACGATCCGGCTAATACTCAACAGTGCAGCACCATCCGCCTTCCGATTCCGGAGGTCGGCATTGAGTTCGGCGGTGTATGCAGCAGCTCCATGCGGCGCGACCTGGCGGATGTCGATTGCCGTAGGCCCGGAGCCGAAGCTGGCGATCAATGCTGGCGCATAGACAGAGCCGAGAAGGCTGCCGAAGTGGTCACGGATGGCCGCCGTAGCGACGATGACATCGGAGCCCAGCGGACTGGTTGTAGTCGGCCCAAGCTCCTGAAGCTCGCTCGGCGGAAACCCGTCCGACTTGAGGGCTTGGCACATCAGCCGATCGCAGAACACAGGGGCCGTCGGGCTGACCTGGCTGGCAACCCAGGCCGCCGCACGCTTGCGAGTCGCCGCGGCACGGCTCGCTGCAGAGCTGGATTCGCCCCCGCGGTGTGAGGCAGCTATGGTGTGCCCGGAAAGCGCCACCGCCAGCGACACCGCGGTGATCAGAGCCATCATCACGATGAGCGCAGCGGCAATCCGATGGCCCTGGCCGAACCGGCGCTCTCTCCGTCCAGCCCGCCGGGGGACTCCTTGGTGCTCCAATGCCGAGGCCGCGACATCCTCGCCGTCACCTTCTCGTTGCGGAGGTTGGTGACTCCGCTGCCCGGAAATATCTGGTTGCGCGGGGATCTGGGCCACGTGACGAGTTGGGGTGTCGCCCCTGGAGGACGCGGCAAATCTCGGGAACGGCTCTGTGAGGGCCTCCGCATCTGGCAGGAGCCTGGCCCCGGAGGGCGGCAGAGTCCCACGACTCACCCGCACCGACCGGGCCCGCAGGTCATTCGCAACCGGAGCCAGCTGGGGCACGGGCTCAGCCTGCTCCGGGGCTGGCTCGGGCTCCTCAGCCGTGAGCTCCTCAGCCGCGGGCTCGTTAGCCGCCGCAGGCTCCTGAGCTGCGGGCTCCTGAGCTGCCGTGGGCTCCTGAGCCGCCCGTTCAGGCGCGTTTGCGAGCGCGGTCAATAGGTGCTGCCGCACAGACTCCGGCAGCACCGGTGGCCCCACCCGCGTCGGAGGGCGTGGCGAACCAGCCGCACCTGGCATACGGCGGGGGAGCGGCGGACCGCCGCTGTCTTTTGCCATGCAGCCCAACCCCCTGGGCGCGCGCAAGACTACGCGCGCTGTGGATAGCCGACCATACAGTGAGCCACCATTTCAAGCGAAATAACATATTGTCATGCATAAACTACACAATGTGTGCATCTTTGGCCCGGCGGGAACGCCAGTTCTTCAGGGGCGCGTTAGCGTCAGCGTCGAGACGCCAAGACGGAACGCCGCCTCGGCCGACAGGTCGCCTTCAATGCGCCAGTTCTGGCGATAGATGCTCCCGTGCTGCGCCTCATCGAACCACACGAGCCCGAGCGTCTTTTCCTCACGCATCCCCTTGAACAGGTCGACGATTTTGGCGAACCGGTCGACCGTGGGGGCCACGGCGGTCTCTGACAAGAGTATTGGCTTCTTGGTGAATTCCCGCACCTGGTCAATGGTGCGGCCAAAGACCGTGGCAAACGTATCGGACTGCCGGACATAGTAGCCATCGATGCCGACCCAGGTGACATACCGCGCTCCCGGCCACCATGCCGCCACAGGACCAGTGCCGGGGCGGTCCTGGTTGACCGTCCATAGCCAGGTGACATTGTCGGCACCCTGGCCGCGAAACAGCGTCACGATATGCCGCCACGCCGCTATAAATGTCGATGGCGAGGTGTGCCCGTACCCCCACGAGTACCAGAAGCCGTTCATCTCGTGCCCGAAGCCGATGACGACCGCATGTCCGTAGTCCCGGACACTGTCGGCATACAAGCGCAGATAGCCGTCATAGTCGCCGGCCGCAATCGACGAAAGCGGGCCGTATTTGGGATCGATCTGCACGTATGGGATAAGGCCGTGCCCGTGGACTTTCTCCGCGAATGATGTCGGGAAGGGCTCCGCCCAGCCGCTGTAGTAGCCCACCATATTCGGCTGCGTGCCCACCGCCTCCGCAAAGTCCGCGATCGGTTTGTAGGCGGGCGGCGACCCAGGCTGATAGATGCCCACGTAAGAGGACGGGTCCGGTGGCAGCGTCGCGTGTGCGGGTGGTGGCGGACTGGGAACAAGGTAAACGAAACGATTTGCCGTGTAAGAGATGGCGACAACAGCGGCCACCAAGGCCGCCAGGACCACCAGACGTGACGTCATGCCGCCCTACTCCCTGGAAAGATGACGCGGCCCACAACCACCAGGTTCAGCATGCCGAAGCACAGCAGGACCGCGAATTGCGCAGAGCTAAGGGCCACAGTCCGCCAGAGAGCCAGGGCGGCCCACAGCAGGGCTGTACTTCCGCTCCACCCGGTGACCCACACCCGGAACCGCCGCAGCGTGCCGCCCGGTGTCCGGGTCGGATGCCAGCCCATCGTCTTACCCCGGGCGCTGTCCCATATCGAGAAGACGTGCGCCCATCCGCGGGCGACTCCCAGTGGCCAGACGGCCGGCCCGTATCTCGAGTGATGCCACAGGGGGTAAAGGACGAACCCGGCAACCATGGCTGGGACGAGGATGACGAAATTCCGCAACCGGACCTGGCCCGGAAGAAACGCCAGCATGACGATGGGGATCATGGGCCCGAAGAACGTGAGCAGGCCGGTATAGACGTAGTAGAAGAACCCAGAGATATAGGTGAGCCGGGCCCCGATGTTCATCCGCACAGACCACATTCGGTGCGAGAACACGACGCCGGCGTTCCCTGTGCACCACCGGTACTGCTGGCGGACGAACGCGTCGAGGTTGTCGGGGCAGATGCCGGCCGAGAGCACAACCGGCACATAGACCAGGGACCAGCCCGCCCGGCGCACGTCGAGACCCGTGTGGACGTCCTCGGCGTACGGGATGAGCGTCGGGCCGCCCTGCGGCTCCAACGCGGCCCGCCGGTAGAGAGCGGAAGTTCCCACGCAGACGGCCGCGCCGAACCGGTCACGCGCCACCTGGATCGACCGGTAGAACACCTCCTGGATGGCCCCTGCCGAGTTCTCGATCCACGTCTGCGCGGCGCTCTCCCGGAAGAACTGGGGCGTCTGGACGATTGCTATCGACGGATCGTCCATGTACGGAAGCGTCTCCGTGAGGAAGTCGCGGCGTGGAGCGAAGTCGGCATCCAGGATGACCAGGTACTCGCCGTTGGTGCGCGCGAACGCGTACCGCAGGTTGCCGCTCTTCTTG
>CAVPFC010000074.1:0-34980 GCA_963703605.1 uncultured Actinomycetes bacterium
CATCACTGTGACCCGCCAGGCGTCCGGGCAGGCGTCCTGCAAGATCCGCGCAGTCATGGCTGCCGCCCGGCCGGACAGCCTGACACACCGCGGAAGGACCGTGGCCGGTACTGACGCCAATTGCCGGGGAAGACCGCCCCGGAAGCGCCCACCGCATGTAAGGGCGCACCGACCATGACCACGGATGCCAGGGATACATGGCCCGTTGACCAGGAGCAGCACGTCTTGCTCAAGGTAGAAGAAGCCGCGAAACGGCTACGGGTTTGCCGCGCAACCATGTTCAAGCTCATCGGCTCAGGCGAAATCGAGTCGGTCCAGATCGGACGCCTGCGCCGCGTGAAGCCGTCCGCGCTGGATGACTACGTCAGCCGCCTGAGCGCCAGGCAAGGCCAGGTCGCTTAATGGGCCAGGGGAAGACGCGGCGGCTAACCGCCGGTCCAGCAGCTACCTCGGCAAAGATGGCTCTTGGCACGGCCGCGTCACGATGGTCGTGCGCGACGACGGAAAGCCGGATCGGCGACACGTGCGCGGCAAGGATAAGGCGACACCTTGATCATGGCCCACCGCACGATGCAAGAGCGCGAGCGGGAGAACGCGGGCAGCGCGTGGTACGAGGGCGGATGGATGTTCACCCAGCCCAACGGCAGGCCGATCGACCCGCGGCGCGATCAGTACGAGTGGAAGGCACTGCTGGCCGAAGCCGGGGTGCGCGAGGCCCGGCTGCACGACGCCCGCCATACAGCCGCCACCGTCTTGCTGCTCCTCGGCGTTCACGAGCGCGCGGTCATGGACGTGATGGGCTGGTCCAACAGTGCCATGGTGAAGCGCTACGCCCACGTTACGGCCCGGCTGCGCCGCGACATCGCCGACCAGTTGAACAGCTACTTCTGGGGCGGCAAATGAGACCAAAACTGAGACCGCCCGACACAGAAACGCCCCGGCCAAGATCACGGTCGGGGCGTTTGTACTGGTCAGAGCGAGTGGTCAGGGGCGGGGTCGAACCGCCGACCTTCCGCTTTTCAGGCGGACGCTCATACCAACTGAGCTACCTGACCTTGCCGGGAGCGGGCGGCCCCCGGGAGCGGTCCTGACGGGATTTGAACCCGCGACCTCCACCTTGACAGGGTGGCGAGCACTCCAAGCTGCTCTACAGGACCATGTGTACTGCCCGCCGCCCGGCGAGCAGTGCCCCCAACGGGATTCGAACCCGTGCCGCCGCCTTGAAAGGGCGGTGTCCTAGGCCGCTAGACGATGGGGGCTTGCGACGGTCATCGCCGCCTCGTACCCGTGGCGCCCGCCGTCGGGGACCGCCCCAGCATAGGGGACGAAGCCCATCCCCGGCAAAGCGCTGGGCGGGACCAGGCCGAGCCGACGACGGTGGAGTACCGCGCGCCTAGCGTAACGCCTGCTCTTAGATCGATCATCCTCGATTCCTTTGCGGATGCGCGAGAAGCCCGACACGATTGGCAATCGCCACAACACACACAGTCACTCCGGCACCGGACGGCTCAACGACGTGGGCTAGGTGAGCACGCTACGCAGCCTGGACCGCGCGCCTCGCGGGCCGCGTGCCCAGGCCGCGCCGTGGGGTTCCTAGCTGCGCTTCTTGTTGAGGTAGTTCTCGACGATCGAGCTCTTCTCGCCCTCCTCGGGCAAGACCGCCCAGGCAACCAGGTAGACCAGCGCGCCCGCTCCGACGCTGAAGATCGTGACCGCCGCGAAAATTATCCGGACGACGTTGGCGTCAATTCCGAAATAGTCCCCGATGCCTGCGCAGACCCCGGCGACCATTCGTCCTTCCCTCGGCCGGATCAGCTGCTTGTGCCCATTGGCTCCGTTCATACTCCGATCATGCCCTGTCGGCGCGCGCCCAGACAGCCCGGGCCCACACCTGCGGGGCGGGCGGCGGCCCACGGGCGCGGGCCAGCTCACGGGCGGGCGGCGCCTGGGGGGCCGGATCGCACCCGCTTACGCTGGGAGGTAGCAAAAGAGAGGATCCGCTCATGCCAACCTCCTCCCCGGCCCAACGCTCCGGCCTCGACGTGCTCCAGATCGATGACCAGCTCACACCCGAGGAACGCCTGGTCCGGGACACCGTCCGCGCCTACATCGCGGACCGGGTCCTGCCGCACATCGCCGACTGGTTCGAAGCGGGTGTCCTCCCCCGCGAGCTCGCCCCCGAACTCGGCAAGCTTGGCCTGCTCGGCATGCACCTGACCGGGTACGGCTGCGCGGGCATGGGACCGGTCGCGTACGGCGTGGCCTGCCGGGAGCTGGAGGCGGCCGACTCCGGCCTGCGCAGCCTGGTCTCCGTGCAGGGCTCGCTCGCGATGTACCCGATCTGGCGGTACGGATCCGATGAGCAAAAGGAGGAATGGCTGCCGCGAATGGCGACGGGCGAGGCCCTCGGGTGCTTCGGTCTCACCGAACCGGACCACGGCTCGGATCCAGGAAGCATGAAAACAAAAGCGATACCTAACGCAAACGGCTGGGTACTCTCCGGTACCAAGATGTGGATCACCAACGGGGCCACAGCGGACGTGGCGGTCGTCTGGGCCCGCACGCCGGACGGCATCCGGGGCTTCCTGGTGCCGCGGGGCGCGCGGGGGTTCACCAGCCGCAGCATCCACAAGAAGATGTCGCTGCGCGCCTCGGTAACTGCCGAACTCAGCTTCGACGAGGTCAAGCTGCCCGCGGACGCGGTGCTACCCGGTGTGTCCGGGCTCAAGGGGCCGCTGTCGTGCCTGACCGAGGCGAGGTTTGGCATCGCCTGGGGAGTAACCGGCGCGGCCCGGACCTGCCTGGAGACCGCGGTGGAGTACGCGCGGACCCGCGAGCAGTTCGGGAAGCCGATCGGCGGCTTCCAGCTGACCCAGTCCAAGCTCGCCTGGATGCTCGCCGACCTCTCCCGTGCGCAGTTGCTCGCGCTGCATCTGGGGCGGCTCAAGGAGGCTGGCCCGCCCACCCCGGAACAGGTCAGCCTGGCGAAGATGGCCAACGTGCGGACGGCCATCGAGATCGCCAGGCAGGCGCGGACGATTCTCGGGGCGAACGGGATCACGCTGGAGTACCCGGTCATCCGGCACGCCAACAACCTCGAGTCCGTGCTGACCTACGAGGGCACGGAGGAGATCCACGCACTCGCGCTGGGCCAGGCGCTCACCGGCATCGCGGCCTACCGTTAGGCCGGCCGGGGAGGGGGCTGGCCGCTAGGCCGTCCAGCCCCGCAGTCCGCACCGTCAGCCTGCTCCGGGGCCTGCGGTGCCCGCGCCGCGGCGCTGCCGAATCAGACCGGGCCTAGGGCGGTGGGTCGCGCTGAAGCTGGATCTGGGTCTCGGCATCGCGGAAGCCGACCGATCGGTAGATCCTGATCGCCGGGCCGTCGGGCTCCGCGAGGATCACAAGCCTCCGCGCGGCCATCTCGCGCAGGGCATACTGGCTGGCCCGGTACACAAGCGTCCCGGCCAGGCCCTGGTTGCGATGCTCTGGATGGGTATCCACGTCCTGGAACCGGACGGTCCCGCTGCCATCGCCGAAAACGCCGAGCCCGCTGACCATGCGCCCGCCGGAGAAGGCGCCGAACCACGCACCATGGCCCTGCGCCTGCATCTGGCGCTTGGCCTGCATCCTGACGCCCCTGAACCCCTGCCAGCCCTCCGGGTCGCTCCCGGTTTCCTGCAAGCCAAGCGCGGCGAGCCAGTCGTCGTCGCTGTCCAGCACACGGAACTGAGCGGCCTGGTTCGGCCGCGGCGGCGGCGTGGTCGCGCTCGCGGTCAGCACCGTGTTGCGCTCGATCGTCAGGCCCGCCTCTGTCAGCTCCGCCTCGTCCCCGGCGTTGCCGTCGCGGCCGTCGATGCCGAGGGCGACGTGCCCGGCGCCGGGGAACTCACGGCCGAACGTACCGATCCAGGAGGAAACCATTCCCGGCGCGGGCGGCGCGTCGAGCAGCATGAAGTTGCCCCAGTAGAACGTGGGGTTGGCCGGGGTGCGGACAACCCGGTAGCCGGTGTGCTGCTCGAAAACGCTGCCCTGTAGCCCGAGCAGCATCAGATCCGTCTGATATCCCAGCGAGGCGATACCCACCGACGCAGGCTACCCGGCGGGTCCCGCCCCTCAGCCCGTCCGCAGACCAGTTTCGTCAGGAATCCCGGTATGTACTACCCGTAGTACAATGAGGCTCATGGAGGCGACAGCTCGTGAACTGAACCAGCAGACCGCGCAGGTTCTGGCCCGCGTCGAGGCTGGCGAGACCATCACCGTCACCAAGAACGGCCGGCCCGTGGCCGTGCTCCGGCCCTACGGGCCGGAAGACCCGGCGGCCTACCCGTTCCGGACAGACCCCATGGGCCTCGACGAGACCGCCCCGGCATTCACCGGCGATCCCGGCTTCTCTGAGCAGGTGGATGACTTGCTCGCCGGGTTCGGCAGTGATGACTGATCCGCATCCGCTCCCCGTCGTCATCGCCGATACCTCGGCCCTGATCGCCTTCTTCAACGAGCCGGACAAGCATCACAACGCGGTCCGCCAAGGCATCGCCCAGGCCGGCCACCTTGTCGTGTCGCCATGCGTCCTCACCGAGCTCGACTACCTCATCGCCACGCGACAGGGCCCGCCTGCGGCAGGCGCCGTTCTCGGGTACGTCGCTGGCCGGGTGGCGGCAGGCCGCTGGGAGGTGCCCGGGATCGGAGCGTTCTTGCTTGCCGCGCACGCTGTCCTGGAGGATTACCCGGCGATCGGACTGGCCGACGCGATGAACGTCGTGCTCGCGCGAGAATTCCGCACCGACGTCATCGCCACCCTTGATCACCGCCGCTTTCGCGCCATCCGGCCACTCACTCCGCACAGCGCATTCCGGCTGCTCCCAGCCGACGTGCCCTAAGCGCTCCACAACGCAGCGCTCGGCCATGCGGTTCTTACTCTGGCCTGGGACCGACGAAGGTACCCCGCTGAGCCACGGTGAAGACAAGACCCTCATCCCGTAGCGCCTGGATAGCCCGCCGGGCAGTGTCCCGGGATATCTCGTACTCCTGAGTGAGGCTCGTCTCTGACGGCAGCGGGTCAAGATGTCTCAGCTCGCCAGACTCGATTCTTCGGCGAAGGATCGCGGCGAGCTGTTCGTACAGCGGAGTGTCCGCGTACGGGTTGAGCCGACCGTCTGCCATGACCACAAGGTAACCAACGTTGATCATGTTCCTAACTGGGACTATGTAGGTAACGTTGGCCTTGTTGGCAACGTAGGAATAGACTCTAGCCGTGGCTGAACTGACAGACCTTGACCAGTTGCGGCAGCAGTACCCGGCCTGGCGATTCGGCTCGGTGTGGGCCACGGCGGCTACCGGGCCAGACGCACGGCGGCTGTGGGCGAGTAGGGACGGCATACTGCTGACCGCGTGGAACGCTGCCGAGCTAGCCGCAGACATCCGGCGCGAAGAGAGGTCCGCCCAGCAGACGTAGCGGCCTCGCTGGGAGTGATGCCTGAACTTGCTAGCGGGCTTCCAGCACGGCCAGGTCGCGGACCGCGAACCGGTAGTGCTCGATCTCCTCGTCCATGACCACGCTGATGCAGTCGATGACGGTGCGCTCCTCGTCCGGGTAACCAGGAGCGGGCGAGCGCTCGCACAGCCGTCCCAGCCCGTCGCCGGTCAGGCCCGTCACGATGCGCCGCATCACGGCCATCCGGTCGGCGCGGGCGGCCAGGATCTCCGCGTAACCGGGCTGCGCGGTCAGGTCGATACCGAGCGCGGCCGCATCCGCCGCCGGATACCAGCTCTGCGGTAGGCCGAGCGGGTGGTAGGGCATCGGCTCGTCCAGCACCGTCCGGCTCGCCCACGCGTCGGTGATGAAGACAAGGTGGCGCAGCGTCTCCGCGAAGGACCACTCCTCGTCAACCCGCTCGGCCAGCGCCGCCGCGGGCAGCCGCCCGGCTCGCTCGAGTGCCCCCGCCCAGAGGCGCTCGATGGTCTCCCACATCGCGCGGACGTCGTCGGCCGTCCGCACCGAGCGGAACTGCACCCGCTCCGGATGCCGCCGGTCCAGTTCGGCGCTGACGAAATCGGTCACGTCGACGCCGTTGACCGTGAGATTGCTGAGATAGCCGGAGATGCTGACGTTGACCAGCCAGCCGTCCCGGATCGTGACGCCGGTCAGGTCGCAGTCGGTGAACCGGGCGCCGCGCAGGTCCGCGACGTCGAACCGGGCGCCCCGGAACTGCGTGCTCCCGCCGCCCTCGCCGGGGTAGAACCGGTGCGGCCCGAACTGCGCTTCTTCCGGTTCATCGGGCCAGGCCTGAGCTGGGCCGACCGGGTCGTTGGTTGCCGTCATGGCCAGGATGGTAGGGCCAATACCGGACGATCTGCTTCCGGGATTGTGGGGCCCCGGCGGAAGGACCCCTGCGGGCATCATCGGGGTTCCAGGCCGTCCCAGAGATAGCAAGCGCCAAACGTTCATGGTACCAGAGTGGTACCATGAACTTTATGGCGATGAACCTGCGACTGGATGAGGAAGACAGCGCACTGCTCAAAGCCCTGGCGGAGGCGGAACAGGTGTCCATGCATGAGGCCGTCCTCCGGGCGATCCGGCGCAGCGCACGAGAGGTAGCACATACAGCACGGGTGCAGGAAGCAACCGCCGAGATGCTGACCCAGTGGGGAGATGTGCTCGACAGACTCGGCCGAGCGTGAGCGATCAAGGCCAGGGAGTCGACTACCTCACCGTGGAAGACCTTCTAGGCCTCGTGGGCGCATTGCGGGCAGGTCCGGTGCGAGACCTAGGCTTGCTGGACTCCGCATGCCACCGGCCGCGCTCTGGTTTCTTCGGGCAAGAGGTGTATCCCACGCTAAGCCGGGAAGGCGGGCGCGCTGATGCACTCCATTGCCTGCAATCATGCGCTGGTCGATGGCAACAAACGGCTCGCGTTGCTCGCAATGGTCGTGTTCCTCCGGGTCAACGGATACCGCTTGGACCTGACCGGCGACGAGGCATTCGACCTCACCATGGCCGTCGCGGAGGGTCAACTCGACGCAGCCGAGATCGAGAAACGCCTCCGCATAGTGCCCGTGCTAGCTCAATGGCAGAGCAGCGGACTCTTAATCCGTCCTGCCGGAGCGCCGCGCTGACCTGCGAAGACACATGTCAACACGGGGCGCTGTGCGACAAATCCGACGCTCTAGCCATCCCCGTGCTCGCAGGACCGTTTGCTTGAGCAAGCGACCGTCATACAGCGGGGACCCGGCGGGTATGCCTACCATGGAGGTACAGACAGGCCGCCGGCTGAGGCGACTGCCATCTGGACCCGGTCACCAGGAGCCGCCAACGATGTCCAGCAGTGCTGAGCACGTGCCGTCATCGCACGCGGCACCCCATACTCCAGCCGAAGATCAGCTCCGTCGGCAGGGCATACAGCCGATTGCTTCGGTTGATGAGTTGGCGTTCCCCAGCGTGTGGGAGTCCGACGAAGAATTGGATGAGTTCCTCACCGATCTCTACGCCTCCCGTCGCGCCAACACGCCATGAGCCTCATCGTCTTAGACACCGACGTCGCCTCCGCCAGCCTGCGAAACCGCCTACCTGATCGCCTGCGGGCGGCTCTGGCTGGGCATACGGTGTGCGTTACTTTCGTCACGGTCGGGGAGTTAACGAAATGGCGGGCGCTGCGAAGCTGGGGACCTCGCCGAACCGCTGACTTGGCCAGATGGCGCGAGCGCGTCGGGGTGCTTGCCTACGACGAAGCGGTGGCCGACATGTGGGGCCAACTTCAGGCCCATGCCCAGCTTCGCGGGCGCCCCAGGCCGCACAACGACACTTGGATCGCTGCGTGCTGTCTGGTGGACGACCTCCCGCTGGCAACCCTCAACGTGAAGGACTTCGCTGACTTCGCGGAGTACGAAGGACTGACAATCGTCTAAGAACAATCGGACCCGCCCATTGCTCGGCCATCCACGCGAACGCAGACAATGCCACGATCAAGCGCACCCGGGGCTGGGCCGTTCTCCGAGTCCTCCACCTGATCGGCATCGGGCGCAGCGGGACGCTGGGCCTGCCCGGAGGAGGAGAACCGACCTGGGAACCAGTGGGCCAGGCAGTACCGAGCGCATCCTGGCCACGAACTGATCCGCGGGCGGGTGCCGCGGTTGGTGCTTGCTGTTGATTGCCTGCCCCAGGTTCCAGGGGTAGACCTTCGTCGGACAGGTAGGCTTCGAGTCGCTTCGCTGAGTCCGGGAGGAGATGATCGTCTTGGGTGACTCGTTGGCGGCATCGAGCGCCAGCTCCCAGGACGTAGGTAAGAACCTGCAGTCGTCCCTGGACACTCGGAAGTCCGGAAGCTCTATGAGCGCTGAGCACACGTCCGCAGAGCGCAGGAGGTCAGCAAAACCGCAGGTCACATAGCACTTTACAAGGGGTGCTAGCTCAATGGCAGAGCAGCGGACTTTTAATCCGTTGGTTCAGGGTTCGAGCCCCTGGCGCCCCACCAGCAAGAACATCGCCCAATTGGCCCCCGGCGTGGGACGAAATGTGGGACGAGTGGCTGTTCCTGGCTTAGCATGACCGCATGGCACGCGTAGCGAGTGGTCACTTAGAGCAACTGCCGAGCGGCGCGTTCCGCGTCGACGTCTATGCGGGAACCGACCCGCTGACCGGCCGCAGACTGCGATACCGGCGGACGGTGAAGACCGAACAACAGGCCCGGATTGTCCTGGGCAAACTGCTGGAGCAGGCCGCTGAGGGACGGCAGCCTGAAACCGGCTTGACGGTCGCCGAGCTGCTGCGGCAGTACATGGTGGTGGCCGAGCTTGACCAGTCGACCCGACACAGCTATGAGGGCTACATCCGGCGAACTATCCTGCCCGCCCTCGGGCCGATGGAGGTGCGCAAGGTTCGCGGCCCGGTGCTGGACATGCTCTACGCGCGGCTGCACCGGTGCGGCGACCTCGCCTGCTCCGGCAAGCCGTTCACCGAGCACTCCCCGTTCCCTGCTATCGATGTGACGCCGACCAGCGCCTGGCCAACCTGGATCCAGGTGGCTGCGGTCATCCGCGAGGCGATCGGCGCGGGCCAGCTCACCCCTGGCGAGCCGCTGCCATCGGCGAGGCAAGTGGCTGACCGCAACGGACTGCCCATGACGGCAATCCACCGGGCCCTGGCCGTCCTGGCCGACGAAGGGCTTGTCGCCGTCCGGCAGGGCCGCCGCGCGGTGGTCGCGGGGGAAGTAGCTGGGGGTCGCCCGGGTCGCCGTGCCAGGCCCGCGGATCCCGGGCACGACTGCGCCCGATCGGGCTGCGCGCCGCACACGTGCCGGCCGATGGCCGCCGCGACGATCCGGCAGATCCACGCCATCCTGTCCGGCGCGTTCGCCACGGCGGTCCGGTGGGAATGGATCGATCGCAATCCGGCCAGCTCGGCCAAGCTGCCCAAGGCAGGCCATCGCGCACCGGCCTCGCCCACACCCGCCGCCGTCGCCGCGGTTATTGGCAAAGCGCGGGATCTCCAGCAGGACATGCTTGCCGTGTATCTGTGGCTCGCGGCTGTCACTGGCGCCCGCCGCGGTGAGCTGTGCGGCCTCCAGTGGGCCGACATCGACCTGGACGCCGACGTTATGCACATTGCCTTCAGCTATCTGGTCCGCGCTGGCTACAAGATGCGCAAGGACACCAAGACGCACCAAGACCGGCACCTGGCGATCGACCCCGTGACCGTCGCCGTGCTACGCGAACACCGGAAGAAGATCGAAGCGCTTCTCGCCAGCGCCGGGCTAAAGTTGATGCCGACCGCCTACGTCTTCAGCAGCGACCTGACCGGCGTCGCGCCAGTGAATCCCGATTGGGTGACTCACAAGGTGGCCGAGATCGCCGGAGCCGCCGGAGTCAGCCTCAACGTCAAGGCGCTGCGCCACTACACCGCCAGCCAGCTGCTGGCCGGCGGCATCGACCTGCGCAATACAGCCGCACGGCTCGGTCACGGCGGTGGCGGAGCCACCACGTTGCGCGACTATGCCGACCCAGTCTCCGAGGTCGACCGGCGCGCTGCCGCGTACCTTGCCGAACTCACCGCAGCTACCGACAAGTAAAAGACTCGTTCCTGACAGCTGTTATCGGCCTATTTATTTGGGCACGGATCGATGATCAACGGCAACGCTCTTTCGTGACGGCTACCCGGGCCGGACGCCCGGCTTTCAGGATCACGAAGACATCCGAGGCAGTATGCATGCAGGCAGCGTCAGCGAGTGGCCAACGGCGGCCAGACGTCGGTTCCGTGGCGGCTATCACGGAGCGTGATTGACTCGGTCGGCCTGGCGGACGCCGAGTTCGCGCGAACGCCGAGTCTGTATTCAGCGCGACGTCCCGGCCTGCGGTGCCGATGAAGCGCAGAACAATCACTCTGGTGTCGGCGAAGTCATGGGCCTTTCGAATACCGCCAATACGACAAGACCGGCCGGGGGCGACGGCAGGTCAGACGTGAGGAGGCTCCACCCACCGCGGCCTCAGCGACGACCATGTAGCGCTGGTTTCTGAGGGGACGAACACGGTGCCACATCCTGCCTGGGCGTCTGGCCGAGATCCAGACCGCAGTCGAGCGGCCCGCGCGTCCGTAGCGAGGGCCACCGGAGCGAGCGGCCTCAGGAGTCCCTCAGGAGTAGCGGACGCAGATGCCGTATATCGTGGCCGATGGCGGGATATTTGATATGAGGTACGCGAATCGGGCTTCGAAGCCCCACAATACTGGCGCGGGACCTTCAGGGTGGGAGTAGACGGGCTTGAACCGGTCGTCGCTGGCATCGCTGTAATACCCGCCTTGGGTCAGCAGCTGTCCGGTCTCGCATTGCACAGTGGTCGAGTTTATTCCGGTCACGGTCATGTAGCCGGAGACGATATTAGCGGCGGATACGTGAGAGCGGGCGCAGATGGCGTAAGCGCGGACTGATGCGCCGAAAGTTCCCGGCGCCACGCCCGCCGTCCACGAACTCCGGTTGAGGTTCGGGTAGGAGCTGAACACGATTGGCAAATCGCTGAATGGCACCGGGCGACCGCGATAAGTGCTTCGCGGGCCTCCACCGAGGACCGTTGAGCTGGCCGGACACGACGCAATAACGTTAGCGGGCGTGCCGCTGCGGACATGAGTGACTGCGGAGGAGGCGATCGTCAGCCCGAGGGAGAAGTCTGCCCGCACGCACGTCGCGTAGGCAATGATCGGTACCGGCGTCCCGCCGCTGTAGTTCCCGCCAACAACCGTCCAGGTGGAAGGCCCGCTGGGGTAACTCGAGTACACAGCTGCCCACCCGTCGGAGGAAAATCCTCCGCCGACCATCTGCGTCCCGGCCGGGCAGGAGGCGCTGACGCTCTGGGTCTGGCCGCCAGAAAACAAAGCCTGCTGCATGGCCACGGTCTCAGCCGCAGCGAGCGCGGGAGGCGTTGGTGCGAGGCTGATGACGATGAAAACAGCTGCCAGGATGGCCGCAACGGCGATCAGTGCTGAGACCAGTTTCCATCTCCGTACCCTGATCCGAGGCCGGGCGGTCTTGCGGCCCGCTTCCGCGCTCGGCGGCATTCTGACAGTGGCGGACGGCTGCGGTGCCTGCACGGCAACGTACCCTTCCAAGGCCCTGATCAGCTGTTCAGTGTCAGGACCGAAGTGGCTCAAGGCGAGCTCGAACGCTTGCAGCTCCACCAGGTCGGCCAGGCTGGCTGGCAGGTCGGCACGACGGGGCATCTGCGCACCGTCAATGAGCACCGGAATTACGCGAACGTCATGTCTCAGTGCCCCCTCGATCTCCAGGCGAACGAAGTCCTCTGGGTCCGCCAGGCGCCGGCGCCCATCCTTGCCAGTAGCCGTCGACCAGGCACTCCCGATGAGCGCCAACAGCACATCGCAGCGCGCGACCGCAGCGTTGATCACCTCGGCAAACTTATCGCCAGGCTGAATCGAGGCGACGTCCCTGAAGACCATGCCCTCGCCGAAGCGCGCTTCCAACAGGCCGAACAGCCGGTCGGCCTGCCACGCGGATTCTTCGCGCCGGTAGGTGATGAAGATGCGGCCAGCAGTTCGCGGGGGTGCCGTCATGATCGCGACCTCGCAACTTCCCCTGGCCAACCCGCCGCCTTCGCTACCCCCGGAAGCGAGCCTAAGTGCCAGTCGCGAGAGCGAACGCTCGGTTGGCGGAGCGCACGCGACAATGTGCTACTAATCGTAACGGTCGGCGCGCCGGCAGGGAAGTGCCGCCAACGGTTTGCTCGGCTCGCGCTCGGGTGGCCGCCATGAGCTCAGGATGTGCCTAACCCCGCCCACGGCAGTTCAAGATCACTGACGCTGGCCACATTCTTGTGTCTTTAAATCAACTAAAAGTATCGCGGAACCTTCTAGTCGTTGATGGCGCTACACACAAATACCTCCAGGATTTCCAGCCAGATCAGACACCGTGGCGTGCCGTGACCGGCTCTTGATGAGCAGGGCGCGTTTGGGCGCCACGCATTCTAGATAGGCTGCCGGCCATGGATGTGATGTAAAGCGGCAGGTCCGAGGACGCCTCGCCGGGACTGTCCTGCTGGGCCATGCCCTGAGGATGCAAGAAGCAGGCTGACTGCTCTTCGCGCCGCTAGCAGGCCCCAGAACACCCGGATCTGTAGGATCAATAGCCACTGCGAGGCTGGGCTCACAACCGCCCATAGCGGCGGATATAGCGCGCAGCGCGCAGCGTGGTAGGTTACAGAACGTGGTCAGGAGTGCTACCTGTTTACGCCGCTGAGTCGGCTGCTCGGCCCAGGCATGTCATACCGCGATTGGGACGTCACCGATGTCGCCGCGGCAGGCCGCAAGTCCACAGGCTGCTGACGGACCTTGCTCGCCGGGCCGGGCCAACTTGGGACTGTCCGTCAAAGCGGGGCAACCCCAGGCCCTCACTATCAAGGCATGACCTCCCGCTCACGCTTCATCCTCGATGAGGCCCGTGCCGCGGGTGAGCGGATCGGCGTGGACTAGGGCTCTGCGCCGTTCGCTCTCGGGCAGTTCCGCGGGGGAGCCCGTATGGCGCTTTGGCCCGTGACGATGTTCCTGCCGGTAGCCGATCCTGGCGCTAATGATGAATAACAGAGGAAGATAAGTCGTGCCGAGAGGAGGCATGACATGGCCAAGGCACAAACAGATGTCCTGCAAGGCCTCGTGGACCGTCTCCGCGAGATTCGGAAGCAGGCCGGTGGCCGGCTGGGTCACGTGCTCGCCGACGCATCGGTCCGGGAGCGTACCGCCGCGGTCGCAGACAAGATCGAGGATCTCCGGGTTGAGCTGACACGCAGCCTTCGCCACGCCAGGCCGGCTGCTGCACCGGCCAAGCCGACCCCCGAGCGGTCCACCAAGGCCCTCGACGACATGACCGTGCGGGAACTGCGCCACCTGGCGACCAAGCGCCATATCGCGGGCCGCTCGTCCATGAACAAGGCCGAACTGGTCGAGGCCCTGGGCAAGAAGTAGCCCCCAAAGTCAGCGGACCGGTTCCGGCAGCCGGCACCAAGTGGTTGCCCAGACCGAGCAGATGACCGGGCAGGGGCAAGACGATAAGTGATTAGGGACGGCCATCCGGGCCGGCACCTTTGAACGCGCAACCTGAGCGGTGGAATGCGGCACGGTGCACGCCGGTTCCCGGCGTGAAATACGACCGGACCTTGAGGGGATCCCGTCGAGATCCCCGGAAACGGAGCCGATTATGACCGGAGCCTCTGCGCAGCAGCCGTCGCGACAGCGATCGGATGCTCCGCCGACGGTCGCGGATGTCATGCAGCCAGCGCTGTCCACGGTGAAACCGGATGACCACCTGGCCGCTGCCGCGTACCTGATGCACCAGGCGGGTGCGACAGCTCTGGTGGTCGTGGACGGCGAGCAGGCCATGCGGCCGCTCGGCCTGATCACCGAGGCTGACATTGTCCGGGCGGTGGCGGAGGGGAAGGACGTGAACGACGTCCGGATCCGTGATCTGATGACCACCGATCCGACCGTCATCACGGCGGCGACGAGCGTTCGTGACGCCGCCGAATCGATGCTTGCCGGACATTTCAGGCACCTGCCGGTCGTTGACAACGGCCGCCTCATCGGGATCGTCGACATCGGAGATGTCTCCCGCGCGTTGCTCGACCCGCCCCCGGGATGATCACCGCGAACCACGACCAGCACGTTGCCGGGACGACTCGAACGCGACGCCGCAGGCCAGCGACGTGCCTGCGACGCGACGCATACCTGACAAATACCCCTCGTCAGTTACGTCGTAGACGCCTGAGCGGTCACTTGAGATAACTACGGCGGCTACGCGCGCCTTGGCAGCGCCGTTCTACTGGTCGCGGCAGCTACGTTCGGTGATGGCCTTAGTGCCAGTGGGGCAGTTCGGCGTGACTGTCGGCGTGCGCGATGTTGATTGGTGGGCTGCCGGCCGACTGTGCGGCGGGTCCTCAGCGTCGCCGGTGCCGCGCGGGCGTGAATGTGGCGGGCCGGATCCGGCCGTCAGGACCCTTGCGTGTACCAGGTGTCGCCGCAGCAGTAGATGGAGGAGCCGTCAGCTTCGCCCCAGATGGCGTAGGTGACCCCGGCTGAGCTTACGGCGATCCCGAAGTAGTCGCCGTCGGGGAAGGTGTACCCGGCGGCGCTCTTGTACGGGGCGCCGGAGGTGAGGTTGGAGAGTTTCACCTGGCCCTGCCAGCTGGCTCCGCCGTCGCTGGATGTGCTGTACCAGGTGTTGAACTCCCTGGTGCGGTTGTCTTGCCAGGCCAGCCGGAAGTCACCGGGGGCTGGGCCGCTGGCGATCTGCGGGAAGTTGCTGTCGCCCTGGGAGTTGACCAGATGCGGGGTGGTCCAGGTCACCCCGTCGCCAGAGGTGACCGAGTACAGGCTCTTCGGCCCGCCCGCGACGGTGCTGAACGTGTACGCCACGACGATGTGCCCGGTGGAATCGACCGCCACCGACGGGGTCGCGTCGTAGTAGTCGGGATAGCACTGGAATACCGTGCAGGGCGGTGGGGCGGCGCTGGTTCCGAACGCGGTCAGGGTGTGGGTGCCACAGGAAGCAGTGGCGGACCCGGAGCACCGGAACACGCCAATAACGTCGGGCCCGTTCACGTGGCCGCCATTGGTCGGGGACCCCGGCTGGCCGGACTCGCCGTTCTCGCTGAAGTACACAGTCCCGCCTGGGCCGATGGCCCCGCCGTCGGGGTACCACCACAGGTCGTCCTCACCGTTGATCTGCTGCGGCGGCAAGAACGTGCCCGGATCCCCGAACTGGTGTGAGGCCACGACATAACTGCTCAGCTTGCCGTTGAACGCGACATACACGTCCTTGCCCGTCGGCGAGATGACCAGCACGGGCTTGTCCATGTACGTCAGCGGCCCGTTCATCGTGATCGGGCCCTGCCACCTAGCCCCTCCATCGTGCGATTTGAACAGCACCGCCCCGGGGTCAAAGGTGTTCAGGAAAACCACGTAGATGGTCCCGCACCCGCAGGCCTGGTTGGTGTCGGTGGCCACCTTGATCTGCGGGTCGTACTGCCACCCCACTCCCTTGCAGGCCCGGCCGCAGACGAACTGCTCGGCGCCCCAGGTGGCCCCCCCATCGGTGGACTTGCGGAACAGCACGCTGGTTCCGGGGCAGCCGGGGGCGCACTGGTGAGCGTTGATTCCGGTGATGAGCTGGTAGACCAGGTTCGGGTGGCCAGGGTCGGTGGCGACCGTGGGCTCCCAGTTGCTCTGATGCTTGTACGGCGTGCCCGCCGGCTGTTCGGAGCTGAACCCGCCCGGCCCGGGACCAGCCCACGCGGGCGCACTGGGCGCGAGTACCAGCACGGCAACGGCGAGTGCAACCGGGCTCAACAGCGCGCGAGGCCGCATCGGACGCCCCTTCCGCCGGATTCCAGGAGCCTGTGTCTATCACGTTCCTGAATCGCGAGTCAATGGCATCTGACCCCCGGGTTGGCCGACCCAGGTTCGCCGGGCAAGGCCTGGGATGCGGTGCCACGATCACCCCCGGGACCGTTCCCCAAACCCTCCGCCGAGCGGCACAGACGATCACCCAGTCCAGCCGATAGAATGGACCCGCCGGTGACGACGCGTGACAGCCGGATAGGCGGCTCCCAGCGTTCACCAGCGCCGGATCGCCGAATCGGAATTCCTACGAAATTAGTAGCTTTAACTATTCCCGGCCGCTCAGATTGTCTGTTCTGTCGCCTGCTTGATGGCCGGGAGGTGTCACGCGCAGCTGTGGCCCGCGATCCGTGGGGTCTTGGCGGAGTTGGCGGGCGGGGGGCGACCGCTGAGGGCCTACGGCGTGTAGCTGTATCCCGGCTTGACCGTCTTGCAGCAGGAGTTGCCGACGGGAACCCCGCCGCCCCAGACGAGTACTTCTGACCCGGTCCAGAATTCGTGGGCTTCTTGTCGTCCGGGCACCGGCGCCTTCGGCCCGAGAGACCACCTTCGGGTGGTGAGGTCCAGGCTGAGCGGGCGGCCACCCGGGACTGCGTCTTCGATCGTGACGACGGAGGCTCCGGTCCAGATGTCTGGAGCGGTTCCGTTCCCTTCGAACCCCACGGGCGCGTCGGGGAGGCGCATCCAGCTGTTGGTCGCCGGATCGTAGGCGGCGGCGTCCTTCTGAAGGCCTGTTCGGCTGTCACCCCCACCAACGACCAGGTACCTGCCGGTCCATACGGCCAGCATCGAATCGCGCCCGGCCCGCCCGAGGGGTGAGGCTGGCAGCGTCGACCATCTCTGGGTGGCCGCGTTGTAGGCGAAGCCCTCAAGATGACCGGGGGAAACGGCTCCCCAGACGATCATCTCCTTGCCGGTCCAGAAGGCGTCGCCAAACAAAGGAGCCTGCCCTGGCGCCGCCGTCCCGGTTGTCCACGAGTTCGCCGCCGGGTTGTAGGTCGCAGCGGCCAGCGCCTGCCGCCCGCTGCGCTCGAAGAAACCCCACGCCACCATGACTTTCCCAGTCCACACGGCATAGCTGCCGCTGCCGGTGAGATTGCCGCCGAGAGAGGCTGGGATCGGCGCCAGGTTGCGCCAGGTGTTGGTTGCAGGATCGTAGGCGGCGCCGGCGGAGGAGGCCCCCGAGGTCCCCGAGCCACCGAAGATGAGCATGTCCTTGCCCGTCCATACGGCCACGGGGAGGTCCTGGCCGGCGAGGGGCCGGCGGCGAGCTTCGTCCAGGTCCGGGTCGCCGGATCGTAGGCGGCGCCGTCGCCGTACTGAGTGTTCCCCGAGTAGCCGCCCCAGACGATCATCTTCTTCCCGGTCCAGACGGCCGCATATTCGCTCCGGGGAGCGATCGGGGCGCTCGGCAGGCGCGCCCAGCCGGCCGCGCCCGGCACGGCCAGCGACGTCCCCGGCCCCGTCGGGCGCGAAATCTTCTCGCCACCGCCGGAGAAGGCGACCCCGGAGAGGGCGGCCGAGGTGGCGATCACCGCGATGACCGCGGCGGCCGCAAGTACCGGGCTGCCGATAGCGAGTGCGCGCCGCTGGCGCTGCCGCACGCGGGCGCTACGACCAGCCGCAGGCACGCTGATATGCGACGGCGGCTGGTCCGCCTCAGCTTCAAGAGCAAAGAGCGTTCTCAGGTTGTCCTCAAGCATGGCCGGGCACCTCGTCCGAGCAGCCGGTCCGGCCCGCTGGCTGAGTTGTGGCGGGCTGGGGGGTAGTAGCGGACTCTGAGCCGTGCGCCAGAGTGCGCCGGAGGGTGGCAAGCGCTTTGGCCGTCTGGCTCTTGACCGTGCCAGGAGCACAGCCAAGCGCCTCAGCCGTCTGGGTTACGTCCAGGTCGCAGTAATACCGGAGCACCAGCACGGCGCGCTGACGCGGTGCGAGGGCCGTCATGGCAGCTTGCAGGTCCAGCAGGGTGTCCAGGTCGGCCGCCGGGGCCCGGATCTCAGGCGGCTGGCCGGTAACGCTTACCCGCCTTGCCCAGGCCGTTCGCCGTCCCCGGACAAACTCCCGGACGAGGATGGCGCGAACATAAGCATCGGTGCTGTCAGCCGCGGCGGCCCGGTACCAGTGCTGGCACACCTTGGACAGCGCTGCCTGGACGAGGTCGTCGGCGTCATGCCAGTTCCGGCACAGCAGCAGGGCCAGCCGCCGCAAAGACGGGATGCTGGCAGCCGCGTATTCGGCGAACTCATCGCCGTGCGCCGCAGTCATAACCCGAGCCGGCAGGAAGTAGTCATAACACTGCTTTGAAGCACCCGGCGCCCCGTTCGGTTGCCTTGCCGTCCGGAGCAAGTTGACGGCCACCCCGAGGATAAGCGGCGGCAGTTCCGGCTCAGGCTGTGCCGGGCATCATCGGCTACCGCCTGGCGACGCTTTCGCGTCACGCCCCGAGGTATGCCGGCGTCGGTGGGCAACCGCTCCCGATTGTCACCCCGCGCGGCGTCTCCGCAGGAGATACCTGGGCTAACTGCCGGGCGGCCAAGCAGGTAACTGTCCGGCGCTGCTCCCGCCCAGGGGCCTGGAATGGTTCCAGCCCGGCCCGGGGTGCGACGGCTATGCGCAGATCACACGGATCTGCGCGCCTCGGCCGGTGATCACCCCGGCACCACCCGCCGCACAGGCGGATATCGCACGTCGGACCCCCGCCCGTCACAACCCGTGACCGTCATAGCCGTCACAGGGCAGTCCGTGGTGCCGCGACTGCGCAGGTCAGGGTGACCGCCGACCAGGGCGCAGCCAGGACGGCGAAAGTAACAGCAGTGCTTATCAGGCGTTGCCGGGCCATCACCGGGACCACACTGCATGGTGAGCTGCACGATCAGGTCAAGGTCCTGATCGACTGCACACTGGTCAGGGTAGGCCGGGTGCCATGAGCCGATGGCCGCTGTTGAAGGTGATGTCCGTGTCCCGGATTCGCCACCGTCTCATGACTCCTCCTCCCGGCGGATGTCCTGAGCCAGCTCGGCCGCGTTCCACGCGGTCACAGTGATCCCATCTCGGGTGGCCCACAGCCGCCGTGCATCCGGCCCGGTGGCCGCCGTGGCCCAGACAGTCCCGAATCGCCATCCTGGGTATTGCGCACGAAGATCGTCCAGGTCATCTGTCCGCTGTTCCATTGCTGCATGATACCTAGGTATCCCTCGGTGAGCCTAGGTCTGCCGGGTTGTGCCTGGTGAGGTGCGTCTACCGTGATCTTGTGGAAGAGATTGACCACGACGCGGGCACGCCAGTCTGGCAGCAGCTGGCGAATATCTTGCGCGGCCAGATCGAGCGAGGGGACATCGCGCCAGGCAAACTGCTGCCGTCAACCCGCACCCTCATGCAGACCTACGGTGTCTCGGACGGCACGGTCAAGCGGGCGGTAACCGCGCTAAAGGAGGCTGGCCTGGTGGAGTCCGTTGTGGGCCGGGGGGTGTACGTCGCCGGTTAACCTGCTCTTACGGGAGGTCGAACGCCCGAAACGGCGGGGATGGCTGATAGCCGCGTCTCCGCGCTGGAGGGTCTGGTGGTCACCAGCCCGATAGGCAACTTCGTGGCACAACGACCTGGCTCACCAACGCCCAGGTCATAGCACTTGTGGGGGCTGGCTGCTCTCCCGTCCGCCATGACTCAGTCTGGAACGGATGAGACAGTTCACAGTTCAAGTTCGGGCTCCTTGGATCGAGAAGCGCCTGGGGACCGCGCTGGCGCATTGATGGGGACATGGCGACCAGCTGCCGCGTCACTAGTCGGTGCCGCAATGATGGGCTCGCCTACTTCGCGGGCCGACTGCCTTTGCGGGAGAGGCGGCTCCCGGCTCGCACCGATCACGCCTCGTTCCAGACAACGTCTGGCGGCGGTGCCCGGCTGCCGCGGCCTGTCCTCAGCCGCTGCCGGACGGCGCACGAATCGCTGGGCACCGCCTGCGCTCTCGGCCTCCCGTGTTGACGGCGTGACCTGCGGGTCACCGACTCTAGCGGTGTTCTGCGCGTCGCCGCGGGCCGGAGCAATGGCGTTCCTGGCTGCGGTCAGAAGGCGGCTGGCCGCGCCGGTCGTGGCGGCGAGCTGGTCCATCGCTGTGGTCGCTGTGCCACTGGCTGCTTCGGCGTCGCGGTAAGTGGCGATCGCGGCGTCGACTCGGTGAGCCGGTGCTCGTGCGATGGGGCGCGGAATGTCGTAGCTCTCGTCCAGCGACCTGGTGGGCACCAGCAGGCGGCCCGTCCGTGCGGCGACCTGGATCTGCTGGTAGTCGCTCCCAGCGAGCCGAGTTATGGTCTCGCACGCGTGGTGGACGGCCGCAGTGACGCCCCTGGTGTCCTCGGGGTTGGCAGCCAAGCTTTCGGACGGGCGAATTGCCTGCGACGGGCCGCGCGACAGGGTCCAGTCGGGGTCCGCGAAGGCGAGTCGCCCGGTCCAATGGGCCAGGTCGGCGGCGTGGGCTGCCGCCCGGGAGGTGACCTTGGGTGCGTCTGTGAACATTTGATCCCAGGAGTGGGCGGCCTTGAGCCAGGCAGGAGCCACATCCGCAAGACCGAGAGGCCCGCAACGCCTTTGCCCTGCGCTACGAGCACCGGCGGCTCACGCCAGAGGTCCTGACCTCACATGGCGGGCAGCTTCCCGGGCCCAGGCCGGCTTTGCCCCGCTGACGAGCCCGCGCCGGCCCGGGTCAGGAGGTTCCCGGCATCGTGATGCGGCGTCCGGTCGCATCGGGCGTGGGCAGCGCCGCGTGTTCGGCGGCGAGCGCCATGACGAGCCGGCGGTGCTCTGCCGGTATGGGGACGACCCGCTCCAGGGCGCTGTCGACGTGCAGGAACATGAGCTCGTTCGTCGCCACGTCCGGGCCGCCCGGTACCGCCATCCGGTGGAACACGTGCAGCCGCTTGGCGTCGCAGCCCAGCAGCTGTGAGGAGTAGCGGAGTTCGGCCCCGGCCGGCACGCTGGCGCGGAAGCACAGGTGGCTCTCTGCCGTGTACATGCCGCAGCCGGTTTCGGCCCGGTACCCGGCGCCGAGGCCGACGTAGTCCAGCAGGGCCTCGGTGGCTTCGGTGAACGCCAGGGAGTAGTAGGCGTCCATCATGTGGCCGTTGTAGTCGATCCACTCCGCGGGCACGGCCCGGCCCCCGGTGCCAAGGGGCTGCCCAATACCAGGGGGCTGGCCGGTACCACGGGACTGCCCGGCCGACTCGGGGGTGCTCACCGGCCGCGCCAGACGGGTCGGCGCCGCTCGGCGAACGCCCGCGCTCCCTCACGGGCGTCCTGCGAGCCCAGCATCGCCCGGTAGGCAGGCAGGCCGCTTCCGGCCAGGACCCTGTAGCCGTCGCGCACGCTCATCCCCTCCATCTCGCGCAGGATCTCCAGCACGGCGGCGACCGCCAGCGGGGCCGCCGCGCAGATCGTCGCGGCCAGAATCCGTACGGTGGCCATCACCTCCGCCGCCGGGACGACCTTGTTGACCAGTCCCCACCGGGCGGCCTGGGCGGCGCCGAACCGCCGCCCGGTCAGCAGGTACTCCAGCGCGACCGCGCGCGTGACCCGGGCCGGCAGCCGCAGCAGCCCGCCGGCGTCGGCGACGAGGCCCAGGGTCACCTCGGTGAGCGCGAAGTCCGCGTGGTCGGCGGCCACCACCAGGTCCGCGGCGAGGAGGAGCTCGAAGCCGCCGCCGAACGCCAGCCCGTTGACCGCGGCGATCACCGGACTTGCCGATGTCGAAGAACTCGGTGAGGCCGGCGAAACCGCCCGGGCCGTGGTCGGCCTCGATGCTCTCGCCGCGCGCAGCAGCCTTCAGATCCCAGCCCGCGCTGAAGAACCGGTCTCCGGCCCCCGTCACGACGCCCACACGCAAGAGCGGGTCGCGGCGCAACCGGTCGAACGCCGCGTACAGCGCCCTGCTCGTGGCGGTGTCGATGGCGTTGGCCGGCGGCCGGTCGATGGTGATCACGAGAATCTGGCCCTCGGCGGCGGCCCGGACCGGCTCGGGCTGGGCGGTCACATCACGCTCCATGTGCCCGCAGCAGCGACCGGGCGATGATGTGCCGCTGGATCTCGCTGGTGCCGTCCCAGATCCGCTCCACCCGCGCATCGCGCCACCAGCGCTCCACCGGCAGCTCGCTCATCAGCCCCATCCCGCCGAAGATCTGCACCGCGGCGTCGCACACCCGGCCGAGCATCTCCGAGGCGTATACCTTGGCCATCGCCGCGTCCGCGGCGGTCATCGTGCCGGCGTCCAGCCGGGCCGCGGCGCGCAGCGTGAGCAGCTCCGCCGCCTCGAGCTCGGTCGCCATGTCGGCGAGCTGGAACCCGACGCCCTGGAACCGGCCAATGGGCTGACCGAACTGCTGGCGGCGCGCCGCCCAGTCCGCCGCGGCCTCCAGCACGCGCCGGGCCCGGCCCACGCTGCTCGCGGCCACGGTCAGCCGGGACGCGCCAAGCCACCGGCCCATCAGGTCTAGGCCCTGGCCCTCCTCGCCAAGCCGGTTCGCCACCGGTACCCGGCAGCCGGAGAAGACCAGCTCGCACTGGTGGTACCCGCGATTCGAGACGCAGGGCCCGCCGCGGCGAATGGTCAGGCCGGGGGTGTTTGAGTCCACCAGTAGCGCGGTGATGAGGTTCCGGCGGCCCCAGCTGGTCGGCTCGGAGCCGGTGGCCGCGAAGAGGATGATGAAGTCGGCGACGTCGGCATGGCTGATGAAGTGCTTGGTTCGGTCCACGACGTAGTGCTCACCGTCGCGCGCCGCCGACGTGGTCATCGAGCGGACGTCGGAGCCCGCGCCGGGCTCGGTCATCGCGACGCAGTCGTGCCGCTCACCCCGGATCGCCGGCAGCAGGTACCGGTCACGCTGCTTGCCCTGGCAGGCCTGCAGGATGTTGCTCGGCCGCTCCACCAGCACCTGCAGCGCGTAGCTGGCCCGGCCGAGCTCCCGCTCCACCAGGACCATCGACACCGCACCCAGCCCGCCCCCGCCGAGCTCGGCTGGCATGTTCGCGGCGTACAGCCCGGACGCGATCGCCTTCTCCCTGATCGCCGTGGCCAGCTCCGCAGGCACCTCGTCGAGGCGCTCGACTTCGTCCTCGCGCGGGTAAAGCTCGTTGCGCACGAAACCGCGCACGGTTTCCACGATCAGCCGCTGCTCATCGGTCAGCTCGAAGTCCACCGGTCTCACCCGCCAGGAGCCCGGATGACGCGCCCGACATAGCCGGGGACCGGCAGGCCCGCGTGCGCGTCCCGGATCCGCATCAGCCGGTCCGCGATCTGCGAAGGGAACGGCGTCACCTTCCCCGCTTCCGTGTCCACGTGCAACAGCAACTGCTCGGCGGTCGCGATGGTGCGGTGAGCGGAGTTCGTTATCTCGTGCGCGATGTACAGCCGCTTGGTGTCTGCGCCGAGCACCTGCAGGGTGAGCCACAGCCGCTCGCCGAGGCGCGCCTGGAAGAGGTGGCGCAGGTGCGTCTCGGCCGTGTACAGCGACCGGCCCGCGGCCCGGTAGCCTTCGTCCACGCCGAAGTACCGGAAGAACGCGTCCGCGTTGTCGCCGAACACCAGCAGGTAGGCCCACTCGCTCAGATGGCCGTTGTAGTCGACCCAGTCCGCCGGGACCGTTGTCTCGTGCAGCCGCAGCGGCGCGGGGATCAGCTGGCCCGGCGGCCACGGGCCAGCCTGGTTCCCATGGGGGAAACGCTGACCGGCTCCATCAGGCCTCGCCGACCGGCGTTTCCAGCTTGGGCACGTCGGCGAGCAGTTGCGTGGTGTAGGGGTCCTTGGGGGAGTGGAGCACCTCGGCGACCGGCCCGGCCTCGCAGATCACCCCTTCGTTCAGCACCACGACCTGGTCGGCGATGCTGCGGACCAGCGGCAGGTTGTGCGTGATGAAGATCATTGACAGCCCGCGCTCGGCCTGCAGGCCGCGCAGCAGTTCGACCACGGACGCCTGCACCGACACGTCCAGCGCGGAGGTGACCTCGTCGCACACCAGCAGGTCGGGCTCGAGGACCAGCGCGCGGGCGATGGCCACCCGCTGCCGCTCGCCGCCGGACAGCTGATCGGGGTAGTAGTCCACGAACGACTCACGCAGCGCGGCCGCGGTCAGCGCGGCCACCACCCGCTCGTAGCGCTCACCGGCGGGCAGCCTTTCGAAGTGGGCCAGCGGCTGCTCCACGATCTGCCCCACAGTCCGGCGTGGGTTCAGCGACGCGTACGGATTCTGCGACACGTACTGCATCCGGCGCAGTTGCTCATCGCTACGCCGGCGGACGCCCCTGGCCAGTGGGTTCCCCCCGAAGAAGACGTCGCCGCCCCAGGTCGGGTGCAGCCCGACCAGGCACCGGGCCAGTGTGGTCTTGCCCGAGCCGGACATGCCGACCACCGCGACGCACTGGCCGCCCGGCACCGCGAAGCTCACGTCGCGCAGCACCGTCTTGGGACCGTAGGTGGCCGACAGGCTACGCACGTCCAGCAGCGGGCCAGCTGCTTGCGGGCCGGCCTCGCGGAGCGGCCGCGTTTCCGTGCTGCGGGCCAGCCCGGCCACCTCCACGGCCCGCAGGCAGCGGGCGCCGTGGCCCGATTCCGACACCTTGACCAGCGGCGGCTGGCCCTTCTCGCAGTCTGGTATCGCGAATTCGCAGCGTGGCTGGAAGAAACAGCCGGGCGGGCGGTTACCCGGCCGTGGCGGCTGCCCGGCCAGGCCCATGAGCACATGAGCGTCGGTCAGCGACGGAATGGCGCGCAGCAGCCCCCGGGTGTATGGGTGCGCCGGGGTGGTGAACACCTCGCGCGCCGGGCCCACCTCGCCGACCCGGCCCGCGTACATCACCGCGACGTGGTCGGCGATCTCCGCCACCACCGCCAGGTCATGGCTGATGTAGACCGCGGCCACCTGATAGGACTGGCACAGGTTGCGGATGGTCTCCAGGACCCGGCGCTGGGTCGTCACGTCCAGCCCGGTCGTCGGCTCGTCGAGCACGATGAGCTGGGGCCGGCATGTGAAGGCCATGGCCAGCCCGACCCGCTGCTGCTGCCCACCGGACAGCTGGTGCGGGTACGAATCCAGGATTCCGGGGACGTTGGACAGGCCGACCTCGGCCAGCACCTCGGCCAGCCGGTCATCGCGCGCCTTGTGGTCGCTGCTGTAGGAATCCAGGACTTCGCGCAGCTGGGTGCCCACCTTGAGCGTCGGGTTGAGCGCACTGGACGGGTCCTGCGGCACGTAGGCGATCCGCTGGCCGCGCAGGTGCTGCAGGTCGCTATGTGACATCCGCAGGATGTCCTGGCCGTCGACGATGATCTTCCCATCGCCGATGACAAGTCCCCGGCGAACGTGGCCGAGCAGGGCGAGCGCCATCGTGGTCTTGCCGGAGCCCGACTCGCCGACCAGGCCCAGCACCTCGCCCGGCTGGACCCGGAAGGAGATCTCGTCCACCACGTCGACGGCCTCCCGGCCGCGCGACGGCGCCCTGAGCACCTGGAGGTCCTCGACGATCAGCCGCACCTGCAGCTCGGCCGGGCCGTCGCTGGCGCCGTTGCCGGTCACGGCGCTGGCCTGGCCAGCCTGCTCAGCACCGGTCGGGCTGCCATCACCGTTGCTGGTCATGTCATCGCCCCCGCGGCCGTGATACCGGGCAGCAGCGCGTCATCGGCACCGCGCCCGACGCCGAGCGAGGCGCGGGCGACGGCGTCGGTGAGCGTGTTCATCCCGATGGTCAGCGCGGCGATGAGCAGCACCGGTGCCAGCACCCCCCACGGATTGGCGACCAGCCCGATCCGGTTCTCGTTGATCATGTAGCCCCAGCTCGGGGCCGGCGGTTGCAGGCCGAAACCGAGGAAGCTCAGCCCGGCGATCACCAGGATCGAGTAGGTGAGCCGCAGCCCCAGCTCGACCATGAGCACTGAGGTCAGGTTCGGCAGCACCTCCCGGCGCATCACCTGGCGGGCCGGCATGCCGATGATCTGCGCGGCCCGGACGTAGTCCCGCTCGCAGATGTCCAAAGCCGCGGCCCGGGTCACCCGCGCCACCTGCGGGGCGTGCGAGATGGCGACCGCGAGAACGATCAGCCAGATCTTCGGCCCGAGGATGCTGACAAGGAGCAGCGCGAACACCAGCTGCGGAAACGCGAGCACGATGTCCACGGTGCGCATCAGGATGCCGTCCCAGCGGCCGCCGAAGTAGGCGGCGGTCACGCCGCAGGCCGCACCGGCGGCCACGCCGAGCAGTGTCGCCACGGCCGCCATCAGCAGCAGCTCCCAGCCGCCATCGAGGGTGCGGCTCAGCACGTCCCGGCCGAGCACGTCGCCGCCGAGCGGGAACGCCAGTGACGGGTTCGCGAACGGCCTGGTGACGAACGCGTCGGCCGGGTAGGGGGCAAACGCCGGGCCGATGGCGGCGATCAGGACGACGACGCCGACGATCGACAGCCCGATCGCGCCGCGGGGGGTGCGCACCGCCCGGTTGAGCACGGCCAGCCACTCGCGCCGGCTGGCGCGCCTGCGCCCGGCGGACTGGAGAACCTCGAGCGCCGCGGTGGAAGCCACTACGTCACCTCCGTCAGGTCCGGGGCAGCCGCCGCCGCGGGCTGGCGGCGAGCGAAATCATGTCGGTCGCGATGTTGACCAGGACATAGAAGGCGGCCAGGAGCAGCACGATGAACTGGATCACCGGGATGTCCCGGTCAGACACCGCATTGACCAGGCCCTGGCCCAGGCCCGGGTAGTTGAACACGTACTCCACCACCACCACGCCGCCGGCCAGGTACAGGAAGTTCAGGCCGATCACCTGGATGGTCGGCGCTATCGCGTTCGGCAGCGCGTGGAAGAGCAGGACCCGCCGCCGCGACAGCCCTTTGAGCGTGGCCATCTCCACGTAGTCGCTCTCCAGCGCGTCGATCATCGCCGCCCGCATCATCCGGAAGGTGTACGGCACGATCACGATGACGAGCGTGGCGACCGGCAGTATCAGCAGCTTCGGGTCCGACCACGGCGCCGCCCCCGGCGGGAACACCGAAACCGCGGGGAAGAAGTGCCAGATCACCGCCGCGAAGAGGATCACCAGCGCCATCGCGACGACGAACTCGGGCAGCGCGGTGACGGCGAGGGCGGTGACCGACAGGATGTGATCCAGCCAGCTGTCCCGTTTGGCCGCCGCCCACACGCCGAGCGCCACGCCGATCACCGTGCCGATGACGCCCGCGAGCACGACGAGCACAAGCGTGTTCACGATGCGCCCGCCGACCAGCGAGCTCACCGAAGTGCCGCTGACGATTGACTTGCCGAGGTCGCCCCGGAACAGGCCGGTGAGCCAGCTCCAGTACTGCGCCACCGCCGACCGGTTCAGGCCCATCTGTACTTCGAGGGCGTGCAGGCGGGCCGGGGTGGCGGTGTTCTGCAGCGCCGCCGACGCGGCGTTGCCCGGCAGGAGCTGCGTGGCGGCGAATATCAGGACAGAGACGCAGAACAGCGTGATCAGGCCGTACCCGAGCCGTTTGAACAGCGTATCCCGGAGCGGGTGCGGCTTGCGGTCGGGCGCGGCGGCAGCAACCGGGGCCGGCGCCGTCACATCGGCCATGATGGGGATCCTTCCGTGTGCGGCAGCCCCGGTCAGCCGTCCAGTGCGGTGCCCGATCGCCGGCGCGGCGCCGCGGCGTCACGACAGCCAGAGCTGCTTGAAGTCGTAAGCGTTGAGCGACAGGCCCCCCTTCGATGGGATCAGCCCGTTGACGTTCGATCCGTAGCCGTCGATGACCGGCGGGAAGAACGGAATGATGTAGCCGCCCTCGGTGTAGTCGATCAGCTGCATCGCGTGGGCGAGCTCCTGCCGCTTCGCGGTGTCGATGGTGGCGATCGCCTGCTGGTACAGCTTGTTGTAGGCCGGGTTGTCGAAGTGGCACTCGTTGAACGGCGAGGTCGGCAGGGTCGCCAGCGAGACCTGTGGCAGGTAGAAGTTGTAGTACCAGTAGTCCTGGGCGAACACCCATTTCAGGTAGCCCGGGCCGAAGAAGTCGGTGACCGTGACCTGGCTTACCTTGATGTTGATGCCCGCGGCGGTGGCCTGCTGCGCCAGCACCTCGGCGGCCTGGATGGTGCCCTGGCCGATGTCCGAGCTGACCAGCTCGATCGTGAGCCCCTCCTGGCCGGCCGCTTTCAGCAGGAACTTCGCCTGGTCGATGTCCTGGTGCCGCTGCGGCAGGCTGTGGTCGTAGTCGGCGGACCAGATGCCGAACACGTCGTTGCCGAGGGTCCCGTGGCCGCTGAAGAGGATCTCCAGCATCTGCGGCCGGTCCGCCACCAGCCGCAGCGCCTGGCGGACCCGCCGGTCGCTCAGCGGTACGGCGTCCACCCGCATCGTGAACGGGTTCCAGCCGCCGCCGTCGGAGATCAGGACGTTCTTTCCCTGGCTCTCGACCACCGCGATCACGTTGGCGGACAGCAGGTTGACCACGTGCGCCTGCCCGGACAAAAGCGCGTTCACCTGACTGGTCTCGTCGCTGTAGTCGGTGATGACGACTTCGTCGAGGTAGGGCAGGCCGGTCTGCCAGTAATTGTCGTATCGCACAAATGTGCTTTGCACGCCGGGGGTGAAACTCTTCAGCCGGAACGGGCCGGTGCCGGCCGGGGCCGTCGGGTTGAAGCCCACCGGGATGATGTCGGAGTAGGTCGGAATGGCCAGCGCCTGGTGCAGCGTGGCGAACGGCGTCTTGCACGGGATCCGCACCGTGAGGTTGTCCAGCGCGGTCATCCCGGGTGCGTCGATCGAGGCCAGGCCGGCCGCGGCGGCCGCCGGGGCCTTTGGGTTCAGCACCGTGCGGAACGTGTAGATGACGTCTTCGGCCGTCAGGTCCTTGCCGTTGTGGAAGGTGATGCCGGGCTTGAGCCGCAGCGTCCATTCCGTGGCGGTGGCGTTCGGGGTGAGCTCGTCGGCCAGCACGAACATCGGCTGCGCCTGCGGAGTGAGGCCGAGCAGCGGCTCGAACAGGTTGTTGACGCGGGAGAAGTCCGCGTTGCTGACGGAGGACAGCGGGTCCAGGGTGTCCGCACTGGAGCCCCCGGTGATCGCGGCCTGCAGCGTGCCGCCGCGCCTCGGCGGGCCGCTTGCCTGGTGCGCGGTCGTGTGAATGGTGTCCGGATTGATGCCGCAGGAACTCAGCAGGCCCGCGGAACCGATGGCGAGCGAGCCAGTCACAGCCGTCTTCATGAAGTCCCTGCGGCTGAAATCCATGAGCCGCTCCCGATTGCCGAGATGGCTGAGCCCGGTCCGGGCGCTCCGGTGCGACCCAGGGCGGCCCGGGGAGCATGGTTCACATTATGAACGATGCGTGCATTATGTGATATAGCGGAGTTTAAGGATCAGTTATCCGCAGTGTCAATAGACCCTCGCCTCCGGCAGCATGGACTGTGTTTCCGGCTGCGCCAGCTGGGCTTCCGGCTGCGCCAGCTGGGCAACGCCGAACCGTTCCACCAATTGCAGCAGTTCGGCCAGGAACTCATCACGCATCCGCTCCAGCTCAGGAACGGGGCGGCCACCCGCCTCGCGCAGGCAGCCAGTGACCATCCGCTCCCGCAGTTGCCCGGTCAGCGGCGGCGCCTCGAGCCTGGTCCACGGTTCGAGCAGCGCCGCCCCGAAGTGATCGAGCATGCGTGCCATGCCAGCGCTCCCCCCGGCCAGGTGGAACGTCAGGCACGGGCCCATCTGCGCCCAGCGCAGCCCGGGCCCGTAGGCGATCGACTCATCGATCTCCTCGACCGTCGCCTCCCCGGCCGCGACCATGTGCAGCGCCTCCCGCCACATGGCCTCTTGCAGCCGGTTGCCGACGAAGCCGGGCAGCTCCCGGGACAGGCGCAGCGGGCGCTTGCCCATCGCCGCGTAGAACGCCACCAGCCAGTCGACCGCCACCGGGTCGGTCCGCTCCCCGCCCACCACCTCCACCAGCGGGATCAGGTAGGGCGGGTTGAACGGATGACCGACCACGCAGCGCTGCGGGTGGGCGCAGTCTTCCTGCAGCATGCTCATGGCGAAGCCCGAGGTACTGGACGCGATCACCACGTCCGGGGGGGCCGCCTCGTCGATGGCGGCAAGGACCGCGCGCTTGAGCGCGGCGTCCTCCGGCGAGCTCTCCTGCACCAGGTCAGCCCCGCCGACCGCGGCAGCCAGATCGCTGTGAAAGCGGATCCGGTCGGGGCTCGCGCCTGGCCGCAGCCCGATCCGCTCCAGCAGCGGCCAGGTCACCTCCAGCATCCGCAGCAGGTCACCCTGGGCACGCGGCGCCGGATCGTAGACGTCCACGTCCAGGCCCATCCGCAGGTAGTGCAGCGCCCAGCCGCCGCCGATCACACCCGCGCCGGCCACCCCCACCCGGCGCACCTGATCCACTGAGATCACTATGCTGCCTCCTCAGACATCAGCCACCCGCTGATCTCCTCACGCAGGGCAGCGCGGTGCCAGGCGAAGGCGTGGTTCGCGCCCTCGATCTCGACGTAACGGCGGGGCTCCCTCGCCCGCTCGTACAGCAGCCGGGCCCTGCAGGCCGGAACCCATTCGTCGTCGCTGCCGTGGATCACCAGCAGCGGCCGGGGGGAGAGCGACGCGACGAGGTCGAGCGGCCCCGGCCGGGTGCCGATCTCGCGCCGCTGGCTCGCGAACTCGGCCGGTGTCGTGGCGAGAAAGCGGGTGAACTCCCGTTCCAGGTCGGCGGCCGGGATGTCGGCGCTGCCGAGTCCGGCCGGGGCGGCGCAGGTCACCACGGCGCGCAGCCGCTGGTCGGCCGAGGCGGCCAGGACGGCCGCCCACCCGCCGAGGCTGTGCCCGACGACCGCGATCCGGTCGGGGTCGACGCCCGGGTACCCGCCGGCCTGCAGGTGGTCCACGGCCGCGCGGACGTCTCGGTGGATGGTGCGCAGGTCGTACCGCCCGGCGCTGCCCCAGCAGCCGCGGTAGTGGAACACCACGGCGTTCCAGCCGCGGTCGCGCAGCGCCGCGGCGACGTCGAGGTTCTGTTCCAGCCCGGGACAGCCGTGCAGCAGCAGCGCGGTCGGTTTCGGGTGGGAGCCGCGGGCCAGGTAAGCCACCCCGGCTAGGCGGTGGCCGTCACTGTCGAAGGTGATGCCTGTGATTCCCTCGTGCCCGGCCGGTGTCATCGGCGCGCCCGGTGGCCGCTCGGCAGCCACTCAGTAGCCGACGTTGCTCAGGCCCTTGAGGCCGAGCAGCTGGCGCGCCTCCGCGGGTGTCGCGACCTCGAGCGAAAGTGCCTCCAAGATGCCGCGTATCTTGCGGACCTGGTCGGCGTTCGACTCCGCGAGCTGGCCCTTGCCGAGGTAGAGGCTGTCCTCGAGGCCGACCCGAACGTGGGAGCCCATGATGGCGGCGGCGGTGACGATGCCCATCTGGTAGCGGCCCGCGCCGAGGGTGGACCATTGGTAGGCATCGCCGAGAAGCCGGTCGGCGGTGCGCTTCATGTGCACGATGTGGTCCACGTCCGGGCCGATGCCGCCCATCGTGCCGAAGATGGTCTGGATGAAGATGGGCGCCTGGACCAGGCCCTTGTCCAGGTAGTACGCGAGCGTGTACAGGTGGGCGACGTCGTAGGCCTCGGCCTCGAACCGGGTTCCGATCCGCGGGCCGACCTCGGTGAGCATGTACTCGATGTCGGCGTAGGTGCTCACGAACGGCTCGGCCCGGGTGCTCTCCAGATAGGGCTCTTCCCAGTCGAACTTGAACGTGCCCCGGTAACGGTCAATCATCGGGAAGCTGCCGTAGTTCATGGTGCCGAGGTTGAGCGTGCACAGCTCGGGCTTGAGCGCCAGGACGCCCTCCAGCCGCTCCTGCACGGTCATCCCGGTCCCGCCCCCGCTGGAGATGCTGATGACGACGTCGCTGCGGTCGCTTATCCCCCGCGCGTACTTGGCGAACACCGCGGGATCGGCGGTCGGGCGCCCGTCCCGCGGATCCCGGGCGTGCAGGTGCAGGACCGCCGCGCCGGCCTCGGCGGCGGCAACGCCCTGCTCGATGACCTGGTCCTCGGTGTAGGGCAAGAACGGAGACATCGACGGCGTGTGCCCGGAACCTGTGATCGCGCAGGTAATGATGACCTTTTGGGAGACCGCCATGATCGCCGCCGTCCTCCCCGGCACGTACCTAGTCGTTCACTATGTGAACGATTCGTTATCATCGTGAAGATTATCAGCGCATTTTGGAACCGGTCAAGGTAGCCGCAACCGTCCGTGGCCAGTAGGTATGCGTGCTTTACGGTCAGTGCGGGGTACCGGGATTGCGCGGTTACCGGCGGTCCGGGCCCAGCCGACGGGCTTAGGGCACCGGCGATAAGACTCCCTGCTGCCGGGCATGCCTAGTCGAGCAGCGCGCGCACCTCGTCGGCGGTCCTGACCGCCTCCCGGCCGATCTCGTGCAGCCTCTTCACCGGATTGCGCGGGGCCGGTCCCCATACGTTGATCACCGCAATCGGCTGCCGCCGGGAACTGAGCACCGCCGCGGACACGCCGGACGAGAACTCCTCGTATTCCCGGTTGCACATTCCGTAGCCGGTGCGGCGGACCTCCTCCAGTTCGGCCTCCAGCCGGGCCCGGTCGGTGACCGTGCGACCGGTGTAGCGGGGGAGTTGCTTGGGCAGGATGGCGTCCCGTTCGCCCGGGCCGAGCCAGGCCAGGAACACCTTGCCGCCGGACGTGGCGTGCAGCGGGAGCGGCTTGCCGAGCCAGCTGGGCACCACGAGGTTCGGCGGGTCCACCTGGTCGACGTAGACGAGGTTGAACCGCTTGACCACGGCGAGCGTGACCGACTCCCCGGTCCGCACGGCCAGCTTTTCCAGCAACGGCCGGACCCGGCGGACCAGCGCGTCGTCGGTCGCCGCGGCCGCAACGGAGATGGCACCGTACCCCACGGTGTAGCGCTGGGTGATCTCATCGCGGTCCACCAGGCCGTGATATTCGAGGGTCCGCAGCAGCCGCCAGGCCGTGCTCCTGTTGATGCCGCACGCCTGGGCCAGTTCCAGCGCCGTGGGCGGCGTCGTCGCCTCGGCAACGCACTTCAGCAGCGCGACCGCCCGGTCCACAGCCTGGATGCGCAGCGTGCTGGTGGCCCCATCGGCCAGTCCTGGCTGTTCCGCGGGCTCCCCGGGCGAGGACCCCGCCCCGCCGGAGGGCAGGGCGTCAGGTGTGGAAACGGCTGGTCGTGGCACACGTGCAGCATAACCAGCGCGCCGACGGTCCCAGCGCCCTACTGCCGGGCACTTTCACCCGTTCGCGGCGGGCGGCGGGATCTCGCCGGAGCCGCGGGTGAGCAGGCTGACGGGAACCTCCACGGTCTCCGGTGCGCCATGAGGGTCCCGGATGCGGTGCAGCAGCATCTGCCCGGCAAGGGTGCCCAAGGCGGGAGGATCCTGCGCGATAACGGTGATGCCGGGATCGAGCAGAGCGCCGAGCGGGATGTCGTCGAACCCGACATGCGCGATGGCCTGCCCGGCTCCCAGGGGAGCGCAGCGCGAGCCGGGTCCCGATCGTCAGCAGGTTCTGCGCGGTGAAGATGGCCTTCGGGCCCGGGTGCGACCTGACCAGGTCACACGTTGCCTGTTCGGCCAGGCGTTCCGACTGGATGTCGTGGCGGATGAGCCGCTCGTCCGGCTCGATGCCGCGCGTCCGGAGGGCATCCAGGTATCCGCGGTAGCGCTCGGCGGCCGTGTAGATGCGCCGGAGGTCGCCGAGAAACCCGATCCTGGTGTGCCCGGCGTCCAGCAGGTGGGCCACGGCGCGCTGAGCGCCGCCGAAGTTGTCGCTGAGCACGGTGTCCGCGGCCACCGTGAGGGCGGGCCGGTCGGCGAACACCACCCGGGTTCCCCGGCGCACCTCCGGCAGCAGGTACCGGTGATCGGGGCCGCACGGCATGATGATCAGCCCGTCCACCCGCCGCGCGCAGAAGGCACTAAGCAGCGCCCGCTCGCGGGCGGCGTCGCCGTCGGAGCTCGCGGACAGGACGTAACGATCCATCGTCGGCCGAAACGAAGACCGGCGTCCCGGCCGACGCCGACAGCTTTGCTGCCGCCAGGTCGCCGAGCAGCGGGTGGCTACGTTCAGTGACCGAATACGTCAGGCGCGGCACCGGCGCCGTGGAACGGCTCGTGGAACGACCATCAGCGGAAGCTCTGTGCAATCGGTGCTTTCCGGGCACATAGACGGGATAGCCGCCCAGCCGAACCCGCCTGCGGCGGCCGTCCGGCGCCGCGGACAGCTCGATGGCCAGGTACCAGCTGCCATGCCCGCGCTCACGCAGGCGCGGGCAGTGCTGGCCCAGCTGCCGCCCGGTGCGCTGGTCCCGGCATCCACATCGTTTGAATGTTGACCCACCTGATCGGGACATGCCAGTGCTCCCTCACTCAGCAACTGTCGTCTACACAGACAACTACGTAGTGAGCCTGGCCAGCTCCGGGATGCAAGCGGAAGACATGGGGTGCCGGTGCCTTCATCGACCCGATCCGGCTGGCAGCAAGCCACGGCCGCATGGCTTTGCTTGCTACCCAGTGTGAGCATTCCCTGGCGTGTTCAGCGCTCGCGCGCAAGCAGATCGATGCTCCTATGTCTTGTCAAGTATTCGAGAATGGCTGGCTTGGTTTTCCTTTTCGCTGGGTGAACTGGTGATCAGGTCGTTTGCTGGGTTGCGGACAAGACAGGGATGGGCCACAAGGGTGAGGTAGGCATGCGGGCGCGGTTTCGGTGTTGCTACCGTCCGTTTCCCGCACGCCCCCTCCCGCACCCGGCGTGCCCCTCTCAAGGCACCGGGCGCTCCGCGTGTCTTTCCCGTTGGTCAGCCGCCGCTGGCGGCTGCTGCTGGTTTCGGGGTCCAGGGGGTCGGGATGTTGCTTCCGCGGTAGCGGTAGCGGGTCACTTTGACGCTGGAGGCGCCGGTGAATACGACCTTCCCTTGGGCGAACCGCCAGCCTTGGCCGCAGAAGCGGCGTTTCATCTCTGGCTTCCCGAGCCGGTGCCTGCCCTGATATTTGCGGCGTGTCCAGCGCATCAGCCGACCCCATGCGTGGTGGTCGACCGCGCCGAACACGGCCTTGGACAC
>CAVPFC010000075.1:0-63140 GCA_963703605.1 uncultured Actinomycetes bacterium
CCCCTCTCAAACCGTGATATTCACGCGCTCAGAGAGTATCTACTGCGATGATCTCGGCGTGGTGTTCTGCGGAGATGCTCTGGCCGCCGACGGGCCGTGCCCGCACGCGGGCGAGTTCCCCGACTTCGCCGCGCAGTTGTCCGCCATCGGATCGGAGTTGCTGACGCTGCCGGGGAACACCAGGGCGCTGCCCGGTCACGGCGAGGAGATCACGATCGCGGCGGCGGAGAAGCAGTTCGACGGCTGGGTGACGGCGGGTCCGGTGACAGGGGATGCGGACGAATAAGACGCGACGAAGAGGCGGTCCGGCGGACGGGGTCACGGCGGGCCCGGTGACCGGGTTGCCGCCGGGGAGCGGGATACCGCCGATGGGGGCACAGCGCGACATGCCGTGGCGGAGAGGCGGTCCGGCGTGCGGAGCCACGGCGGCCCCGGTGAGCGGGTTGCGGGCGGCCGGGGCACGCCGGCATGAGCCGGGGCTGGCCCGCGGCCGCGGCGCCGGGGCGAGCCGCATGGGGTTAACGGCGTGAGCGCGCCGGCCGACCGGGGGATGCGGGCGGAGCAGGCGGTACTCGATGGCATGCCGCGGCGGCTCTACCCGTGCACGCCCACCCGCCTGGCCACGTGGCTGGACTGCCCGCGCCGGTACCGGATGACCTACCTGGACCGGCCGGCGCCCGCCAAGGGGCCGCCGTGGGCGCACAACAGCTTCGGCGCCAGCGTGCACAACGCGCTGGCTGGCTGGTGGCGGCTGCCGCTGGCGCGGCGCACCGTGGAGTCCGCGGGCGACCTGCTGGACCGCGGCTGGATCGACGAGGGCTACGTCGGCCCCGGGCAGTCCGCGCAACACCGCGGCGCGGCCCGCGACATGGTCGAGCGCTACACCGCCGCCCTGGAGCCGCGCGACGAGCCACGCGGGGTGGAGCGCACCGTCGGGGCGCACACCGACCGGATCGTGGTCAGCGGGCGCATCGACCGGCTCGACGCCAGGCGTTCGCCCGCCGGGGACGCCGAACTCGTCGTGGTGGACTACAAGACCGGCCGCCGCCGGCTGTCCCCGGACGACGCCCGTGCCTCGATGGCGCTCGCGCTGTACGCGCTGGCCGCGGCGCGGATCTTCCACGCGCCGTGCCACCGGGTGGAACTGCACCACCTGCCGACCGGGGAGGTGCACGCCTGGGAGCACTCGGACGCGACCGTGGCCCGGCACGTGCGGCGGGCCGAGGGGATCGCCGCCGAGTGCGAGGAAGCCGACGGACGGTTCCGGGCCGGGCTACCGGAGGCGGAGGTGGACGCCGCGTTCCCGCCGCGCCCGGGCCCCGCGTGCGGCTGGTGCGACTTCCGCGCGCTGTGCCCGGAGGGCTCGGCGGCCGGCCCGGCACACAAGCCGTGGGACGGCTTGGCCCGCGACGAGGATGCCGCCGCCGGCGGTGCCTCCGCCTAGCAGGCCCACCCGGCTACTGCTTGGTGCGCTTGCTTTCCGCCCGGTTCCAGAACTTGGTGAGGGTGCTCGCGGTGGTTTCGGGGGCCTCGACGGCGGGGGAATGGAGCGCGCCGGGGATGCACACTCGTTCGGCGCCGAGCCGTTCCGCCATCGTTTCCTGGATCGAGGGGGCCCACGCGTCGTCGTCTTCCCCGTAGAGGACCAGAAGCGGCCCGGGCGCCGCGTGGCGCAGCGCCTCCGTGCGATCCGGGCAGGTCAGCAGGGTCTGCCCCATGGTCCGCAGCCCGAGCGGGCTGTTGCCGAGCATCCGCCTGCGCAGGAAGTCGACCACTTCGGGGGCGGTGCCGTCGGCAACCGCGGGGGGTTCGAGCTGGGTCTCCCAGAGGTGCTTCACCAGCACGGCGAGGTCCCCGTCCGGGACCGCGTTGAGCACGGCGAGCACCGCCGTCAGGTCTTCGGCCCGCGGCCCGGTGATCGCGCCGGGCCCGGAGCTCATCAGCGTGAACGAGACGGTCCTGGTCGCACGGGCCAGCACGACCTCCCTGGCCACCAGGCCGCCGAAGGAGTGCCCCATGAGGTGGACCTGGCGCCGCCCGGCGCCCGCGGCGACGTCCCGGGAGGCCACCTCGTCGGCGATCACCGCGACGTCGGCGGCGAGCGCGGCCAGCGAGTAGGCGGCGGCATCCTCGGCACCCGGGGTCTCGTGCTGCCCGCGCATGTCGATGGCCACGACCCGGCGGCCCGCGCCGGCCAGCAGCCCGATCACCGGGAGGAAGTCTTCTTTGCTGCCGGTGAACCCGGGGACGAGCAGGGCGGGCGCGCGCTCGCAGACGCCCGTCGTGGGCAGCGTTTCGAGGGCCGCGAACGCGCCACGACTGGTCTCGATCGTCACCCGGCGAGCGCCGTCAGGAAGCTCCAGTGTCCTTGGCGTACTCACGGATCATCCGGTGGGTCACGCCGATTCCGGCCGGGGATCCAGGGAGGAGCCACGCGGCCCACGTCCCCTGCCGCGACGGCGACGGCGCCGCGGCCCGGGCTGGTTATTCCCCTTGCTTGCCTCGTCACCGGCTGCCGCCTGGTGCGCGCCCTGCGCCGCCGAGCCGTCCACCGGAACACCGCCCCTGGTCCGGCGCCGGGGCCGGGAGCGGCGCTGGCCGCTGTCCGTGGCGTCCGGCCTGCGGTCGGCCCCGCCCGCCCGGCGGCCCTCAGGTGAACGGTGGCGGCCGGTCTCGGCGAACTTCTCCAGCTCCTCGGCCTCGAGCCCCTGGCGGCCGCGCTGCTCCGGGGCCAGCCGGCTGCCTGCTTTCGCCGGGATGCCCAGCGCGCTGAAAAAGTGCTCGGAGGTCGAGTAGGTCTCGGGCGGCTCGGGATGGCCGAGCGCAAGCGCGTCGTTGATGATCTTCCAGCGCTGGAGGTCGTTCCAGTCCACGAACGTGACGGCCACGCCGGACCGGCCCGCCCGCCCGGTCCGCCCGATCCGGTGCAGGTAGGCCTTCTCGTCCTCGGGGCACTCGTAGTTCACCACGTGGGTCACGTCTTCTACGTCCAGGCCCCGCGCGGCGACGTCGGTCGCGACCAGCACGTCGACCTTGCCGTGCCGGAACGCGCGCAGCGCCCGTTCCCGCTGCGCCTGCCCGAGGTCGCCGTGCACCGCGGCGGCGGCGAAGCCCCGGGTGGTCAGCGCCCCGGCGACCTGGTCGGCGGTCCGCTTCGTCCGGCAGAACACCATGGTCAGCCCGCGCCCTTCGGCCTGTAGCACGCGCACCAGCATCTCGATCTTGTCCATCTGGTGGGCGCGGAAGGCGTGCTGCTCGGTCAGCGGCACGAGCTCAGGCTCGTCGTGCTGCTCGGCGCGCACGTGCGTGGGCCGGTTCAGGTACCGCCGCGCGAGCGTGACCACCTCGCCCGGCATCGTGGCCGAGAAGAGCATCGTCTGCCGGCCCGGCGGCGTCAGTTCCAGGATGCGCTCGACGTCCGGGAGGAACCCGAGGTCGAGCATCTTGTCGGCCTCGTCGAGCACGAGCGTGCCCACGTCGGACAGGTCCAGGTGGCGCTGCCGCACCAGGTCGAGCAGGCGGCCGGGGGTGCCCACGACCACGTCTACCCCGGCGGCCAGCGCGTCGATCTGCGGCTCGTAGGCCCGGCCACCGTACAGCGTGATGACCCGGGCCCCGGTGCGCGACCCGGCGAACGCCACGTCCTTGGAGACCTGGATCGCCAGTTCCCTGGTCGGCACGACGACCAGGGCGCGCGTCGCGCCAGGGCGGACCGGCGGCTGCTCGGCGAGGCGTTGCAGCAACGGGATGCCAAACGCCAGGGTCTTGCCGGTGCCGGTCCTCGCCTGACCGATAACGTCGTGCCCGCCCAGGGCGATGGGCAGCGCCAGGGCCTGGATCGGGAACGCGGTCACGATCCCCCGGTCGGCCAGCGCCGCGCAGATCGGCTCGACGACGCCCAAATCAGCGAACAGGGGGACGGCATCGCCACCGGCTGGCCCCGCTTCGCCGTCGGCCAAGCCGACAGCGGTGGCAGTATTGGCGGTCATATCCTCGATGTCCAGCAGATCCGGCTCGTCACGCCCGATGTCCGGCATGTCCTGGGCATCATGCATTTGCGTTGTCAGAGTTTGTCTTCTCTCAGTGACCAGGGTGCTCGCGTATAGCTGCGCCCGTCCACGTGTTGGAACACGGCGACAGGCTTCCCGCATTCCCCTCGTAGCCGTGGGCAAGTGTATCAACGGTTGTACGCTTCGCTCGTGACAGGCTCGGGCGATGCTGACGGCATGGTGGACCTGTTCGGCCTGCTCGCCTACGCCGAGCTGGACGCGTTCCTGCGACTGTCCGCCGATGCGGCGCTCGCGCCCTCGCTGGCGGACAAGGCCGCGCTCAGCCAGATGGCCGTGGCGGAGTTCGCCCATTTCCGGGTGCTCCGCGGCGAGCTGGAGCGAATCGGGGCCGAGCCGGAGCAGGCGATGCGGCCGTTCGTCGAGCCGCTGGATGAGTTCCACGCCAGGACGGCGCCCTCGGACTGGCTGGAGAGCCTGGTCAAGGCCTACGTGGGTGACGGGATCGCGGCCGACTTCTACCGCGCGGTCGCCGAGCTGCTGGATCCGCAGGCGCGGTCCCTGGTGCTGGAGGTCCTCGCGGACACCGGCCACGCCGGGTTCACCACCTCGCGGGTGCGGGCCGCGGTCGAGGCGGACCCCGCGGTGGCCGGCCGGCTCGCCCTGTGGGCGCGGCGCCTGGTCGGTGAGGCGCTGGCCCAGGCGCACCGGGTGGTCGCGGAGCGGCCGCCGCTGGCCATGCTGTTCGCGGGCGCGATCAGCGACCGGGACCAAAGCGGCCAGGGCGAGATCGGCCGGATGTTCGCCCGGCTCACCGACGCCCACGACCAGCGCATGGCGGCGCTGGGCCTGGCCCAGTGGCCGGGGAACTGACCTACCGGGCAAGCACCGCAAGCTCGCTTGGATCCCCACCGCAACCGTCTTCCGTGACACGGACCCCTACTCGACCAGCCCAGCGGTGCCGGGGCGTGGGGATCCGGGGGCTCGGCCCCCGGGCTAGCATCGCGGCCGGGCCCGCGGCGAAGCTGACCGAAGGTCAGCGAGCAGCATCGGTCAGCCCGGGCTACCTAGCCGAAGCCGATCCGGCGCTGCTCGGAGCCGCTGAGCTCCACGTAGCCGATCTTGTCGGCGGGAACCAGGACCCGGCCGCCCTTCTCGTCCAGGACCGTGAACATCCCGCCGTCCTTCAGCGCGGCGTTCAGGGCACGCTCGACCTCTTCGGTTGTGGACGTTGTCTCCACCACGAGTTCCCTGGTGATGGACTGAATGCCTATCTTGACTTCCACCGGGCCCCTCTCACTGGCCGTCGGCCGCGGTGCCGTCACCCGCACGCGGCCAGCCGCTGATGCCCCGCCAGGCCAGCCGGGCCATGAGCTGCTCCGCGGCGTCCTTGGGGATGGCGCGATCGGTACTGAGCCAGGAGATGGCGCTGACCTGGGCCATGCCGACCAGGCCCATGCCGAGCAGGTGGGCCTCCTCGTCGCCGAGACCGGCGTCTTCCCGGATGATCTCGCTGATCATCTCCGCGCAGTCCCGGCTTGACTCGTCGAGGCGGGACCGCACGGCGGGCTCGTTGCGCAGGTCCGACTCGAATACCAGGCGGAACGCTTGCCCGGTGTTCCCGACGAAGTCGAAGAACGCGGTGAACGTGGCCGTCACACGTTGCTTGTTGTCGGTCGTGGAGTCCAGCGCCGCCCGGACCGTCGCGGTGAGGGCGTCGACGCTCTCGTCCAGCAGCGCCAGGTACAGGTCCAGCTTCCCGGGGAAGTGCTGGTACAGAACCGGCTTGCTCACGCCGGCCCGCTCGGCGATCTCGTCCATCGCCGCGGCGTGATAGCCCTGCGCGACGAAGACCTCCTGGGCGGCGGTGAGCAGTTGCCGCCGCCGCGCTGGCTTCGGCAGCCTGGTACCTACCTGGCGGGCCTGCGGAGTCGCCGTCACCTCCACCTCCGATCCACTTGATCCGGTGTCACGTTGGACGTCAACGGTAGTCGTCCTCGTCGAGTTCTACTTCCCGATGCTGTTCCATCGCGTCAGCCTCGTTGACGTCGAAGGGCAGTCCGGCGGGCCCCGTCAGCACGGGCGCCTCCGGATCATCCGGTGGCTCCGGCACCTCGCGCCGCTGTTCCACGAGATCGGGCACTGGCTGCTCCAGTTCGCTCTCGCTCATCCGTGATCCCTCCGGCCGTCGAGCAAAACCGCTCCCGCCCTTCATTCTCCCGCGCGGCCCGCAGCGCGGCGGCACGGGTCCGTTCATCATGACAGTGACAGGTGCGATCGAGCACGTTCCGACGCGACCGGCCCGGCGGCCGATGAGACCAGGGGGGCGGGACGGTCATATGAGAAGGGCGCCTTGCGGTTCGGAAGGCGGCCGAGAGTACCCGGCAACAGGACTGCTGACCTGATCCAGCGCCCTATTGTCGGCACTCTAAGGAGCCTTGAGCGCTGGCAGATTCGGGTAGGACGGCAACATGCGTGCGATGTGGAGAGGCGAGATCTCGTTCGGCCTTGTCATGATCCCCATCCGCCTGTACGCGGCGACCGAGCACAGGGACGTCACGTTCCGGCAGGTACACCGCGCCGACGGCGGACGGATCAGGTTCCGGCGGATCTGCTCGGTCGACGGGGAAGAGGTCCCGTACGCCGACGTGGCCAAGGGGTACGAGCTGCCCAACGGTGAGATGGTCGTGCTCACCGAGGAGGACATGGCCGAGCTGCCGCTGCCCACGGCGCACGGCATCGAGGTGCTCCATTTCTCGCCCACCGAGCAGGTGGACCCGATCATGTGGGAGCGCAACTACTACACCGAGCCGGAGCCCAACGGCGTGCGCGCCTACGCGCTGCTGCGGGACGCGCTCGAGCGGTCGGGCATGGTGGCCGTGGCCAAGGTGGCCCTGCGGCAGCGCGAGGCGCTGGCCGTGCTGCGCGTCCGCGACGGCGTGCTCGTGCTGGTGACCTTGATGTGGCCGGACGAGATCCGGATCCCCGATTTCGAGTTTCTCGAGGAAGACGTCGAGGTGCGCTCGCAGGAGCTCAAGATGGCCTCGTCGCTCATCGACTCGATGACGGTGGACTTCGACCCGGCGCAGTACACCGACCAGTACCGGGAGGCGCTGGAAGAGCTGGTCGAGGCGAAGGTCGAGGGCCACGAGGTGGCCGCGCCGACGGCGCCGCAAGAGGAGAAGCCGGTAACCAGCCTGGCGGACGCGCTGCGGGCCAGCCTGGCGGCCGTCGGCGGGGACGACGCCGAGGACAACCGTCCCGGGCGCCCGGTGTCCGCCACCGAGTCCAAGCGGGCACCCCGGCGCAGCGCTTGACGCTGATCGCCGCGTCCGCGGGTCATTCCCGCGGCAGGAGGGCCGGCGGTCCTGGAGCCCGGCTACGTGGCGGTTGCCGGCGGCCGCATCACCGCGGTCGGCGGCCGGCCCGCCGCCCGGTGCGCCCGATATCAGGCTGGCGGACGGCGTGCTGGTTCCGGGTCTGGTGGACCTCCAGGTCAACGGCTACTTCGGGATCGATTTGGCGGAGGGTGACCCCGACGGCTGGGCGCTCGTGGCGCGACGGTTGCCGGAAAGCGGTGCAACGGCGTTCCTGCCGACCTACATCACCGCTCCGGTCGCCGAGTTGGCGGCATCCTTGCGTAAGGCACGAAAAATCGGGTTGGCCGCACCGACTGGCGCGCGGATCCTTGGCGTGCACCTGGAGGGGCCGTTCCTGTCGCCCGCCCGGGCGGGCGCGCACCAGCGGGCCTGGATCGTGCCGCCATCCCCCGGGGCCGTCGCGGAACTGCTGGCGGCGGGGCAGGGCGTGCTCTGCCTGGTCACCCTGGCGCCCGAGATCGAGGGGGCGCTGGCGGCGATCGGGGAGCTGGTTGCGGCGGGGGTGGTGGTCAGCGTCGGGCACAGCGACGCCACCGCGCGGCAGGTCGCCGGCGCGGCCGGGGCGGGTGCGCGGATGGTCACGCACCTGTTCAACGCGCAGCGGGGGCTGCACCACCGCGAGCCAGGCGTGGTCGGCCAGGCGCTCACCGACCCCCGGCTGACCAGCGGGCTCATCGTCGACCTGGCTCATGTGGCGGCCGAGGTCTGCGCGATCGCGTTCGCCGCCGCGCCGGGCCGGATCTGCCTGGTCACCGACGCGGCCGCGTGCGCGGGCATGCCGCCGGGGCGGTACCTGCTGGGCGGTGAGCCGGTTGAGCTGCCGCCCGGCGGGGGCGCGCCGGTGCGCGCGGACGGCACGCTGGCCGGCTCGGCGCTGCGGATGGACGCCGCGCTGGCGAACGCGGTCGGCGTGGGCCTGGGGCTGGCCGAGGCGGTCGCCGCGGCGAGCCGGATTCCGGCCGACCTGATCGGCCGGCCCGATCTCGGCAGGCTGGCGCCCGGGGCGGCCGCGGACCTGGTATGGCTCGGTGACGATCTGCGCACCCGGCGAACCTGGGTGGCCGGGGAGCAGGTCTACCCGAGGCCGTGATCCCTCGCGCTGATCTCGCGCTGATCCCTCCCCGCGGTCCGGCCCGGGCGCAACGGATAACGTGGCCCACGAACATCGTTGCTACCGAGGGCAGGAAAACATGCAGCCAGTCGCGGTCGTCACCGGTGCGAGCAGCGGGATCGGCGCGGCCACCGCGGCCGGGCTGGCCGGGGCCGGCTACCACGTGGTCCTGGCCGCCCGGCGGGCCGACCGCCTGGACGAGGTCGCCGCCAAGATCAGCAGCCAGGGCGGCTCGGCGCAGACGACCTTGCTCGACGTGACCGACCGGGCCGCGGTCCAGGCGTTCGGTCGCGACCTCGACCGCTGCGACGTGCTGGTCAACAACGCGGGCGGCGCCGTGGGCATCGAAAACGTCGCCGACGCCGACCCCGCGGACTGGCGGGCCATGTATGAGGTCAACGTGATGGGCACGCTCCACGTCACCCAAACGCTGCTGCCCCGCCTGATCGCCAGCGGCGACGGCACGATCGTGGTGATGTCCTCGACCGCGGGGTTCATCACCTACGAGGGCGGCGGCGGGTACGCGGCGGCCAAGCACGCCGAGCATGCCATCGCCGCCACGCTCCGGCTCGAACTGTGCGGCGAGCCGGTGCGGGTGATCGAGATCGCGCCCGGCATGGTGCGCACCGACGAGTTCGCGCTGAACAGGTTCCGCGGCGACGCGGACAAGGCCGCCGCAGTGTACGCGGGTGTCCGCGAGCCGCTGACCGCCGAGGACATCGCCGACACCATCACCTGGGCGGTCACCCGCCCCGCGCATGTGAACGTGGACCTGCTGGTGATCCGCCCGCGCGCCCAGGCTGCCCAGTACAAGGTGTACCGGGAGCCGTAAACGCGGTCCAGGGGTTGTGGGTGCGGTCCGCGGGCCCTTAAGCGGGGTCGGCGGCGTACTCCTCCCAGCCGGGCGGCGGGCCGATGGTCGAGGCGGCGGGCCCGAGCCGCTCGGTGTAGACGGGGTGCACCTGGCGCCAACGGTCGCCCCAGGCGGGCGGCGGTGTGCCGTCCAGCTCACTGACCAGCCGGTCCAGGCACTCGTGCCAGCCGGCCGCGTCCCGTGCGGCCTTGCCCAGGTCATCGAAGGTGTCGGTGAGCGTGAGCAGGGTTCCCGCGCCGTCCGGCTCCAGTTCGATGCGGAGCAGGTCGGGGCCCCAGGCGAACTCCATGACCGACGGCGGGTCGAACACCAGCAGCTGCCCGTCGAAGCTCTCGCCGGCCGAACTGACGAACCGCAACGCCGCCCCGGCCCGCCGGTCACCCACGATCTCCTCGGGAAACCAGACCGCGAGATGCTCGGGTTCGGTCACGGCCCGCCACACCTTCTCCTGTGGGTGCGCCAGCCGGCGGGTGAACCGCAGCGTCCAGCGATCATCCTGGCGGGTCAGCGTGCCAAGATCCGTGTCGTCCATCGACCGTCCTTTCTGTTCGTCACCTCGTGGCCGCGTCGTGCCGCGTTGCGGCTGTGCCGCGTTGCGGCTGTGCCGCGTGGCGCGGCGTGGTGGCCGCGCTGTGCGGTCGCGCCGTTGCGGTCATTCCGGCATGTCGTCCAGGTGGGCTTCCAAGGCATCGAGGCGATCGCCCCAGGCGGCCCGGTACGGCGCCAGCCACTCGTCGATCTCCCGGAGCGGCTCGGTGCGGAGCCGGTACAGCCGTCGCTGCGCGTCGGCTCGTACCTCTACCAGCCCTGCCCGGCGCAGCACCCGCAGGTGCTTCGACACCGCTGGCTGGCTGATGGCCAGCCCGGACACCAGATCGCCGACCGCCTGCTCCCCCTCGCGCAGCAGGTCGAGAATGCGGCGCCGATTGGCCTCGGCGAGAACCTCGAACACTCCCTAATATGACCACGCGGAAATATAGCTGTCAAGGCATATAACCAGGGCGACTGGATCTGTGTCGCGGTGGCGCCAAAATGTCAGAGGTCGCTACTATTATCGAATCAGCTCAGTTCAACTGGCTAGTTACCTTGACAATTGATGGAGGCGAGGGCCGTGACCGAAGCCGCGCCGGTCCCTGCTCGCCTCTCCGTGGCTGGTGTCGAGGACCCGTGGGAGTCCGACGATCCGTGGCTGGCCGAGGATCCGGTGCCGCCGCCCCCATGGCTGACCGAGGAGCCTGAGCTGGCGGACCCGTGGCTGGCCGAAGAGCGCGAGTTGGCGCCGCCGCCCTGGCTCGCTGACGACCCGGGGCTGGCCGACGATCCGGAGTGGGCGGATCCCGAACTGGTCGGCCCGCCCGAGGTGCTGAAGGCTGGTTTTTGGGACCGGGCCCATGGCGATGGCGCCGGGTTCGGGGCCGGTGGTGTCGTCGATGACCTACCGCCCGGGCAGGTGCTGGCCGGCCTGGCCGGGGACGTGTGGGCGGCCGGGCTGGACCGGCTCAGCGATGACGAGCTCATCGGGGTGCTGCGTGCCGCCCGGCGACTGGCCTCGTGGTCGGCCGCGATGGAACTGGCCGCGGTGGGGGACCTGTGGCGCCGGCGGGTGGCCGAGGAGGACGCGGGCGACGTCGGCGCCGCCTGCCACGCCGACGACGAGATCGCCGCCGCGCTGACATTGACCGCCCGAGCCGCTGAGCGGGATTTGGAGCTCGCGGTCGCGCTCAACCGCCTGCCGGTGACCCGCGCGGCGCTCGCCTCCGGTGACATCGACCTGCCCCGGGCGGGCGTGATCGTCGACGAGCTGACCGGTCTCACCGATGAGCACGCGGCCGCGGTGGACGTGGCCATCGCCGGTGCCGCGGCGGACCAGACCACCGGGGAACTGCGTAAGGCCACCCGCCGGGCGGTGCTGGCCGTTGATCCCGGCGCCGCGCGCAAGCGGAAGGAAAAGGCCCAGCGCGAGGCCCGGGTGGAACGCTGGGACGAGCACGCGGGTACCGCCGCGCTGGCCGGCCGCGACCTTCCTCCCGCTGAAGTCCTGGCCGCCGACACCAACCTCACCGCCCTGGCCAAGCAGCTCAAGGCTGCCGGGATTCCGGGCTCGCTGGACAACCTGCGGGCCAAGATCTACCTCGCCTTGCTCACCGGGGTTCCGGTGGCTTCCTTGCTGCCCTCTGGTCCGGATGGTTGGGCTGGAACAGGTGGTTCCGCCCCACCCGATGAGTCCACCGCGGCCGCTGGCTCCGCCAGGTCCGCTGGCTCCGCCAGGTCCGCTGGAACGCGTGGTGACTTCGCTGCGCTCGGCGCCGGCGGTGCCATCGGGAGCGTGAACCTTACCCTGCCGCTGGTCACCTGGCTCGGCCTGTCCGAAGACCCCGGTTATGCCGCCGGGTACGGTCCGCTGGACGCCACCGACTCCCGCGCAGTCGCGGCGGCTCTGGCCGCCCAGGCCGGCACCACCTGGTGTCTCACCCTCACCGGGCCGGACGGCGGCCCGGTCGCCCACGGCTGTGCCCGCGCCGGGCCGAACGGCCGCCGCCGCAGTCGGCGCCGCGGCCAGCCCGGACCTGGATCACGCGCCGGACCGGCGAGTTCCCGGCCCGGACCGGTGGCGTGGACCCGCGACCGGCCGGGAACCGCGTCCCGCGCCAGCCCGGTGGCAGGCAGTCACGACGGACCGGCAAGCGGGTCCCGTGACGGACTAACCCAGCCGGGGACTGGGATGACCGGCGAGCCGTGGACGTTCACGGTCACGTTGCTGACGGGTGACGGTTGCGACCACGGGTGGGAGACGTTCGCCTACCGGCCTTCGGCTCCGTTGCGCCACTTGGTCATGACGCGGCACGCCACCTGCGTCTTCCCCGGCTGCCGTCGGCCCGCCGCGCAGTGCGACGCCGATCACACCATCGCCTATGAGTCCGGCGGCAGGACCTGCCTTTGCAATCTGGCGCCCCTCTGCCGTCGCCACCACCAGGCCAAACAAACGCCCGGGTGGACCCTTCAGCAGACCAGCTCCGGCACCCTGACCTGGACCACACCCTCCGGACGGCGTTACGTCGTCACCCCTGGCTGCTCTCTTAGCTAGCTCGAGGCAAGCGCCGGGGCGGTGCGCGGTGAGCGCCGGGCCGGTCGGCGGGTGATCGACCGGAGCTTGGCGCGGGCGGGTTTGCTTCGCGGGAGCGGGGGCGCCGGGGTGCGCTCACCTGGTGTTCACCGCGCTCGCTTACTCTCGGAGGCGTGCTTGATTCTGGTGAGCCCGCCGGGAACTCCCCTGCCGGGGCTACTCCCGCCGGCCAGCGGCAGCCCATCCGCGGCGTGATCATCGACTGGGGCGGTGTGATGACCACGCCGATCCGCGACGTCGTGCGGTCCTGGCTGGACAAAGAGAACATCGCTCCTGATCACTACGCGGCGGTGATCCGGCCGTGGGTCGTCGACGGGTACGACCCCTCCGAGACCGGTAACCCGATCCACGCGCTGGAGCGGGGAGAGTGCACGACCGAGGAGTTCGAGCAGTTGCTCGCCTCGCGCATGGTGTGCCGCGACGGTCGGCCAGTGGCCCCGGAAGGGCTGTTGGCCCGGATGTTCGCCGGGTCGGCGTATGCCGCGCCGATGCACGCCGCGTTGCTGGCGGCGCGCGCGGCCGGCCTGCGAACCGGGCTGCTGTCTAACTCGTGGGGCATGTCCGACTACCCGCGCGACCTGTTCCCCAGCCTGTTCGACGAGGTGGTGATCTCGGGCGAGGTGGGCATGCGCAAGCCGGAGGAGAGAATCTTCCGGCACGCGGCCGACCTGCTCGGCCTGCCTCCCGCGGAGTGCGTGTTCGTCGACGACATCAAGGTCAACGTGACGGCCGCCGAGGCAATCGGGATGACCGCCGTCCTGCACACCGAGCCCGACGCGACGCTGGCCGCGCTCAGCGAAATCCTCGGCCTTCCGCTGACCGGCTGACCGCCTGCTCCGGCGCGCTCTACTCTGGGCGTTCGTGGGCGACTATCCGGCTGCGTCGAGCCCCGGGCGTGCGGCGAACATGCGCGCCATCCGCCGCACGAACACCAAGCCGGAACTGGCTCTGCGCAGCGCCCTGCATAGGCAGGGATACCGGTTCCGCAAGGACCATCGGCTCGATCTGGACGCCGGAGCCCGGGTCCGCCCCGACATCGCCTTCACCGCCCGGCGGGTGGCCGTGTTCGTGGACGGGTGTTTCTGGCATGCCTGCCCCGAGCACGGGCGCAACCCTGAGGTCAACGAGTGGTACTGGGCGCCGAAGCTGCGCCGCACGGTGGAGCGCGACCGGGCCGCCGACGCGGCGCTGGCGGCAGCGGGCTGGCGGGTCGTCCGGATCTGGGAACACGTGCCGCTGGCCGACGCGATCGCGGCCGTGACTGCCGTGCTCGCCCGCGAGCCGCCGTCCGGCTAGCTGTGCCGCCGCGGCTGGAGCGGCGCTGCACCGGTCGACTGGAAGTGCGTGCTCACGGGGGCCGGGGGTGGCAGACTCGGATCACCGGGAGCGGCATCGCCGGGGTGTTCCGCATCCGGCTTCTTGAACGTTCATGCGCGTCTACATGCCCGCGACGCTGCCAGGACTGGCCGGCCTGCTGCGTAAGGCGGAGATTGGCCCTGCGCCCTTGCGCGCGTTCGCGGTCACCCCTGCGCTGCGGGAGTCGTACGCCAGCGGTGACCTGGAAGAACTCGAGTACGTCGCGATGACGCAGGCCGCCCGCGCCTCGCTCCGGCTGCTTGCGGCCGACCCGGATGCGCCGCGGCGCCGGGTCGTGCTCGCCGCCGACGTGCCCGACGAGCACCTCGGGTTCAACGGCGGCTTCTCCGAGCCCACGGTGGTTGAGATCGCCGCGCCGGTGCCACTGGCCCGGGTGGTGGCCGGCCACGTCGACGACCTGCTGGCGGTGGCCGACATCGCCAAGGCCGTGGCCGCGCTGCCCGCCGCGGACGCCGGCGATGACGATGCCCGCTTCGTGGTCGACGGCGCAGAGGGCCACGAACTGCTCTGGTACGCGACCCAGGAACTGCCGTACCTGGCCGACTGAGACCGGCCAGGTACGGGCAGGCGAGCTGCCTGGTACCCGAAAAACTTAAAAGCATTATCCCCGTAATACTCGCTGCACCCGCCCCCGTATTAAGTTCCCCGAGCGCGCGGCCCGCGTCGCCGTCGCCCGGCACCGAACAGCAGCCCTATGAAGGTGCCCGCCACACCCAGGTAGCTGCCTCCCAGGCCCGAGGGCTGGGGATGTTCAACGACGACTCCGGACTACTACGGGCAGCAGCTGACTACATCGAGCAGTACCGGGCAAATCACGGATGCAGCCCCGGCCACAGCAGCGCACCCGCGTAATCCATGTGCGTCGCACCACCCTTGGTCTTGTTCAGGTCCCGGATGTGCGTGTTGATCGCGTCGGGCAGCCCCGGATATGCTCCGCTGCCCTGAACCGCCTTGGACAGGTGCTCATACGTCCGCGACCGCTCCCGGGCCCATGCCTGGCGGGCGGCCTCGGTCAGCTCCGCGTGCACCAGGCTCCACGGGCCCTGGACGGCTCCCTCACGGGCGTAGAGCTGGTTGGCGGTGCCCTGGATGGCGTGCGCCATCGAAGCGATGTCCTGGCCCTTGGGGACACGCTCAGGGATATACCCGGAGACATGCTCCTGGCGCCCCCGCTCAGTAGTCCGCTCATACGGCCTGGCGAGGGCAATCACCTTATCCAGACGGCGTCCCATGACTGCCAGGATAATCGGTGCCCGCAAACGGAGTCAGCCCCTACACGGAGCGCCTTGCCTCGATTGGTCTCGACACCGGTTGAGGCCGGATAACTCATGCAGGGGCTTCGTCCCCGGTGCTCAGCCACGCGCTGTGCCCCCACCCCGAGTGGAGGGCCCAGACCTCTGAGCACACGTGTATTACCGGCCCGCGGCTGGCCCCCGGGAGTACCTGCCAGGGCTACCCAGCACGGTGATGTTCCGGGGCTGGTCGCCCGCAGTCGCACCCCGCTCCCCATTCCCCGCCGCCTTCTGCGGTCCACACCTGCCTGGTGCCCGCCGAGCGCGCACCGTACCTTCCGCAGCATCCGCTGCCACTTCTTACACATCCCGGGGGTCCGCCCACGAAGGCCCGCCTCGTTCCATGATTGCCCGCAGCGCGGGCCGCTCGGCGTAGCGCCAGAGCGCGGCCCACGACGGGTCGGCGAGGGCGAGGTGGGAGCTGCTGCTTCCGAAACTCCACCGCCGCCGTACCCGGGCGCGGATGAGCCGGTAGCCGTGGATTATCCATAGTGGCAATATGCGGGTGCAGGCCATTGAAATATTCATATTGTTTGGTACCCGTGGGGGCCGCCGAAGGTTCAAAATTGCCGCGCCGCCACCCTGCAAGCCTTTGCAACCAGGGTGGCAGCGCGTTATTGAGCGTATCTCGCTGCCTGCGGCCGTTCTTTTCAGGTAGTGGCACTCGCTAAATTTTCCGGCTCAGAAATCGCCTATAGAGACCGCGGTTTCTCACTACGTGCAGGCCGTTTGCCCAGCTACCTTCTTACCTACCCGAGTTATCCTGGATATCAGGAGGTGACTAACTATGGCACAACGAGCCGGCGATACGGCGGATGCCGATGCCGTTAGTGCCACCGTGCTACTAGAACGTGACGCCTATGAACAGCTGCGCAGGGCGGCATTCGAGGACCACAGGTCCATGAGCGCCATCGTGCGGGATGCACTCGCTAACTGGCTACGGGAAAGAGGCGCAGGTGCTTAATTACTCGGAGAGCAACGTGGATGGTGAAGGCCGAGTGATGAGAATCGGAAGACCCTGGCCGCCTGGTACGGTCCCGGACCTTTATGATGTTGATTTCGTCGTGTGGACGCTGTCCGCTGATGCTGTCAAGCCTTATCTCGATGACGGCGACTGCGGGTATTCAGCGGAAACGCTGGACGCAATCACGGAACTGGCGGCTAAGTTCCTCAGCGACCATTTCGAAGCTAGCGAGGACGTGGCGGAGATGACGCGGGATGCGGTGCTGGCGGCGGTGGAAGCGGCGGCGGAACAGGTGCGCGCGGAAGCGGAGGCGCGGGAGATTAACGCCTCCCTCCCCCTCGGCACGCGCCAGGAGGCGGCGCGGAAGATGGGGTACCCGGATGGGCTGCCGCTGGCGGAAGGCGATTACCGGCGGGTTATCCGCTGGGCGCGCCGCTCCGGCACGCTCTCCCGCGCCCAGACGCTGGTGGCGCTGTCGCCGCCGGATGATCCCACCGAGCGGCGGCTGGGGTCGCTGGGCCCGGGGGAGTTTGGGGTGCTGTTTGAGCAGGAGTGGCCGGGCGGGCGGGATCAGGAGGAGGCAGTGCAGTGACCGCTCCTCGCCGTGTCCGCATCGAGGGCGACCGTTTCCACCCCCGCATCCCCGAGGGCTCGGTCTACGTCGGCCGCCCCGCGCCGTATCTGCCTGGCAGCAAGTTCGCGAACCCGTGGTCTACGGAGAAGTATCCGCTCGAGGAGTCGCTTCGGCTCTACCGCGAGCACCTTGAAACGTGCCCGGCGTATCACACTCCGCGGACGCCTTGCGAGCTGTTCCGGTGCTGGAATCCGGAAACCCTGGGTGAGCCGAGCCTGGCCGAGCTGGCCCGCGTGGAGCTGGCGGGCCGGGAGGTAGCGTGCCGGTGCCCGCTGGACCAGGACTGCCACGCCGACATTCTCCTCGGGCTTCTTGGAGGCAGCGGCCCGTGAAGATGCCCACCTGGGCCCAAGATGGCGGCCAGGTCCTCAGCGGGCACGCCGTGCAGATGCAGGTGGACCTCGGCGGCTTACCCCGGGCCGGGCGCGCAATCGAGGGCAGGCGCTTGCCGGCATCAGTAGCCTTTGAGCCCGAAGAGGTCAAGTACGCGGGGGTCAGAGGCAACTGCTATCCGCCCACCACCCACCGCCATCGCAGTTGGGAAGTTGGCATTGAACAGTGCCCAGAGAAGCTTGATGACCTGGCCGGTTGCTGCGTTTAGCGCTATGCCGTAGTTCAGGTAAAGGACGCCGTCCGCCTCAGCGGCGAGAGCTGCCGAGGAGATAAGCTGCGTGCTCTGCCACTCCAATGCCCCCGTGCTTATGTTGTAGCCGCAAACGTCGGATCCTTGGTTGCCGCAGCTGGCATAGACCCGCGAGGTGTCCACCGCCAGCACGTTAACGGCCTGGCTCAGCGAGTACTCCACTTGCCCCGTGTGCGGGTTCAGATCCTCGACGGTGCCAGAGGGATCGGTGGCGTAAAGATGCCTGCCAGCAGAACTAGCAAGATCACCTCGCTGGAGCGTCCAGTTGCCAGGAAGGCTCCACACCAGCGTGCCAGTGGTCAGGTTCCTGGCCTCTATGCTCGGGTTGTTCTGGCTATCACAGCCGTATCCCATAACCAGCAGCCCGACCACCACGGGGTCCGGAGATTTGCTGGTCTGGCACCCGCCGTTAGACCAGATAGGCTTTCCATCGCTAAGGTTAAGAACTGAGATGTTATATCCGTCTGTATTAGCGGCCATCCCTGCCGTGACTACGTAGGAGCCCACCACCACCGCTTGGGTCAGCCCGTTAGCGCCGCCCGCTGACCAGACAAGTGCGCCCGTGGAGACGTTGAAGGCACGAACGATACCACCCGGAGAGCTCGGTGATGGGCACGAATAATTGCCGCCCACGATAATGAGGTTAGCTGATATTGCCAGTGACTCGTATATGCCCCACCGGCCTAGGGTGCGCTGCCAGATCAGCCCGCCGGTAGCGGGATTGTATTTGCTAATTCTCATATTGGTTATGGCATACAGGTAGCCACCAGCCAGCAGCGGCGCCACGATGGGCTGCGGACCACAGAATGCTTTAGGGGAGACCAGTGGGGAGACGACGCTCCGCAGATACTTGACTTTAGCCACTGCTGAGGGCGACAGCACATTTTCTATCAGATTGGCTCGGCTCAATGCGGCATTGGAATCTGTGTCGTACCAGCCAGCGAAGCTGGCGCGGTGGCCAGAACTGGTCTCACTGCCTGCCACTGCCAGGCTTGGCGGGACACCGGTAACGACACAGGATGCCGCCAGCGCCAGCGCCGCTGCTGCGACGGTGATGATCTTCTTCATGATCGCGACCTTCCTCCCCCGGTGGCGGGCCGGCGCCGAGGCTAACAGCGCGGCTCGTAGCACTCGCCGGGCCAAACGTATCGCCGGAGGTCACCCGCGGAGGAGTGGGAGTTCCTGGTTGCGCTGCGCAAGGAGCGTGGTTACGGGAGAGGCGGCTACGTCGTCCGCTAAGGAACCCTACGCCGAATTGCCTGACCTGCGGTGATGTGAGCGGTGTAGCAGTGTGAGACCGGATTGTTACCGCTAGGCCCATTACCGGATCTGTCATGATCTGAGACGCTCTGTCAGTGGTAGATCACACGGCCAAGAACCGCCTCTACTACGGCGACAACCTAGATGTGCTCGTGGAAACGCAGAAGGCCCAGATGGGCGTGCTCATCGCCACGACGGAGCCCACACACGGCGTCCTCGACGCCGCTAACCACGGCGGCACCTATACCTGGCCGCTCAACGGCCAGACCTTCCCACGAGTCCAGGTGATCACTGCTGGCCGGAAAGCGCCCGCAGATGCCGACGGCGCTGCTGCCTTACATTCAGGCAGCGCGGGTTACGCCCCAGTCTGAGCAACTCGGCTTTGACGACATGGCTGCTGGGGGCATGTAACAAGAAAGAGACGGCGCAGCTGCGCCTGGGCAGGGCAACCTGAGCCGATGAGCTGGAGGCTGCCCGGCCATGCTGGGCGCATATTTTCCTAGAGTCCCCTCGCGAGGGGGCGCTGCGGTCGTCGTTGGTGTGACGGAATATGTCAGCAGGGTGCCGTGTTGCTGGACACCTGGACATTGCCTGGAGTCTGGATCCACGTCCCGTAGTCGTAGAAGTAGGCCTGGATGTAGACGTCCTGGTCCCGGCTGTAGAAGCAGACGGCCTGCCCGCTGCCGTTCGGATTCTGGTGGAGCCAGACCCGGTGGTAAGGACTGGTGTACATTCTGATGGCGTATAGATCCCAAGCCTGGTCCCACGTCCAAGTCCCGATACCGCAGACGTTGGACCAGGTCTGGGTGTTATAGTTCAGGGGCTCCATATACTCGTAGTCCAGCTTCGGCTGGCCTGAGGAGCATGTCTGCGGCGAGCCCGGAATGTAGACCGTTGCTGCGGCCGGTCCGGCCGTGGCAACGGACAGGCCAAGGATCGCCGCCGCCAGCGCTGTCGTGCCGGCCGAGACGGCTAGCTTGCGAGTTCTGTTATGCATGAATTTCATCCAGATCTCCTTCGTATGATGACTGTGGATGTCCGCATTGCCCTAGGAATCCGGATGGCGTTTCGCAACTTTCCTCCCGTCAGCTACCGGGGATGCCGCGTCCTACGATCGCTGGAAGCCGTGGCCATCTGGGTAGCAATCTGGTGACGCAGCCCGTTGCGCACACTGTGCGCCCGTTCGTACGCCGCCAGCTCCTCGAACGCCCTACGGTGCTCGAACGGAATAATAACGCGATTAGTGCGTGTCTTGTAGATCTTGATGTGCCGTTTCCGCTTGGATTGTTCCGTGGATGAGCAACGGTTGAGGCGGCACGATCTCAGTGATGCGGAATGGGCGCGGCTGCAGCCTCTGCTGCCGCGGGGGCTAAGGTTCGCCCATGACCGTGCGGCCCGCGAATCATGCTGAGCAGCTCCCTGAGATCGTCCGCCTATCCAGGCAGATGGTCGTCGACGAAGCTGAGACGCTGCGGGCAGCGGTGTCCGATGTGTCGAACGCGCCGCAGCCCGGCTGCCCGCACGAGCTGGACCACAAGGCTTGGTCTTCGGACACAGGCCCGCAGGCGGCAGGCCGCCGGAAGTTGCTGGGTCTCACCCAGCACCAAGCGCGCCTGATCTTCTTCAATGCCTACGACCACCTGGTAACCCTGGCACGTGCGCTTGGCAGCGACGGGGCCATGTCGGTCCTCGCGCACGCCAGCTTGTCGCGCGTGGCGTGCGAGGCGGCGGTGCGGTTCGCCTGGATTCTCGACTCCGGTGTCAGCAGTGAAGAGCGGATCATGCGCGGCACGGTCGCGCTGCTCGTGAGCGCCGATCAGCGGCTCAAGGGGGCTATGAGGCTTCCTCCTGGCCGTTATGACAAGTGCCTTCGCCAGGCGATGATCGCTAACTGCACCGCGGAACGGGACGAGGCCCGGCAGCTGACCACAGACGCTGGGCTCAACCTGGGGTGGTCGGGCGACCGTAGGAAGGTTGCCCGGATCGAACTCGGCTCGCCGAAGGTCACGGTCCGCGTCCAGCTTGAGATCACGGATCTCATGGCTGAACTGTTGCCGGACTCACCGACCTGATACAACATCAGCTCGGCCGTCGCACACAGCCACTTCTGGGGGCTGCGGGATGTCGTCATCTCGACCGGGCCTGGGCCGTTCGCGGTCATGCCGGATGTGATTGAAGTGGCCGCAGCGGCCCAGTCTGCAATTTCTGCGTCTGGGCTGATCGCGGCACGGTGCGCCGCCTACTACGGCCACGATCCTGGGCCCTATGACCAGCAGGCCAAAGCGCGCCGGGCAGCGCTCGACCCGTACATGATCGCGGAACAGCAGGCACGTATGCGCCGGGGCGACCTAGTAAGGCAGCCGCATTTGGCACTGTGAGCTGGGCGAAGGGGCCTGGTGCGGTTGATGCGGCCTTGTTACAGGATGGGCGGATGTGAGCGCAGCCGCCTCGTGATCATGCCTGTGTGACGAGTACAAAATCAGAGGCGGCCGCTGCCGTCACAATAGGCGCCGGGCTGGCGCTGCGGAAACAGAATGAGCTGCTGGGGCTGCTGCGGCCGTGTTTTGCCCGGACAGAGCCGTGGCTGCAGGCGGGCAAGTACGTGTCGGCGCTGGTCAGTGAGCTGCCCCGGGTGAACGGGTGGAGTATCGCCCGCCATGGCCGGGACCGGACGCCGGACCGCACGCAGCGGCTGCTGAACCACGCGAGCTGGGACACCTGCGCCGCGATGAGCGTGGTGCGCCGGTTCGCAGCCAGCGGCCTGGACACGGCGGCGCGCCGGCGGGGCGGGATGGTGATCGGCGCGATCGACGAGACCGGGCAGGAGAAGGCCGGCAAGGCGACCGCGGGAGTCAAGCGGCAGTACCTGGGATGCGCGGGGAAGGTGGCCAACGGGATCAACACCGTGCACCTGTCCTACGTGCGGGAGGCGGCCGGGCACGCGCTGATCGGCGCCCGGCAGTGGATCCCCCGCGAGCACATCGATGACCCGGTCAAGTCCCTGCTCATGGGGCTGCCGGCCGGACCTTGAGTTCCGCACCAAGGGACAGCTGGCCATCGACATCTGCGCCGCCGCGTACGCCGACGGCATCCGGTTCGACTTCGCCTGCGGCGACGAGGTCTACGGCAGCTGCACCCAGCTGCGCGAGTTCTTCGAGGCCAGCGGCCAGGCATAGGTGCTGCGCGTGCCGTCGAGCTTCACCCTCACCCTGGCCGCGGGCACGAAGCTGACCTGCGCCGAAGCCGTCAGGCGGCTGCTGAAGCACCCTCGGCGCTGGGAGATCCGCTCCGCCGGCCACGGCTCCAAGGGCCAGCGCTGGTACGCCTGGGCCTGGATCGCCACCGCGTCAGCGCGGCACCACCTGCTGGTCCGCCGCCACCTGAGGACCGGCGAGCTGGCCTTCCACTACTGCTATGTCCCCGAAGGACAGCTGCTGACCAAGACTCGGCTGATCCGCGCCGCCGGGCTCAGATGGCCAGTAGAAGAAGATTTCGCGTTCAGCAAGGACTGCTTCGGCCTCGACCAGTGCCAGGCCCGGCTCTACACCGCGATCGCCCGCCACGCCGTCCTGGTGATGGCCGCCCTGGCCATCTGCGCCATCACCGCCGCCCTCGTCAAGGACCGCACCGACACCCAGGCACCGCCCCCGGTCCGGGCCGACCAACCGCCACCACCGGAACCCGGCATGATCCCGCTGACCATCCGGGAGATCAAACGGCTGCTCGCCGCCCTCACCGCCCGGCCCCTGCCCCGGTGGCTCATCATCCACTGGGACGCATGGACCCGCCGCCACCAGGCCCGCTCACGATGGTTCCACAAACGCGCCAGACTCGCCCGCGACGCCGAGATCACCCTGGCCAGCTAGTGAAATGCGGCTGCCTTACTAGGCGCCGTTCGATCGCTGAGTCCTGCTGCGATCGCAGTCACCGTTGCCCTCGTCGTGGGCGGCACCGGTTTCGCGGATGCGGCGACCGGCGGGAACTTCATACTCGGCAAGGCCAACCACGAAAGTTCGACGGCACACCTGACCGACTCGCGGGGAACCCCGCTCAGCCTGTCCGCCCCGGCGAATGTGGCCCCACTTGCAGTCAACAGGGCGACCATGGTTCCCCATCTAAATGCCAATTACCTCGGCGGCCTGAGCGCATCGGACCTCCAGCCGACCGGCGGCGATGGCTTCACGTCTGTCGACAATGTCACCCGCATCAGCGACTCGCCTACGGTGATAGTCACTACCGGGGCGCTGCCCGCCGGAACGTACTATGTCACGGCAACCGCATTGGTGACCTCGTCGTTCCCCGTGTACTGCTACATCGCGAAGGGTTCCGACCCCCAAGGACAGCTTTCATTCAGTGATGACACCGGGAACCAGTCCGTGTTCCAGACCGCAATGACTGTAGCGGCATCCGTGACGGCAGGAGATACGCTGCAAGAGTTGTGCTACGTCCCGGTCAGTGGCGAGAGCGCCAGCGCGGGTTACTCGGCGATCACCGCGATACGGGTCCTTTCCTCCTCTACCGGAACCACCCCGGCCGGGCCACCTATGGGCCGCTAGTGCCGGTTTCTGAGGGGCCGATACCGTCACCAACGGCCAAGTAAACGCGCAGGTCAGCCAGGACAAGGCGCTGACTGGTCAAATTCCCAAGCTGATAGTGCCCTGTCCTGCCAGGAAGAGGTGAGACCGGGGGTCAACGGTCACCTCGAGGAGCATAGGGCCTTACTCCTTTCCAAGGGCAAGGGCGAGGGCTTGGATCACTGGACAGTGGCGATCCCGGCCGAGATAGCCTCCGCGTTGCCGGAAGCCATCGGGTGAAGGATGGCGAGGTGCGGACTTGACTTCGGGACGAGAAATGATCGCAACGAGTGTTTACATGTCATCTTCCCGAGATTGAACCGGGATCGTGCTCGATCCGTGCCCGCACCTGGGCTGCGGTGCGCGGAGCCAGGGATTCGAAAACGCGCCAGGCGTGCGCCCAGCCCTCATCGGTGAGCGGGAATGTACTCACCTCGGTGAAGGCTAGGAGAGCGTTACGGCGCAGGACGGCGTACCGCAGCCCGCCGTTCGCCTCGGCGTACTCCACCCAGCCGATGCTGTATCGGGGTAAACCCGTAGCTAAGCGGGAAGGGAACCCCGCGCCACTTTGGAGACGGCTCCGGTACCGGGCGCTGCGGGACTAGAGATTCGGTCATTTCGCTTCCAGCTATTGACGACGAGCACGTGTCCTGCGTCTATGACGCGTAGACGAGTGGATGAACTTGTGTTGTCATCGCTGGCCGCCGTGGCTGCCTGGTACGTGGAGCGCGGGCTGCCGCTAAAGATCTTCAATGACTGGGGTTACAGGCCGTGACAGCCTGGTTATACGGCGGCGCTAGGGGCACAAGCCTGCGCAGCCCGACGAGTCGGCACCGACCGCCAGATGCGCTGGGTGACGCTATGCGCAAGCAGCCGACGGGCGCGGGTATTCCTGTGGGCTTGGCAGAGGATCAGGTCATTACCGGGCCCGCCGTCCCGCTCACCCTCGAGCGTCTGGCCGAACTGCGCAGGCCGAGGCGGCAGCTGCCCGCCGGAGCGGTTCTCGCGCCACGAGTCGAGCATCAGGGTCCCGGCTATCGGCGCGGCAATCAGAATGCCAAGGACGCCCACGGACAGCAAGGCCAAACTCTGAGCCGGGAACCCGGCGACCACGGACGCTATGGCCGCCAACATGATCACACCTGCGGTCCACAGGAGCCGCTTATCCACCGGCGGCCGGGCCTGCGCCGAGGCGGGCTTGCGCGGCGGCTGCGCCCCGATCAGCCCGGCAGGAAGGTCGGCGGTGATCGCGGCTAGGTCCCCATAGGTCCGCGAGGCGAACGCCTGGCCCACCCGCCCATCCAGCTCGGCCTTGGTCAGCCTGCCCTGCACGAACGCAGCCTTGAGCACATCGATCACATGCTCGCGCTCGGCATGCGATGCCCGCAGATGGCCACGGGCCGCCCCGCCTGCTGCACCCTGGTCACCAGGCCCTGCCGTCACCGGTACCACCCCCACCTGCAGAATGCTAAAAGCGTAGCGCGGCAGCAGGGTTGCAGCAGCGTCAGCCGCTGGTGGGAACTTACGTGAGTGACGCACAGTGCCACCTGGAGGCTGGGCTGTCGATGGGCCTGTAACACCCACCATTAGAGATCTTTAGGTGTGCATTGGAACGCGGCCGTGATCATCCGGGTAGCTTTCCTTCGGCCACGGCCTGGTCAATCACGTCCATGCACTTCTCTGCGAGCACGTCAGCGGGGCGGAGCGTGGTCCGGGCAGCGAGATAGGCGTAGCCGCCAGAACCATTGGTGTCGCCCATCACTGTGAGCCGGGGAGACTCGTACAGCTTGAACCGCCCGGCGTGGGTGGTGCGTACCTGATGCGTTCGCAGCAGGCCGCCGAGCGTTTCCCGCAGCTTCCCGAACGGGAACTCCCGGGTCAGCAGGTCGAAGATGATCTCTTCGCCCGTCTGGTCGGTCCGGTCGGGGACCAGATCTACGTGGCCGTTCTGATCGATGATGGCGCGGCAGCCCCAGGCACCAGTGGCCTCGGGGGGAACCGCGTAGGCAAGTCCCCACTGCAGTTTGGGGATCATGAGGTTCCTTCCTTGAACAGCCTCGAGCCCCGGAGAGCGCGGGATGCGTCAGGCTCTCCGGGGCAGCTTGTGATTTAACGAGTGCGCTGGGCGAGGAGCCGCAGCAGCAGGACGGACGCGAGGTTGAAGATGAGGCAGGCGGCGGTGACCTCAATCGCCGGTACCATCGTGTTCCTTCTCCCACTCCGCGATCCGCTCGCGGAGCTGGTCCGGATCGTTAGCGTGGAGCGTGTCGTAGAGGTTCTCGTTCGACCACTCCCGGGCATGCCAGGTGATGCCTGGCTTGCCGCAGGCCATCGGCAAGTACCACATATGCCAGCGCTTGCCGTGCTCCTCGTTCAGGATGGCAAGATCACCGTTGGGAGTGGTCACCGCAAGCCTCGCTCCTCTTCCGCCTTCTCGATCGCCTCGCGCAGGCCGTCCAAAGTTGGGCTTCTGACGACCATCGGTGGCGTCGATCTGGGACGCCGGGCGTAGTACAGGCTGATCACGCCCGACCAGGCGAACCATCCCGGGTACTCCTCGGTGATGGCGTCGAGGTCCTCTTCGGTGAGCGGGTGCGCCTGGGCGGCGGCAGCAAGTTCCTCGTCGGCCGTGCCTGATGGGGGTTCGGGCGGCCGGTCTCTATCCTTGGTTCCCACGGGCTGGTCCCTCCTTCGGCTGGGACTGGTCCCAGGCCCTGTCCTCCGTTCGCGCGGTGGGCAGGGCCGCTGCTTGCTCGGGTATGATTATATATGGAACCATGGGTTCTTACATGATCACCGCCTCTCCCGGGTTAACACCCGAGTTTTCTAGGGTGATCATGTGTCCCTGGATCATGACTCGCCCGTGGCCCTGTACCAGCAGGTCGCTGACCTGCTGCGGGCGCGGATTCTGAACGGCGAGCTGACTGGCCGTATCCCCGCTACCAAAGACATCGCGGTGGAGTACGGCGTCGCCCAGGGGACCGCCGAAAAAGCTTTGAGCATCCTCCGCCGGGAGGGACTGATCATCTCGGCGGTTGGCCGGGGACACTTCGTCAAGAAGAACTAGCTGCCCGGCAGATGCGGCGGCGTGTACCAGGTCGAGCGGCAATCGCCCACGGCGCACTGCACCGTCAGGTGCCCGCGTCCCCTCGGCTCGGGGCGTGCTGCGCGGGCTGGCTCGCAGTTGCACGGCGAGAAACCCACGAGCACGGTCCGGGCTTCCAGACGTGACCGTGCTCGCAGGCTTCGGGGTAGTTCCACCAGTGAGGGCGTTTTACCTTCTCCACTCCAGTAATTAGAACACGTGTACCATCACGATCATGGTACGCGGCCCGGCCCGGCCCGGCATATGGCCGCGCGGCGATACCCGCGTTACCGCACGTCAACGGCGTGTTTCATGATCCCGTTTACATACGGGCGTAATTGTCCAGGAAGGTCATGAACGTGCCGGTGAGCATGACGAGCAGCGGGCCCCAGCCGGCCCGCTCCTGCGGCCCGGCCGGGTCGGCCACCAGACGTTCGGCGGTTGAGGTGGTCAACTGCGCATCTCCTTGCTCTCAGGCCGGCCGGGCTGGCGGAGGCCAGCCGCGGCCGGCGGGGGTCAGGCCGCGGGTTATCCCGGGACCTTGTCGAGGAAGCCGAGCACGCTGGTGAGCCGGCCGTCGCTGTCCGCCACGGCCACGTCGAAGCCGACGACGAGGGGCTCCGTCCCGGACGGCGCATCGGCGGGGCCAAGGCCCCAGCTGAACCTGGCCTGGTTGTGGTGGGCGTCCACCGCGTCGAGCAGCGTGAAGGTGAAGCCGGGGAACTGCGCCTGTACCGCGGCGATCGTCGCGTCGATGGCGTCGCGCCCGTGCGCCTCGGCGAGCGGGTCGATGTAGCTCGCGTCCGGTGCCCACACCTCGTCGATGAGCTTGCGGCGAAGCTGCGGGTCGGTCTGGTTCCAGCTGGCGATGTAGCGCTCGATGACGTCGTGCACCGTGGTGCCTCCTTGAGAGTTTCTCGGTCGGACGGCATCGATACTGCGTGGCGGGGCGGGGCCTGTCGATTACCTGTGAGGTAGGCGCAGCGCCGACCCCCTGCACTCCCCGGGATCATGACCTCGCAGGTAATCGACGTGCTTCAGGGCCGTGGCTACGCTCGCTGGAATGAGCGTCACCAGCACCCGCTATCGGCCGCACCCACCCGTCGGTGATCTGCTCCGCGAGTGGCGCCAGCGGCGTCAGCTCAGCCAGCTGGACCTCGCGCTCGCGGCCGAGATCTCCGCACGCCACCTGAGCTTCGTCGAGACCGGCCGGTCGAAGCCGACCAGCGAGATGATCCTGCGGCTGACCGAGCAGCTCGACGTACCGCTGCGGGACCGCAACGCGCTGCTACTCGCGGGCGGTTATGCACCCGCCTACCCCGAGCGCCGGCTCGACGAACCGGAGCTCGCCGCCGTCCGCGCCGCGTTGCGGCACATTCTGGCCGGGCACGAGCCCTACCCGGCGATCGTGGTCAACCGCTGGTGGGAGCTTGTCGACAGCAACGCGGCCATCGCGACGCTGATCGGCGCGGCGGCGCCGGAACTGCTCACGCCGCCGGTGAACGTGCTCAGGCTGAGCCTGCATCCCGACGGCATGGCGCCGTCCATCGTGAACCTCGCCGAGTGGCGGGGGCACCTGCTGACCCGGTTGCAGCGTCAGGTGGCGACCACCGGCGACGCGCGGCTCGCCGAGCTGCTGACCGAGCTGCGGGGTTACCCCGGTGGCGAGGAGGGCCAGCCCGGGCCGACCGACGTCGTGGTGCCGCTGCGGTTCCGGCACGGGGACCGGGAGCTGTCGCTGTTCAGCATCACGGCGGTCGTTGGCACACCCATGGACGTGACGATCGAGGAGCTCGCGATCGAGTCCTTCTACCCGGCGGATGAGGCCACCGCCGAGGTGCTGTGGGCGCACCGGGAGGGACTGGCCGAGCCGGGCGAGCCGACTCACGGAGCTATGAGTTAACCTAGCCTGCGCGTGATGGACTTCAGCATCGAGCAGGCCCGGGACGAGCTCGCTTGGCTGGACGCGCTCGCGGTCACCGCGGCGGGCGAGCAGCCATGACGGGGGAGGCTCGGGGCCGGCCGCTGCCGCAGCGGCAGCGTGCTGATCGAGCGGGCCAAACAGCACCCCGGCGTGATCACCGTCAGCGTGGCCGGCGGCCTGGCCCTGCTGGCCGCGAGCACGCTGGGGCTGCTGCTGCTCACCGCCACGACACCGGTCTGGGTGACCACCGGGCTGCTCTGCGGCCGCGGGGTGGCGCTGGGGCTCACCATTCAGCCGCTGGTGATGGGCTTCATCGCCGGGCTCGATGAGCGCCGGATGCCGGACGCCAACACGCTGTTCAACATGGCCGAGCGGCTGTCCGGATCGTTCGGCATCGCGCTGCTCGCCACGCTGTACGGCAGGCGGGCGGCCGCGGCCGGCTCCCCGGTCACCGCCTTTCGCGACTGCGCGCTCGTGCTCACGGTCGCCACGGCGGTAGGAGCGGTCGTCGCCGCGTGCAACCATGGAATGGCTGTCACCCGTGCCGGTTCAACCGGGGAACGCCGCCGCGCCAGCGCGCCCGGTGCCGCAGCGGGTACGCATGGAATGTCCGTCAACGATGCCGGGTAGCCAGGGAGGTCGCTCATGGACGCCGTGACCCACGTACCGCAGCCAGCCAACGAGCCGGTTCACCAGTACGTGCCGGGAAGCCACGAGCGGGCGGCCGTGGAAAGCAAGATCAAAGAGCTGGCCGGGGAACGGGCCGAGCTGACCATGACCATCGGCGGCCGGGAGCGCATCGGTGCCGGGGAACCCATCGAAGTCGTGGCGCCGCACAACTTCCGGCACGTGCTCGGGACCATGCGCAACGCGACCGACCAGGACGTGGCGGACGCCATCGAGGCCGCCGCCGCGGCGGCGCCCGGCTGGCGCGCGCTGACGTTCGATGACCGGGCCGCGATCCTGCTCAAGGCCGCCGACCTGCTGAGCGGCCCGTGGCGGGCCACGATCAACGCCGCCACGATCTGCGGCCAGTCCAAGTCGGTGTACCAGGCGGAGATCGACGCCGCCTGCGAGCTGATCGACTTCTGGCGCTTCAACGTGCACTACGCCCGGCGGCTGCTGGAAGAGCAGCCGCAGTCCGCCCCGGGCACCTGGAACCGGATGGAATACCGGCCGCTCGAAGGCTTCGTTCTGGCCATCACCCCCTTCAACTTCACCTCGATCGCCGGCAACCTGCCGACCGCGCCGGCCCTGCTCGGCAACGTCGTGGTGTGGAAGCCCTCGCCGACGCAGCAGCTCGCCGCGCACTTCACGATGCGGCTGCTCGAGGCCGCCGGGCTGCCGCCGGGCGTGATCAACCTGGTCACCGGCGACGGGCAGGCGGTATCCCGGGTCGCGCTGCCGCACCGTCGACCTGGCGGGGATCCACTTCACCGGGTCCACGCCCACGTTCCAGCACCTATGGCGGACCGTCGGCGAGAACATCGCCGGCTACCGCGGCTACCCCCGCGTGGTCGGCGAGACCGGCGGCAAGGACTTCGTTGTTGCGCACGCCTCGGCCGACCCCGCGGTGCTGGCCACCGCGCTGGTCCGGGGCGCGTACGAGTACCAGGGGCAGAAGTGCTCCGCCGCCTCGCGCGCCTACCTGCCGCGCTCGCTGTGGGGCGGCATGCGGGACGACTTCCTGGCCCAGGTGGAGTCGCTCAGCATGGGCGACCCCTCGGCCGACCTGTCGCTGTTCATGGGCGCGGTGATCGACGAGCGCGCGTTCGCCAAGCACGCCGGGGCGCTGGAGCGGGCCCGGTCCCGGCCCGCCGTCCGGGTGCTCACCGGCGGCGGCACCGACGACTCCGAGGGCTACTTCGTCCAGCCCACGGTGCTCGAGTGCACCGACCCCACCGACGAGGTGTTCACCACCGAGTACTTCGGCCCGATCCTCGCCGTGCATGTTTACGACGACGCGCGCTTCTCCGACGTGCTCGCCCAGGCCGCCGACGTGTCCCCGTACGCGCTGACCGGGTCGATCATCGCCCAGGACCGGGCGGCCGTCGCCGAGGCGGCGGACGCGATGCGGTTCGCGGCCGGCAACTTCTACATCAACGACAAGCCGACCGGCGCGGTGGTCGGGCAGCAGCCGTTCGGCGGGGCGCGCGCCAGCGGCACCGACGACAAGGCCGGCTCGATCCTCAACCTGGTCCGGTGGGTCAGCCCGCGCGCCATCAAGGAGCTGTTCGTGCCGCCCACCGACTACCGGTACCCCTACATGGGGTAGCGGCCCCGGATAGCTGGCGGTCAGCTGTCCCACCCGGGCAGCAGCGCTCACCGCACCACGAAGTAGCCGGTCATGTGGAAGAACGAGGTCCCCTCCTTGCCGTTCGGGTACCCGGGGGCGATCTCGATCGTGTGCCGTCCCGGGCGCGGCCACCGCCAGGCGAACAGCACCGAACCCGGCAGCGGCACCCCGGCGCTCGACTTGTCCTGCCAGATCCCCGTCTGATCGAAGGCCGGGCGGCCGTCGATGAACACCCGTGCGTGCCCGGACTCGCAGCACTGCTCGCCGACCGTGCCGATGAGGGCCACGGCGCGGCCGGTGAACGTGACCCGTACCACGCGGCCCGCGCCCAGGCTGAGGTCATCGCGCACGAACGGCGCACCAGCCCAGAACCGCGGATCGGCCGGCCGCCGCCCGGGTCGAGCGCCGCGGCCACCTCGGCGAGCGCCAGGCCGCCGTTCGCCTGCCAGGCGGTCACCGGAGCCCGCGGCGCCGGGCCGTCGAAGAACCGCCCGTAGGCGCCCGTGCTGGCGCCGACGCTGGCCGCGGACGCGCTCGCCGCCTCCAGCAGCCAGCGCCGGGCGAACGCCTGATGATCGGAGGTGGCGAGGTCGTACATGGCCTCGATGAGCGGCTCGGTGACGTCGTTCTCCGCTTGCAGGTCGGCGTACACGCCGGTGGCGTCGCCCAGGTGCGCTGCCACGGCCCTGGCGGTGGCGACCGCCTCGGCGAGGTACCCGCCCCAGCCGGTGGCCTTGGCCAGGTAGTAACCGGCCCAGATCATGTTGCCGTTCACCGAGCCGAAATACCGGGCGGGCAATTGCCGGCACACCGCCCCGTTGTCGAAGACGTAGACCGTGTAGAGCGGGAAACGGGCGGACAGGAACTCGGCCCGGACCGCCTGGTACTGCGCCCTCGCCTGGGCCAGGTAGCCCGGTGACCTGGTGATCTGGTACAGCAGCAGCGCGGCCTTGATGTAGTTGGACCCGGTCTCCAGCGTCTTGAGCTTGTTGTCGCCCCCGCCCGGCTGCTGATAGAAGACGCCCGGGCAGGCGCCGCGCGCGAACAGCCGCCGTCCGGTGCTGGCCACGTACCGGAACGCGAGGATCGCCTTGCCCAGCGCGGCCGGGTTGCCGGTGACCTGGTACTCGCGGGCCGCGGCGACGGAATCCCACATCGGCACGTCGCTCCACCCGCCCGCGTAGCTGGTGTGGGCGGTCGCGGTGAGCGCGTTCATGATGGGCGCGGCCCGCCGGTCCCCGGTCAGCAGCCAGTGCAGGTACAGCGTGTAGGTGAGCGAGTCGGCGCCCCAGTCATAGTCGGTGGTGTAGCACCGCACCGGCAGGCACATGTGCCACCCGCCCGCGCCGTCGTAGTAGCCGCGCTCCAGGATCTCCAGCGCGCGCCGGGCCAGCGCCGTATACGTCGGCCCGCGCCCACCGGCCGGGGGGTGACCGGCCGCGCCGCCACCGGGCACGCAGCCGCACAGCAGCGAGAGCGACAGCACCAGGGCGAGCCGGGGTGCCCTCATGCCCGCCTATTTCACCACGTAGTACCCGGTCATGTGGAAGTACGTGCCGCCCTGCTTGGCGTCCGCGAGCGCGGGCCCGATCTCGATCGTGTGCTTTCCCGGACCCGGCCAGCGCCAGGCGAACAGCACCGAACGCGGCAGCGGCACCCCGGCGGGCGACTTGTTCTGCCAGATCCCGGTCTGGTCGAAGGTCTCCGTCCCATCGACGTACACCTGCGCGCGGCCAAGCTCGCAGCAGACATCGCCGATCGTGCCGATGATGGCCACGGCGCGGCCGGTGAAGCGTGATCTGCACCGGCTTCTTGGCCAGCGTCACGTTTTCGGCCACGAACGGCGCACCGGCCCAGAACCTGCGGTGGGCCGGCCTGCCGCCCGGGTCGAGCGCCGCCGCGACCTGGGCGAGCGCCAGGCCGCCGTCCGCCTGCCACGCGGTCACCGGCGCCTTGGACGGCGGCCCGTCGAAGAACCGCTCGTAGGCGCCGGTGTGGGCGATGGAAGCGGCGGCGGCGCTCGCCGCGCTGAGCAGCCAGCGGCGGGCGAAACGCTGGTGGCCGAACGCCGCGAGGTTGTACATGGCCTCGATGAGCGGCTCGGCGACGTCGTTGTCCGCCTGGAGGTTGGCGTAGACGCCGGTGGCGTCGCCCAGGTGGCCCGCCACCGCCCGGGCGGTGGCGAGCGCCTCGCTGAGGTAGCTGCGGTTGCCGGTGATCCCGGCGAGCGTGTAACCCGCCCAGATCATGTTCCCGTTCACCGAGGCGAAGTACTGCGCGGGTATCTGCTGGCAGGAGGACCCGTTGTCGAAGACGTAGAGGGTGTAGAGCGGGACGTTGGCGGACAGGAAGTACTGCCGGTCGGCCTGGTACTGGCCTTCGGCCTGCGCCAGATAGGTGCGCTGGTGGGTGATCTCGTAGAGCAGCAGCGCGGCCTTGACGTAGTTGGAGCCGGTCTCCAGCGTCTTGTCCTGGTTGCCACCGCCGCCCGCGCGCTGATACAGGATGCCGGGGCAGGCGCCGAGCGCGAACAGCTTGGCCGCGTTGCCGGCCACGTAGGCGAAGTCTCCCTCCGCCTTCCGCAGCGCCAGCGGGTCGTGGGTGACCTGGTACTCGCGGGCCGCGGCGATGGAGTCCCACAGCGGAACGTCGCTCACCCCGCTGTGCCCGTTCGGCGACGTACCGGTGAGCGCGTTCATGATCGGCGGCACGCCCGTGTCCTGGCTGAGGGTCCAGTGCAGGTACAGCACATAGGTGAGCGAGTCGGCGCCCCAGTCCCGGTTGGTCGGTGTGCACCGGGCCAGCGGGACGCACATGTTCCACTTGCCCGCGCCGTTGTAGTACTCGTCCTCGAGCGTCCCGAGCGCGCGCTGGGCCAGCGCCGCGTACGTCGTGCCGCCCCGGGTGCGGAGCGGGCCGACGGCGCGTTCCGGGTCGGGGACGGCGGCGGCCGTCAGCGGTTCGCCGCCGCCAACGCCCTCCACGCCGGCCCGCGCGGGACTTGCGGGGCCGACCACCGCAAGGTTGACGGAGCCAACGGACGCGCAGCCGCACAGCAGCAACGCGAGAAAAGCGGCTACCGGCGCCCAGCGGGCAGGCCACGGCCGCATGCGCGGGTACCGAGCACGGTCACCTCCGGTCAAGGTCCCCTCCACGATGGCTGTTGCCCGGCTACCTCTACCGTAGCGATGACCGGCTCTGTCCGACACCATCCCGTTACATGCTTTACGCCAGCATCGGACAACCCTGGCTACCCCAGGGTGAACGGATCCGCACCGGACAGGCACCGGCGGCGTGCCCGCGCTAGCCTGGCACCGCTATGAGCGCGCGCCCCGCGGCACCGGAGAACCCCGTTTACCGTCTGGTCCTGTGGAACATCGATCTGACCCTGCTTGACGTGGCCAGGCCGATACGCGCGGCGTACGCCGACGCGTTCCGTGAGGTGACCGGGCGCCCGCTGGTCCGGCTGCCGCAAATGGCCGGGCGCATCGAGTCGGAGATCTTCTTCGATGCCCTCGCGCTCAACGCGGCCGGCCCGGAACCCACCGTGGCGGTGAGCGAGGAACTGCTCGGCCGGTTCACCCGCCAGCTTGCCGCCGCGTTCGCCGCCCGCCGCGACCTGCTGGCCGAGCAGGGCAGGCTGATGCCGGGGGCCCGGGACGCGGTGGCCGGGGTCGGCCGGCTGCCCGGCGTGGTGCAGACCGTCCTGACGGGCGCGATCAGGCCCAACGCGATCGAGAAGCTGCGCGCGTTCGGCATGGAAGCCTTCTTCGACGCCGAGATCGGCGGGTACGGGTCCGAGGTCTACCCCAAGGGCACGATGCTGCTGAACGCGCGGGACCGGGCCGCCGAGAGGTACGGCGCGCACTTCACCGAACGCTCGACCGTGTACATCGGTGACTCCTCGCGGGACATGGAGGCGGCCCGGATCGGCGGATCGCGCGCGGTGGGGGTCGCCAGCGGCCGCTCGGCCGCCGGTGAGCTGCGGGAGGCGGGCGCGGACCTGGTGCTGGACGACCTGGCCGACACCGCCGCGGTGGTCGCCGCGGTGGACCGGCTGACGCTGCCCCCCGCGTGACCGGGACACCGGGCGGGGCGGAGCCGCCTGCGCAGGAACCGGCGGCGGAACGGGTGCCGCTGGCGGTCATCGCCCGGCAGTGGCTCCGGCTGGGCCTCATCGGGTTCGGCGGCCCGCCCGCGCACATCGCGCTGCTGCGCAAGCTGGTCGTGCAGGACCGGAAGTGGCTGCCCGAGCAGGAGTTCGAGGACGGCGTCGCGGCCGTCAACCTGCTCCCCGGCCCGGCGTCCACCCAGCTCACCATCTACTGCGCGTGGCGGCTGCGCGGGGCCGCGGGTGCGCTGCTCGGCGGCGCCTGCTTCATCCTGCCCGGCCTGGTGATAATCCTCGCCCTGGCCGCGCTGTTCCTCGCCGAACACCCGCCGGGCTGGATCGCGGGGGCCGCGCTCGGCGCGGGCTCGGCCGTACCGGCCGTGGCCGTGGCCGCGGCGGTGAGCCTGGTCCCGGCGAGCTGGCGCCGCGCCGGGGTGGCCAGCAGCCAGCGGGCCCGGTGGATCGGCTACCTGATCGCCGGGGGAGCCGCGGCCGCCCTGGTCGGGCCCTGGCTGGTGATCGTGCTGATCGGCTGCGGGCTGATCGAGACCGCGGTACGGGCCCGCCCGGCGGCCGGCCAGGGCGGGACGATCCCGCCGCTGGCGCTGGCGGCCCGGCTGGCCACGACCGGCGCCGTGGCCGGCGGCCTTGCCTCCCTGGCCTGGGTGGCGTTCAAGGTCGGCGCGCTCTCGTTCGGCGGCGGCTTCGTGATCATCCCGCTGATGCAGCACGACGCCGTCAACACCTATCACTGGATGACCGCCGGGCAGTTCCTGACCGCGGTCGCGCTTGGGCAGGTCACACCGGGGCCGGTGGTGCAGACCGTCGCGGTGATCGGCTACGCGGCCGCCGGCGTCGGCGGCGGGCTGCTCGCCTCGCTGGTCGCGTTCACGCCCTCGTTCTGCTTCGTGCTCGCCGGCGGCCGGTACTTCGACCGGCTGCGCCGCAGCGCGGCGGTGCAGTCCTTCCTGACCGGGGCGGGCCCGGCCGCCATCGGGGCGATCGCCGGGGCGGCCATCCCGCTGGCGGCCGCCCTGGCCCATCTGTGGCAGGTCGCGGTGCTCGCGGTCGCCGCGGGCTGGCTGATCGGGCTGCGGCGCGGCGTGGTCACCGCGATCGTCGGCGCAGCCGCCCTCGGCGTGCTCACCTACCTGGCCGGAGGACCGGTGTAGTGCCAGTCGACAACGGGCGTGGTTTGCGGGAGACGGCTGCAAGGACCGATGCTGGGGCCTATGCGGACTGACAACGAGGTCGGGCCGGCAGGTGGGCCGCTGGGCCGCGACTACGGCGAGGTGCTGTGGCGGCCGGGCCCGGGGCTGGTCGAGCGGGCGCGGATCACGGACTACCGCCGCTGGCTATCCAGTGAGCGTGGCATATCCCTTCCGAGCGGGCCGGAATCCACCGCCTACCAGGAGCTGTGGGACTGGTCGGTCGCCGAGCCCGCCGCGTTCTGGGACTCGCTGTGGGACTACTTCGGCGTGCTCGGCGAGCGCGGCGAGGGCCCCGTGCTCACCGGCGGCGAGATGCCGGACGTCGCCTGGTTCCCCGGCGCCACCCTCAACTACGCGCGCAACGCGCTGCGCACGGCCCGGACCGATCCCGCCAGGATGGCCGTGATCGCCCGCGCCGAGGACGGCAGCCAGACCACCTTCACCTACGGCGAGCTGGCCACCGAGGTGGCCCGGGTCAGGGCCGGGCTCCAGGCGCTCGGCGTGACCCGCGGCGACCGCGTGGCCGCGTACCTGCCCAACATCCCCGCGGCGCTGATCGGGCTGCTCGCCACGGCCAGCCTCGGCGCGATCTGGTCGTCCTGCTCCCCCGATTTCGGGCCGGCCAGCGTGATCGACCGGTTCGCGCAGATCACCCCGAAGGTGCTGCTGGCCACCGGCGGCTACCGCTACAACGGCAAGGACTTCGACCGCGGCGGGCAGCTCGCCGAGATCGTGGCGGCGCTGCCCGGCCTGGCGGCGGTGATCATGGTCGGCGAGCCCGGGGCGGCTCCGGGGCCGGCGCCGCGGACGCTCGCCTTTGACTCGCTGCCCGGCGACGCGCCCGCGGAGCTGGACTTCGAGGAAGTCCCGTTCGGTCATCCCTTGTGGGTCTTGTATTCATCCGGTACCACCGGCCTGCCCAAAGCGATCGTGCACGGTCACGGCGGGATCGTCCTGGAGCATCTCAAGACGCTGTGCTTCAACCAGGACCTCGGCGCCGGGGACGTGTTCTTCTGGTACACGACGACCGGCTGGATGATGTGGAACTACCTGGCGGGCGGCCTGCTCGCCGGGCTGACCGTCGTGGTCTACGACGGCAGCGCCACCTACCCGGACACCGGTGCCCTGTGGCGGCTCGCCGCGGAAACCGGCATCACCTACTTCGGCACCGGCGCCCCCTACCTGCTGGCCTGCGCCAAGGCGGGGCTGTCCCCGGGCCGGGAGTACGACCTGTCGGCCCTGCGCGGCATCGGCTCCACCGGCTCCCCGCTGCCGCCGGAGGGGTTCCGCTGGGTCTACCAGCACGTGGGCAGCGACCTGCTGCTCGGCTCGTTCTCCGGCGGCACCGACGTGTGCACGGGCTTCGTCGGCCCCTGCCCGCTGCTGCCGGTCCGGTCCGGGGTGATCGCGGGCGCCTGCCTGGGCGCGAAGGTCGAGGCGTACAACGCGGCCGGCCGGCCGGTCGTCGGCGAGGTGGGGGAGCTGGTGATCACCGCGCCGATGCCGTCCATGCCGGTCGGGTTCTGGAACGACCCGGACGGCGAGCGGTACCGGGCCAGCTACTTCGCCACCTATCCGGGTGTGTGGCGGCACGGCGACTGGATCATGATGCTCCCCGACGGGGGGTGCGTGATCTACGGCCGGTCGGACGCCACCTTGAACCGGGGCGGCGTGCGCATGGGCACCAGCGAGTTCTACCGCGTGGTCGAGCAGCTTCCCGAGGTCGCCGACAGCCTCGTGGTGGACACCGGCCAGCTCGGCACCGCCGGACGGCTGGTCCTGTACCTGGTGCTCACGCCGGGGGCCTCGCTCGACGACGAGCTGATCGCCCGGATCAAGGGGGCGCTTCGGTCCGCCCTGTCCCCCCGGCACGTGCCCGACGAGATCCACCAGGTGCCGGGCATCCCGCGGACTCTGTCCGGCAAGAAGCTCGAGGTCCCGGTGCGCAAGATACTGCTCGGCACCCCGGTGGCCGACGCGGCGGATCCCGATGCCCTGGCCAACCCGGAGGTGCTCGCGTGGTTCGCCCGGTGACCTCCCCGGCGCGGCAGGCCGCCGCCGGGCGCAGTTTCGGTGAAGAGGGCGGCCGGCTCACCTACGGTGGCTACCTGCGGCTGCCGGGCCTGCTGGCGCTCCAGGTGCCCGAGGCCGACCCGCCCGCGCACGACGAGCTGCTGTTCATCACCGTGCACCAGGTGTACGAGCTGTGGTTCAAGCAGATGCTGTACGAGCTCGAGGCCGCCCGCGACGCGATGACGGCCGAACAGACCTGGCGGGCCCGTCACCTGCTGCGGCGGGTGCACGAGATCGAGCGGCTGCTGGTGGCCCAGGTCGAGATCCTGGAGACGATGACCCCGCAGGACTTCGGTGAGTTCCGGTCCTCGCTCGCCCCCGCCAGCGGGTTCCAGTCGGCGCAGTTCCGCGAGCTGGAGTTCCTGTCGGGGGCCAAGGACCGCGCCTTCCTGGCCCGGTTCCGCTCGCTCACCAGCGCCGAGCGCGACCGGCTGGTGCGCCGCCTGGACGAGCCCTCGCTCTGGGACGCCTACCTGGGCCTGGTCGCTGCCCGCGGGCTTGCCGTCGGCACCACCGAGGAGATCTTCGCGTCGCTGCGGGCGATCGCCATGGACCGCGCCACGCACGACGACCTCTGGCAGCTCGCCGAGGACCTGCTGACCCACGACGAGCTGTCCGGGCTCTGGCGGGCCCGGCACGTGCAGATGGTGGAGCGGCAGATCGGGACGAAATCGGGTACCGGTGGCTCTACCGGGGCACCCTACCTGCGTAAGCGGGTGCCGTTGCGCTATTACCCGCTGCTGTGGGAGTTGCGGGACCACCTGTAGCGGCGCGGCCGCGGCGGGCGGCCGGCCGGGGATTGGGGAACGAGATGGCGGACGTGGCGGACGAGGAGCTGGCCAGCCTGCTCGACAAGGCCACGGGTCTGGCGGAGGCCTCGGGCGCGATCATCGCCGGGGTCGGCGACCTGCGCAACTTCATCGGCGCGTACTACCGGCACATGCCGTTGGAGGAGCTCACGGCGGCCGGCCCGGCCCGGATGGCCGGAGTCGCCGCCGAGCACGCCCGGCTGGCGACGAACCGCCCGCAGGGCCGGGCACTGGTCCAGGTGAGCGCCGGGGGCATGTGCTCGGCGCTGGAGGAGTCGCGCGGGTCGGTCGACATCGTCACCGACGACATGCCGTTCCTGGTCGACTCGATCACGCTGGAGCTGACCCGGCACGGGCTGGACAGCTTCCACATCATTCACCCGCAACTGCTGGTCCGCCGGGACGTCACCGGCACGCTGTGGGAGGTGGTCGGCCCGCTGCGTGAGGGCAAGCACGGCCACGACGAGATCGCCGAGTCGTGGACGCACATCGAGATCGACACCACCGCCGGCGTGTCCCTGACCGACCTGGAGAAGGACCTCCAGCGGGTCCTGCTCGACGTCCGGGCGGCCGTGGAGGACTACCCGAAGATGACCGAGGCGGCGGTGCGGCTCGCCGACAGGCTGGAGACCGAGGGCCCCCGGCCGCCGGCCGAGACCCAGGCGCTGCTGCGCTGGCTCGCCGCCAACCACTTCACGTTCCTCGGCTACCGCGAGTACGACCTGGTGGACGGGCCGCATGGCATGGCGCTCGTCCCGGTCACCGGTACCGGGCTGGGCATTCTGCGGCACGACAAGCGCGGGTCGGCCTCGTTCGCGGCGCTGCCGCCCGAGGTGCGGGCCCGGGCCAAGGACCCGCAGCGGCTGATCCTCACCAAGGCCAACTCGCGGTCCACCGTGCACCGTGGCAGCTACCTCGACTACATCGCGATCAAGCGGGTCAACGCCTCCGGCGAGGTGGCCGGCGAGTACCGCTTCCTCGGCCTGTACACCCACGAGGCCTACCACGAGAGCATCGCCCGGATCCCGGTGCTGCGCCGCAAGCTGGCCGAGGTGCTGGAGCGGGCCGGCGCGGCGCCGGACAGCCACGACGGCAAGGACCTGACCGAGATCCTGGAGGCCTACCCGCGCGAAGAGCTGTTCCAGATCTCGGTGGACGAACTGGTCCCCATCGCGCTCGGCGTGCTGCACCTGCGGTCCCACCCGCGGACCCGGCTGTTCCTGCGCAAGGACGTGTACGGCCGGTACATGTCCTGCGTGGTGTACCTGCCGCGGGACCGGTACACCACCAGGGTCCGGCTGCGGACACAGGAGATCCTGCGCGAGGGACTGGGCGGGGAGACGGTCGAGTACGGCGCCACGGTGGGCGAGTCCCCGCTGGCCCGGCTGCTTGTGGTGGTCCGGGCCAAGAAGGGTACCTCGCTGCCCGACGTGGACACCGCCGACCTGGAGGCCAAGATCGTGGCCGCGGCGCGGTCCTGGGACGAGGACCTCCTGGCCGAGGCGATCCGCGAAATGGGCGAGGCCAAGGCGCGTGCCCTGCTCGACACGTTCGCCGGCGCGGTCCCCGAGAACTACAAGACCGACGTGCCCGCCTCGTACGCGGTCAGCGACCTGACCCGGGTGCAGAACCTGCTCGCCACCGGCGAGGACACCTCCTTCGAGCTCTGGGAAGCCGAGGGGTACTACGCCGGCCAGCCCGTCGAGAAGAACGGGGCGTGGCGGCTGACGATCTGCCGCGTGGGGACCCCGATCACGCTCACCGACGTGCTGCCGCGCCTTCAGCACATGGGCCTGGACGTGGTTGACGAGCATCCCTACGCGTTCACCAGCCCGGTGCTGCGGCCGTTCTGGATCTATGACTTCGGCCTGCGCAGGACCGGGGCCGGTGCGGCCGGGCCCGAGCCGGTGACCGGCCAGTTCCCGGTCCTGGCGGGCGGCGCCAAGACGCAGGCGCCGCCGGGGTGGCCGCCGAACGACACCGTCAAGGCGCTGTTCGAGGAGGCGCTGGGCGCGCTGTGGCGGGGCACGATCGAGGACGACGGCTTCAACGCGCTCGTCCTCGACGCCCAGCTCACCTGGCGCCAGATCGTGCTGCTGCGCGCCTACGCCAAGTACCTGCGGCAGGCGGTCATCACCTTCAGCCAGCGCTATATCGAGCGGGTGCTCGCCTTCAACGTCCCGGTCACCAGGCTGCTGGTGCGCCTGTTCGAGTCCAGGTTCGACCCGGCGCACGAGCGGGGCTCGGCGGAGCGCGGCGAGGCGATCGCCGAGGAGATCCGCGGCCTGCTCGACGAGGTCGCCATCCTCGATCACGACCGGATCCTGCGCAGCTACCTGGGCCTGATCCTGGCCACCCAGCGGACCAACTACTTCCGGACCGCCCAGTCCCCCGGGCAGCCGGACGGCCCGGGCGGGCCCCCGTACCTGGTGGTCAAGCTGGACGCGGCCGCGGTGCCGGAACTGCCCGACCCCCGGCCCAAGTTCGAGGTGTTCGTGTACTCGCCGCGGCTGGAGGCGGTGCACCTGCGGTTCGCCGCCGTGGCCCGCGGCGGGCTGCGCTGGTCCGACCGGCGGGAGGACTTCCGCACCGAGATCCTCGGCCTGGCCAAGGCGCAGGAGGTCAAGAACTCGGTCATCGTGCCGTCCGGGGCCAAGGGCGGCTTCGTCTGCAAGGACCTGCCCGATCCGTCCGACCGTCAGGCGTACCAGCGCGAGGTGCTCGACTGCTACAAGACCTTCATCTCCGCCATGCTTGACGTGACCGACAACCTGCGGGACGGCCAGGTGGTGCCGCCGCCGGGCGTGGTCAGGCACGACGGCGACGACACCTACCTGGTGGTGGCCGCCGACAAGGGAACCGCGACGTTCTCCGACACGGCCAACGAGATCGCCAACGCGTACGGGTACTGGCTGGGCGACGCGTTCGCCTCCGGCGGCTCCGAGGGCTACGACCACAAGAAGATGGGCATCACCGCCCGCGGCGCCTGGGAATCGGTCAAGTTCCACTTCGCCACGCTCGGCCTCGACCCGGCCACCACCGAGTTCACGGTGGCGGGCATCGGCGACATGTCCGGCGATGTGTTCGGCAACGGCATGCTGTGCTCGCCGCACATCAAGCTGGTCGCCGCCTTCGACCACCGGCACGTGTTCCTCGACCCCGATCCCGACCCGGCGGCGAGCTACGCCGAGCGGCGGCGGATGTTCGCGCTGCCCCGCTCCTCCTGGGCCGACTACGATCCGGGGCTGATCTCGGCGGGCGGCGGGGTCTGGCCGCGCACCGCGAAGTCGGTACCGGTGTCCCCGCAGGTCAGCGAGGCGCTCGGGCTGGGCGAGGCGGTGCACGCGCTGCCCCCGGACCAGCTCATCTCGGCCATCCTCGCGGCGCCGGTGGACCTGCTGTGGAACGGCGGGATCGGCACGTACGTCAAGGCCAGCACCGAGTCCCACGCCGATGCCGGGGACCGGGCCAACGACGCGGTCCGCATCGACGCCACCGCGCTGCGCGCCAAGGTGGTCGCCGAGGGCGGCAACCTTGGCCTCACCCAGGCCGGGCGGATCGAGTACGCCCTGGCCGGCGGGCTGGTCAACACCGACTTCATCGACAACTCGGCCGGCGTGGACACCTCCGACCACGAGGTCAACATCAAGATCTTGCTGCAGCCCCGGCTCAGCCGCGGCGAGCTGACCCCCGCGGCCCGGGGTGAGCTACTGCACGCGATGACCGACGAGGTCGCCGAGCTCGTGCTGCGCCAGAACTACGGCCAGAACAGGGCGCTGGCCGCCGCCGCGGCGCAGTCGGCGCAGATGCTCCACGTGCACGCCCGTTACCTGCGCAAACTGGAGCGCGAGCGCCGCATCGGCCGACGGCTCGACTCGCTGCCGGGGGACAAGGAGATCGCCGAGCGCCGGTCGGCGGGGCTTGGCCTCACGGTCCCCGAGTTCGCCGTCCTGCTGGCCCAGGCGAAGATCTCCTCGGTGCAGGAGGTGCTGCCGTCCACGTTGCCCGACGACCCGTTCCTGCGGTCGGTGCTGACCGCCTACTTCCCGGTGCCGTTGCGGGACGCCTACGCCGGGGAGATGGGCCTGCACCCGCTGCGGCGGGAGATCATCACCACGATGGTCGTCAACGACATGGTGAACCACAGCGGGACCTCGTTCCTGTTCCGCATGAACGAGGAAACCGGTGCGTCGGTGCCGGACATCGGCCGGGCCTGGCTGGTCGCCCGCGAAGTGTTCGGCATGCCGCGCTTCTGGGCCCAGGTCGAGGCGCTGGACGGCGTGGTGGACGTGGCCACCCAGATCGTGCTGCTGCTCGAGGGCCGCAAGCTGACCGAGCGCGCGGTCCGGTGGCTGCTGCACAGCCGCCGGGCGCCCTACGACATCCAGGCGACGATCGCCTTCTTCGCCGACGGCGTCCAGGCGGTGGGCGCCGGCCTGCCCGAGCTGCTGACCGGCCGGGACCTGGCCGGCTTCACCGAGCGGCGGCAGTCCGCGATCTCCCGTGGCGTCCCCGGCTACCTGGCCGAACGGGTCGCCGCGATGGTGCCCGCCTACTCGGCGTTCGACATCGTGGAGGTCGCCGCGGCCACTGGGCGTGACATCGCCGAGGTGGCCGAGGTCTACTTCGACCTGGCCGGCCGGCTTCAGATCGCCCGGCTGCGCGACCAGATCGTCGCGCTGCCCAGGGACGACCGGTGGAACACGATGGCGCGCGGTGCCCTGCGCGACGACCTGTACGCGGCGCACGCCGCGCTTGTCCGGGATGTGCTGATGGCGACCAGCCAAGGCACCCCGGAGGAGCGGCTGGCCGCCTGGGCCGAGCAGAACGGGCCGGCGGTGCGCCGCGCCACCCAGACCCTTTCGGAGATCTGGGAAACCGACCGGTTCTCGCTGGCCACCCTTTCCGTCGCGGTTCGCGCCATTCGTACCGTCGCGGCCGCCGGTGCGCTGTCCGCATAATCCGTGAGCTGCGTGCGCGTCCCGGACCCGATCGTCCAGCGTGCCCATGCTCCTCGCGTAGGCTTTCCGCCATGGCAGGAACCGACCCGGCAAGTGAAATCTCGGAACTGTCGTCCAAGCTCGGTAACGTGCAAGCCGTCCTGAACCCGGACGCCATGCGGCGCGAGGCGGAGGGCCTGAGGGAACAAGCCGCCGACCCGAACCTCTGGGGGGACCAGGAACGGGCGCAGGCGGTGACCCGGCGGCTGTCCTATCTCGAAGGTGAGATGGGCCGGCTCGACCAGTTGCACCGCCGCCTCGACGACGTCCGTGTGGGCTTCGAACTGGCCGACAGCGAGGGCGACGAGTCCATGCGCGAGGAGGCCGCCGGTGAGCTGGCCGCGTTGCGCAAGGAGATAGACCAGCTCGAGGTGCGTACCCTGCTGTCCGGAGAGTACGACGCGCGTGAGGCGCTGATCTCCATCAACGCGCAGGCCGGGGGGGCGGACGCCGCCGACTTCGCGCAGAACTTGCAGCGGATGTACCTGCGCTGGGCGGAGCGGCACGGCTACCCGACCGAGGTCTACTACACGTCGTACGCGGAGGAGGCCGGGATCAAGTCCACGACCTTCGCGGTGCACGCCCCCTATGCCTACGGCACGCTGCGCGGCGAGCACGGCACGCACCGGATGGTCCGCATCTCCAAGTACGACAACCAGGGCCGCCGCCAGACCTCCTTCGCGGGCGTGGACGTGATCCCGGTGGTCGAGCGGGACGATGACATCGACATCCCCGAGGACGAGATCCGGGTGGACGTGTACCGGTCCAGCGGGCCGGGCGGCCAGGGGGTGAACACCACGGACTCCGCGGTGCGGCTCACCCACCTGCCGACCGGGATCGTGGTCTCCTGCCAGAACGAGCGCAGCCAGATGCAGAACAAGGCGACGGCGATGGCGGTGCTCAGGGCCAAGCTGCTCGAGCGCAAACGCGAGGAGCAGGAGGCCAAGATGGCCAACCTGCGTGGCGAGACAACGAGCAGCTGGGGCACGCAGATCCGCAACTACGTGCTGCACCCCTACCAGAACGTCAAGGACGTCAGGACCGGCCTGGAGACCGGCAACACGGCCGCGATCCTGGACGGCGAGATCGACGACTTCATCGAGGCCGAGATCCGCTGGCTGCGTACCCAGGACCTCCAGAACGCCGCCGCCAACGGCTCCCGCAGCTAAGCCGGGACCGGGCCGGCCGTCGCCGAGCATGGTCGGCAACGGCTCGGGTGCCTGGTGTGAGCGCTCGCGCAAAGCGAACCACCGGCCTGTACCGGAAATCGTGGGGTCCGGGGGCTCGGCCCCCGGGCTAGCATCACTAGGCGGAGCAACGGCGAGTTGGCCGGAGGCCAACGAGCATGCCTCGCCCCTACCCTCCGCCTAGTGCGTTAGCTGGAGGATGAGCGTCACCACGACGAGGGCGAGCAGGATAGCGGCGGCCAGCGGCACGGTCAGGCCGGACGTGTGGTGGTGGTGCACCTGGGCGCGGGCCTCGCGGCAGGCCGGGCAGCGGGCTTCGACAACAGGAGACGCGCACTGTGCGCAGATCAGATGTTCGCAACTCATTGCGGTCCCCTCTGGCCGGTCTTGGTCGGCTCTTGAGCATATTCGAGAACCCGGCCCGGAGCGCACGTGGCCGCCGGCCTCCCAATAGCCTCTTAGCCAGTGTTGCACGTCTGAAGCCAGTTTCCCCCCTAGACTGTCGTGTGGCCAAACCGGGCGGGGGAGCCGGGAGGGCTAGGTAGCAGCGGCCTGCTGTTTCCCGGGTCCGCGTCGTCCGTATTCTCCCGAGCGCGTGTGATGGGCCTGTGATCCACTTCGACAACGTCACCAAGACGTACCCGAATCAGAGCCGCCCGGCCCTGGAGAACGTCACCCTCGATGTCGAGAAGGGTGAATTCGTCTTCCTGGTCGGCCCATCCGGCTCGGGCAAGTCCACGTTCCTGCGGCTGATCTTGCGCGAGGAACGGCCCAGCGAGGGCCGCATCCACGTGGCCGGCAAGGATCTGGCCAGGCTCACCAACTGGAAGGTGCCCTACCTGCGCCGCCGCATCGGCTGTGTGTTCCAGGACTTCCGCCTGCTGCCGAACAAGAGTGTGTACAACAACGTGGCGTTCGCCCTTCAGGTCATCGGCAAGCCCCGGCGCTTCATCCGCAAGGTCGTTCCCGAGGTGATCGACCTGGTTGGCCTGGAGGGCAAGCACGAACGGATGCCTGACGAACTGTCCGGCGGGGAGCAGCAGCGGGTGGCGGTTGCCCGGGCCTTCGTCAACCGCCCCATGATCTTGCTGGCGGACGAGCCCACGGGGAACATCGACCCCGCGACCTCCATCGGGATCATGAAGGTTCTCGACCGCATCAACCGAACCGGCACGACCGTGGTCATGGCCACCCACGACGCGGCAATCGTGGACTCCATGCGCAAGCGGGTCATCGAGCTGGAGTACGGCAAGGTGGTGCGGGACCAGTCGCGCGGGGTGTACGGCCAGGCTTACTGACCTCATCTGACGGCCCTTGCCCCGGCCGCCGGCGGCCCGTGAACGACAGCAGGCGAAGATTGCCGAGGATCAGCGACTATGCGAGCACAGTTCGTCCTGCAGGAGGTCTGGACCGGCCTCCGCCGGAACCTGACCATGACCATCGCGCTCGTCGTGGTGGTCGCCATCAGCCTTTCCCTGCTCGGCACCGGGCTGCTCTTCGTCAAGCAGGTGGACAACACCCGGACGTACTGGCAGGGCAAGGTCCAGCTCTCGATCTACCTGTGCACGTCGACGAGCGTGAGCCCGCAGTGCCAGCGGAACGGCCCGACGACCCTGGCGGAACGCAATCAGATCCAGGCGGACCTGAAGTCGCTGCCCCAGGTACAGCAGGTCTACTTCGAGTCGCAGGCCCAGGCGTTCGCGCACTTCAAACAGGACTTCTCCCGGGACCCGTCGTTCACGAACCTGGTTACCGAGTCCGAGATCCCTGACTCGTTCCAGGTGAAGCTCGTCAACACGCAGGCCGACTACAACATCGTCGCGGGCACGGTCGCGGGCCGCCCGGGCGTGGACCAGGTGGTCAACGACTCCTCGATCCTGTCCAAGTTCTACCGGCTGCTGGACGGGGCGCGGAACGCGGTCGTGATCATCGCGATCATCCTTGTCATCGCCGCCGTGCTGCTCGTGGCGAACACCATCCGGCTGTCCGCGTTCAACCGCCGCCGGGAGACGGCCATCATGCGGCTGGTCGGCGCCTCGAACTTCTACGTGCAGCTCCCGTTCCTCGTGGAGGGGGTCCTGGCCGGCCTTTCCGGGTGGCTGATCGCGGCCGGCCTGCTCATCGCGGTCAAGAACCTGGGGCTGGACGCGCTGCAGCAGTATTTCCCCTACAACGTGGAGCTCAGCGCGGCTGACCTGATCGAGGTCATCGTGCTGGCGATGGTGATGGGGGTGCTGTTGTGCGGCGCCACCTCCTTCTTCACGCTCAGGCGTTATCTGCGCGCGTGAAGGCCCGCCGACGCCTCGCCGACGCGCAAGGGCGCACGGTCATTGCCCGTAACCGCCGGGCGAGGCACGATTATCAAATCGAGGATGTCGTTGAGGCCGGGCTCGTCCTCACCGGCACCGAGGTGAAGTCGCTGCGGGCCGGGCGGGCCTCCCTCACCGACGGGTTCGGCCAGATCACCGACGGGGAGATATGGCTACACGGAGTGCACATCCCCGAGTACGCCCAGGGCACGTGGACCAACCACGAGCCCAGGCGGCCCCGTAAGCTCCTGCTGCACCGGAAGGAGATCGACAGGCTCGCGAGCCAGGTCGCGGAGCGCGGTCTGACCCTCGTACCGCTCTCGCTGTACTTCTCCGGCGGGAGGGTCAAGGTCGAACTGGCGCTTGCGCGTGGTAAGCGGACCTACGATAAACGTCAGGACCTGGCAAGACGGGACGCTGCCAGGGAGGTTGAGCGTGCGCACCGGCGGCGAGGGTAGCCAGAGCCCGGGCGTGGCGGCCGCTCGCAAACGTGGGGCGCACGCCGCGGCCAGGCCCGCCACCGCGCCCGCCGCCGAACCCACGCGCGTGCCACCGCCCGCCGCGGCCAGGCCCGCGCCAGGCACCGGCAGCACCGGGGGGAAGGGCGTGAACAATCTTCGCTCTCGGATCACGCTCGTGCGGCTGATCGTCGCCGCGCTGCTGGTGGGGTTCGTGGTGGCCGGCATGGGGGACGGCTGGTGGTCGTCGCCGTCGGCCGAGCCGGTGGTGCAGACCTTCCTGCTGGACTGGCAGGAGCACGCCTACACCGCCGCGGCCGCGCTGACCACCGGGCAGCCGGCGACGGTAACGGCCGAGCTGGACAGCGCCTACCGCCAGCTCGACGCCGCCTCCTTCTCGCTGTCCATGGGGCAGATCAGCCAGCACGGGCACACCGCGACGGCCCACTTCTACGCCGACATCGACCTGGGGCAGAACGGGGCACCGTGGATCTACCAGGGCGAGCTCGGCCTGCGCCTGACCCCGTCGGGCTGGAAGATCGCGTGGAGCCCGAGCGTGATCAACCCGGCGCTGCGGACGGGTCTCCATCTGGCCGTTGTGTCCACCACGCGGGCCCGCAAGCCCTTGCTCGACGCCGAGGGCCAGCCGCTGCAGATCCTCAGTCCCGTGTACGTGGTCGGCGTCCAGCCGGACCGGCTGAAGAACTCACTGGCCACGGCGCAGGCGCTGGGCCAGGCAACCGGGATCGACGCCACCGAGCTGCACGGCTGGATCCAGGCCGGGGCCAGGAGGCAGTTCCTCGAGCTGATCACCTTGTCACCCGCCGACTATCACCAGCTGGCGCACGCGCTGGGGAAGATTCACCACCTGATCATCTACCGCACGAAGGTGCGCCTGTTCGACAGCATCGCCCCGGCCGTGGTGGGCACCGTCGGCACCGAGGCCTCCGCCCAGCTACGCGACCAGGGCATCGCCTACCGTCCCGGGGCCACCGTGGGCCTGTCCGGACTGCAATCCCACTACCAGGGCTACCTGGCCGGTAGCCCCGGCACCGAGGTGGTCGCGGAAACCGCCTCCGGGCGGCAGGTGTCGGTGCTGAAGACCTGGTCCGGCACGATGCCCGCCGCGGTGCACACCACGATCGATGCCGGCGTGCAGCGAGCGGCCGCCCGGGCCGTGGCCACGGCCCCCGGCTCCGCGGCGATCGTCGCCTTGCAGGCCTCTACCGGGCACATCCTCGCGGTCGCCGACCATGCGGCGCGGGGGCTGCCCGCCATCGACCCGCTGAACGGGCACTACCCTCCCGGCGGGGCCTTCACCATCGTGTCGACCGAGGCCCTGCTGGCCAGCGGCCTGCAGACGAACGAGATCCTCCCCTGCCCGCCGGTCAACCCGGTGGACGGGCAGTACTTCCGGAACATACCGGCGGAACGGCTGAGCGGGACATCGACCTTCGCGACGGACTTCGCGCACTCCTGCGGCACCGCTCTCGTCCCACTGTCCTATCGCGGCGGGATGCACCAGTACCTCACCAACGCGGCCAAGGGGTTCGGGCTCGGCGCGCGGTGGCAGCTCCCGCTGCCGAGCTTCTCCGGGCAGGTAGTCGTGCCCGGCGGGGTGGCGCAGCTCGCGGCGACCATCATCGGCCGGGGCAACAGCGTGCAGGTGAGCCCGCTGACCATGGCCGGGGTGGCCGCCCAGGTGGACTCCGGTATCTGGCACGAGCCGTCGCTGGTGACCAAGCCCGACCCGGGGCATGCGGAGCAGGCCCGGTTCAGCTCGAGCACGATCGCCAGCCTCCAGGGCCTGATGCGCCAGGCCGTGCGGTCCGGTGCCGCCCGGCGGGCTAATGTCCCCGGGCAGCCGGTGTATGGGCAGGTGGGCACCGCGTCGGTCGGGGCGGGGCGCCACAAGCAGTGGGCGACCTGGTTCGTCGGGTACCGGGGCGACATAGCGTTCGCGGTGCTCGAGGTCAGCGGCTCCTCCCGGGCGTCGGCCGCCCCGGTGGCGGCCAGCTTCCTGCGCACCGCGCCGCGTCGCTGAGTCGCCCGGAGCCCGTCCGGCGAGGCGGCACGGGGCCGTACGGAATATGCGTAAGGCCGGAATCTCAGTACGGGCGAAATTTTTGTCACTCAGAGCAACCATCTGATTACCATGCAGCGTCTTACCTAATGACTGAGTGCCGCTTGGGGGGTTGCGGCCCAGTCGTCGTGATGAGAACCGGGCCTCATCTCGGGGGAGGCCCGGGCGTTGACCGGCCCCGACCCTGCCGGTCAGCCCCCGTGGGCGCGTTTCGGCCACCGCCAGCGTCCACGGGGGCATTCTGCTGTCCGGGGAAGCTGACCAGGCGCCGGGGCGACCGGTGCTCGCGCCGCGGCGCCCGCGCCTGTTGCCGCGGCGGCCGTGCTCGCGTGGCAGCCACGGGAATCGGAGTTGGCCCGCCGGCGTTGAGACGATAACGTCAAGTGGTGTGAAGGCTGCGGCCGGCTGGCCGCAGGGCTCACCAGACAACTCAACATGGGGGTGACAGGTTTCGACTTCGGTGGTTGATCCAGGGGAAGCGGGCCGAGGACGGCGGACATAACCTCGTTAACACTGTGACCGCAAACCAATAAGTGCCAATGTAAAGCGCACTCACCTCGCCCTCGCGGCCTAACCGCGAGTTAGAGGTTGTCAGCCCGGGAGTTCCTCCGGCCCGGTGTCTGGCATCAGTAAGGAGGATCCACCGCTCAGCCCGGTCGCGGGGCTGAACGGGACACCAAACAGCGACTGAGCCTGGCGGCGGCTAGCCTGCGGGACCGCCGGGGCTGAGAAAACCACAGCAGGCTGCGCCCGGAGAAGCCCTGGTGATGCACTGAAGGACGCGGGTTCGATTCCCGCCACCTCCAAGAGTGCTTAGTGCCTGCTGAAGCGCGCGTCGGGCAAGCCCGTGCGGCCGCTCAGTGGTGGTCCTGAGCATTGTTGGAGGTGACAGCGTCTCCCTCGTAGCGAGCAAGGATCTCGCGCGCCCAAGCGACGGCATCGCTGACCCGGATGCCGGTCGGCTGTGGGCGTGTCCATAGTTCAAGGTTCTCGGGCCGGTTGTCGTCCCGTACGCCGTTGCGGTGATGGACCGACTCGTCCGCGAGCCGGGTCAGAGGGTTCGGGGGATTGCTAGGGCTACCGTGGCGTAGTGCATGGTGAAGGTGCCGCCTGCCGCGTCGACGGCGGCGCCGATGCCGGCCAGCAGGTCCTGGAGCTTGGGCTGCGGGAGCTGGGTGCCGAGGCCGCCGAAGGTGGGCATCACGTCCAGCCACTCGGCCCGGGTGTAGGGCCTGTCCCACTCGAACCGCCACTGCTCGGGGTCGCCGAACCCGCCGGCCTCCCGTGCCGCGTCGGCCGCCTTGGTGCATAGCGTCAGGTACGCGTCCCCGCCGGGCGTCCCGCAGTGGAGCGCCGGGAACTCGGTCATCACCCGGCGGAACACGGCGGCGAAGGCCTCAGCTATGTCGGGCGGGGGCTCCATCGCGTTCCAGAACACCGCGAACAGGCCGCCGGGGCGCAGCGCCTGCGCCGCCTTGGCCGCGCCGGCGACCGGGTCGATCCAGTGCCAGGCCTGCCCGCAGACGACCGCGTCGAACGCCCGGCCGGCCGGGTCCCAGTCCTCGAACTTCGCCACCTCGACGTCGAGGCCGCGCTGGCGCGCCAGGCCGGCCATGCGCGCGTCGGCATCGACCCCGAGCACCCGGCAGCCGGCCGCCTGGAACTGCCGGGCCACGATGCCGGTGCCGCAGCCGACGTCGAGCAGCTCGCGCCCGGGGCTGGCGGCGACGATGCGGTCCACCAGGGCCTGGGGATAGCTGGGGCGGGACCGGTCGTAGCGATCGGCGTCGGCGCCGAACGACTCCGCTATCTCCCGGGGCACACTTGCTCGCTCGGTCAACGTACCCTCCTACTATTCCAGGGCTCCGGCGGGTTCGGCACCCACTATAACCCCACTGAGGGGTTATGATGGGGCGACAGGAGGACGATGCCGAAGATCAACGTCTACCTTCCAGACGACCTGGCCGCCGCGGTGCGCGAGGCGCGCCTGTCGGTGTCGCCGATCTGCCAGATGGCACTCGCCGAGGCGGTCCGGGTGGTCGGCGCGGCCCGCGAGGCGGTCGGCTATCTCCGCGACCCGGCGTTCGACCCCCGGCGGCACCCGCAGATCAGCGCCCGCGTCGCGGCGCAGATGACGCCCCGCCTGCGGCAGGCGCTGCACCGGGCCCGGGATCTCGCCGGCCCGGAGGGGCCCGTGGGCACCGAGCATCTGCTGGCCGGCGTGCTCGACGTCCCGGGCAACATGGGGGCCCACGTGCTCCAGTCGCTCGGCGCCGACGTGGCCGCCCTGCGAGAGGCGGCCGCCCCAATGGGCAGCGCCGTCGGGGCGGAGGGGGCCGTCGGGGCGGGGGGCGACGCGGAAGACCAGCAGCGCGACTGGGAGCCGCTGGCCGGGCTGTCCCCGCCCGCCCGGCTGGCCATCGCCGCCACCCTGGAGGGCGCGATAGAACTCGGCCACACCTATCTCGGCTGCGAGCACCTTGTGCTCGCCCTGGCCGGTCTGGACGGCGCGGCCGGAGAGCTGCTGCGCGGCGCCGGGATCAAGGCCGACAGCATTCGCCGGGCGATACCCGCCGCCGTCGCCGGCGCCGCGCTCGGTTACCGGAACGCGGTCCAGCTGTTTGCGCCGGCCGGCGACCGCCTCGACGACATCACCCGCCGGCTCGACGAGCTGGAGCAGCGCCTGACGGCCGGCGGACTGTAGCCACCGCTGCGGGCAGGGCGAACGCCAGGCTGGCGATGAGGGCGGGTCTCAGCTTCCTGATGAGATCGATGCTTATGATCGGGTCCTCCGGCCGGGGTCTCCAGGCTGTTAGCACCACCGGCGGCCGCCGGGGGCTAGAGCGGCCCGGGGTCAAGCAGGAACGCCGTCAGCGCCCGGTGGTACGCCGGGATCGTGGGGATGTCGGCATACTCATCGGCGCCGTGCTGCCCCTCACCGCCGACGCCGAAAAGGACGGCGTCCACGCCCCGCTGGGAGTAGAACCGTCCGTCCGACGCGCCGTGCCTGCGGACCAGGCCGGAGCGGTACCCCTGGTCCAGCGCCGCCTTCTGGAGCTTGGCAATCTCGGGCCGGTCCCGGTCGGCGTGATGTGGCGGGTTGGCGTGCACCACCGCGGGCGTGACGCCGGCCTCGCAGAAGGCCGCGAGAAAGGCAATGATCTCCGGGCCGGTCTTGCCGCCCAGGTCCGCGTCTTCCGGTGCGAAGCGGATGTCGAGCAGCGCCTGCGCGTCGGCCGGGATCTGGTTGTAGGCCTGGTTGGCGGTCTCGACCCTGGCGATGTTGACGGTGGTCCGCCAGGCCTCCTCGGCGGGGACCGGGTAGGCGGCGAGGATATTGGACAGGCTGCGGAGCAGCTTGACCAGAGCGTTGTCACCGAGCCAGGGATAAGCGGCGTGGGCTGCCCGGCCGGTGGCCCGCAGGGTCGCGATGATCATTCCCTTGGACTCGGTCACGATCTGCAAGGCGCTTTGCTCGCCGATAACGACAAAGTCGGCGGTGACGCCCTGCTCGAGCTGATGCAGCGTTCCGTGGTGCCCGCCGACCTCCTCGTCGGTGACCAGTTGCAGCGCCACCGGGTACGGCAGGCTCCCGGCGTGCTCGCGGAAGGCCAGCGCTTGCACCAAGGCCGACACCTTCATGTCCTGGGCCCCGCGCGCGTACAGGCGATCACCGTCGCGGCGGGGGCGGAACTGCTCCGGCGCGGCCGGCACCACGTCGAGGTGCGCGTTGAGGATGACCCGGAAATGTGGCCGGATCGCCCCGCGGTACACCAGCGCGCTCGGCTTGCCGGCCGAGGAGAACCTTTCGACCGTGAACCCGGGCCCGACGAAGTCGATCACGAAGCTGAGCGCCCGCTGCAGATCCGCCGGCCGGTCCGCCGTGGACGGCACGGCGAGCAGTTCGCAGGCCGCGGCGAGGAACTCGTCAACATCCATGCGGCTATCCTGCCAGCGGCAGGCCCGCCAGCCGCACCGCCGCGACGGCCGTGACCACGGTGCCGAGACCGCCCGCCAGCAGGAAGATCTGCCGGGAATCGAGCACGGCCGCCAGGCCGCCGCCCAGCCCGAGCGAGACCACGGCCGCTCCGTTGACCACGGCTCCCAGCGCCGCCGACACCCGGCCCCGCGCCCGTTCATCGGTGCGCGTCATGACGAGCGTGGCGACGCAGACGTTCACCACGCCGTTGCCCACGCCTCCGGCGATGCTCAGCGGCACGAGCACCGCCACCGCGGGCGCCAGGCCGTAGCCGGCGAAGACCAGCGACATCAGCGCGGCACTGGCGAGCGTGGCCCGGGCGCGCCCGGCGTCGGCCGGGATCCTCGCCGAGGCGACCGACCCGCCGACCACGCCCAGCATCCAGGTTGCCTCGACGAGGCCATACCATCCGGCTCCCGCGTGCAGCGTCTGCCGGACCAGGAAGACCGTCACGACGTTCACCATGGCCGCGAGCAGTACGAACGCCGCGAGACTGGTCACCAGCGGGGCGAGGATGCGGTCGGCGCGCAGCACCGCCCAGCCGCCCCGGTCCCGTTTCGCGGCGGCCGCGGAGATGCCCGCGCGGCGGGTACGGACGGCCGCGGCGGCCACGGTCAGCACGCCGAACGTGACCGCGTCGATGGCCAGCGGGAGGCCGGTGCCGAACGCGCCGGACAGCAGCCCGGCCACCGCGGGCGCGACGATCGTCGCGATCGTGAAGGTGCTCTGCTGGGCCGCCGTTGCCGCCGCGATGTTGTCCTCGCCGACCACCCGGGGGATGAGCGCTTGCCAGGTCGCCTGGGAGAAGGCCGCCCCGGCGCCAAGCAGCGCGACCAGGGTGGTCATGACGACCGCGTTGCCGGTGAAGATCAGTGGGATGCAGCAGGCGGCCTGGGCCACGGTGGCGCAGACCAGCACGCGCCGCGAGTCGGCCGAGTCGGCCACCCGCCCGGCCACCCGGGCCAGCAGCACGAACGGAACCAGGCCGGCCGCGAGCAGCAGGGCCACCTCATAGGGCCGCGCGCCCGAGGCCTGGAGCCGCAGGGTGAGCGCGACCAGGGCCACCTCGTCCCCGAACCGGGACGCGCTGCGCCCGGCGAGGGCCGTTATGAAGTCCCGGTTCCCGATCAGCCGGTGCCGTGAGACCTTAAGCATATATTAAATAGTAAATGCTTAATATCTGGCTGTCCAGCGGTAGAGTGCGGAGCATGCCGAACGGGCCAGCAGACAGTGACCGGGTCGTCCTGTCCGATCCACGGGCCATCCGCGCGCTCGCGCACCCGGCGCGGCTCGCGGTCCTCGAGGCGCTAACCGCAGGCGAGGAACTCACCGCTACCGAACTCGCCGCCGTGACCGGGCTGTCCCCGAGCGCAACGAGCTATCACCTGAAAGCCCTGGCCAAGTGGGGGATGGTCGAGGCCGGCCGGGCCCGCGCGGACGGCCGCGACCGGCCGTGGAAGGCCACCGGCCGCTCGGTGGATGTGAGCGCGCCGACGCCCGGCAGCATGGCGCCTGCCGAGATCGCCATCCTCGGCACGTTCCTCGACCGGAACCGCGTCATCGCCACCGAGTTCCTCACCAACCAAGCCGGTGAGCCGCCCGAGTGGCGCGACGTGGTCCAGTTGGCGAGCACTGACTACTGGATGACCGCGGACGAGGTTGCCAAGGCAGCCCAGGCCATGCGCGACGTCCTGGCACCCTACGTGCAGCGCCGGCGGGACGCGCGGCCGGCCGGCAGCCGGCGGGTGCGGATCACGCGCTTCGTCGTGCCGCGAACCGAGCGCGCCAGCTCACCTGAGCCGGGTCCGCCGGATCCCGGCGGCGAGGCAGGTTAGCCGCCCGACGGGGCCAGGCCCGCCAGGCGGCACTGTGGCCGGGTGAGCAGGTCGAGCCGGGTGGCGTGGCTGAAGGCGCTGCGGCACAGCGCCCGGGCCCCCGCACCGCACTGATGCAGGATGGCGCCGCCGGTGCTGCTGGGCTCGACCACGCTGACGCACCCGTCGCTGGACCGGCCGTAGCTGTCCTGGTTGGTCGCCGCCCACACGCCGAGGCCGGCCACGAGGACCAGCGCCAGGCACCCCACGATCACGAACACGCGCTTCTGCCGGGGGGTGAGCGATTCCCCGCGCGGATTGGGCTGGCGTCCTCGCATGGCGTCAGCCTAAGCGGCGGCTAGGCCGGCTCCTCCTGTGCCGGGCCGAGCCAGCGCTCCAGCCAGGCGAACTCCTCGGCGAGAACCTGCATCACCGATTCCCTGGCCAGGTAGGCATGGCTCTCGTAGGGCAGCATCACCAGGCGGGCGGTGCCGCCGTTCCCGCGGATCGCCTGGAACAACCGCTCCGACTGGATCGGAAAGGTGCCCGGGTTGGCGTCCCGCTCGCCGTGGATCAGCAGCAGCGGCGCGGTGATGCGGTCGGCGTACCGGAACGGCGACACCTGGTCGTAGACGTCCGGGGCCTCCCAGTAGCTGCGCCGTTCGGTCTGGAAGCCGAACGGCGTGAGGGTCCGGTTGTAGGCGCCGCTGCGGGCGATCCCGGCGGCGAACTCCTTGGTGTGCGCGAGCAGGTTCGCGGTCATGAACGCCCCGTAGCTGTGCCCGCCCACGGCCACCCGGGCCGGGTCGATGATCCCGGCCTCGTCCAGCGCCCTGATGTGCGCCCTGGCGGCCCCGGTGACCTGCTCCAGGTAGGTGTCGTTCATCGTCTCGGGGTCGCCGATCACCGGCATCGTGGCGTCCGCGAGCACCGCGTACCCGTGCAGCGCGAAGACCGCCGGCCCCAGCGCGGTCAGCCGGGTGAACTCGAAGCTGCCGGCCCGGATCTGGCCGGCCGTGTCCCCGGTGCCGTAGTCGAGGGGGTAGGCCCACATCACCAGCGGCAGGCGGCCGCCGGTGGCCGGGTCGTGGCCGGGCGGCAGGTACAGCATGCCGGAGAGGGTGACCCCGTCGCCCCGGTCGTAGGTGATCAGCCGCTTGCTGATCCGGGTCAGCTCCGGGTACGGATCGGGCCAGGCGGTCAGCGGCCGCCTGGCCGCGCCGCCGAGCTGGGCCACCACCAGGTTCGGCGGCTCGGCCGGGCTCTCGTGCACGAGCACCACCTCGCCGCGGCCCGCCCCGGTGAAGCCCACCACCTGCTCGACGGACCCCGGCGGGCTTTCGTGCAGCCGGGTGGCGCTGCCCGTGCCGAGGTCGAACAGGTCGAAGAAGGGCCGCTTCCCCTCCGGGGTCGCGCCCTCCCCGCGCAGGTAGATGGAGGTCCCGTCGCCGAGTACCGTCTGGGTGCCGTCGGGATGCACGGTCAGCAGCGGCGTGCCTGGGTCGCCGTAGGCGTCGTCGGCGGAGATGTCGAAGATCACCCGGGACTCGCCCGGCGCGCTCAGGTCGACACAGCCACGTGGTCAGCCAGCGGCGGTCGCGGTCGTGCTCGAGCAGCAGCACCTGCCGCGGGGTGTCCAGGTCATACCAGCCCAGGCAGCGGTGCCGCAGGTCCAGGACGCGCTCGCCCGGGCCGGCGAACGGCGCCGCGAGCTGGAACACCCGGTCCCGGAACTCGGCCGGGGCCACGGGATCGCCGCCGTCCAGGGCCTCCACCCAGGCGAGGGTGGCCGGCGCGCGCTCCTGCCAGCCGATCAGGCGCGGGCCAACGGGCACGCCCTGCCGGGGCACCTCGTCGCTCACCGGCAGGTCGGCGAGCACCGTGCGCACGCCGCCGCCGGCGCCCCACACCTCGGCCCTGCGGGCGAACCAGAACCAGGGCACCCGGAACGAGAACGGCCGCCGCAGGTACTGCACCAGCAGGTGCGTCCCGTCGGGCGAGTCGATCAGCCCGTAGTAGAGCCCGGGCGGGCCCAGTTCGGTGCGCTCGCCGCTGACCGGGTCGACCCGGCACGGCACCGACGTGGCCAGCGCCTCGAAGCTGTCCTCGTCGGCGCTGGTGCGCAGCAGGTCCTGGTAGGTCGCGAGCTGGGAGAGCTTCCCCGAGGTCTCCTCCACCTGCGGCTCGGGGGCCGCCTCGGCGGGCGCCCGGCGCTGCGCGGGCGCGGCCAGCACCAGGAGCGACCGGCCATCGCGGGACCAGCGGAACGCCCCCGAGGGGTCCCCGCCCAGCACGTCGCACACGGTCAGCCCGGCTATCTCGGTGACCGCACCGGTTTCCGCGTCGGCGACCCACAGCCCGACCCCGTCGAGCCGGTCGACGGTGACCGCGAGACGGCGCCCGTCCGGGGCCCAGGTCGGCGTCCCCACCTGGGCTCCCTCCGGCAGGCCCAGTGCCCGCTCGGTTCCGTCGGACACCCGCAGCACCGACAGGCCGCTCGCCCGGCGCAGCCGGCGCCGCGCCCCCAGATGCTGGTCCAACCGGAGCCCGGCCAGCGCCAGGTAGGGCCGGGCCAGCATGGCCACCGGAGGATGCGTCTCGTACTGGACGAGCGCCACATGACGGCCACCGGGGGCGAGCAAGATGGCCGGCGTCGGCGGCGCGTCGATCACCGGCATGACGTCGGCGGGCGGGGTTGCGTACGGCACTGGATTCCTTCGCAGAACGTCGAGATGTGCGTGGGTGGCCGCGGTCAGGATAACCGGACCGGCGCACGCTGACTGGACACCGTGCGGTCCGCTGCCTACCCTTGACTGTATGGTCAGTCAAACTGCACGCCCCGCTGCCCCGCTCGACCCCGCGGGCGTCGCGCAGGCCCTGCTCCCGTTCGGCCAGAGCCGGATGCTGCCCCGCGCCGCCTACGTCGACCCAGCCGTCTTTGCCTGGGAACAGCGGCACATGCTGGGCGGCGGCTGGATGTGCGCCGGCCGCAGCAGCCAGGTGGCCAGCCCGGGCGACATGCGCGCCGAGGGAGTGGGTGAAGGCAGCGTGCTGCTGACCCGCGCGGAGGACGGCGTGCTGCACGCGTTCGCCAACACCTGCCGGCACCGCGGGCACGAGCTGCTGCCGTGCGGGGCGGCGACCCAGCAGAAAGTGATCATCTGCCCCTATCACTCCTGGACATACGGGCTTAACGGAGGTCTCCGGGCGGCCGCGGGCTTCAAGAACCGGCCGGGCTTCGTGGCCGGTGAGTGGGGGCTGGTCGAGTTGCCGGTGACCGATTGGCACGGGCTGATCTTCGTGGACTGTTCCGGGCAGGCCGGCCCGCTCGCTGACTCGCTGGGCACGCTGGCGGACGTCGTCGCGCCCTACGAGATGGAGCGCCTGGTGGTGGCCGGGCAGCACGACTACGACGCCGCGGCCAACTGGAAGATCCTCACCGAGAACTACCACGAGTGCTACCACTGCCCGATGATCCACCCGGAGCTGTGCAAGGTCAGCCCGCCCAAGAGCGGCCAGAACTACTCGGCGCCAGGCACCTGGGTAGGCGGCTGGATGGACCTGCGCGACGGGATGGCGACCATGTCGCTGGACGGGACCAGCCACGGCGTTCCGCTGCGCAAACTGGATGAGCAGGGCCTGCGGACCGTCATCTATGTGAACATCTTCCCGAACCTGCTGGTGAGCCTGCACCCCGACTACGTGATGGTGCACCGGCTGGTGCCGCTGGCCGCCGACCGGACGCGGATCGAGTGCACCTGGTGGTTCGCGCCCGAGGCGGTGGCGGCGCCGGGGTTCGACCCGCGCTACGCCACCGAGTTCTGGGACATCACGAACCGGCAGGACTGGCAGGCGTGCGAGTCGGTGCAGCGCGGGCTCAGCTCGCCGCACGCGGTGCCCGGCCCGCTGTCGGCCGACGACGAGGACGCGGTCTACCAGTTCGTCGCCATGGTCGCCCGGGGCTACCAGGGCGAGCGGGCCTGGAACACCGGCATCACCGCGCGGGTGAGCTGACCGCGCCCGCGCGTCACGGCGTGCCCGCCACGGCAGCCGGCCGCGCGGCCGGCGGGCGTCAGGCCAGGGCCGCCGGGCCGCGCTTGGCCATCTGGCCGGCGATGATCGCGCGCTGGATCTCGCTCGTGCCCTCCCAGATCCGCTCGACGCGCAGTTCGCGGTAGAAGCGCTCGGCGACGTTCTCCCGCATGTAACCGCGGCCGCCGAACACCTGCACCGCCCGGTCGGCGACCCGGCCGGCCATCTCGGAGCAGTACAGCTTCGCCATCGAGCACTGCGCGTGGGCGATCTTGACATCGGCGCCGCGGTCGATGCCCCGCGCGGTCTCGTAGGTGAGCGAGCGAGCCGCGAAAAGCTCGGTCAGGCTGTCCGCGAGCATGGCCCCGACCAGGCCGAACTCGCTGATCGGCCGGCCGCCCGCGCGCCGTTCGGTGGCGAACGCGGTCATCTCCTCGGTCAGCCGGTCCGCGGCGCCCAGGCAGCGCGCGGCCACCATCAGCCGCTCGAACCGGAACCACTCGTAGGCGAACGCCATGCCGTCGCCCTCCGCGCCGACCAGGTTGGCCGCCGGGACCCGGACGTCGGCGAAGGCCACGATCGGGTGGTGGTGGCTGATCGTGTGCATGTAGGCCGGCGTGCGGACCACGCTGACCCCGGGACTCGGCAGGTCCACCAGGAACATCGCATGCTCGCCGTGGTGCGGCCCGCCGTCGAGCTTGCCCTGGAAGAAGGCGAAGTCGGCGGTGTTGTAGGAGGTGACGTGCCACTTGACGCCGTTCAGCAGGTAGCCGTCGCCGTCCGGGCGAGCGGTCGCCTCGATCGCCGCGACGTCCGAGCCCGCCCCCTCCTCCGTGATCGCGTAGCACTCCTCACGCTCGCCCCGGATGGCCGGGAGCACATAGCGCTCCATCTGGTCCTGGGTCGCCACCTCCGGCAGCCACGACGGGGGAGTCGTGGCGACCCAGCCGAGCGCGTTGGTGACCCGCCCGGTCTGCTCCTCCAGCAGCACCTGCTGCAGGGTCGTGTGGCCGCCCCCGCCCAGCTCGGCGGGCATGTTGGACGCGCACAGACCCAGGTCACGGGCACGCGCGGCGTGCTTCGCGGTCACCTCGGGGGGCAGTTCCCCGCCGTTCAGCTCGGCGGTGACCTCGAACGGGATCAGCTCATCCGCGAACATGCGGGCGCGCGCCTGGATGTCCAGGTCGGCCTCGGTCAGCCCGTACATGCACCCTCCGGTTCGATGTCTCTCGGCGGTTGACTGAATGTTCAGTTTATGCCAGCATCGTGCTCGTGCCAATGCCCCCGCCGGGCCTCCCGGACACCGCTGACGCCGTCGTCGTCGGCGGCGGGACGGTCGGCGCGTGGTGCGCGTACTTCCTGGCGAAGGCGGGCCTCGACCAGGTCGTGCTCGCCGAGAAGGGGGTACTCGGCCAGGGCGCGAGCAGCCGGGCGGCCGGCGTGGTCCGGCTACAGGGCGGCACGCCCGCGGCGGTCCGCCTCGGCATCTGGTCCCGCCGGTTCTACCTGGGGCAGCGTGCGGAGATCGGCACCGACTCCGGGTTCGTCAGCCAGGGCTACCTGCTCCCGTGCTTCACCGCGGCGGAGGTAGCGGCCGCCCGCGACCGGGCGGCCATGCAGGCGGCGCTCGGCGTGCCCGTGGTCTTCCTCGAGCCGGACGAGGTCGACGCGGTCAACCCGGCGCTGGCCCCCGGCCAGACCCTGGGCGGGACGTTCTGCGCCGACGACGGGTTCATCAGCCCGCCGCGCAACGTCGCCGCCTACACCGTGGCGCTGCTCAGCAGCGGCGTGCGGGTGGCCGAGCACGTCGCCTTCCGCGGCCTGCTGCGCGACGGCGACCGGGTGACCGGCGTGCAGACCAGCGAGGGGCAGGTGCGCGCCCCGCTGGTCGTCCTTACCGGCGGGCCGAAGCTGGCCGAGGTGGGCGCGCTGGCCGGGATCCGCATCCCGGCCGGCGGGGTGCGGCACCAGGTCGCGGTCACCGAGCAGCACCCGGACCTGCATCCCGCCCGGGTGCCCATGGTGTTCGACCTGAGCGCCGGCCTGTACTGGCGGCCCGAGGAGGGCGGCCTGCTGTTCGGGATGAGCAACCCCGCCGAGCCGCCGGGCGAGAACCGCAGCGTGGACCACGACTACCTGGCCACGATGCGGGCCAGGCTGTCGGCCCTGGTGCCGGTCACCGCCGGTCTGGGCCTGCGCCGGGTCTGGGCCGCCACCATCGACTACACGCCGGACCACCTGCCGATCATCGGCCCGGCACCCGGCCGGGACGGCCCGCTGGCCGGGCTGACCGTGGCCAGCGCGGGCGGCGCGGGCATGATGTGGGGCCCCGCGGTCGCCCGGGCCGCGGCCGACGTGACCCTCACCGGCTCCAGCGACGTGGTGGACACCACCGAACTCGGGCTGGACCGGTTCGACGCCAGCGGGCACAGCAAGCTCGCCGCCGACCCGGTCGCCCTGCCGTTCCCGGAGATGGCGCCCGGCGAGGCGCCCGCCAAGCTCTCCCTGAGCTGAGAAGTTCCGCACCGAGAGGAATACCGCGACGATGACTGAGACCCTGCCCGGCTTGCCGTTCCTGGCCGCCGCCGCGCTCGCCGGTGAACTGGAGGACTGGGGGCCGCTGGAGGAGGCCACCGGGGAGCCGATGCAGACCTCGGGCACGACGTTGTGGTCGGACGGCGACCAGGAGGCCGGCGTCTGGGAGTGCACGCCGGGCCCGTCGTACTGGACCCTGGAGACGCACGAGACGGTGTACATCCTGTCCGGCCGGATGACGGTCACCCCGGACGGCGGCCAGCCGCAGGACATCGGTCCCGGCGACTGCGCGGTCTTCCCCCGCGGCTGGCGCGGCACCTGGCAGATCCACGAGACCATCCGCAAGCTCTACGTACTCTTCTGACGGACACGCCCGGCCCAGGGCCCACTGACCCGTCGCGGTGCCGGAGGTTACTATCCGGCAGTGGGGTTGCTCGATGGGGCCATGGGCATCGATGGGGTGATTGCCCAGATGGCCGTGCAGGCGCGGGAGCTTCGGCGGGCGCGCGACGCGCGGCTGGCGTTCCACGCCGTATACCTGCGCACCACCGAGGCGGTCGCGGAGGCATTGCGGGCCGGGATGTTCGCCGACGCCGACTGGGTCGACCGCTGGGACGTCGCGTTCGCCCGGCTGTACCTCGACGCGCTGGAGGCCGGCCAGCGGGGCGAGCCGGTGCCCGCGCCGTGGGCGGTGGCCTTCGGCGCGGCCGAGCGCGGGCCGCGCCTGCCGGCCGTGCGCCACGTCCTGCTCGGCATGAACGCCCACATCAACTACGACCTGCCGCAGGCGCTGCTCGCCGTGATCAGCGACGAGGAGTTCGGCGATCCCGCGGTGCGCGCCGCGAGGGAAGCCGACCACCGCCGGATCGACGAGGTGCTGGCCGTGCGGGTGCGCGCGGAAGACGCCGAACTCCAGCGGCTCGGCCCGGGGGCACGGACCTGGCGGGACCGGGTGCTCCAGCCGCTGAACCGGCTGGCCACGCGGCGGTTCCTC
>CAVPFC010000076.1:0-26966 GCA_963703605.1 uncultured Actinomycetes bacterium
TCTCTACCTACTTCGTTCAGTTACGTGCTCCTCGTGGCGAACCGATGGCCCCCGGCCGCCGCGCGCCGGCCCGTCCCGGCCCACCGCGGAGGCTCCGCCCAGGCGCTCCGCGATCATGGGCTCAGCGCCGTTCCCGGTGCGCCATTTCCATGATCAACAGGACTTGTCCTCGGAAACGCGCGGTTCTGCGCCTGGTTCGTGCCGGTTTGTTCGGGCGGAAGCGAGGACATGTCGGCGGCGGGCTCAGCGCTGGGGCAGGGCTCACCGCAGGGGGCGGGTTCATGGCAGGGGCGGGCTTAACGCGGGGCGGGGCTCAGCGCGGGCGGAGTTCAGGGCAGGGGGCGGGGCTCAGGACGGGGGGTTCAGGACGGGGGGGCTCAGGACGGGGGGGTTCAGGACAGGGGGCGGGGGTTAGCGCCAGGGGCGGGCCGAGCGGGCCGACCAGTAGGCGGCGGGAGCCTCGGCGAGGTCAAGCTCCGGGAGAGGGCCGACGGTGAGCGCGGCCAGGTTCGCGTCGAGCTGCGGGCGGGTGACCGCGCCGGAGAGCACGACGGTCGCCCACGGGTTGGCCAGCGCGGCGGCCAGGGCGATCGCGTCTTCGGTGACGCCGTGGGCCACGGCAAGCGCGGTGACCGGCTCCGGCGGGTCGCCCACCGGGGTCAGCCGCCCGTTGGCGACCACCTCCTTGACCAGGATCGCCCAGCCGGCCGAGGCGGCCTCCGCCGCGGCGGGACCGGCGGACGGCTCCAGCAGGTTCCAGGTGACCTGGGCCTCGGTGACCAGTTGCCGCCCGTCAACTGTGAGCTCCAGCGCGCGGCGGATCGTATCCGCCTGGTGTGGCCCGCTCGTGGTCATGCCGATGATCACGCCGTCCTGGGCGTGCAGCCGGGCCAGCGCGGCGCGCAGCGGGGCATCGGTGAACAGCGCGGAATCGGGGGTCACCGAGTGCACCTGGTAGAGCGCAAGCCGCTCGCCCAGCGCGGCCCGGGTCTCGGCCAGCTGGGCGGTGAACATTCCCAGCGAATGCTCCTTGACCTCCTGCTGAGCGGCGTCGAGCCGCCAGCCGCCGGTGTAGCGGTAGCCCCATTTCGACCCGGCGATCATGTCCGGGTAGCCGCGCTCGGCCAGCCAGGCCCCCAGGAATTCCTCCGCCTTGCCGTAGGAGCGGGCCGCGTCGGCGTACCTGATCCCCGCGGCGTAGGCGGCGTCCAGCATCGAGAAGGTCCGGGCACGCAGGCCGGCGACGCTGCGGTCGGGCAGGTCACGGTCGCGGCCCGCGGTGATGTACGCCGGGCGGCCAAGCGCGGCCAGCCCGAGCCCGATCCGGGAGACGACCGGGCCGCCGGGGGAAAGCCTCGCCGCCGGCATGCGGATCCGGTTCTGGTCGCTGGCCATGGCTGCCGCGGCTAACTGGCGGGGCTAGCTGGCGGGCTGCCCGGCGGTGACGAACGCGTCGAGCCAGTTGCCGAACAGGGTCCGGGCCACGCCGGTCATCTCCGGCAGGCGGTGGGCGAGCTCGCTGAGCAGCGCGCCTGCCGAGTCCGGGCCGTGCACGCTGGCCAGGCTCTGCGCGTACGCGGGGATCTCGGTCCACTGCGCGGCCAGGTCCGCGCCGACCTCGACGTGGAACTGGACCCCGTACGCCCGGCTCACCCGGAACGCCTGGTGCGGGTACTCGGCCGAGCTGGCCAGCAGCACCGCGCCGGCCGGCAGGCCGAACGTGTCCGCGTGCCACTGCAGCGCCGGGAACGGCCCGGTGACGCCGCGGAACACCGGGTCGTCGCGCGCCGCGGCCGTCAGGTCGACCTGGCAGACGCCGACCTCGGGCCGCGGGCCGGCCCAGACCGGCGCGCCCAGCGCCGCGGCGAGCAATTGCGCGCCGAGGCACACCCCCCACAGCGGGCAGCCGGCGGTGACCGCCTCGCGGATCAGCGCAAGCTCCGGCTCGAGCCAGCCGAACTCGGCGGTGTCGTAGGCACCCATCGGGCCGCCCATGACGATGATCCCGGCGAAGTCGCGCCAGCCGGGCAGCTCCCCGCCGTCGGCCAGGAGCACCCGCTCCACGCTGATCCCGCGCTCGATCAGCACGTCCTCGTATTCGGCCGGTGGTTCACAGTCCACGTGCTGGAGTACCAGCATGGACTGGCGCGACGTCGGCATGGGTACCTGCCTGGTGGAAGAGCCGGAAATCTGTGCTGGGTAGATCTTGGTACGGCCACCGGCGCGGAGACAAGGCCGTCACCGTCCGGACCGCGATAGCCGCGGGCGCACCCGTGCGCGTCCCGTGCGCGCCCAGTGCGCGAGCGGCTGGCCCGGGACCGGCGCTACGGGTCCGCCGCATCCGGGTTAGCCTGGCTGCCAGGGGGTTGCCGCTGGGAGCGAGGAGGCCGAGATGCCTCGCATGATCGCCGGTGCGCTGGCCCTTGCCGCCGCGGCCACCGTCCTGGTGTGGGCCGGCTGGCCGGGAACGGCGGGCAACCCCGCCACCCTCATCAACCGGACCGACGTGATCGCCACGTTGCTGCTGCTCGCCGCGCTGCCGTGGGCCGTCCGCCGGGTCTACGGCCCGGTGGCCGGCGGCTGGCTGGCGCCGCTCATCCGGGCCGGCGGATACGGGATCGTGTTCGCGCTGGTCCTGGTGAAGGCGGACGTCGAGCGCGCTGAGTACGCCTCACCTGCCGTCCGGCCCGAGCTTGCCGGGCTCTGGGCGGGTGAGGTCGTCTTCGTGGCCGTGCTGGCGGTCTACCTCGCCGCGCTGCTCGCCGTGACGGCGCGCCGCCCCCCCGCCGCCCCGGGGGCCCTGGTGGCCGGCGCCGTGGCGGGCGTGGCGGCCGGCCTGGTCATGTACGCGCTGCCGCCGGTGGGCAGCCCGCTGCACATCGGGACGCGCTGGCTGATCGTGCTGTACGACGCGGTGCGGGTAGCGGCGGTGCTGCTGGTGATGGGCGTCGTCATCACGGCCGGGCTGGCGGCGGCCCGGCGGGCCAAGCGCCGGGCCAAGCGCCCGGGAACCAAGCTGCCGCTGGCCGACACCCAGGCCCGGGAGGGCGTCATGGCCGGGCTGTGTGCGGGCGCCGCCGCCGCGCTGGTGGCCTCCCTGCTGGGCATCGGCACGATCGCGCTGCGGCCGCAGGAGGCGAACCGCCTGGCGTGGGCGCTGCCCAACCGGTCCGTGCCGCTCAGCACCGGGTACCAGGCTGGGCTGGGGGTCACGGGCAGCGTGGGTCATCTCCCGCACTCCGGGAACCGCCTGACGATGGGGCTGCCCGGCCGGCGTTCTGCTGTCCTCGCCCCCGCGCTTCGCGCCCGCCCCCGCCTGCCGCTCAACGCCGTGTACGAGTTCGAGGTCGGCGTCAGCGACAGCGCGGCCGGGCATCTCCTCGTGCTCCTGTTCTTCCCGGTGCTGGGTGCCGGGCTCGGCGCGTGGGGCGGGCTGTACGGCGCGGGCCAGCCACGGCGGCGTGGCGGCGGCGGTGGTGGCGGTGGCGGCACCCCGCCCGATCCGGTGCCGCCGCCACCCACGGGCGGCGCCCGGGCCGACGAGGATCACCTGCCCGCCATCCTGCGCGGCGGCTATCTGCGCGAGCTCCCGGTCACCGAGGGCCTGTCGCCGGCCCCGGAGGATGAGCCCGTGCCCGAGCCAGCCGGTGGGCGGCCGGGGCTGAACCGCCGGGCGTAAGGCATGAAAGAGGGCAGGGAGGTTGCGGCGCCGCGCCCTGCTGCCGGCGTCACGTGGCCCGTCAACTCCCTGGCAGGCGCTAACTTGTGGGGATGGAGGAGAACCGGGCCCGGCGGGTTGTCGATGCGCTGCGGGAACGCGGCATCGACGGTCACCTGCTCAAGGCGGGCGTTGATCAGTTCGGCGTTCGTGTGGTGCTGCACGATGGCCGCGAGGCGGAGTGGGACACCGACGACACGGCCGGGCTAGAGGCCCAGGTGATGCAGGACGGGGACCTGGTCGGTTTCGTGCCGCAGATCGAGGGCTCCGAGGACTTCGACGAGCAGCAGATCATCGACGCGATCGCGCGGGCCAACTACGACGAGCCCATCGGCCATGAGGAGCCGGTCGCGCCGCCGGCCGCCGCGCCCCTGCCGCCCGAGGGCGGGCTGTTCCGCCGCTTCATCGACGGGTTCAGGTACCGGTAAGGCTCGGTCAGCTCCGCACCTCGCGGCCCGGCGACGATCATCTAGCCGCCGGGCCCCTGTCACCGCGGGCGACGACAGCCAGAACGGCCCGGGTGATGGGTACCCGCGCCGCTACACCGCGTTCAACCGGGTTCAGATCGTCTTCAGCAAGCGGCGGTAGCCTGCGGCCAGACCGACCAAGCGCTTCGGTGGCCGGCACCGAATAGCAGGTGTGCGGTTGCGGCCGGCTGAGGGCGAAGAGACGCGATGGTTGAGCTTGTCGTAGTCGGCGTGGTGGCCGGGTTCCTCGCGGGCATTTCGCCGTGCATCCTGCCGGTCCTCCCGGTGGTGCTGGTCGCGGGCGCCGAGCCCGGTCAGGGACCACCGGGGGAGCCGACGCCGTCGCGGCCCGGTATCGGGCGGCCGCTGGCGGTTATCGCCGGCCTGGTGCTGAGCTTCAGCTTCCTCGTCCTCGCCGGGTCGGAGGCGCTCTCGCTGTTGCACCTGCCGCAGGACTTCCTGCGGGACGCGGGGATTGTGGTCCTTCTGGTCGTGGGCCTTGGCTACCTCATCCCGGCGCTCGGCACGCTGCTTGAGCGCCCGTTTGCCCGGGTCGGCGCGCGCCGGCCGCGCAACGGAGCAGGGGGCTTCGTGCTCGGCTTGGCCCTTGGAGTGCTTTACGTCCCCTGCGCCGGGCCCATTCTCGCGGCGATCACCGTGATCGGGGCGACGCACCGGGTCGGGCTGACAGCGGTATTGCTGACGGCTGCGTTCGCGGTCGGGACGGCGGTTCCGCTACTCGCGGTCGCGGGAAGCTCGGCGTCTCGGTCGACGGCCGCTACACCAAGACCATCACGATCGGGGGCGTGCCCCGGCTCTACACCCTGTACCAGGCCGGTTCGGCGCGGAACGGCACGCTGCTGCTGCACGCCGCGCCGGGAGTGCAGGCCTACGACTTCACCTTCGGCTGAACCGCCGCGCCCGGCCCGTGGAGCCGGGCCGGGCGGGGAGCCGGGCCGCCGGGCGTCGAGTCGCCTGGGAGCCGGTCAGGTCAGGTTCCGCCGGCCGGGGGTCAGGTTCCGCCGGCCGCCGGAGGGGCGAAGGCCGCGCGGACGGCGGACCGGCCCTGTCCTATCCGGGCCAGGTATCCGTAGGTGCCCTGGTCCCGCAGTTCCGTGGCCGCCTCCACCAGCGCGCTCAGCGCGGCGTAGGCAAACGCCCCGCCCACCGAGATCCGGCCCACCCCGGCCTCGGCCAGCTCGGCCACGCTTGGGCTGCCGCCGACGGCGAGCACGTTCACCGGCCGGTCCACCGAGCGGACCAGCTCGCGCACGTCCGCCAGGCTGGTCACCCCCGGCGCGTACAGGACATCCGCGCCGGCCTCGGAGTAGGCCTGCAAGCGCTTGATCGTGTCCGCCAGGTCCGGCCTGCCGTACAGGTAATTCTCGGCACGCGCGGTGAGCACCAGCCGGCCGGGCCCGGCGGTCGCCGCCTCGGCGGCCGCGGCGACCCGCTCGGTGGCCAGCGCCCGGTCGTAAACCGGGTCGCCCTCGCGGCCGGTGGCGTCCTCGACCGAGCAGCCGGCCAGGCCGGTGGCCGTCGCCAGCCGCACCGTCTCGGCCACGCCCTCAGGGGTGTCGGCGAACCCGTTCTCGAAGTCCGCGGACACCGGCACGGTGACCGCGGCGGCGATCGCCGCGCCGTGTGCCAGCGCCTCGTCGCGGGTCACCGAGCCATCCAGCCGGCCCAGCGTCGCCGCGAAGCCGCTGCTCGTGGTCGCGAGCGCGGAAAAGCCGAGCCACTCGAGCAGCCGGGCCGAGCCGGCGTCCCAGGGATTCGGGATGAGCAGGGGCCCGGGGCCGTTGTGTAGTTGCAGGAAACGCTCCGCCTTGTCCCGCTGGCTGGTCATGGCGTCAATCTAACGGGTGGGCCCGACAGTCCGGAGACGGGCGCCGGGGGCGCACGTTGCCGGGCTCGGTTGCCTGACGGGGTTGCCGGGCCCGCTCGCCGGGCTTGCTCGCCGGGCTTGCTCGCCGGGTTTGCGGGCTTGCTCGCCGGGCTCGCCGCAGGTGCGGTCGCGGAGTTCGGTTGCCAGGCGGGGAATGCCAAGTAACATATCGGGTATGCTACTCGGCAGCCGCGTTCACCCGGCCCGAACGAGTGACGGGGGCGTGCCCGCTCGCCGGGCGATGATCCGCTGGGTCTGGCGGCTGTGCCGCCGCGAGTGGCGCCAGCAGTTGCTGATCCTGGCCATGCTCGGCGTGGCGGTCGCGGCGATGATCGTCGGCGCGGGCGCCGCCACCAACACGCCGTCGCCGGATCCCAACGCGGCCGCGTTCGGCACGGCCAGCGCGCTGGTCACCGTGCCGGGCGGCAACCCGCACCTGGCCGGGGACATCGCCGCCATCGAGCGCCGGTACGGCCCCGGCGACGTCATCGAGAACCAGGCCCTGGCCACCGGCACGGTGCCAGGCATCCAGCTGCGCGCGCAGAACCCGGCCGGCCGCTACGGCCGCCCGATGCTCGCCCTGGTCGACGGGCACTACCCGAGCGGCCCGGGCCAGGTGGCGATGACCAGCCAGGTCCTGGCCCATTACGGCGTGCACGTCGGTGGCGTCTGGCACGAGGGCGGCCGCCCGTGGCGGGTGACCGGCGTGGTACAGAACCCGGGCAACCTGGTGCAGGAATTCGCGCTGGTGGCACCCGGTCAGGTCACCGCGCCGACCCAGGTGACGATCCTGCTCGGCGCGAGGGCGGTGCCGGGGCCGGACCCGTGGGGCAGGAGCCTGCCCGGCCTGCCCGCGGGCGCGGCCGTGCAGTACCCCAGCCTCGTGGCCCCGGGCAAGTTCACTCCCACGGACATCCTCCTGGCGGCGACCGTGCTGGGCCTGGTCTTCATCGGCCTGGTGGCCGTGGCCGGGTTCACCGTGCTGGCCCGGCGGCGGCTGCGGGCGGTTGGCATGCTCAGCGCGCTCGGCGCGACCGACCGTAACGTCCGGCTCTTCATGCTGGCCAACGGCGCCATCGTCGGCATTGCGGGCGCGCTGCTCGGCGCCGTGGCCGGGTTCGGCGCGTGGCTCGGGTACGTTCCGCGGCTGGAGGCCGCCACCGGGCACACGATCGACCGGCTGAACCTGCCGTGGTGGGCCATCGGCACCGGCATGGCCCTGGCGGTCGCGACCGCCATGATCGCCGCGTGGTGGCCCGCTCGCTCGGTGGCCCGGATGCCCCTCGTGGCGGCGCTGTCCGAGCGGCCTGCGCCGCCGCAGGCCGTGCACAGGTCCGCCTGGCCGGGCACGCTCCTGCTGGCGGCCGGCCTACTGTGCCTGGCGCTCGCCGGCGGCCAGGGCCGCGAGCGCGGGGGCAGCGTGCCCCTCGCCCTGCTCGGGATGGTGGCCGTCGTCACCGGGTTCTGCCTGCTCGCGCCGCTCTGCGTGAGCATGCTGGCCGGCGCCATCGGGCGGTGGGAGCCGGTTGCCGTGCGCATCGCGCTGCGCGACCTGGTCCGGTACCGGTCCCGGTCCGGGGCGGCCCTCGCCGCGGTCAGCTTCGCGGTGTTCCTGGCCGTGCTGGTGTGCCTCATCGCCAGCGTCAGGTTCGCCAACGCCCTGAACTGGGTCGGGCCCAACCTGAGCAGCGACCAGCTCATCGTCTACACGCCCTACGGGAGCGACGGCGCGGGCTACGCCCCGCCCATCCGCCCATCCGCCAGCCAGCTCGGCGCGCTGTATGCCAAGGTGGACGGCTTCGCCGCGGCGCTGCACGCCCGGCCCGTGCTGGCCCTCGACGAGGCCGCGGGCGGCGCACCAGGACCCGGCCGGCCACCGGACCTGGCGCGGGTGGCCAGGCTCGAGCAGGCGGACGGCCTGGACGTCACCGGCCCGCTGTACGTCGCCACCCCGGCCCTGCTGGCGGACTACGGCGTCAAGCGCGTCAGGGCCGGCACCGACATCCTCACCATGCGCCCGGGCCTGGCCGCGGAGCCGGGCGTGGAGGTCGGCTGGGGCACGGCGAAGCCCGGCCTGGGCATGCCCCGGGGCTGCCCGGCCGGCAGCTGCCTGGCCAGCCCGGTGATACAGACCGTTGCCGGCCTGCCGGCCGGCACCTCGGCGCCCAACACGGTCCTCACCATGGCCGCGGTCGGCCGGCTCCACCTGCGGCTGGTCCCCGAGGGATGGCTGATCCAGGCCGCCCATCCGCTCACCGCCGCGCAGATCAGCGCGGCACGGCAGCTCGCGATGTCGGCCGGCCTGCCCATGGTGACCATCGAGACCAGGTCCGGGCAGCTCGGGCTCGGGCAGATCAGCGCCGGGGCCACCGCGGCCGGGCTCATCATCGCGCTGGCCGTGCTGCTCATGACGGCCGGCCTGCTCCGCAGCGAGACCGCCGACGACCTGCGTACCCTCACCGCCACCGGGGCCAGCGGCCGGACCCGCCGCGCCCTGGCCGGCGCCACCGCCGGTGCACTCGGCCTGCTCGGTGCCGTGCTCGGCACCACCGCCGCGGTGATCGCCGGCGTCGCCTGGGCGCACAGCAGCGTGGCCGCCGCGTTCGATCACGTGCCAGCCGCCGACCTCGCGCTCATCCTGGCCGGCCTGCCGGCCGTGGCCGCGGCCGGCGCATGGCTGCTCGGCGGGCGCGAACAGCCCGCGATCGCCCGCCAGCCGCTGGACTGAGCGGGGGGCTGATGGCCGCGGCGGCGCGGACGCGGCAAGAGGAAGCGCGGAGTTCCGGGCGCGACGGGAAGCAGCGTGAGATGCGGACACGACGAGAGGGAGTCCGATGAGTAACGAATCCAGGCGGCCGCGCCGGATCCGGTCCGGCCACGGCCGCCGTGCGGTCCGGGCCGTGTCCACCGCCATCGCGCTGTGCCTGATCCCGGCCATGGCCGCGGCGGCACAGGCGCCCGCGCGGTCCCGGTCTTCGAGCCTGACGGCACGCGGGACCGGCGGCGGCCGGTACTTCGCCGTGATCAGGCGAACCGAGTACGGCATCCCGCACATCCTGGCCCACGACTACGGGAGCCTCGGCTACGGCTACGGCTACGCGTTCGCCCAGGACAACCTCTGCGAGATGGCCGACCGGGTGGTGACGCTGCGCGGAGAACGGTCGCGGTACTTCGGCCCGGCGGCGCCTTCGGACGACACCCTCGGGCCGCCGACCAGCAACCTGGACAGCGACATCTACTACGCCGGGCTGCGGGACGCCGGCGTGGTGCGGCGGCTGCTGGCGTTCCCGGCCCCGCTCGGCCCCACCGCGCAGGCGCGCCAGCTGGTCGACGGCTACGTGGCCGGCTACAACCGGTACCTGCGGGACACCGGCGTGGCGCACCTGCCCGACCCGACCTGCCGCGGCAAGGCCTGGGTCACCCCGATCACCCCGCTCGACGTGTGGAGCAACGTCTACGACATCGGCACCCTGGCCGGGAGCATGGCGTACCGGACGGCCATCGCCACCGCGACCCCGCCCGGTTCGGCCCCGCCCACCTCGAATGGCGCCTGGCCAAGACCGGCTGGTCCTGATGCCCCGCCGGTGTTCGCCAACGGCATCGGCAGCAACGGCTGGGCGCTCGGCCGCGCCGCGACCCGCGACCACGACGGGATGCTGCTGGCCAACCCGCACCTGCCCTGGACCGGCGACGCGCGCCTGTATGAGCTGCAGCTGACCATCCCCGGGGTGCTGAACGTCGCCGGAGCCAGCCTCTACGGCACGCCGGTGATCGAAATCGGCCACACCGAGCACCTGGCCTGGACCGCCACGGCCTCGCATGCGCTGCACGCCACGCTTTACCGGCTGAGCCTCGTGCCCGGGCACCCCACCAGCTACCTGGTCAACGGCCGGGCGGAGGCGATGACCCAGCGGACGGTGACGGTGACCGTCCGCGGCGCCGGCGGCAAGCTGTCCAGCGTCACCCGGACGCTCTACGGCTCGCGGTACGGGCCGGTGCTGGCCACCGGCTGGACGGCGAAGACCGCGTACGCGATCCGCGACGCCAACGCCGGCAACGTGCGCTCGGTGAACGAGTGGCTCGCCATGGGCCGGTCGCAGAGCCTCGCCCAGCTACGCGCGGCGCAGGACGCGTACCAGGGCCTGCCGTGGATGTACACGCTCGCCACCGACACCAGCGGCACGGTGTACTTCACCGACTCCTCGGTCGTCCCGCACGTCACCGCCGCCGAGGCCAAGCGCTGCCTGGTCGGCCCCGGCCCCACCCTGAACGGCTCGACCACCCAGTGCGACTGGGGCAGCGACAGCGACGCGGTCGAACCGGGCATCTTCGGGCCCGGTCACGACCCCAAGCTGACCCGAACCGACTACGTGGCCAACTCCAACAACAGTCCCCGGTTCGCCAACCCCGAGGCACCGATAACCCGCTACCCGCCCGTCTTCGACACCCGCAAGGAGCTGGAGCTGCGGCCCCGTCTCGGCCTGAACATGATCGCCCAGCGGCTGGCCGGCACCGACGGCCTCGGCCCGCCGGGCTTCACGTTGCCGGCCTTGCAGAAGACCATGCTCGGCCAGCGCAATTACAGCGCAGACCTCGCTCGCGAGGCGGTAGTGGCGATGTGCCGGGCCCACCCGGTGCTGACCGCCAGCAACGGCAAGAAGGTTGACGTGCGCGCCGCGTGCGCGGTCCTGGCCGCCTGGAACGGCCGGGCCAACCTGGGCAGCCGCGGCGAGGTCCTGTGGCGGGAGGCCTACGGCGGCCTGGATTACGCCCCGCCGGACTGGTGGCGGGTGCCCTTCAGCCTTGCGCACCCGCTAACCACGCCACGTGGGCTAGACACCGCCCGGCCGCCGGTACGGCAGGCGCTGGCCGACGCCGTCCAGTACCTTCGCGCCCACCACGTCCCGCTCGCCGTGCCGCTGGGCCCGACCCAGCATTACGCCACGGTCCCGCTGGGCGGCTGCACCGAAGGCGAAGGCTGCTTCGACCGGGTCGAGGGGGTCACCCCGCGCGGCGGCAACGGCGTCGATGTCGACGTGAGCGTCGGCTCGACCTTCATCATGGCCACCGAGCTGACACCGCGGGGCCCGCGCACGCGCACGATCCTCACCTACTCCGAGTCGGCCAACCCGGACTCACCGCACTACACCGACCAGACGGTGCTGTTCTCCCGCAAGCAATGGGTCGCCGAGCGCTTCACCGAAGCCCAGATCAACGCCGATCCGGGGTTGCAGGTCACCACGCTGCGCGGCTGAGGCGGCCGGAAGCACGGCCGGTTCCGGTGAGTTTCCGGGGGCTTGCGGATCAGTACCGGTGAGCGCGCATTCCGCCGCTCGCCGGTGCCCGCAGGGGCAAGCAGAGCAAGGAGCCAGCACGATGCCAGCCCAGAACCTGTCCGGAACGACCGCGCTCGTCACCGGCGCCAGCCGGGGTTTCGGCCGCGCCATCGCCGTGGCGCTGTCGCAGGCCGGCGCGAACGTCGTCGGCGTAGCGCGCGACCGCGCCGCCCTGGACGAACTGCACGGCCAGCTCGGCGGCGGCTTCACGCCCGTCGCCGCCGACGTCACCGACCCGGTCGTGGCCGGCGGCTCATCGACATCTACCACCCCCGCGTTCTGGTGCTGAACGCCGGTGCGGCGCCGCTGTCCCGGCCGCTGCAGCAGCACACCTGGCAGACGTTCAGCACCACCTGGGAGACCGACGTCAAGCACGCGTTCAACTGGACCCGCGAGGCGCTGCTGCGCCCGCTGGAGCCGGGCAGCGTGGTCATCGCGTTCTCCAGCGGGGCCGCGATCAACGGCTCGCCGCTGTCCGGCGGCTACGCCGGGGCCAAGGCGGCCATCAGGTTCCTGACCGGCTACGCCGCCGCCGAGTCGCAGCGCGCGTCGCTCGGCATCCGGTTCGTCTCGGTGCTCCCGCAGCTCACACCGGCCACCGAACTCGGCGCGGCGGCGGTGGCCGCGTACGCGGCGAGGGAGGGCATGGACGTCGCCGCGTTCCTGGACAGCCGCGGCCCGGCGCTGACCGCGGAGCGGGTCGGCACGGAGATCGCCGCCCTCGCCGCCGGCGACAATCACGACAAGGGCGCCTACCTGCTGACGGCGGACGGCCTCGCCCCGCTGTGACCCGGGCCGGCCCGCTGGGGCAGGATGGGCCGATGGGGTCAGTGCTGTGGAATCCGTTCGCGAACATGGCGAGCCTCGACGGCCACGCCGTCACGATGGTGCGGGGCGAGGGCTGCTGGGTCTTTGACGACCAGGGCCGCCGTTACCTCGATGCCCTCGCGGGCCTCTGGTATTGCAACGTCGGGCACGGCCGGGCGGAGCTCGCCGACGCCGCGGCCGCGCAGATGCGCCAGCTCGCCGGGTTCCAGGCGTTCGAGTTCTTTTCCAGCCCGCCGGCGGAGGCGCTGGCCCGCCGGGTGGCGAGCCTCGCCCCGCTGCCCGGCGCCAAGGTCTTCCTCACCCCCGGCGGCGGGTCGGACGCGGTGGACACCGCGGCCAAGCTCGCCCGCAGCTACTGGCGCGCCGTGGGCCAGGAGGCCAAGCAGGTCACGATCGGGCGGTCCCACGCCTACCACGGCATGAACGCCTACGGCACGTCGCTGGGCGGCATCCCGGCCAACACCACCCCGTTCACCCCGCTGGTCAGCCTGGTGGAGCACGTGGCCTGGGACGACGCGGCGGCCCTGGAGAAGACCATCGAGAATGTGGGCGCCGGGCAGGTGGCCGCGTTCTTCTGCGAGCCGGTGATCGGGGCCGGTGGCGTGCTGCCGCCGCCCGAGGGATACCTGGCCAGCGTGCGGGAGATCTGCCGCAGGCACGACGTGCTGTTCATCGCCGATGAGGTGATCACCGGGTTCGGCCGGACCGGCGCCTGGCTGGCCAGCGAGCGGTTCGCGCTGGACCCGGACATGATCACCACGGCCAAGGGGCTGAGCTCCGGGTACGCGCCGATCGGCGCGGTGATCGTGAGCGAGCGGGTGGCCGAGCCGTTCTGGCGGCCGGGCTCGGCGGAGATGTTCCGGCACGGCTACACCTATTCCGCGCACCCCGCGTCGTGCGCGGTCGCGCTCGCGAACCTGGACCTGATCGAGCGCGAACAGCTCGTCGCCCGGGTCGCCGCGCTCGAGCCGGTGCTCGCCCGTACGCTCGCGCCGCTGGCCGGCCACGAGCTGGTGGCGGAGGTGCGGGCCGGGACCGGGCTGCTCGCCGCGGTCGAGATCGCCGAGGACGCCCGCGCCGCCGATCCCGGTCTCATGCCCCGCCTGGTCGCCGCGGCCCGGGACCGCGGCATGATCACCCGTCAGCTGCGCGGCGTGGCCCTCCAGGTCTCCCCGCCATTCGTGATCACCGAGGACGAGATCACCGAGATCGCCGACATCTTCGCCGCGGCCCTCGACGCCGTCGCGGGCGCCCGCGGGTAGTAATTCCCTAATCCCCTGTCCCGTGGACTTCCGTCCCGCCCTGGTCTACATTTCACCGCAGGAGGGACTTGGGGGGGACTTGAGGACCCGAGGCCGCATTGCGGTAGTTGGCGTCTTCGTAGCGGGCACGATTCTCGTCGGCCCGGCTGCGAGTGTGCCCGCGGCGCCGGGTGTGATCCCGGTGCCGGGCACCTTCGGGCTCAACGCGGTGAACTGCACGTCGCCGTCGTACTGCCTGGCGGTGGGCGAGGACAACTACACCCTGTTCGTGAACGGCCAGGAAGGCGGTTCGCTCGGCCTCCCGCCGAACCTGTTCCTCACCGCGATGGCCTGCCCGACGAGCGGCAACTGCTTCGCGGTAGGCCAGCAATACTCGCCCCAGTTCGAGGGCGTGGTGGTCCCGTTCTCCTATGGCGAGCCGCTGACGCCGATCCCCGTCCCGGGGACCCTGTCGCTGAACGGCATCGCCTGCACCCGGGGGAAGACGTCATGCGTGGCGGTCGGCCAGAACTATAACCCCGGCCCGCCCTCGTCGTTCCAGGGCGCGGTCGTCACTTTGAGCAACGGCTCGCCGAGCGGTGCGGTACAGGTGGAGACGGCGTTCAGCACCCTCGGCGCGGTCGCGTGCACCTCCGCCACCTCGTGCCTAGCGGTCGGAACCGTCCCGGGATCACCATCGACCGGTGGGCTGCTCCCGGTCTCGAACGGGGTGGCCAGCACGGCCGTGCCGGTCTCCAGCGTCGGCCCTCTGTCGGTGATCGCCTGCGCCACCGCCACCTCGTGCTGGGCCGCGGGCGGGACCAGCCAGGTCCTGCCGCTCACCTCGGGCTCGCCGGGCACGCCCGTCACCGTGAGCGGGGTGAACAGCTACAACGCCGCGACCTGCCCGACCACCACACAGTGTTACCTGGCGGGGAACCTCCCTTCCCCGGGCGGCGGGGCCGTGCTGCCCATCACCTCGGGGGTGGTGGGAACCCCGCAGACGGTGCTGGCGCCCGGCTCGGTACAGGGGATCTCGTGCGTCGACGCGGTCGACTGCGTCGCGGTGGGCTACGAGCCGACCTCGAATACCTCCGTCGGCGTGGTGATCACCGCGGCGGTGCAGACTCCGCCGGCCACGATCACGTCGGTGGCCTTCAGCGGGTCGGGCTACGGCGAGACCATGACCGTGACCGGGTCCAACTTCGGCCCGTGGGCGCCGGAGGCGTCGCCGCCCAGCCCGGTGTCGTGCACCGGCGGCAGCCCGAGCTACGACTACGCCACGGGCGTGCTCTCGTTCACCGACAGCACGTCGGGCTGGAGCGCGGGGACGCCCGGGAGCTGCACCGGCCTGGTGGTCAAGTCGTGGAGCACCACCCAGGTGGTGTTCGGTTTCGGCACGGGGTACATCTGGCCGCTGCTCGCCAGCGGCGACTCCTACCAGGTCTCCGTCCTTGGCACGTCTTTTTCTGGGACGGCTTCGATCACGCCGGCGTCCGCACCCAAGATCAAGTCGGTGGTGCTGTCGGGGCTCGGGGGCTCGACACCGCCAACGGTCACCGTCCATGGCGCCCACCTGGGCACCCGGATTCCCATCCCGGTGGGATCGGCGGGCTGCCTGAGCGGCGACACCAGCGACATCTATCCCTCGAACGAGCTGTTCTTCACGGACTCCTCGCAGGGCTGGACCGGCGGCGAGAGCGGGGACTGCCTGGGGCTGTCGGTGAAGTCGTGGTCCGCCACCAAGGTCGTGTTCACCTTCGGCCCCTTCTACCCCAATGTCGGGGCCATCGCGGTTGGTGACTCCATCCAGGTCGGGGTGCTGAACGCGGTCTTCACCGGGACGGCGTCGACAACGATCCCCCCGACCATCACGTCCGTGAAGGTGACCGGCACGGCATCGGTGCCGTCGGTGACGATCGCCGGAAGCGGGTTCGGCGCGTCTCCGCCCGCCCCCGATCCCTCGACCCCGATCACCTGCGTCTCCGGCGACACGAGCTTCACCTATCCGGCTGGCCAATTGGCGTTCACCGACACCACGCAGTCGTGGACGGCCGGGGAGACCGGTGACTGCGTCGGCCTGATCGTCACGTCGTGGTCGAACACCAAGGTGGTGTACGGCTTCGGCGCCGACTACCCGAACTTCCACGCGGTGACCAAGGGTGACTCCATCCAGGTAGTGGTCGAAGGCACCACCCACACCGGCACGGCCGGGGTGTGAACGGAGGGGACTGCGATGAACCCCCGAGTCCTGCGGGTCAGCGCCGTGCTGGTCACCAGCGCCGTCCTGGTCACCGGGCTCCAATCGGCCGCGAGCGCCGCTGCGCAGCCGTCGCGGGCCGCTTCCGTTGGGCACCACGGAGCCGCCGGGCGGCGCGGTTCGGCAGCCCGCCCCTTTGCCCCGCCCGCGCGATCCGCCCACCGCCACCGGGTCATCTACGGGGTCGACGCGCCCGGGGAGAACCCGCCGGGCCGGGTGACCCAGGTGCCGGGGCAGGCCGGCTACGAGGCCCCCGTGCCCGTGTCGGCCCCCATCACCGTCCAGACCACGGTGACGGTGCCGACGATCACGTGCCACACCGGGAGCAACCCGGGCTTCGGCGACGTCGACACGAGCAACCCCGCGCCGAGCGTTCTCATCGGGTTCAACGGCAGCCTGGAGGTGCTCACCGAGCTCGTCTTCAACTGCAGAAACGGCACCTGGTCCGGGCTGAGCACGGTCGATCCCTCGTGCAGCCGCCTGTTCGGCGGCAACTGCTTCTACGAGTCCTTCACCGGCGGGACCGTGAATGACGGCGACCAGGTGCAGTTGACGGCCAGCCTCAGCTCCACCGGGTCGTCCTCGACCTTCACCGACCTGACGACCGGCGCGCACCTGTCCTTCACCAACAGCGGCTTCAGCCCGTCCTCCGCGGTCGCGGTGATCGCCGCCTACGACCTGTGCTTCCTGCCCGGCGGCGACAGCGAGGCCTGTTCCGTCGACGACGGCGGATCCACCGTCCCGCCGCCGGGTTATGCGGACTACACGCCCATCACGTTCGCGACGTCCGAGATCAACGGCACCGGCCTCGGGAGCTACCTGGCCGGCCCGGACAGCACCGGGTGGCTGGAGCTCAACGACGTGTGGGGCCCGACCCTGGAGGGCCAGACCAGCTACGTCGGGAGCAGCGACACCTTCACCGACACGAACGCAAAGCTCACCCTGCCCACGGTGTTGCTGTCGGATCCCAGGATCAACCAGCCATCCTCGGGCACCGCTTCGGTGCAGTTCACCGCCACCCTGTCGGCCAGCAGCAGCAATACCGTCTACCTCGACTACGCGACCCAGGACCAGTCGGCCATTGCGGGCACGAACTACACCGCCGCCAGCGGCACGTTCACGTTCCCGCCCGGAACCACGACCCAGTCCGTGTCGGTGCCCATCCTTCCGGGGCCCGAGCAAGGCAACCCATCGAACGGCAACAAGCTCACCTTCCTGCTGAACCTGAGCAACCCCAGCTACGTCTACGGGGGAGGCAGCGGCCAGGCAACGATCGTCGAGGGGCCGATCGTCGAGTCAGCGTCGCCCGCGAACGTCCCACTGAACGGCGGGCCGGGCATGGCCGTCACCCTGACCGGCGAGGACCTGGCGAACGTCACCAGCGCCGAGTTCTGCCCGGTGGCTTCCGGCGGCGGCGGCAACTGCGTCCAGGCCACCGGCGTCAGCGGGCAGTCCGATACCTCGGTGACCGTGACGGCGCCCGACGCCAGCGGCAGCCTGGGTAGCAACCAGGACTCAGTCACCACCGACGCGGTGGTGACCGACACCAGCAGCGTGTCGAGCCCGAAGAACTCGCCGGGCGACAACGTGACCTTCGGCTGCAAAGAGCAGGCGGTGACCGACGGCTCCTGGCAGGCATCCGGCTGCCTGACCGACGAGCCGAACCAGGACTACGTGGCCCAGGCCAGCTCGTCCATTGACGGCGTCGAAGTTGCGCCGCCCGCCAAGACGGCCGATGACGTCAGCTACGAGGTCGGCTCCACCGAGGTGACCTCCAAGGGATCGGTCACCGTATCCCTGCCGATGTCGGGGAACCCGGCGGCCCAGATCTTCAAGGGCGCGCTGACGAAGGCCCTGAACGCCCCCGTGACCTTCACGGTGCCGAAGAACACCATGCTCGGCGGGCTCAAGATCTCGGGAACCGTGACCATCACGCCTGGGTCGCTCGGCCAGGCGTCGGGCAAGGTCAGCGTCACGCTGCCGGACGTCCTGGGGAACAGCAAGGGGACGCTCACCTTCAAGACCGCGACGGGCGGGACGCTCTCCAAGCTGACCGTCGACGTTCCCAAGGCGAACTTCATGCAACTGTTCGCCTTGTCGAAGCTCAAGCTGTCGTACTCGGCGTCGGGCGCTAAGGGCACCTGGAGCGTGTCCGGTACCGCCACCACCGGCGGGAACACCTCCACGAAGTTCTCCGGCAGCCTGGTGTACTCGAACAACAAGTTGACGTCGGCGTCGCTGAAGGTCGACAAGATCAGCCTCGCCGGGATGATCGACATCTCGAAGCTGACCGTCAACTACAACGGCACCGCCTGGTCGGGCAGCGCCACCGTGGCGCAGGGCAAGCAGACCGGGAGCGTGTCGCTTAGCTTCACGGGATCCACCCTGACCGCGGCGGAGATCAAGACCGGCCCGGTCGCATTGTTCGGCATCGTCGATGTCAACAGCTTCGATATGACCTACGGCGGGGGCAAGTGGAGCCTGGCGGTGACCAGCACCCTGGCCGGCGGCGGGACCGCCTCGGCGAACCTGGCGGTGGCGAACGGCGTCATCAGCTCCGCCAGCCTCACGCTGACCAAGTTCGCCCTGGGGAACACCGTGACCATCGCCACGGCTACGGTGTCGTACGCGGCCAGCCAGCCCAACGCCCAGTGCAACACCGTCACCGGGACGGAGATCTGGTGCGGTTCGTGGGACATCAGCTTCCCCGGCGTGCAGGGCGCGGTCAGCGGGGTCAGCGGAGCGCTGGCCTTCCAGGACGGTTCGTTCGCCTCGGGATCGGTGACGGTCAAGGGCAGCGTGCCGCTCGTCGACGGGGTCTTCCTCACCGAACTGGGCGGGAGCCTGACCGTCAACCCGCCCCCGACGACGGTGAGCGGCACCGCGACCATCACCTTCGGCCCGCAGATCTCCGGGGTCTCGGCGCTGTCGGCGACCGGGACGCTGACCAGGACCTTCCCGTCCGGGGGTACCGGAGGTTCCTACAATGCCTCCGCCACGGTGACGGCCCTGCCGGGATCCTCCCACTCGCTGGTGCTGGGGACGGTAACGGCGACCGTGCCCGACAGCGGCGCGGCCACGGCCGATCTGACCCTGGGCGGCGGGTCGCAGGGGCTCAAAGTCACCGTCGGGAGCGCGACGGCGACCATCGTCGGCGAGGTGAAGGGCACCTTCACCAGCAGCACGTTCTCCCTCACCGGCACGACCATGATCACGGTCCCGGTCCTGGGGACCCTCTCCGGCACGCTCAAGGCGGACAACAAGGGCGTCGCCTCCTGCGCCAAGACCTCGGGCGGCACCGAGGTCGGCTTCGAGTACTACTGGAACACCGGCGCCATCGACGTCTTCGACTCCAAGGGCTGCACCGAGCACGGCTTCTGAGCCCGGCGCCCACGGGTTCCAGGTGCCGCTGGACGGCGTCAGCGTGCGCCGCCGTCCCGTGGACGCGGATCAACGTGCGCCGCCTGCCCGGGACGCGGGTCAACGTGCGCCGCCTGCCCGGCCCGTCGGAGCACGGTAACGTTTCCGGAACGCCTGGTTCATACCCTTCGGTCCGTGGGTGCGGCCTGGCCAGGGCCGTGCCGCCGGTGCGTCTGGGGCGGCCGGCCCGGACAGGGGAGGGCGGAACATGGGGGGATTCGGGCGGCGTGCCCGGCTGGCTTCGCTGGCCGTGGCCGCGACGGTACTGATCGGGGCGCCAGCGTCGGCGGCCGCCGCATCGGCGACGGGAGCGGCCTCGGCCGCGGCGACGGGAGCGGCTACGGCCTCAGCCTCGGGAGCGGTCGCGGCCTCGGCGCCGGTTCCCCGGTCGGCGGCGCAGGAAGCGGGCGCCGGCGCGAAACCCGCGGCCTGCGCGCGGAGCACGGGCCTGCGGCGGGCGCGCTGCTACCTGGCGGTGCAGCGGGCGACGGTCCGCCCCGCGTCACCTCGCACCGCCACGACGTGCGCGGTCAACGAGTCCGCGGGCTACACGCCGTGCAACATCCAGGCCGCCTACGGGCTCACCTCCGCGTCGGCCTGGGACGGCAGGGGCAACACCGTCGCGGTCGTCGACCCGGATGACGACCCCAACGCCGCGTCCGATCTGGCCACGTACCGCGCTACCTACGGCCTTCCGCCGTGCACCACGGCCAGCCACTGTTTCAAGAAGGTCAACCAGGACGGGGTGGCGGGCAGCTACCCGGCTCCCGACGCGGGCTACGCCCAGGAGATTGCCCTCGACCTGGACATGGTCTCGGCGGTCTGCCCGCGCTGCCACATCCTGCTGATGGAGGCCAACTCCAACGGCTTTGGCGACCTCGGCACGGCCATCAACGAGGCGGTCGCGCTCGGCGCGAAGGTGGTGTCCGACAGCTGGGGCACCGGCGAGTTCGACGGCGAGACGGGGTGGGACGCGAACGTGGATCACCCCGGCGTGGCCATCACGTTCAGCTCCGGCGACGGCGCCTACGCCGGCGGGGTGCAGTACCCGTCGGCCTCGCCGTACGTCACCTCGGTCGGCGGCACCGAGCTGACCCCGGCGTCCAGCTCGCGCGGCTGGACCGAGGCGGCCTGGGTAACCCCGGGCAGCCCGCCGACGCAGGGCTCGGGCAGCGGGTGCTCCGCTTACGAGCCCAAGCCCCCCTGGCAGCGCGACGCCGGGTGCGCCAACCGCACCACGGCTGATGTCAGCGCGGTGGCGGCCAACGTGCTCAGCTACGACACCTACCAGGCCAGCGGGTGGTACTACTCGTTCGGCACGAGCGTGTCCGCGCCGGTCATCGCGGGCGTCTACGGGCTGGCGAAGAACCCCGCCAGCATCACGATCCCCGCCTCGGCCGCGTACGGCGCGCCAGCGGCCGACCGGCACGACATCACCAAGGGCAGCACCGGAACCTGTACGCCGCCGGCCACCCAGGCGTACCTGTGTAAGGCGGGCAAGGGCTACGACGGGCCGACCGGCCTCGGCACGCCGAAGGGCACCGGCGCCTTCAAGGTGCCCGCCACCACGTCGCCGGCCATCTCCGGCGTCAGCTTCTCCGGGTCGCCGTCGGATCCCTCGATCACCGTCACCGGAACCAACTTCGGCGCCTACCCGCCGATCGGCACGCCGGAGACCTGCCAGAGCGGGGACACCGGCGACGACTACGGCTCAACCGGGCTGTGGCTCAGCGACGCCACCCAGGGCTGGACGGCCGGACAGGCCGGCAACTGCATCGGCCTGATCGTGACGTCGTGGAGCAGCACGCAGGTGGTGTTCGGCTTCGGCAACGAGTACGGCAGCTACCCGCCGGTCCAGTCCGGCGACCAGGTCGAGGTCGAGGTCCAGGGGACGTCCTTCAGCGGCCCGCTGAGCTAGGCCGGCCGGGACCCGCCCGGTGCTCGCGGTCGCCACGGCCTGGATGATGACCGCCCGGTACGGAGTGTTGTGGACGGGATGGACGTTACCCAGTGCCCTGGGGAGCAGGCTAATGGGGCACACAGCGTAAAGCACCGGCAGCAGTTGGACGCCCTCGGGCCGGGGTGACCTCGGTGGTGAGACAGTACGCCTAGCCCACGGCGATAAACAGCCGTCTAATCGTCAGGGGTCCGGCGGCGCCATTCCATTTCGTCGAGGCGGCCCGGGGCCGTGAAAACGCTTCGTGAGGTAATCGACCGCTTCGGGCTGCCCGTCCGGGCCGGGGCGAGCGGCGCGGACCAGCCGGTTCGGATCCCGTGGTTGAGCGCGGTGGGCTGGGCGGATAGCGTCTACCGGACACCGCAAGCCGACACCACGCCAGTGGCTGCGCGGCCCGGCCGCGTGGCTTGGCAAAGGAGCGAGCCATGTCTTCAGCCTGGCCGGCACTTTCGTACGAGGATTGGCGCCCGACCTGCGACACCTTGCACGCGCACACCCAGGTGCTTGGCAAGCTGGCGGCGAAGCTCGCCCCGCCCCAGCCGCAGTTGCAGCACGCGGCGTTGCGGCTGACGGCGCGCGGGTGGGAGACGGCGCCGCTGCCCGCGCCCGACCGCTCGGGATCGCTGGTCGTGGTGCTCGACCTCCGGGTGCACGAGGCACTCGTTGAGCACTCCGACGGGCGGGTGGAACGGGTCGCGCTGACCCCGAACCGCGCGGTGGGGGAGGTGACCCGGGAGGTACTCGCGGCGGTGCGCCGCCTCGGTGGCCCGGTGGAGATCGACCCGGCCCCGCAGGAGGTGCCGTGGAGCGTGCCGCTCGACCAGGACGACGAGCACGCGGTCTACGATCCCGGCCAGGTCCGCACCTACTTCGCCGCGGCGACCCAGGCCGCGCTGGTGCTCGCCGAGTTCCGGGCGCCGTACCGGGGCCGCTCGACCCCGGTCAACGCGTGGTGGGGGTCGTTCGACCTGGCGGTGAGCCTGTTCTCCGGGGCGTCGGCCGAGCCTCCGTCGAACGACTTCATCATGCGCAACTCGATGGACGCGGAGGAGGTCGCCACCGGCTGGTGGCCCGGCGACACGCGTTACGGCAGGGCGGCCTTCTACGCCTACGCGCACCCTGCGCCGGAAGGCCTGGCCGCTGCGGTCGTTCTCCCGCCCGGTGCGCGCTGGGACGCGGCCCAGGGCCTGTTCATCCTGGATTGGGATGAGGCCAGGGCGAGCCAAGACCCGCACGCGGCCGCCCTCGAGTTCGCCCGCTCGGTGTTCCGCCGCTCGTGCGCGGTCTGCGCGTGGGATCCGGCCCTAGCCGCGAGCGCCGACGGAATCCCGCCGCCGGTCAAGTGATCCCCTGTGCCAATGGCCTCTCCCGCTGCGCTTGGGGCCGTCCCCGCGATCGCGTGGGTGGTGGCGGGCCCGCCCGGAGCCGGTAAGAGCACGGTCGCGAACATCTTGCTCGGGTCGGTCCTGCCGGTCCCCGCGTTGCTCGACAAGGACACGATGTACGGCTCGTTCGTGGCGGCCGTGCTGGCCGCGGCCAGGCGCCCGGAGGGGGAGCGCGAAGGCCGCTGGTACGACGAGCACATCAAGATCCACGAATATGCCGGGATGACGGCCACGGCGCGGGAGATCCGCTCCCACGGCTGCCCCGTGGTGCTTTCCGGTCCCTTCACCCAGCAGATCCAGGATGCCCGCCGGTGGCGGTCGTGGGTCACTGACCTCGGCGGCGGCACCGTGCACCTGGTCTGGGTCCGGTCGGACGCGGCAACCTTGCGGCAGCGCCTTGCCGCCCGCGGCTGGGCGCGAGACGCTGGGAAACTGGCGGACTTCGAGGCGTTCGCGGCCAGCATGCGGCTCGATACCCGGCCGGCCGCCCCGCACGCCGTCATCGACAACCGCCTCACCTCGACCGCGCCGCTGGAAACTCAGGTCACCACCCTGGTGAAAGAGCTCTCGGGGCGCTGCGCCCCGCCCGCTGATCGGTAGCCGCTGACCAGCGTCGACACACAGGTCGCTCACCAAGGAGGAGCCGTCAGATGCGCGTCGCGCTGGCTACCGAGCCCGGCACGCCGGGCTGGCCCAACGAGGACTTCGCCGCCGTCGCGCCCGGCGCGGCGGTGCTGCTGGACGGCGCGACCACGTTTCCGGGCAGCATCGACATCGGTTGTGTGCACGGCGTCGCCTGGTACGCCCGCACGCTGGGCGGCCTGCTGCTGAGCGCGATCATCGCCGACCCACCGGCCCCGCTCGCCGACTGTCTTGCCGCGGCGATCGGCGAGGTACGCGCCCGGCACGAGGGCACCTGTGACCTCGGCAACCCGGCCACTCCGGCCGCTACGGTGACCGCCGTCCGGGCCTCCCCGGCGGGCTTCGACATCCTCGCGCTGTCGGACTCGGTCATCGCGGCCGATTACGCCGACGGCCGCCCGCCACTGGTCATCACCGATGACCACCGCGCGGCCAGCGCGGATCCCGGCGTGGCCCGCCGCGCCCGCACGGCGACCGTGCCCGCTGACGGCCTTCGCGGCATCGCTCTGCTCAGTGACGGCGCCACCCGCATCACCGACCGGTACGGCCTGCTCGACTGGCCCGCGTTTCTCGCGGTGATCCGCGACCACGGCCCGGCGGACCTCATCCGCCAGGTCCGCGACGCCGAGGACAGCGACGCCGACTGCACCCGCTGGCCACGGTCCAAGGCCCGCGACGACGCCACGGTCATCTACTGGCGCCAGCCCGGCTGAGGGGATCCAGCGCGGCGGCCCGGCGGCCGGTCCTCACTGGTACCGCACGGTGTACCGGCGTCCGGAGGGTGTGGTCCAGGTCATGGTTCCGGGTGTCGTTTGCTGGAGGGCCCAGCCGTGGGTTTGTTTGGCCTGGTGGTGGCGGCGGCATAGCGGGGCCAGGTTGCATAGGCAGGTGGGGCCGCCTTGGTCGTACGGCACGGTGTGGTCGGCGTCGCATTGTTTGGCGGGGCGGCGGCAGCCGGGGAAGACGCAGGTGGGCTGGCGGGTGTTGACCAGGTGACGCAACCCGGGGGTGGGCCTGTAGGCGGGTGTTTGCCAGGCGTGGTCGCAGTCGCTGGTGTCGAGCAGCGTCAAAGTGAAGGTCCAGGTCTGGTCGCGGGACCTGACGCGGTCGTCGCGGGAGCCGATGGGCGGCCCGTCGCGTGCCCCGCCCCCGCCTCCTGCCCGGGTTCGGGTTCTGCGCCGGCCGGGGGGTGGTCCGGCGCGGGAGCAGCCGTGTGCGAGCGGCCGGCCGTCGGGACTAGTGAGGGTGAGGCACAGCCGGTTGCCGGAACGCGCTGCCAGAACGTCGGCAAGTGCGCGAGAGTCGGTGGCGTCCAGTGGCCCATGCCCGGCGGCGTCGCCGGGTTCCTGGGAGAGGCCGAGCCAGGTGGCCAGGGGCAGGGTCAGGTTGATGCTGCCCCTGGTGCTGGTGGCCGGTGCGCGGAATCCGGTAGGCCTGTCGCCGCTGTCGGGGCCATCGCTGCCGGTCGGGTCGTTGCTGTCCGGCCCTGACCTGTCCGGCGCTCGGTCACCGGGCCAGCCGCCGTTGCCGGGCAGCTCGGGCTCGCTGCGGCCGTTGCTGCCGGGCTGGTGACCGCCGGGCCGGTCGCTGCCGCGGCAGTGGTCACCGTCAGCTTCAACGGGCAGGAGGGTGGTTAATGGGGTGCCGGTGAGCAGGGCGAGGTAGACGCTGGCGCGCAGGGTGTCCAGGGTGCCGGGGACACCGGCGGTCTTGAGGTCGTTGGCCAGCGCGGTGAGATTCTGGTCGGCGGCCAGCACCTCCACCGGGGGCAGGTCGCGGCCGGCCAGGGCGGCTGTGCCGGAGGGTTCACTCCACCGCTCTACCCGGGCCTCCCGCTGCGCTTCATCCTTCCGGCGGCGAGCCGCCTCGGGGTCGGCGGCCAGCGCCGCTCCGTGGGCCGCCGCGCGCAGCTGGCCGGTGGTCTGCCCGGGTGCGCGGCCGATGACCGCGTGCTCGACGGCGGCGGCGTGGTCGTCGGTGAGGCCGGTGACCTCATCAGCGATGACTTTGGCGCGGGGGGCGTCGATGTCCCCGGCGGCCAGCGCGGGTCCTCCACCGCCAGCGAGTCCTCCCAGGACTCCTCCGCCCACCACAGGTCGTCCAGGCAGTCATCATGGTCGCCGGGGGAGAAGAAGCCGGGGATCGGGTCGTCTTCGCTCTCGGGCGGAAAGGAAGGGCCGCGATCGGGGCTGGCCGAGCTTGCCGGCACCCGCTCTCACCTCCACCCGTTGAGATATTTGACCAGTTCAACAACGCTAAGTCGATAGTAGTAGCGACCTCTGACATTTCCGCCCGCCCCAGGAGCGCGGCCAGCGGGATCCTGCGGTCAGCCGGATCTGCGGGCAGCGGGATCCGCCGGCAGCGGGATCTGCGGTCGGCGGGATCTGCGGCCAGGGGGAACGCCGGGGACGCCGGGGACGCCGACTGCGCCGGGCCGTGGCAGGCTCGCGGCATGCGGCCGCTGCGGCAAACCCGTTACGCACGGGCCCACGACATGGACAGCTGGAAGACCGACCCGCGGATCGCCGCGCGCGCTGTACGACCGGCTGACCAGCTACGGCCGGTCGGCCGGCGAGGCCGTCCCGCCGTGGGACGAGGCCGTCGCCGAGGCCGAGGCCGCGTACGCGGCCAACCAGGCGGGTGGCGTGCTAACGCTCAGGCACATCCGCCTGGTCTGGACCGTGCGCCTACCGTGACCCTTATGGACGTTCAGGGGCACACAGCCGAGGGCTTCGAGCCGGTCCGGCAGTGTTTCGCGGAGATACTCGGGGCGCAGGCCGGCACCGGCGCGGCGTTTGCGGCGTGGCACGACGGCCGGTGGGTGGCTGACCTGTGGGGCGGTTACGCGGACCTGGAAAGGCGCCGGTCGTGGCAGGCCGGCAGCCTGGTCCAGCCCTACTCGGTCAGCAAGCCGTTCGTGGCCGCCTGCGCGCTGCGCCTCGCCGACGCCGGGCGGCTCGACCCCGACGCGCCGGTGCAGCGCTACTGGCCCCAGTTCCGCGCCCGGGCGACGGTTCGCCAGGTGCTGTCGCACCAGGCCGGGGTCGTGATGCTGGACCGCCCGGTGCCCACCGAGGCGTTCTACGACTGGGACTACCTGTGCGGCCTGCTCGCGAAGCAGGAACCGGCGTGGGAGCCGGGCACCGCGCACGGGGAATCGGCGCTGTTCTACGGGCACCTGGTCGGCGAGCTGGTTCGCAGGGTGGACGGACGGACACCCGGCCGGTTCCTGCGGGAGGAGATCTGCGGCCCGCTGGGGCTGGACTTCGCGTTCGGGCTCAGCCCGGCGGAACAGGCCCGGGCGGTGGATCTGGCCGGCCTCGACGACGCCTTCCGGGCGGCCACGGCGGAAGGCCGGCCCGGCCTGTACCGGCTGGCGGTGAGCAACCCGCCCGGCGCGCGCGACGCCGAGGTGGTCAACAGCGCACGGTGGCGGGCCGCGGAAATCCCCGCCATCAACGGGCACGGGACGGCCCGCGCGGTGGCGGGCTTCTACCAGGCCCTGTCCGCCGGCCGGGTGCTGAGCATCGGGATGCTCGCCGAGGCGACCACGCCGCAGTGCACCGGCCCGGACCGGGTGTTCGGCGGCGACAGCACCTGGGGGCTCGGCTTCGGGATCGACGGCGACGGGTACGGGATGGGCGGGACGGGCGGAAGCTACGGCGGCACGAGCACCGCCGCTGGCTACACCGTCGGCTTCGTGACCGGCACCGTCGGCGGGCACGACCGGGCCGAGGCGCTGGAGAACGCGCTGCGCGGCTGCCTCGGCGTCCCGCCCCTGCCCGGCACCGAGCAATACGTAATCCTACGAAGAGCAGGACGAA
>CAVPFC010000077.1:0-21579 GCA_963703605.1 uncultured Actinomycetes bacterium
GGGGGCCGCATCGGCAGCGTCATCGAGATACGCGCGCTGCAGGCCCTGGCGCATCAGGCCGGCCGCGACGAGCCCGCCGCGATGGCCGCCCTGGTCGAGGCACTCACCCTCTCGTGCCCGCAAGGCCACGTGCGGGTCTTCGCCGACGAGGGGCCGCCGATGGGTGCCCTGCTCGGTCGGCTGGTCGCCGCCCACCGGGCAAAACAGGCCCCCGCCCGGCGCATCCCGCTCAGCTGCCTGGCCCGGTTGGTGCAGGCCTTCGACGGCAAACTTAACGCCGCGGCAGCACTTCGGCCGGAGCTCGGCACGGTGCCGGGCCTGATCGAGCCGCTGACCGGCCGTGAGCTGGAGGTGCTGCGGCTGCTCGCAGCGGGCAAGTCCAACCAGCGCATCGCCCACGACCTGTTCGTGGCGCTCGACACGGTCAAAAAGCACGTGACCCACGTCCTGGGCAAGCTCGGCGCGGCCAACCGCACCGAGGCCGTAGCCCGCGCACGCGACCTGGGCTTGATCCCCTGACACCGCAACCCCAGCCGGCAAGGTAGCACCTTCGGGTGAGGGATCGCCGCGCCGCGACATCCACCCAGCAGGCACCTTCGGGTGACGCCCCACGCAGGCGGGAATCCGTACCGTTCCCCGAAGAGCCAGGCCACCGGGGCCGGGCTGGGCCCCAGCCACCGGGGGTCAGCAGCCAAGGGAGCATGACATGACCACTGCAAAAGGCCGGGGCCCGGCCCTGCGGGGCAAGGGGCTGGGGCGCAGGACGACCGGGTCGATAGGAAGTTTCGTGGTCCGCCGCGCCCGTCTGGTGCTGGTCGTGGCAATGCTGGTCGTGGTCGGGTTCGGCGTGCTCGGGTTCGGCGCGTTCGGCAAGCTGAAGACCGGCGGCTTCCAGGACCCGGGCGCCCAGTCGACAACCGCGCAGACGCTGACCGACCAGCGCTTCGGTGGCTCTGTCGGTGTCGTCCTGCTCGTCCACGCCGAGGCCGGGACGGTTGACGACGCGCCTGCACGAGCAGCGGGCGCCGAGGCGGCGAGCCGTCTTGCGGCGGTGCCGGGCGTGTCGAACGTGGTGTCCTACTGGCAGACGCGCAATCCCGGCCTGAGGTCGAAGAACGGTCGCCCTGTCCCTGCGCGGCTCCCTCACCCGCCCAGCCACCTGGAACAGCTTCAACCGAGGAGCGAGATGGACGGCATCAGCGCGGGATACGCCGTAGACCGGGCGGCCGCCGGGTCGGCCGAGCCGGAGCCGGTGGTGAGCGGACGCTGTGGGTATTTGCGCCTTCTCCTGGGGGATCCTGCGCGGATCCCCCAGGAGCTGCGCTCAGTGACCGGCGAGGGCGGGCACCAAGGCGGCGGCGTTGGGCGTGCCAAGGCCGGTGACCGGGTCCCAGCCGGTTGTCGCCGAGTATCCGGGGACGGCCGGGTCGGCCTGGTTGTTGCCGTTGGTCACGTCGAAGAAGTAGCTGCTGTAGTTGGGCCCGGATGCGAGCGCGTACAGGGTGGGGTTGATCTGGCCCAGGCCGTGGCCGGCGATCTGGTCGGCGATCGCGACCAGTCCGGACCATTGCGGCGCCGACGAGGAGGTGCCGCCGACCACGTACCAGCCCGCGCTGCACGGGTTGCCGCTTGGGCAGGTCAGGCCGCCGGTCGCATCCCCGGGCGCGGTGTCGTAGACCAGCACCCCGGTGCGGGAACTGGCCTGGTAGGACACGTCCGGGACGCCGCGCATGGCACCGATGGCGGTGGAGCCCGCTGGCAGCGTGTCCTGGTAGGAGGGCTTGGCGAAGACGTGGCTGAAACCGCCGCCGGAGTCGACCCAGCCGATCTCACGCACACCTGGGTTGGCCGGCGGCTGGCAGTTCACCGGCGGGTCGGCCGTGTCGACGCCCATGCCCGTGGTCGGGTCGGTGCACAGGTAGGTGCCGCCCACACCGGTCACCAGCGGGTCCGAAGCAGGCCACTCCACCGTCGGGTAGGGGAATGTGGTCGGGTGCTTGACGGGGGTGAACGTCGAGTTGGCCGTGCCGCCGTCACCGGAGCTACCCAGCACGGTGACGCCGTTGGCAGCGGCCGAGATGAACGCGTGCCGCAGGTTCATCAGCGCGTTGGTGCTCCCGAAGGTTTCCTCGGCGGCGGCGAAGCTTTGTGAGATGACGTTCGCTTCACCGTGGTCCACGATGAACTGCTCGGCGTTCATCATCGCCGGGAACCCCTGCACTCCGAGTGTCTCGGCGGGATTGGTCGTCATGAGCAAGATGTTGGCCTGCGGGGCGATGGTGTGCGCCCACTCCACGTCCAGGCTGGTCTCCAGGGCCCAGATGTTGCGCGTCTGGCTGCCGGTGCCGTGGCTATTGGGCGGCGGCGCTTTGACCTGGGTCTTGCCGTTCCAGTAGACGTGCTGGAACGTTGGCATCCCGGCCGAGCAGGTCACGCCCGGCTCCCCGCACAGTTGCGGCAGGCCCATCTGGGTGTTGAAGTTTCCGAGGTCCGAGGCGATGTTGGGGTTGCCGAACGAGTCGATGATGGCAATGGTCATGCCTTGCCCCTGATCGCCCGCCGTGTACAGGGGGGGCAGGTCGTAGGAGGCCTGCATCGACGTCGGGGTGAAGCAGCGCCGGCCGACCGAGGTGCAGTCCGTCTCGGCCGGTGGTGTCGTGCTCCCAGACAGGAACTGGTAGTCCGTAACCGCCGGAATCGGCGCTGGCAGATTGCTGGCGGCCACCATGCCGGCGCCCGCGGGCCCTAGGCCCAGCGCCGCCGCCCCGACGAAGCCGACAGTCACCACCTGGCGAAGTGTCTTACGCCTGTGCTGGTACAACACACTGTCCTCCATCCACTCTGATGGCAGAAAACGCCTACAACGGGGGGAACGCCGGACGGCGCGGGCCCGTTACAGCAGACGCTCGCGAGCCTCGGAAGGGACCAGCGCCCGCTATTCGGCTATGAGTGGGGACGTGGGGGCCGGTGGCGGTCAGCCTCGGCCTATGTAGGGCATTGTGGTGGCGGTAATGGTCAGGAACTGCACGTTGGTGTCGAGGGGCAGGCTGGCCATGTAGAGCACGGCGGCGGCGGCGTGCTGGGCGTCGAAGGTGGGCTCGGGGGCGAGCGAGCCGTCGGCCTGGGGGACGCCGCGGCTCATCTGCCGGGTCATCTCGGTGGCGGCGTTGCCGATGTCGATCTGGCCGCAGGCGATGCCGTAAGCGCGGCCGTCGAGGGAGATGGACTTCGTCAGGCCGGTGATCGCGTGTTTGGTGGCGGTGTAGGCGGCGCTGTGGGGGCGGGGGGTGTGCGCGGAGATCGAGCCGTTGTTGATGATCCGGCCACCTTGGGGGGCTTGGGCTTTCATCATCTGGACGGCGTGGTGGGCGCACAGGAACGTGCCGGTGAGGTTGGTGTCCACCGCCTGCTGCCAGTCGGCCGAGGAGATCTCATCGACCGCACCCGGCGGGCCGAACACACCGGCGTTGTTGACCAGCAGGTCCACCCGGCCCCAGCGCTGCCGGACGGCCTCGAACAGGGCGGCGACCGAGGCAGGCACCCGGACATCGGTGGGCACGGCCAGCCCGGCCCCGGCCGGCGCCGCGGCGGCGCCCAGGGTTTCGTGGAGCGGGTTCTCGCGCCGCCCGGCGGCGGCGACCTGCCATCCGGCCTCGAGCAGCGCCCGGGCGAAGCACCGGCCAAGACCCGAGCCCGCGCCGGTCACCACGGCCACGCCGGTTGTTGCCATCGTCGCCCCCCTCTCGCGGGGCCGGCCGGTTCGGCGTCAGCCCCGGGACTCGGCAAGGTATCTGGAAATGATGGTGCCGAAGTCGGGGTCCGGGGCAAGGCCCAGGCGTTCCGCCCGGTCGGCGCGGATCCGGGCGGGCCAGCTCAGCACGAGCCTGGTGACGAGCGGATCGGGAAGCCAGTCGATCAGCGCGCTCGCCTCGGGCCCGCCCACCCGTTCCAGCGCGGCGACCATGTCCGCGACGGTCACGGTCAGGGCCGGCAGGGTGACCGCGCTGCGGCCTCCCCAGGACTCCTCGGCGCAGGTAGCGGCGCGGAGCAGACCGTCGACGGCCCGGGCCGGCGAGATCAGCGCCACCTCCGTCGCCGGTTCAACCGGGCAGACGGCGCGCTTGCCGGCGAGCGGCTCGCGGATGATGCCCGAAAGGAAGCCCGAAGCGGCCCCGTTGGGCCGGCCGGGCCGCACGCTCACCGTCGGCAGGCGGACAGCCCGGCCGCGCAGGAATCCCTTACGGGTGTAGTCGGCCAGCAACTGCTCCCCGATGACCTTCTGCACGCCGTAGCTGGACTGCGGGTTCGGCAGAGTCTGGTCGTCCACGACCGCGGGGAGCGGATGCTCGCCGGAGGCGCCGAAAACGGCCAGGGAACTGGAGAACACCACGACCGGCGTCGTCCCGAGCGCGCGGCAGGACGCCAGCAACGACTCGGTGCCGCGCAGGTTCGCCCGCATGCCGAGGTCGAAGTCGGCTTCGCATTCCGCGCTGACCGCGGCCGCGAGATGGAAGATCACGTCCGCACCGGCCACCGTGCCCGGCCCGCGGCCTGCGGGGTCCAGCAGCTCGCCTAGTTCACCACGGATGGCGGCCACCCGCTCGTCGGCGGCCAGGTCGGCAGGGGGCGGCGACTGGTCGAGCAGCGTCACCCGGGACAGGGGCCGTGCCCCGCCGGCGGCCACGTCAACCGAACCGGCGGCCAGCAGCGCCCGGGCAAGCCGCGAGCCGAGGAAACCGGCACCGCCGGTGATCATCACGTTCGCCACGGCACCTCCCGTCCGGACGTCCTGTGCGGTTAGTTGATGTCGAACTCGTTGCCCTCGGGGTCTTTCATCGCGACCCCGTAGTGGTCGAGTCCCTCCTGCGCCAGGTCCCTGACGATCGTGGCGCCCAGGCCGGCCAGCCGTCGTGCCTCGGCGTCAACTCGCTCCTTCCGGGCAGCGATCGGGACCGCGCGCCCGCCGCTGACATGGATGTCCAGGTGCAGGCGGTTCTTGATGGTCTTGCGCTCCGGCACCACCTGGAACCAGATCCGCGGGCCGGAGCCGCCCGGGTCGATGATGCAGTCGTCGCCGAGCCCCAGTTCCTCCTCGGGTACGCCGACGTCCCGCCAGTAGTCATCCCAGGTGGCGAAGCCGGCCGGCGGCGGCTCAAGCTCATAGTTAAGCGCCGCGGCCCAGAAGCGGGCGAGCCGCTCGGGGTCTGCGCAGTCGATCGTTAGCTGGAAGTTGACGGTCACGCCTGTCGCTCCTTCTGGGTTCAATCAGGCTGTTTGCGTTCCTCGGCGGAGAACCAGACGAATGAGATCCGGGCAAGGGGGAATGCGAAGATCCACATCACCTCGGCGACGTAGGGCGCGAACGCCGCGATTGGCAGCGTCAGCGCGAAGAACACCGGTCCCGACAGGCTCCGGGCACGCACGGCCCTTACTTGGGAACGCCCGACATCCGGGCTCAGCAGCCTTCCTCTGCCGGATGCATACCACCAGTACGCTGCGGAGGCGGTCGAGACCAGCAGCAGCGACGCCGCGTAGAGAACCGCCGCCGCGGGCGAGGAGTTGTGCTCTCCCACGACGGCGGTGGGAAACGGCAGGAACGACACGAGCATGAGCAACAGCAGGTTGAGCCAGATCAGCACGGCGTCGTAGCGGACGATGAGCTGGAACGCCGTGCGGTGTATCACCCAGAACCTGGCGATCACCAGAAAGCTCAGGAAGTAGGCCAGGTAGTGCGGCCACAGCGCCAGCAGCGCTTTCGGCAGGTCGGCGTCGCTCGTCTTGGCCGGGACCGCGATCGTAATGATCAGCAGGGTGATGGCGATGGCGAACACGCCATCGGACAATGTCAGGATCCGGCCGATGCCCTGCTCCGCCGCTTCGTCGCCCTCCTGCTGCGGCAGCCGCCACACCCGGTCCGGCAGTTTCCTCACCGGATCGCTCCGCCTTCGGCCCCTGGATCCACCGCAGGGCCGGTGCCGCCGCGGCCCTGCCCGGCGGCCCGGGGAATGCTGGCTGGTGAGTACACGGGCCTGTCAGCGGGTCCCGCTGGCGAGCACGGCGGCGGCCGGGAGGGACAGCTTGCCCCCGTCAGCCGCGTACGGCGCGGCCAGGCGGTCGAACTCGGTCTTGACGCGGGCGACGGTGGCGGCGTCCTGCCGGCCGATCACGACGCCGTTGCTGCCCACGCGCGAGGTGTAAACCTGCCACCACTCCTCGGCGTCCACCAGGTGCTCCCAGCTCAGCAGGCGCGCCGCCGGCCCGGCGAAGCCCGCAGCGGCGAGCAGGGCCGCGAACCCACCAGGCGAACTGTAGGCGCGGAACGGCGAGATGGGCACGTCGTCCGGCCACGGCACGCCCGCCGCCTCGATGGCTTGCGCGGCGATGCCCATGACCGGCGCCGGTGGGTAGGCCCAGCAGGTGAGCGCGAGCCGGCCGCCCGCACGCAGCACCCGGCGCAGTTCGGCGAGCGCGGCTCGCGAGTCGCCCACCGCGTTGATCACGAAGTTGCCGGTCACCGCGTCGAACTCGCCGTCCGGCAGCGGCAGGTCCGGCAGCACGGCCACCCGCACGTCCAGCCCCGGCACGTTGCGCGCGGCTGCCTCGGCCATGCTGGGCTCGGCGTCGATGGCCGTCACCCGGGCGCCACGCCCCGCCGCGGCCCTCGCCACCACGCCGGGGCCGGTACCGACGTCCAGCAGGCCGGTGCCCGCCTCGACCCCGGCGGCATCCAGCAGCGCCCCGGCCGTGTGCGCGGTCAGCCGGGCGAACCCGCGCTCGTAGGCAGCCGCCCGCCCGGCCCACAGCTCACGTTCGTACGCATCGAAATCCATGTAAGGATCACAGCACATCCGCCGCGCGCCCGCCTGGCGCCATGCCCGGCGGCTTCCGGCACGGTCCGCCCTCATCACACGGGCACCCGGCCCGGCGGGGACGGCGTGGAACAATCGCGTTGTGGCAGCGACGGGCGGGACCGGGGAAACGCGATGACCGACGGCTTCAGCGGCGAGCTGTGGCAGGGGATCACCGGCATCTACCGGGCCATCCTGGCGCATCCCTTCCTCGCCGGGATGACCGACGGCAGCCTGCCGCACGACGCGTTCGCGTTCTACGTCATCCAGGACTCGCTGTACCTCCAGCGGTACGCCAGCGCGCTGGCGGCCGTGGCCAGCCGGGCAACGGACACCGCGGGAACCGAGATGTTCGCGCGGCACGCGGCGGAGGTCATCTCCGTCGAACGGGAACTGCACGGGGTGCTGCTCACCGAGCTCGGCATCGACCCGGCCACGCTGGACGCGGCGGAACCAGCCCCCACCAACCTCGCGTACACCAGCTACCTGCTCGCCGCGGTGACCGGCGGATCGTACGCCGAGGGAGTCGGCGCGGTGCTGCCGTGCTACTGGATCTACTGGGAGGTCGGCAAGGAGCTGATGCGCCGCGGCTCGCCCGACCCGCGGTACCGGCGATGGATCGATATGTACGCGAGCGACGAGTTCGGCCAGACCGTCCAGGACGTGCTGGCCGTGGCCGACAAGCTCGGCCCCGGCCTCGCGCCCGCCGAGCGCGCCCGGGTGCACAGCCACTTCCGGACAACTAGCCGTTACGAATGGATGTTCTGGGAGATGGGCTACCGGAAACAGGCCTGGCCCGTCTGAACACGCGCTCGGCAGCCGTGGTGACCGGCCCGTCCTGCGAACGCATCCCGCGGCTGGTTACGGTGCTGGGGTGAGCGTGCCGCGCAGGACCACCGCCGCCGCGCAGCTGGCCCGGCTGGGCTTCGAGGATCCCGCGCGGGCCGAACGCCTGCTCGCCGAGGTTCCGGCCCTGACCGGCGAGCCGGGCACCGGCTTGATCGACGCGTTCGCCCTGGCCGCCGACCCCGACCTGGCGCTCACCGCGCTGACCCGGATACCAGACGACGGTGAGATGATCGCCGCCCTGCGGGACGACCCCGGCTTGCGGTCCCGGCTCATGGCGGTGCTCGGTGCGTCGGCGGCGCTCGGCGACCACCTTGCCCGCCACCCCGGCCACTGGCGGGTGCTGCGCGATGACGAGAACCTTTGCCCGCCGGGGCCGGGGGAGGTCCGGGCCGATCTGCTGCGCGCCGTGGGCGCCCGCCCCGAGGATGTTGAGCCGGTCGCTAGCGGTACGGCGGACCCGGTGGTGGCGTTGCGGGTGGCGTACCGGTGGCGGCTGCTGCCGCTGGCGGCGCGGGACCTCACCGGGGCCGCGCCGCTCGGCCAGGTAGCGGCCGAGCTCGCCGACCTGGCGGCGGCGGTGCTCGAGGCGGCCCTCGCGATCGCCAGGGCCGCGCTCCCGGCGGACGCCGCACCGTGCCGCCTGGCGGTGATCGCCATGGGCAAGTGCGGTGCCCGGGAGCTGAACTACGCCAGCGACGTCGACGTGATCTTCGTCGCCGAGCCGGTCACGCCCGCCAGGCCGGGCACCGGGGCCACCGGCCCGGATGCCGAGGCCGCGGCGCTGCGCACCGCGACCCAGCTCGCGGCCGCGCTGATCCGCGTCTGCTCGCAGAGCACCCCCGAGGGGGCGCTGTTCCCGGTCGACCCGAACCTTCGCCCGGAGGGCCGCAACGGGCCGCTGGTCCGCACCATGGCCAGCCACCGCGCGTACTACGAACGCTGGGCCCAGACGTGGGAGTTCCAGGCGCTGCTCAAGGCCAGGCCGGTCGCGGGGGACGCCGCGCTCGGCCGCGACTACGCCGCGGCCATGGGCCCGCTGGTCTGGCAGGCGGCACAACGGGACAACTTCGTCGCCGACGTGCAGGCGATGCGGCGCCGGGTGGTCGGCACGCTGCCGGTGGCCGTGGCGGACCGGGAGCTCAAGCTGGGCCCCGGCGGGCTGCGGGACATCGAGTTCTCGGTGCAGCTCCTCCAGCTCGTGCACGGCCGGACGGACGAAACGCTGCGGGAGCCGGCCACCCTGCCCGCGCTGGCGGCCCTCGCCGCGGGCGGGTACGTCGGCCGGGCCGACGCCGCCGACCTGGCCGCCGCGTACCGGTTCCTGCGCACGGTCGAGCACCTGCTGCAGCTGCGGAACCTGCGGCGCACGCACACCCTGCCCGAGGACCCGGCCGCCCTGCGCAGGCTGGGCCGGGCCCTGCTGGGCGCGGAGAGCGGCCAGCGGGCCGGGGACCAGGGCACCAGGACGGGGCGCCCTGACCCGGCGGAGGAACTGCTGGCCCGGTGGCGGCAGCACGCGGCTCAGGTGCAGCGGCTGCACGAGAAGCTGTTCTACCGGCCGCTGCTCGACGCGGTTGCGCGGCTGCCCGGCGACGCCGCCCGGCTCACCCCGGCGGCCGCGGGCGCCAGGCTCGAGGCGCTCGGCTACGCCGACCCGGCCGGGGCGCTGCGCCACATCGAGGCGCTGACCTCGGGTGTGTCGCGCCGGGCGAGCATCCAGCGCACGCTGCTGCCGCTGATGCTCGGCTGGTTCGCCGACGCGGCCGCGCCCGACGCCGGGCTGCTCGCGTTCCACCAGGTCAGCGACGCGCTCGGCAACACGCCCTGGTACCTGCGGCTGCTGCGCGACGACATGACCGTGGCGCAGCGGATGGCCCGCCTGCTTGCCTCCAGCCGGTATGCGGTCGACCTGCTGTTGCGCCAGCCGGAGACGGTCGCGATCCTCGGCGACGACGCGCAGCTCACCCCGCGGGACCGGGCGGCGCTGCACGCGGAGGCGGCCGCGCTGGTGGGCAGGCACGCCCAGGCGCAGGATGCGGTGGCGGCGCTGCGCGCGCTGCGGCGGCGTGAGCTGCTGCGGACCGCCATGACCGACCTGCTCGCCAGGCCGGGCGCCGAGCAGACCGGCGAGGCGCTCACCACCGTGGCCGCGGTCACGGTCGAGGCCGCGCTGCAAGTCGCGCTGCGGTCGGTGACCGGCCGCCGGGGAGGCGTCCCCACGCGGCTGTGCGTGGTGGCGATGGGCCGGTTCGGCGGGCACGAAACCGGCTACGGCAGCGACGCCGACGTGATGTTCGTGCACGACCCGGTGCCCGGCGCGGACGAGCAGGAGGCCACGGCCGCCGCGCACGCGGTCGCCGAGGAACTGCGCGCGCTGCTGGCCCGGCCGGCCCCGGATCCGCCGCTGCTCATCGACCCCGGGCTGCGCCCGGAAGGACGCCAGGGGCCGCTGGTGCGGACGCTGGCGTCCTACCGGGCCTACTACCACCGCTGGTCGGTTCCCTGGGAGGCACAGGCCCTGCTGCGGGCCGAACCAGTGGCCGGAGATCCCGGCCTCGGCGGCCGCTTCACGGTTCTCGCGGACCAGTTCCGCTACCCGGACGGAGGGATCAGCGAATCCTCCGTTAGGGAAATAAGGCGCCTCAAGGCACGGATGGAGTCCGAGCGGATGCCGCGTGGCGTCGACCCCGCGCTGCACCTGAAGCTGGGGCCGGGCGGGCTCTCCGACGTGGAGTGGGTCGTGCAGTTGCTCCAGCTCAGGCACGCACACGCGGTTCCGGGGATGCGCACAACGCGCACCCTGGCCGGGCTGGCCGCGGCGGTGGACGCGGGGCTGGCGGGGGAGCAGGATGCCGCGGCGCTGGCTGAGGCGTGGCGGCTGGCGGCCCGGATCAGGGACGCGGTGGTCCTGGTCCGGGGCCGGGCCTCGGACGTGATCCCGGCCCGGACGGCCGAGGTGGCCGCCGTGGCCTCGGTGCTCGGCTACCCGCCGGGCGCCGCACAGGACCTGGTGCAGGACTACCGCCGGGCGGCACGCCGCGCCCGGGCCGTGATGGAGCGCCTCTTCTACGGCTAGCGGGTCGTGACAAACGAGGGGATCACACAACGAGCGCGGCAACTGGGCTGTTGTTCACGGCTGCGGGTGCGTGCTCCTCTAGCTGGGGCGTTGGATGACGAGCTTCCTCGGTTCTGCCACAAGCGCGGCTGCGGCGTCGCTCCACTCAACAACTGCGTCGGTCACTGTTTCCGGTTGAAAGGCGCCGTCGACGATCAGGGCGAGCGCCTTGGGCATGATGGCGCGGGCGTTCACGCGGCCCGTCACGAGGCGCACCCCGTGCGTGTACATCGAGAACATCGGTAGAGGTACGTCGTCCCGGAAGAAGATCGTGTTCACCACGCAGGTGCCGTCCGGCTCGGTTGCCCGCAGGGCGAGGTTGAGCGCGTCCACCTCGTTGCTCGAACACACGGTCACCGTGTAACTCCCGCGCCGCACCTGTTTGGGGCTATCGATAACGCTCGCGCCAGCGCGGGTGGCCTTCTCGAAGCGGTCAGCGCTGCCCCCGTCGAGCTCGAGGTAGTCGACCTGGTCCACCCCCAGTGCCCTCGCGATGGCGATGCTGTAAAAGGGCAGACTCGGGGTTCCGCCACCAACGACAAGCACCGACGTGCTGGGCGCGTCGTTGACGAACGGAGCGACGGTCCGCCACGCATCGGGGATGTTGTCGCTCAGACTGGCGACCGCCACCGGGTCGACCCCATCGGGAAGGGGCACCAGCATGTGGTCGGCCCAGGGCACTCGCACCACGTCGCCAAGGAATCCTCCCCACGGTCCGCCGAACGGCTCTAGTCCATACATCGCGCCGAAATCAACACGTTCACAGCTCGCCGTGAGCCCCCGCGCGCAGCGGCCACACTGTCCGCAACTGACCTGGAACGGAACGATCACGTGCTGCCCAACCGCGATACTGATGACCTCGCTGCCAATCTCGATGACCTCGCCCACACCTTCATGACCGAGGGGAAACGGGCCGGGGAACGGTGCCCGGCCGTGAATCAGGCTCGTGTCGAGGTCGCAGGTGGCGACCGCCACCGGGCGGATCAATGCGTCCTCCGCGTCGACCAGCTCGGGCTGGCGAACCTCACGCCACTCGACGCGGCCCGGCTCAACGAAAAACATCAGCTCCATCTGGTTCACTGCACCTCCACACGTGCGCGGAACGATTGGGCAGGCACCCTCCTATTAGCATGACTCGATGTCAACGGCACCCGAAAGCGCCGGCCCGGCCGGCCTACCAGCGCCAAACGTGCAGGTAGCGTCGGGTGGCCTTCGTCACCGCTTGATAACCTCTACCGTGGAGTCGAGGACGCGGCAAAGGCCGCGCTCGACCTGAGGGGGCCATGACAACCTCGGCCAGGCACCGGGGAACGCCGCAGGGTGACCACCGTACGCGGGTGGGCCCTGCGGTTCCGCGTCCACCGGGGCGCAAACGGCGCGCCGTCATCGTCACCGCCGCCGCGTGCGCGGTGCTGCTCGCCGTGGTGATCGGCCTGGCGGTGCTCCGTGGGGCCTCGCCCGGCTCGGCCGCGAAACCGCCGCTCGCGAAGCCCCCGGCCGCCGGTGCCGGGGCCGCGGGCTCGGCCGTGGCGGGCTCGGTCGGGGCCCGCGCGGGCGCCCGCGCCCTGCCCAAGCTGTCCCCGGAGCAGCTTGCCGGGCAGCGGGTGGTCTACAGCTACGCCGGGCTCACCCCACCGGCCAACCTGCTGCGCTGGATCAGCAAGGGCGAGGTCGGCGGCGTCATCTTCTTCGGCCAGAACATAGCCAGCAAGGCCCAGATCGCCTCGGTCACCGCCCAGCTCGAGAAGGCCAACGCCAGCGCGCAGAACCCGCTGCGCAAGTACCCGCTGCTGCTGATGACCGACCAGGAGGGCGGCGAGGTCCGGCGGCTGCCCGGCCAGCCGGCGCTGTCGGAGAAGCAGATCGGGGAGTCGGCCCGTCCGGCCGCCGCGGCGCGGGCCGCGGGCCGGGGAGCGGGCCGGAACCTGCGCGGCGTCGGCATGAACCTCAACCTGGCGCCGGTGCTCGACGTGTACCGCGCCCCGGGCGACTTCGACGACCAGTTCCAGCGCTCCTACAGCATGGACCCGCACGTGGTGTCCCGCCTCGGCGCCGCGATGATCAAAGCGCAGCAGGCGACCGGGGTCGCGGCCACCGCCAAGCACTTCCCCGGCCTGGGCGCGGCCAATGCCAGCCAGAACACCGACGAGCGCCCGGTCACGCTGCACGTGTCGCGCAACGACCTGCGCTCGATCGACGAGTACCCCTACCAGCGGGCGATCGCCGACGGGGTCAAGCTGGTGATGGTGTCCTGGGCGGTCTACCCGGCGCTGGATCCGAAGCTGCCGGCCGGGCTCTCGCCGGCGATCGTCGGCGGCGAGCTGCGCAAGCGGCTCGGCTTCACCGGGGTCACGATCACCGACGCGCTCGAGGCCGGCGCGCTCCAGCCGTTCGGCACGATCCGCAACCGGGCCACGATGGCGGCGCAGGCGGGGATGGACCTGATCCTGTGCGCCGGGCAGACGCCCAGCGAGGGCGCGCAAGCCAGAAGGGCCCTGGACGAGGCCTACCAGGGCGGGACCCTGAACCACGCCGCGTTCCAGGCCGCGGTGCAGCGGATCGTCGCCCTGAAAGCCGGCCTCCGCGGCTAGGGCATACCCCCGTAACCGCCGAGACCGGCTGCCCGGCTCCTTGCCAGTGCGCTGCTTATTTGTGCATTACGCCGGCCCCGGGCTGCCGGCCGCCGTCAGCCGCCGGGGTTCGCGGGGCCGGTCAGGAGGTGCGGCCCGCCCGCGTCGCGTCAGCGTTGTCGCTGGGCTGGGGCGTCCCGGGGGCCGCCTCCGCCCCGGTGTCGTCCGCCTCGGCGGCCGGCACCGTGCTCGCCGCCTTGCTGCGCTTGCGCAGGGCAGCCGCTGCCGCGGTGGCGGCGGCCGCGACGAGTACCGCGATGCCGGACAGCGTCCACCAGTTCCTGCTGCGCTGCTTGTCGGGCTCGATCCGGCGCGCGGCCGAGGACAGCACGTCGGCGACCTTGGGCGCGACGTTCTCCTGTAGCGCCTGGCCGGTGCGCTCGATCTGCGGCGCGGCCCAGGTGCGCGTCCGGACGATGCCGCGCCGGGCGGCCTCCTGGGTGGTCTTGGCCAGCGGCTTCACCTGGGCGGCGGCGGGCTTGACCTTGGCCGCTACCTCCCGGGCGCGGTCTTGCGCGATCGTCGCCGCCGCTGCCACCTTCTGGTTTGCGTTCGTGCGGGTCATGAGGCACCTCCGCGGGTGTGCTTTCGTCCCACACTTCCCGGACCGCGCCATATCAACCATGAAGCGCCGTAATCATGCTCCCGGAGGGCGCGGCGGCAACGCCGGGAATCACCGGCACCGGCGCTAGCATGGCGGCCTTGTTGAGCGGACGGGAGCGAGCGCGCCGGTGCGGTGGAAAGTGGCCGCGACCGGTGAACAAGGCTGGGTAAGGCGGGCGGCAGCCACCGGCTCGTGCTGTCCAGGCGGTTAGGGTTCGGGCGGCGGGCTGGCGCCCAGGTGCTGCTGGAGGAAGCGCAGCTCGTGCAGGTACAGATTCTCGTTGGCCGTTTCGTCGCGGACGCGGTGGGTGGCGCCGGGCAGCAGCAGCACCTCGTGCGGCCGGTTGGCCGCGAGCAGAGCGCTGGACAGGCGCAGCGTGTTCACCGGGAAGACGTTGTCGTCGGCGAGGCCGTGGACCAGCAGCAGCGGGCGGGACAGCTTCGGCGCCTCCAGCAGCAGCGAGCACGCGTCGTACCGCTCCGGGTACTGGTCCGGCTGGCCGAGGAACCGCTCGCGCCAGTTCGTGTCGTACAGACGCTGATCGGTGACCGGGGCCCCGGCCACCGCGGCATGGAAGACGTCGGGGCGGCGCAGCACCGCCAGCGCCGCGAGCGCGCCGCTGAACGACCAGCCGCGGATGCCTACCCGGCCGAGATCCAGCCCGGGGTGCTCGCGGGCGGTGTCGAGGAGCGCGGCCACCTGGTCCTCCAGCGCCGGGCCGAAGATGTCGCCGTAGACCTCGCGCTCCCAGGCCGGGCCGCGCCCCGGCGTGCCGCGCCCGTCGGCGACCAGCACGGCGAAGCCCTGCTCGGCGAACCACTGCGAGACGAACGACTGGGCGTGCTGCTCGGCGGTGACCTTCTGCACGGCGGGCCCGGCGTACGGGTCGAGCAGGACCGGCAGCTTGCCGTCGCCCTCGCGGTACCAGGACGGCAGGAACAGCACGGCACGCAGCTCGCGGGGCCCGAGGACGAGCCGGGCCGCGCGCTGCTCCAGCACGGGCGACTCCGCCAGCGACGCCACGGGCAGCTCCGGGCCGCCCGCCCGCTGGACGGTGACCCGGCTGCCCGGGCGGTCCACGGGGTGGGCCACGTGCACCAGCGTGCCGCCGCGGCGCGCCCCCGTGTGGACGCCCGGTTCGGTGCTGAGCTGGCGCGGGCTCTCCCCGGCCCGGTAGCTCCAGAGCTGGGTCTGCGTCGGGTCGGCCGCCGGCGACGCGGTGAACAGCAGCTCCCGCTTCTCCACGCCGAGGACGGCGCGCAGTTGCTGCCCGGGCGGGGTGACGGCCGCGCCGTTCACGGTCAGATACCGGGTGCCGTCCCGGTCGGCGTGGCTGACCAGGGAGCCGTCGGCGAAGCGGGCCGGCAGCCCGGGCACGAGCTCCACCCAGCACTCGTCGTGCTGCTCGGCCAGCTGCCAGGTGGCGCCGGTCGACGGGTCGATGCCGAGCCAGCGCAGCGTGCGCTGGTCGCGGGTCTGCACCGTGGCGAAGGGGCCGCGCGGGTCCCAGTCCGGCGACCGGCACGTACTCGTAGGCAGCGCGGTCCCAGCGGACCTGGGTGCGGGTGCCGCCGAGCCCGGTGACCCAGAGGGTTACCTCCGCGTTGGCGGTGCCGACGGCCGGGTAGCGCATGGCCTGCGGCGGCTTGCTCGGATCGGCCGGGTCGGCGATGTACCAGACGCCGACCGCCGCGTTGTCCACCCGCGCGACCAGCAGCCGCTGGCCGTCCGGGGCCCACCAGTAGCCCCGGGTGCGGCCCATCGATTCGGCGGCGACGTGCTCGGCCAGCCCGAACGTGACCTCGGGGCCGTCGGGCTGGGCGACCGCCCGGTCCGGGGCACCGCCCGCCTCGATGACCCGCAGCGCGCCGCCGGCGACGTAGGCGACCCGCCGGCCGGTGGGATCGGGGCGCGGGTCGACCACCGCGCCCGCGGCGGGCAGGCGGCGGATCCGGCCAGCGGCGACATCCACCGTCCACAGCCCGCCGGACAGTGCGAAGGCCACCAGCCGGGCCGCGTCGTCCGCGGCGTAACTCACGATGCCCGTGCCGGACGCGCGGTCCCGTTCCCGGCGGATGCGCTCGGCCTCGGGCAGCTCCTCCGCGGCACCGCCGAGCAACTCCGCGGGGTCGGCCAGCAGCCGCTCCGCCCCCGAGCGGGTATCCAGCGCCCACAGGCAGCCCACCGGATCGTCGCCGGCCCGGCTGCGCAGGAACAGCACGGTCGCCCCGTCGGCGGAGATCGTGAACTGATCCGGGACGCCCAGCGTGAACCGCTCGGTCCGGGTCAGCTGGCGGGGCAGCGAGATCGTCGGCATGCCGCACACCATGCCACGCCGCGCGCCCAACCCACAGCCCCTTTCCGCCCCGCCCCGTGCCCCGCGACGCCCCCGCGCACCGGGCCCGCCACCATGATCGTTTGGACTTTTCATCCCGAACGCACGGTTCGGCGCCCGGCTTGTCCCGGTTCGGGCGTGCGGAACGTATGAAGAGCCGGCCCGCTCAGGCCGCGGCGGTCAGGTGGGCGGCCAGGAAGGCCAGCGACGGGGGCTCCTGCGCGATGAAGAACGGGCCGCTGTGGCAGCCGGTGGAGAAGTCGGTCACGGCGCCCGGCGGCAGCGACCGGGCCAGCGCACGCACCCCCGGGCAGAACGGGTCGCTGAGCCCGCAGGCCACCCGGACCGCCACCCCGGCCAGCGCGGGCGCGTGGGTGACCGCGTCGGCCTCGGCGAACGCGGCCGCCGAGGCGTAGGCTCCCGGGTTGACGGCGCGGGCCTGCCCATAGCTGGTCCAGATCGCCGGGCCGATCGCCGCCACGGCCGAGATCAGCCGCGGGTACTTCTCGGCCAGCAGCAGCGCGCCGTACCCACCCATCGAGATGCCAAGGGTGCCGATCGCCCGCCGCCCGAGGTTGTGCCGCTGGCAGAGCGGGATCAGCTCGTCGATCACCATGGCCATCGGGTCGTCGCCCGGGTGCGGGTTCCAGTAGCCGGGCCCGCCGTCCGCCGCGGCCATCGCCATCGGCGGCAGCGGCCTGCCGGTTACCCGCAGGGCCAGCGCCTGCGCGAGGGACATGCCGCTGAGCACCCGGAGGTGGTCGGCCCCGTACGGGTGCAGCGCGACGACGAGCGGCAGCGGCGCGCCCGGCCGGTGGCCGGGTGGCCAGGCGATCGTGTAGCCGACCTGGCGCCGCCGGGCACGGGAGTAGAACGTGCCCGATTCCGCCACGCCCGGTGCGGCGAAGACCAGCGGCGGGCTCGGCACCGAACAGGCCCCGTCGAGCCGGCTCGAGCACCTGCTGGCCGGGCAGCACACCGCGGGCGACCAGTTCGAGCGCGCCCGCCCCGGCGGCGGCCACCGCGGCAAGCCCGCCCGCGCCAGCGGTCAGCGCACGGCGGCGGGTCCACCGGCGCCCCGGCGCCGTCTCGCCGGGGCGTGCTCCGGCCAGGCCCGGCCCGGCCCCGCTCACCCGCCGCCCGCCGCTCACGCCCTGGCCCTGGCCATGGCATGCCAGCCGACGGCCAGGGCGATCGCCATCACGGCCAGCCCGGCGGCGTCGATGTCACCGGCCCGGAACAGCGCCGGCGCGGGCCCGCGCTGACTGACCCAGCACAGCGCCCCGCCGAGGAAGGCGGTCATGGCGGCCACCGCCGCCCGTCCCGTCCACGCCTCATAACGGAGGATCCGGGGCGAGGCCTCGATCCGGCGCACCAGCGTGACGGCGCCGATGGCAATACCGAGCAGCGCCGCCGGGCTGATCACCATCCAGGCCAGCTCGGCGGCCGGGAAGGACGCGAGGGCGGCGGGGTGGGCCCAGTAGGAGGTGACCGACAGCGTGGCCGCCCAGCCGAACGCGGCGACCCCGCCGGGCGCCAGGCCCTGGTGCGGCCACCAGTGCCCGCCGGTGCCCGGCCACCGACGGCAACGGCTGGCCGGGCGCCGGCGGGCGCTCGGTCGCGCCAGGGCCTGGCGCCGGCGGGGTATCGCCGTTGCGCTGGCGGCCGGTGCTGGTCACCTCCTGCTCGGCCCGCACCAGCGGGTCGCCCGGCGAACCGAGAGCTGGGCGCTGGTGATCGGCGGCGTGCATTGCCATCGGCGCCGTCACGCTGGTGCGCCGGATCGAGGCCTCGCCCCGGAGATCCTCCGTTATGAGGCGTGGAGCGGTGGTGGCCGCCATGACCGCCTTCCTCGGCGGGGCGTGTGCTGGGTCAGTCAGCGCGGGCCCGCGCCGGCGCTGTTCCGGGCCGTCGACGCCGCCGGGCTGGCCGTGATGGCGATCGCCCTGGCCGTCGGCTGGCCGTCCATGGCCAGGGCCAGGGCGTGAGCGGCGGGCGGCGGTGAGCGGGGCCCGGCCGGGCCTGGCCGGAGCACGCCCCGCGAGACGGCGCCGGGGCGCCGGTGGACCCGCCGCGGTGCTGGGCCGCTGGCGCGGGCGGGCTTGCCGCGGTGGCCGCCGCGGGCGGGCGCGCTCGAACTGGTCACCGCGGCGTGCTGCCCGGCCAGCAGGTGCTCAGCGCCGGCTGGAGCGGGGCCTGTTCGGTGCCGAGCCCGCCGCTGGTCTTCGCCGCACCGGGCGTGGCGGAATCGGGCACGTACTTCCGTGCCCGGCGGCGCCAGGTCGGCTACACGATGGCCTGGCCACCGGCCACCGCCGGGCGCGCCGCTGCGCTCGTCGTCGCGCTGGCCGGTACCGGGTGCTCGGCGCAGTGCAGGCGCCGGGTAACCGGCAGGCCGCTGCCGCCGATCGCGATGGCCGCGGAGCCGGCTACTGGAACCCGCACCCCGGGCGACGACCCGATGGTCATGAGCATGATCCCGCTCTGCCAGCGGCGCGACCTCGGGCGGCGGGCGATCGGCACCTTCAGCATGTCGATGGGTGGGTACGGCGCGCTGCTGCTCGCCGAGAACCCGCAGTTGATCTCGGCCGTGGCGGCGATCTGGACCAGCTATGGGCAGGCCCGCGCCGTGCCGACCCGGGAGCCTACGTGCCACCGGGTTCGCCGAGGCCGACGCGGTCACCCACGCGCCCGCCCTGCGGGCTCGGCGGGACCTGCCCCGGGGCCGTGCGCTGGCCCGGTCGCTGCCGCCGGGCGCCGTGACCGACTTCTCCACCGGCTGTTGCCCACAGCGGCACCCGTCTATCGCGCAGGAGCCGTCGCTGGCCTTCCTCGGCCGCCCGCCTGACCGCCGCGGCCTGGGGCCGGGCCGGCTCTTGTTCCGCCCAAACCGGGACAAGCCGGGCGCCGAACCGTGCCTTCGGGATGAAAAGTCCAAACAATCATGGTGGCGGGCCGGGTGGCGCGGGGGCGTTGGGCGTGGGCGTGGTGCGGCATGCCGATCTCGCTGCCCCCGCCACCCGGACCGAGCGCTCGGGCGTCCCCATCAGTTCACGATCTCCGCCGACGGGGCGACCGTGCTGTTCCTGCGCAGCGGCAACGATCGGTGGCTGCCTGTGGGCGCTGGATGCCCGCTCGGGGAGCGGCGGCTGCTGGCCGACCCGCGGATTGCTCGGCGGAGGGACTGCCCGAGGCCGAGCGCATCCGCCGGGAACCGGGACCGTCGGCACGGGCATCGTGAGTTACGCCGCGGACGACGCGGCCCGGCTGGTGGCCTTCGCACTGTCCGGCGGGCTGTGGACGGTGGAGATATCGCCGCTGGCCGGATCCGCCGCCTGCCCGCCGCGGGCGCGGTGGTCGACCCGCGCCCCGATCCCACCCGGCCAGCAGGCCGCCTACGTCGCCAGCGGCGCGCTGCGGCGGGCGGTGCCGGGACCGGGCGGTCGCCCCGACGGCCCGAGGAGGCGTTTGGCTGGCCGAGCACGTCGCCGCCGAATCGATGGGCCGGCGCATCTGGTGGGCCCCGGACGGCCAGCCGCTGTAGCGCGGGTGGACAACGCGGCGGTCGGCGTCTGGTACATCGCCGACCCGGCCGATCCCGAGCAAGCCGCCGCAGGGCCGTGCGCTACCCGGCCGTGCACCGCCAACGCGGAGGTAACCCTCTGGGTCACCGGGCTCGGCGGCACCCGCACCCAGGATCTGGGACCGCGCTGCCTACGAGTACGTGCCGGTCAGCGGACTGGGACCCGCGCGGCCCCTTCGCCACGGTGAAACTCACGACCCACGCACGCTGCGCTGGCTCGGCATGCGTCGACCGGCGCCACCTGGCAGCTGGCCGAGCAGCACGACGGGTGGAGCTCGTGCCGGGCTCTACCAGCCGCTTCGCCGACGGCTCCCTGGTCAGCCACGCCGAGCCGGACGGCGCCCGGTATCTGACCGTGAACGGCGCCGCCCTCACCCCGCCGGGCAGCAACTGCGCGCCGTCCTCGGCGTGGAGAAGCGGGGAGGTCTGTTCACCGCGTCCCCGGCGGCCGACCCGACCCAGCTCTGGAGCTACCGGGCCGGGGAGAGCCCGCGCCAGCTCAGCGGCGGAGCCGGGCGTCGCCGGGGGCGGCGCACAGCGACACGCTGGTCGCGTCGCCGCCGCATGAGCACCCGGCGGCTGCGCAGTCGCTACGTCCACGGCGGGCGGCCCGGAGCTGCCCCGTCACTGCGGTCTGGAGCAGCGCGCGGCCCCTCGTCCTCGGGCCCCGCGAGCTGCGCGCCGTGCTGTCTTCTGCATCCTGGTACCGCGAGGGCGACGGCAAGCTGCCGGTCCTGCTCGACCCGTACGCCGGGCCCGCGTGCAGAGGCGCTCGCCAACAGGCCAGTCGTTCGTCTCGCAGTGGTTCGCCGAGCAGGGCTTCGCCGTGCTGGTCGCCGACGGGCGCCGGGCGCGCCGGGGCGCGGCCCGGCCTGGGAGCGCGAGGTCTACGGCGACATCTTCGGCCCGGCGCTGGAGGACCAGGTGGCCGCGCTCCTCGAGCACCGCCGCAGCGCCCCGGGCTGGATCTCGGCCGGGTAGGCATCCGCCGCTGGTCGTTCAGCGGCGCGCTCGCGGCGCTGGCGGTGCTGCGCCGCCCCGACGTCTTCCATCTCCGCGGTGGCCGGGCCCCGGGTCGCCGATAAGCGTTTCTACGACGCGAACTGGCGAGAGCGAGTTTGCTGGGAGAAGGCCGCCGGAGCCTCTGCCCGGAGCTCTGCGATGCGCGATGGCTGGCTGGAGGCGCCCGGAGGCTTGTCCGCCCGCTGCTGCTGGTCCGCCGGCCTGGCCGACAACAATATCTGTCCCCGGTGAACACGCTGCGCCTGTCCAGCGCTCTGCTCACGGCCGACCGGCCGCACGAGGTGCTGCTGCTGCCCGGCGCCACCCACCGCGTCCGCGACGAGGAGAATCTGTACCTGCACGAGCTGCGCTTCCTCCAGCGGCGCCTGGGCACCGGCCCCCCGCCGCCCGAACCCTAACCGCCTGGACAAGCAAGAGCCGGTGGCTGCCGCCGGCCTTACCCGTGTTTCCGCACGGGTCGCGGCCACTTCCGCCCCGCCCCGGCGCGCGGCTCCCCGTCCGCTTAACAAGGCCATGGCCGTGCGCCGGTGCCGGTGATTCCCGGCGTTGCCGCCGCCCCTCCCGGGAGCATTGATACGGCGCTTCATGGTTG